>NZ_AP018288.1:7150370-7311245 GCF_002368335.1 Nostoc sp. NIES-4103 | reverse complement strand
ATCCCCAGTCCCCAATCCCCAATCCCCAGTCCCCAATCCCCAGTCCCCAATCCCCAATCCCCAGTACCCAATTCCCAATTCCCCAACCCAAAATTCTCCTGTCGAGATACAATTCGATCTGTCTAAAGCTGTTACAGTCCATAAATTATTGATTCTGAAACCACCATATGAGCATTCACGAAGTATTTATGCCGGCGCTTAGCTCCACCATGACTGAAGGTAAAATTGTCTCCTGGGTAAAATCGCCGGGCGATAAAGTGGAAAAAGGCGAAACCGTGGTGGTTGTCGAGTCAGATAAGGCAGATATGGATGTGGAAACCTTCTATGAAGGATATCTTGCCCACATCATAGTACAAGCTGGTGAGACGGCGAGTGTAGGAGCTGCGATCGCTTACATCGCAGAAACAGAAGCTGAAATCGAAACTGCTAAGTCTTTGGGTAATTCAGGTGGCGCTGCGGCTACTCCTACTTCTCTTCCCACACCAGTTGCAGCTACAGCCTCAGTAAGCGCACCTGCTTCAGCATCTCAAAATGGGTCTAACCACAAAGAAGGACGACTCGTAGCTTCACCCCGCGCCCGCAAGTTGGCGAAAGAACTCAAAGTTGATTTAACAACTCTTAAAGGCAGTGGCCCTTATGGTCGCATCATAGCTCTTGATGTGGAAGCCGTCCTCAACAAAGGTAAGCAAGCCGCACCTGCACCTGTTACCCCTACAACAGCAGCACCAACCATCACCCCAGCTGCACCGCCAACACCCCAACCAACAGCACCCGCACCCGCACCCATCCCAGCCGCAGCCAGTGCCGTTCCTGGTCAAATAGTGCCCTTAACTACATTCCAAAATGCTGTAGTGCGGAATATGGTGGCTAGCTTGTCTGTGCCAGTTTTCCGTGTGGGTTACACTATTACCACTGATGGGCTAGACAAGCTTTACAAACAAATTAAGTCCAAAGGTGTGACAATGACAGCGCTACTGGCAAAAGCCGTGGCGGTGACATTGCAGAAACACCCACTATTAAATGCCAGCTATTCAGACCAAGGAATTGTCTATCATTCCGACATCAATATATCTGTAGCCGTGGCGATGGATGATGGCGGATTGATTACACCAGTGTTACAAAATGCAGATGCAGTAGATATTTATTCTCTCTCCCGCACTTGGAAATCTTTAGTAGACCGGGCTAGAACAAAACAACTACAACCACAAGAATATAACAGCGGTACCTTTACCCTATCGAACTTGGGGATGTTTGGCGTAGACAAATTTGATGCTATTTTGCCACCTGGACAAGGTTCAATTTTAGCGATCGGTGCATCTCGCCCACAAGTGGTAGCAACATCTGACGGTTTATTTGGTGTGCGCCAACAAATGCAGGTCAATATTACTTGTGACCACCGCATTATTTACGGCGCTCATGCTGCGGCATTCTTGCAAGATTTAGCTAAGTTGATTGAAACGAATCCTCAATCTTTAACACTGTAGCAGCTAAGAGAAATGGGGGAAAACTTCGCTTTTAAAAGCAAAATGATAAAGGTTAAAAAAATGATTTTTTTTACTTTTAGCCTTTAAAGTTTTCTCTTTTATTTCTACTTCTAACAGGATGTTTAAAAACCCAGTAGTGGCGTGGCAAGGCTAAAATGTTGCATTAATTAACCACAAAGACACAAAGACACAGAGGTAAAAAAAGAATTTTATTGCACAACTTTAGCCTTGTCACGCTACTACTCAGGCTTTTATCTGTGCGTCAGTCTTGAGAACGTTAGACTTAACATGAGTCTTTTTCTAGAATTAACCTCAGTTCGGGTTAAGAAGATTTTATCGAACCACAGAGGCACAGAGATCACAGAGTTATGAGAGTTTGAGAGATATTTTGCTTAAGTTTTAGGAGTTTCAGCCAACGATAGAATCATGGTTTGGGCTTATCCCGAACTCAGGTTAGAATTACAAAATCAGATGACTGTATCAGATCCTCAGATCATAGTGTTTCTAAAAGCTATTGCTCCATATGTTACTGGAGGTTTAGGCGGAGCAATATTTACGCTACTTACAAGAATGTGGACTGACCGAAGTCGTCGCAAAATTGTTAAGTTTAGCATAGGTAAACAACGGTTCTCGCTCCCTGATAATATCTCACAAGGTTTTATAGACTCTGATAGTTTGACTGTCTCATACAAGAATGAGGGTTATTCTCATCTTGCATTGTATTCAGTCACAGTTGAGAACATAGGTTATGGTTCGGTAGAGGGTCAAAAGGTAGTTTTTATATTTCCTGAGAAAACAACAGTGATTGAGGAAGTATGCTCTTGTAGCGTACCTACAGTTACATATAAAGTAGAAGACTATTCCACAGAGGCAAAAATAACTAAAGATTACACTTTTACTAGAATCGAAAATAGTGATAGTGTAACCATCTCATTTTTGGTGGATTGTGAATTTTTGGATGAGATTAAGTGCTTGCCTAGGGGGACTGACAATGTAGATTATCTTATAGGCGATAATAGACCAAAAAGTGAAATCGAACAAAGTGTAAGAAAATTACTACTATATCTAGTCATGTTCGTGATTGTCGGTGGATTTGATATCATTCCACCGCTAGATGATGCAGTGAGAGCATTAATATTATTTGTATCAATTCCTGATGTAACAGGACTGATTAATTCAGCTTTTCTAAGAAAAGCTTCTTCAAGTGAAAATAATTCTGTTTCAGTTGTGATTCATAACGAGGGTAACAATTCCATTGTTACTTGGGGGCTAAGGAGTGTAAGTGTAAATACAGAAAAGTTACTAAATGATAAAAATTAATTATTTGTGATTTCAGATTTCCGGCTTATTATTGAATAATCTGGGAATCTAAAACACAAATAATAAACTTGTTTATAAGTCAATACGGTTCAGTTAGTGCCAAAATCCTTTAACTTTGTAGGTTGGGTTTCGTTCCTCAACCCAACCTACAATTATCCTTAACTGGACCGTATTGGTTTATAAGTTTATTTATCTTTATTAAACCTAGACATGAAATGCTGTATCATAGCAATCATCATCAGCACATGACTTGCACAAATAGCAACACTAAAAGTAGTAAATGGAGGTAAATTAAGCCTTTTAATCAAAATTACTGTACCAAAACTAAAAATTATACTAGCTATAAAAGCTAATAAATTTTTAATCACATTATTCTCCTATTTATTAGTAAATCAAACTTAATCTACTAATAAGTTATTTATTTGTATAAATACCGTAAAAGCCGTTACTGATAAATCTATTAATCAATTTATTTAGATTTATTTAATAAAATGTGACTGTTTAAGTCACCTACTTCTATAAACTCGCTTTAATAGAAACTAATATCAATTTTAAAAATGATTGCGGCAGATTGATTCATAAAACCCGGATGCACAAGGGGATTCACAATCTAAAATCTAAAATCTAAAATCCAAAATGGTATAAGTTGATATTACTGAGTTAATGCTTCACGCACCCATTGCCTAAATGCTCGTCTGGCTATACTAAATCCTTTTGTTAAACTCAATTGCAAAAACTGTAATATTCCCTCAATTACAGGCAGGTTTTCAAACATCAGGCTAGTTTCAACCTGAACGTACTCTCCTTGATTTAAGACAAATACTTGCAACTTGCCATCTCCATAACACCACACTTCGGGTACACCCAAAGCCACATAACTTAAAAGCTGAGTTTTTGATGTAACATCAATTTCAATTGCTAAATCCGGTGGTGGATCAACAGACAAATTTATCCGTCGCTTGCCAATCATTTTGCGAGCATTTTGGATCGTAAAAACAAGTATCCGGTTCTACACCTACTGCCATTTCTGCTCGTTTAAATGTTGTCGAGCCGTAAGGTTCCCAGTCAAGTTGTAACTCATCTAGTAAAATTTTAACCATATCACCAATGAGTTCTTTGTCAACCTCATGTTCTGATGTTGGCATCCGAATCTCTAACACCCCTTGATAATAAGCAACTCTTGCAGCGCGATGTTCTCCAAGTTCGTCTAAAATTGCTTCAAATTCTGTCCAAGTAATTTCTCGTAATGTCAAGCACTGTCCTGGTAGAAGGTCGATTTGGGACAGTTGCAGTGTAACAACCATTTTCTCCTCCTGACTGCTGACTTTTGGAGGTCAATTCCACACTTGGGTTAAATCCAACATAAATCCAGGTAGAACATCTTCGCCTGACAAGCTAACAGGATTATTTAACACTTCTACATCTTGATTTGGGCGATAAATTTCTACTTGTTTATTTTTCTGGTCAATTAACCAACCTAAACGAGCGCCATTGTCGATGTATTCTCTCATCTTCGCACGTAACTTTTCTATGGAGTCATTTTTAGACCGTAATTCCAGTACGAAATCAGGACAAATTGGCGCAAAAGCTTCTTGCTGTTCTGTACTGAGGGCATCCCATCTGTCTTGCCGTATCCATGCTACATCGGGAGAGCGATCGCTACCATTAGGTAGATAAAAACCTGTAGATGAGTCAAAAGCTACACCTAATTTATTTTGGCGGTTCCACAACCAGAGTTGTCCGGCAATGTCAAAGTTTCTTTTGCCAGTCTCACTACCCGTCGGTGGCATAACAATCAACTCTCCTGTTGCAGTTCGTTCTAGTTGTAAATCTCGATTAGCCAATACCAATTCAATAAACTGTTCGTGGGTAACTATCAGTGTTAATGTAGCTGGGATATTGACGGCAAGGGTTAGAGATAAGTCAGCTTGGGTCATTGTTCCGTCCTGAAACTGGAACGAAAATGTTTTTACAGAAGGCTAAAATATTTAGTTTTTCGGTTAGTTCCACAGTAACATCTAAACTTTGTCATGTGCTTGCTGATATTCTTAAGTTACGTGGTAAAAATGGTGTGCTTTCAATAACTGAGGCGTAGTTTTAAAAAAAGTAGGGTGGATATTGTCCACCCTACTTTTTTTTGAGTTTATATTTAACTCAATTGGAATTTTGTTTTAATTATACCTTCGCTAATTCTGGTGCAGGACGCTTACTGTTACGAATGGCTGTAATCGCTTCTGCATAGTCCTTGGCATTAAATACCGCTGAACCAGCAACGATCGCATTTGCTCCTGCTTCCAAAACCTGCCAAGTATTATTTGCCTTCAGTCCGCCATCTACTTCAATCCAAGGATCAAGACCGCGTTCATCACACATTTGACGTAACTGGCGGATTTTGGGAACCACACCCGGAATAAAACTTTGACCACCAAAGCCAGGGTTAACGCTCATGATGAGTATTAAATCACAAAGCTCCAACACATACTCAATAAATTCTAAAGGTGTTGAAGGATTGAGTACCACTCCTGCTTTTTTGCCAAGTTCTTTGATTTGACCCAAGGTACGGTGCAAATGTGGCGAGGCATTATGCTCAGCATGTACAGAGATAATATCAGCACCCGCCTTGGCAAAGCCTTCTACATACTTTTCTGGTTCCACAATCATCAAGTGGACATCCAATGGCTTTGCTGTAACTGGACGAATCGCCTCCACAACCAGAGGCCCTATCGTAATATTAGGTACAAAACGGCCGTCCATTACATCAACATGAATCCAATCTGCTCCAGCCGCATCTACGGCGCGAATTTCGTCACCCAGACGACTAAAATCGGCTGATAGGATAGATGGAGCAATCACAATGGGCTTTTGAGATGGGTTATGGGTCATGGCTAGTGGGTTTTTAGCGTCCTCGTCTGTAGGCATTGTAACAAAATAGTGTAACAAAATATTGAGAAATTCTGATGAATTTTATTGGACTAACAACAACTTAGGTATTCCGCATATATGTTGAGTTGACTGATAACTTGTACTCTTGTAAGCCGAAGTACTGATAATTGATGGCTGATGACTGAAATCGGTTAATAACCTTTTAACAACTGGCAACTAACAACTAAGAACTGACAACTGACAACTGACTATGACCAAAAAATTAACCTGGATAATTTGGGGATTGAGTGCTTCGTGTGTAACTACCCCAGTACTTGCTTTAGGTTTACAAACTTCCCTAGGAACTAACGGAGTTGATGCTCTCAAGCTACATTTGCCTCCTTATAATCTCATCGGTCGCAAAATTGCTATTGGTCAAGTAGAAATTGGGCGTCCAGGAATGTTCGGCTGGGATAAGGCAGTGTCTAAAAATCGTGCCATATACTTAGCTGGAGTCTTCTTACGCAATGGGCCTGCTAAGTCCAATAGTGGTGTTGACTCCCATGCTTACAATGTTGCTGGTGTCATGGTCAGTAGAGATAAAGCATTACCAGGAATTGCTCCAGGAGCAAGACTGTATTCATCTGCTGTTGGTTCTACCAAGAACATGGGTCAACCAGAAGAATGTTTATCAGCCCAGCACATAGCATTGCAAAATAGTGGTGATGTGCGTGCCATTAACTTTAGTTTTGGTGAACCCCTCAACCGCGATCCTCGTCCTGACGCTGTTTTAGATGGTAATGCTTTACTAACTATGTGTATTGACTGGTCTAGTCGCGTTCATAATGTTTTGTATGCGATCGCTGGCAACCAGGGCAAAGGTGGTATTCCGATTCCTACAGATAATTTTAACGGAGTCAACGTGGCTTTTTCATCGCGCCGGGGAGGGATTTTTAATAAAGTTGACGTTTCTAATCTGGCCGGTGCTAATCAAGGAGTCAGCAGTAGGTTAGCTGGAAAGGAGTTTAATGTTGGTGTGCGTCGTTCCATCAGTTTAGTCGCACCTGGTAGCAACATTCCTTTGCTTAATCCTGATGGCAAATTGAACAAAGTCACCGGTACAAGTTTTGCAACGCCTCACGTGACTGCTACTGTTGCTTTGTTACAGGAATTTAGTGACCGACAGACGCAAAAAAAACAACCAAATTGGAGTATTGATGCGCGGCGTCATGAAGTCATGAAAGCTGTATTGCTGAATTCAGCAGATAAAATCCAAGACAGCGGTGATGGCTTGCGATTGGGAATGACACGGACATTAATTGATAAACAAAATCAAGATTGGCTAGCTTCTGACGCTTACAAAGACCCAGCAATCCCCTTAGATTCTCAAATGGGAACGGGTCATTTAAATGCATTTCGTGCTTATCAACAGTTTAGTTTTGGTCAATGGCAGCCTTCAGTTGCTGTGCCTGCCATTGGTTGGGATTATAGGACGGTGAATGCTGGTTTTTCTACGGAATATGTATTAGCTAAACGTTTAAAACAAGGTAGTTTCGTAGCTATTACCCTCAGTTGGGATCGATTAGTGGAATTAAATGATCGTAATAAAAATGAACTATATGATGCAGGGGAAAATTTTAGCGATCGCGGTTTGAATAACCTCGACCTCTACCTGGTAAAAGCTGATGCTAAAAATTCAGATGTTGGTGCTGTTTGTGCTTCCATCAGTCAAGTTGATAGTGTAGAACATATTTTCTGTCCTGTTCCGGCTACTGGTAATTACAAAATTCGCGTCCAATTTCGCCAGCAAGTAAACCAAGCAACTCAACCTTATGCTTTAGCTTGGTGGAGTGTTCCAGCTAATTGAAGTGATAACAGCGAAACCCAACAAAATTTTAGTAATGTTGGGTTTCGTTTTTACTTTATAAATGACTTATAACAGTCGTAATTACTGTATTTTAATTACCTAATAATTAGACCAGTCGTATAGAGTATAAAAATCAGACTTGATTTATGAAAAAACTTAAGTATTTGTAGTAGATTGACAAGACTAAAATAGTGCATTAGTAAAACTCTTGTGGGATGGGCATCTCGCCCGTCCAGGGCGGACAAGATGTCCACCCCACAAGAAAATTATATTGCTACATTTTAGCCTTGACACGCTACTACGTATTTTTCAAAAATCAAATATTAGTCTTATATTAATTGCAATGCAGGATCAATTTATTGGGAATATTACCACAAAATTAATAAAAGCTATAATCTTAGCAATTAAGTAGCCGAAAATACATTTATTTAAAATATTAGGGAACCTTCAAATCTAGCAGTTTTACAAATAATCTGTATTACGCCTCAATCAGCAACATCTACAAGTTCCATTGAATTGCTCTGTTTTACTCTCTGTTACCAAAACTGTAACCGACGCATATTTATCTTGTTGTCGATGCAATAGTTAACAATTAACAGGCATCATTAGCGTCAATGTTCATAGAGAACTAAAACTAGTTGGCAAGCGAGGTGGTAGCATGAATCGGCAGAAATTGAGTGGTGTGAAAGTAAATTTCTTGCAAAGACGGTACGGTGTTAGTTTGGGAAGACGTTACGTTTTGGCGGCAGCTAGCGTCGTTTTATTCAGCGTACTAGGTTGTTCTCAAGTCAATAATAATACAAGTGCGCTTGCTCAATCTGATCTACCAAAGTCAGAGTCTCCCTTGCCAAAAAAAACAGTCAAACCTGATACAAGACTGGTAAATGCTAATAATAAATTTGGCTTCAAACTATTTTCAGAAATTTTGAAACAAAATAGTAGTGCAGAGAACATTTTTGTTTCACCTTCAAGTATAGCGATCGCCCTTGCCATGGCCTACAACGGTGCTAGTGGTTCTACTCAACAAGCAATGGCTAAAACACTAGAGTTAAAGAGCATGAATCTACAAGAAATTAACTCTTCTTACGCTGCATTAAAAGGGCTATTAGAAAAACCTGATGAGCAGGTACAATTAACTATTGCTAACTCGCTATGGGCAAATAAAAATGTTAGCTTAAAGCCAGAGTTTCTCAACAAAACCCAGGACTTCTACAAAGCCAAGGTGACAAATTTAGACTTTCATGACCCCACGGCTCCTAATAGTATCAATAACTGGATTAAGGAGAATACACGCGGCAAAATCAACAAGATAGTTGAAAAGATTAAACCTGATGAGGTGTTATTTCTGATTAACGCCATATATTTTAAAGGTAAATGGAGCAACGAATTTGATAAAAACCAAACTGCTCAATATCCTTTTTACCTCATATCTGGCGGGCAAAAGCAGCACCCCATGATGTCGCAAAAGGGAGACTATAGATATTATGAAAATGAGCAATTTCAAGCAGTCAGTTTACCTTACGGTGCAGATGGTAAAACCAGCTTCTATATCTTCCTACCCAAACAGAACTCAAGTCTCAAAGCCTTATATCAAAACTTAACTCTTGAAAACTGGCAAAAATGGATGGCTCAGTTTAGTGAACAAGAAGGATTTATTCGCTTGCCTCGTTTTAAAACAGATTACGACGTTACACTTAACGATGCATTAAAAGCTTTGGGCATGGAAGAAGCTTTTAGTAATCAAGCCAACTTTTCCGGCATCGGTAAGAATCTTACCATTAGCCAAGTTAAGCATAAAACTTTTGTTGAGGTGAATGAAGAAGGGACTGAAGCAGCAGCAGCCACCTCAGTAGGCATACAGCCGACATCTTTAAGACAAAAACCAGAACCATTCCGAATGATTGTAGATCGTCCCTTCTTCTGCGCTATTCGAGATAATCAGACAGGAAGCGTTTTGTTTATGGGTTCAATTGTTGAGCCACAGTAGAATCGTGAGTCAGTTGTCAGTTGTTAGTTGTCATTTGTCAGTTGTCAGTTGTGATTTCTCCTCATCTTCCTCATCTTCCTCATCCCCCTCATCCCCCTCATCTTCGCCCCTCTGCCTTTTGTGACTAGGGTAAAGTAGGTTCTGAAACGCTCAGAGTATTCTTAGCGTCGGCTTTTGGGCATTCCTCTGGTGCAGCGGGTGTAATTATCTCTTTGGTAGTAGTTTCGTCTGTTTCGCTGCTGAGGGGTGTATTACGTAAGGCAGTTAAAGCAGTCTTAATAATCACAGCAGTGGGTACAGCTACAATCACACCCAAAAGTCCACCAATTCTTGCCCCTGTAAGAACTGAAATTAGTATCCAAACTGGGTTTAATCCAGTAAAATTACCTAAAATTCGGGGGGCAATTAAATTTTCCAAAATTTGCTGTACAATTACCGCTGCGATTAATACCCTGATTCCCATGGAGAAATCTTGTAACGCTACTAAGGAAGTTGTGAGGGCGATGCCTACAGAACCACCAAAGGGGACAAGAGCCATGATGCCGATAGTTAAGCCAAATAATAGACCAAATGGCACTTTCAGCCACAGAAAGGCAGGAATCAGGGCTGAGGCCATACAGGTAGATAAAATCAGCTGGGTAATGAAGAAATTTTGAAAGCTAAGACGTACTGTTTGAGAGAAAGGTAGGCGAAATTTGGGTGGTAACCATTCGACTAAACTCTGCCACAGTTCACCGCCATGCTGCAAAAGATAGAAAGTCAAAACCATTGTCAACAGAAAGTCCAGCAGGCTAGTGAATGTTACCACAGCCAAATTCAAGACTTGTCCAGCGATCGCTTGTAATTGGCCCTTGACGCGATCATTAATTTGCACTACAAGAGCATCAAGATTAATCGGTAAGCCGACTAATTCTGCTTTCTCATTTAACATCATTAACTGAGAGCGCCCAGAGTCAATTAACTCCGGGATGCGAGCTACCAGTTGTTGAGCTTGAGTCAGCGCTAGGGGAAATAAAGTCACACCCAGCGCCAACAAAATCGATAAAGCTAATAGAAAAACGAGAATAGCAACCTGCTCTCGCTTAGCACCCTGACGCTCCATCCAGCTGACAGGGTAGTTGAGCAGAAATGCTAGAACTGAGGCTCCGACTAAAATAACTATTAGGGAGTGGAAGTAATGAAAAATTGCCGAAATAGCCCAACCATTGAGAACTAGCAGCGGGGCGAATAACGCGATCGCCCCGATTCGCGCTATTGGTGTGAGAGTTTGCCACCAGTTGACTAGCTTGCGTGTCTGCATTTTTAGCCGATTGCGGGATAGAACTACATAAAATCTTTCCTTAGAGCCTATTATCTCTGACTACACCACCGTATTTCATCTCTCTAGCTTAGGATTAAATTCATCCAAATGGAAAATTTTCAACCAACTGATCATTTACCCACCGCAGGGGAGCAGGGGAGCAGGGGAGATGGGGAGGTAGGGGGCTTCGGGGCCCCCTCTGGGGTTGGGGGGCAATGGGGAGATGGGGCGGTGGGGAGCAATTCTTTCTCCCAATGCCCAATGACGACATTTGCTCCACTTGAGGAGACCCCAAGACCGCAATGGCTCTCCAATTCCCCATTCCCAATTCCCAATTCCCAATCCCCAACATCTAAAAGTCAATTACTGTTATATTTAATTCCTGTTATTGGCTTTTTCCCATCTCTGTGGACTCTCTATCGTCGCCAAGGAAATCGGGAACAACTAAGTGTTTGCCGTCTGTCTATTACCCTGGCATTTACTTGGTTATTAGGGTACGTGTTGTTAGCAACTGGAGCAGAAACTTCAGGATTTTTTACACTACGTTTATTAATCCTTAATAGCTTTTTCACATCTGGTTACTTTTTGGTGAGTGTGTGGCTAATGTTTCGCCTAATGCAAGGCAAATTCCAGCGTTTACCAGGGTTTAGCAATTTTGCAGAGCGAGTGCTGGGTAAATACTTACCTTAATTTCTGTAGGCAATGGCACAGCTAGTACTATTACTGAAATGTTTATAAATAACAGATTAACTACTAGCAACTCTGGTCAAACCAGTTTATTGTTGTCATACTGCAATACAACATCTCCGGATTTGCCACAAAGAAGGAGAATTCCTGCTATAAGTGTTGTGGTTAACGCTTCTTTTTGAAACAGTCAGCATGATTCATTAAGAGTTAACTGCTATACCTTAATTTGTCTGTATATAATTTAGTCTACAAATTTACCCAATTTGATCAGTTAAGTGTGAGGAAGTCTGTGACCAGTCAAAGAACTTCGACGGAAGGAAACCAATCGGCAAACGCCCCCAACCCAAAGGACAAAAACGAAAAGACCTCGAAATCTGGACGCTGGTTATGGTTCTGGGTAGGTATGAGTGGTATTGCAATGGTGTCAGCAACAGCAGGGGCATTGTTGGCGGTTTCTTTAACAAGTACACCGTTGCAACAAGCTGACCTCAGTCCCCAAGAAGAAGCAGTCTTTGATGGCGATCGCATCTCTGGCGGTGGGTTACGATTTTCAGAATTAACTCGTCCCGTCAATATTTTAGTTATGGGCATGAGTGTACTGCCGCCGGATGTGCAAAATCCTCCCACAGAAACTCAAAATCTCAGATACCTGCCGCAGGTAAATTCTTTTGATGGTCTTGCTGATGTCATGCTTTTGATGAAATTTGACCCGGAGACCAAAAAAGTAACTATGCTTTCTGTTCCCAGAGATACCCGTACAGAAATTGAGGGGCATGGAATCAGAAAAATTAATGCAGCTAATGTTGAAGGCGGCCCAGCTTTGACTGCCAAAACTGTTAGTAATGTTTTGGGCGGCGTGGGAATTGACCGCTATATCCGAATTAATGTTTTGGGTGTAGGTAAGCTAATTGATGCTTTGGGTGGGGTGACAGTTTACGTCCCTAAAGATATGAAGTATCACGATCATTCCCAGCACTTGTACATAAATTTAAAAGCTGGTAAGCAGCATCTCAACGGTGACCAAGCACTTCAATTACTGCGCTATCGCCATGATGAACTAGGAGATATAGGTAGAATTCAGCGGCAGCAAATAGTGATCCGGGCTTTGATTGATCAGACCCTTAACCCTGTAACGGTAGCTCAATTACCCAAAATTCTTAACGTCGTTAAAGAAAATATTGACACTAACTTAACAATTGAGGAGTTAGTGGCGCTAGTGGGTTTTGGAGTGCGAATTAATCGCTCTAATATGCAGATGTTATTGCTGCCAGGTCGCTTTAGCGACAAGAATGAATATGAGGCTAGCTATTGGATACCTAATAAAAATGCGATCGCCAAGCTGATGGCACAACACTTTGGCTTGGAATCAACAATTGAACAGCAACAGAGTGATCCAAGTTCTTTGCGAGTGGCAATTCAAGACAGCACAGGTGGCGATCGCTCTAACCTCCGACCTTTGCTGAGAGCCTTAGAAAAAGCTGGTTATCGCAATATTTTTATATCTAAACCTTGGAGTGAACCTTTAGATGTAACTAATATTATTGCCCAAAAAGGAGATGGTGCAAGCGCCGAATCAATTCGCAATGCTTTGGGATTTGGAGATGTGCGGATAGAAAGCACTGGTAATATTGACTCCGATATCAGTATTCAAGTAGGTAAAGATTGGTTACAACAAAAAGCTATCTTTGAACAGTCTCCGTAAATCTCCAATTATGTCAAATGGACATTTTAGGTGCTTAATAAAACTTTGATTTGATCACATATTCAATATTTTGAGTTTTTAAACATAGCTTAAAAACTCAAAATCTTTATAGTCCATCTCTATACAAAGTGATACCATTTCACGAAAATCCTGAGACAAATAAGAGGCTATTGATCAAATAAATATTAATCAATAGCGATCGGGCTGTACCAGTTGCGTAAGTTTTGCGTATCAAAGTTTTTATAAACTTATATAATCGCGTCTCAATTTTAATAAAAGCTATTATAACCGTATTAACACTTACTTCTTAAAAAAATTTTAGTCCTTGCTTTAATCCTTAGAAAATAAACCAAACGATAAATTATGATTTTTGTTTGTATACATTAATTCAGGTTTTTGTCAAGATTAATTGAGATGGGCTTAACCTAAGATATTTTTACCAAAATCATAATATTTTCGTGCTTTCACCCAAAGATGAAAGCTAAAACTAGACATTGTATTACTTATAGATACCTAATTTGGATTTGGGGCATATAACAGTCCTAAATCATGAGAATTTGAGATAGTCCTAACCCTCCAGTAGTCCCCAAACTTCGGGGGACAGCGTTAGCTGGGGGGTGAATTTTCTTGCAAATCATTTAGGATTCCTAATCCATAGTCTCTCAGGAATAGCCTTAAATTCCATTTTAATGTACAGTTAAATTTATACAGACTACAGGTAACCAAGAGTAAGCATTATGCTCAAATATTTCGCAAAAGTTTGGTATATCCTCAAGGGTTCCAGAAAAAGGCTTCCGGTGCTAATGTTAATGTTCTGTCTATCGTCTATTTTAGAAGCCTTTGGTATTGGGCTTATAGGCCCATTCTTAAACATAGCAACTAAGCCAGAAATAATACGTGAAGTTAAAATTTTAGATTGGTTTTATACGGAGTTAAATTTACAATCTCCTACCCAATTTATAGCCTTATTAGGAATAGGAATTGCTTGTGTATTTTGCCTGAAATCTTTGCTATATTTTCTTAGCCAAACCTTCATATATAAGTTTTGTTTTAATCAAAAAGCAAAACTCATCTCAAGGTTATTTGAAGCATATATCATGGTTCCATATACATACTATTTACGTACTAATACTGCAAATATAATTAAAAACCTTACTTATGAAACTATGGTTTTTAATAATACTACCCTAATTCCACTTACGGGAGCTGTGGCTAACCTGACTGTTATTTGCATATTGCTGTTACTACTGGCTAACACATCTCCAACACTGTTAGTTATGCTCCTAGCCGTTTTGCTTCCGACATTTTCGTTTTTCTTTTATTTCAAAAACAAAGTGAGACAATGGGGTAAACAAGTATCAGAATCTAACAAAGAAATAATTCGTGTTATTAACCAAGGATTAGGTGGCTTAAAAGAAACTCGTGTCATTGGCTGTGAAGATTTTTTTCAAGAAGAGATACACCGACAGATTCAAATAAATGTGAATGCAGCAACTAAATTTAATAGTTTTAATATCGTGCCTCGCATCTTAATTGAGACACTTTTAGTTGTATTTACTTTGTTATTTATCTCGATTTCTCAACTATTGTTTCAAACAAACGTTCAAGACATAACTTCGGTGATGGCTGTCTTTGCAGTAGCTTCAATACGCTTGATTCCAGCAGTCAGTCAAACTGTACAAGCGATGGGTCAGATACAAAACGGTCGTCATTGTGTTGATGTTATATACTTAGATTTGAAGGAGATAGAAAAACAAGAAATAACTAAATCTCTACAACCATCTACTATTGCCGGGCAAAAGCAATTAAATACTTTGGAATCTCACACAAATACAAAAATTACTTTTGCAGAGCAAATTGAATTAAAAGATATTGTCTATTATTATCCTAATGCATCAGAACCAGCATTAAATAATATTAATTTGACAATTACAAAAGGCAAATCAATTGCTCTAATAGGGAAATCGGGAGCTGGTAAGACTACATTAGTAGATGTATTATTGGGTCTTCTAAATATTAATAGTGGAGATATCACAGTTGATGATGTATCGATATACAATAATATTCGTTATTGGCAGAATATGATTGGATATATTCCTCAGTCTATTTTTCTACTAGATGACACAATTGAGAGGAACATTGCTTTTGGTGTCCCAGATGCATTAATTGATTCACAAAGATTGCAAAAGGCAATTCAAGCTGCTCAGCTTGAAGAACTGGTTTTACAACTACCCGATGGAGTTAAAACTACTGTTGGTGAGCGCGGTGTTAGGTTATCTGGTGGACAGCGTCAGCGGATAGGGATAGCTCGAGCGCTTTACCATGAAAGGGAAATTTTAGTACTAGATGAGGCTACTTCTGCATTAGATAATGAGACAGAAAGTATGGTTACGCAAGCAATACGATCGCTGTCTGGTACAAAAACAATAATTATTATTGCTCATAGACTTTCGACTATTGAACATTGCGATTGCATCTATCTGTTAAAAGGAGGTCACGTCATCAAGTCAGGTAGCTATGAGGAAGTAGTAATTGCAGGAGGTGTTGCTTAATAGAGGGGTAAGATTGAGAGGATGTCCCTTATGTGGTGTGTTACACAATAACTAAACAAAAAGACGTGAGTTTCGTACTCACGCCTTTTTATTAGGCATATCTTGATATCTCATTGATTAATCTTTCATTATCTACCAGCTATCGGCTGTACCTTTTTCATAAGGTTCGCCCGTAAAAGGTTGTACACCAATATTAGGATAAGCATCATCATTAGGGCCAAAAATCCGCATTGCAGCTTCAGAAATATACTGTGTTATGTTAGCAATCATTTTGGTAATAAACATCATATCAGACTCCTTTTTTCGAGTCGCTACTAACTGTGATGTCTCTACTTTAGTTCTAATCTTCTTGCCTAGCTTTGATTCTCAATATATTGAGAATTTATGCAATGATTCTTCAGATATGTTTGCAATACTTTAGCTTATCTGGCAAGCAAACTTTTCTCTTTGATTCTAATTATAACTGAGCTATTGCAAGAAGGCATGGTGAGCGGGGGAGATGGGGGATGAGGGGGATGGGGAGATGGGGAGATGGGGAGATGGGGAGATGGGGAGAAATAACTAACTCCTCACTCTTAACTTTGCACTTGAACAGGCTGGTGTTTTTCTATCTGGCAAAATTAATAAAAATAACTATTAAAAATAATTAAATAATTACACGATTCACTGTTATATTACTCTAAATATAGTGTTTATCCGCTATTTATCAACTAAATTCCCTCTGAGTTGACATTATTTATAGTAAAATTTACCATAATAAGAGAAGCATTCTTCAAAGGGCGCTCTTCCATGACAACTTCCTCTGACTTGGACAGCCACCAAAACCAAGAACTGAATCTCTGTGCGGCTGATTACAGCCTGCTTACCGACCTTTACCAGCTGACAATGGCAGCTTGTTACACAGGTGAAGGACTAGAACAACGACAGGCAAGCTTTGAGTTATTTGTCAGGCGATCGCCAGAGGGTTTTGGCTATTTGATCGCTATGGGGCTTTTGCAGGCGTTGGAATATTTAGAAAAATTTCGCTTTAGTGCCTCTCAAATAGCAGCTTTACAGGCGACAGGAATTTTTGCTGGGGCAAGCGATCGCTTTTGGTCACTTTTAGCTGAGGGCAAGTTTACTGGGGATGTTTGGGCAGTACCGGAAGGAACAGCCGTGTTTGCCAATGAGCCATTGTTGCGTGTAGAAGCACCACTCTGGCAAGCACAGCTAGTAGAAACTTATTTGTTAAATACCCTCAATTATCAAACTTTGATAGCTACAAAGGCAGCACGGCTACGCGATGTAGCGGGAGAACAAGCAACGCTTTTAGAATTTGGTACAAGAAGGGCATTTAGTCCCCAAGCCTCTTTGTGGGCAGCGAGGGCAGCATTGGCAGGTGGGCTGAACGCGACTTCCAATGTGTTAGCGGCGCTACAACTTGGACAACAGCCAAGTGGTACCATGGCTCACGCTTTGGTGATGGCACTGTCAGCAATGGAAGGAAGTGAAGACCAAGCTTTTAGCGCATTTCACCGTTACTTTCCAGGTGCGCCCTTGCTGATTGATACTTACGATACTATTGCCGCAGCTGGGCGCTTGGCAAAGAAAGTTAATTCAGGGGAAATGAAATTAAGTGGAGTGCGGTTAGATTCTGGGGATTTGGTTACTTTGTCCCAAGAGGTGCGATCGCTACTTCCTGGTGTGTCAATTTTTGCCAGCGGCGACTTGGATGAATGGGAAATTGCCAGACTCAAAGCAGCTGGTGCAGAAATTGATGGTTATGGGTTGGGAACGCGATTAGTTACAGGTTCACCTGTAAATGGAGTCTACAAACTTGTAGAAATCGATGGTATCCCAGTCATGAAACAGTCGAGTGGCAAGTTGACTTATCCAGGGCGCAAGCAGATTTTTCGGTCGTTTGCAGCAGGTCAGGTGAAAGCCGACAGGTTGGGGTTAGTCACAGAAAGCCCTGTGGGTGAAGAAGCTTTGTTACAAGTGGTGATGAAACAGGGTAAACGAGTGCAACCACCAGAAAGTTTAGCAACAATTCGCCAACGTACTGCTGCCTCGGTTGCAAGTTTGCCAGACCAGACACGACGTTTAGATCATCCTGTTTCTATGCAAGTGGAGATTTCAGCAGCGTTGCAAGAGTTGACTGAGGAGACAAAGAAACGAACCACAAAGAACACAAAGTACACAAAGGAAAAATACCTCTATCCAAACTTTTGATATCTGTCTTAATTACGAATTACGAATTACGAATTACGAATTACGAATTACAAATTACGAATTACTATGAGAATTGCTTTATTTGGTACTAGTGCCGATCCGCCAACTACCGGCCATCAAGAGATTTTAAAGTGGTTATCTGAGCGTTATGATTGGGTGGCGGTTTGGGCAGCAGATAACCCTTTTAAGTCCCATCAAACACCTTTAGAACATCGGGCGGCAATGTTGCGACTGTTAATTGCAAATATGGATACACCATTGCACAACATTGCAGTGGAACAGCAATTAAGTAGCTGGAAAACACTGGAAACGGTGGAAAAAGCGAAAGCGCAGTGGGGAGAAGATACTGAGTATACGTTGGTAATTGGTTCAGATTTACTCACTCAGCTAGCTCGTTGGTATCGAGTCGAAGATTTGTTACAGCAAGTGCAACTGTTGATTGTACCGCGTCCGGGATATGCCATAGATCAGCCTAGCTTGGAGGCTGTGCAAAAACTGGGAGGAGAAATTGCGATCGCCAGTCTGACTGGTTTAGATGTTTCCTCAACAGCGTATCGTGACCACGGAGATACCGAAGCCCTTACACCTCCTATTGTTGCTTATATTCATCGAGAGCATTTGTACAAATGCCAGGACGCAATCACAAAAAGATTTCAACTCCTTTAAATCAACAACCTTTGGCTGATTTCAAAGTTGGTGTTGATAATGTAATTTTTTCTGTAGATACCATACAGAATCGGCTGCTAGTTCTGTTAGTAATGCGGCAGCAAGAACCATTTTTAAATTCTTGGAGTCTTCCCGGTACTTTGGTACGTGAAGGAGAGTCTTTAGAAGATGCTGCCTATCGGATTATGGCAGAAAAAATTAGGGTTAAAAATCTCTATTTAGAACAGTTATATACATTCGGTGGCCCTAATCGTGATCCACGGGAAGCAAGTGATAGTTATGCTGTGCGTTATCTATCAGTTAGTTACTTTGCCTTAGTCAGGTTTGAGGAAGCAGAATTGATTGCTGATGGTGTCACTGGTATCGCTTGGTATCCAGTCAAGCAAGTACCACAATTAGCTTTTGACCATAATGAAATTTTGGCCTATGGACACAGGCGTTTGCGAAATAAATTGGAATATAGCCCCGTGGCTTTTGAAGTCTTGCCAGAAACATTTACATTGAATGATTTATATCAGTTATACACTACAGTTTTAGGGGAAAATTTTGCCGATTATTCTAATTTTCGAGCGCGTCTACTCAAATTAGGTTTTTTATGCGATACCGGAATCAAGGTATCACGCGGTGCTGGTCGTCCGGCTAGTTTATATAAGTTTGACGCTGAAGCTTTCGCCCCCCTCAAGGATAAACCTTTAGTATTTATTTAAGTTACAAGTCAAGAGTCAAGAGTCAAAATTCTAGAAGTAAGTTTTTAGCTATTAACCATTGACCATTGACTATTGACCATTGACCATTGACCATTGACTATTGACTAAAAACAATGAAAATCGCGATCGCTCAACTTAATCCGACAATTGGAGACTTGCCAGGAAACGCCCAAAAAATTTTGGAAATAGCACATCAAGCAGCAGCCGCAGGTGCGCGTTTATTGTTAACGCCAGAACTTTCTTTATGTGGCTATCCACCAAGGGATTTGTTATTAAATCCCACTTTTGTGGAAGCAATGGGTGCCACTTTACAAGAATTGGCAAGAGATTTACCACCAACATTAGCTGTATTAGTGGGAATGGTTGAAGAAAATACCAAAGCACATATTACTGGTGGTAAAACTTTATTTAACAGTATAGCTTTATTAGAATCAGGCAAAATTCAGCAAGTTTTTCATAAGCGTCTTTTGCCTACTTATGATGTCTTTGACGAACACCGCTATTTTGAACCAGGTTTACAAGCTAATTATTTCACTTTAGACAATATCGATATAGGCGTAACTATTTGCGAAGATTTATGGAACGATGAGGAGTTTTGGGGCAAACGTAGTTATGCAGTAAATCCTATTGCTGACTTGGCAATTTTGGGTGTAGATTTAATTGTGAATTTATCTGCTTCACCTTATAGCGTAGGCAAGCAGCGCTTTAGAGAAGCAATGCTCAAGCACAGTGCTGTGCGTTTTCAAAAACCTGTGATTTACGCGAATCAAGTAGGGGGAAATGATGACTTAATTTTTGATGGGCGTAGTTTTGCCTTCAATCGTCAAGGTGAAATCATCTGTCGTGCCCTTGGTTTTGAAAGCGATTTGGTATTAGTTGAATTTGACGAAGTACAGCGGGATTTGCAATTAAATTCCATAGCGCCGGAGTATGAATCAGAAGAAGAAGAAATTTGCCAGGCTTTGGTTTTGGGAGTCAAAGATTATGCCCGCAAGTGCCGCTTTGAGAAAGTAGTGCTAGGTTTGAGTGGAGGAATTGATTCTGCACTGGTAGCTGCGATCGCAACTGCGGCACTCGGTAAAGAAAATGTCCTCGGTGTCCTCATGCCTTCCCCTTACAGTTCAGAACATTCTGTTAGCGATGCTTTAGCATTAGGCAAAAATTTGAGTATCCAAACTCATATTTTACCCATAGAGGAATTAATGCAAGGCTTTGATCATTCCCTTGCACAATTGTTTGCAGGAACTGAGTTTGGCATCGCAGAAGAGAATATTCAGTCGCGAATTCGCGGTAACCTATTAATGGCGATCGCTAACAAATTCGGCTATCTTTTGTTATCTACTGGCAACAAGTCAGAAATGGCAGTGGGTTACTGTACCCTCTATGGTGATATGAATGGGGGTTTAGCAGTAATTGCCGATGTTCCCAAAACCTGCGTTTATGCACTTTGCCATTGGTTAAATCGTAATGGTGAAATCATCCCGCAAAATATCCTCACCAAAGCACCCAGCGCTGAACTCAAACCAGGTCAAGTTGACCAAGATTCTCTACCACCCTACGAAGTTTTAGACGACATCTTGCAACGCCTGATTCACGACCATCAATCAGCTGCACAGATAGTCGATGCAGGTCACGACGCAGCAATTGTTAACCGAGTTATCCAAATGGTAGCCCGTGCTGAATTTAAGCGGCGACAAGCACCCCCTGGTTTAAAAATTACTGATCGCGCTTTTGGTACTGGTTGGCGAATGCCAATTGCGAGTAAGTGGGTTGGTATCAAAAATGCTTACCAAACTGTCAACGTCCCTACACCTACCTTAAAATAGTTAATAGAGTTCTCTAACCTGATGTGGTTCAAGGTCAGTTAAAATTAACCACGGGTCTTTGTAGCCAATGTCCCAACGAGCAAGCAACGTACATAAGAGCGGGTTTGTTTGAAAGCAAACAACTCCTGAAGACCATACGACTCCAGGAGTAGGAACAACAGCAGCAAGTGATTCATTTGCTTTGACACTATAGATGACCAATCGTCGCACCCTACACCCTAGTTTTGATCAATTGGGGAATAATTGCAGATAGCGTTATTTTTTTTCAAAATATCAAGCTAGAATTTTCAGGATTAAAAGGCCAGAAAACATCTATGTCGCAATTTTATTTTGATACAGAAAATAACGGACACAAATCTTTTGAATTACCAGGAGCAAAACCACACTACAATCCTGATCGCCCAGGACAGGTAGAGCATATTTTTCTAGATCTGGGCTTGGATATTCCCAACCAAAGTTACCACGGCATTTGCAACATTCGCTTATTGCCAATTCGCAGCGGTATTGAGCGTTTGAGTTTGGATGCAGTGAATTTGCATATCGAGTCTGTACTGGTGGATGAGGTATCAGAAAATTTTGACTACGATGGCGAACAGCTTTTGATCAAACTTTCGCAGCCTACCCAGGTTGGTAAAAGACTGTTGATTGCGATCGCCTACTCGGTGGAAAAACCCCAACGCGGTATTTACTTCATTCAACCAGATAAACACTACCCCAACAAGCCCACCCAAGTCTGGACTCAGGGAGAAGATGAAGACTCTCGTTTTTGGTTTCCCTGCTTTGACTACCCAGGACAATTGTCTACTTCCGAAATTCGCGTTCGTGTTCCCAAAAATTTAATTGCCATTTCCAACGGCGAACTAATTGACACCCAAAAAGATGGTGACCACAAAATCTACCATTGGTCACAGCAACAAGTTCATCCTACCTACTTGATGACTTTAGCAGTAGGCGACTTTGCAGAAATTCGCGACCAGTGGCAGGGTAAACCTGTTACATACTACGTAGAAAAGGGACGGGAGAAAGATGCCAAACTCAGCATGGGCAAAACTCCCAGGATGATCGAATTTTTGAGCGAAAAGTATGGTTATCCCTATCCTTTCCCCAAATATGCTCAAGTTTGCGTTGACGACTTCATCTTTGGCGGGATGGAAAATACTTCCACAACTTTGTTAACAGACCGCTGTTTACTCGATGAACGCGCCGCTTTAGATAATCGTGGCACAGAAAGTTTAGTAGTCCACGAACTAGCACACCAGTGGTTTGGCGATTTAGTTGTAATTAAACATTGGTCTCATGCTTGGGTGAAAGAAGGCATGGCTACCTATTCTGAAGTAATGTGGACAGAACATGAGTATGGGTCAATAGAAGCAGCATACTATCGGTTATTGGAAGCTCGCAGTTACTTAACCGAAGATAGCAACCGCTACCGTCGGCCAATAGTAACGCATGTTTACCGGGAAGCGATCGAACTTTATGACTGCCACATCTACGAAAAAGGGTCTTGTGTTTATCACATGATTCGGGCAGAACTGGGAGAAGAATTGTTTTGGTCGGCAATTCAAACATTTGTCCAGGATAATGCCCACAAAACTGTGGAAACAATAGACTTGCTAAGGGCGATTGAAAAAGCAACTGGACGCAATCTCGCGTTTTTATTCGACCAGTATGTTTATCGTGGCGGTCATCCAGATTTTAAAGTGGCTTACTCTTGGGATGAGGATGCTAATTTAGCAAAAGTTACAGTGACTCAAACCCAAGTAAACATTAATGGCAATAAAGATTTATTTGACTTGAGAATCCCCATCGGTTTTGGCTACACCAATTCTAAAGAAGTTAGCAGTGATGTCAAACTCAGCACCCAGCATTCAGCACTCAAAACTTTTACCGTGCGGGTGAATGAACGCGAACAAAGCTTTTATTTTCCACTTGCAGAAAAACCCCAATTTATCAGCTTTGATGTGGGGAATAATTTCCTGAAAACTGTGTCTTTGGATTACCCAGTACCGGAGTTAAAAGCACAGTTAGAATTTGACCCCGACCCCATTTCTCGTATCTATGCAGCCTCAGCTTTAGCAGCAAAAGGTGGATTAGAAGCCATCAAAGCATTATCCGCAGCACTGCAAAATGAGTTATTTTGGGGTGTGCGAGTCGAAGTAGCTCAAAAATTGGCAGAAATTAAATTGGATCAAGCCTTCGATGCTTTAGTTCCTGGGTTGGAAGATAAAAATCCTCGCGTGCGGCGGGCTGTGGTAGAAGCACTTGGTAACATCAAAACCTATGAAAGCTACAAAGCTGTGAAAAAACTGGTGCAAGATGGTGATCCAAGCTACTACGTAGAAGCGGAAGCAGCTACCGCCATTGGAGCGATCGCAGCTGCTAACTTAGAAGAAAAGCCCAAGGAAGAAAAGGTCATCAAGCTTTTAAAATCCGTTTTAGAAGAAAAAGCGGGTTGGAATGAAATAGTACGAAGTGGTGCGATCGCAGGTTTAGCTGAACTCAAAACTTCCGAAGCGGCTTTAAATTTGGTACTGGAATATACTAAACTTGGTGTAACACAGCGGTTGCGTTTATCGGCAATTCGTGCTTTAGGGAAAATTTCTGTAGGTCAGAGTCCGGCTAATTTGGAACGGATTTTAGAAAGGCTAGCAGAATTAGCCAAAGAAACCTTCTTTTTAACCCAAGTAGCAGTAGTTGCAGCATTGGGAAAAATGGAAACTCCCAAAGCCATCGGCATTTTGCGATCGCTAGTTGACCAAACACCAGATGGACGTGTGCGTCGCAATGCTGAGGAAGCCCTTGCCAATGTCCAAAAGAATGTTGGTACAGAAACTGCCCTGCGTACCTTGCGTGAAGAACTCGACCAACTCAAACAACAAAACCAAGAATTGATCAGCCGCTTAGAAAACTTAGAAGCCAAATCTAAATTATAGGAATTGGGAATTGGGAATTGGGAATTGGGAATGGGGAATTGGGAATGGGGCATGGGGCACAGGGCATTGATTATTCTCCCTCATCCCCCTTATCCTCCCTGCCCCCTATCCCCCTCATCTCCCCTGCTCCCATGCTTCCCTACAGCGTCTTCTCAGTCAACAGCACGTCATCTGTGTTTACGGTTGCTTTCGCTTTTGAGAAGCTGCGACCAATTCCCACCTGCACTTTACTTGGTTCGTAGGCGGTTGAATCCCAAAACAGCTCGGCCTTTTTCTCGTTATCCAAATACAGCACCGCCTTTGTCTCCCGTGTGCCGATGCGCGAGAGGCGAAGTCTCCAATTGCGCCAAGTGCCGGTGATAATAGCCTCTTTGCTACTGTTAATCGCAAGGTTTTCCTTACCAGGGATGTTGTCTGGTCTTCTGGCTACGATCTCAGCAAAAAGCGACTTTGGCGCATAGTATCGAATACGAGCAGCAACGCTTGGGTTTATACCTTGTTCAGTGAGGAAGTCTAGCAGGTAGACTTGGTTGCTGTCGTCAGAAAGCTCAAGCGTACTTGGACGAATCCAACTCTCAACTTGCCACTCGAAGCGATTGTTGGGCAAGTCATACTCGATCCCTGCCTGCTGTGAACTTGACTCAGTGTTGGAATTGTCGGTGGAACGTAGGCTGCGTGTGCCACCATGGGCAATGGTTGCATCATTGGCAATTGATGTCCCTGCACCCGACGTGCTAATAATCTGTGTCCATCCTGTGGGTATCGTCAAACCGTCCTCGAAGTTCAAACTCTCCTCAATGGTTGTTTGGTTGGGTACGGTAATAGCTGCACTGGTGACTACATGAGTACCCCTAACATCGTAGACTCTTGCCACTAAAGTGTTGCAGTCGCTGGGTAGGTTCCGCACAATAATACTGTATTTGAGGTCGTTGCGGTTGTCACCATTTGGCCCCATGTTTGAACTCTGGTAGCCTTCAACAGCGATATCGTTGGTAAAGGCGAATTCGTCGCCGTTGCCCTCTTGGATTGTTGTCTTATCGTTGAAGTTGACTACTCGCGGTGTTCCTAGCAGAGTTGTGCCGTTTTTAAGATCCACTTCCACCCGTTCGAGGTCGCCCTCCAGTCTGCTGCTGGCATCAAAAAGTAGCCGCGCTGCCATTAAGCCATTACTCTGGCGATTGAAACGTGCGCTTGTCGGTGCGGTGAAGTTGGGCGTATTAGTATAAGGCAGGTAGCGCAGCGGATGATAGCTGCTTATTTGTTGTCTATTACCGCGGCGGAGTTCAAGGTGCAGATGGCAGTAGTTGGCATTGTCTTTGCCCACCTTGCCGAGGACATCTCCCTGTGACACAGATCCCGATGACACGGCAATGGACTCTAGATGCAGGTAGTAGACGTAGATGTCGCCATCGGTGGAGTCATTCACTTTCAATACCACATGGCGCGAACTGTTGTTCGAGTCAGCGTTACCTGCATCCACTACCGTACCGTTTGCGACTGCGTGGACATCTGTACCGCAATCGTCAGGTAGATCGATACCGTCGTGGAAGTCCCATTTATCGTTGTTCATGCGCGGCCCGAAAGAAGTGTTCATTTCGTCCGGTGTGGCGCTGTTGCTAATCGGCCAGACATAGCTAGTCGTTCCGGTGCTGTCTGCTAGTAGAGTGGGAAATGGAGCGATTGATTTGTCTTTTTCAATAACGTCTTTTAACTCTGTTGCAAATTCTGAGTAGGTTTTATTTGTATTCGCAGTCAGAGCTTTTCTAGTGCTGATATCTTGTGCTAAGCTATGGTAATAGTTATCATTATTGGCAAAAGTTGTATGTGTTTGGGGAGCAGCGATCGCAGTTTTTCCCAAACAAAAGTAAGTCAGGAATAATGCCAGAATAAATGATACGCACCTCCTGAGTGGGTGAGTGACCAAATAAGTCATATGGATTTCTCCAAGAAGTAAAAAATTTACACACTTTTTTGCCTCACCCATAGACGCGCAGTGGCTTTCCACAGGTAGGCGCAAAAGTGCTAAAGAAAAAGGCAGAAAAAGGCGAAAAGCACAACTTTTGCAAGAAGTCTAATCAACACTTCCAGCAGTTGTTTTGATTTTTTGGAGTCCCCCATCAAAGAGGTCTGTTAAAATCGCACTATGATTTTCTAGTCATTACCGAGGAAATACAGTTTTATTACTGATTTTTTTTACATTTGTAATATATGTTCGTATTTTCCTCCTGTCCCCTTGCTTAGCAAATCAGGCGTTATTCTTCTTATCTCCTCCAATTCCCCATTTCCAATTCCCAATTGCCAATACCCCAAAACTTCACCTGCAAGGGGATGAAATTCTTATTTTTTATAAATTAAAAATACAGAACCAATTGACCCAAAGTTTTCTACATATATTTTTTGATTGTAAAATAATCCAGGAGACATCCCTCCATCAAACAACATTCCTTCTTGAATATTACCTAAACAATTATTACGTGCTATACCTTTGAGAACATCATCAAACATATCTGGAAGCAATTCTTGATTAACTGAGGAAACCTCAATCTTTGAATTAGCTTTCAAGTCATTTACTAAAAGAATTACATAACCTTTATTAGTTATAGCTACCATCGAACGATTAGTTGCTTGTTTACAAGCAAATTCCCCTAATGCTTGACAAATATCTTTGAAAATACCTTGACGATAGAATCTACCATTACCTCCTACCAAATTTGCATCAAGAAGATTATTTCCTCTTCTACCAACTTGGATAGTAGCTCTTCGTTCTCCCCCTTTACCTCCCGAAATACCGAAAGAAGAACGCTTATTTTTAAAGGCTCCTGAATACTCTACACCACGAGAAATATTTAAGCCTTGGGGTTTATCATCAGTACCTATATAGTCTGCATTGATTGCTGCTAAGGGTTTTTGCCCATTTAATGTAGAATTTTCGTCAGTTATGATTTCACGAAAAGTTTTTGGTACATATTCTTTAAGGAAATTACCTCTAGCATCTTTAGCATACAGTTTATGAGCTAAACCCACATTGACTTTAAAATCTAAGACTGGTGATTTGGGATTAAAAATAATCACATGGTTGATACCAGTTTCAGACTTATTACCCAGATTATTTGTTTTGAAAAACTCAATACTGAAATTGGCATCTTCACCTGGACAACTTTTAGGGAGTTTCGGTGCTGAATTTGCCTCAATTTCTTTACAACCTGACAGCAGGCATATAGTAATGAAAGATAAAAAAACTATTTTTTTGATAGACATATTAGTAAAAAGTAATAGGTTTTACTTTCAATTTGCTACACATAGGGTGCAGGGAAGATAGGGGAGATGAGGGGGATGAGGGGGATGAGGCAGATAAGGGAGAAATAACAACTGACAACTGACAACTGACAATTAAAACTAAAAACCCGCTACAGAACGACTATAGCGGGGAATAATTCAAAATTTCAATCTGGGGTTATCTAACATCCACAATCATCTGCAAGTTAACAGATGTAAGTTAGGAGAGCCATTCTAAAACAGCTTCTTCCTTAGTATTGGTATTTCGAGACGGTGTTTCACGATTAAATTTCATGTGAATTGATCGTGTTTGTTCACCATCGGCAGCAACAGCCAGAATTGGATAGTCAATTAAACCATCTTGGAAGGACATCTGGAAGCGGAATGTACCATCTGGATTCAGCTTAATTGGACGACCGCCAATTGTCACGGTAGCATCGGGTTCAGTTGCACCGTAAACAATCAACTCAGCATCAGCAATTAACCAGAACTTGCGAGGACGCACTGGTACGGCGGAAGCAGAGAAGCCAACACCCGACATTCCTACACCGGACATGGTTAAACCTGAGACAGTGGGAACTGCCCACATACCTACACCAGATGGGAAGATGTAAGAACTAATCGCTTGTTCAGGACGTACAGAACCTGGTACATGCTGCTGAGAACCGAATAAAGAACCAGCAACCCGTTGCGCTTCGGCAGATTCAGCCAAGCCAAAGATTTGGTCATAGATGGCGTTACCGTTTGCATTGACAGTAGCTGCAATCTTCTTAGCAGGAGGTACTAGTTCATATACAGTCTTACCGCGCAAGTCTTCTTCAAAGTTGACAGTGACGAAGACATCCTCAATCCAATCGGATGGATAAACAGGAGGAATGTGTACGCGGGCAGAACGAGCTAATACCAACCAACGGCCATCAACAGCACGGTAGCCGATGTCAATTACATAATCGCGATCGCTCACTGGAACAGGTATGTACCATTCCCTTGCTAGCTCATCAGCAGGATATTCCTGAATGCTGTGTGGGCTTTGGTGATCGATATTGATGTCAGTAACATCGTAAATCCGCAGTGCCAGTTGTTGTCCCCCTTGGCGGCGCAGTTCCTCTTTATGTTCATTGGGAACATCCCAGTAAGTGTAAGCCCACTGAGGATCGCGGGGTAAAAGTACAATCCGGCTTTCACCGTAACCTTGTGGCAAATCTGCGAGTCCTTCATCAACATCAGCCAGAGAGCCACCGGTACGATCTTCTTGTCCTAATTCAAATTTTGCTGCTTCCACGGTTTCCTGTGCCTCCAGTGAACGAGATGGGCTAAGCGAAACTTTGTTGCGCTGGACTTCTTGAATCGCTGCCAGCAGTTGAGATTTACGCATTCGGCTATAGCGAGAGATGCTACATTCGCTGGCAACTTTGCGTAATTGCCTCAGTGTCATCTCTTCTAGCGGTGGGCGTTCTTTTGCCATGAATTTGGCCTCCAGTAGTTTGAAAGGTAAATGATATCCCCGGGTTTTAAAGAATGCTGAGCTAATGCGCGTTTAAATTACATTTTTTGGTAAATGTGTCATTTGTCAGTTGTTAGTTGCTAGTTGTTAGTTTTCATTTGTCATTTACTATTAACTACTGACTACTGACTATTGACAACCTTAACAGTTGAATATGTACTTTAAATGCGAATAGCTTATGCACAATGTCATCCACCCCAGATGATTTTCTTATTCCTGACTCCTGGTTTTGCCCAGTTTTTAACGTTTATCAGTTAACAGTTATTAGTGATTGAGTTATCAGTCTTTAGTTCTTTGCTGGTGGAGCATTCAAACTATTTTCCTGATATTTTTTTACTTTTCACTGTTCACCGATTTGAAGTTTTTTAGTTTGATTTTAAATTGAGGTTCACTCCCTTTCAATTCCTTATTGACGCCAAAATCAGCATTTCTTTGGGATCGGAGGAGTTCTTGTTGTTAAGTAAATATTAACCAGTAACCCTGTGTTGGGATCAAGGGGTATGACGGCGCTTTTTGACGTGTTCCACGAATTTATCAGCCCTTTCGGGATCATATTGTCATAATTTCATGACATTTTTAACTGCTTCTATCCTGGGATCAGGGCTAATTGTCATAAAATTATGACAATGGGATTTGGGATGAGCCAAACACCGCAATCCACAAAGGAAGGACAACCAGTAATAACAAAGTGGATGATAAGTAGGTGGGCGTAAATAAAGTTAACTGGTGAGAGTCGTCATTTGTCCTCTCTTACAAAGTTCTGAGCGGAGGTTTCCTCCGCTCAGACTTTGCGCTTTGTCATTGGTCATTGGTAGGACTTACGCACACTCTACGAATTCTTGGCATTCTTGGCGTCTTGGCGGTTCGATAAATTAAGCTTTTTCGTGATTTTTGCGTAAGTCCTGATTAGTAAGGGTTTCAGGCGTATTTACTTCTCTTAACAGAGTTTGGTTTATTTCCACCGACTTACTTACTGCTGGCAATTAACGTGAGTTCGATGAAGCTCTCCCCAACCTCTCTTTGAGGCGGAGAGGTGGCTCTAAAATTCTGGATAAAGAACGAAAAATTAAGGTTTTGAAGCCTCACCCCTGAAAGGAAAGAAGCTTCAAAACCTTATATTAACTTGACGTGAGTCTCCAACAGAGGCGCACGTTAACTTGTGGTTACAACTAACAACTGACAACTTAGCTTAAAAACTCGTGTTTAGCTTAGTAGACAACAAACATATTCTGAATGCGCCACACACCTTCTTGTCGAATCAAATCATATCGAACGCGCAAAGTTTCATCAGAAGACTTCTTTCTTTGAGCGTTTTCATAGAATTGTGTTGCTTCTTTTACCGTGGCTTCTACGATTACGCGGTCTGAGTTTGTCTGAGAATTATTCAGAGATTCCACCTTGACGCTGTGGTTGTACGTGCGATAACGGTTGTCTGCTCTATCTTGCTGAGCTACTAATCGCCACTGAGATAAAGCTGAACCAGTTAAAATATTCTTTAATTCATCAATTTCATGGTTGGGGCCTAAAGCCGCAGCTTTAGTAGATAGCCAAGTCTCAATCACTTCCTCTGCTGTTGTCGCTGTCAGAGGCCCTTCTGGTGATTGCAATTCGCTGCTGCTGTCAGGAATAGGTATTGGTGGTTGGCTAAGTTGTACAGCTAATTGTTCACCTTGCAAAGCTGGCGCAGGCAAAAACAGATTTTTCAGCCATCCAAAGGTTGTGGAGACTAATAACCAAAAGACTAATATACCCAACAAAGAAGCAAATACCGTAAAAATTAAGCGGCTTTTTCCTTGTAAGCTATTAGCAATGGTTCGCTTCGGCTGTTGATGACGCTGGCGGTTTTCCCGACTAGCGCTTTGAGTTGGCTTTCGCCTTCTTCGCTTTTGGGTTGGACGGGGAAAAGAAGATTTAGCTGAGCCATTCAGGTTTTGGTTATTAGCTCTAGCGGTGCGTTCGGCGGTAGAAAGCGGCCCCATAGTTGTTTGTGGTTTGGTACTCCCCGCAGATGAGGGAGTTGGTGATGTATTTGATCTGCTGGTGGAAAAGTTTGAATACTCAGGTCTTTTGTGATTTGGTGTTTCTGGTAACTCTGGATCAGAAGTTTGATTTTGATGGAATTGCTGAGTAGCACCAGTGGAATGACTGCGGTGACGGTAACTATTTGTCTGGGGCTGGGAAAAAGATTGACGATTAATTACAGCCCACTCATTAGTGGTTTCGGCATCCGTGGGTAAGCCTTCTAAATAAGCTTGTACCTGTTGGTTAGCAAAGTAATCTTTCAGTAGAGCTTGCTGCCTAGCTAAATCTCGAAAGTGGGGAAATACTTCAGTTTGTAACCATTGTTCTGCGTATAAACACAGACCTGGGAGCAAGTCAGGAGAATCTTGAGATTTTTCTCGGATATAAACTAAAACTTCGTACTCTTGGCTAAGTTCTAAAACACGTGTGGCTTCTTCAGTTTGCCCTAGTAATAACGCGCACAAGGATTGTTCTAAATGTACATCTTGGCGCTTGCCTAGATGTACGAGCATTTGCTTAGCCTGACGAATTAATGCTGGTTGACGTTGGGTAAATCCGCGTGCTATCAGGGCATAAACAGCCAAATAAGTGGCAACAGCAGAGGGACGCTTGCTTTCTGCTTCAAACAGCTTGTGTTGTTCTGCGACTGTGAGGTGGTTACGTAATTGCTGAATAAAGCGCAGAAAATCATCAATATTTAAACCCGATTCATCATTGCCACTACCATCAATGCCACCGCGATCGCTTAAGATACCATGCAATAATTCTAAGCCTTGGCGGCGTTCGGCTGTTTTCTCCAGAGGCAGTGCCAATAATTCTAAAATCCGATAGGGTCGTAGCTTGTAAAGATCAGCCTGCATTTCAGCTTGTACACTGGGGAACAAGCCTTCACGAGCAAGCATTTCTTGCCCAGTTTCCAAGGAAACGGCAGCATTTTCATAGTGACCTTGTTGCCATTGCTCACGGCCTAGTTCTAAGCAAGCTAGAGCAACAGTTAGCACAATATCTGGATGCTCAGCACTTTCAGTGAATTCTTCAGTTGCCAGATTATTGTCAGTTCTGGCAACTCCTTTACCGTTTTGGTTTGTGAAGTACCCATGACCTAGTTTTAGTACTAATTCGTATTCTCCTAATTCTTGGAGAACTAATAAAGCACCAACTAATTCTTCTGGGGCAATGTCGATACTGAGACTTTGAGTGTCAGGATCGCTGTTGCTGCTTTCAGTACGGTCTGCCAATGCTACCCTGGTGGTAGCATTGCCATCGGGATCATAGGCATGAGCAAGATAAATTTGGTCGTAACTGCTACGTTCCTTTGGATCTGATAAAACCACGTAAGCTTCTTCTATTAATTGTTTGCGAGAAGAAATAGCTGCTACTGAATACTCTCGTCGCGGCAATTGTACAATGCGATCGCTGTATGCCTGCCGCAACTGTTCATCACTTGCCGCTAATGGTAGTCCTAAAATTCGGTAGTAATCTAGCGGAATTCGCACAGCCTACTTCCCCTGCACCGTGATCAACATAAATTAACCTAGAGCATTCCAGGCATGTAAAACCGTGCCATAATAAAACGGTTATAATACCGTGAGTTACTTACACTATAAAGTGTACGTTGCAACAGTTAGTTTTATCTCTTCCCGAAATTAGAATCATATTTTAGTACTAACTTTTTGCCATCGCCTAGGAAGCGCTGACACATTGTCTTAATTCTTAGTATTTTTGCCGTTAAAGACCCCGTTATTAAGGACGGGATTGATCAACAGCTACTACAAGCCTTCAGCACTACTAATAAACCATAATGACCTTTGTTGGTGGTATAGAAATTCTACTAGCACCCAATCTATAAGTTATGGTATTTTCAATAACTGCCTGCTTACACGGTCAGAAAAACATCGGTAAGGGTAGATTTGATAACTTAAAGACCAAGATGTTATCATGACTTGCACTTTAATTACAACTATCCACCCAGAGGATAGAGGTTTTTCTGTCTATTTCTTCTAAACTGTTCATGGATATGCAGAAACCGAGATATTCTGTTTGATAGCTTATAAACTAAAGCGGGAAATGGAAAAACTCAACACAGCAGCTGTTGCTGTTGGGGTGAGAGCCTCATTGGGGGCGGTCTGAAAAATCAGAAATTTGCACTTTTCATCCTGCCTATTCTCCATCATCGTTTTTGGTGCATAACTCGCATAAATCTAAATTTGCTGAGGTTGGTGGCTCCGGCACATTCAAAGCTTGTCAAAAGCAGATATTGTGTGAGAGCAGCCCATTTTTTGAGATAGTAAATTGCAGTTTTACTACAGGAATAGTAAAAAAATATATGGTTCAAGAACGGACGTTGCCTACATTTAATGCTACCACCACCCAGATCACTAAAGAAGAAGGGTTACGGTTGTACGAGGACATGACATTAGGGCGCTTATTTGAAGATAAATGCGCTGAAATGTATTACAGAGGCAAAATGTTTGGTTTTGTCCATCTTTACAACGGTCAAGAAGCTGTTTCTACTGGTGTCATCCAAGCAATGAGGCCAGGAGAAGATTTCGTTGCTAGTACCTACCGTGACCACGTTCATGCTTTGAGTGCGGGAGTACCAGCAAGAGAAGTAATGGCAGAGTTATTTGGCAAAGCCACAGGCTGTAGCAAAGGACGCGGTGGTTCGATGCACATGTTTTCTGCCGAACATGGATTGTTAGGTGGTTATGCTTTTGTGGCTGAAGGTATTCCGGTAGCGGCTGGTGCAGCTTTTCAAAGTAAATATCGCCGGGAAGTTTTAAAAGATGAAAAAGCCGACCAAGTAACAGCTTGTTTTTTTGGCGATGGTGCTGCTAACAACGGTCAGTTCTTTGAAACCTTGAATATGGCAGCTTTATGGAAACTGCCAATTATTTTTGTGGTAGAAAATAATAAGTGGGCGATCGGCATGGCTCACGAACGGGCAACTTCTCAGCCAGAGATATACAAAAAAGCCAGCGTGTTTAACATGGTAGGCGTGGAAGTAGACGGAATGGACGTGCTAGCAGTCCGTGCTGTCGCTAAAGAAGCAGTCGCCCGCGCCCGTGCTGGAGAAGGGCCAACATTAATTGAAGCGCTGACCTATCGTTTCCGGGGACATTCTCTGGCAGACCCAGATGAACTAAGAAGCAAAGATGAGAAAGAATTTTGGTTTTCTCGTGACCCCATTAAAAAGCTGGCTGCTTATCTGATAGAGCAAAATCTGGCAGATGAAGATGAACTCAAAGCGATCGAGCGTAAAATTCAGGATGAAATCGACGATGCGGTGAAATTCGCCGAAAGTAGCCCTGAACCAAACCCCAGTGAACTGTATCGCTTTGTATTTGCGGAAGACGAGTAAGTTAGGGAATGGGGACTGGTGACTGGGGACTGGGGACTAGGAAAGAGTTTTCCTAGTACTCAATACCCAATCCCCAATACCCAATCCCCAATACCCAATCCCCAATTTTGGACTAAAATTTGTGTTTACCATTGCAGTTAAAGAGCAACAATACAAAACCTACATCCTTTCTGATGAAACTGCGGGTTCTCAATTGGAAGTAGTGCCGGAACGCGGCGGTATTATTACCCGTTGGCGCGTCCAAGGGCAAGAAATTCTGTATCTTGATACTGAACGTTTTGCTAATCCTGATTTGAGTGTTAGAGGTGGAATTCCGATTTTGTTTCCGATCTGTGGGAATTTACCAGACAATACTTATACTTACAACGGAAAACAGTACACTCTTAAACAACATGGCTTTGCCCGTGATTTACCTTGGGAAGTAACTGACCAAGTTACCCAAGATAAAGTTAGTCTTACTCTCGTCCTCAATAGCAACGAGCAAACAAAGGCAGTTTATCCTTTTGATTTTCAATTAACTTTCACTTACGAACTCCAAGGTAATAACTTAGAAATTCGACAGCAGTATAAAAATCTGTCGTCTACAGCTTTGCCATTTTCTAACGGTTTTCATCCCTACTTTGTGACAAGTGATAAAACTCAGCTAGAGTTTGAAATTCCTTCCCAGGAATACCAAGACCAGAGAACCAAGGAAATTTATCCTTTTAACGGTAATTTTGACTTTAATCTGGATGAAATTGATGTTGCCTTTAGGCAGCTAAGCAGTAAATCTGCTACTGTCATAGACAACAGCTGCAAGTTCAAGCTGACTCTAGACTACGGCGATGATTATCCCATTTTGGTGTTTTGGACACTCAAAGGCAAAGACTTCTACTGCTTGGAACCTTGGAGCGCCCCCCGCAACTCTTTAAACACAGATGAACATCTAACTGTGTTAGAATCAGGAGCTAGCTACACGACATCTGTAAGGTTAACGGGAAATTTTTTCTAAACCCCTTTACAAAACTACAAGTGTTTGTGCTATAATGGCAAAGTTGCCAAGGAAAACAAAAGGGTCGCTAACTCAACGGTAGAGTACTCGGCTTTTAACCGATTAGTTCCGGGTTCGAATCCCGGGCGACCCATAAAATAATCAAAGATGATCGCTGATGCTGTAAAAATGAAGTCAGAGGCGAGTATTTTTGTAAATGGGAAGCTTGAGGAGGCGATCGCTCTATTGGCTTGTCAAAGCTAAAATAATGATGCAATAGATTTCCTCTAATATCTCTGTGTTCTCTGTGCCTGGTGCGGTTCTTTAATGCACTATTTTAAGCTTGACACGCCACTATAAGGAAGATAATTTATTCCGCACTGGTGCAACAGGAATATCTTTCCCCTTTTGTTGATAATCTTCTTTAACCAATTCCCAAGCCGTTTTTAATTCCTCTAAAGCTTGTTGAGGAGTATCACCAAAAGCTGATATATTAGGCATTTCTCGAAAATGTGCTAACCAATCTCCTTGTTCATCAACATATAAACTAATCGTAAAACCATTAAAATCATATTTACTTACAGACATTACTCTTCTACCTCTTGATATTCAAAAAACTGCTGAATTTGATAGAGTTTTGCTTTTCCATCTTTGCGGGGCTGAATTGGTAAAGGTTGACCCTTGGGTGAATACCATAAGCGATGACTTCCTTTTTGACGGCTAAATTGCCATCCATTCTGGCTTAGAAGAGTTTCAAATTCATCAAAAGTCAGATTGTCTGGGCTGCTCTTAGCTTTTTGCCATAGCTTTTCTCTTTTAGTCATAATATTTATGATAATCAGCTTATAAACTTCTTTTCGCTGAGTTTTTAAAAGCATATAGCAATCCCAAGTACCATCGTTATGGTGAAAACACCCCCTCTAGCAAATGGCGACAAACTCAACCGCTATGAATTTGAGCGACGCTACAACGCCATGCCTAACTTGAAAAAAGCCGAATTGATTGAAGGAATTGTCTACATGCCTGCTGCTCTGCGTTTTAGAAGTCATGGTCAGCCGCATGGTAGGATTGTGGGATGGCTCGGAACTTACGAAGCTGTAACTCCCGGTGTGGCGTTGGGAGTTGAACCCACTGTAAGGTTAGACCTGGATAATGAACCTCAACCAGATGCAATTTTAATCATTGCACCAGAAGCAGGTGGTCAAGCAAGGCTGAGTGAAGATGATTACATCGAAGGCGCACCAGAGTTAATTGTAGAAATTGCCGCTAGCAGCGTCGCCATGGACCTCCATGCCAAAAAACAAGCTTATCGCCGCAATGGAGTTAAAGAATATATTGTTTGGCAAGTCCTCGACCAGAAATTGACGTGGTTCTATCTAGAACAGGGTGAGTATATGGAATTAGTGCCTAATACTGAGGGAATTTTGCAAAGTCAGGTTTTTCCTGGTTTGTGGTTGGCGGTGGCAGATTTATTAGCAGGTAATATGCAGCGCGTATTGACTGTTTTACAAGCAGGCGTACAGTCTCCCGAACATGCAGCATTTGTTCAAAGATTAGCGCCTTTTGTGTGAGGCGATCGCTTATTAATCAAATTTCGGAGCGTGGGGTGCGATCGCTTTAATTATTTGGCATTCATAGCTACCAGAGCGACTAAACATAGGGTAGCTCATTGTACAGTAGTATAAAGCAACTCTAAAGCATATTTATATTAATAAAGTCGTAAACTTTTTCAACATAAGCACACAACTCTAGTTATAATTTCCTATAAGTTGAAAAAACTCTTAAGATTTAGCGTAATTATTACGCTTCTCTCACACCGACTAGCTGACAACCATATTAGGAGGACTATCTATGGCGCTTGTACCATTGCGGCTGCTGCTGGATCACGCGGCTGAAAACGGTTACGGCATCCCAGCTTTCAACGTTAACAATTTGGAACAGATTCAGGCGATTCTGAAGGCTGCTGTAGATACAGATAGCCCCGTAATTTTGCAAGCTTCTCGTGGCGCTCGTGCTTATGCTGGAGAAAACTTCCTCCGCCACCTGATTTTGGCAGCAGCAGAAACCTATCCTCAGATTCCCATTGCCATGCACCAAGATCATGGTAATGCACCTTCTACTTGCTACTCAGCAATTAAAAATGGCTTTACCAGCGTCATGATGGATGGTTCACTGGAAGCTGATGCTAAGACCCCTGCTAGCTACGAGTACAACGTCAATGTTACCCGTGAAGTAGTGAAAGTAGCTCATTCTTTGGGTGTCAGCGTTGAAGGTGAACTCGGTTGTTTGGGTTCTTTAGAAACTGGTGCTGGTGAAGCTGAAGATGGTCATGGTTTTGAGGGTACACTCGACCACTCTCAACTGCTGACTGACCCCGACCAAGCGGTTGACTTTGTAGAGCAAACCCAAGTAGATGCTTTGGCTGTTGCTATTGGCACAAGCCACGGTGCTTACAAGTTTACCCGCAAACCAACTGGCGAAATTTTGGCAATCAGCCGTATTGAAGAAATTCACCGCCGTCTGCCAAACACCCACTTGGTAATGCATGGTTCCTCTTCTGTACCAGAAGATTTAATTGCCCTCATTAACGAATATGGTGGTGCAATTCCTGAAACCTACGGTGTACCTGTAGAAGAAATCCAAAAAGGCATCAAGAGCGGTGTACGTAAGGTCAACATTGACACCGACAACCGCCTAGCAATCACTGCTGCTGTGCGTGAAGCTTTAGCAAAAGCTCCCAAGGAATTTGACCCCCGTCACTTCCTCAAGCCTTCTATTAAGTATATGCAGAAGGTTTGTGTTGAGCGCTATCAGCAATTTGGTACCGCTGGCAATGCTAGCAAGATTAAGCAAATTTCTATTGATGATTTTGCTGCTAAGTATGCCAGTGGCGAATTGAATGCTGTTGTTGCTAAAGCAGCTGCTAAAGTTTAATTCTGTCAGAACATGAGTAGGGGCAAAGCGTTGCTATGCTCCTCCATGACTGAGAGTTTTAATATTGATATACGTAAACCGGGTAACTTTATAGTTATCCGGTTTTTTGTTTGGTAATTGAGTAAAGACGTTGTGTCAGAACATCTCTACAGCTATCTAAAAAAACTCTCACCAATATCAGTAATAACCAAAAAACAAGTTTCCAGTGGCTTCTGGGTTCTCACCACAGAATTCTTTTAACAGCTGCAAATACTCTTGTTTGGAAATATAACCGTCACCGTTGGTATCGAGTTTTTGAAAAATTTCTTCGTACCCACTGGCGTTAAAACCAAATGCCGTGAGCAACTGCTTGTATTCTTCTAAAGCAATTTGCCCATCAGCATTGATGTCGATTACGTCAAACAAAGCCGCCATTGGTTCTTGCCAAGCTGCTGCTGAAGAATCATTATCTGCAACAAATTGCTGATTGCAAGTTTCAATGTATTCATCGAATGCAACTTTGTTGTCTTGATTAATATCGGCATTAATCCAGTAATTTTCCCATATAGAGATTACCTGATTATACAGATTTTCATAATCAGATGAACCAGGTTCCCAACCACGTATCCGCGCAAAATTAGCAGTAATCTGATCAAAGTCTTCTGGTTCTACAAATCCGTTTTTATCGATATCTAAGCCTCGGAAAAAAACTGTCAATTTCTTCTTGATTAGTTCAGATACCATGAGTTAGACACCCTTACAGCAATTAATGCTTATTTTAATTTCAACAGATACCATAAACTTGGTAAAATTTCCAACTTTTGATGAAATTAGTAAGAATACCAAATCCAGGTTGATTACTTTATTTGTCCTCAAGACCTTCCGTCGAAATATCTCTACAGCTATCTAAAAAAAACTCTCACCAATATCAGTAATAACCATAAAACAAGTTTCCAGTAGCTTCTGGGTTCTCCCCACAGAATTCTTTTATAAGCTGTAAATACTCTTGTTTGGAAATATAACCGTCACCGTTGGTATCGAGTTTTTGAAAAATTTCTTCGTACCCACTGGCGTTAAAACCAAATGCCGTGAGCAACTGTTTGTATTCTTCTACAGAAATTTGCTCATCATCATCGATGTCTATTACTTCAAACAAAGTCGCCATTGGTTCTTGCCAAGCTGCTGTTGAAGAGTCTTGATCTACAGCGTATTGCTTGCTGTAACTTTCAATCCATTCATCTAAAGAAACTTTGTTATCTTTATCAATATCGGCATTAATCCAGTAATCTTCCCACATTGATATCAGCTGATTGTGCAGATTTTCATAATCATATGAACCAGGTTTCCAACCACGTATCCGCGCAAAATTAGCAGTAATTTGATCAAAGTCTTCTCGCTCTACAAATCCGTTTTTATCGACATCTAAGCCTTGGAAAAGAACTGCCATTTTTTTATTTAATAGTTCAGATGCCATGATTTAGATACCTCACGAAAATTAATTCTTGTTTGTCATTTCAACGAATACCATAAGCTTGGTACAATTTCCAACTTTTGATAAAAATTAAAAAACAACACTACATTTTAGTTGATTACTTCCTGCTTTCAGCTTTTTTGAAGTATGGAGGATTCACTTTATTGGATAGCGATCGCCCAATTGATTATTTGATCTGAACTTCAGGTTAAGAATGCTATTGTGATCTCCTCATAGTGATTAAAGAGGGATTAAGAAAAAGTAATAAAGGTTACATAGAAGTTTCACGCCTCAAAGGTGTTAGCAGAGTGCGATCGCACAGTGGCTTCCTTAGTGTAGCAGCTGCCCTGTGGGTTGCAATGCTCATCAGATTGTAACTAAATAATTAGTCTTGAGTAGTAGCATTTTTTTGCTATTTTTAAATAAATTTACGTTATCCTACTTGCTATGTCAAGCCAACATATGTATTCTTGATGCTAGATAATAACAATTACGGTAACTTCAAAATCATGGGGCAAATCATGTACTCCTGCTTTTTAAAGCCTGACTTATATCTTCCACCAGTTACGATAGCCGCCCCAAAATTCATTCCGAAGCTAATAGATAAAATTCGCTTTAGCGGAATGTTAAGCATTTAAATCCACTAAATTATAATTGAGCTATTAGTCAAACAATTTTAGATTTTGGATTTTAGATTTGAGATTTACTTCACCCACAAGGTGATGCAGCTTGAGGATTTTAGATTTTAGATTTGTTCCGCCTACTAGGGGCGTTGCTCTGAATCAAAAAATAATCCAAAATCCAAAATTTAAAATCTAAAATTCGTAGCGTCAATAAATTTATGTCTTGGTGAGAGTTAAATTCTTCTACAGCAAAGCTTGCAAGCACGAATAAGTTAACGGGTAATTAGCAATACATAAAGCAACAAGGAGTTAAATTCAGATGAAGAAATTTGTTTTACTTGTGATTTCTGCTTTTCTGGTAATTGTAGCTGTCTCAGGTCTCTTGCTTAACAAAACCCAGGCAGAACCAGTGGGAGTTTGCCCTGTTTTTGATGAAATTAGCATTGTTAAACATCTTCCTCATCAGACAAGATGTGACGTTTACTATAGATGTCAGCAAGGAGTCCCTATACTTATGCCATGTGCCCCTGGAACATTCTTCAATGCTACTTTAGAAGTTTGTGATTGGCCTCAAGACTCAGGTTGTACACCACAGGAGTGATAAGTTTAAATTGACTCCTAAAATTCATATTGATTCATCAAAAATCCCAACACAATATCATGCTAAATCACAAATCTGTTGCTAGAAAATGTTCTGTAAAATATTTCAAAAAAGGACTGATGCAAACTTTAAAAAAAATTGTGACTGGCTTTTGTTTATTGCTATTGCTATGGTCTAATTGCAATCAGCAAGCCTTTGCCAGTAGCCAATCACCAACTTTACAGGCAACAAATACAGCCCCAATAATTACCGCTTATGGTAATTTACCTTTAAGTTTTCAACCAAACTTCGGTCAAACTGACGAGCAGGTAAAATTTCTCTCTCGCGGTCAAGGCTATACATTATTTCTCACTCAATCAGAAGCAGTATTAGCACTCTCTAATTTAGAAAATAAACAACAATTATCTGCGTCTAACAATATTGCCCAAGGCACAGAACTGAAATTACAATGGCTAGGCACTAACAGCAATATTCAGCCAACAGCATTACAGCCATTACCAGGAAAAGTTAACTATTTTGTTGGTAGTAACCCCCAACAATGGCACACAGATATACCGACATATGCACAAGTGCAGTACAGTTCGTTATATCCGGGTATTGACTTAGTTTACTACGGCAATCAAGGACAATTAGAGTATGACTTAATAGTTGCACCAAAGGCAGATCCGAATCTAATCAAGCTGAAGATAGAAGGAGCGCAGCAACTACAAATTGATGAACAGGGACAGCTATTGATGCACACCCCTCATGGAGTGTTACAACAACACAAGCCAGTGGTGTATCAAATTATAGATGGTGACAAGCAGCTAATAGAAGGGAATTATGTACTATCAAACCAGCAGGAAGTAGGGATAGCTCTTGCTAATTATGACCACGAGCAACCATTAGTCATCGACCCTGTGATAGTGTACTCCACCTACTTAGGCAGTGGTGGGGCTGAGGTTCCTAAACAGATAGCCGTGGATACTTTAGGCAATGCTTACATTATTGGGGAAACAGCTTCTACTAACTTCCCCAGCAAAAATGCCTTGCAAAGTACTAGTGCAGGCGCTTTTGATGTGTTTGTCACCAAGCTCAACCCCCACGGTAATGGTCTAATTTACTCGACTTACCTTGCAGGTAGTGACACAGACTATGGCGGTTCTATCGCTGTAGATATTTTAGGTAATGCATACATTACAGGTACTACAGCTTCTAGCGATTTCCCACTCAAGAATGCTTTTCAGAGTGCATTGAACGGATCTCTTGATGGGTTTATCACTAAGCTTAACCCATCCGGTAATCATCTAGCTTACTCTACTTACCTGGGAGGTAGTGGTAGTGAAGGTAGTTACGGAATAGTTGTAGACACTTTAGGTAATACTTATGTAACTGGTGCTACTACTTCTAGTGACTTTCCACGAAAAAATGCTTTTCAAACTACAAAGGCTGGTGGTATTGACGTATTTGTGACGAAGTTAAACCCAAATTGCGATGCTCTAATTTACTCTACTTTCTTGGGAGGCAATGGTGACGATGTTGCCATTGATATAGCTATCAATAGTTTAGGCAACGCTTATGTCACAGGGACTACTACTTCTAGTAACTTGCCACTCAAAAACGCCTATGTTGGTGTAGCAGGTGGTCAAATCGATGCCTTTGTCACCAAATTCGATTTAGACGGTGATCATTTAGTTTACTCCACCTATCTAGGGGGCAGTGGCAATGATTATGGTACATCTATAGCTGTCAACACTTTAGGCAATGCATATGTAGTAGGAACTACTAATTCTACTAACTTTCCGCTGAATAATGCCTTGCAAAATGTCTCAGGTGGTCAAAATGATGCCTTTGTCACCAAGTTAGACTTAGGGGGAAATGGATTAGTCTATTCTACCTACTTAGGGGGTAGTGACATAGACAATGGCGCAGCTATAGATGTGGACACTTTAGGTAATGCATACATCATAGGTACAACAGCTTCTAGCAATTTCCCGAAAAAGAATGCTTTCCAAAAGACATTCGGTGGCATACAAGATGCCTTTGTCACTAAAATTAATTCTTTAGGTAATGCTTTAGTTTTTTCCAGTTATTTAGGAGGCAGTGGTTACGATCAAGGCAGAGCAATAACTCTAGGTCTTTTAGGCAATATATACGTTACAGGTGCAACAGCTTCTAGCAACTTCCCCAAAAAGAATGCTTTTCAAAGTTCTAATGCTGGATCTGCTGATGTATTTATTACCAAGATTTCTCCTTAAATAGGTTTCAAGCGGAGTGTCTGGTGCGGGGTAATACTGTTTCACTTTAAAATTGATGCATTTAGACAAGCTGGGGAAGCTGGGGGAGAAAGAAAAATCATTTGCATCAAGAATTTCGTGAAATGGTATGAGACTATTCTTCATGCTCGTACCAGACACCGCCGAATCTAACGCAGCGTTCCTCAGTTGTATCAATGTTTCCACCACCTCTTTTTTATTAGCGATCGCTTGACTTTTAAGACAGTCGCTAATGGAATGTTTCAGCTAATTTAGTGCATTAATAAACTCTTGTGGGATGGGCGTCTCGCCCGTCCGTGATTGGCGAGTATCTTACCCGCCCCACAAGAAAATCTATTGCAACATTTTAGCCTTGACACGCCACTACAATTTAAGTTTTACTTCATAAATCATCTTTGATTCATTGTCTCTAAAGATATTCCGTTAGAACATCTCTAGGCTATCTCAAAAACTTTTAGCAATAATTTAGTAATAACCAAACAACAAGTTTCCGGGAGCTTCTGGGTTATCGCCACAGTATTCTTTGATCAGCTGTAAATATTCTTGTTTAGAAATATAACCGTCTCCGTTGACATCAAGTTTTTGAAAAATTTCTTCGTACCCACTAGTGTTTAAACCATATGCCGTAAGAAACTGCTTGTATTCTTCTAAAGCAATTTTTTCGTCTCCATCTATATCTATAATATTGAACAAAGTCACCATCGACTGCTCCCAAGCTGCTGCTGAAGAGTCATTATCTACAATAAATTGTTTATTGCAATTTTCCAGAAATTCATCTAAATGAATTTTGTTGTCTTTATTAAGATCGGCACTAAGCCAATAGTTTTCCCACAAAAGTAGTAGCTGATTACGCAGCTGTTCATAATCAGAGGAACCAGGTTCCCAACCACGTATGCGTGCAAAATTAGCAGTAATGTGATCAAAATCTTCTAGCTCTACAAATCCGCTTTTATCTACATCTATGGCTTGAAAAAAAACTGCCAATTTATTTTTTAGTAGTTCAGATATCATATTTATACACCTTGGCAAAAATTAATTGTTATTTTTAATTCCAACAAATACCAGAAACTTGGTACAACTTCTAATTTTTGGGAAATATCAAAAAGAATACCAAATCTGGGTTAATTACTTCCTTATTTAAGCTTTTTTTTAGAATGGCGTTTGCTTTAGGGCTGACGTTTGATTCACTTGATTGGACAGCGATCGCTCAATTTATGATTTGATCTAAACTTCAGGTTAAGGATGCTATTTTGATTTCCTCATAGTGATTAAAAAGAGATTAAGGAAAGGTAGTGACGGGTACATAGAAGTTTCACGCCACAAAGCTGTTTGCAGAGTGCGATCGCACAGTGGCTTCCTCAGTGGAGTAACTGACCTGTGGGTTGCAATGATTATAGGATTGTAATTAAATAACTAAACTTGAGTGATAGCAAATTTTTTGCTTTTATTTTAAGTAAATTTACGTTACACTACTTGCTTTGTCAAGCTAACATATGTATTCTTGATGCTAGACAAGAACAATTAAAGCTTGCAAGCACGAATAAGTTAACGGGTAATTTGTAGCAATACTTCAAGCAATAAGGAGTTAAATTCAGATGAAGAAATTTTTGTCAGCTGTGATTTCTGCTTTTCTAGTAATTGTAGCTGTCTCAGGACTCTTGCTGAACACAGCCCAGGCAGAAGAATTACCAACAGTATCTTGCCCTGTTTATGATGGTGTAGATGACATTGTTACATTTCTTCCTCATGAGACAAAATGTGACGTTTACTATAAATGTGAGCGAGGAGTCCCTATACTTATGCCATGTGCCCCTGGAACATACTTCAATGCTGTTTTAGAAGTTTGTGATATACCTGAAGACTCAGGTTGTACACCAAAGGAGTGATAAGTTGAAATGGGAGCATCCCAAATGTGTAAAAACATATTTTGTCATTGCAAGTGTTATGAAATAAAGTGTTAGCTCGAAGAGCCTACATTCTGCTTCGCAACCTTCGCAATAACTAGTTTTATGTTAATAAATTTGCAAACTTGGGATGCTCCCAGTTGAAATTGACTCATAAAAATCATATTAATTAATCAAAAAATCAAACAAACAAACATGGGAAACAAATAACATATCTGTTGCGATAAATTGTTCTGTAACCTATTTCAAAAACTGAGAATTATTTATATACATTGAATTTTTATCGCTGACTTACTTAGTTTTTATTTTCAGTAAGTAAGAATTTTGTCATACCGCCAATAGTGGGTTTCAGGGCTGATAAATATGAAGAATATACACTTTGATATGTATCGTTATTTGAGACGTTCAGTCTTTTTAGCAAGGCTTTTAATACTTTGTTTTACATTACTCATTTGGTCAATGCCTGCACAAGCTAACACCAATATTAATCAAGCAGACACTGGTAATTCTATGAATTCTCAGTTAGAAGCTGAAGTTTTGCAAATTATCCGTAATCATCCAGAAGTAATTAGAGAAGCTTTACAAGCCGAACAGCAACAACAACAACAGCAGCAACAACAAGCTAAACAGTATATTAAGCAGTTGCTTCAAGAAAATCCTAGCAGTGTGATTGGTGAATCTCCTGTGACTGGTGCGACAGAGAAAAAGATTGTTTTAATAGAGTTTTCAGATTTTCAATGTCCTTATTGTGCTAAGGCTCATAAAACATTGAAGCAATTCATCGCCAAACATAAAAATGAAGTCACACTAGTGTATAAACATTATCCTTTGAATTCGATTCATCCCGAAGCGATCGCAGCTGCTAAAGCTGCTTGGGCGGCTCAAACACAAGGAAAGTTTTGGCCTTATCAAGATGCTTTATTTAGCAAGCAAGACCAATTAGGCGAAAATTTATACATTGCCCTTGCTAAAAAACTCAAACTAGATTTAGAACAGTTCAACCAACAACGCAATTCAGAAGAAGTAAATACTGCTATTGAAAAAGATAAAGAATTGGCTGAAAAATTAGGAATTCGAGGTACTCCATTCTTCTTTATCAATGGTGAGACTTTTTCTGGTGCTGTCCCATTATCAAAACTGGAAAGTGTACTGAATAGTGCGCTAAGTGATCAAACATAATCAGCTAACAAATTATTTAAATTAGACTTGTTTAATTTATTAAAGCTTAATATTCCCGACTTCTTTGAGAAGTCGGGAACATTGTTCCTCAATTTATAACTGCTATAATATATAATTGGTATTACCTAAGATTTATTAAAAAAATATTGATGAATGCTGTAATCATCTTCTTTTCTTTCTTAGTAACGCTCGTCAGCAGCTTATTAATTGCCCAAGCCTCTAATCCTTTATCTACCTATCAGCCGCTTCATGTCATAGATGGTGCAGCTTTATATAAAAAACAATTAAATAATGGTAACGAAGCTTATTTACAAATTATCGACCTGCGTAAAATGCACATAGACCAACTCATTGGAGAGGTTGATAATATGGGTTTAGATCAAGGTAAATATTACAAAGGCGAAGGTAAATATTACAGCCCATTTTTTCAGAATAAGTTATTTTCAAAAGTTGCTGAAGAATACCAAGCACTTTACAGGAATGATATTTTTTCCATCATCAACTGTTCTTTTTTTGAGCAGTACCAATCCAGTACACAGTTATCTTTTCCCATTAAATTAAATGATGTAGTCATCACTGGTGGAAATAGTCCCTATGGGCCTGTCAGACAGCCAAAAAATCAGTATTACCGTACAGTTCGCCTCAAGGCTTTGGTTTGGGATGACAAGCAAGCATACATTACCGATTACAATCCTGTTACTGGTGCGCCTCTCAATCAAAAGAATGTGAAAAATGCCATAGTCACTTATAAATATAGTGACCATCCGGCGAATGTATTAGCTAAAAATCCAGCAAATAAGTACCAACTGATCGGTACTTTGGGTAAAGATGGTGTAAAAGGCAATGAACTATTGCTGATTATGACTGTAAACTCAGCAACACTGGATGAAGCAGCCGATTTATTACGCAAATTGGGAGTGAAAGGAGATATCATCACGGTTGACGGCGGTCGCTCAACTTATCTATTTAATTCCCAAAGAAGAAACATTATCGTTCCTCAACTGGCTAATCTAGAAGCAAATCCTACCTTTCGTCACTTACCTCATTATCTGGGATTCCGCAGAAAAAGCAAAAAGCCAATTGCCTCACATATCTTTGTCAGTCAGCCTGTTGGTAAAGTACTGCTGGAAAAAAATCAACCTTATTTAATATTGTGGCGAGATAATCTGGATGGCGAAGTCACAATTAAGTTGTACGATGGTGAGAAACTTGTCCAAAATATATCTGAAAGCACCGCTAGCGATGGGGTTTATGAGTGGACACCGCACATAAACCTGAAAAAAGGCTATTCTGTTCGTATTTCTAGCCAGAAAAACCAGAAAGTTTTTGGACAGTTGCAATTGCAATGAAGATAGGTGCTGTTCTTAGCGGTGTGGAATAAAAATTAAATAGTTCATTAGTACTAGTGCTGCTTCCGTACTCAGCACTCAGCACTTTTTTGGTAACTGGCTAAGCACAAGACTCTCAACAAGGTTGATGGTGTTGCAGTGGTTGGAATTGTTATCGTTTCTCACAGTAAACAACTAGCGCTTGGCGTACAGGAACTTGCAGCACAGATGGTTCAGGGTAATGTCCCCCTAGCTGTCGCAGCAGGTATTGATGATGCTGAAAACCCACTGGGTACAGATCCAATGCAGGTTTATGAGGCGATCGCTTCTGTTTTCAGCAATGATGGTGTATTAGTATTAATGGATCTAGGTAGTGCTTTAATGAGTGCAGAAATGGCTATAGAGTTTCTGCCAGAAACACAACGAAAACAAGTATATTTATGTGAGGCACCCTTGGTAGAAGGTGCGATCGCTGCTGTAGTTGCAGCTGCTGCTGGGAAAAATATTCAGCAAGTTATGGCAGAAGCACGCAACGCACTAGTAGCAAAAGCAACTCAGTTGGAAATTGATGATAGGGGCGTACAACTGTACGCCCCTACGGTAACGAATTTAGAATACCCAACTCAAGAAATTCGGGTGACTGTCAGCAACAGGTTGGGATTACACGCGCGTCCTGCGGCTTTGTTTGTCGCAACTGCATCTCGGTTTCAATCCCAAATCAAGGTCAAGAATCTCACTAGAAATACTGAATTTGTCCGGGGCGATAGTATCAACCAAGTAGCAATTTTAGGGGTACGTCAAGGACATGAACTAGCAATTAGTGCCACTGGTGCTGATGCTGATGAAGCACTGGCTGCTTTGCAAGCATTATTTGCTACTAACTTTGGTGAAGATGATACTGCTTTGCCTCCTGTTGCTACACAACATCAAGTTACCCCAGCTATTCCTGGCGAACTTTCAGGAATTGCCGCGTCTCCAGGAGTAGCGATCGCGCCTGTTGTCCATTATCAATCACCCACCATTACAGTACCGCAATATCACGTAAATGATCCACAAGCAGAGTGGCAGCGTTTACAAACAGCAATTCACACAGCCCAGCAAGAAATTCAAGCACTATTTTCACACGCGTCTATTCAAATTGGCGATGCGGAAGCCGCCATCTTTGATGCCCATCTGTTATTTTTAGAAGACCCGGTGTTGTTGGAAGCTGTTCACGAACGTATTTTGGATCACCACCTCAATGCTGAGGCTGCTTGGCAAGCGGTAGTGGATGAGGTGGCAAATTCTTACCGCACCCTTGAGGATTCTTACTTACAAGAGCGAGTTGACGATGTTGTGGATGTGGGGCAAAGGGTGCTACGGTTGCTCTTGGGAAATGTTCCGAGTGAACTGCATCTAGCAGAACCAGCTATTTTAGTGGCGACAGATTTAACACCCTCGGATACTGCTGCACTAGACCCAACAAAGGTACTAGGTATTTGCACTACTCATGGTAGCGCCACTTCCCACAGTGCAATTATCGCCCGGACATTAGGCATTCCGGCAGTCTTGGGTGTAGATACAGAGGTGCTACTCTTGGAAGATGGTACACTGATGGCACTCGATGGTGAGAGTGGTAAAGCTTGGGTAGAACCAGAGCCAGATATCCTGGATTTATTAGAGGCAAAACGGGAAGCTTGGCAAACTGCTACTCAAGAAGCACAAGCTGCGGCACATCAGCCAGCAATTACCCGTGATGGCAAGCAAGTTAAGGTTTTCACCAATATTGGTAGTATATCTGATGTGCAAGTTGCTGTGGCTAACGGTGCCGAGGGAGTGGGACTGCTTCGCACCGAGTTTCTGTATTTGGGGCGAACAAACGCACCCACAGAGGAAGAGCAATACACAGTATACCAAGCGATCGCTCAAGTTTTGGATGCTCGTCCGTTAATTATTCGTACTCTCGATGCCGGTGGTGACAAACCGCTTCCCTATATAGTCAAGGTTCCAGAAGCCAACCCATTTTTAGGTTGGCGAGGAATTCGTTTTTGTTTGGATCATCCCGATTTGTTCAAAACTCAGTTGCGGGCAATTTTACGAGCTAGTGCAGCACATAATAATATTAAGGTGATGTTGCCGATGATTGCTACTGTAACTGAGGTACGGGCGGCTAAGGCAATTTTGAGTGAAGCCCAAGCTGAACTGAGGCAAGCGGGTATTGCCTTTGATGAAGCGATCGCAGTAGGCATTATGATAGAAGTACCCGCAGCAGTAGCGATGGCTGATCAATTAGCTACAGAAGTAGACTTTTTCAGTATAGGTACTAATGACCTCAGTCAATACGTCATGGCAGGCGATCGCACTAACCCGCGAGTAGCTTCTTTAGCTGATGCCCTACATCCAGCGGTGTTACGTATGGTACAACAAACTGTCCAAGCTGCACATACAGCAGGAATTTGGGTAGGATTATGTGGTGAACTGGCAGCCGATTCCTTAGCAACACCAATTTTACTAGGTTTGGGGCTGGATGAATTAAGTGTGAATCCTCAAAGTATACCTATAATTAAGCAGGCGATCGCACAAATAAGTCTAGATGAAGCGGTTGCGATCGCGGCATCAGCATTACAACAAGATTCTGCAACTCAAGTGAGAAATTTGGTTCAACAATTATAGCTGGGGACTGGGGAACTCGGGGCCCCCACGACCGCAGGGAGGAGCCACTGCGTTGGACGGGTTTCCCGGCTTGAAGCAAGTGGCGTTGGGGATTAGGGGCAATAGGGACTGGGTACTGGGTGAAAATTCTTTTTGTGTCTAGGTTTTATCATCTGTTGATGTCCTAACACTACTGGCGACAGCTATAACTGATAGATAAACTGTTTTAACGTGAGTTCGACAAGTGCTATTTTAACCTCTCCCCCGGCCCCTCTCCTACAAGGAGAGGGGAGTAAAACCCTTATTTTTTCGTTCCTCCTCCCTCTCCTGACGGAGACGCTTCGCGTAGCTTGCTTCTCCGAAGGAGTACGCCTTTTAGGAGAGGGAGGCCGGGAGGGAGAGGTCATCGAACTCACGTTGTTTTACATCAAAGTTGCATATCTTATCTTAATGACTATTGTCTATTGACTGATGACTATTGACTATTGACTATTGACTGAAATCATTCTGCATCTTCAAGAGGATGGCAAATAGTGAGGAAAAAGTGTGAAGTATGAAATATGAGGCAATTTTAGGAATTGGTGCAAAATGTGAATTTATATCTTTTATCTTTCATGCTTATTCTTTTTTTTACTTGTCTACCAATCGGTGAGGTTTACTCAGCCATGAAAGTCAACTTTTCTCAGTCAGGAGGATACGCAGGCTTGAGAAGGGGTTGCGAACTGAATACAGATTCGCTTACCCCCGATGAAGCAGCTCAATTACAGTCATTAGTGGAACAAAGTGGTATTCTGGAAGCTGAAAGTAAACACGCGCCTAATGCTCGTGATTTGTTTAACTACAACATTACTGTCGAAACTAGTCAAGGGCAACGTACTGTTTCGTTTGATGACCTCAGCCTACCTCAAAATGCACAACCGCTAGTTAAATATCTGCAAAGTTGCGCGAAACCACTTCCATTTAGGTGATGGGGATAAGGCAATAGCAATCCTAAGTAATTCCTTACGAAAATTCATCTCCTAGTCCCCAGTCCCCAATACTTTAAAGTGAATTCATAAACAACTGTACTTTTTCTAAAAGTGAGCCATATTCGATTTGCTTGGCTAATTCTTGGGCATTTTGAAAGCACGATCGCGCTAACTTTTTGCGTTTTGTCGTTAAATAAACGCTTCCCATATTTAGCAAAGTGGAAATTTCTCCTAGACAGTCACCTAGTTCTTGATAAATGGCGATCGCTTGTTTGTAGTACTTGAGTGCTTGCCTATATTCTGCGAGGTTACTGTAGGTAAAACCAATGTTGTTCAGGGTTGTGGCTTCACCAGAGCGATCGCCTATTGCTTGGCGTGTCAATAGAACTTGATTGTATAGCAATAGTGCTTGTTGAGGTTGTCTTAAATCATTGTAGACAGTGGCTATATTATTTAAGGTGGTTGCTTCACCAACCAAATTCTTGACAGCTCTTTGAATTGGTAGTGCTTCGGTCAGATATTTTAAAGCTTCTTCATACTGACCTAAAGTGCTGTAGGCAAAACCAATGCCATTTAGGGTTGTGGCTTCACCAGAAAAGTCTCCTAGCGATCGCCGCCTTGCTAAAATTTGATGTTGTAGCAACAAGGCTCGCTTCGGTTCTCCCAACTTGGTATAAATCAATGCCATATCATTGAGAGTGGCAATTTCGCCTTGAATGTCCTGCAATTCCCTGAAGATTAGCACAGCTTGCTCAAAATGCTCCAAGGCTTGTGAAAACTGTCCTAGACGGCTGTAAGTAGAACCGAGATTGCTGAGAGCATTTGCCTTTGCTTGGATGTTGTCAAGTTCAACAGCAAGCTTTAGCGCTTCATGGAAACACTCTAATGCTTTTGGTAGTTGCCAGCAACCGAGGTGGGCTAAACCAATGTCATTCAATGTATAACCAACTCTTGCTCGATCTGAAATTGCTCTAGCTAATTCTAAGTTCTCGATCGCCAGGTCGAGATATTCTTGAAATTTTCCCCGTTGGTAGTAACGATGTGCTTCCACACGACGTTTTTCCCACTGTTTGACTTGGTTTGAAGATTGCGTCATCTGACCTCGGTTGCACTAGGGATGAATAGGCAGCAATTTCAGGAGAATCAACACCCTCTAAAAAGTTGCCCAATTTGAGTTAACCATTATTCTCTACCTTTAGATATGACTTGTAAATAGATAAGTCTACCTTTAGGTACTAGACTTAAGTTAAAACATAAGTCTAACCTAAATTCCCAAGGGAAGGAGAGCAGGGGCGCAGGGAAAAATAACTAATGACAACTGACAACTGACAACTGACAACTAAACTAATGACCAAAAATTTGCCACATCCTGATACTTTTATCAGAACTGCCGCTAGCAAGAAACTTACCATCAGGACTTAAGGCTACAGAAGTTACTATTCCTGAATGTCCAGTGAGGGTTTGCAGCAGTTCACCTGTGGCAATACGCCATGTTTTGATGGTTGTGTCAGCACTACCACTAAAGAGGGTTTGCCCATCGGGACTAACAGCTAAAGATTTCACCTCATCTGTGTGCCCAGTTAAGGTATAAAGAAGTTTGCCTGTAATTAAATGCCAAATTTTGATGGTTGTGTCAGCACTACCACTAAAAAGCAGTTGTCCATCAGGACTCATAGCAATTGATTTTATCTCTCTGTCGTGACCGTTGAGCGTGCGTAATGGATCGCCGGTGCGGGGATTCCACAACCTGATTTTGCTGTCAGAACTACCACTGGCGAGGATGCTAGCATCGGGACTGATAGCCACGGCATGAACTGCGGATGAATGCCACAATGTACAAATGCGATCGCCTTTGTGCAAATGCCAAATCTTAATTTTGTTACTACCACTAGCTAGAATCTGCCCATCTGGGCTAATTGCTACGACATTAACGGGTTTTTGATGTCCTAAGAGGGTGTGGAGTAGTTTGCCTGTTTTCAAATGCCAGATTTGTACATTACTTTTCGGATGTTCGCAACTACCAACAGCCAGAAAATTGCCATCGGGACTAACTGCTACAGATGAAACTTCGCCTAAATCTCCTGTGAGGGTACGGATGAGATTGCCAGTATTGAGATTCCAGAGATTGATGCTTTTGTCTGCACACCCGCTGACTAATATCTCCCCATCTGGACTAATGGCGACTGATGCAACTTTATCGGTGTGTCCATAGAGGGTATAGCCGAGATTGGGAGATTCTAGGGTGCGTTTGTATTTGAAATGAGCGATCGCATTTAACAGTTTCTCAACATCCCCAAGGCTTTGACTATCACCCACTGCCTGAAAATAATCTCTTAATTTATGGATATATTCTTCATCTTCTATCTTGATGGCTGATTGCATCGCTTCTAAGGGGCTGGTAAATTCCTGGGGACAGACTTGACGCAATTCCAACCATGTGTATATTGAATATTCGATTTGTTCTTGTGCCCAAGTGCGATCGGGTAAATGAGATAAACTCTGAGCTAGTTGCAAAGCCAATTCTGGAATCCAATAACGTCGCTCTTTTTCTAAAGCTTGGTAAACTTGCTTATAACCTGTGACAATTGCTTGTAATGATTGCAAATCAAGTGCATCTTTGAGCATACTTGGCAGCAACTCTGGTAGCAAAGGTGGTACATCATAATGCACTAAATGATAAGCATCCGCCACCCAAGCAGCAACTAAACAGTGACAAGTGATTAATACTTGGCAAAGTTTTTCAAAATCCTGATGATTAACTTGATATTGTAAGGATAACTTACTAATATCAATTCCTTTATCTTGCCATTTTTGCAACTTTTCTAAAATTGCCAAATTGTAGACATTATCTCTACCAATTTGATTAATTTCTTCTAAATCTTCTCCTAAAGCTAGCAGTTCATCTCTAATTTTTTTCCACTCCAAAGCCCGATTTTTAGCTGATTCTTGGACAATTTCTTTATAAGGTAAACGAGCGATAGTTTTGTAGTAATATTTTTCCTGCCCCAAACCCCAATAAGCAATGCGAAAATTCAAATAATCTCCGTCATTTTCCGACTCTAAAATTAAAATAGGCTCGGTCTTCAACGCCCCAAATAAAGCTTTAATGCTCGATTCACTATGAAAACGTTTACTATCCCAAGCTCCTGCTAATAACTCTGTTGGTCTAGTGGAACTTTGGAAGGAGTAATATTTATTCACAAACTCTCGTAAACCTTCAGCCAATATTAACTCTATTTCAGAAGTGCCTTCATTTCTGTGGTCAAATTGGTCAAACTGTACTTGTGGAGGAGCCAGAAAAATTTTCAGAGGTGTACGTCCATGACTATTGTGAAACTCTAAAATTTGTGAAGGATATAGCCTTAAAGGCCAGCTATCAAGAATTTTATGAACTTCTGGTAACTTGAGTGCTGTATCTCTCTCTTGCTTGGTGATTTGTAATTGTGTTTCGCGGTGATAAACTGCTAATTGCTGTTGCAAAAATTTTTCTTGCTCAAACCCTGTTGAACTATGATCGGTATTAATTTTTGTATTTATTATTTGTGCAACTTCTTGAATTACTTGTGGTAATTGATAATTAGTTGTAGCTAAACTTTCTTCTGTTCTCCTTTGAATGAGAGATACAATTACAGGTGAAAATTCTAGTACTAGTTGAATTAGTAACCTTAACCCTTGCTCCATAAGGAGATACCTGTTAAATAAATAACGTCAACAATTTATTGACAAGACGGATAGTAGCTTGTCATTAGACAATTACTTTGTACTTTGTCTATTCTTGTCGTTCAGAAATCGTATTACTAGACTTTGCTTATATTAATACTTTAAGGGATTATTTGTGTCAATGCAATCAATACTAATTGGAAATAATTAAAAAATGGATTATTAATATGTATATTTGAGAATAGTTGAACATGAGCTTAATTCCAGGCAATTAAAGCCTAATTCAAACTAAATTGACTATATTCAAACAATAATGTTAACTTTCCGAAAGTTGGTAGATAATCAGAAGTGGAAGAATTTATATCAGTAATTGAGTAAAATGGCATAAGGAAGAGCAAAGGCGTTGCTTAATTTGATAAAATAAGCACAATAGGTATTTGGGCTTCATCAGATAGTACACAGCAAGATCTTAAAAAGCAAAAAACCTCAGTTAGCCTGAAAGCATAGACTGAGGAATTGATTAACTGTTAACTCAAAACCCAATTAACCGTATTTTGCCAAAACAAATTAGAATTTTATTCCCACTTGTCCGTTAAATCCTCTAACAGAATTGTAACCTGCACCGATGAAAAGATTATTTGTAGCGCTTACCTGAACACCACCTGAAACTGCCACACCTTTATCTTCTGAGTAATATCCAAGCCCGACATAAGGTGAAATCACTGGTAAACTCAGAAATTTCAGAACATCTACCCCAGTTGCACCATCAGGGCCACTTCCCACCTCAACGCCCAAATTGAAAGCCCTCACTCCTACAGCATAGGTTGTATCACCCTCGTTTCCACCAACTGAAACCCAAGGTTGTGGTATTAATTGAGCAGAAGCTTGGTTTGGGGAAAATAATGTTAATACACCTAATGATGTAATGAGTATTTTGGTAATAATCGGACTTTTCACGCTTTTCTCCTACACTAGCTGTCACATTTTAATCGTTTTGTTATCAATCATGATGATTAATCGTGACGCCTTGCACTTTATCTAAGTGCCCAGTAGTGTCAAAATTTGAAGTGGTTTATAGAAATTTAAATGTAAAGTGCGCGATTCCTACGGCATAACACACCTTACTTCTAAGTAAGTCGGTGGAAATAAACCAAACTATGTGAAGAAAAGTAAATACGCCTGAAACCCGCGCCCTAGACCAATGACAAAGCGCAAAGTCTGAGCGGAGGTTTCCGACCATCAGAACTTTGTAAGAGAGGACAAATGACGACCCTCACCAGTTAACTTTATTTATGCCCACCTACTTAACAATATATTTGCCTGATTATTTCAGTGAAATAGCCTGAATTTTGACTTTGTTTCAATTCTTCCGGATGCAGCCCTAAATATAGTGCATAGGTGTATAGTAGATGCACCCTAAATTATTTTACAACCCTCAGCTTTTCGACTGAGGGTTTTATTTTATCTATATATAATGCCCCATTCCCAATTCCCAATTCCCAATTCCCAATTCCCAATTCCCAATTCCCAATTCCCAATTCCCAATTCCCAATTCCCAATTCCCTATTTAAATATAGATGGCAGTAAACTGGGGGCTAACCAAAGGGCATAACCTATAAATCCAAACAGTGCAGTAATTAAGGCAGTCAGAACGTAGCCAACGCAAATTAGCAAACCATCAGCTTCGATGGTGGCAACTGCCAACAGTAAAATACCTACAGTCGGAAAGGGATTGGTAAAGGGAACTGGTGACATTAGCAAGATTGTCAACCAAGATATACAAAGTCCATTGATGCGCCAAGTCAAAGGATTGTTAGCTATTTTTGCCAACCGATGACGCGTGATTTTCTCTAATATCTTGGTAAGACGTTGCAGGTTTTTTAAAAGGAATTCAGCAAAAGGACGAGGAAATTGATAGCGGGCAATTTTTTTGGGTAACCAAGGCGATCGCCTACCTAAAACCATCTGTGCTGACAACACTAAGCAGGCTGCGCCAAAAGGCCCAGCTAACCCCGGTGGCATGGGAAACAAAAAGGGCAAAACTAATAACGCAATCACCAAGCTAAAACCGCGTTCAGAAGTCTGTGCCAGAATATCGCCCAGAGTTAAATGCTGTTGGGCAAGGCGTTGCAGCAAGGACTTAATTTCTTGAGAAAATCTTAGATGCATTTGGCGTGAGTTGCCTGAATACCAGGTTTAGTTCAACATAGCAATGCATATATGAATACAAATGCATCCACAACTATTCCAGATTATAGCAAATGATAATTTTGTCTTGAACGCAGATATCAGCTTTTTTCTAAGAGGATGTTTCAAAAGTCTTCTTGAATATCTCAAACTCTCACTCTCTGCGCGACGGACACTTTGCTCAAGTCGGCAAAGCCTTCCTGTGCAAGTGTCCTCCTCTGCGTCTGTGCGTGAGGTAAATTCATATCCGAATTCAGCAACGCCCCTTTTAATTAGAGTATTTCATCCAAAATACAAAATCTTAAATGTGAAATTAGTATGGGTTGTGAATTATCAACTCCAAACTCAATGCTTACAACATTTCAGTTGGCGGTACTAAAACAGCTATAGCTTTAGGTATAACTCGAAAATGGGCAGGAGTATAAGTTGTGATTTCACCATCAGTATTAATGGGACGCGGTTTACGAGTATAAATCTCTATTTCTTCTCCTTGTAAGGCCCGGACACTCCGCCAATGAATGTGCCGCCCGTTTCGCATTGCAGGCAATAAAGGTATGATTTGCCACCAATGCTCTATTTCCAAACTATAGAGATCTAGCCTTTGATCATCAATTGTTGCATCCGGCGCTACTGCCATGCCACCACCATAATAGCGACCATTACCTACAGCAATTTGTACTGTCTTGGCACGCAATGATTGACCATTAATCCGAATTTCTGCACTGAAGGGACGAGATTCCAAAATTACTTGCAATGCAGTAGCAGCATAAGCAAATATTCCCCAGCGGCGTTTAATTTCTTTCGTCAGCCGCTGGGTAATTTTCACACTTAATCCCAAACTAGCAACATTAAAAAAGTGTTTTCCGTTCACTAACCCTAAGTCAATGCGTCGCAAATCTCCATAAGCAATCACTTTACAAGCTTCGCTTAAAGAATTGGGAATTTTCAAAGTTCTTGCCAAGTCGTTGGCTGTTCCCAAAGGTAAGATACCCAAAGGTAATTGTGTCTCTACTAAAGCATCGACTGCGGCATTAAGAGTACCATCTCCACCACCAACAATTACTAAGTCAACTTCATGCTGATAACGAAGTATAACTTCATAAAGATGTTTGGGGTGTTCTGTTGATTCTTCAATCAAATCAAAGCCGAGTTTCTTAAGACAATCAATTGCTTCTAAAAGACCTTGCTGTCCTTGGCGGGCATGACGATTTACTAATAGCAGTGCGCGGGAACTTACAGGAAGTGCCCTTTGTAGTCTATATGTCCAATTTTCTGCGTCCATATATTCTGCTACACTTGACTAACCAATAGTGTTGAAGCTGTCTGAAATCTACTAATAATTGCGTTGATCAACCTGAAGTATAAGTTGCAATTAATACTTACTTTTTCAGTTTTGTGTTAACTGATTTCACTTGAGTATTGATAGGTATGAAAATACCTATACAATTGAGTGTTATTTTTGAATTTACAACAGAGGGCTTTATTCCAATAATATAATGCCATTCAAAAATCAGATTTTTGAATTTTACACGTATATATTTGTAAAATAAATCTGTCAAGATGGTGCTAATATTTACAAATGTTTAAGATTAAGCTGGCAAAATAATGATTTGTAATGTCAACTACTCATGTGTCAGATTTAAGATTGTCTACAATACTGTTATCTTGTATCTTGCAGTAGTGATGATAAACACCTCAGAATGAATTATGAGGCTAATAGATGAACTCAGCTAAAGCTGACTGAATAAGGATTTATTCCACTTAAATAGACTTTAGCTAAAAGCCTGCGAAATTTATTTAAGGGACTTCCAGAGAATAAAATATACAGCCAGTTAAAATGATAATCATTCTGAAGGAGAGAGCGGTTGCTGTCGGCAACCGCTCTCTCCTCCAAAAAATATGCAAGAGAAATGTCTGCACTCAACAGTGAAAGAGCGTAGTGAGCAGGATTACCACTACCGCGGAAAAGCCTTATTTAACTTCTGAAAATCACGCTGTTTCGTAACAAATATCAACAAACCATTTGCCTAAGTTGGGTAAATTATCTGAAGTTAAATTACTCAATCGTTGGATTTGATTTTCAATTTCTTGCATGGCTTGTTTAGTTAAGCTTACCCCAGTAGAGTAAATTCCGGTAACTAATTTAACAACTGGATGCAAACCATATTGATGTCTTACTTGAGCAGCCGATAGGCGTGTGTAGAGTCTTTGGCTTTTAAAGCTAGGGTCTATTTGGCTTTGAGAATCAACTAATTTCTTGATATCTTCTAAAAGATTTGGCAAGATTTCTTCTGATTTTTTACGTCCTCTACTCCGATAATTATCAAAACAAGTAATTCCAGTGTTTAATTCTTTAATTCCTTTACCAATAGTGGCACGATTCCATCCCAACTCGCGCTCTGCTAGAGACTGTCCTCCATATCCTAATGCCACAACTGTTTGTGCGATAAATTTACGCTTAGCGGCTCCTTTTAATTGATGCGCCGTTTCCTTTAGCAAGCTTTTCAATGAATCAGTTAATTCCATTGACACCTATGCACATCCAAAAATCGAATTATCATTAAATTTACTACAAAAAGGGAAGGGAGAGGTTGCCAACGGCAACCTCTCCCTTCCTCCACCGTAATGATTATCATTCTTATAAATTGTATATTTAATTCTCTGGAAGTCCCTAAGCTGATAGGAGTGAGAAGGCAAGCATTGCTTGCCTTCTCACCCTCATATTCGATTCTTGGTTTATTATTTAGAGATAATATAATCTGCGAATCCTACAGTTTCTATCACGTATTGGTTTGTTACTTCTTGGATTATACCCGATAGATTGATTGCAAAAAATTTAAACCCTAATGAAGAAATCTCTTGAGTAAATGATGCTAAACCTCCAACAGATTCAAAACTTCCCGGAACCACTTCCAGCATAATTTTGACTTCGTTGTTTAGTTTTATGACATCTAATAAGTTACGAAATATATAAGGTTCTGCTCCTTCTGCATCGATTTTGATAAAATTAGGCAAAAAATTCTTATTCAGCAGATAAGTGCTAATATTGACCGCAGGAATAGAAATAGTAGTTCCATCATTCAGTGAATCTGTCCAATCTTCTTCATAAAGATTGATGTGGCTACCTGCTGCATAGCGTGTAAGTTTCTTAAATTCAACTACAGTATCTTTATCAAAAGCTGCTTTATTTTCTAAAGTTACTCTTGGCAAAATCCCGTTAGAAACTATCGAGTCATTAAGATAAGCAAATGTCTGAGGATTTGCTTCAAATGCAATAATATGACCTTCTGACCCTACTAAAAATGCTATAGTCAGTGTGTGGAATCCTTGGTTAGCACCAATTTCTAAACACTTCATTCCTGGTTTAATATTGGCTTTTAAGTAATTAACAATTCCTGGCTCATAAGTTTGACTGATCACTTGTGGCGTGACTAAAATACATTCACTATCTAAAAAAATATGATTTGCCAAAGGATGTGGGGCAATTACTCGATTATTACCTAGATATGTAGAATGAAATTGATACCTATTTCTAGGCACATAAAATTCTGTAAATACATTCGACTTTGTGAGAGTATCAAGCTTTTGTTCTACATCTAACAGTTTTTGCTGTACAGAATTTATAGTATCAAGCTTTTGTTCTACATCTAACAGCTTTTGCTGTACAGAATTTATAGTATCAAGCTTTTGTTCTACATCTAACAGCTTTTGCTGTACAGAATTTATAGTATCAAGCTTTTGTTCTACATCTAACAGTTTTTGCTGTACAGAATTCAAGCCAGTTAAGTTTTTGAATGAGTGCTTTATAGAGCTTGGAAGTATTTTTTTGATTGATAGCATAGAAAACCTCATTATTTCATTGATATTGATAAATATGTAGTAAACCCTGGTATTTAGCAAGTAAAATTATACGATTTATGTAAGATCAAATAGTAAAATAAAGGTAAGGATTCAGGTCTAATATTGAGTAAGTAAAGAAGGGGGAGACAGAGAATTACTAGAATCAGCAATTTACCCCCCTTAATCCCCCCTTATCAAGGGGGGAAAAATTGAAAATCTAGTTCCCTCCCCTTATAAAGGGGAGGGTTAGGGTGGGGTAAAACCCAGATTTATAAACAAATTCAGACTTGTGTGTACACCGTAGCCCTTGCCAAGGGGAGGGTTGGGGAGGAGTGATTTTGTACCTCACTGGAGTTAAAAACGCTATATCTTTAATTATCTGTTGTGGCGAGATGCCCTACCGTGATTAAAAAAGAAAAAAGGTAAAAGATTAACAAGCAAATTCTTTTTCGCCTTTTATCTTTCACCTTATTGCTAACCTGTGTCGTGTAGGGAAAAGCTTTTAACCAACGTCATCGTGGGCAAAGCGATTAAAGAGAAAATCTAGGGCATAGTTACGCAGCTGATAATACTGTGGATCTTCCATAATACGGGCGCGATCGCGTGGACGTGCAAAAGGAATTTCCATCACTTCACCAATTTTTGCATGGGGGCCATTGGTCATCATCACTAATTTATCTGCTAAAAATAGTGCCTCATCGATATCGTGGGTAATCATCAGCACTGTACAGCGGTTATCGCCCCAAATTTTCAGCAATTCTTCTTGTAATTCTTCTTTGGTAATCGCATCCAACGCCCCAAAAGGTTCGTCTAAAATTAAGACTTTGGGACGAATTGCTAAAGCACGGGCGATGGAAACGCGCTGTCTCATACCGCCGGACATTTGCATTGGCTTTTTGTCCATGGCGTCAGCCAATCCCACCATTGCTAGATGTTCCCGGACAATTGCCCTTTTCTCAGCTTCTAACTTGTTGGGGTAAACGGCGTTAACGGCTAAGTAAATATTTTCAAAGGCAGTCCGCCAAGGTAGTAAGGCATAGTTTTGGAAAACAACCATTCTGTCGGGGCCGGGTTTGGTGATGGGTTGTCCTTCCAGCAAAACTTCGCCAGAGGTAGGAAAGTTAAAACCGGATACCATGTTCAGGAGGGTTGATTTACCACAGCCAGAGTGACCGATGACGCAAATAAATTCGCCTTGTTCTACGTTGAGGTTAACGCCGTCGAGTACGGTGAAGGGGCCTTTTTTTGTGGGGTAGACTTTGGTCACGTCTCTAATTTCTAGAAATGACCTTTTGGTTGTAGTTGGCGATGGTCTTGTTTGGGTTTTTGTTTCGATTCCGGTGAAGGTTAAGCTGCGATTTTGCATGGTTGTGGTGTTAGAAGTTGAGGAGAATAGTTTTTTGATGGGCTGCGAAGATCCCCGACTTCTTCAACAAGTCGGGGATCTGATTAGTTTTTTGCTTAAGCGACTCTTCTGGTTGGGGAGTCGAGAATGACTTCGGCAATTGAGAAGTCGCGTTTAATTTCTAAGCTGTTGAGGTAGGAGATGGGATCATCGGCGTTGAAGGGTGTACCATCGAAGAGTTTGATGGGTTGGCGGGTGTAGCTGATATCTAAACCTAATTCTCTGGCGGCGGTACTGAAAACGCGCACTCGGCATACTCTTTCTACGACTTCTACCCAGTTTCTAGGGAAGGGTGTGTCGCCCCAACGGGCTAATTGACTCATGATCCAAATTTGTTCAGTACGGCTGGGACGGTTGATGGCAGAGTCGGAATAAAATTGATGGTGGGCATATTGCCGCAATGGATGGTCTAGGTCACAAGCTGCACTGTTGGGATCTTCGAGTTGAATGTACTCTAAATCGGTGCTGACGTAATCTCGGCTTGCTAAAATTCGTCTAATTTCTTCGACATTATTATGATCGGCACAGTAGGCACAGGCTTCTAGTAAAGCTTTAGTCAATGCAATGTGGGTGTTAGGATAAGTTTCTGCCCAATCTTCGCGTACACCGAGAACTTTACCTGGGTGTCCTAACCACACTTCTAAGTCGGTGGCGATGGTAAAACCTACGTTTTCCAAGGCGGCGCGGTAATTCCACGGTTCACCGACGCAGTAACCATCGATGCTACTGGCTTGTAAGTCGGCTACCATCTGGGCGGGGGGAATAATTTTCATGTCCACATCCATGTCGGGGTCAATTCCACCAGCCGCTAGCCAGTAACGCAGCAGCAAGTTGTGCATGGATGCAGGATGCACTACGCCCATTGTGTGGCGTTGGTTGCGGGTACGGAGTAGATAATTTTTGAAGTCTGATAAGGTGAGTACGCCTTGGTCATAAAAGCGTTTTGCTAAGGTGATGGCGTTACCGTTGCGGGTCATGGTCAAGGCGGTGACTACGGGTAGGGGTTGGTTTTGATGTCCTCCCAAAGTCAACCACATGGGCATACCTGATGGCATTTGGGCTGCATCTAAATAACCACCTGTGATGCCATCGACGATACCACGCCAGCTGCTTTCCCGCACGAGGTTGACTTCATCTAAACCATGTTTGGTAAAGAAACCTTTTTCTTTGGCAATGGCTAAGGGGGCGCAAGCTGTTAAGGGTAAAAAGCCAATTTCTAGGTTAACTTTTTCTAAACCATGACGAGCGATCGCGGATGTTTTCCTCGCCCGAATTTTCTTAATTCGTTTCTGCTGGTTGAGGAAGTAAATCATTTCACTCCGCAAGCTGTAGTAACTGGGATGTTCTACAACTTCCATGCGTTTGCGGGGTCTAGGAATATCGACTTCCAGAATGTCACCAATTTTAGATTCTGGGCCGTTGGTTAACATGACAATTCTGTCTGACAACAGCACTGCTTCATCTACGTCATGTGTCACCATCACCGCTGTGACTTCATTTTCTTCGCAGATTTGCATCAATTGTTCTTGCAAATTACCGCGTGTGAGTGCATCCAATGCACCGAAGGGTTCATCTAATAGTAGCAACTTCGGGCGAATTGCTAAAGCGCGGGCGATCGCAACTCGCTGCTTTTGTCCACCTGATAACATTCCCGGCTGTTTATCTGCATGGGGACGCAACCCCACCATATCAATATGTTTTTCCACAATGGCTTTGCGTTCAGCCGCAGGTACACCCTTCATTACTGAATCTACAGCTAGGGCGATGTTTTCTCTCACTGTCCGCCAAGGTAGTAGTGAATAGTTTTGAAACACCACCATCCTGTCTGGCCCTGGTTTAGTAACTTTTTGCCCTTCCAAGGTGACAAGACCTTCAGTCGGTAAATCCAAACCCGCAATCATATTTAATAGTGTGGATTTTCCACAACCGGAGTGACCAATTAAAGAAACGAATTCACCTTTTTTAATTTGGAGGTCGATTCCTTTAAGGGCAATATATTTGCCACCACCAGTTAATGTAAAAACTTTATCAATTTGATCAACAGCAACAAATACAGACATGGCATTTTTTGGGAATTGGGAATTGGGAATTGGGAATTGGGAATTGGGAATTGGGAATTGGGAATTGGGAATTGGGAATTGGGAATTGGGAATTTATAACTCTTAACTCCTAACTCCTAACTCCTAACTCCTAACTCTTAACTATTTCTGTTCTGCTGGTAAAATCTTGTTTTGCAGCCAACCCATTGCTTTATCGAGTAGTAAGCCCACAACACCGATGTAAACTAGAGCTAAAATTACTTCGCTGACGTTGTTGTTTTGATAGGCATCCCAGATAAAGAAGCCAATACCGACAATACCGGACATCACGATTTCAGCAGCGATAATTGCTAACCAAGCTAAACCGATAGCAATTCTCAATCCGGTGAAAATGTAAGGTAAAGCTGCGGGAATCAAAATGTTTGTGAAATATTCTTTTTTACTAAGTTGCAGCACTTTGGCAACGTTGTTGTAATCTTGGGGAATTTGAGTTACACCCACAGCAGTGTTAATTAAGATAGGCCAAATAGCGGTGATGAAAATCACGAATAATGCAGCGGGTTCGTTTTGTCGCAAAGCTGCTAGAGAAATGGGAACCCAAGCTAAAGGTGGTACAGTCCGCAATAGTTGAAAGATGGGATCTAAGGCTTTGGACATGGTTTTATTCACACCAATTAAGATGCCCAAGCCAATGCCAACAACTGCTGCTAAGGTGTAACTGATGGCGACTCGCTGCAAACTCGCTAAAATTTGCCAAAATAGACCTTTATCTATGCCACCTCTGTCATAAAATGGCCAGAAAATTAATACCCAAGTGTCTTGAATAACTTGTACTGGCCCTGGTAAGGTTGCACCGGGTGTCCAAGCAAACAGTTGCCATACTACGAGGAAAATAGCGATCGCAATAATTGGCGGGATAATATCAGGCAATTGTTTTTGCAGACGAGATACAAAGCCGTTATTAAGTCTAGGGGTTGCTGGTCTTTTTTGGGCGAGTGTCATAGATTTGGTTATCCTTTAATTGGGTTTGTTGTTGGTTGTTAATTGTTAGTTGTCAGTTGTTAGTTGTTATTTGTTCATAATTTTTACCACTGACCACTGACCACTGACTAAACACTTACTTTCTTGATTTTCAAATTCTTTAAATACTCTTCTGGTTTTTCTGGGTCAAACTTAATGCCATCAAAAAATTCTTCTACGCCGCGAGATGGACTTGTGGGAATGTCAGCAGCAGCAATTCCTGCTTCTTTTGCAGCTTCTTTCCAAATATCCTCGCGGTTGACTTTATTAATTAGTTCTTTAGCCTTGGCTGCATTATTAGCAATATAATCTTTCGGCAAGAATCCCCAACGCACGTTTTCAACTATGAACCATAAATCATGACTTTTATAGGGATAAGAAACATTTCCTTTACCATCTTTCCAATAGAAAGCCGCCATTGATTTATCATCAATTTTGCGACCATCTCCCATGTCATACTTACCTTGAAATGGGTCTGCAAGAATTTCAGGTGAGGGAAGATTAAAATAATTGCGTCCCGCAAGAATTTTGGCTGCTTCTTTGCGGTTATCAAAATTATCTAACCACTGCTGCGCTTCCATAATTCCTTTTAAAATCGCTTTCGTGGCTTTGGGATTTTTATCTACCCAGTCAGCTCTCATGGCAAAGTATTCTTCAGGATGATCCTTCCAAATCTCGGCTGTTAATGCTGCTACGTAGCCGATTTTGTCTTGGACAAGGCGATAAGGCCAGGGGTCGCCGGTGCTGAATGCATCCATCGTTCCTGTTTTCATGTTGGCGACAGTTTGCGCCGCTGGTACTGTTAGCAGCTTGATATCTGCGTCTGGATCGATACCGCCTGCTGCTAACCAGTAACGAATCCATAAATCTTGGTTGACGTGGGGAAAGGTAAATGCAGCTGTAAAGGGTGTGGAAGATTTGAGTTGTGTGAACAAGGATTTAGCGCTAGCTAGTTGCAAGCTAATACCTTTATCTTTGTGCTTGCTAGCGATGGCTATTCCGTTACCATGTGTAATTAATTGACACAGCACATACATGGGGATTTTTTGATTACCCTTGGTAATTAAACCTTCTGTAATCAAATGTGGCATTGGCATTTGCCATTGACCGCCATCAATACCACCACCAGCAGAACCAATTTCTACGTTATCTCTAGCAGAACCCCAAGAAGCTTGTTTAGAAAGGTCAACATTGGTCATGCCATACTTTGCAAAAAAGCCTTTTTCTTTAGCAATAATTAAAGGCGCTGCTTCTACAATGGGAATATATCCTAACTTAACTGTTGTAGTTTCTGGTTTTTGTTCAGGACTAATATTAGCAACAGTCTGAGCGGTTGGAGCGGTTTGAGTGCTGCCACCAGTCAGGTTTTCAGGCGGATTTCCTAAACAGCCTTTTAGGAATACAGCACCCGCAGATGCACCAGCAGTTAAAATAAACTTGCGCCGGGAAATTTGATTAAAAAATTCTGTCATAAATATCTCCTAAAATGTGAATTTAAATTTTTGTAAGCATGAAAATTCGGGCAAGAAAGAGATGATCTTTCTTACAGTCAGTCGCCATGAAAATTTCAAGTTATAGCTAGCTATCACAACCAGCCTTTACCTGGAAAAAAGCTAGTTGCAATAACTTGAGCTTGACTTTGGTAATTAGATTACTTGAACTTTGCGGTATGCTGATGCATTCCTCAACTGGATTGAAATTAGTTTACAGGTTTTATAGGTCAATTGGTTAACTCTGAAAGGGAAATTATTAAATAAATATTAGATTGCTCCTATAAGTAAATGTTTATCATTCACCTGAACTCAACTAGTAACACTTAATATATAAGTTGTGTTCTATGTCAAGCATTATATTTTTCATATGGTTTGTTCTTAGCAAAAATATATAGTATCTCTGTGTAAGTTGTGATATCTGCTAAAACCAGATCCCCAATTTATTAATAAGTTGGGGATCTGGTTTTTCCATCTATAAATGGTTAGACCTATTGCAAAAGTAGTTTTTTTAAGATTCTTCTTCGCAACGCCTTGGCGTAAACCCCGTTTTGGCAAAATCTTAGCTTTAGCACGCTAATACGGCTTTGTAAAAAGCACAAAATGTTCAACCAAGGGGTCTATCTATATTAAACATAGATAATTTATGATGATATTTATATAAAAACTCCACCCACAAGGGGATGAAGTTTGCCGTCGCTTTCGATGAATCAGAGTTTTGTAACTAATTTAAAGTATAAAAAAGTACGCTACTGAATTTTATACTGCCTTTTTGGAAAAGTAGCAATAATTTAGATTTGGGGCAGAATCCTAGTACAATCCGATTGAAAAAAGCTAAAAACACCATATTTTTTGTTTGGCGTTACTCCCAATCCACTACTCCCTACTCCCCTAAAACAAGGATTTGAGTATTCAAAACGACTTTTCAATATCTTCTCAAGCTTGGGCCAGAGGTACTATTGAGAGAAGAATAAATTAAGCGTTGCTTGTAATGACTCTGGCTGAAACTCCCAAAAACAACAATTCTGACAATCCTTTTGTTTCCCTCAACTACGAACCAGCTTTAGAATGTTTAGGTGATGATTATTACGACGAGGTTGCAGCAGAAGAATTTCCCCAACACATTCTGCGCTGGCGCAATGATACATTATTACCTCATTTAGGACTGGATGCCCAAGCAGTCACAGATGAACATTTCATTACAGCCTTTGGCAAATTTCAGGCACGCAAACCATTATTAGCATTGCGTTATCACGGCTATCAATTTGGTGAATATAACCCTCATTTGGGTGATGGTAGAGGCTTTCTCTACGGACAAGTACGCGCCACTGACGGGGAACTGTATGACTTTGGTACGAAAGGTTCTGGTAGGACACCTTACTCTCGTGGTGGCGACGGAATGCTGACACTCAAAGGTGGAGTGCGAGAAGTTTTAGCAGCGGAAGCACTACATTATTTGGGGGTACGCACCTCCCGCTGCTTGAGTATGATTGAAACTGGTTTATCCCTCTGGCGCGGTGATGAACCTTCGCCTACACGCTCATCTGTGATGGTGAGGATGAGCAGTTCTCACATTCGCTTTGGCACTTTTGAGCGTTTGCACTATCAAAAGCGACCAGACTTAAGTCAAAAGCTGTTAGATCATGTAATTGAGTATTATTACCAACACTTAGTTGGAGAAACAGATAAATATGCTTTATTTTATGCAGAATTAGTCAAACGGGTAGCAAAACTTGTAGCACAGTGGATGGCGGCTGGTTTTTGTCATGGAGTCTTGAATACAGACAATATGTCAATTACTGGCGAAAGTTTTGACTATGGCCCTTATGCATTTATTCCTACTTTTGACCCATACTTTACTGCTGCATATTTTGACTATTACAGACGCTACTGCTACAGCCATCAACCAGGTATTTGCCAGTTGAATTTAGAAATGCTCCAGGAACCACTAAAGGCAATTATTGATAAAGCTGACATGGAAGTAGGATTAGCAACATTTAATGAGCATTATCATACTGAATACCGCTCTTTAATGTTGAAAAAGCTAGGTTTTGAACAGTTGTTACATCCAGAAGCTGATGAACTTCTCACACTGACAATTCAATTTTTACAAGATAGTCAAGTTGGATACCACCAGTTTTTCTATGAGATGGCTCGCACCTTTTCACCAAAATGGCGAGATGAACCAGCATCCGTTATGAACACTTCTGATATTGTGCCAGCACCCGGAGCATCAGCAATTTTTGATAATTGGTGCATACTGTACCATAAGATTTTGAATAATTTTAGCTTTGATGGCATGGATATGATTGCCAAAACTCTAGCTGCTCGTAATCCCAAAACTGCATTATTAAGACCTGTGATTGAATCAATTTGGGAACCAATAATGCAAGCAGATAATTGGCAACCTTTTTATGAGTTAGTTAAAACAATTCAGTCTAGTCCATGAACACAAGAGGCAGGAGTTAGAAGGCACAAAGTTGTAGGAGCGGGTTTTGCAGCAAATTCAATTAGTAGCAAGTTACGCAAACAAAACCCGCCCCCATACCAATTCTCTAAAATTCGGCAACAGATTCAAACCTCAAAGCCCAGACTGTAACTGAGTACAGACGATTCGGCGAATCGTCTGTACAATTACGAATTGGTATTACAAAAGGTGTGAACTTAGGATTTCTACCCCTGCTCAATAGCTCCCTTACTCAAGAGCAGCCTTAATGATAATTCATAAACCAAATACAATATTCGTCAAAATTAGTTTCAAAAAGCTATTTTATTATTCATTTACTTGTGGTCATATTCTCGCCACAAATATAACTTTCATTAGCTGCATTTAACCCGCTACTAACAACATAAAAATGTAAGAACAACATAAATGCTTGATTGGAAATAATATTAACAATGTATATTAAATAAATTTAGAATCAGAATTATGTTAAGAATATATGAAACTTTGTTGCTATAGTTTTATCTATAAATTATTCTAGGTTGACAAAAAAACTGGGTTGCCTAGGATATTTTTTGAATCTATGCAAATTCATCTATTGAGGGCAGGTTTTGGTGAACTATAATAATTTTTACTTAAGAAAAATATTTACGTAAATATCCCATTGTAATAGATATTTTAATTACTTAATTTAATTGTTTAGAAGTAACAGTTATTACGTAAGTTTTACCGAAGTGCTGGAGGGTGGATAAGTGGTTAGGCAGCACAGATATCACCGGTTCCGGTCTGTGAACCTTTTTAGCAAACGAGTATTGCTGCCACTTTTAATAGGGATTTTGGTATCAATTGCAGTGATCATACTCTGGCAAAGACTAATAATAGAAGAAAACTCCGACATCAAACAGCTTATTCAACAGCAGGCGATCACAATCAAAACTGAATTAACTACTGAACTGAATACTCACATCCTGGCATTAGAGCGAATGCAAAGACACTGGCAAATGCACAACGGCATTCCTCGAAACCAATGGGAAGCCGAGGCTGCTGCCTATGTTGAAGATTACCGAGGATATCGGGCGATCGCACGAGTTGACGCTTCAAGTAGGGTGCGCTGGATTGTACCATTAGCTGGGAACGAAGCTGCACAAAATCTTGATTTAAGCCGTTTACCACAGCAACGCTCAGCATTAGAAGTAATACGCGATCGCCATCAAACCACTTTGACTCACACAGTTAACTTTGTCCACAGCGGCAAAGAATTTCTAGCGTGTGTACCTTTATTTGTAGAAAATAAATTTGATGGCTTTTTAATAGGACTTTTTCAACATCAAATCCTGCTGGATTCTGTTGTACATGTACCAGAAGGTTACACAATTAAGGTATTTCATCATCAAGACTTAATTTACAGCAATCAATCGCCATTAAGAGCAGGGGAGGAAGGGAGCAGGGGAACTCTTGAGCAGGAAAGCAGGGTAGCAGAGTTAGAACTCCTAACTTCTAACTCCTCACTCCTAACTCCTAACTTCTCACTCAACACCCAACAATCTCCTTGGCAGCAAGAGGTAAACCTGGAATTGTATGGAATGAACTGGCGAATACAAGCTTGCCCAAATTCAGAGTTATTAAGAAATTTGCATTCACCCTTACTAACAATCGTACTAGTTACAGGGCTATTAATCGCTGGCACACTTACTTTAACCATCTATTTTGCCCAAGCTACCAAATTGAGCAACCTGCTGATAGCAGCAATTAATCAGGAACTAGCTCAAAGGATTCTTCAGCAGGAACAAACGGAAATTGCTCTGCGTGCAAGTGAAACTCGTCTGCGACAGTTACTAGAAACTGTCAAAGTCATTCCTTGGGAATTAGACTTGAAAACCTCGCGATTGACCTACGTTGGTCCACAAGCAGAAGTCTTGCTGGACTATCCCCTAGAAGAATGGTATCAAGAAAATTTTTGGATGAATCATTTACATCCAGATGACCAAGAAAAAACCATTAAATATTGTCAACAAGCAACAGTTAGGGGCGAGAATTACGAATTTGAATATCGCATGTTAGCCGCTGATGGGCGCATTATTTGGTTACGAGATGTTGTAACTGTAGTTAAGGAAGCAGGAACTCCTACCAAGTTACGGGGATTCATGTTTGATATTAGCGATCTCAAAGCAGTTGAAGAAACTTTGAGATTGAGGGAACGGGCACTTGCTGCAACTAGTAACGGAATTGTCATTGCCGATGCTAGACTCCCTAACAATCCAGTTATTTACGTCAACTTTGCCTTTGAACAAATTACAGGCTACAGTGCGGCTGAAGTGATTGGGCATAACTGCCGATTTTTGCAAGGCAAACAAACCCAGCAACCAGCAATCAATGAACTACGAACGGCTATTCAAACGGGAAAAAGTTGTCAAGTAATTTTACAGAACTATCGTAAAGATGGCACATTGTTCTGGAATGAACTAAGTATCTCTCCCATCCATAACGAAAATGGACAATTAACTCACTTCATTGGCATTCAAAATGATATTAGCGATCGCGCTTGGAAAGAAGCAGCCCTGAGAGAAAAAGAGGAGCGTTGGCAACTAGCACTCCAAGGAAATCACGATGGCATTTGGGACTGGAACGTCAAAACCAACGAAGTCTTTTTTTCTCTTCGCTGGAAGGAAATGTTGGGTTATGAAGACCAGGAAATTTCTCACCATTTGGAAGAATGGGTAAAGCGAATTCATCCAGATGATTTAGAATCAGTTGTGCAAATGATTCAAGATCATTTTGCCAAAAAAACCCCCTTCTACATTCACGAACATCGAGTACAGTGTAAGAACGGAAGCTACAAGTGGATACTTGACCGGGGACAAGCACTCTGGGATGAACAAGGAAATGCAGTACGGATGGTGGGGTCTTACACCGACATTACCATCCGCAAACAAATGGAAGAAGCATTAAAAGAAAGCGAAGCCCGATTTCGCACAATGGCAGACAGTGCCCCTGTTTTGTTGTGGGTGTCTGACACTAATGCACTGCGTACCTTTTTTAATCAAACCTGGCTAAACTTCACTGGACGGACTTTAGAACAAGAACTTGGTCATGGTTGGGCTGAAGGAGTTCATCCAGAAGACTTACAAAACAGCCTTGACACTTATTTTAGAGCCTTTGCAACCCAGCAATCATTTGAGATGGAGTTGCGTCTGCGGCGTAGTGACGGTGAATATCGCTGGATTTTGGATAGTGGCATCCCAAGATTTAATTCTGATGGTAGCTTTGCAGGTTTTATTGGTTCCTGTGTCGATATTAGCGAACGACAAGCCGCGCTGCGTGAACGCAAACTTGCAGAAGCATCTCTGCGTCGCCAAGCTCTGACTTTTGAGAACATGCATGATGGCGTCATCATCACCGATCTAAAAGGAAATATTATTGACTGGAATCCTGCTGCTGAGAGGATCTTTGGCTATGGCAAAGCAGAAGTTTTGGGTAAAACTCCCAATATTTTAAATAAACCTGAACAAAACACAACACTGACTGCTGCAATTGCTGAAGAACTTAATCACCAAGGACGCTGGTCAGGTGAAATAGTCTTTATTCGCAAAGATGGCAAAGAAGGAATTTGCGAAACAACAATACTACCCTTGCACGATGAACAAGGGCAAACTTTTGCTACCATTGGCGTGAATCATGATATCACCGAACGCAAACGTGCAGAAGCAGCACTCAAGGAAAGTGAAGAGCGCTGGCAATTAGTAATCGAAGCTAACCAAGATGCAATCTGGGATTGGAACATCATCACAAATCAAACTTTTCGCTCTGCCAAGTGGGCAGAACTGGTGGGAGAACCAGACCATCAGCTGATTATCAGCTATGATGATTGGGTCAAATCCATCCATCCTGATGATTTCGACTGGGTAATGGCTATTCAGCAAGAGTATCTCAGTCGGCAAATACCCAACTATATTGTTGAGTATCGTTTGCGCTGTCATGATAGCAGCTATAAGTGGGTGCTAGTACATGCTATCGCTCAATGGGATCAACAGGGTAATCCAGTGCGGATGGTTGGCTCAACCAAAGACATCACCGAACGCGTAAAAGCACAGGAGACACTGCAACGACAATTACATCGGATGCTGCTGCTTGAACAAATTACTCACAAAATTCGTCAGAGTCTTGACACTAAAGAAATCTTTCAGACGGCTGCTACCCAAATTGGCCAAGCATTTGGTGTAAGCCGCTGTTTAATCCACTCCTACATTAGCGACCCCACACCACGCATTCCCATAGTTGCAGAGTATGTTGTCTCTGGTTACAGCTCCATGCTCAACATGGAGATTCCCATGATTGACAATCCTCATGTGCAACAGTTGATGGCACAGGACACGGCCATGTCTAACGATCAGCCCCTTTGCATCTACGCCTCTCCAGATGTGGACGTTAATGGTTTACCTGCTGTGACTGAATCGAACTGCGAAGAAATTGGGCTGAAGTCCATGTTGTCAGTCCGCACTTCCTATCAAGGACAACCGAATGGAGCAATTAGCTTACACCAGTGTAGCCATTTTCGCCAGTGGACAGCGGACGAAATTGAATTACTAGAAGCAGTTGCATCTCAACTAGGTATTGCACTGGCACAGGCGCACTTGTTAGAGCAAGAAACTCATCGACGAGAAGAACTCACTTGGAAAAACTTTGCCTTAGAGCAAGCAAAACGTCAGGCAGAAGCGGCGAATCGAGCAAAAAGCGAGTTTCTAGCAATGATGAGTCATGAAATTCGCACCCCAATGAATGCTGTTATTGGCATGACAGAACTACTGCTAAATACTGAACTGACTCCCCAACAGCAAGACCTTGTAGAAACAGTTCGTACTAGCGGAGACGCTTTGCTCACTATTATCAACGATATTTTAGATTTCTCCAAAATTGAGTCGGGTAAGTTAGAACTGGAAAAACAGCCTTTTGATTTGAAAGCTTGCGTAGAGCAAGTAATTGACATTTTAGCCCCAAAAGCAGCCCAAAAAGATATTCAACTGGCTTACCTAATTTATCCGCAAGTGCCTGTGCAGATTGTCGGTGATTTGACTCGTGTACGCCAAATTTTAATGAATCTCCTCAACAATGCCATTAAGTTTACCAAAGAAGGAGAAGTAGTACTATCTGTTCGTGCCAAACACCTTGAATTGGGAATTAGAGATTGGCAATATTTAGATAAAAATTCTCACCCCAACCAAATCCTCAAAAAAATCTCTACCCAGTCCCCAGTACCCAGTCCCCAATACCCAGTCCCCAGTACCCAATCCCCAGTACCCAGTACCCAGTCCCCATTACCCAGTACCCAAATTCTATTTAGCATTGAAGACACAGGCATTGGCATCCCCCCGGAAAAGATGGAACGGTTATTTCAACCCTTCACTCAAGCAGATGCTTCCATGACTCGACAATATGGTGGTACGGGGCTGGGGCTGGTGATTAGCAAACGCTTAGGTGATATGATGGGCGGCAGCCTTTGGGTAGAAAGTCAAGGTTGTGTCGGTGGTAATCCTTCTTTTGGATGGCAAGATGAAAAGCTAGTCTCTTCAACTCACTCTTTCCCAGGTTCTACTTTCTATTTCACTATTACTGTGCCAGTGGTTGCCAATCCACAGCCAGGTGAGTCTCATATTGGCTTAGCCCAGCTTGCTGCTAAGCGCTTGTTGATTGTGGACAACAATGCCACTACTCGCAAAATACTCAGCTTGCAAGCAGAGTTTCGCCAGATGCAAGTTTTAAGTGCTAAGTCGGGTGAAGAAGCTTTAGCTTTAATGAGCAAGGAAACCCAGTTTGATATCGCTATTGTGGATATGCAGATGCCACAGATGCATAACTTCACCTTAGTTCATGAAATCCGTAAACTTCCCGGTTATGAAAATTTGCCTTTGATAATATTGACTTCCTTGGCTAAATCAGAAATTCGGTCAGACTTTAACGATATTGAGTTTGTTAACTATTTAAGCAAACCCATAAAACAGTCTCAACTCTATCATGTTCTTGCCCAGGCTTTGGGAAACCAGCCGCCACACACCAGTGTTTCTCGTCCTCATCCTCCTGAAACTGATTCTTTTTTGACAAAACGACTACCACTGCGAATTCTTCTGGCAGAAGATACAGCCATGAATCAAAAAGTTGCTCTTTTGATGCTGCGGAAAATTGGTTATCAGGCTGATGTAGCGGCTAATGGTCTAGAAGTCCTCCAAGCATTACAACAAAAGCCATACGACGTAGTATTAATGGATGTCAACATGCCTGTAATGGATGGGCTGGAAGCCAGCCAGAGAATTTGTCAGGAATGGGAAGATAATTCTCGTCCTTATATTATCGCCATGACTGCCAATGCCATGCGGGGCGATCGCGAAGCCTGTCTAGCTGCTGGTATGAATGACTACATTAGTAAACCTGTGCAAATTAAGGAGTTAACTCAAGCCCTAAGCAAATGGCAAGTCAGCCTTAGTTCTAAATTAACTTACCAAACTCAGCAACCTACAGATACGAGTTTTCAAAACACATTGGGCGAAGAGCAAAACTTCACAAAATTGAGAACTCAGAATTTAGAACGTGCCACAATTGATGTCAAAATTCTGGATTCTTTGCGAGATATGTTGGGAGGAGATACGATGGCATTTGCAGAACTAATCAATTGCTATCTCACTGAAACCCCCAAGCTGATAGAAAACATCAAAGCAGGCGTCACCAATCAAGATACCCAAGCTGTATGGAAAAACGCCCACAACCTCAAGTCTAGCAGCGCCTCTGTAGGAGCAACACTCCTAGCGCAGCTTTGCAAACAGTTAGAAACACAAGGACGGAGAAACAATCTCCAAGGAACTTTAGAAATTTACTTAAGCCTTGACAAAGAATTTGAAAAAGTTAAAACTGCTTTGCAAACAGAACTGGAGAAGTAGGAACAATGACCACCATTCCTCCAGAAGAGCCATCTTTAGTGCTAATTGTTGATGATGAACCTTTTATTAGGATGCAGTTGCGACTTTCGCTACAGTGTGAAGGCTATCGCACCGTAGAAGCTGAAGATGGCAGAGAAGCTTTAACTATTTTTCAGCAACTGCACCCTGATATAGTGCTACTTGACGCAATTATGCCAGATATGGATGGATTCGATTGCTGCACTCAGTTGCAATGTCTGGATTCTAGTAAGTACACTCCTATTTTGATGATTACAGGATTAGAGGATCAAGAGTCAGTTGACCGTGCATTTGACGTGGGTGCGATCGATTATGTTACAAAACCAATTCACTGGCCTGTTTTGCGTCAGCGGGTAAAACGCTTGATTCAACAATCTCAGCTTCAGCGACAGTTGGAAGCAGCTAACCAAGAATTGCAACGATTAGTGACTATCGATGAGTTAACCCAAGTAGCCAATCGTCGCCGATTTGAAGAGTATTGTGCCCAAGAGTGGCAACGTATGGCACGGGAACAACTGCCTTTGTCTCTTATTCTTTGTGATGTTGATTTTTTTAAATCATACAATGATACTTATGGACATCAAGCAGGCGATCGCTGTCTTCAAGAAATTGCTAAAGCGATCAAAAATACTGTAAAACGCCCTGCTGATTTAGTTGCCCGTTATGGAGGCGAAGAATTTGCTGTCATTCTACCTCAAACAGATGCTGACGGCGCTCTTGTTTTAGCTCAGACAATTTGTTCTGCTGTCAGTACACTAGCAATTCCTCATAACAATTCACAAGTTAGCTCTTATGTGAGTATTAGTGCGGGGATCGCCACAGAAATCCCTCAGCCCAATTCTGACTTTCAAGCAATTATTGCTGCGGCTGATCGAGCCTTGTATCAAGCAAAAACAGAAGGACGCGATCGCGTTCAGCCCTACAACAAACAATCATCCCCTACAATTATTATCTACCCTTTTCCCTCTTAATTTTTAGTATTTTAATTTCAGTAGGACTTACACAACTGGCATACTAGCTCTGCGGCTTGCTCTTTTGAAGGGTAGGGATTATGGCAAAGTGCGCTTGTACACTGATGCTGAGTAGAAACCTAGTTATTTTAAGGACTTACACACTCGTAACGAAAAACTGAGCTTTTGAGATTACTTCGCTTCGCTCGTAATGACGTAAAATCTTAGCCCGTGCGTAAGTCCTGATTTTAGGCATTTTAGCAATCAATATTGTCCTAACCTGCGTGACTACAGCTATAAAGTCAAAACTTAATGACATTAATTGACTTTTCCCAACACCCTATACCCAACCCCCTACACCCTTGTGGTTGACTTTTCCAACTATGTTGGTATTGTTAATTTTCAGTATACAATTCAACTTTCAGTTGGATAGTACTTAGGCATTAATGAATAATTCATCCATAAAAGTACGAAAGTGAAATTTACACAAGAAAATAGCGGCATTCTGCATCAATTTACTAAAAGAGGTAACTCTTTTGAAGAGTATACTAATTACTATAATTATCAATTTAGTAGTAGCAATATATTAAGTTCAAACCTTCATAGTAGTTTTTCAGTTCAAAAAAGCAGTGCATTATCATCAAATAATAGTACGGCTAATACAATTGTTTCAAAGAATAATACTAATTTTACTGCTCAAACCATTGCTATTACTCCTGCCCAGCCAGACTTAACCGTGCAAAATGTTGAATTTTCTGATTCAACATCTGTCGGTAGCACTATCGAACTAGACTATCAGGTCAAAAATCAAGGTACTGAAAATGCCTTCTCTAGCTATACTCTTTTTTATCTATCCAAGGATAAAAACGTCAGTGATGATGATATTTACTTAGGCTCAGACTACGTTGATAGTATTGCAGCAGGTGCTTATAGTTCAGAATCAACTACGCTCAAAATCAACAATGGTATTGCAGCAGGTAGTTATTATTTGTTATATCAAGCTGATGGTAATGGAGATTTGATAGAAAGTAATGAAAACAATAATATCTTTGCTAAATCCATCAGTATTAACCTAATCAAGACAGACTTGATAGTTAAAAATGCTTCAGTCCCTAGTTCACTATCTGTTGGAGAAAGCTTTAAAATCAGTTATCAAATTAAAAACCAAGGTGTTGGAAATGCTTTTCCTAGCTCCACCATGTTTTATTTGTCCAAGGATAAAATTGTAAGCAATGATGATCTTTATTTAGGCTCAAACGAGGTTGAAAGTATTGCAGCGGGTGCTTACAGTTCACAAACATCGTCACTCAGCATTGTTAAGAATATCACCGCAGGCAGCTATTATCTCTTATGTAAAGCTGATGGCTACAACAATGTCATTGAAACCAATGAAAGCAATAATGTCTTTGCGAAAGCTATCAGTGTCAAGAATAGTTTTAATTCTACTAACGGTTACGGCTTGGTTAATGCAGCAGCAGCAGTGGCGAGAGCTTTAGGTCAAGCTACTTTTGCTGATGTTTCTAACTTGGGGGGTAACAATTGGGGCGCAGACCTGATCAAAGCGCCGGAAGTCTGGGCAAAAGGATATACAGGTCAAGGAATTACTGTCGCCGTTGTGGATAGTGGGGTTGACCGCAACCATCAGGATTTGAGCGCTAATATCTGGAAAAATAGCAAGGAAATAGCAGGCAACGATAAAGATGATGATGGCAACGGTTATATTGATGATGTTTACGGCTGGAACTTTGTTAGCAACAACAACAACACCTTAGATAAAAATGGTCATGGCACTCATGTTGCTGGCACTATTGCAGGGATAAAGAATAATTTTGGTGTGACTGGCATTGCCTATAATGCCAAGATTATGCCAGTTAAGGTTTTAGGTGATGATGGTTCAGGCTCTGATAGTGCGATCGCTAAAGGTATTCGTTATGCTGCGGACAATGGCGCGAATGTGATTAACCTGAGCTTAGGAAAAGAACAGCCTAATATTAATATTCAATCAGCTATTCAATATGCTAGCAGCAAGGGTGCGATCGTTGTCATGGCAGCAGGGAATGCAAGTCAGTCAACACCCTACTATCCTGCTATCTATGCTTCATATTGGGGGCTGGCTGTTGGAGCAGTTGATAAGTATGGAAACATGGCTGACTTATCTAACCTAGCTGGGTCTGACCTAATTAACTACGTCACAGCCCCAGGTGTTGATGTTTATTCCACACTTCCTGGTAATAAGTATGGTTTTTCGACCGGAACATCGACGGCAAATCCTCATGTTGCTGGGGTAGTAGCCTTGATGCTGAGTGCAAATCAAGGTCTAACAGAAGCCGAAGTGCGAAAGATTGTTACACAAACCGCAGCAAATAGTTTTACTGCCTAGTGGTCTGTCCCATTAATTTTGAGAAGTCAGGGTGGTCAGATCCCCGACTTCTTGAAGAAGTCGGGGATCTCGCGGTCATCAGAATTAATGAGACAGAGTACTAGCCATTAGCTAATTTCTTACGCTTCAGCCGACTGCCTAATATACCTGCAACTGCAATTCCACCGATAGCTGTTGGTTCAGGTACAGCCTTGCTACCTGAACCCTGGGCATTATCATCTTCTACTTTGTAGACACTGACATCATCTAAGTTTAACCAGTCATGCCCAACTTGAGTTGCAAACTTTAAATCTGTTGCTGCGGATGTGGCTACAAAATTAACGCTGTATTCTTTGTAAGGTTGTGCGGGATCTAAGGTCAGGTTTGTTAGTTCAAAAATTTTGGTGCCACCTGCATATACTTGAAATAAGTTGTTAAGACGAGGTGCTTCCTCGGCAGAGGCTAAAGAAAAAGTTAGTTGGTATTCAGTATCCTTTTTCGTAGCCAGAGTCTGTGACAGATAAGCAAAATTACCGGGCGGAGTGTAACCCAGATGCACACTCAATAAACCATTATTTGCTGGGTTAGGATAATTTTCTAGACGATTAGTATAGCCACCATCAAACTGACTATCATTATTCCACCCGGTAATAAAAGGATTAGGTAGGGTGGGATCATAGTCGGGATCTACAAGCGGGTCTGCCTCGAAATCTCCATTCTGCACAAGATTTAGTTGTACTGCTTGAGCTTGGGAAATGCCAGTACCAGCAATTACAGCAGTACTAACAATAGTACTGGTTATACCAAAAACAACTAACCCTAATTTTCTTGCTGCTTTCATGAGATTGAACTCCAAATAGTTCCAAGTTGATGAGAATGTTTAACTGAGGTGAAAAAACAAGCGATCGCACATATCTTGAAATCAAAGCCACTAATTACAACTGACAAGTGCTTTCATCGCCAGTGAGTAGCTGACATTAAGGCACACCAAATCCACGAGTAGTAAACTTACTTCTGGCAGTGGAACTTGATAAGTAGTTAGCAAAACTATTTGCTGCTGTTAAATTGGTGGTTCGGCTTAGTACAGCGGCTGGATAGACAATGGCGTTATGACAACTTTGCGCGGCAAGTGCTGTTTGGGTTGTACTATTAGAAATACCCTGATCAGTGATGTAAACTATACCTGCATCAATGGTGTTACCGCTCAGAGTTTTATTTTGTACTGCTGTCAAGACGTTACGGACATTGCTAGCAAATACTAGTTTGTTAGCAGTTGTGCTATTGAGAAGTGTATTGTAAGTACCTGCACCACAACCGCTCAGGGTACTTTCAAGAACCTGCTTACCATAAGTTCCTGCGGGGACAGTTGCAGGATCACCTATAGCAATACCTCTAATGCCTGTTCTAGTAGGACTACAAGTGCTACAGTTTGTCAGTTTGTCAAAAGTAGAAATAGTGGGACTTGGAGCCGGAGAAGCAGGTGTGTTCGGTCTGATCAAGACTAGACGATTTGTAGCGATGGTAACAGGCCAACCTGAAGCTAATTTTCCTGCACTCTGCAAGCTATTCATTTGGGTTGTAGCCGCAGAAATAAAAATATCTGGTATCCCTGCTGACTCGTTTGATGACAGATTTATTTGGTTAAGCAAGGCACCTGAAGAATCAAAAGTATTGATAAAGTTAATCGCTGAGCTAGGGTTAGCTGTATTGTATGCACTTTCAATTTCTGGCAGCACTTCTGTTAAGCTAACAGCCGCATACACTCGTAGCGTAGTTGTAGCCTGTGCTGTTTGGGTGGTCGGGTTGGTTAACAGTGGCAAGCAGATTACTAGAGTTAAGCTAGCAACTGCCACGGCGATCCAACTGAGGAATCGTCTTCTTTGGGCTAGAAAAAACATACTAAATATGCTTGTTGCGTAAGGTGGATGTCAGGCACTATTACCAACCCTGATACTTTATACCTATATAGTTGGTAATAGAGGTAAGCATACCAAAGTCAGGATTTTTTACCAACATATCTGGTAATTAAAACTTGACAATTAATTTACAACTAGACAGGAGTAGTTGGTATACAGCATATTACCTATCGTTGCTGAACTTACCAAAAATATTGGTAAGTTCAGCAAACCATGACTTACGTGTAAATTGTTGTATTTTATATTACTCAAGTTGTAATTGTTGTCGCAGACATAGATAATTAGCACTTACAATGGGATATCTATTGTCTGCCTCATCAAAACAAAATACCAACTTTGTAATAATTCAACGAGAGAGTATCAAAAATCTTCAATTGCGATTGCTATAAACTATACCGAAAGTGTGATCGGGATGAATTTCAATCACTAAATCAACTGCCTCAGCAGATTCAACCAATGGCTTGATGAATAATTCTGGGTGAAGCGATCGCCAAAAATAATTGACAAATTCCTCAATCTGTTGTTCAGTCATCCCTGATTTGCCAGCAGCAATCATCTGTTGTTCTGCTTGTTTACGCCATTCCAAAGAACAACGGTAGTCACTAGGATATAGCACCATTAAGCTGTCTAATCGTTCCCACAGCGGCAAATAATCCTGTAGCTGACGATTCATATCACGGGCAAATGCTTGATCTTCATCTGTAAGAATTGGTGGCGGTGGGCTATTAAATACATCTGAATCGATTGGTCGCACACCCACAAACCAGCCTTCAAACAGTACAATATCTACATTTGTCACAATTTCTGGGGTAGTGCGATCGCCATCCCCGCTGTATGCAGATTTATCAAAGCGAGGAACCATCACAGGACTCTTGCATTGACGAATTTGATCGAGTAAATTTAAACCTAATTCTATATCGTGGGTTCCTGGTGGCCCACGCCAAATTAAACGCGGATCTTGTTGTTTTAAAGCCAGGCGATCGCTATAAGTTTTATACAAGTCATCTAAAGACAAACTCAAGGTGTGGTATCCCAACTGTTGAAGTATCAAGCTGAGAACTTGGCACATTGTGGTTTTACCTGTTCCTTGCCCTCCTAAAATACCTTGAATCAGAGGACGCCCCAATTTTTGGCGGTGCAATGCTAGTCTGATAGCCAGAGGTAGCCACAAATCCCACAACACCTCTAGCATTTCTGTGGCTGGGACATGTAGACTCGTTTGGCAAAATTGGCTAAAAGCTGGCATTACTGATTTGAGTAAATGCGATCGCACTTGTATGACTTCATCTACATTTGTGGGTGTTACACCAAAAGCTTTTGCCCTAAAATTATTTGCTAGCGTTGCTACTCGTGCTTGCTGAAGCCAAGTTGCTTGTGCGGTATCCGCGTTCAAAATTTCAGCTAGCCACGAATTCATTTTTACCTCTGCGGCAGAAATCACGAACCTAGTTTAAAGGCTTCTACAAACAGGCTGTAGGTTAAACCTATTTTCAAAATATTGAGTGATTGTAAAAGGAGCGATCGCTGAGCAATAAAGCTCCGACTATAAAATATCCTACTAGTAACCTCCGTAAACAACACTAAAATTGCAGCTGCCCAAAGGTCTAACTCCGCCCTTTGTCCTGCTGAAGTCGAAATAGCTGATCCCAGAAAAAAGCCGAACAAAAAACTAATTATTAGTAGCGATAGCCGTCGCCAAGGATTTAAAAACCATTGCCCTAAGCTTCTAGCAATGGCATCAAACAAGTTATTGAGACGAGTGTTTTGCATCAATAGAAGAATTAAGGATCAAGGTTTGAGGCATCAAGCTGTTTGCTATTGGGCGTTCCTGTACCCTATGGGGAAGCAAGCTACGCGCAGGATCTACTTCAAGATAAGGCTAAACTAGGGTATTAAATTACTCTAAATCTCAGCATTTTAGGTATGAACACGGTAAACTTATCATTTTTTCACCTCACTTGCTATTGAGGCGTGTATTGATAATTTCTTACTTTATTCCTTATCCTTTACACTTTAGACTTTTTCGGTCAAGATTTCATCAAATATTTTCATACTAAAAGATGCCGCTTTGAAAGAAAATTGTGAATAAATATGAACAATACTCAGCAAATAGATCTGGAACTTTGACAAAAGATACCTTGTTGTTCATAATACTTTGCTCACAACAGTTTCTTTTTGTGTTTCCACGAATCAATTTGCTATTTTTGTATCAAATTTTTCTGGTTTTCTTATCAAAAACGACAAAATGCAACGAATAAACAGCAATTTACGCTACTTTTTAGCCAATAAGCAAAGTAACTATTGGTGCTATTGGTTTATGCTAAGAATGATATTTATGATACATTGATTACCATAATTCTACGACATTCTGGAGTAGGCGAGTAAGTAACTTTGATGATTGCCACTTCTGAAGAATAGGCTACTATTTGGTCAAGCCTAGACAAATACTTATTTCTTATAACTATCAATATGAAATCTCCACTGTATCGCAATGCTGCTATTACAGCTTGTTCGTTAGGGCTGCTTGGGTTACTAGCTGGATGCTTAGGGCTGAGTGTGTCTTTTGAGTCCACAGATCCAGCGGCTACAGATTCTTCAGTATCTAATGGCACACCTCAGTTTTTGAATGATCCAGTAGCGCCCATTTCAGATAAAACAGGCAATTCAGCTAATATCTCTAATTCAGCAACTACTTTTACCAACAAAGTAGAACCTAGCAGTAGCAAAACCACTCCCATTTTGGCATATCGTCAAGGATCAGTCGGCAATGGTAAGGATCTGGGGACTTTACGAATGAGTAATCAAACAGATCAGCCTGTACGGTTGGCTTTACTGGCAAGGCAATCAACGGCCAAAAGCTCTAGTGCTGGAAAAACTAACTATGATGTACCAGCTCATTGGGACTTTGATCCCCAAGAAGGTAGTGACAAGGGATTGGTTCTCTCTTTACCAAATGGAAACTTAAAGCTTGAAAAGGGAGACATTTTAGTTGCATTCGCCCAAGACGGCAGTCGTCGCTATTGGGGACCATATGTTGTCGGGGAAACTCCCTTACCTACTTGGAACGCTCAAAAGCGAGAATGGTTATTGGTACTTAGTCAATAGTTAATGGTCATTTGTCAATAGTCATTTGTCAATAGTCATTTGTCAGATGGGTATTGGGGAAAAATTTTTCCCAGTACCCAGTACCCAGTACCCAGTCCCCAGTAATGACAAAGAACAAAATATAGTAAGTCAACGACTATTGACTAGTGACGTTTAACTGTTGACTATTGACTATTGACTGATAATAATGAGAACGAAATTGAGTGTTCCTCGTACTGTTGGCCAGTGGTTCAACAATATAATTAGGCGTCCAGCCCTCGCTGTGACTGCATCAATTCTGTGGTTAATTTTGATTGGTTGGCTAGCTTTTGGGTGGAATTTGGGTAACATTGGCTTGATTGATGAAACTGAGCCACTGTTTGCCGAAGCTTCCCGTCAAATGTTGGTGACAGGTGACTGGATCACTCCTTTTTTTAATGGTGAAACTCGTTTTGATAAACCTGCTTTAATTTATTGGTGTCAAGCGATCGCCTATGCAATTATTGGGGTGAATGAGTGGGCGGTGCGTTTACCAAGTGCGATCGCTGCGATCGGAGTCATTAGTTTAGTATTTTACACTCTACACTGGCATCTAGCAAAATCAGACGAATTAGAGCAAGTTTCGCGCCCTAGCCGCCGTTATTTAACTCCTGCTCTAGCAGCCGCTTTGATAGCATTCAATCCTGAAATGATTGTTTGGGGAAGAACCGGTGTTTCAGACATGCTGCTAACTGGGTGCATAGCATCAGCGTTGTTATGCTTTTTTATAGGATACGCAGGACAAGGGACTGGGGACTGGGGACTGGGGACTGGGCAAGAATACTCCCAGTACCCAGTACCCAATCACCAGTCCCTATTCCCTAACAAATGGTATTTAGCTTTTTATGTACTGATTGCTGGGGCGATTTTAACTAAAGGGCCTGTAGGAATTGTTTTGCCTGGGCTAATTGTTCTTGCTTTTTTGCTGTATGTAGGCAAGTTGCGAGAAGTATTGCGAGAAATGCGCTTGATGCTGGGGCTAGTAATTATTTTGGGTTTGTCAGTCCCCTGGTATTTGTTAGTAATTTGGCGCAATGGTTGGAATTATATTAACTCCTTTTTTGGTTATCACAACCTAGAACGCTTTACAGAAGTAGTTAATGGTCACTCTGCTCCCTGGTATTTCTACTTTATTGTAGTGCTACTTGGGTTTGCTCCATATTCTGTATATTTACCTGTAGCATTGGTGAGGCTGAAGTTATGGCAGCGATCGCACTGGCGCAATCAAGAACGCTCCCAGCAATTGGGCTTATTTGCCAGCATCTGGTTTTTAGTAGTCTTTGGCTTTTTTACTGTGGCTGTCACCAAACTCCCCAGCTATGTTTTACCTTTAATGCCAGCAGCAGCTATCTTGGTAGCGTTGCTGTGGAGTGACTTCTTCAAAGACACAAATGAAGTCACAAAAATAACAAAAGAAAAACTAATCACCTCATCCCCCTCATCTTCCTCACTCATCTGGAGTAGTTGGCTAAACGTCGTGTTTTTAACAGCACTGGCAGTAGCAATGTTCCACCTATCCCAGTTATTAGGTAGCGATCAAGCTGCACCCGACTTTCGCTTACTCATTCAAAATTCGGGTTTACCAACACTAGGAGGTTGGATTTTGCTCACTAGTGCTGTGGGTATCGGATCTTTAATTATTATTCGCCGATGGTCTTTGATTATTGGCGTGAATTTGCTGGTGTTCGTGGTATTTTTAAGCTTTATCTTGATGCCCACTGCATTTTTGATGGATCACGAACGTCAGCGACCTTTAAGAGAATTGTCTGTGATTGCAGGGCAAGTACAACAACCAAACGAAGAATTTATCATGGTTGGCTTCAAAAAGCCAAGTGTAGTTTTTTACTCTCACAAACAAGTAAATTTTATCAAATTTACCAGAGATGCTGTAGCTCGGATTGATAAACAGGCTTCTCAGCCAGTTAAGCCTACTTCATTACTGATTTTGGGTGAGCAGAAAAACATTGTCAAAATGGATTTGCAGCCAGATTACTACGAGAATTTAGCAGCTAAAGGTGCTTATCAGTTAATTAGAGTTTCTTTTAAGAAAATGAAAAGTCAAAAATTAAACATATCATAATTAGGGATTGGGGATTAGGGATTGGGTATTAGGTATTAGGAATAAAATAAGAAAAACTCTTCCCCAGTCCCCAGTCCCCATTGCCCCTAATCCCCACTTCCTGCGGTCGTGGGGGCCCCGAGTTCCCCAGTCCCTATTCCCCATTCCCATTATGATTTTTCATATCTACATTTGGCAGCTAAAGCTTGATTGATATGACTTAATAAGTCTTCCATTGATATTGAACGTGGCAATATTTGGGTGGCGATCGCACCTAAAACATTTTCTATTGACTCTAATCCATTTTTTTTCTTTTCTGAGTGTAAAATATCAGATGGAGAATTTATTTGTATAGAATTTAATTTCTGGTCTATGACCACAATTGGTGGCAAGTTAAAAGGTAGATCTTCTAATGCCTTTAGTGCTTTGATCACTTCTTTATGAATGGATGATTCTCCCAAGCAAATCAGCAGTAAGTCTACGCTTTGGTGGCGAATTTGTTGTACCACTTCTGCCCAAACATTCCCCATAGCTGCTTTGAAGCCAGCTGTCTGTAGATACTGAATTAAAGCTTGGAACCACTCAGAACCGCGTTCAGCGGTCTCGCTACTAAGTGAAGGGTTTTTTGCTGTGCGATAACCCTTGGTTTGTTTATGTTTGGTCTGTGGTAAATCGTGCAGCATTGTCAAATCTACTACTAAGAGACTAGGTGGATAGCAGATTCCTGATGCAATTTGCAGTACAGACAATAGGGGATCTGGTTTACCAGATTGAATGCTGTGATCTTTAGCCAAAGGTGTTAAACAAGGAAACACAGACAAACCAGGGATTTGGGAAGCTGTCAGTGTAGTTGTGACATCACATGTCACCAGCGGTAAAGCAGCCAATCGAGGATGCTGAGTAAACTGTTGCAGGTAAGTTTGTGCTAGAGAATTTTCTACATCCAGCAAAATTACATCAAACTGCCAAACACGAGCCAATAATTCTGCCTGATCTAGGTCATCTACTTCTATAACGCGATGTTCCTGCAATGAAGGATGGGGATTGATTGACTCCAATGTCGGATCAACTAATCTCAGAATTCGTAATGGATTTTTAGTCGAGATGATTTCACTGCTGTCTACACCTGGTTGAGGGATTGCTGGTGTAGCACATAACTTTTCTAATAGTGGTGTTAAGGACTGAAGCTCCACTGGTAAACTCAGAAAACCATCGGCTTGCTTAGCAAATGTCTGCTCTTTTTCGGCTGCGGTTGCTGTCACAATCACGGAAATATGTCGAGTTGCTGCATCCGATTTCAACAGGGTTAACACATCCCAACCAGACAACAGAGGTAACAAGGGATTCAAGAATATAGCTTTTGGTTGTAAGCGACGAGCTTTTTCTACCGCTTCTGTTCCGGAACGAGCAATTACTACCCGATAACCTAAACCTTTGAGTTGGTCAGTCAAATCTTCTATATATCTAGCTACAGCCTCGACCACCAGTACTAAGCGTTGGGAACAAGTGGGGTGATGCTGGGTGTTAGCATTTACACGTTGACGTGCATTAGTTGTAACTTTTTGCATGTTAACGTTGTGCGAATCTGTGTCTGTTCTACTTCCCATTTCTGACTCGGTGTATCCTGTTGTCGGGGGACTAGGGGGTAAAAGCAGTGTAAACTGGCTACCTTTACCTTCACGAGACAGGAAGCTGACATCACCTCCATGCAGGCGGGCTAAAGCCCTGGTTAAAACCAGTCCCAGACCGGTGCCTTCAAACTGACGGGTGAGGGGATTTTCCAACTGCTGGAATTTTTGGAAGATTAAGTGTTGCTGGTGTTCAGGAATACCAATACCTGTGTCCCAAACTGTAAAGGCAATCCACCCTTCCCAACGACTTACCCGCAAACCAATTTCCCCAGATGTTTCGGTAAATTTAAAGGCGTTGGAAAGCAGATGTATGAGCATTTGCCGCAAGCGTAACTCGTCTGCGACAATTTGGTCTAAACCTGGTTCAATGGAAAGAGTGAATTCGGGAGATGATGAACGTCCGGCTTCAGCTTCGTTGGTGGATGTAGTTTTGCTAGATTGAGTGTGGACAGTTTTTGCTTCCGAGAGGGCGCGATCGCACACTGCACGAATTTTCACTGGTACTGGGGTCAGATCCATCTGTCCTGTTTCCATGCGGGTCAAATCCAAAATGTCATTGACCACACTCATCAGATGCCGTCCGCTTTGATGAATCAGTCCAGCATAACGGGCTTGGCGTTCGTTGAGTTTTCCTAGCTGCTGATCCACAAGTAAGCGCGATAATCCCAAAACAGCCGTGAGGGGAGTTTTGAGTTCGTGACTGATACAAGCTAAAAACTCATCTTTTAACCGATTGAGTTGAATCAGATCAGCATTCTTGGCTGCTAGTTCTTTACAAAGCTGCTGCTGCTCTGTTACATCTGTGGCTAACACTAACCATAGGTCATCACTGCCTAGTGATAGGTGTCCAGGAGTCAAGCGTGTGGGTGGGTCTGGTGATTTGACTTTTAATTCAGGACTATCCAAGGGGATTTTAACAAATTGCCAAACTCGCTCCTGACCGTTTTGTACTTCGACGATACAAGTACAAGTACCCATTTGGCTATCTAAAAAGCAACGACTGGATGTTGTATCCGCAGTTGCTGGCTGTTCTGGTAGGGAAGCTTCATGCTTGGCAAAGAAGTGATATTCATCAGGATGAAGTTTTACGGGCATGGATTGTGCTTCTTTGCCATGCTCGTATTCCCGATTACATATAGTGGTATGATTGGTTACGGATGCCTTTTGATTGGCGTATTCTGGTTGTTTGGCACGCACCGGAGCCAGAATCGCTTCCACCTGTCGCCTGACTCCTTCTGGATCTTTTAATGCTCCCAACTGTTGCCACCAAGCTGGATTTTGGGTCACTACTTCACCAGTACCCGTTTGTAACATCAAAGGCCAAGGCAAGCGTTCCAACAGTTGTACCAGCGGCTTGTGTACTGATGGCTCGTAGCTTTTTGCTCTGTGCGATCGCCAGTGAGTTTTCACACTAGCATGATCTTTGTTGCCAGTATCTACAGACTCTGGGCTAAAATTATGAGATGTTTTCTGGGCTGTTGAATATAAGCTTTCTACTGCTCCAATTGCTGCTTTTTCCTGAACCAACAATCCCAATAACCGTTGACTATCCACTAACCCCAAAAATTTACCATCTATATCAATCAGCGCCCAATCTAAGTTTTGGTTCGTATGGCTTTGTTGGTGACGTAAAAACAGGCTAAATTGCTCTACACGATCAGCTGCGAGTAATGTTGGTATTGGATCAATCAGGTTTTGCCCCCAACTTGACAATGGCTGTTGTAACATTAAAGACTCACCGCTGGTGGCTGTCAATAATTTTTGGGTTAACCGAGCAGAATACAGCAAACCCACAGGGCATTGTTGCTGGTTTACTACTACTAAGCGATCGCACTGCTCTAGTTCAAAAATCTCCAACACCATTGTCAGAGTACTTGTTTCTACGCAGCTTGGTACGGTTGCCAGAAAGTCATAAAGCGGGTACTGTAGCATTGACATAAGGCTTTGGGGGTCATTCTTCCTTTGGAAGTCTCCGGCTTCACCATCAGTATTTGGCTAGATAGTTTTTACACCTGAAGCAATATCTTTTCAGAAGACTCATATTAGCGATTTAAGTTATAGCTTCAACGCTATCGAAACAATTGACTTGATTCTCTTAGGACACTGGTTGTTGAATCCACTATTTGTCAAAGATGCGGCTGTGACTTGTGCCACTTTGACTTTGGGGAAACATCGTTTCAAGTGTCGTACTGGTGTTGAAACTCTGAGATCGATAGTCACGGCTAAAACAATTATGGCTCCAAAAATCCGCTTTAGAACCTTGAGGAATTATAATGATTTAGAATGCGACAATACTTTAAATTCGTTTAAGTATCTTATCAAGGAGTGTAATACAAGATCTGTATTGAGATAGATATGCATATGCTCTTCACAAATTCAGTAACGTATCCTCTACTAAAGAACATCTCACAGCTCACAGCGAGCTACTAAACCTCAATGCTCATTTGCTTTCCCAAGTTTTTGAGTGACCAGCCAGCTTGCCGTACTGGCACAAATCATTTTCTTGGAGGAGAGCCAAAAGTCCATTGCACACCAACTACTGCCCACAACTATAAACTTATGAGTATTGGTCAGGGTGATTAACGAGATATCTAAATATATAGATGTTACTACCCGTATTAATTTTCTTACCAGATGTTAAAAAAAATTTAGATAATTCAGATAGGCCAACTATCAAACTAGGATTAAGGGAGCAGATGTATGGCTGTTACCAGTCAGCCATTGACCAATTGTACCTTTGTCCTCTATTTGCTGACATCATTAGCAAAATTTCATATTTTCTGAGGTGTTTGAGCCTAAACTTCAGTGACAACTTCACTTTCCAATATTTTTATGTATTTGCTTGCCAAGAGCAAATACCAGAGCAGTTTTTGATGCAGATGACTCAAGTTGATCGGCAGATTTTATTGCAGCAACTGAAATCAGATTATCGCCAGATTCTTATAGATTACTTTACTACAGACAAAACACTGAAAGAAAAAATTGATAAATTTATAAATGCACTATTTTATGCTAATATTCCTGTGCCCCAAATCATAGAAATCCATATGGAACTAATTGAGGAATTTTCTAAACAGCTAAAATTAGAAGGAAGGAGTGATGAGGCATTACTCGATTACCGATTGACACTAATAGATATCCTAGCTCACCTATGTGAAGTCTATAGATGTTCAGTTTCTAAATAGATGGAATTTATCAAAGTTAAAATGCTCAAAAGCAATGGCCCTGTGTTTCTCCGACTTTACCCAATCATAATGTATTTTCACTTTTGTGCTTGAGCCTGTACCTTCTATGAATAAAGCAAGAAAGACATATGTTCTCAAGCTTTATGTAGCGGGGAACACGCCAAACTCTGTACGGGCATTAAAAATACTTAAAAACATATTAGAGCAGGAGTTGCAAGGTGTTTATGCTTTGAAAGTAATTGATGTACTGAAAAACCCACAACTAGCTGAGGAAGATAAAATATTAGCTACACCAACATTATCTAAAATTTTGCCTCCGCCCGTTCGCAAAATTATTGGTGATCTTTCAGATCGAGAAAGAGTTTTGATTGGTTTAGACTTGCTGTATGAAGAACTGAGTGAAGAAGATTGGGAAGAGTAAGACCTGACTTTTCACGAAAAGCTCTCAAACCACGAAACAGTGTGACTTTTTTTATAAGTGAATTTTCAAGAACTCTGAACTAATGAAAATACATCACAAAGAATCAGGGTTTGGGAAACTTCAAAATGAGCTTTTCTACATGTGATAAAAAGTCAGGATTAAGACAACCTATAAATATCAAAACATTGATAATAAATACCAACTTTAGTCATAGAAAACCTGGGTTGAGCACCAGTTAATTATTAAGCAATGAGTGACAACGATCAACAAAAGCAAAACAAAACACCAGGTGAGGGTGTAGAAAAAATTCGTACTCTAATAGAGGGCTTTGACGATATTAGTCATGGTGGCTTACCTGTGAGTAGGACTACGCTAGTAAGCGGCACTTCTGGTACAGGCAAAACTTTATTATCTCTTCAGTTTCTGTATAACGGTATTACCTACTTTGATGAGGCAGGAGTATTTGTTACTTTTGAAGAATCGCCCAGTGACATTATTAAAAATGCTCATATTTTTGGCTGGAATTTGCAACGTTTAATTAATGAAGGTAAATTGTTTATTCTGGATGCTTCTCCTGATCCAGAAGGCCAAGATATAGTTGGTAATTTTGACCTTTCAGCATTAATAGAACGCTTACAATATGCCATTCGCAAATACAAAGCTAAACGAGTCTCAATAGACTCGATCACAGCAGTATTTCAACAGTATGAAGCCATTGGAGTAGTGCGGCGAGAGATTTTTCGCTTGGTTGCACGTCTCAAACAGCTAAATGTCACCACTATAATTACGACCGAACGTAATGAAGAATATGGGCCTGTTGCTGCTTTCGGTGTGGAAGAATTTGTTTCTGATAATGTGGTAATTGTGCGTAACGTTTTAGAAGGAGAGCGTCGCCGCCGCACAATTGAAATTCTCAAGTTACGCGGTACAACTCATATGAAAGGAGAGTATCCTTTCACAATTACCAATGAAGGAGTCAATATTTTCCCATTGGGAGCAATGCGCTTAACTCAACGGTCTTCTAATGTGCGTGTATCTTCTGGAGTCAAAACCATAGATGAAATGTGTGGTGGTGGTTTCTTTAAGGATTCTATTATTTTAGCAACAGGAGCCACAGGTACTGGCAAGACATTGTTGGTGAGTAAATTTTTGCAAGATGGCTGCATCAGCGGTGAACGGGTGATGTTATTTGCTTATGAAGAATCACGCGCTCAATTGTCTCGCAACGCACATTCTTGGGGAATTGATTTTGAGGAATTAGAACATCAAGGTTTACTCAAAATAATTTGCACCTATCCTGAATCTACTGGTTTAGAAGATCACTTGCAAATTATTAAATCAGAAATTGCACACTTTAAACCAGCTCGCATTGCCATTGATTCTCTTTCAGCATTGGCTAGAGGAGTAAGCAATAATGCATTCCGTCAGTTTGTCATCGGTGTTACTGGTTATGCCAAGCAAGAAGAAATAACTGGTTTTTTTACCAACACAACTGAGCAATTTATGGGGTCGCATTCAATTACAGACTCTCATATTTCCACAATTACAGACACAATTTTGATGTTACAGTACGTAGAAATTCGTGGAGAAATGTCACGAGCAATAAACGTATTTAAAATGCGGGGATCGTGGCATGATAAAGGTATCCGTGAGTACAATATCACTGCTGACGGGCCTGAAATTAAAGATTCTTTCCGGAACTACGAACGAATTGTCAGCGGTGCTCCTAACCGCGTGAGCATCGACGAAAAAGCAGAACTTTCTCGCATTGTGAAAAGGTTTGAAGGCAAACAGAGTTCTGATTCTTAAAATTTGGTATCGTGCTATATTCCCTCCTAATTTTCGGTTCGTGCTATATTCTGTGGGGAAGAAGGGTTTTCTGCCGCTAGATTGATTTCTTGTGTGAGGGGATGCGGTGAAAAGACAGCAATTATTTTATAGTTTCTTGCCTGGTGTAACAGCAGCAGTATTAACAACCCAGCCTGCTTTGGCTGGGTCGATAAAGGTAAGTGGCATACAACTGGCGTCTTCTCTTAGTGTTTTGACTTCTACTGATAGTCGAACTCTAGTTGCAGACAATATTCATACACAACTGCCTAAGACTGCAACCAAAACTTTTTTAACCACAGTACCTGTCACTGGGTTTAAAAAGCTGAATTTCAAGCCTTTAAGTAGTAATAGTAACCCAGTTATTTCGACAGTAAATACTGGTGTATCCATAGCACAAATACCTAATAAAGATGAAAATAGATTTGTCAGTTTGATATCTGCCTTAAAATCTTCCCAGCAGCCAAAGCAAAATAATTCTACAAGCGATAAAAAACAGAGAACCTTAGCTAATTCTGGGCAGCAATCTGAGAAAAGAGTTGTTTCTCCTGCTGCTGAGAAAAACAATTCTGTGCCGAAAGGAACTTTTTCACTGTCTTCCTTACGGCAACCTGTAACGCCAGTAAAAAAGCCTGAAACACAATTACCAACTGTTTTACAAACTGCGCTCAGGGATGTAGGGTCTGCAAAGCTGTTAGAAGTAGAAAGTTGTTCCCAGGAAAAAGGGGAATTGACTTCTTTGCTGTTGACCTCAAAAGCCTGTCGGCAGGACAATTTCGCTCAGAAACGGGTGGCTCAGAACAATAACATTACTCCTGCTACGACCTCATCGCCTGAAACTGCTGGTTCGGAAGTCAATCTGAGCCAACCAGCAACAGCCACTCCTGCTGGTTCGGAAGCAAATCCCATTCAGCCAGCAACAATCAATCCTGAGACTGGTAATTCTGTACCAACTCAGACTCAACCAGCAACAGTCACTCCTACTGGTTCGGAAGTCAATCTGAGCCAACCAGCAACAGTCACTCCTACTGGTTTAGAAGCAAATCCCATTCAACCAACAACAGTCACTCCTGAGACTGGTAATTCTGTACCAACTCAGACTCAGCCAGCAACAGTCACTCCTGCACCAGGTCATGGTGTGGAAATTCCTCATAACCTCAATTCCAATGCAAATCCCTTGCAGTTTCCCACCAAACCGGAGGAAGTGACATTTCAGGGAAATCAGCCGATTACCTTGGCACAGGCTTTGGAACTAGCACGGCGCAACAATCGGGATTTACAAGTGTCATTGTTGGAGCTACAACGCGCTCAGGCGGCTTTACGCGAAGCCCAAGCTGCTTTACTTCCTACTGTTGGCGTGACTGCTGAAGTGACTCGTAGCCAGTCAGCTTCGACTCAACTTCAGGTGGAACAAGGAGTTGTAGCACCAGCCTCAGATGATCCCACTACCTCTTTCAATGGACAAGCACAACTGACGTATGACCTGTATACTTCTGGGAATCGGCGAGCTAACATCAGGCAGGCTGAAGAACAAGTACGCTTCAACGAATTGGCTGTAGAGAGTCAGTCTGAGCAAATTCGCCTGGATATCACCACTGATTACTACAATTTGCAGCAAAGAGATGAAGAGGTACGTATTGCCCAGTCAGCTGTGGAGAACTCCCAAGCGAGTTTGCGAGATGCGCAAGCTCTAGAAACTGCTGGGGTTGGTACTCGGTTCGATGTGCTGCGATCGCAAGTTAATTTAGCAAATGCTCAACAAGACTTAACTAATGCTCTTGCACAGCAGCAAATTGCCCGGCGTCAGTTAGCAACTCGCATCACTTTGCCCCAGTCGATCAATATTAGCGCAGCAGACCCTGTGCAATTAGCAGGTATTTGGAACCAAACCTTAGAACAAAGTATTGTTCTAGCTTTTCAAAACCGTGCGGAACTGCAACAACAATTGGCACAACGCAATATTTTTGAGCAGCAACGGCGACAGGCGCTTTCATCCCTAGGGCCTCAAGTGAGCTTGGTTGCCAGGTATCAATTGTTAGATCAGTTTGATGATAGTACCAGTGCTAGCGATGGCTACTCCTTGGGAGTTCAGGCAAGGCTGAATTTGTTTGATGGGGGAGCAGCAAAAGCAAGGGCAGCTCAAGCCAAAGCTAATATTGCGATCGCAGAAACTCAATTTGCTCAGCAGCGCAACCAAATCCGCTTTCAGGTAGAACAAGCTTTTTCTACCCAGCAAGCTAGGTTGGAGAATGTTCAAACTGCCAATACTGCTTTAGAACAAGCTAGGGAAGCTCTACGTCTGGCGCGTTTACGATTCCAAGCTGGTGTAGGTACTCAAACTGATGTGATTAACTCTGAAAACGAACTGACAAGAGCTGAAGGTAATCGCGTCACAGCGATTTTGGATTACAACCGCGCTTTAGCTAACTTACAAAGAGCTATTTCCTCTAGGGCAACACCTTAGTTAGTCATTAGTCATTAATCATTAGTGAGCCAGTGGGGTCTTGGGGGTTTCCCCCATGAGCAACTGGCGTTAGCGAGCCTGCGAGCGTCACCCGTAACTGGACTTCAGTCATTAGAAGCCAGTGCATTGCTTTGTTGGGCAAATTTGTCAACGCCCTTTGATCGGCTACAGAAAGGGTAGCAAGTGGCGTTTATTAGTTCTCGTCCAAAAAAATGATTATAGATTAAAGACTTTTGACTATTTTCTGATCCAGAATACGCTCTATATTCATAGCTCAAGTATTATTAATTACATAATTTTCACTACTTTATGTAACAATTAATGTTATTCCTGAGCCTAGTCGCAAATTTTAAAAGTTTGATATGCCTCGAATAATCTTGTACTAGAGACTTTTATTCCAAAATTTAAAATCCAAAATTGGTATAATTTATGTAATATAACATACATTAAGATTTCATTGCTCTAGAAAACACTTATGTTTAAGTAAAAGTGACTGGGAGCAAAGTTACACTCAAAGTCACAAAATTAACACACCAAAATCAGCAGTTACAATTGGACTAACAAACGCTGAGTGGGAAATTGCTCGGCTCTTAAAAATTTATGACTAAAGTTACATCAAAAGAAATTGCACTGTTTCGCTCCCAATTGGCAGATGATTTGGGGGCGATGGAAGCACTCGACTTGATTGAGGACTGTGAAGGAGATTTGGAAGATGCAGCGATGACACTAGCTATTAAGGCAGGTCAACAACCAGAAAGAGCAAATTCTGAATGGCTAGATGCCTTGGCTAGAAAATGGCGTGCAGTCATTTGCGAACAAGAATATCGAGAAGACTTACTCAATAGCTCGCTTATTGGGATGATGGAACACCTCAAAACAATGCCCACATTTCCTAAGATTTTAGCAACCCCGGTTTTGATATATGTCCTCAAGCAAGGCGTAAACAATTTTTGTGAGCCATTAGATTCACTCAAGTGATATCTTCACCTGGGGATGTGGGAGGATAGGGAAATGGGGATCAAAATCTAAAATTTTAAATTTTAAATTGATTTACCCTTGTGTCCTGTCTGTAGCTGATAACCTGAAACTAGGCACAACATTAGATTCAATCAGCACGGATACGCTGTTAAGAAACGTGAACATGAATTACCTTGTTGCCGTATTACAAAATCGCATCCAAGCCGAAGCTGCTTACTTAGCCTTAGAAAAAGAAGGCATAAATAGTACTATCTTAGGCAAGGGGTATAAAAGTGCTGACGAGTTTGGCTTGATTGACCCCAGGGAACAGGCCAAAAAGCAAGCGCGGCTCATGGCATTCTGGTTGATACCATTCGGCTTTTTCGCAGGTTTTACCTTCAGCGTGATCACTGGTTTAGATACCTTTGCCTGGGCTGGTGAAATTGGTAATCATATTATTGGGGGATTGCTGGGCGCTGCTAGTGGCGGGATGGGAAGTGTTTTTGTTGGTGGTGGAGTTGGTCTAGTTGTAGGCAGTGGTGATGCTTTACCCTACCGCAACCGCTTAGAAGCTGGTAAATACATAGTTGTAGTTCAGGGTTCAGAAACCCTAACTAGGCAAGCAACCAGGATTTTACGCCAGTTTGAGCCGGAGAATATTCAGGGTTACGCTGAGCAATAAGTACTTTATGTAGGGGAGTAGGGGAGCAGGGGAGCAGGGGGGATGAGGGGGATGAGGGGGATGAGGAGAATAAAAAATAACTCCTAACTTTTAACTCCTAACTTTTAACTTTTAGCTTCTAACTCCTAACTTTTGACGATGTTACCAAGAGAAGAACTTTTAAAGGGTGTAGAAAACCGAGAAACTGTAGCTCGTGTCATTGATCAGGCAGAGCAAGCTATCAAAACTTGGGAAGTAGTTTTGACAGATTTTCTGTCTCCTCCAGAATTGGCAGAAATACAACGGGTTTTCAATCGGTTAACAGAAGTGCAATTAGTGGCGTGGGGTGGATATCCGCAAGCGGAACGGCAAAGAATTGCGATCGCTCGTGACCAAATGCCTCTAGATCAATCTCAAGTCGCCCTTATAGCGCTGGAAATCGCTGGTAATTTCCTGTTTGATACTGCCACTCACCGCGACTTTTTAGGCGCAATGTTGGGAACGGGAATTGTCCGCGAGAAGACAGGAGACATCATTGTACTGGGAGAGAGAGGAGCGCAGGCAATCGTAGCACCAGAGTTGGCAGAATTTCTTGAAATGAATCTTAAACAAGTGCGATCGGTACCAGTGAAAACTCAGCCGATTGATATCAACGAGTTAAAGGTTCGGGAACCGAAGAAGAAAGAACTAACGACTGTGGAGGCTTCTTTGCGATTAGACGCGATCGCATCTGCTGGTTTTGGTATGTCCCGTAGCAAAATGGTTGATTTAATCGATAGTGGTGATGTCCGTGTCAACTGGAAAGAAGTCACTCAAGCTAGTTCTCAAGTGAAATCAGGGGACTTAATCGCCATTCGCAGTAAAGGACGTTTGGAAGTTGGTGAAATTGCAGTTACTAAAAAAGACCGTTATCGAGTTCAATTAACAAGATATATGTAACAAGTAAAAAGTTAGGAGTTTTGAAGGCTGTAAATAATTTAAATGAAGCTTTACCCACATCTTTATTTGGCAATTGCTGTGATTGTGATTGCATCTTGTGAATCATCGAAAATTCCACCAAAGGCACAATCTGATACTATTCAACCAACTCCATCTCAAAAGTTAGTCACTCTGGATAAAAACTTCCAAATAGCAATGGGACAAACTATATATGTTCCCGTTTATTCCCATATCTATCATTACAATCGGCAGGAAATTTTCAATTTAGCGGTGACACTCAGCATTCGTAATACAGATTTGAACAATTCTTTGATTATTACTTCTGTGCGCTACTATAACTCAGAAGGTAAGTTAGTTAAGCAGTATTTGCAGCAACCTATTCAACTTGATGCCTTAGCTTCAACAGACTTTTTTGTGGATAGAAATGACACTACTGGAGGTTTAGGAGCAAACTTTATTGTAGAGTGGGTAGCTAAAACAAAAATTTCTGAGCCTGTAGTAGAAGCAGTGATGATTGGTACTGACTATCAGCAAGGAATTTCTTTTACTAGTCCAGGTAAAGTTATTAAAAATCAAAATAACTAAGTAGGGCATAGGGCATTGGGCATAGGGCATTGGAAATTTAGTAACTTCTCCCCATCTCCCTCATCTCCCTCATCTTCCTCATCCCCCTCATCCCCCTCAATTAGACTTTAAACTTTTTCACTAACATTTGCAGTAATATTTTTCGTGGTACTATGCGAGCTAATACGGTTCTAATTTGTGTGGTAAAGTCACCAATCACGACATTTGGCTGCCAATTTTCCAAAGCTTTTAAGGATTCACGTGCTACTTCTTCACTAGTAAACATTTGATTTGTGCTGCCTGCCAAAGCCGGAGGAAAATTAGCTTCGGTAAAAAAGTTGGTTTCTATTGGTCCAGGACAAGCAACGAGAACACGAACACCATAGGAACGATTTTCAGCCCACAGTGCTTGACTAAAACTAACAATGAATGCTTTACTTGCTGCATAAACAGAAAGGTATGGCATTGGTTGAAATGCAGTAATTGACGATAAGTTAATAATGCTGCCGGAACGTCGTTGTCGCATTAGAGGCAGAAAATGATGGGTTAAATCTACCAATGCCAAAATGTTTAATTGTACAATTTTAATTTGCCGTTCTCTGTCGCTTTCAGCAAAATCTCCATAGTCACCGAAACCAGCATTATTGATTAATAAATCAATTGTTAATCCCTTGGCTTTAGTGGCATCAAATACAGTAGCAGCTGCATTAGGTTCGGTAAGGTCTTTAACTATAACGTCTACTTGAATGTTGTATTTTTCTTGTAATTTTTTTGCTAGTTGATTAAGTTTTTCTTCAGAACGAGAAACTAGAACAAGATTTGTTTGATATGCAGCTAGTTCTTCGGCAAAGGCTTTGCCGATGCCACTAGAAGCACCAGTAATAAGGGCAGTTGGCATTCTATTTATATAAAGTCTTTCTTATTTCCTTATAAATAGTAACTATAATCTGCTGCGCTGTTGAACTAACCAGAGTTATATACCAAGAGGGATAAAATTATTACATAGGATTTTATGTAATTTTTTGGCGCTGATACTAAGTTGCGTTCAAAAATAGTATCTAGACATCGGGCTTCAACAATAACACATAAACGTAGTGCGATCGCAGCCTGGCGTTCAGCACTCAATCAGTTAGAGTAGATTCCCAGTCAAACAAACCTTAGCACTCAAAACCGCAGCTGATCTCAAAACCCAAGAGCTACTGCGATCGTCAAATAATAAACTACAGCAGCTACAGGTAAAATAAATATTAAGTAGCGTCAGTTGATCAAGTTTACTTGTTTTTTGGGTTTGGTCTTGCCTTATCAATAAAGGATATGCTAATATTATAAATCGTGTGGTTAAGGACGTATAGCTCAGTTGGTTAGAGCGCTACGTTGACATCGTAGAGGTCACTGGTTCGAATCCAGTTACGTCCATTTAATAGAGTTACAAAAATTTATCATCTGTACAGTAGCTTTTTACAGGCATCAACCGTGGTACTAGTATTAACTTAATTCTATTTTCAAGGTTCGGCATCTTGTCAATCAGGTTTTTTAGTAAAAAAGGTAGGCTGTGATGCCTACGGCAACTTTGTTGGGGTAACGCTAATCTTTCGCTTTCTCTTCTCGGCTACCTGGAATCAGCTATTTTGCCTGTTGTATGACAATTCCGATTTTAGCTGCTGATTTTTGAAAGATAGAAATCAATCTACTATAGTAGTGAAGTTTGTTTAACTCAACATAAAAGGTATTATTGAGTATGATTTCATTATGGCTAATCTGCTTTTAAGCTAATTATACCATTCCCATATGAAGACGCATAGAAAGAACCCCACCGCCTGCGGCACCTCCCCTTGGTAAGGGGAGGTTGGGAGGGGTCAAAATAATATGCAGCTTCCCAGAGAATTGATATTACTAATAAAGTTGTGGGTTACTTTCAGTTGAATACTATTAAGGCAGTAATCAAAAAAACAAATTCAAAGGTATATTTGTATTTTGATTCACACAGATTTAGTTTATAGTTTTTGCTTAAATATCTGGAATACCAACTTGTTATCAGAAACAAATATAAATATTTTTATTGAATTAATTAAATTTTGTATATTTTGAGTCATAATAACGAAAATAGTTATTATATCCATCCTCTCGTGAGCCAAAAACAACTTGAAAATCCAGTAAATCCAGTATTTGCTAACCATGAAACTTTTCATCCTCGTTTTGGGTGGTTGAAAAAGGGATTTGATGCAGCTAGTAAAAATCCGGGTATTTTTTTACAGGATGATGCACCTGTATGTTTAGGTGTTGGTAAAAATATGGTACGTGCTATTCGTTATTGGTGTACTGCTTTCAAAATTATTGATAAAAATAATGTCCCAACAACATTTGGAGAAAAACTTTTAGGAAATAATGGATGGGACTCTTATTTAGAAGATCCAGCATCATTATGGTTGTTACATTGGAATTTGTTAAAACCTACTTGTGAAGCTGCTGCTTGGTATTATATTTTTAATGTATTTAGGGATTTAGAGTTTACAAAAGAAGATATTTTAGCTGGATTGAAAGATTATATCAGTAATTTCAATAAAACTATTGCTGAATCTTCTTTTATTAAAGATGTAAATTGTATTTTAAGAATGTATTCCACACAAGATTTAATTAGAGATAATACTCCCATTGAAGATTCTATTGATTGTCCTTTTAACGAACTAGGTTTAATTAGACAGTTTGGTAAAAATTATCAGTTTAAAGTTGGAATAAAGGCTAATTTACCAGCAGAAATCATAGTTGCAAGTTGTTTAGAATACGCTAGTTGGGTAAGTCAAGGAAGAAATAAAATAGAAACTATTAATATTCCTAGCCTACTTTATGATGAAGGTAGTCCAGGGATGGTATTTAAATTGACGGAAAATATTTTATGTGAAGCTATTGAGTCAGTTGCTAAAAAATTTGAGACGATAATTCTTTCTGATACTGCCGGATTAATTCAGTTATCCTTTAATGAGCAACCAGAGATTTTAGCTGAAAAAATTTTAGAGCAATATTATAATTCTTGATCAAATAAGTAAAAAAATGACTAATAAAAAGCTATCCCATTATTTCAATCTCCAACGCCGTTATTCTCGTTCAATTAATTTGGAAAGAGATTTAGACAGTGTAGAAGCTTTAGAAGGTTATGTGTTAACTAAAAGAGCAATAGAATCTATAAAACGTATTGTAAATAGTTTTCACAATGATGAAGCAAATAGAGCTTGGACATTAACCAGTGTCTATGGTACGGGTAAATCTGCTTTTGCTCATTATTTAATCTCGCTATGTGCTAATTCTCAAAATAAAATGTACGTTAAAGCTTTAGCAATAGCTGAAAGTAAATTAGGTAAAGATAATGATATTTATCAATTAATTCAAGACAAAATTAACCCTACTGGATTAATTAGGGCTGTGGCTACGGGACAAAGAGAACCGATCAGTCATACCATTATTAGGGCTTTGTTAATAGGTGTTGAAAGTTTTTGGACTGCTACCCAAAGGAACAAAATTAATGTTGTTCGTCAGTTGGTAGATTTAGAAGCAGAAATTAATGATGGAGGAAAAGTTGATAGTAAAGAAATTCCTAATTTGGTGTTAGAAGTAGCCAAGGAATCTCAAACTGGAATTTTTATTATTATTGATGAACTGGGTAAGAATTTAGAGTATACTGCTCATGTTCAAGGAGATGAAGATTTATATCTTTTACAACAATTAGCTGAATTACCAAAAAATAGCAAAACTCCTATTTATATTTTAGGTATTTTACATCAAGCTTTTGCAGAGTATAGTCAAAGATTAGCAACAGTTCAACGAAATGAATGGGCGAAGATTCAGGGACGGTTTGAGGATATTGCTTTTACTGAATCATCTGGACAAATGATGAGTTTAATTGGTCAAGCAATTGACTCTTCAGCAGCAGATGCAATAAGTTGTGCCATTCGTAATTACTCTGAGGAGTGGTTTCAAAATTTAGAATCAACAATCGTTGATGAAGAAGTAAATAATGAAGTTATCAAAGCAGTTTATCCTCTACATCCTTTATCTGCTTTGGTGTTACCAACACTGTGTCAACGTTATGCTCAAAATGACCGTTCTTTATTCACATTTTTAACTAGTAGAGAACCTTTATCATTTCGTAATTTCTTAGAAGAAGTAACGGTGAAAGATGATCATTTACCAAGTCTGAAATTAGATAGAGTTTATGACTATTTTATCGAAGCCGCAGGAATGGGTTTAGCTTCTCGTCCTAATTTGCAAAGATGGGTAGAAGTTCAAGATTTAATTAGTGATGCTACTAACCGTTTAGAAGAAGATAGTCTAAGGGTACTAAAAACTATTGGTATTTTGAACTTAATTACAGTTATAGGTTCATTGAGGGCGACTCGAAGTTTAGTATCTCTAGCCATGTGCGATCGCCCTTCCCAAACCCAGATTAATTATTGGCAACAAATTATTGATCAACTGTTAAAAATAAACCTAATTACTCATCGTCGTCAACTGAATGAATTGCGGATTTGGCAAGGTTCTGATTTTAATGTTGACAATGAGTTAAGTACATATATAGAACAAGAGCGATCGCCTTTAGTTAAACTGTTAACTGTCTACCGTCCTCTCAAACCTTTAGTCGCCCAACGTCACAGTTATCAAAAGGGAACTTTACGTTATTTTGAACGCCATTATTTAGATAATTCCCAAGATTTGACACAATTACATTGTAGTAGCGTAGATGCAGATGGTTTTGTCGGATATTGGGTAGATGAAGAAAATCCTACTGCTGTACCTTCCACAACTACCGATGGAAAACCATTGGTAATTTTGAGTGCAGCTAACTTAGATATTTTGCGAATTCGTACTTTAGAATTTGTCGCTTTAAATAATATCAAAAAAATAGCAAGAGAGTTGCAAACTGACGGGGTAGCGAGAAAAGAAGTAAATTATCGCGCTAAAGAAGCTGAAGTATTTTTAGATGAAACTCTGAATCAATCCTTCAGTATAGGGGCAAATCAGCAATGTTGGATTCAAGGAGAAGTCGAAAGACTCAACAACATTACTGACTTTAATAGTAAGCTTTCTGATATTTGCGATCGCGTCTATCATTGCAGTCCAATTTTATGGAATGAATTAATTAACCGTCGAGATTTAACCTCTCAAGGAGTAAAAGCTAGACGAGAATTGATTCAGGCGATGTTAGAACATCAAAATGAAGAAAAATTAGGCTTAGAAGGTTATGGCCCTGAAGTAAGTATGTATTATTCTCTGTTAGAACAAACAGGGATTCATCATCAAGAAGATGATTATTGGGATTTTTATCCACCATTAGAAAATTCGGGTTTGAATTCTCTGTGGGAAGCAGTTGAGGATTTTTGTTTAGCAGCAACAGAAACAAGCCAAAGCTTTGATTTACTATATCAATATTTAGCAGCACCTCCCTACGGTGTGAAACAAGGTGCAATTCCGGTGATTTTAGCTGCGGTACTGTTGTATCATGCTGATGATTTAGGACTTTATCAAGACGGGACATTTATTCCCGTATTAGGAACCGAACATTTTGAATTATTAGTAAAATATCCTGAACGATTTGCTGTGAAGTATTTTGCAGTAGTTGGGTTAAGGGCGGAAGTTTTCAAAGAATTAGAAGCTATATTACGCAATCCCCAGTTAAAAAAATTGAGTAAAGTGCGTAATGCAACTCTGTTAACAGTGGTTACTCCTCTTTATCAATTTGTCAAAAAACTGCCTAAATATACTCAACAAACTCGACGGCTTGCAGATGAACCCAGAGCAATTTTAAAGGCATTACAAACTACTGTTGAACCTGATGAATTGTTGTTTAAAGCTTTACCAGCAGCTTGTAATTTACCTTCTATTGGGACTGAAGCAGGAGATGATGGGGTAACAGCGAAAACTTTACGTACTAAGTTAGTTCATGCCCTGAGAGAGATTCATACAGCTTATGATCATTTATTGAGTGATTGTCAAAAACTAATTTATGAAGGCTTTGGGGTGAGGAGTCAGGAAACAAAACTTAGAGAAGATTTGCGAGTAAGGGCGAATTATTTAGCGGGAAAATGTATTGAACCTCTACTAAAACGGTTTATTCGCGCAGCATCGGATGAAACAAAGAGTGATTCTCAGTGGTTGGAAGCTTTGGTGATGATTGTAGCGGATAAACCAGCTGAATCATGGACAGATGAAGACGCGATCGCATTCGAGATGAAGTTAGCCGATTTGGTGCGACGGTTTAAGAATCTGGAAGCTTTGCAAAAGGAAGTCGCCGCCAAAGGCGAAGGTTTTGAAGCGCGACGGATTACCATGACTCGTCCCGATGGTCAGGAAATCAATAAAATGGTATGGGTAGATCATGGCAGAGAGTCGCAGGTTGAGGAGATAGTTGACAAAATTCTCGATCAATTACCTGATGATCAGCAGTTACGACAAGCGATTTTAGCAAAGTTGAGTGAACGGATTTTAAATTCTGATTTGCCAGAGACAATTACTAAAATTGAAGACAAGCGATCTGATGAAAGTATCAAAGGCAAAAGCTTTGGTTAAAAGAGGCATTATTTATATTAAATCTAAATTTTGTTTAAAAAAAGTCGGAGAAACTGTCCCCGACTAATTTATCCAGAAATCTAATGATGATTTCTCCTTATACCAATTCCAAAAATATTTGCAACACATGAAGCGGCTGTAGGGGCGTACAGCTGTACGCCCCTACCCATGTATCTGTATCAGATATTTCGTGAAATGGTATTATTGCTGATTTAGCCAAGTTTCTAAGTCAGCAATATTAGAAAAGTCTAGTAACGCTTCTCCTAGATTCTCTAATTGTTCAATCGATAATCCTTTAATTCGCTCGATTAATGATTCGTTAATTTCACCAATACGGCGATTGAGTTGACGTATAACTAGGCGTTGTTCTCCTGACTGTATAGCTTGTTCTCTATCTCTTTGATAAAGTGGTTCTAGTCGCATAATTAACTCCCTATCATCTGCTTCTAATTGTTGATTTACTCTCAAGTTTTCGCGCAAGTTGTAAACTAATTCTAGTGTTGCTTTAAGGTATGGATGATTTAATGGTAACGCTTGCAACTCAATAATTGCTTGTGACTGCACATTCCCTCTACCTAAAAGCCTTAACCATAGAGTTTCCGGGGTTTGCGGTAGTTGATGTATTGCTACAATTGCTGTCCTCAAGGCTTCTGGTAGAAAATGTACTCCTGATAACCAATCTGCTTTTTGTACAGTTCCAAAGCTAGACAATCTAGTTTCAGATACCGTTGGTGTCAAAACCCACAATTGGGGAATTTCTGAGTCCTGAAGTTTGGTTTTATTGGCTTTAGTTTCTCGTCGCAGTGAAGCTTTGACTTCTAATAATTTGAGAATACAGTCGCATATTTCATCGGTAGAAGCTGGATTACGGAAGGGTTCTATAATTGCAGGATTTTCAGCGAATCTTCCTAGCAAACCCAAGATTTGTAAATTAGAATTTTGCTGTTTAAAAGGAGTGAATAAAACATCTATTTCTCTAATCTCTCCTGAGACTTTTTCTGATGCTTTAACTTCTCCGTAATCTTTTAGTAGTTCTTCAAGATAGTCTTTGGCGAATTTGTCATGTATGAAGCGCGTCATTCAATTAGGTTTCCTCTAGTTATTTAAATCATCAAGAGTTGGTGCGATCGCGCCATGACAGCCCCTCTTGTGCGATCGCGCCAACTCCCTATACCTTCTCCTAGAGTTGCTATCTAATTAATACACTCACGACATCGCCTGATTCACCTAAACTACCAGCTATAACTGGTTTTGACCAAGCACCTACTTCTGCATAACCTGTAGTATGCAACCGATGAATAGTCTTCTTCACTATATTAGGACTACCGACTAATATGTGTTTGATCTTTTCTCTGCTTACCTGGACTTGATTGCTGTTGTCGTCTTCTAATTTGATAAATTCTTCTGCCATAACGCACCTGTTTAATGTAGCAAAGTGAGATTGATCTCTTTCTTGCCTATTGTACAGTACAAACCGTATATGCTGTATAAAGGGTATATTGAAACTTAACGATTTATGATCAGTCTTGATGATATGCAAGAGTTGTTTGTGCCAGAGAAGCGTCAAGGACAAGAGTATTTTGGTTTCTATCTTCCAGAGGGTAAGAGGGAGCTGTTTAAGGAGTATTGTCAATTTATTGACAGTACAATGAAGGATGAACTGGAGAAGTTTGTTGACCAGTGCATATCCGATGCTAAGTTTCAGCAATACCTAGAGATGAAGCGTAAGTTAAAAGACAAGTAATGTTTTTAGTACATATGTATGTAGCGTCACTGTTATAGATAGTTCTGTTCTAACCTTACGTGAGTTCGATGACCTCTCCCTCCCGACCTCCCTCTCCTAAAAGGCGAGGGAGGAGAAACGAAAAGATAAGGGTTCGACTCCCCTCTCAAGGTAGGAGAGGGGCCGGGGGAGAAATTAAAACAGCACTTGTCGAACTCACGTTAACCTTGGGGCTTTCCAGCCAGATAATGTATTTTTTAAGCTTTGAGTCTCGAAAATGTTGCCTTTCGTTCTACACAATTTAAGATTTTGGCTGGAACTTATACGTATTGAAGTATAAAAGTGTAATTGCCTAGCTTATAAAAGCATAGTAATATAAGTAATTTTACGAATTTATTTTAACTTTTCTTTAAAAAGACTACACATATTCTTTATATATTTGCTAGCATATTATAACTGTTTATATACTTGCCAAAAAGCGCTAAAAAGCATGGCAGAGAGAAAAGTTAGACACATATTAGGGCTTTCTGGGGGTAAGGATAGCACGGCTTTAGCTGTGTTACTGCATAGGGAAATTCCAGAGATGGAATACTTTTTTTGTGATACCCATAAAGAATTACCGGAAACTTACGAATATCTTGACCGCATTAAAGCACGTCTGGGTATTGAAATTCATTATCTCAGTGACAAACGAGGCTTTGATCATTGGTTAGCGATTCATGATGGTTTATTACCTTCACCCCAAATGCGTTGGTGTACCGTCAAGATGAAAATTAAGCCTTTAGAGGATTTTGTGGGGGATGATCAGGCTGTTAGTTACATTGGCATTCGTGCTGATGAAAACCGTGAAGGTTATATCTCGACTAAACCTAATATTAAACCTGTGTTTCCGTTTAAGGAAAGGGGTTTAGTTAAGGCTGATATTATTCGGCTATTAGAAGATAGCGGGATTGGACTCCCTGACTATTATCGCTGGCGCAGTCGATCAGGGTGTTTCTTCTGTTTCTTTCAACGCAAGTATGAATGGGTAATGTTAGCGCAGGAACATCCTGATTTATTTCAAAAGGCTGTTGAGTATGAATCTAATCATGCTGATGGACGTACCTATACATGGACTGATGGAGAAAGTTTATTGCAGCTTTTAGAACGCAAGGATGAAATTATTGCTCATCATGAGAAGTTAATGGCTAAAGAAAGAAAAGCCTCTCCTAATCGTCCTTTAAATGAAGTATTGGAAGAGTTTTTAGAGCAACAAGATCATGAGTTACCTTGTTTAGTTTGTCATTTATAACTTCTATGAGCAAATTTAGTATAGGGTGCTTTTATGTTTGATGTTTCTAAGGCTTTTGATAATTCAAGTGAAACTGTATCTGATTTTTTTCAAAGACCAGGTGTTGGATTCTATATACCTTTATACCAAAGAGATTATAGTTGGACAAAAGAAAATATAGACCAATTAATGGAAGATATTTGTCGTGGAGTTGATTCTTTAGTTGATCAAGATAACAATGCTATTCGTTTTTTAGGTACTATCATTCTTTTGTTAGAGAAAGATGCAAGAACCAATATTAAACCACAAGATCATCGAGCATTACCTGAGAAAATATTCAATGTAATTGATGGACAGCAGAGAATATCAACGATATCATTACTTGGTTGTCTGCTTTATCAAAAATTATATATTTTAGAGAAAAGATTGCCATTAGATAATATTTATGATGGTTTAAAGGAAGCAATCAATCGTTATAAATCAACTTTGCTAGAAATATTTTCTGTTGATTTAAAACGAGGGTCGCCACATCAAAAACCAATTATTATTCGTGGTTCAATTGATGGATGGACATTTGATGGTAATGATGATCATTACCGATCTGATGTTTCATGTTGTTTGGCTTCATTCATACGTAAAATATCGGAAGAAAAATCAGAATTTCCAAAAATTCCAGAAAATTCTTTAGTAGGTAAAAATATTAAACAAATTAGCTCATGGTTAAACAAGGTAGAAAAAAGTCATCAACAAGAAACAGAAAATGAATACTTTCCACCTGCATGGCGCATTTTAGAAAAAATACCTCAACAATACTTATGGAGTTATGAGCGTCCAGAGTTAGTTAGTATAGTTGAAAATCGCCAGGAAAAAATATCTAGAATCGAAGGAATAGTTTGCTCTATTATACAAATACTTGCATTTAGTTATTACTTACTTCAACGTTGTTGTTTTACGCTAATAGAACCGAAATCAGAAGATTGGGCTTTTGATATGTTCCAATCTCTCAATGCAACAGGAACTCCTCTCACAGCAATTGAAACTTTTAAACCATTAGTTGTTAATTGTGTTAAATCGAATAACGATGAATTTAAGGGATCAATTTCTGAAAAACATTTTGAAAAAATAGATAAACTATTTAGTTCATTAGATAGCGCATCCAGCAAAAATAATCTGACTAACAACTATTTAACTTTATTCGGCTTAACTTATGATGGAGGAAAAGATCCATCTAGACAGTTCAGTTCTCAAAGACAATGGCTAACAAAAAAATATAATGAATGTGAATCCATACATGATAAAGAAGAATTCATTTATCGAATGGCTAACCTAGCTACATACTGGGAAAAAGTTATTAAATTTAAACCTAATGAATACCCTGTTATTCCCAGAACAGAACAGATAAATGATAAGGATAAAAAGCAAGCTGCTATTTGTGTTCTTTATCTTCAAAATGCAGGACATACAATGGCTAATACTATACTCAGCCGTTTTTATTCCCTTTGTTTACGTGAAAAAAATGATGCTGATGTTAATTTTGTTGTTGTATGTAAAGTAGTCGCAGCCTTTTTTACGCTTTGGCGTTCAGCTTTACCGAACACTGGCTTAGATGAAATATATAGAAAGTTACTTCGGGAGAAGATGTCATGGCAAAAGGGAAATTCTGAACTTTCTGTAAACGTATTAAAAGCATATTTCAAAAATGTTCTCATAGAAAAAGAAATAGGAATAAACACCGAATGGAAAAGAAAAGCAATCCGTTATCTTGGATACAATAAAGTCCAAGCCATTTCTAAATTTGTTCTCTTTGTCACCTCACATGATACTATTCCAGATCCAGACAATATAGGTTTAATGAAGGTCGGGACATCCGGTTCGTATCCAATCTATTTAGATCCTGTTACATGGATTTCTCCCGATTTTAAAAGTATTGAACACATAGCACCTCAGAAGCCAAATTTACTAAATGATGCTACTTGGGACGCAGCTTTATACGAAAATGATGATTATGAGCAAATTGGGAATTTGACTTTACTACCAATTAAAATTAATAGTTCTGCTGGTAATAAAAGCTGGACTGAAAAATGGATTTATTATCGTCATTTAGCTGAAACAAATCCAGATAAATTAGCTGTTTTAAGACAGGAAGCAGCAAAATATGGTGTCAGCTTAGATGACTCTACTATCAGGCTATTAACTCAAGCGACTCATGCTCATCATATTAAACCAATTGTAAAAATTGGAGCAACAGGTAAATGGGATAAAGCTTTTGTGGAGAAAAGAACAGAGCGTATATGCGATATTCTTTGGGAACGGATGTATGAATGGTTATCTTAGATTTACTGCATCTTCTAGGAGTCTTAATTGAACTTCAACGATTTACTATCAAAAGCGGATGAAGAAACACTACAACAATTATTGGGTAGTCCAACTTTTCATCTGCTAAAACTCCTAGAACCTGATTTAGTTAATCCTAATAAACTCAGAGAAATTCTAATAACCCTTCATACCCCAGAAGAACTAATATTGTCCAAAGGAAAGCGAGATTTACTATTTGATTTAATCACACCAGAGCAAGCAAAAATTCTTGCGATTGTATTAGAAGCACCTGCAAATCAAGACCCTTATAAAGCATTAAAAAAAGTTAAGATAAGCGGCATTTCTGAAAGTAAAAAATATCTCTTTAACTTTTTTGAAATACCTCTAACACCCAGAAATCAAAGTACAATTGAAACCCATGCAATTATTGAAAATACTCCCAAATATCCTTTATTTACACACCAACGCCATGCAGTTAGACAAGTAAAAAACTATCTGAGTAAAGAACCTCGCCGTGTTCTTCTTCATCTTCCCACTGGTGCAGGTAAAACCCGTACTGCAATGAATATCATTGCAGACCACCTAAGAAACAATGAACCCACTTTAGTAATTTGGTTAGCCTATAGTGAAGAACTTTGTGAACAAGCGGTTAGAGAATTCCAAAAAGCATGGGACACTTTAGGCGATCGCCCCATCTCAACTTACCGCTTCTGGGGCAAACATGAGTTAGACTTAGCACAAGCCCAAGACGGCTTAGTAGTAGCAGGATTAGCCAAAGTCTATCACACCGCTAAAAAAAGTATTCGCTTTATTAATCAACTGGGTGTGCGTTGTTCATTGGTAATTATCGATGAAGCCCATCAAGCAGTTGCCGAAACCTATAAACTTGTTTTAGATGCTTTAGTCGTCCCTTATGAAAAAACCGCTTTATTAGGTTTAACCGCTACACCCGGACGGACTTGGGCTGATATTAACACCGATGCACAACTAGCAAAATTCTTCGCCCAACAGAAAGTTACTTTAGAAATCCCAGGTTACGACAACCCCATTGATTACCTCGTCGATCAACAGTACCTAGCTAAAGTTAACTATCGTTCCTTATTTTATGAAACCGGTATTGAACTAACTCCCCAAGACCTGAATCGGATTAATACAGAATTAGACATCCCCCAATATATCCTCAATCGCATAGCAGCAGACGAACAACGCAACCTCCACATCATCCTCGAACTAGAAGCACTCGCCCAACATCATCAAAGAATTATCGTTTTTAATACCTCCGTCGAACACGCCAGACTCATCGCCGGAATTTTGCGTTTTAGAGGATTTCATGCTGATGCGGTTACAGGCGATACCCCCAAATCACAAAGAGAAAAGCTGATTCAAAGTTATAAAGACGAACAGCCGCAAACCAAGATTTTATGTAACTACGGCGTTTTAACCACTGGCTTCGACGCACCCAAAACCAGCGCCGCCGTTATCGCCCGTCCTACCAAATCCCTTGTTCTCTACAGCCAAATGGTAGGACGCGCCATCCGCGGACTCAAAGCTGGGGGTAATGCTACCGCCGAAATTGTCACCGTTGTAGATAGCCAACTCCCCGGTTTTAATTCAGTTGCATCAGCTTTTCACAATTGGGAAGATGTTTGGAGGAAAAACCCATGAATAACGCCCATGATATCGTGCCCACACACCTCGCAGTCCAAGCCATGCGCGATAACGGTTATAAAAATGCCGCTTACGCGATCGCCGAATTAATGGATAATGCCATTCAAGCCGGTGCATCGCAAGTAGAACTGCTGTGTGGTGAACGTAAACAACAAGTAGAGGGAAGGAGGCGATCGCGTATTGAACAAATAGCAGTGTTAGATAATGGTTGTGGTATGGATGCTAAAGTTTTACGTCTCGCCCTGCAATTTGGCAATGGTACATATTTAGATGAAGATAAGCATACCGGAATCGGACGTTTTGGTATGGGTTTACCCTCGTCCTCCATTTCTCAATGTCAACGGGTAGATGTATGGTCATGGCAAAATGGCATAGAAAATACACTGCATAGTTACCTTGACTTAGATGAAATTAAAAATCGGCACATGACCGAAGTACCTGAACCAAGTCCTAAACAAATTCCCCTAACTTGGACAAAAATAGGTCAAAACTTTGGTGACAGTGGCACATTAGTAGTTTGGTCAAAAATCGACCGTTGTATATGGCGAACTGGCAAAGCTATTATTGATAATTCTGAATTTGTGATTGGCAGAATGTACCGCAAATTTATTAATAGCGGTAAAGTCAAAATCCGCATGGTAGCGTTTGATTTAGATGCTTTATATGACCTGATTGTAGAAAAATACGCTCTACCCAACGACCCCGGTTATCTAATGGAAAAAACATCTTGCAATTCACCATTCAATAATCAGGCAATGTTCCAACCTTGGCAAGGTGATACATCTTATGAAGCTACTTTTACTATTAACTTTAATGAACAAGAACATGAAGTCAAAGTGCGCTTTTCCTATGCTAAAGAAGAAGCTCGTCTAATAGAAGGAGTGAATAATCCAGGAAGTACACCTCATGGACAACACGCAAAGAAAAACATAGGAGTTTCTATTGTTCGTGCAAGTAGAGAACTAGAACTAGATACAGGAGTAGTTAATGGTTACGATCCCACAGAACGTTGGTGGGGAGTAGAAGTAGAATTTCCCCCTTCCTTAGATGATATTTTTGGAGTCACTAATAATAAACAATCTGCTCGTAATTTTAGTGAACTTTTACGAGTCAACATTCCATCTTTATTAGAGGAAGGTAAAACAATAACTCAATTAAAAGAAGAACTAAAAGAAGATGGAGATCCAAAAAGCCCTCTTTTAGATATCGCTCATAAAATAAATAGTCAACTGAGTATTATTAGAGGTTGGCTCAAAGCACAAACTAAAGGCACTCGTACTAGCGAAAAACGCCATGAGCCTTATAAACCTGAGAAAGTAGCAACTACTGTCACTCAAGAACGTCAATCGCAGGGTTACAAAGGCAAAAGTGATGCAGATGAGCAATTACCAAAAGAAGAACGCAAACAAGTTATTAAAGAAACTTTGAAAGAAGAAGGAATTACAGAAAATAAAGCCGAATTATTAGCCGCAACAACAGTAGATGATGGTTTAAAATATACCTTTGTCGAAGCACCTCTTGATACTCCTGCTTTCTTCTCCGTTAAACCCAGAGGAGGAGCAATAATAGTTACATTAAATACTAATCATCCTGCTTATCAAAACTTAGTAGAAATCTTAGAAGAAGATATAGATAAAGCCGATATAGATACCTTACGTTCTCGGTTAGTTAATTCTTTAGATGGCTTAAAATTACTATTAATGGCATGGGCAAGGTATGAGGATGAACAGCCAGAGGGTAAATTTAAAGATAACGTTCAAGATACCCGTATTGATTGGGGGAGAGTCGCCAGAAGGTTTTTAGAGAATGAGTAACGAAGTGATAAACTGCGATTCGTCAATTAATTGAGGCACAATAGAATCAAAGAAGTTATCAACAGGCAATGACTACTCAATTGATGGTTCAACCCTCATCCTTAATATCTTCCGGTATCAAGATGAGTGAATTTGGTGACATTTATCTGTTTAAATTTACCGATGAGTTACAGTCTCGCTTTGAAGAACTGTTAGAGAAGAAAAAAGCTGATGCGCTCACTCCTGAAGAAGAAGCGGAATATATAGGTATTTCTGAATTAGAGCGAATCTTTACCTTGATTAACGCTCAACTAGCAGCGAAAAGTAAATGGTGTGCGAACAAACTCGAAAACTTGTAAGACAACGAGCTAAATATCTTTGCGAATACTGCCACTCTCCAGAATACTTAAGCCCAGACTGTTTTACCATTGACCACATTTTGCCGCAGTCTTTGGGTGGCTCTGATGAACTGGATAATTTAGCATTAGCTTGTCATCGCTGTAATGAGCGCCACTATAATTTTACAACGGCTACTGACCCCAAAACCCAAGAACAAGTTTCTCTATTTCATCCTCGTCAGCAACAATGGTCTGACCATTTTATCTGGACAAAAGATGGGATCGAGATTTTAGGTATAACTCCTACAGGGAGAGCTACTAGCGAAAGATTTGATTTCAACGATGAGCGTCGAGATGAGCCTTCGATTCAAGTGGCTCGTCGTTTTTGGGTAGAAGCGGGTTGGCATCCCCCGCAATCAGATCCGCATCAAGAATAAGATAAAATACCCTCCAGCTATATCGATTATATTTTTCATTTCCCTCACGGTTTTCAGCACTAAGGTGCGTTAAAACCACGCACGACGCATTAGAGATTATGCTGCGTTAATGTCAAAAGTTTCTCAGCCGATGACTACACAAAAAAACATAATTTATCTTGATTACCATTCAACTACTCCAGTTGACCCTAGAGTAGGAGAAAAAGTCATGTACCATATGACTACTGCTTTTGGTAATGCTAATAGTATAGATCATATTTATGGTGATGCAGCAGCACAAGCAGTTAAACAAGCTCGTCAACAAATAGCTGAATTAATCAATGCTTCTCCCAAAGAAATCATTTTTACATCTGGTGCAACAGAAAGCATTAACTTAGCAATTCAAGGACATATTTCTCAACAAAATACACCCGCTAAAATAATTGTTTCCCCAGTTGAACACAAAGCTGTTTTAGACACCTGCAAAGCATTAGCTAAAAAAGGACTTGCAGAAATTATTTGGTTAAAAGTCAATCAACAAGCTCAAATTGATTTAGAACATTTGGAAAAGGTATGCTCTTTTGGTGCTTCCCTACTCTGTGTGATGGCTGCTAATAATGAAGTAGGAACAGTTTACCCAATCCAAAAAATTGGCGCGATCGCTTCATCCTACCATATCCCTTTCTTATGTGATGCTTCGCAAGCAGTCGGTAAAATTCCCCTCAACTTTCAAGACTGGGGTATTACCTATCTGGCTATTTCTGGTCATAAACTTTATGCACCTCAAGGAATTGGTGCATTAGTAGCCAGAAAAGGTTATCGTCTTCAACCACTGATTTACGGTGGCGGACATCAACAAGGACTCAGATCAGGTACGCTCAATGTACCCGGAATCGTTGGCTTGGGGGAAGCTTGTCAATTGCGACAATTGGAAATGTCAGCAGATGAAACTGCGATCGCAATTTTACGAGATCAGCTGCAAAACCTGCTCAAAGCTAAAATTCCTGATTTAATGGTGAATGGAGACTTAAATAACCGTTTATCAGGGAACTTACATATTTCTATCCCTGACATTCCCAACACTGCCATTATTGCTAGAATCCGCCATCAGTTGGCTATTTCTGTGGGTTCAGCTTGTTCATCAGGTGTTGTCGCACCATCCCACGTTTTACAAGCTATGAAGCTTTCCGAGAATATCATTCAGGGAGCGTTAAGAATTGGTATTGGTAAATTTACCACCAAAGCAGAAATTGAAAAAGCATCCTCTTTGATCATTAGTGCAGTCAATCAAATTTACCAACTTCTCTAAAAATATACAAAAAACTATAGGATTTACGTAGGTGTTATATTTTTTCTTTGTGGGTTGTACTAGGTCAATAGTCAATAGTCCAAAAATTAAGTTTTTTTGACCCTTGACTCTTGACTATTGACTGCCATCACAGAAAATATGTGTGTTAGTTGCGTAAGTCCTGAACTAGTTAAGTAGCTCAACCTAAAATAGTCAGACTTTGACAATCTCATACTAAGTTGCGTTCAAGAATAGTATCTAGACATGGGAAAGTAGCACCCCCTCATCTTCCTCATCTTCCTCATCCTCCCCACTACCTTTGAATGCAACTCCGTATCAAAATATTAAGAAGTCCCCTGGCTGTTAAACCAGGAGTTTTAAGCAAACTTGATTGCACAATTACAACCGTTGTAGCAAGTTGAAACCGTGAGTGTCAGTACCACAGGTATTAAAAAGACCATACTCACTAGCCAGCTGCTGCACTTGTTCGGATTCTACAGCACTTGGTCGCCACGGTGACGGGTTGTTATAAGCGTAGAAAGTTTCAACACCATCAATTCCGCTTTCAGCCGCAGCGGGGATTAACTCAAAATGCGATCGCCGATAACGAGCTGGGTGAGCAAGTACTGCTAATCCCCCAGCTTCATGAATAGCTGCAATCACATTGATTGCTTCATATCCTTTGCCTGTAATCGGCCTTTTTTGCAGATAAGGTTTTATACTGGGGTGTTCTAGCTCGAATGCGTAAGCTAAAATGTGAACTTCATTATTTAAAAGATTAGCATTAATTTCTACACCACTCCATAGGTGTGGAATCTTGCTCTCAGGATTGTTCCACTGCCAATCTTCTAACCATGTTTGTGCTGCTTTATACCCATCAATACAGTGATGATCGGTAATAGCTAAACCTTTTAGACCGATCGCGATCGCCTGTTCCATCAACACAGATGGTTGCAACCTTCCATCTGAGTGGACAGTATGCATATGAAAATTAAATAATGTGGGACAACTATGTGCATCAATCTTCTGGAATACTTGCTTTAGCAGTTCTGTGGAAGCAGATGTTTGAGCCAAATTTACAACCATAACCCCCTCTGATAAACATAAGTAATTCTTTACACACCAACACGCCACACCTATATATAGAAAATTACCAGCACTTCAATTGTGTTGGATGTTATATCTGAAGCTTGAACAGGAAAATTTTTCAATATGTTAAGACTACCTTAGCAAATCTCAATGATGACGGTCATGAGTATTTTGGATTGCTTTGATAACAACAACTAAAAAATGCTTAAAAATTAAGTTTGCATATTGACAAAAATTTATTTCTATGCATTAAATCTAGCTACTGTCTATAATATGTGTAAAAAATAAGGAACTTATAAGTGGGTTGCAGTTTTGCTAATGCACATCATATTTTGTTTATTGAGTGCCTAAGCCCTAAAAATATTCAGTCTATCTACTTAAGTAATTTCTCAAGTATACAATTGGTAAATACAAGAGTTGCTGGGGCTTGTGTTACGAGTAGCTCAACTCAGCCCTTGGCATTGTATAAATATTAACCTTATATATTCCTTCTATAAATTTACTTAAACCAGTAGTCATTACTGATTAATTATTTAAATATGACCAAAATACACTTTGTACTTAACTATTTTACAATCAATCAAAAAAGTAAATAATTACAGTATCTTAACATTTGGCAACTAGCATTTCCAGGAATCAAGCTGGTAATCTACTAAAACCTTGCCTTATAATTGCAAGAATTAGGATTAGAATTCTTAATTATTTATCTAGTAATCCTAATTCTTAGCTTGTGTTGTTTCAGAAAGGTCATAGTTAGTTGCCAGTACTTTAGCTTAACGATGGTAGATGCAATAACCCTAGTATTAAAGCTTGTATGGGTCAGTGTAAAACCCAGCTTGTTTACAAGTATACCTTTAGCGTCAAAATAATCAAGGTATTTGTTCAATTTTTTAAACTGGCTGAAAACTTCTATGACTTCTCAGGAAAGTGATGTGAAACAAGCTTCTGCGTCAGCAAAAGTATGGCGTAGTTGGCAGGAAAATGTCATTCTGATTGCGATCGCCTTATGTTTGGCGCTGTTTATTCGGACTTTTATTGCTGAACCCCGCTATATACCTTCAGACTCAATGGTACCGACATTACATACAGGCGATCGCTTAGTGGTGGAAAAAATTTCTTATCGTTTCCACCCTCCCATAACTGGAGATATTATCGTTTTTCAGCCTCCCGCAGAATTGCAACGTCGGGGATATCCAAAAGACCAAGCTTTTATTAAGCGGGTGATTGGTGTCCCTGGAGAGATAATTAGCGGTGCTAACGGTAAAGTATACCTCAACGGTCAACCTTTGTCAGAAAATTACATCGCTGAACCAGCTAATCAGCCGTTTCCACCAGTGCGAGTCCCAGAAGACAACTTTTTTGTCATGGGTGATAACCGCAATGATAGTAACGACTCTCGCTACTGGGGCTTTTTACCTAGACAAAATATCATTGGTCGAGCAGCATTCCGCTTTTGGCCTCTTGACCGCATTGGGTTTATTTAGAAAGTGAGGAGTTATGAGTTATGAGTGAAAAGCTAAATTCAATTCATAACTCCTAACTTTTAACTCCTAACTCAAAATCTTAAATAATACATTAACTGAGCGATCGCATCACCAGATAATTCTAATCGTCGCTGGAAATCCACAAGGTTACGATAAGGCCCCGCCGATAATCGATTTTCTACCACTGCTTGCGCTAGAGGCAAATCCATAAAGGGAATTTTTGCTAACTGCTCAACTGTGGCTGTGTTCGGGTTAATTAATTGCGTAGGTTTATCTAAAGATTCGTGATCATAGTAACTAAAAATCAGTAGGGGATTTAATGGTTCGAGTCGCTGTACTGGCATACTCAAAGCCGCAGCGATATCTTCAATGCAGTAAAATTTCACACCTGAACGTGAAAGTTCAAAGAGCGATCGCGCTTGGTGAATCGACAAACCAGGTAGACGTAACCAATCGTCTACAGTCGCTTGATTAGCATCAATACGAACACCTAATTTTGCTGCTATCTGAATTTCTTCCCCAGACTGTAATCGATAGTAGGGGTCATTGAGGAGCTTGGCACGGAGTTTTTGCAACTTCAGATTCAAAGGTAGCCAGTTGTTCATCATTTTTGCTTGCATTAAGAAATTTGGTCGAGCAACTGGCGGCGCTTTTGCTCAAATTCGTACTCAGAAATTAGTCCATCCTGACGCAAAGCATCCAATTCACGCAAAGCATCTGCGATCGCTCCTACTTGATTGCTTGTCTGCTGTGAAATCTTGACAGCTGACTTACCGAGATTAAAATTGCGATCAAAAGCTTCTTCATCCTGGGCTAAATACCACACTCCCTCAATAGCACTAGCCACTTTCGGGATGGGTGTCCAAGAAAGCAAAACATACAACACACCCCAAAGCGGCTGTCCCAAATAAAATTTATGTAAACCTGAAATTGTCAGCGTGCCAGAAAAAGCTAAAATAGCGGCAACACTTCGGCTTTTGCGCTTGGTCAACATATTCTCTAATCCACGACTACCACAGTTCCTACAATAAGATAGCCATACTAGCAACCTATCTTGATCAATTCAGCATTGTAGAAATCCTGCTTGCCAGCAATACATAAATCTATTCTATTAATTTAGGTTTAACCTATCAGCCACTCAAAGGTAGACAGGGGATGAGGGGGATGAGGGGGATGAGGGGGATGAGGAGATGAGGAGATGAGGGAGAATGACAACTAACAATTGACAGGATTTACCATTCCCCATTCCCCATTCCCCATTCCCCATTCCCAATTCCCCATTTCCTACCCAAAGCGTTTGGTCAAGTGTTGAAATTTCGGTAAAAAACCGTACTGAAACCGAAGCTTGTTTTTGAGACGAGTTCCCTAAAGTAGAATAAAAATAGAGACAAAAATATAAACTCCTGAGTGCTGTTACTCAGTTAAATAAAAATAACATGGGATTCTTTGACTCTGATATAGTTCAGCAAGAAGCAAAACAGCTGTTTGAAGACTATCAAGCATTAATCAAGCTTGGTAACAGCTACGGCAAATTTGACCGCGAGGGCAAAAAGCTGTTTATTGAACAGATGGAAGCCATGATGGATCGCTATCGCATCTTTATGAAGCGCTTCGAGCTATCAGAAGATTTTATGGCCCAAATGACCATGGAACAGCTCAAAACTCAATTAGGTCAATTTGGTGTGACTCCCCAACAGATGTTTGAACAAATGCATTTCACCCTCCAAAGGATGAAAACCGAGTTAGAAAAGCAGCCTTAAAAGGGACTGGGGACTGGTGATTGGTAACTGGGTACTGGGATAATTCCCAATCCCTAATCCCTAATCCCCAATACCTCTAATTTGCTTTGGGACGGGTAAACTGAGAAGGTGACTTGAATTTCTCCACAGCCACACCTTTGAGGGCTTTTTGCATAAAATCACGCCATATGGGAGCCACCATCACCCCGCCAGTGGCGCCGCTAGCCAACTGCCTGTTGTCGTCCCTACCCACCCAGACAGCTGTGGTTAACTGTGGCACAGTCCCTACATACCAAATATCTTTTTCTGAGGAAGTTGTTCCCGTCTTACCAGCGCTTGGACGGCCAATAGCAGCATTTTTTCCAGTACCACTGGTAACTACCGATTGCATCACATCAATAATCGCTGCTGATGCCCAAGGATCAAGAACTAACTGCGGTTTGGGTGTATTATCTAGCAATACGTTGCCACTACTATCGGTGACACGGGCGATAACCGTAGGTGGCGACTGCCAACCATAATTAGCAAATGTAGCATAGGCACTAGCCATTTCTAAAGGTGTAACTCCAATAGCACCCAAGGGTAAAGAAGTCACAGGTTCCATCGGACTCATAATTCCCAAGGTACGGCAGATTTCTACTACTTTATTCATGCCGATGGATTTACCAACCTTGATCACAGGGATGTTGCGTGACTGCGCTAGGGCGGTGCGAATTGGCATTGGGCCACTAAAGCCGCCATCATAGTTCCTGGGGAAGTACCTACCGTTACCATCTTGATAGCTAACTGGGGAATCTACCACTATTGAATCTGGAGTATACTTACCACTAGCAAAGCCGGCATAATACACAAATGGTTTAAAGGAAGAGCCAGGTTGCCGTTGGGCTTGGGTTGCACGGTTGAATTCACTGATTTTGGGATCTACGCCACCCACCAATGCTTTGACAAAATGTGTGCGCGGATCAATAGCCACCAAAGCAATTTGATTTTTGTATAAACCTTGACCTAGTAATGTTTTATGCCACTTGACCACAGTTTCTTCAGCCATTCTTTGGAAATTGGCATCAACTGTGGTTTGCACCCGCATTCCGCCTTTAAGAAGAGTGTCGCGCCCAAACTTCCTAGCTAACTCCTGCGCTACGGTATTAGTTACATAAGGTAGGGCACTACCTTGAAACGACCTAATTCTACCCAGTTTAATTTCTTGTTTGAGGGCATCATCATATTCTTGCTGGCTAATCCAGTTTAATTCCAGCATTCGCCCCAGCACTTCCTTTTGTTTCTGTTTTGCCAGCTTCATACTGGCAAACGGGCTGAATTCTTCTGGTGCTTGAATCAAACCCGCCATCATTGCTGATTCAGCTATGGTTAAATTTTCCGCTGACTTGTCAAAGTAACTGCGTGCTGCCGTCTGTACACCATAGTTGTTATGACCCCAATAAACTTGATTGAGGTACATTTCTAAAATTTGGTCTTTGCTCAGAATTTGCTCTAACCTAATCGCCAGTACCGCCTCAGCTAGTTTGCGGGTGAAGGCACGCTTTTGAGACAAAAATAAGTTTTTCACCAACTGCATGGTGATGGTAGAACCGCCTTCTTTGACACCACCTGCTGCCCAGTTAACTACCACAGCACGTCCGACACCAGTGGGGTTTATCCCATGGTGGTCGTAGAAATGACTATCTTCACTGGCTAATACAGCCCGCTTCAGATTTGGAGAAATTCGATCTAAGGGTACGACTTCCCGGTTGGCTTCTCCGTGGACACTACTTAACAGTTTGCCCTTGATGTCATAGATGTAAGTCGTTTCTGACGGGAAAAAGTTACGTAGCTGTCTGACATCTGGTAAATTACGGAAACTAATGGCTAAGCCAACTAGTCCTCCAGCTACAATGGAGCTTGTCAACATCGTGATTGATAACAGAGTACCGCCAGTGATTTGACCTACTCCTTTTAAGAACTCAAAACCCGATGAAGTACGGCGTTGTGGTTGCTTATTTTCAAAAGTCCTAGAAGACGACACGGCGATTTCACTTCCTCACTTGTAGATATAACTGTAATTCATGGAATGAAGCAAGGCGGTTAATTTTTTGCAATTATATTAATTTGGCAGATGAAACAACGGACAAGTTGCCAGTGAGTATAACCAACCTAACTTCTCAAGTAAAAAACGTAGTTAATAGCGAATCTCCTAGTATGACGCAAAATTTTTCTTGGCTGCATCGTGGGACAGTGGAAATTTTCCCACAACCAACTGATGCTGACAGTGAAAGTGAAAGTTTAGAGAAACGCTTGGTAACTACTAACCGACCTTTAAGAATCAAGTATGGAATTGACCCTACGGGTGCTGATATTCATCTTGGTCATAGCATACCAATGCGTAAACTGCGAGCGTTTCAAGATGCAGGTCATACAGCAGTGCTAATTATTGGTGATTTTACGGCTCGCATCGGCGATCCAACAGGAAAGTCTGAGGTACGTCGCCAACTGACAGAAGCAGAAGTAGCGCAAAATGCCCAGAGTTACCTTGACCAAGTGCGTCCTATCTTGGATTTTGACACACCAGGAAGGTTAGAGGTGCGTTATAACTCCGAATGGCTTTCCCAGCTTGATTTAGGGAAAATTGTGGAGTTACTGTCTACCATGACTGTGGGGCAGATGCTAGCCAAAGAGGGATTTGCTGAACGTTATAAAAAAGAGAGTCCAATTTTTCTTCATGAGTTCCTGTATCCATTAATGCAAGGCTATGATTCTGTTGCTATTGAAGCAGATGTGGAATTAGGGGGAACCGACCAGAAGTTTAACATCGCCGTCGGAAGAGATTTGCAACGGCATTTTGGGCAAAAACCACAATTTGGTTTGCTGCTACCGATTTTAATTGGTACTGATGGTGTGCAAAAAATGTCTAAGTCGCTAGGTAATTATGTGGCTTTATCAGAACACCCTGCACAGAAATATCAGAAGTTGCAAGGAGTGCCAGATAATCAACTGGAACAGTATTTTGAACTGCTGACAGATTTACCTTTAGACAAACTGCCAGAAAATCCCCGCGATCGCCAGACACTTTTAGCATGGGAAATAGTCAGGCAGTATCATGGCGAACAAGCAGCTAATGAAGCCAAGGAAGCAGCGAAAACAGGCGGGAAAGAAGGTGCAGTGCCAGAATTTTCTTTAACTGCGGTGGCGCAGTTTCCTGCGAAGTTAGCTTATATCCTCGGCATCAGCGGCTTGTGTAAAAGTACCGGGGAAGGCAAGCGGAAAATTACTGAAGGTGGAGTACGGCTAGATGGCGATCGCATCACCGATGCCGATATTGTTTTCCAGCAACCTAGTGATTTACACGGTAAAGTTTTACAAGTCGGGAAAAATAAGTTTGTCAGACTTGTACCTTAATTGGGAATTGGGAATGGGGAATTGGCGATGAATGTAGAAGAACGAATTATTGTGGCTTTGGATGTGCCGGATGTAGCAAGTGCGATCGCCCTTGTGGATCAACTGCCGCAAGTTGGTTTTTGGAAAGTCGGTTTAGAGTTGTTTACTAGTTCTGGGCCGAAAATCCTGGAAATACTCAAGTCACGGCAAAAGCGTATTTTCCTGGATTTAAAGTTTCACGATATCCCCAACACTGTTGCTGGTGCTTGTCGGGCTGCGGCTAGGTACGGGGTTGATTTGCTGACAATTCATGCTACATGTGGTGAAGATGGTCTTAAAGCTGCAACTGAGGCAGTACATCAAGGGGCTGACCAAGCGGGTGTAAAACCACCTAAATTAGTAGCGATTACTTTGCTAACAAGTATTTCTGCAAGGCAGTTGGCATTTGATTTGAAGGTTCCTATAGAATTGCCAGAATATGTATTAGATATGGCACTGCTGGCTTGGGATGGGGGGTTAGATGGGGTAGTTTGTTCACCCCAAGAGGTGGCACAATTACGACCACGTTTCAATGATGATTTTCTGCTAGTTTGTCCTGGTGTACGTCCAACTTGGGCAAACATGGCAGATCAAAAGCGATCGCTTACGCCAACACAAGCTATTCAAGCTGGTGCAAATTACTTGGTAATTGGTCGTCCTATCACAGCAGCAGCTGAACCTGAGTTAGCTTGGAAGAAAATTACTGAGGAATTAACCACCGTGGCATGAAAAAGGTTTCTTCCCCCACTCCCGACTCCCCATTCCCTACTTCCTTTTTCCAGCTAGGAATCAGAAACAAAAGTTATAAATTGTCGCTTGTAGCTTGCGGCTGCTTGTTTTTTATAGCAAGTCTTAATAACTCAGCATTTTCACAGAACCCCACCCCCTCTTCGCCTACGAAAAAAGAAGGTATTAGTAGCAGGGTGAGGTCTTCTTGTTCTGAGCAAAGTTTAGAAATATTAACTACTAAACTATTGCGAGATTTACCTGGATATGCTAACCGCGCTACTCAACGTGCCCGCCGTCGCAGCAGAAGCAGTGAAGCTTATGGTTATATGCTAGTGGCAGGAAGACCTGAATTTCAGCCTCTGCCTCTAAATCCTGGTGAGAATAACACAGATGGGCAAAAAAGTCTTGCAACAGGAGTTGAGCAAGTTTTTTTTACTACTTTGCAACGGCAGTACATCAATCAAAAAGTCGTGGAATTACAAGAATTTCATTGGCTATTGTTGACGAAAACTAAAAATGGTTGGCGTCTGGTGATGATGTTTACTCAAACAGGTTCATATCCAGCACAAAAACTACAATCACCTCCACGGGATAGCACTGATGGCACTATTGCCCAAGGAGTTAAAGCTTGGTTAAGGGATTGCCAAGCGGGAAGCGTGCGACAGTGAAACTGATTGCATTTTGGATTTTAGAATTTAGATTTTGGATTGCCAGAAATTTAAACGGCTAGTCCTATCTGCTTTGAAAACACTTTGTGGCTTTGTGTCTTTGTGGTTCAAATTTTTCACCACAAAGACACCAAGACACAAAGAGAAAAAGACTATTAAAATCAGAACACTATTGTCCAACCTTGTTTTTGGGTATCTTTTTTAGTGTAGGAAACACCGTCAATTTTGATTCCTTTGTCATCCAAAAGGGTAATGATACCGCCATTATTGTCTAATTGGATGCCCTCTTTACCTAAAGACACTTTTACAACTTCACCTGCATTGATAATGCCACTGAGGCGTTGCTTGCGTTTGGCTCGATCTGCAAGTGCCCAACCATTTAAGTCTACTTTTTCTGCTGAGGTATTGATTAAACTGACTGTTTCTTTGCCTACATCGTCTCCCAAAGGGTTCACTAAAGCAGCTACAATGCGAATTGCCGCAGTTGTGGGTGGAATGACCACATCGATTCTGTTGCCTGTGGTATCGTCGGTATGGAAGGACTGAGACTGGAAGGCTAAGAAGATACCTACCCACTGATTCCGCGTTGGATAATGAATCAGCAGTCCGCCATCTTGCCAAACACCATTATCTTTTTGGAATTGAGCCGCATTACCCTGGTTCATGTGGATATCATGAATACCATTGCCAGGAAGAAAACCAAAATACTTGTCCTTCACATCTAGTTCTGGCCCCCACCTCTCACCAAAGGGGTAAAGAACTGCATCCGATGATGCGATCGCCCGTGCAATGTATAGTTCTAGTAATTCGTTGAGGTCGTTATCTGGGCCTGGCACATTGTATGGTAACGGTTTCATCTGACTCGGATCGAAAAAATTCCCCCGAATGTAATCTAAAGCCATTCCTCCAGGTTTCTTCACCAACTCATGGAACCCAGCATCTAATTCTTGTAGTTCCTTTGTAATGGGATGAGAAAAATTTTCGTCTACAAAGTACAGTAATTCTGAAGGACTTTCTTTTGATTTGACATTGATAGCAATGCGATACTGTTGTTTTTCGTCAGTCACAAGCACTTGATAATGAGGATTAGAACCTTCTCCAAGTTTGCGATTTATAGCCCGACTTTTCAGAACACCGTAATTTTTTAAAGGCATCTATTTCTCCTTAATTTCAAGGTGTAAAAGCAGAAGTCAGAGGGAGGATAGGGAGATGGGGGGATGGGGAGAAATAACTAATGACAACTGACCACTGACTTTTAAGCTCTGTTATTTACAGTGCATATCCTGAATTATTTGATATATTTTGTAACTATAGAAGCTGTACATTACTAACATGATGCCTCAGTGTTATTAAGCACGACAGTACCCTATAGGGTGATTTTTAGTTCTGTGTAACTAGTTACTGACAGACAAGTGCTAGCAAATGGGGGTAACCGTAGGAATTCTGTGCTTGTAATTTTGACCCGCGATATGTGTTGAATACGCAATTTGCTGTTGCTTGAAGATTGTCTATCAAATGGGCATCTTCACCAAAGGCTTCAAAGGCAAGACTCCACCAAGGATGATCTTGAATTACCAGAAAAGTAATTTCCACATGACAACCATTTTTTATATGCTCATTGGCAGCAACGGGTTGTACTGAAAAGTTAGGTAAAACCTGATAAGGTTGGGAATAGCGAACTTTGTGGACATTGACCCAAGACGAACTGTCCAAAATTTGTGCAAGCTGAAAACTTTCACCTGTATGGTCATCGCATAGCCACTTGCCCCATTTTTCTGCCATACCTTCAACGAATTCCCCAAAGCGCAATACACCGAATTCTGATTTGCGCCATTTGACTTCGAGCCGTCCTTGCCGCAGTTTAATTCCTAGGTAATTACACTCTGGAGTGTAGAGATATCTATCTTCCCGTTCTTCTGGTGGTTGCCTTTGGTGAATCAGACAATTTTGCTGAAACCAAACTTCAATGTCTTCCGGTATCATACCAGGGTAAAACCAGCGCAATTCGTTAGTTGTGAGCATAAATTTGTTTATCAGTTGTCAGTTCAGGAGTTAAGAGTTCTTCTACTCCTTTATGTTCCTATCTCCTCTGTTCTCCATCTTTCAAGGGCAGATTTTTTCAGGCACAAGAGAAGTGAAAATTAACGTGAGTTCGATTAACCTCTAAAAAAGAAATTCGTTGACCAATGACTGATAACACTCATCAGTTATCAGTTATCAGTCAACGCAATTAAATATGCAATCTTTATGCGAAACTGCTTATTAGTTAGTTATTATGTAATGCCGAAATCTTAGCTAATGCATCCTTAACACTTATAGGTAACTGTCGCATAATCTTACCTCTTTCACGATCTAATGCCACTAATGTCACCTTGGCTGTAACATACAATTGTGTTCCATCCGTTGAAACGATCGCATAATCCCAGTTAATTCGCACACCAGTCACTTCAGTCATGCGTGTTTTAACTACCACTGCTGTACCTAACTGAATTGAACGATGATATCGTACTGAAAGTTCTACAACTGGTAAATCACAGCCTAACACTACCAAATCAGCAAATTCAATACCTATTGATCGCAAGCATTCTATGCGCGCTTCTTCCATCCAAGCTAAATAAACACCATGCCAGGCAATACCTGCGTAGTCAGTATGATGGGGTTGCACTCTTACAGGATATTCAAACCAACCTTCAAAACTCTGATTAGATGGTATATCAAGAGCAGTGGTTGGTGGTAGCTTTGCTTGGCCTATTTGTTCTTCAGACATCTTCTTTAGGTTTGTTAGCAACTATGAATTTTCCACATCTGGAATAACATAAAAATAGCCGCATTGTAGAATTATTCCACTAGTTTCAACTATCGCAAGCACGGGAGGTTTTTAAGTACTTCATTTATATTAGTGTAATATTTTTGCCATTAATTTACTTTTTTTCATGAGTTCTGGGATAGCATACTCAGGAAATAAAGTAGGAAAAACTAATCTTAGCGCATAGTAGAATTACGGTGATAAAGCTGAGGCATGACCCATTTAAAATAGGCAATCATAAATTAAGCCTTTAAATGCAGAGGCGATGGCTGCGCCAACGTCTGCGACGAACGCAGCATTTAAACAAGGTCAGGTTAAGCAATTATTGCAGAGATTGCAGCAAACTTTAGCTCTTAGCAAATAAATGCAACAAAGTAATCAGGAAATTGTTACCCTCAACACTATTGACACAGTGTACCAAAAACATGATAAGTAACCTCAGTTCGGGTTAAGAAGATTTTATCGAACCGCCCTTCGGGTGACGCTCCTTCGTCGCTACCGCTGACGCTCGAAGACTCGCGCTTCGCTGCGCTAACGCTAACGCCAGTTCCCCATCTGGCAACAAGCCCTTCGGGTTCGGCAGTCCCCCAGACGCTCATTCGCCTTTGGCGTCTCCCCTTGGGAGAAGACTCGCGCTTCGCTGCGCTAACGCCGGGAACCGCTCCTGTCGGGGGCTGCCTCACCAAGACGGGGACTGGACTCACAGAGGCACAGAGATCACAGAGTTATGAGAGTTTGAGAGATGTTTTGCATAAATTTTAGGACTTTCAGCCAACGATATAATCATGGTTTAGGCTTATCCTGAACTCAGGTTAAGTATTCATAAGCACTTAGATTTCTCCGCCTGTTCTACGTGTTTACAAAGAATTTAATGATACAGAAAAACCTTTTGAGTAGCTTAAAACACATTAAGTAAATTTAAAGAAAAAATAAGTTATTTATTTTATATCTAAATTTTGTTAAGACGCAGTTAGAACAAATTAGCCCTACTGCTAGACAGCTAAATTTTGATTTGGACAATACTAATGAGATTCGTGGCAATTTGGCACAATTGCCGCAGAAATCAGTGCTAATCTATCCACTAGTTTTAGCAGACTGCTTAGAATTAGCTTTGGTAACTCCTGACTCGTCACCACTTGGTAATGGGTTGTAATGACTTGTGCTGATAGACAAACTTAAAATTGAACAATTGAGACAAAAAAGTACAAGGGGAATGTGGATAGCCAGAAATGTTGACGTGGCAGACTATCAGTAAGATATAACAGTAATGGTAAATGGGTAATAGGGAATTGCAAATCAAGCTACAATTACCGATTACCAATTACCAACAAATGATTTCCAATCCGCGATCGACGATGGAGACCTTTTTGAGAGTACCTCATTCGATACAGGAATCCTTATAACTTCTTAGCTAAGGCTTTGTTTCCTGAACAAACTGGTGTCACTTGCTTGACAAGATTCGCCAATTCTTGTAATTGGTTAATTGCCTCAGCACCCTCTAACTTCATTAATTCGCGGTCATCCCGCATCTCTGTCCAAGTAATTCCATAATCGGATACTAGGAACCGAATTAGGTGGTTGTCTCCCAAGCTGACCATAAACGAAGCACTATTCATTTGGTCGCCACAAGTATAACAGGACGCAGGATACCCACGTCGTTCAAGTACAATTGCCAAGGCTTGCAGGTTCATTACCAAGTCTTGGACGAATTGTCGGTGTTGATGCGCTAGTCTCAGAAACACGTTTGCCCTCCAGACACCACAGTCATTTTAGTTTCTTTTATATTTTCTTTAGATTTTCTCACACACTGGTATTGTAAACTATTCATTACAATTGCCAGGCACACATGGAGTCATTAATTGACTACCTAGCTTAGGGTAGTAGATAACTGTTTAGCTTGCCGTATCAAACTATTCAGTTTGTAGATTCCGTTTCTCGGACAGAATTGTTAAAATTAATTTTTTCTTTATACGATTCCGTCTGAGTAGATGCCTACTAGAAGCGATCCGCTTTAAGAGTAACCTAAATCTGGCATCATTCAACCATAGAAAAGCTACGGATCTATTTTTTACTCACTGTGCATAGCAAAAGTTATTACTGACAAAGGATTGAAAGCCTTTTCAAGATTCTTTGCGACAGCAGTCGCTATAACTTTGGTAAAGCTAGGAACACCCTACTTCTTTTTTGTCTAGTGTAAACTTATGTATCCTAGACCAGAGGTTTGTTCTTTTCCAAGTACTTGGTACACTGAGTCAAGTCTTTGATAACTATGGATTTTGGTAGATAACCATGTAAAGTTTAGATTTGCAATTTTGAATTATTCACTGAGATGAATAATTTGGGATACGCAGTAACTACTTAGGGAAAATGCCAAATTTACAACCCTGATATTTATCGGCATAACACAGAGAATAACTAAACTAAGAAAAGGTATGTTGCCATTTAGGCAGTATTTTCTTACTTGGGAAGTTTATGCTAAAAAGTGGTCTAAAATACAAAAATTATTGTTGGCAAATATAACGAACTGTTGAGTTAGCGACAAAAAGTCACTTAAGAACAGCAAGTAATCGAGTGTATACCCCCAGTTTTAAAGATCCAAAAGCTAAGAAAGTTTAGTTTTGACCGAACTCTGTCAACCAATAATATTTCAAAATTCAAGTTTGTTACTCTAGCGATAGTTATAGATATAGAAATAAGCACGAATACGGGGGAAATCCTTGATTTTTATATTTGTTGCTAATTCTAGCCCGCTGTTTTTTATTAGAGAAGAATTTATTTTTTAATACTAAATATCATTAATAAATTGTTACTCAATTAATAAAAAGTGCCAAGCAGCTAAATTCACCAAGCTGTCTGGCACATAGTATCGTCCGAGGCTAGATTTATACTTCTCCAAAGTAGATAAAATTTTCAATCAGATAATTTTAAAGTTTGTATTTTTTATACGTAAAATCTACAAACTCAAACCATCTACTGGATGATGAATAAATCTATCTTGGGCTTTCCTGTTATTTTTCTACACTTAGTAAAAACTGAAAAATTAATAAGCTAATCAAAACTCAGTTAATTTTTAGGGTTAATATCCTGTTCAGGTCAGGATGGAACCTAGATTAGGAGGGGAGCAACGCGATTTTGTGAGATGGCAGAGCTGGGGGAGCTGGGGAGGCTGGGGAGGCTGGGGAAGAGGAATAAATTAAGTGTATTTATCATATTTAAGTAGCAAAAAGGACTATGTTTTCTCTTTTCTCCCCCAGCTACCCCCGCTCCCCCAGCTCATTTCACGATGATCTCACTATGAGCGCGTTGCTCCCATTAGGAGCTATTAACCTAACAGTCCATACTATGTATAGGAATTTTTACAAATTTATCCAAGGTTTAAGAGACTACTTGCCACAAACCGAAAGCTGGGCCGATAAAACGAATAGTTACCCAAGCTACAACCATAACGCCGATACCTATCCAGGCACCGCGAGTAGTCCAAGTGACAAATTGTTCGGCTTGAGTTTTAGTGATGGGAACCCAAGACAAAATCCGAGTCTCTTGACCGTATTGCTCTCCAAGTGTGGTTTTACGACGCTTTGCTTCACCCATAATCAGCGATTCAAAATTAAACTATGTTTGTCAGTTAATACTGTCAGTTCTATAGACTGGGCCAAAGATGCAAGTTATCGCATCACTAGCGCACATTAAAAGTATGACAGCTGATGCTGCTCAAAGAATGTCCCAATATGCCGATAATACTGCTTGCTCAAGGATGATTGTCCTTCAGTTGACAAAACGTAAATAGTTAATGGTTAGTGGTCAGTTGTCAGTTGTCAGTGGAAAAACGACTAACAACTGACAAATAATAACTGGCCTTAAGCAGAATTTTCCTCACTTGGATGAGAAAATAGACTGGGGTCAAGATAGTTGATGCGTGCTAGAGGACTCAAAGCCGCAAGAATTTGAGCGCCGTAGCTACGGTTAACTACACGACTATCCAGCAAAGCAATGATACCTTGACTTTCTCCTCTTACTGGCGCGATCGCTCGCTGCAATTCATTTAAAGCAGCTGGCAATAAGTATAAACGAAACCAATCCTGGTGCGATCGCTTATAATGAGCCACTCTGCCAGCCACTAAAGGATTTTCTAAAGATGGTAAGGGTAAAGTGGCAATCACTAGCAACTGGGGTGCAGGTAAGACTGCTTGATGTTCTCGCCAAAATTCCCAACCGCTGATTAAAATACCATTCTCATCCAAACAAGTTTTTTCCACCTGTACCCGCGAACCAAATTCAGAAGCCAGAATTGCCCCTACTTGAGCTTTCAGTGGCACATCCCCCACTAAAATCACCGTTAAGCCTGGTGCTGTGGCACTTAGACATAGTAATGTACGAACTTTGTGAATAAATGCTGCTTGAAATTCTGGCGTATTGGGTAAAGGCAACTTATGAGGCAAATATAATTGAATTGCTTCCGCTTGGCTATCAGAAGAGAACTTCAAGCAAGTTACATCATCCAACCCGAAGCGCTGACGGAATAATGGCGCCTCAGTTTCAGATTCTAAGGCACTACCAATTAGTACTACTGGTTGTCTTTGCCAAATGGGCGAAAGTATTTTTGCTAATTCAATTGGCGCGTAATGCAAAGAAAATAAACCTTGACGACGCGCAATAGTCGCCCAGAAAAGAGCAGGGGAAGCAGGGGAGGAATTTTCATTAATGTCTTTAAGTTGTTGCCAAAACTGTTGCCAAGGTTCTGGCAATGCTTTGACTGACTCTAAAGCAGAATATAGATGATTTAAAATTTCTATTTCTGGTTGAGAAATTAGGTAGCACTCATACGGATTAGTAGGATGCTGGAATAGTTCTTTTGTGAGTTGTACCCGTACAGAACGAATTACCTCAGCTTGGTTGGGACAAGCTAGCATGAGTTGATCCCAATCATGGGGTTGAATGTCTTCAGTTAGTTGCTGACGCACCCAATTTTCTAGATCGTCCACCCCATCAATAATAGTAGGAATATCTGGGGGAAAACGCTTGTTAGATAAGAGTTGCCCTTTTAACCAAGCTGCGGGGGACGTAAGCAGTAGCCCTTGGAACTCAGAACTAGGCCAAGCGTCACCTGTTCTGATGGGTTTATCGGCTTGCAGCCATTGCTGTAGCCGGGGAATTTCCACTTTCAGCAGACGTTGCTGTACTTCTTCTGGGGCAACAATAATTACAGGGCCATGCCACATCAATGCTGATGCGACAAAACTAGTGCGATATCGCCCTTGATAACCACAAACTGCCCCTACTTGAATTAAGGCGCTACGTCCTAAGCGCAAGGCCCGTGCTACCAACCTCGCCATCGTCAAATGATGGGGCCAGGAAGGAAAACCCGCCTGCGATCGCAGGAAGTTATGTAGTGACAAATGGACTTCTGCCTCAATCACACGTTTTTAATCCCATAAAAAGTGACTTTTACTTCCAATAGCCCCATTTCTATTATGTTGTCAGTTATTAGTTGTCATTTGTCATTTGTCATTTGTCATTTGACAGTTGTTATTTTTTTACTAACCACTAACCATGACCACTGACTACTGACCACTGACCACTAATCACTGACCACTGACCACTGACCATTGACTAATTACCCAAATTATGCCTACTTACACAGGAATTTCCAGCGAAGCCTTCAGGCATCCACTGGATCGCCAAGCTGAGCAAGCTTTACGAAGTTTACCGGGATTTGATTTAATTGCTCGTAAATTTGTGGAATTTGTCTACGAACGCCCTCAGTTAGTCTATCTAATGGGCAACACCATCCAAGTCGGGCCGCGGCAATATTCCACCATTTACCAGATCTTTCGCGAATGCGTGCGAGATTTGGACATTTTCCCAGAACCTGCACTGTTTGTCTCACAAAATCCCCAAGTAAATAGCTATGCACTGGGGCAAGATAATCCTTACATAGTCATAAATACAGGGGCTTTAGACTTACTCAACGAAGCCGAGATTCGGGCGGTGCTAGCTCATGAGCTAGGGCATATTAAGTGTGGTCATACTATTTTAATTCAAATGGCGATGTGGGCAATGAGTGCTGCTTCTGTCTTGGGAGAATTAACCTTTGGCATAGGCAATTTCGTCACTCAAGGCTTAATTTATGCCTTTTTTGAATGGCGGCGTAAAGCCGAATTAACAGCGGATCGCGCAGCACTGTTAGTTATGGATGACTTAAATCCTGTAATGTCATCAATGATGCAACTCTCTGGTGGTAGTATCAAATATGGCAATGAATGTAGTTTACAAGAGTTTATTAAACAGTCAGAGAATTATCAGGCACTAGATGCAGACGGACTCAATCAAGTGTACAAATTCTTGATGTATAGTGGCGCTCAGGGTATGATGCTGAGCCATCCTTTCCCTGTGGAACGCGTGCATTTCTTACGGGAATGGGCAGTATCAGAAGAATATCAGCAAATTCGCCGAGGAAACTATCAGCGATCGCCCGCTTCAGGAGCAGTTAATGTTACAGCGGATTCTCCTGAAAATGAAGCAGAAGCTTTACGCCGTCAAGTTGAAGAATTGCAACGAGAAATTAACAGAATGAAAAAATCGGAGTAAATCTTGTGAGGGTGCGTTATGACAAACCTAATGCACCCGATTAGCTCGATGAATAGATATGCTCATGAAGGATGGGCATGGGGCATACAAAAAGCAAAAACATAGTTAAATTTATTTATCTTTAATCTCTGATTTGCCCAATTTCTTATTTATGCATCTGTTTTGGTAATGACTTTGATTATGACTGCAAACTCATAGCTTTTATTTAATAAACTTATAATATTCATAATTTATTTTTATTTATTTTAAACAATTAAACTTGTCACAAAGAGAACATGATCTTGCTAATCTGATTCTTACCTGATAGTTTTTGTAGGGTATGCATCTGGCTTGCTGACGCTAGCTGTAGCATAAATTATCTTTTGGGATTCCCTAAGAATGGATAATACTTTCTAGCTGGACTACCACGTCCTGAATGTTGTGATTTAGGCATTTATCAACATGGCTATCAACTTTACAAAACGGCTGTCTATGTTAGCTGTTACCATTTTTACTGTTCTCATCTTCATGCCTGTAAGTGCCTTGGCAACACCTGTTCAATTCCATGCTACTTCCGGTGTCATTTTCGCCCAAACTACCAAAGTGGCAAGCCAATCTACTTCATTTTCAGAAATTAACCTGACTCCCCAACAACTCCAACAATTACAGGCGGTGCGTCAGCGTAGAAATCGGGAAATCAAGGCAGTCTTAAATTCATCCCAACTTACCAAAATTACTCACAATTTGCATTCTGGCCAAGATATCAACCAGGCTCTAAAAACACTGAATTTACAACCAGAACAGCAAGAATTGATAGAAGCAATTCTGAAATTTGCGAATTTAAAAATGAAGGCGATTTTATCCCGAAATCCGCTAACATTAGGTCAAAAATAAAGGTTTTAGTTGCAGAGTTCAATCATTGAATCTTGGTTATAGATGTCAATAATATTTGCTCTCATACCCCTGTTGAGACAAAGCGATCGCTTCAATTAGTTAGGAGCGATCGCTTTTTATTTTATAGATGCCTTGGCGACTGGAAGTCACGGTTCATCTTGCACACAAACTCTCGTCCGCCTTTGCTGCAAAACGCTACGCGAACGCGGACTAATGCTAAAGAGAATTTAAATGTAGGGTGCATTGTCGCCAAGCGCCGCACCACCAATCATTAAAGGTGTGCGATTCCTACGGCATAAAACACCCTACTAGCTAACACACTTTGCGTCCTCTTCTCTGCGTCTTTGCGTCTTAGCGTGAGGCAATAGAAATTTATCCGATTTAAATTTAGTTTCAATTGATATAAATGCCAACAATTATGGAAACAGTTGATTAATCTGGACTTCAATTTCTGGAAAAGTAATCAAAGATATTGTTACATTCTCATCTAAAATCAATTGTTGATTGTAAACTGCCAAATCTGGTTCACGGAAAACATAAACCTGACGCTGATTCACATCCAAAATCCAATATTCAACAATTCCCGCCTTCGCATAAAGAGGCGCTTTTTGTTTGCGGTCAGCCTCTAAAGTTGTATCCGCCACCTCAATTAATAAAAAAACTTCATCAGGTGCAGGATGATGATCAATGTATTTTCGTGAATTGATGCGGACAACGGCAATATCCGGTTCCGATTCAGAATATTCGCTTAACTGAATGGGGTCTTGTACCCGAACTAAAGCAACTTCTGCTAGCAGGCGCTTGAGGTAGTCAGATGCACACAGCGTTGTGGCTGCATGGGGAGGATTTTTGGCACTCATGGGGATAACTTGCCCTTCAATTAGTTCCACCCGTTCCTCAGTTTTAATAATCCCCGTCTCGAACATCCGGTGATATTCATCTATATTCCACAAGCGCACTCTAGTTTGTGTCATTGTATTTCCTTTGGCGATCGCAAATCTATTTTGAAACAAAGTTGACACATTGTTGTTTCATATTTGTTTCAATCTTAGCCAGGTTTGATATAATAAAAGTTTTATTTGTTTTTGTAAAATCCTTCTGGTAATATTTAACCAAGCAAAAAGCCAGTGCGTCCCGTGGAAAGTTCGGCACTGGCTTTGCTCCAAACTCAATGGAGACTATATTATTATGCCCTATCGAGATAATCTCAATAGGTGGTTAGTTGTGCGTTTGCTTGCGAACATGCAACGAGTCACCATAGCACACTACCGAAAGCAATCGGATGCTGACGGTTATTTGCGGGCTATTCAGCAATTAATACCTGATGGCAAATTTTTGGTGGTCTTTGATGGCGATAAAAAATCTCAGGTAGATCAAGATTGCATATAACTACCCCACCTGTTCAGAGCATCTATAATATTCATGCCCTCTTTAGTTCGTTAACATGTCCGAAGAAGATATTCGTGCCACTAGGCTGGAAAAAGTAGAGCAGCTAAAGCAGCTAGGTATTAATCCTTATGCCTATCGTTGGGAATCCAGCCATCACGCAGCGCAATTACAAGCCCAATTTGCTGATTTACCCAACGGTGAAGAAGTTGATTTAGAAGTTGCCATAGCCGGACGCATCAGGCTGCGTCGTTTTATGGGTAAACTAGCCTTCGTCACCTTAGAAGATGAAACCGGTGCAATTCAGCTTTACTTAGAAAAAAAGCGCATTGAAGAAAGTATGGCAGATGTTCTCGCCAATGCTTTCAAACAACTAGATAAACTTACAGATATTGGCGATATTTTGGGCGTTACAGGCACTATTAAACGGACTGAAAAGGGCGAGTTATCTGTCTACGTTAAACAATATACTATTCTGACCAAATCTCTGTTACCCTTACCTGACAAACGGCATGGGTTAACAGATATTGCCAAGCGCTACCGTCAGCGTTACGTTGACTTGATAGTGAACCCGGAAGTACGGCAAACTTTCCGCCGTCGCGCCCAAATTACTGCCGGTATTCGCCGCTATTTGGAACAGCGGGATTTTCTAGAAATTGAAACGCCAGTTTTGCAAAGTGAAGCAGGCGGTGCTGATGCACGTCCGTTTATCACTTACCACAACACCTTAGATATGGAGTTGTATCTACGAATTGCTACAGAACTCCATCTCAAGCGGTTAATTGTGGGTGGTTTTGAAAAGGTGTTTGAATTAGGGCGAATTTTCCGCAATGAAGGAGTTTCCACTCGCCATAATCCTGAATTTACCACCATTGAAATTTACCAAGCCTACGCCGACTACAACGATATGATGGCGCTGACAGAAGGAATTATTACCACTGTCGCCCAAGAGGTACTTGGTACTTTACAAATTACCTACCAAGACACACCTGTAGATTTAACACCACCTTGGCGGCGGGTGACAATGCACGAAATAGTCAAGGAATTTACAGGCTTAGATTTCAATTCATTCCAAACTTTGGAAGAAGCAAAAACAGCAAGTAAAAATGCTGGTTTGGAAGGTATAGAAGATGTACCATCAATTGGTAAATTGTTGAATGAAGCCTTTGAACAAAAGGTAGAAGAAAACTTAATTCAGCCTACCTTTGTCATTGACTATCCAGTGGAAATTTCGCCCTTGGCAAAACCTCACCGTTCTCAGCCTGGTTTGGTGGAGCGATTTGAGTTATTTATTGTAGGGCGGGAAACTGCCAATAGTTTCTCAGAATTAACTGATCCCATCGACCAAAGAGAACGTTTAGAAGCACAAGCCGCGCGCAAAGCCGCCGGCGACTTGGAAGCCCAAGGTGTAGACGAAGACTTTCTCACCGCTTTGGAATATGGAATGCCGCCTACAGGTGGTTTAGGCATTGGCATTGATCGATTGGTGATGTTATTAACTGATTGTGCTAGTATTCGGGATGCGATCGCTTTCCCCCTACTCAAGCCTGAAAAATCAGAATCATCCCTAGAATCTGAAAGTTAGCAAAAATTTGAAATTGAATCAACCAAAAAGCTGTGAAAACATGATGTTATTACAGCTTTTTTCTTGAAAAAGTGTATAAAGAAGTTGTAATATTTTCTGTAGAATTTAGACTTTTAAGGTATAGCATTTTTTGTTAGCAAAAGAAATTAAAAAACGACTCGACTCACTCATTCAGGAAGCATCTGAAATAGATCCAAGTTTAGCCAAAAGGCTAGATGAGATAGCTCGGTGGGTTAGAGATTTAAAGCCTGGTTTGCTGACCTCTAAACTATTTGTCGGCTTATTTTTGAAACAGATTATTCAAGATTCTCAAATTTGGCTTGATATCAAAAGTGTAACTTCAGATGAAGAACTGCAAATTTATTATGAGTGTCTGTCAACATCTGAAAAATATTGGTATAGTTACTTATTTCCAAAATGGCTGATCAAAAATGATCCCAAATTTTATATTTGGAGACAAAAGCTGATGGCAGGAAAGTTCAGTCAAGAAGATGCCAAGCTAATAGGCTGTATTGCTAATGATATTCAAAATCGTGGCGGCACTGTTGTACAACGCTATGTTGCAGACCTGTCAATGGCAACTGATATAATTATTAGTAGTAGGCAAGAAAAGTCTTTATGTATTCAAATCACTAGTCTTTCTGAGGAATTTTATCAAGAAAAATTTGAAAAGTGGGAAGATACTTTGCAATTTTGGGAAATAGAGAGAGGAATATTTTTAAGCTACAATCCCAGTGCAACTAATTTCGTCAATCAGATAGGCAACATAGTACTATATAATGTCGATCATCTCAAAACAGGCATTTATCTAAAATTTAATTTATAGTGGTAGGTCAATTATTGTCTCGTTTTCCTATCAACTCACCTTAACCAAATCTCATCATCATGGTTAATGAAATGCCAAATGACCGCCATCAGAGATTAGCACAATTTCGTCAGCACCTAGAAGAAACCAGAAAATTACAAGACGATATCCTAAAATATGGGCTTGAAGCAGCCCATTTGTATTTTGAAGATGTCGATGGAGACTGGTTAGAAGGATGGGGGGAGGGCGAAGAAGGTAAACAAAATTTAGTAGAATCATTGTCTACCTTTTTGCAAAGTGATGATTCAGTAGCAGTGAGAGTACGCAAGCAATTAAAAAACAAATCGCTTCAAGAAATTGCTGTAGAGTTGGAAAAATGTCTGAGTTTATCTGAAGAAGAAGAGATAATTTTTGCTGTCAAAAATGTGTTAGCTGGTAATGTAGTAATTGGAGAAAGTAACCGCGAATCTAGTAATGAAATTGACGAAATTGAGTTACTGGATTTAGCTGAAGATTTGGTAGAAAAGTTGACAGGAATTTCTGAAGAGCATAAATAAAAATTAGTTATATAAAAATAATAAAATGATTTTGGAACATAAATCAAGAGATAAAACACAAATAATTTCTATATTTTTTAGATAAAAATTACCAAAAAATAAAAATCATGACCCATATCAGAAGCTACCAAAACTATGGTTCTCTGATCGAAGCACTACTCAGCTGCCCGACAGATGAGGAAGTTAAGATTTTAGCCGCTAACCAAGAATTAATTGATCATGTTTTAGTAGAGACAATGCAGCAAATTGCAACATCTTTAGTAAAACTGGATAATCAGGAAGGAGCTAATTTTTTAATCAATCTCATTCCAGTTATTGAGATGAGTATAGGCGTGCCGTCAGCTAAGTTTGAAGAAACTTTTAACAAAAATAAACAAATTATTGACGAAAAACGAAAAAAAGCTCAGTTAGGTTTGATTAAAGCGCTACTAGATTGCCCCAGTGGTTCTGAATCAAAACTATTGCAGGCTCATGTAAACTTGCTTGACGGCAGTTTTGTCACAATAATGACCGAGGTAGCACTTAACCTAAAAGACCAAGGTAGGATCAATGCTTTTCAGTTTTTGTTCGATCTAATGACTGAGCTAAGTCAAGCATTGGCTTATAGAAATGGTCTACCTTACATAAAACATATTGAGAATCTACTACGCTGTCCCCAAGGTCAAGAACGTCAACTTCTCAACTCTCGTCCAGACTTATTTAATTATGGTTTGGTACGAAAGATGGAAGAGTTTGCCGATTTATTGGAGGAACAAGGACGAGATTATCATCCTGATTGGTTACGAACATTGGCTGCTCAGATAGCCGATGAAATAAAAAATCCGTCTCCCTATCTTAAGCTTGTCCACGACTTAATCAACTGTGCTGAAGGTGAAGAAATAAATCTCTTAAACGCTCATCAAGAACTGCTCGATACTAACTTGGTACAGATGATGACACAAGTAGCAGATGTCATGGAACAGGGAGGCGACGTAAATCAGGCTGATATGTTGCGACACTTTGCAGCAAGATTAAACTACGAGCAGTATGAAGATTTATTGATTGAGCTATTGCAAGCAACTCAAGACAGCCAAGGTAACTCGCAATTTGTTTATCCCATACTGCAAAACAGCTTAGATAAACTAAATGATGACCTGATTCAGGTTATGAAAAGTTGGGGAGATCGGGTATTAACTCAAAAAAGTCCATCTTACAAAGAAGCTCTGGCAGGATGCTTAATGAACCTGAGTAATTCAATCCAGCATTTTCCTCTAGGCAACCGTGCTGTTAACTTAGAAATTGCTATTGCAGCCTACGAGTTAGGATTAACAGCATTTACTTTGAATACAGCCCCAGACTATTGGGCGAAAGCTCAAAATAATTTGGGACTTGCTTACGAAAATCGCATTCAGGGCGATCGCGCAAAGAATTTAGAACAAGCGATCGCCTACTACCAAAAAGCTTTAGAAATTTACACATACAAAGCTTTTCCAGTGGAATGGGCTATAACTCAAAATAATTTGGGAAATGCTTACGCCAAGCGTATTCGCGGCCAACAAGCAGAAAATTACAATCAAGCGATCGCTTGTTATCAAAATGCTTTGCAAGTTCGCACCCGCGAATCTTTTCCGGAAAAATGGGCCCAAACTCAAAATAATTTGGGACTTGTTTACAGTGACCTGATTCAAGGCAATCCCGTAGAAAATCTGGAAAAGGCAATTACCTGCTTTGAAAATGCCTTAGAGGTTCGCACCCGTGAAGCTTTCCCTGAAAAATGGGCCCAAAGCTTAAATAATTTAGGGGTTACCTATAATCTTCGCATACGTGGTGACAAAGCAGAAAATGTAGAAATGGCGATCGCTTGCTTTGAATTTGCTTTAGAAGTTCGTACTCGTCAAGCTTTTCCCAAAGATTGGGCTACAACTCAGATGAACCTGGGATACGCTTATTCCATTCGCATACTGGGGGATAAAGCAGAAAATTTGGAAATGGCGATTCAGCACGATCAAAATGCCTTACAGGTATACACCTTGCAAGCATTTCCAGAAAATTGGGCACAAATTCAAAACAATTTAGGAAGCGCTTACCGCAAACGCATCAAGGGTAAGCAGGAAGAAAACTTGCAACAGTCAATAACCTGTTGTCAAAATGCCTTGCGAGTCTACACCCGTGATGCTTTCCCACAAATGTGGGCATCTAGCCAAAAAAATTTAGGTCTGATTTACACTAAACTAGAACAGGTTGCAGAGGCAATTGAATGTTTTGAGTCAGCGCTAGAAATTTATACCCCCTTATCTTTTCCCCTTAATTGCTTCACCACTGGCATAAATTTAGGCGAAATTGCTTTCAAATCTGGAGATTGGCAAATAGCAATCAAAGGTTATGCAGCCGCAATTGAAGGCTATGAACAACTTCGTACTTGGATAACTTCCGAACCCAGTCGTCAAGGCTTACTCCCACAAGCCGCTAACCTCTACGAAAATATAGTGCAAGCGTGCATCAACACAGGTGAGTTGGGTAAGGCACTGGAATATGTTGAGCGTTCCCGTGGGAAAAGCCTTGTGGAATTGATGGTAAATAATGACTTTAAGGATGGAGAAATTCCCCAAGAAGTTGAGGAGTTATTGCAGTATTACAACTACTTGCAAAAGATAATTAATCAAGAACGCGATCGCCATCAATCTGATCCTACAGAAAACATGCAAACACAAAGCAGAACCAGCGATCGCGCCGCCTATGCACCCTACACTCAAAAAATTGCTGAGTTAGAAAAACAAAAGCAGTTAATTTGGCAACGACTCCGCCAAAAAGATCCCCTACTCGCTGCCCAAAAACAAGTTACTGCGCCACAGTTGTATGATATGCAGCGACTAATTGACCAGCCGACTACAGCCATTCTCAGCTTTTACACAACTAGCAATAATACTCATGTCTTTGTCCTGCGGCATAATCAACTTTCCTGTCATACTTGCAAAGGTCAGGGATTCAAAAAAGCACAGGGTTGGATGGGAACAGAAAATGGGCAACCAGAGCCAATAAATCCCGCAGAATTGATTGTTATGCCTGCGTCAGAATATGAGCAGATGCCTCTACAAATTTGTATTTTGTTTAATTGGCATCGGCAAGATATTGAACAAAAAGAAATAATTGATAATGTTTTAGATGAAGTAGCAAAAAAACTTCAATTAGAGGAATTAATTAGTGATCGTCTCCAAGGAATTGAAGAGTTAATTATAGTACCTCACTTGGGTTTACACCTAATTCCTTTTGCTGCATTACCAATTGGAAATAATCAATATTTAGGCGATCGCTTTCTCATTCGCTACATCCCTAGCTGTCAAATATTGGAATTTTGTCAACAACGCGGTGAAGTGAACAATGATTTAACTTACGGCATCGTAGAAGATGCCACAGACGACTTACCCTGCGCTAGTTTTGAAGGCGAAAAAATCGCCGAAATCTTTAATATCCCAAAAAGCCAGCGTTTAAGAGGAAGCAGTCAAGCAACTTGCAACAACTACCGACAGCTAGCTGAACAAGTTCAGGTACTTCACTGTTGTCATCACGCCCAATTTCGCCTTGATCGCCCCTTGGAATCGGTGCTGAAATTGGGAGATGGTAATATCACTTTGGGACAGTTGATGACTCCTAGCTGGCGTCTATCTCAGCTTTGTGATGTATTTCTTGCTTGTTGTGAGACTGGTCTGGGAGTACCTGAATTGCTGACAGGTGATATGTTTACGATTTCTATCGGCTTTTTATGTGCTGGCGCTAGAAGTGTTGTCAGTAGCTTGTGGTCAGTAAATGACCTAGCTACAGCACTATTTTCTATCTTTTACTACCACTATCGGAAATATGGCAACAGCAGGCCTGAAGCACTACGGCAAGCCCAAATTAGACTGTGTAAACTCAAAAAAGAAGAGTTGCTAGCAATATCCAAACAAACAGAAATTAAGCGCAAAGAAGCGAGAAATAAGCGAAAACAATACCCACCTGGTTCAGCAGAATATTTGGAGTGGGATAGCGAATATCGAAAGTATGCTGGTGTGACACTGGAAATTGATCGGGTAAAAAATTCAAATGAAGAATTTCCCTTTTCACATCCTCGCTATTGGGCTGCTTTCATTTGCCAAGGTTTACGATGATGAAAATGCTAGTAGAGTTTTGCAATGATTCGCCCTACTCATCAACATGATTTTGATTGGGTAAAAATTCAGGATTCAAAGTTTGGTCTAAAGTGTAGGGACATGCTTCTGGAAAAAGCTGTTCACCTAATTGAGTCTCTCGAATTGCCAAAGCCAAACCAAGTTCATAAACAGCAAAAAAAACTTCATCTAAATAAGGTTTCAAACTAGGGCTATCTTGCAGAAGTAGTTTAATTTGGACACGTTGTTCTTTAATTGTACTCAACCAACTATTACTGCGTTTATCTGGTTGAAACTGCCATTTCAATAAATGCCCTAACAATACTCCTAATCGATTTCTCAATTCTTGCCGTTCTTTTCTCCCCAAAGCTTCAATTTCCTCAATTAGGTTGATAGTATCTAATTGACCCCACTGTTGAGTTTTCAGCAAGCTAACCTGCTGTTGAGTCCAAGCATAGAAATCTGTTTCATAGAGGTAAGATACGTACATTTTTTCAACAGCAATAAAGAATAATGTAAGAAAATCAGCGAGAAAAATTCTATAGTTTAACGCAGCTTTAATTGTTGGCGGTGCGTTGCGCTGTGCGACAACGCACCCTACTTCTACTCTGTGTTCTCTGCGCCTCTGCGGTTCGTTTAGAAGTAATCAATAATTACAGCAAGTCTTTCACTGCAAAAAACAAAAATTTTGGGTGATGCGATCGCACCACCCAACCTAAAATCTTTATAACAAAAGATAACTAATTCGCGACTTCAGCCACCTCAATCACCCGTCCCTCATAATCCTTAACCAAGAAATTTAAGGGCTTATCATTGCGAATCTTGAACTTTAAACCACGTACTTCGACTCGCATTAAAATCAAGTCCAGGCATTCGCGGTCAAAGCAAACGTGACGTTGCTGATTTTTGCTGCCTAAACTTGCTCCTGTAATGACGTGTAGCTGGGTGTTTTTCTTCAGTTGATACCACAGTCCCTCATTGCCACTATTCATCATCTTATTAGACCAGCTAGGACTGGCGGACATATACAGTGGATCAACACTAGCTGCGCCTAGGGTTTGTTCGTAGTTGTAGTAGTAGTGCAAAGGCACTTCAGCTACTGGCAAATCTAGTAACCCTTCATACAACTGTCGGGCAATCTCCAAATCAGACACCATTACGGTATAAACTTTTGGCGCACTTGTGAGGAACATCCACATGGCACCGGCGTATGCTGCCAAGAGCAACACCATAATGCCTTGGGTGGAAAACAAGCTATCCAAGGGCAGGGAAGGCAAAAATGAGCCTAAAGTCAAGGGAGAGAGCAAGAAAGGCATCACACTAGCTGCTATAAGCATGAACAAATTAAAGATTGTATAAGAGTGCCGCTTTTATTATTGTCGATACAGACTGAAAGTAAAGTCCTTGTTTCTAGTGTACCAATACTAAATCGGTCTGAATCTTAACAAAAAACAGACCTTTTGTAAAAATATGATGTTGCTAACTATAAAACTCCTATTACCAATATTATTCTAACAACTATCACTAGCCTTGCCCTATGCAAATTCCTCATTTTCCAGAAGCTAATCACCCGCTGGTGAAGTCGCTGTTTCATCACAGTGACCAAGAACTGCTAAGTTTGTTTCAAAACCATCCAGACCATGGAAAGTACTTTACAGTCATTTTTTGCCGCTACAGCCCTATAGTCTACACCTTGATTCAGCATTCGGCGCGATCGCCTGTGCAGGCTGATTATCTGTTTGCCCTCACCTGGCGACATATCTATTACGAACTTGGGGGACTAAATTTACAGAATTCTCCAACAGGACAGGAAACCTTAACCCTACAAAATTGGCTCATAAATATTACAGCTTTCTGTATCAACGAAATTAAGCTACCCCCAACAGAAGCAATTCATTATTCTCTGCAAGCGACTTCACCACCACTATGGTGCTATGTAGAGCAAGCATTGGATCAACTACCGCCTATTTTACGATTAATCATTTTAATGGCTCAAACTTTCCACTGGAGCGAAACTCGAATTGCAGCCTATCTACAAGCTGAAGGCGAAAAGATTTCACCTGCCGAAGTAGCCAATTTTCTCCAGGAAGGCTATCGTATGCTAGAGGATAAATTACCTGCTGATATCCGCGCTATCTACTTAGGAGAAGATTCAACTTCATCTTAACTTCCGTATATACGCTTATGCTAGTAATCTTAACTCGTAAAAATAAAACTTTCTCTTCAACCTTGTACTTAAAGCCAAAATTTCATGGGTTAAGTTTTATGAAACAACAGTATTTTTTCTTAAGGCATAGGATTTGGCACTTCGCTGGGTTGCAGATTTGCGATCGCGTTCGTCCATTGCACTGGCTAAGTTTTTACTTTTTAGTTTTTGCTTTTGTGCTGAATCCCATAGCAGCAGGTGCAGCTGATATTACCCAACAACTCCACCGCCCTTTAAGTAATTCCAGTTGGCGACAATCCAGAGATCGGGCAGACAGCTTGTTGCGTGTTGGCGAACAGCAGTATGCTTCAGGATATTCTGATAAAACAATCGAGTCTTGCTTACAGGCATTAAATATATATCGCTCAGTTGGCGATATCAAAGCCCAAGGGCTAACTTATGATCTGTTGGCAAATGCTTATATTCAGCAAGGTCGTTTTAAAGAAGGTGAAGATGCATTACGGCGACGGTTAGCGATCGCTCGTGATACAAAAGACTTTCAAGCTCAAATTTTTGCGCTCAATAACATCGCTAGTTTACTACTACAAGCCGGAGAACCTGTCCCCGCAGGCAAAACCATTCAGGAAGCACTCGCAATTGCTCATAACGTAGAAAATATTGAAGGTAAAGGACTATCTCTTAGTAATTTAGGTTTGGTGACAGCCAGACTTGGAGATTACAATAAGGCAATTAAACTTTATGAAACTGCTTTAACTTTCCGTCGTCAGACTGGCGATCGCTTCGGTGAAGCAAATACCTTAAATAATTTGGGTGATGCTTATCTAGCAGCTAAGAATTATCAAGATACAATTGGCTCTTATGGGGCAGCAATGCGGATTGCGAAAAGTAACAGCGATCGCATTAACCAATTACGAGCAATTGATGGTTTAGTTACAGCCCACACTGCCGTAGGACGGTACAACCGTGCTTTTGAATTACTAGCGCAGCGCTTAACACTCGCTAACGAATCGCAAAATCTCAGAGAAGAATTGAAATCTTTTGAATCCTACGCTCGTTTATACGAGCAGTTAGGTAATTACCCAACTGCCCGTAATTTTTATGAAAGAGCAATTATTTTGGCACGCACCTTGGAAGATAACAAGCAAGAAGTACGACTGATTGATAGATTGACTCAAATGTTGAAGCGGTGAATAAGAGTTAGGAGTTAGGAGTTAGGAGTTTTATTCTCAACTCTTAACTATTTACTCCTAACTATTGTTTTAACGTGAGTTCGATGAACCTCTCCCCAACCCCTCTCCGACGCGGAGAGGGGCTTTAATTGCTCCCCCTTCCCTCGAAGGGAAGGGGGCTGGGGGGTTAGGTCTGGCGTTGACTTTTCCACATGACCTGAAAAGTCAGCTCTCCTTGGAGGGGAGAGGAATGGAAGCGGGGTTCTTCAAAGTCTGTCGAACTCACGTTGTTTTAAACTAATTTAGATAAACTGAACCGTTTGGTTCTATCCTCAATGCTTTTGTATCAGTCTTGATATCAGTAGCTTCTTGAAATGTCACTTCCAATATACCTGGCTCTGAAGAGGGCTGTGGAGTTACCAACAGTAAGCCACCATCTTGACGTTGGAATGTGACTGTTATTGGTGCGCTTAAATTTTGTAGTGTCACATCTGATTTGCCTTGTAGCGATCGCGGTGCTGTATCACCAATGACTTCGTAAGTGATATTAGCCGCAGTGTCGTTTACCAACTTGATATTAACTCTACCATTTGCAAGGGCCATCGTAGTTCTAGGAGCTTGGCGTGATGGTAACACCGATGGTTGAGTTGGTTGAGTTGGAGAAACCGATGGACTAACAGGGATAACTTGACTGGAATTTGGTCTTAATGTCTGCTGTTGTTGGGTAAAAGAATTGGACGGGCATCCTTGAGGCACTATATTTCTACTATTGAAAGGTTCTTCATAGAAAATACGAGGGCAAGGATTCAGCCCAGAAGTAGTTTGTTGTGGTGCTTCGCCGCCAACACCCAACTGTATCTGAGATGGTGATGGGGTAGCAGCAGTTGGAGTTGTGGGAAGGAGTCCTTGAGCTGCTTGTTTTTGAGTGAAAGCATTGGGTGGACAACCTTGTGGCACTAGAACTCGATTATTGTGTGGTTCTTCGTAGAAAATGCTAGGGCAAGGATTAACTTTAGGAGTAGAGGGAGTAGATTGTTGTGCTTGTGCGGCTTTAGGAATTGCTGGCATGCTCAACAATAATCCTCCACAAATAGCGCCAAACAATTTAGCATATTTGCCCATATTTTGATAATTGATACTCATGATTAACTCCTGTGATTGTAATCTTTTGTTTCTCTCAAATTTTTGGTATTGCTGACATAGAAGTAATTAAACTAAAATAGAAAACAATAGTTTATATAATTACTTCAAAAATTATTGTTAGTAAAACTATTCAACTACCAACAGTTAAATTAATGTCTCAAATTGGCAGGCTTTACTATATAAGTTAATAGAGAAAGTTATTTGCTTCATCTATCACAAGAAACAAATGCTGACTGTCAAATTAATACTCAAGAGTTATTGGTAATGTGACAATAAAAGTAGTACCTTTCCCAACAGTGCTTTCAACTTGAATCTGCCCTTGGTGATTTTCGACAATAGCTTGGGCGATCGCTAGTCCTAATCCTGAACCTGTAGTACTTTCTGTAGCCGTATTTTTGGTCGTGTGACTACGCGCTGGATCTACTCGATAAAAGCGGTCAAATAACCGTGGTAGTGCCTCTGCTGGAATACCAACTCCAGTATCACTGACTTTGATTTGCAACTGGGAAGTACTATGACGAATTCTCGAAACACGATTGTTTCCTTCCAGATGTGCCAATTCCACATTTACCCGTCCGCCTGGTGGAGTGTATTGCAAAGCGTTGCTAATCAAATTCGTGAACAACCGCACCAATTCATCCCATTTACCCAAAAGTGTGAACCAATTTTCTAGCAATTCCGGGCTAGTTTCTGAGGCGGGAGGGTCAACTAAATCTAAAGTCAGAGTAATTTCTTTTTCAGTAGCTAAAAGTTGTTGTTCTTCAACCACTTCCATCAGTAAAGCATCTAGCGGACAAGGTGAAAAAATATCTTTGCTGATGCCACTGTCCTGTCGTGCTAAAAAGAGTAAATCATTGACTAACCTACCCAAACGCTGGGTTAATCGTTCTACTACCTTTAATTGTTGTCGATAATTCAAAGAAGTAGTGGTTTGTGTCTCTCGCCACTCTAAATCAGCAAGGGCGACTTGCACATTAGTTTGAATTAAAGCGATAGGGCTTCTGAGTTCATGGGAAGCATCAGCTGTAAATTGTTTGAGGCGTTGGTAAGATTCGCCTACAGGTTCCATTGCTTTACCTGAAAGAAACCAACCACTTGCAGCTACAGAAAGCACCATTAGCCAAATGCCTAGTGCCAAATCCAACATAAACTGGCGACTGGGTTTAGTGACTTCAAACCAGGGATGGCTAACACGCAAATATCCCAATACTTGCCGTCCCATTTGCACCCGTTGCGTGATTTGTCGCAATAACAGTCCTGAGTCGCCCCAAGTCCCCTTTTCTCCCTTAATTACACGCACAGTTTCACCAGTGCGGTTAGCATGAATGGGAATATTTAGAGGTTCCGATAGAGTTGACCAGAGTAATTCACCAGTTGGGCTAAACCATTCTAGGTCAATGTGGTCATCATCTACAGTATCGGCATTACTACGAAAACTAGCTTCTACATTAATGCGGAATTGGTCAACATCGTTGTTGATTGGCTCAATGACAAGCGATCGCTCGACAATTTCCACAACATGATTGAGGGTATCATCAATCCGCTCAACTAAAGTACTGCGGACGTATAAGTATACACCACTGGCGAAAAGTAGTAGTAATACGGCAGTAACGGCAGTATACCAAAGAGCAAGACGACGACGAGTAGCTTGGAACATATTGTAAAGCAGAGAAAATTGCTGACAATTCTGCTTGGGATTTAAATCCCAAACTGAGAGATGTTGTTGGATAAATTAGACTGTAACGATTTTATAGACAGTATTACTTCTTAAGTCAAACGAGAATATGTTATTTCATTACTGACAGTTACATAAGTATATACACTTAATTAACTCATTTTTAAAAGCTTTTCCAGTCAGGATTTCAGATTTTCAATTTCAATCTATTTGTTGAGAGTCTATGAATGTGAGATATGAAGCGATCGCAAATCAACAGCCCTGCTAAATCATAACGTAAACAGTATACCTCCCAAGCCAGTAGTGAGTATCTTGCATTGGATTTGCGATCGCAAATTTACTAAAGCGTACATAGCAATATGGCTGATATTTATATACTCAAACCTAGCTGATTAATATATGAAAACTTTGTTACTCAAATTAAATTTTTTGGGTGATTTTACGGAGGCAATATATTTTCTAGAAAAGTTAAATTCTATTTGCAGTATATTCGGAAGGATAAACTTTAAAAACTCCAAACTTCACACAGATAGATTACACACAATTACTTCCTCCAGTATTCTATAGATTTGTCACAAATTTAGTCAGTTATTGTAGGGTGGGCAATGCCGACAACGTAAAAATAAGGGTTTAAGTGAAGTTTCTGCATTGCCCACTGCACTTTAATTGCAATAAAGCAACTGGTGCAAGATGTCACTTTCCAAAATCTCTGTGTTCTCTGTGAGTCTGTGGTTTTATTAAAAACCATTTAACACAAATCAGATAAGATTGCTAGATCATTCAAAACTCAAAACATTTCATATCTATTAGTTCATAGACAAGCAATTAAATTGCAAAAACAGAAATCATACTTCTGAGCAAGTTCCATCTTCACACACAGGACTTACACACAGACTACGATTTTACGTCATTACGAGCGAAGCGAAGTAATCACAAAAGCTTAGTTTCTCGTCACGAGTGCGTAAGTCCTAACACAATCAACTAAGCCTTTGACAGAAGTAACAGTAAATTTTGGCTGATTAATAGCATTGAGTTTTTCTACCCGCACTATCAGTAACTTGCAATGTTCATCACCGCTGAAGTTTTAGAGAAAAAACTATGCCATCACCTTATTCAGGATTTCCAGATCCAGGAAGTAGCAGATTAACAGCTTTAGATACTACATCTGCATCATATATTAATGGCTCCCTCAGCAGTGCCCCAAATATTTTTCAGGACTCCGTTAGCAGTACTGATACTAGTGATTATTACAAATTTCGCATTGGTGCAAGTAGCAGCAACCCCGAAGTAGTAAGGCTGAGATTAGATGGGTTAACTGATAATGCAAGTTTGACAGTTTTTAACGAAGCTGGTACTACTCTTCAAACTGCCAATGTTAGCGGTGCAGCACCAGAATTAATAACTCGTAGCCTCAACCCAGGTATTTATTATGTTCGCGTTGGCTCTGTAAATAGTGCAAGCACTAATTACAACCTCAGCCTCTCAGCTAATCCAATTACCACAAATAAAGCTGGTGACGACCAACTAGCACAAGCATTCAGTATTGGCACTTTAACCAACAGCTACAGCACTAATGATTATGTTGGCAATAGAGGTGTCATCCTCGACGACAATGACTACTACTTATTCAACATAGCTAGTAATGGAACATTCAGCTTGGCCTTAGATGGTCTAGACGGCAATGCCAATGTAGAATTGCTCAATAGCTCAGGCATAAAAATTGCCGATTCTCTTCAACCAGATACTAATCCAGAATCGATTAGTACTAGCCTTGCTAGTGGTACTTACTACGTTCGAGTGTTTCCTGGTGCAACAAGTTCAACTAATTACAACTTGCAGGTTTCCTTTAACCCAGACCCAGCCGACAACGCAGGAAACACCCTGGCAGAAGCTCGCAATATCAACACTTTAAACTTCACTACTACCGAATTCACAGACTATGTAAATAGCGTTGACAATAAAGATTATTACCGCTTCGATTTAACATCAAGCGCCTTAATTGACCTGAAATTAACACCCCAACCAGGAAACGCCAATGTCCAACTAGTTAACAGTAGTGGCGGCTCAATAGTTAGTTCTATTCTGACTGGTACTGCTGTAGATACTATCCGACGCAGCTTGAATGCAGGTACATACTATATTCAGGTGTATTCTGTTTCTGGTGCCGCCACCAACTACGAACTGAGCGTTTCTGCTGAAGCTATTGGCCCAGATATAGCACCAAACACGCGAGCCACAGCTAAAAATATTGGCACGCTGAATGATTCTCTAAACTTTAACGATTTTGTTGGCAGTATCGACGCTAACGACTATTACAGTTTCAATGTGAGTCATAAAAGTACTTTCAATCTGACCCTCAGCGAACTCTCTGATAATGCCGATGTAGACTTGCTCAACAGCAATGGCATCTCACTTCAAAGTTCCACCCTGATGGGGAATACCACCGAGAATATCAACACCACTCTAGCAGCAGGTACTTATTACCTTCGTATTAAGTCTGTTAACACTGCTGAGACTTTCTACAATCTGAGTTTGTCTGCCCAGATTCAAACCGAGATGCTAGAAATTAAACCAGGCTCAGATACTTCCAAACCTAACAATCTGACGGCTCTGGGTAACACTTTGTATTTTACTGCCAATGATGGTGTCAATGGTATCCAACTGTGGAAGAGTGACGGCTCTCTAGCGGGTACAGCTAAAGTCACTAATATTAATCCTGGTAGTTTTAACCCAGAAAACCTTACAGTTTTTGGTAATAAGTTACTCTTCAGTGCTAACGATGGTATCAACGGTAGGGAACTATGGGTTTACGATGGCACCACAGCCACACTAGTGAGTGATATCAATTCTGGTTCTGCCAATTCCGACCCCAGCAATATCACCATACTTGGTAGCAAAGCTTTCTTCTCTGCCAATAACGGTATCAAGGGCAATGAACTGTGGGTTTATGATGGCACAACAGTAAGTTTAGTTAAAGATATCTACTCAGGTTCCACAGATTCAAACCCCAATAACCTCATTGCATTTAACGGCAAACTTTATTTCACTGCTAATGATGGTAATAACGGTTTTGAATTGTGGTCAAGCAATGGCACCGCAGCCGGAACAACTCTTGTCAAAGACATTAAAATCGGTGGGTCGAGTTCAACTCCCAGCAAACTCACTGTTTTTAATAACAGCCTCTACTTCACTGCTGATGACGGTATTAATGGCATTGAGCTATGGAAGAGTGACGGGACAGCAGCGGGAACTAATCTTGTGCAAGACATTACCCCAGGTACGGGTGGTTTTGGCCCAAGCCAACTCACTGTCGTAGGCAATACCTTATATTTCGTCACAGATAGCAACAATGACAAAAACCAGGAACTATGGAAGGTTGATAGTAATGGTGTAGGGCGAGTCAAAAATGACTTGAATGCAGCTCCAAATATCGGTTTTGGCCCACTTAATCTGACTGCTGTCGGTAATACTCTCTACTTTACAACTTATGACAGCGCTACAGGACTAGAACTATGGAAGAGTGACGGTACAGATATCGGTACAGTTCTAGTTAAAGATATTTGGCCTGGTGCAGATCCTAACAACAGTATTCCCAATAGTCTCGTTAATTTCAATGGCACGCTCTATTTTGTAGCTTCTGAACCTACAAACGGTAGAGAAGTATGGAGCAGTGACGGCACAGCTTTAGGTACGCGTAGGGTGAGCAACATTAATCCTGGAAACAATGATGCTAACCCAGGCGAGCTGACTGTCGTTGGTACGCAACTGTTCTTTATAGCCAACAACGGGACAAATGGAACAGAATTATGGGTTTTATGAAAGGAGGTGATGTTTACAGGCTTTTAAGTAATTACCGCAATTTGCATAACTGCATCTTTATATCTCAAACAACTCTCGGAACATTGGGAAATCACTCTTAAACAGTGATTAGCAAGATTCAAGTTTTAGACCCAAATGAGAAAAGCCGGGAATTTGACAAGTAACTAAGTTCACAAAAATACAGTGAGGAGCGAAATTTAACCATGAAAAATAACATCCTAGCCATTATTGTTGCTACTGGTACTGCCGTTGTGGGTAGCTCTTTATTCTTAGCACCAGCCCAGGCCCAGTTACAGGTTGACCAAGAGGTAAAAGTTGAAATTAAAGTGCCAGAAGTACTCTACTTGCGGACTTTCGACACAGTTTCTTTGGATATTACTGGAGATGATTTAGCCGGAACTCAGGGAGTAATAACAAATGGAGTTGGAAAAGATAAGAGTGACCCTGCCATTACAACCGGGGCTACTGCTATCAATCAAAGCACTCCATTCACTGGTGTGAGCAGTGTCACAAAACAAGTGACTGAGTTATACGCAGTTTGGTCTAACAACCCTGATAATGGCGTTAACGTCACATTGACACCCACTACCTCTACGCTTACAGGCCCTAATAGTGCGACTGCAACCATTGCCACTGTCACCAAAGTTGGTACTGACCCAACTACTGCCCCTGGTTTAGTTACACCTTATGTTGGTGGTGCAGATATAGAGTTTAACTTGAGTAATGCTAGTGCAGTTGGTACTTACACCGGAGGTATCATTAAAGTTGAAGCAGTAGCTCCGTAGCTTCAAGTTACTGTGCAGGCATCTTGCCTGCTGCCATGTTCAGGCAAGCAGGATGCCTTTCTCACTGTAAGAGAACAGTGTATGTATAGCCAGAATTTTGAGAAAAATGCAACCAAATGGTCAGCAATCAGGCAAATAGCCACCAACATCATCTTAAATATTGCTTGGGTATGCTAGTGGTACTTCTGGCTTGGCCACAACCCGAAGCAATGGCCCAATCTTTGAATTTGCCAGAGCCAACACAAATTTATCAGCTCTCAACGCCTCAACAGGTGGTCGTTCCTCCCCAACAGTTAGGGGAAATCGTACCTGCTCCCGTTAGTGAAACGGTGAGGACTCAGCAAGGGTTACTGGCTCGTCCTCAGTTTAATACGCTAATTACCCGTGAATTACCAGGACTTTGGCAAATGCGAGTACCTCTTGATCAAGTGGGTTCTCTCTATGCCACTTATGAAATCAAAGCAGGAAATGGACAAATTAACTACTTTAGCAGCAATGAACGTTCTGAACAGACAGTGCGCGTTGCTGTTGAACCGTTACCTATTATCGAAATCTCCCGCGATGAAAACAGCAATACAGCTTTAGTTCAGGGGGGTGTACGCTTGCAATTCGATCTGGCAAATGCAGGAGTTGCAGGTGGATACGGCGGTGTATTAAATGTAACAGTTAATCAACGTTAGTTACTAATACTCCCTTGAAAAGGAGTGTATAAAAGTTAAAAATTGATCACAATGTTTCGTAAAGCCACAACTTTAGCCCTAAGTTTAATAGGCGCATTTGCCCTAGGCATACCAAGCACCAACGCTCTTAATATTGGCGTTAGTCCATCCCGAATTGAACTGGAACTTAATCGCAAAACTGGTACACAAGCAATTCGTATACTCAACTTGTCTTCTGAGCCAGTTGAACTCAAAGCTTATGTCCAGACTTGGAAGATGGATGAAAACAACAAGCTTGTAGAGGTTCCCCCCACAGAGGAATCAATGGATCAATGGGTTGTCTTTTCTCCATCTCAATTCACTGTTCCTGGGCGGGGCGCTCAGACTATACGTTTTGCCATTCGTCCCAGAGTTCAACCCAAACCTGGTGAACATCGCGCTGTGATTTATTTTGAAGAAATCCCTCCTGCTAATCAGAAAGTAAAGAATTTGCAATCAGTAGGACGTATAGGTGTTGTTGTCTACGGCTATGTAGGAGACATTAAACGAGTTGGTGTACTTAATTCAATTACTGTAGACACTAAATCTAATGGTGTAACAGCCTTATTTGATGTTTCCAGCCAAGGTACTGGTTACGTGCGCTTAAAAGGTCAATATGGTATTTGGCCTGCTGCCAAATATCCAGGAATTAATGCCACAAAACCGATAGACGACCTAGAAAAACCCGGAAAAAAACTTCCAGAAAATTTATTAGGTGCAGGAACTTTACCCTTATTACCTGTGTTACCTAATACTCGTCGTCGCCTCCAGTTGCCTATTACTCAAAAATTACCACCTGGTAAATACATCTTAGATGTTAATGGCGAGTTGAATGGTTTGAAGATCGATCAAGGCATTCCCTTCTTTGTTCCAGAAGCTACTGCTACAACTTCTGGTAATCAGAGAAATTCTCTTGAGAAAAAATAGCTCTCCTCACATCTTGTACCAGAGTACCAAGCGAATGGAAGTCGCAGCTAAACAGTCGCAGCTAAACATACCAAGTCCCCATCGGCGGACTATCGGAGATTAAAGGTTTAGGAGGGGTTTTGTACTCTGTGGAAAGCCACTAGCGTTTTTACGGCTGCAAGATAAACTGCGATTTTAATTGTCTGGTGCAAGATGTGAGCCTCAATGAATTGTAGCTGAACTTCTCAGGCGAAGTTGATGTTTTACTGCGCCTGAATTTATTTGTTGCCAAAATCTTAAACAACGTGAGTTCCATGACCTCTCCCTCCCGGCCTCCCTCTCCTAAAAGGCGAGGGAGGAGAAACGAAAAAATAAGGGTTTTACTCCCCTCTCCTTGTAGGAGAGGGGCCGGGGGAGAGGTTAAAACAGCACTTGTCGAACTCACGTTAAACAGTAAATGTTTGCTTACTCTTACCAATTTGGAATTTGGGATTTGGGATTTCAAGCCGTTGGCACAAGACTGTTACATAAATATCCAAAAATACAAAATATTCCAATTTGGGTACTACCCAATTTCATGTAAATTTTCTGCTTAATTAAATATGCTGCATCAAGTTGTACCACCTACGCCACCCACAATTGTTAGCCCGTTACAGTCAGAAAAGGTTGATGATCAACATTTAGAGAATCAGAAAAAACTGGCTCTGCTTAAGCAATTAAAAGGGACAGCTACCATTTTAGAAAATGGTGGTAACGTGATATCAGCTAAAGTAAATAAGTTAGATATTATTGGTGGAGAAATACAGTTAAAAGGCTCAAAAACAGGTATTGCCACTCCCAGTAATAACGAAGAGTTTTTTCCGGAATTTTCTACTGGTAATTCTGCTCAGACAGATTTACCAGTTTCATCAGAATTTGTTAATTCAACAGATAATATAATTGCTGAAGTTCCAGTAGCTTCAAAAAATGGCAGTCAAACAAAAGAAGAGGTAACTGGGGACGCTTCATCAGTTACCAAAAATGACAAAAAACCAGGAGAACATCTGACTAAGAGTGCCATATCTCCTTCAGAAGCTAGTACAAAATCTCACAATGATATTAAACCATTAGAAAGTAATAGTAGTTCTACACCTGTAGATGCAGGTTCCTCTATTCTTACTCAAAATATCAAAGCAAAAGATGGTAATTTACTCGTTGGGGTAATTATTAATAATAGAGAAGTTGGCAGTTTAGATATTCGCGTTGAAAATAATTCAATTCTAGTTCCCTTACAAGCGTTTGCAGACATTGCTGGTTTTACTGTTGAAACAATTGACGGATATACAAAGTTAAAAACCCCTTTGGGAGTTGTTGACTTAGCAGCAAGCAATCTTAAAGAAATTGATGAGATAACTTATATTAGTGAAGCAGCACTCAAAGATAAATTATCTACAACATTAGACTTTAATGCTTCTAATTTAGCATTGGTTGTTGACATCCCTTGGCGGCGTGATGGAAGTGAAGGTCAACAACAAGGTGCTGCATTACAACCTGAAGTTCTACCTCCTATCAGTGGGCTATCTAGTTTAAGGCAAGAATTACAAATAACCAATTCTTCTGGAGATACTAACTTACGTAGTTCTACCCTTCTAGGAGGAAGGCTAGCAGGAGGAAGTTGGCGGGTTAGACTTAATAACAATTTTGTTAATCAACCTGATATTTCGGAATACTTTTTCTATAAACGTAGCAATCAAATTCGCTATCAAGTAGGTAGGCAACAGATTGGTTTGCATCCCTTACTAAATGGGATGAATTTAACAGGCGCACAAATTGGTTATAGTAATTTACCTACTGATAGATTTGGACAACAGTATAGTGCCTCTGAACTTTTACCTAGACGATCGCGACCTTTACAAACCTTTAGAGGTGAAGTACCACCAGCAAGTTTTGTACAGCTAAGAGTCAGTGGAATTATAGTTGCACAGCAACAGGTTGGACTGAATGGAATATATGAGTTTATTGATGTCAATTTACCTACAGGAAATAATAATGACATCGAATTATTAGTTTTTGATCGTAATAATCTCAGTGTTCCTGTTGAAATTCGCTCTTTACGAATTAATGCTTCCGATTTGTTGCTAGCAGCAGGAGGTAATGTACAGCTAGGTGGTTTGGGTATAAGTGGTAATTTAGTTCAAGATTCTTTATTTGAAGATTCAGGTTCAGAATCAGGTAAGTTAGTCGGTTTTTATCAATTGCGTCAAGGTCTTTCTGAGAACTTAACTCTTGAAGGATCTGTACAATCAATTCCTGGTACTGTACAGACGCAAGCTGGTTTCATTTGGCGGTTAGCAAATCCAGCAATTCTAGCTAGTAGTGTTGGCACATCTCGCGGTCAAGTTGGCTATACAACCGATTTAGATATTAATTTCGATAAATTACAAATTCTCGGTAATTCTCAGTTATTTCCTACTGGCTATAACTCAGACAATCAATCACGCGATCGCTTTAATCATAGCCTAGAAACCAATTATAAATTAAGCAATAATTTTCAACTGGGATTTCTTGCCCGCAACCGCCAAGACGAAAGTGATAAAGCTAGCTATGTTTTACCTACTTTTTCTCTCAATCCCGTTAGTAGTTTATCTTTAAGGGGTAGACCAGACCTAGACGGGCGATATTTATTCAGTAGTTATTATTATCCAAATCGCTCAACTAGATTAGCTTTCAATACCTTTGGTGATATATATACTTCAGACTTAACCTATAGCCTCAACCAAAATTACCAGTTATCTTTTGGCGGCGAATTTGGCGGCGATTTAGAACCTCGCTACTCTACTAGAGTAAGTTATAGCGCTCGCGACCTCAAGAGTTTAAGTTGGAATTTAGGACTTGCTTACAGCGATGGCGATGTCGGGCCAATTGTTGGCGCTAGTATGCAGGTGCTTCCAGGCTTGCTGGCGAGAGTTGAATATCAAGGTATTCCTTCGAGAAGTAGAAGTGTTCTAGGAGGATTCGGAGACGATCGCCTGACTGTATTACTGGTATCAGATTTATCTTTTGCTGGAGGTAGTTTTGCTCCTGCTAGTTCTTATGGTTTGGGACAGGAAAAAGGTGCAATTTCTGGAAAAGTTGTTGTACAAGGAGGAAACAAAGGCTTTGATTTAGGTGGCGCTAATATCCGTGTTGTAGATAGTCGCAACAACAGAGTTAGTACAGCTAAAACGGACTCTTCCGGGAACTTCTTTGTTGGTAACTTACAAGAAGGTGTCTATTTAGTTGAACTTGATCCAGACAAGTTGCCTATAGAACTAGCGATCGCTAAAAATACCATAGTGGCAGAAGTTGCAGGCGCTGCAATCACTCGTTTAGATTTCCCTGTCAGACCAGAATATGGTTTGGCTGGACGCATCAGTGATGCACTGGGTAACCCAATGAAACAAACGCGAGTAGAACTCATCAATACTGCTGGCGCACGCGTTTTATCATCTGTAACCGATCAATTTGGCCTTTATCGTCTAGATGGAGTTCCCGTTGGTAACTACACATTGCGGGTTCCTAGCCAAGAAGGCATTATCAACAGCGAAACCTTGCCAAAATTAGAGATAGCAATTAGCAAAGAGTTTATCTACGACCAAAATCTGCGATTGCCAATAACCGCTGCTGCCAAGGAAATTAAGGATAAATAGGGGATGAGGGAGATGAGGGGATGGGGAGAGAATTGATCAAGAGTTATGAAGATTTGGAAGTGTATCAACGGATAGCCTTTCGTGAATTTTTTCGCTTTAATCCCAATACCCAGTCCCTAATCACCAATCCCCAGTCCCCTTTACTTGGCGTTTGATACTGCTATGCAAATCTTTGAAGTCTCGAAAAGATTTCCCGTAGAAGAAAAATATGCGTTAACAGATCAGATTCGTCGATCATCTCGGTCAGTTTGTGCAAATCTAGCTGAGGCTTGGCGAAGAAGGCGGTATCAAGCAGCTTTTGTGGCAAAATTAAACGATTGTGAGGCTGAAGCCGCTGAAACTCAAACATGGTTGAAATTTGCTGTGAAATGCAAATATTTAGATGTTGAATCAGGTAGAGAAATTTATGCCACATACAATCGAGTGCTAGGCAGTTT
>NZ_AP018288.1:7067434-7148608 GCF_002368335.1 Nostoc sp. NIES-4103 | reverse complement strand
ACTTACATCCATACCCCATTTCATCTACTATATTTATTGTTCTCCAGCTGTATGGGCTACATCTGGCTACCTTGAGATCGTTATGCCGAAATCTAAAAAGAGCGCCAATCCCATCAATTTAAACGATCCGCAATATTATCTTAACCGCGAGTTAAGTTGGTTAGAATTTAACAACAGAGTATTACATGAAGCTTGCGACCCAAGAACACCATTACTAGAACGGCTGAAGTTTTTGGCAATATTCAATTCTAACTTAGATGAGTTTTTCATGGTGCGCGTTGCAGCTTTAAAGCAACAGGTAGAAGCGAAAGTTAGCCAGTTAACTCCTGACGGTCGCACACCGCAACAACAGCTTAACGATATTTGGGCTGCCCTTGTTCCCCAGGTAACAAAACAGCATCAGCATTTTGAGCAAGTCTTGCAACCGCTGTTAGCAAATCACGGAATTCATATCCTCGATTACATCAATTTGTCTCAAAAACAGCGGACTTATCTAGACAACTATTACGAAGAACAAATCTTTCCTGTTTTAACTCCTCTGGCGGTTGACCCTAGCCATCCCTTTCCCTACATTTCCAATCTCAGCTTAAATTTGGCAGTTGTGGTCAAAAACCCAGATACTGATGAAGAATTTTTTGCCAGAGTCAAAGTTCCTAACGTTCTCCCTCGATTTTTACCTTTACCGCCAGAGTTGGGAATTCAGCACAACGACCGACCAGCCCATTGGACAGGAGTACCTTTAGAACAAGCGATCGCTCATAACCTGGAGTCTTTATTCCCAGGCATGAATATCCAAGAGTATCATCCCTTCCGCATTACCCGCAATGCTGACTTGGCATTAGAAGAAGATGAAGCAGATGACCTGCTATTAGCCATCGAACAAGAACTGCGAAAACGCCGCATCGGCGGATCTCCTGTACGGTTAGAAATTCAATCCCAGACTCCCGAACCAGTACGTACACGCTTATTGCAAGATTTGGACTTGACAGAAAGCGATGTCTATGAAGTAGACGGTCTTTTGGGATTGCGGGACTTGATGTATTTTATGGCATTACCATTGCCAGAACTCAAAGATCCACCACGCCAGTCTGTAGTACCTCAACGCCTGCAAAGGTTGCGAGAACCAAGTTTAGAAGATCCAGATGCGCTGGATATGGAGGAAGGCAAAGACTTTTTTGCTGTGATTCGGGAAAAGGATTTGTTTGTACACCATCCCTATCAATCTTTTTCAGCAACGGTGGTGCGCTTTATTACCCATGCCGCCCATGATCCGAATGTGCTGGCAATTAAGATGACTCTTTACCGGACTTCAGGAGACTCACCCATAGTCAATGCCTTAATTGCTGCTGCTGAAAATGGTAAACAGGTATCTGTATTAGTGGAATTAAAGGCGCGGTTTGATGAGGAGAATAATATTTATTGGGCAAGACGACTAGAAAGAGTTGGAGTGCATGTTGTCTACGGTTTAGTCGGACTGAAGACTCATTGTAAAACTGTTCTGGTGGTGCGGCGAGAAAAAGACTGTATGCGTCGCTATGTGCATATTGGCACAGGTAATTATAACCAAAAAACGGCACGACTTTACACCGATTTGGGATTGTTCAGTTGCCGAGAAGAATTGGGTGCGGATATTACAGATTTATTTAATTTTTTAACAGGTTATTCTCGCCAAAAATCTTATAGGGAATTACTGGTTGCACCTGTGAATATGCGCGATCGCTTTCTTGGTTTAATTTATCGTGAAATCGAAAATGCTAAAAATGGCTTTTCTGGGCGCATCGTTGCCAAAATGAATTCCCTGGTCGATCCTCAAACCATTGCCACTTTATATGAAGCTTCCCGCGCTGGGGTAAAAATCGACCTCATCGTTCGGGGCATTTGTTGTTTACGTCCCGGACTCAAAGACATTAGTGAAAATATTCGCATCATCAGCATTGTTGGTCGCTTCTTAGAACACTCTCGCATTTATTACTTCCACAACAATGGACAAGAAGAAATTTATATCGGCAGTGCTGACTGGATGCGCCGTAATTTAGATCGTCGAGTGGAAGTCATTACTCCTATCAAAGACCCAGATATTGCTAAAGATTTGCAAGAAATCCTGGGAATTATGCTGGCAGACAATCGTCAAGCTTGGGATTTACAACCCGACGGCAGTTATATCCAACGCCGCCCTTGTGAAGATTGTCCAGAAGCTAATTCACAATTAACTCTCTTGAATATGGCATTACGTTCAACTGGTATAGGCTCCAACTTGATCGATTCCAAAAAAAGTTCTTTCTATACTGACAGCTAAGTCAACTTGATTTTTGAGCAAATTGAAGTTTTTTCACAATTTCTTTAATTAATTGCTGTGAATAAAGACAACTTATTCAACCATAGGATAGAGTAATAGCTGACACTAGTTACCATAAACTATAAAGGCTATGGTAACTTATTTTTTTCCCCTTGAATGTTAATGTTCCCTTGTGAGTCTTCTACCTTGCGCGTTCTAGTGGTTGACGATCACGAATTAACTCGTTTAACCTTGCAATTAGCCTTTTCTTGCCAGGAAAATATTCAAGTAGTAGGGTTAGCCACTAATGGTCAAGAAGCTATAGACATGGTTAAAAACTGTCATCCTGATGTGATTGTTCTGGATTTACAGATGCCTGTCATGGATGGTTGGAGTGCTTCAAGCCATATTAAAGCTATCTCTCCGAATACTCAGATACTGGCTTATTCCTCAGTCGAAGAAGCAAACTTTCCACAGACTAAGCTAACACCCAAGTTTGACGATGTTTGCAAGAAAGATGTACCAACAACCGAACTTATTGCTTTGGTCAGACAGCTAGGACAGCGTGCAGGAAACGCTTCAGTTACAGGATAATTCATGCTCCTTAGTTGCTGTTGATGAACCAAACTTAGTTCAATTGAGTGATTGTCAGAAGATCAAATATACTTAACAGTGTCGGTGCAACTGTTAATTAACAGTTGCACCGACACTTGCTTGATGTTAGTTGCTGCTTAGTTCAGCTTAATTATTGTCAGTTTTTGGGATAGTGCGTTCAAATTCATCAATTAACTCATCAAGTTCTTCTAAAGCCTGATTCACATCAATCCTTAAAATTCCCAGGTCAGGTTTCTCTAATAGACCTAGCAAGTACTCACGTTTCCCTTGAACCGCAGCGATGCGTTCTTTGATAGTCTGTAGATCCATTGTTCTATTTCAGTCCTTTAATATCCTTTACTTTAAAGTTAACTCGTAAGGGTAGTCAGTGGTCAGTTGTCAGTTGTTATTCTCCCTCATCTCCCTCATCTCCCTCATCTCCCTCATCTCCCTCATCTCCCTCATCCCCCCAGCTCCCCTACTCCCCTACTCCCCTGCTCTTCATTCCCTCATCACCAAGAGCCCTACTCTTCCCTAATTTGTTACTCATAGCCGATGATAATAAAACTGATGTGTAAAGAATTTATACTATCCTAAACTCATGTTACGCCAAATTTCCTTGGGAACACTCGGTTTAACCGTCGGCAGCATATTAACCATTATGGGCTTCGTTGCTTATGCTGCTAATAACGCCACACTAAATCTTGTAGGATTTTTTTACGGATTTCCTCTACTCTTGGGAGGATTGGCACTCAAAGCCAATGAACTCAAGCCTATACCCTTCAGTCAAGCTACGAGTTCTTCTGTTTTACTCCTGCGGGAACAGCAAGCGACTGTAACTCAAAATAAAATCCGTAAAGATATCACCCGATATTGCTATGGGCAAAATGCCCATTTAGATGGGGCGCTTTCTAAGCTTGGTCTGAGTCCTACAGATCAGGAACGTCCAATAGTTACAGGTTTACGAGAGACGGAAATTAATGGCGCTTATACCCTGATTTTAGAATTTGATTCCCCGTTGATATCCATTAATAATTGGCAGGAAAAACAGGAAAAAATGACCAGTTATTTCGGCCCTGGAGTAGAAGTTAAAATCACCCAGCCAGAGGAAGATAAAATTGAATTAGCTTTGATTGCTACTGGTCAATAGTCAAAAGTCAATAGTCAAAATACTATGGACTATTGACTCTGGACTAATCACCTGAACTAATCACATTTATTTTTCTAAGCGCACTGCATACCACTGCAAATATTCTCCAGGCCCAATATCTAATTCGCAACTTGTGTCGATTAAATATTGGGCTTGAGTTTCCACAGAATTAAACCTGTGCAACTCTGGTGGCAAATCCTCAACATTAATTTTTTGTATCAAAATTTTTAGCTTCTCTAATAATTCTGATGCTGTGAGGAATTGTTCTGGTTGGTTTGTTTCTAGAACAACAAAAGTGTCGTTCTGATACATCAAAGGGTCTGGCATGTAAGGATTTGGTTTATCTAGATTAATTTTAGTTTTTAGATGTTTGGTTGAGGTCAATTTTTGGCTTTTTGATCTCTAAGCACTAGAGATTAACTTTCAACTGCTAAATAAATTCAAGGTTTTGTCAACAATAAGCAATACCTTATTTTCATGTAGCAGTCTTAATTATCGCTACAACGTGTAGATTTCCTATCTTCATAGGACTTGAGGAAATATATTGGCTTGTTTGATCAAAAATTACATATGTGTTATCTGCTACAGATTTTATATCAAGTTTCAATAGGGAGTCTACCTAAATCAATAGCAGGAACGTAACTATAAAATCAAGTTTTGTACCTTGCTTGATTTTACCCTTATGTAATTTATGTAATTGTCCTAAAATTTAAGTCTGTTAAAGCCTGCTTAATAGTGTAATAGTGCAAAGTTTAGTGATAGCAAGAGTTAAGATAGCTAGATTTATACTACAGTTTTGCGATTCCTAAAATTTTATTAGATCGATATTTACAGTAACTACAGATGTTAAGTGTGCATTTGAAGTTTTGCTCATAATTGTAATTACACTTTATCACCGGGGCAATATAAAAGTAATAATTCCTAACAAAACTGCATCTGGACAAAAAGGTAACAATTACCTTTGCGTTCCAAAGAAATTATCTATGCAACCTAGTTATCTATCTTTTTGTTGGCTGAAAAACATTGAGCAGTCTATTTTGCCAAAAAAGTTGTTTGTGAACACAGACACAGCTTTACTACAAGTAATAACCCTGACTGAGTGGCAATTACTCCTGTGCGATCGCATCATAGACTGTTTGCAAGTTATTTTTATACATCCGTGGCTAGAGAAATCAGCCAAACAGAGATTACTACCGTCAAACATTCACCAAATAGGTGATTTTTGGAGGGATACCTTACACACTGGCTACTGTAAAACTACTCTCGCTCATAGGTGATTTGGTTATGAAAACCAGGTTTTTCCTGGTTTACCCTCCCGATACTTTCATTTTCTGTGGAACGCAACTCATGTCAGGCATAAGCCCATTTTCTCTTTCCAAACAACCCCCGGTGATTCTGGTAGCTGATGATGACAAGACTATCCGGGTACTGTTGCGCGATGCTATGGAACAAGAAGGCTATCGAGTGGTTGAAGTCACTGATGGTAAGCAGTGCTTAGATGCTTATGAGACTGTCAAACCAGATATAGTTTTACTAGATGCTGTCATGCCCGTGATGGATGGGTTTACCTGCTGTAAGCAATTACTCCAAATTGCCAAGAATAATTTAATGTCAGCACTGGCAAGTCTTGATACTGATTCTGCTTTAGGCAATACCGTAATTTCAAAGATATGGGAACGTACTCCTATATTAATGATTACAAGTTTAAATGATAAAGAATCAGTAGATCGTGCTTTTGAAGCAGGAGCAACTGATTATGTCACCAAGCCAATTCACTGGCCAGTGTTGCGCCAGCGGTTGCGAAGGCTGTTACAGCAAGCACAAATATACAAACAGTTAGAAGCAGCAAATTTGGCTTTACAGCATCTAGCTAACGTCGATGCTTTAACCGGGCTGGCTAATCGTCGTCGTTTTGATGAATATTTAAATACCCAATGGATTAATTTAGCACAAGAGGGATCTCCCCTGTCGTTAATTTTATGTGATATTGATTTCTTTAAATTTTATAACGATCAATATGGTCATCCCGCTGGGGATGAATGTATACAAAAAGTGGGGGCTGTTTTAAGCCGTAAAGCCCAGAAACATCAGGATTTAGTGGCGCGTTATGGTGGCGAAGAATTTGCTGTGATTATGCCATACACTCCTTCATCTGGTGCCGTTTATGTTGCTAAAACTATACAAACTGGAGTCAAAAATTTACAACTTGCTCATAGGGGTTCGGCAGTGAGTCAGTATGTCACCCTAAGTATGGGGGTAGCTACTCTTATTCCTACCTGGGAATCTTCACCTTCTAATTTGATTGTGGCAGCAGACAAGGCACTTTATCAAGCAAAGGCAGAGGGACGGAATCGGATTATTTTCAAGTGAGTATTTGTCAGTCGTCAGTTGTCAGTTGTTAGTTAACCTCAGTTCGGGTTAAGAAGATTTTATCGAACCACCCTCCGGGTTCGCCAGTTCCCCATCTCGGCAGAAGCCAAGACGGGGACTGGACTCACAGAGGCACGGAGATCACAGAGTTATGAGAGTTTGAGAGATATTTTGCGTCAGTTTTAGGAGTTTCAGCCAACGATAGAATGATGGTTTGGGCTTATCCCGAACTCAGGTTAGTTATTCTTTTCTTTACTACTGACTACTGACTATTGACCATTGACTAAGAAGGATATACTGGCAATGTGAAGTGGAACCAGGCTCCGCCATTGGGAGCAGAGTCCACCCAAATTTGGCCGTAATGCGCTCGGATAATGCGTTGACATAAACAAAGACCAATGCCGTAGCCTTCTGTACCTTCATCCCGTTGCAGGCGATAGTGGTTTTCAAAGATGCGATCACGATTTTCTACAGGAATACCAGGCCCATTGTCACCAACGCTAAACTGAACTTTCTGGGTTGTACGATGCAATCCGGCAATGCTAATCTTACCGCCTTTGGGTGTATATTTAATTGCATTGTCTAATAGATTTACTAGCACTTGGCGTATACGTTCTGGATCAGCATATACGCTTGGTAAATCTTTGGGGATATCTGTTTCTATCTCTAATAATTTGGCTGTGTAGCGATCGCGCAATTCCTCAAGCACACTTAAGCATAGTTGACCGAGGTCAATCTTTTGTGGTACTATTGGTAGCTCTGTATCGTTGCTTCTTCCTACCTGCAAAAGATCGGCGATCATCCGGTCAATTATTTTTGTTTGACTGCGGGCTTGTTTTAATAAATGCGCTGTCATTACTGGTTTGAGGCGCTCAAAGTCTCCAGTTTCTGGATTGTAATTAGATTGAAGAGTTTCGATAGCGATCGCGACAGCCGTTAGAGGATTGCGGAGGTCGTGTGCCAAAATAGCAATCACCCGATCTTTAAATTGTATCTGCTCTTGAAGTTTATCTTGTTCCTGTTTCAAGCGAAAAATTTCGTCTTTTAGGCGCATGAGTTCGGCAGAAACAGCAATAGAATTGATGGTTGATTTGGAGGAAGACACCCTACCATTCTCATCAATACGTTCAGTGATGTCTTCCTGTAATTTTAAGTAAGTGTCTACAGCAGTTTGCCAACGAGGCCACCAAGTTTTCAACTGAGCAATGATGTTACTTCCAGCTAAAATTTGTCTAGGCTCCGGGTGGATTTTAATTAAAGCTGGTGTTGCTACTAATTTAAAGTGTTCCGCTAAATAAGGTTGTTGCCCGACATCTATAATTTGAAGTTCAAATTTATACTCAGCCTGCAATTCTTTTAAGTAAGCGCGTATTCGCTGTACCTGTTGTCGAGACTTGGGACGTCCATCGACAAACAGCAACAGTTGGAGTGAGGCCTCAAAATAAATAGGCTGATCCTGGGAAACTTGCATGTAATCGTGTTTCAGCACTGGTAACAACCTGGCGACGCTTTGCAGAAAGTAAAATAGACTGACGGTTGTCGGTGGTCGTTCTGTTTTTTCAATTTAATATCTATTTTAGATTTTTAGTACTCTTATCCGACCTGGGTTTTTGACATGAGATAGATATTTTCCAGCATGAATGCTTGCTTTTTGGTGAACTCCATTTTCAAATAGCACTCTTGGTCGTCAACATAGTTTTGCTTCCTTGGAATTACGACTGGATGCCAAATTCAATACATAAAACTTTTTATACTAAGTGACTCGATTGGTGCAGCAAAGAGACTGGCTACTGAGTACTAGGACTAGGAGGAAAATAAACCCAAGGGTGCGACCATTTGAGAAAGTCCTCAGTAACCTAAATTCAAATTATCTGCACTTTGTCTAGAACCAATGAACTGTCCCCACCAAGACTAAAGAAAATGTTTTCTTTGGTTAGTATATAAGTACTAATTTGTCTAGCCTAAGAGTGGATTTATCAACTTACCCCTTACCTCACCAATGAATTGAGTCATAAGCACAAATTTACTGCTATTTGTATACTTATAGCTAGTAGTTATTCAAACTTACCCTGGTGATAGCAAAGACTGTGATGTCAATTGGTTAGAACTAATTTAGTGGCGATCGCAAGCTGAGGTTCCGTAGTTCCTAATCTTGCCCGCCCATAATTCCCAGGGCAGAAAGCTAGCTACAGTTTTTGTTACACACCGCTCAAGTATATCTACGGTTGATTGAAAACGTCATCATTAAAGATGAATTGCTGGGTAACTCCAAAAGATAAATTACCCTGCTTGAAGTCGTTGATTGTTGAATGCCACTTGTGCGGCTTTCGGCAAAGTCCGCTAACACGGTTCCCTTTGCAAATTCTGACTTGTGTTAATTGTCAACCGTAAAAACTCATAGCTTAGAGTTAATAGGAAAACTAGTAATACTCGACCGTTTTACCTACGAACTTTAACTTTAAGAACCGCGAACTTACGCCGAGTTTGCTGGGATTGCCACGCACGACGGGTATTTTTCCTGTACTAGCGTATTCAGCTGATTAATGTCGGCTGAATACTGTCCAGAATCGATTACAACCCAGCGTTTGTGAGCGCTATTTTTACCCTTTTTGGGTGATGCTAGGGTGATTTGATCTCAGTTTAGCACTTCAGGTCATTGGCGATCGCCGATATTTGCTGTATTCTGTAGTAAGTTACGTTTTTATAAGTGATTCAACACAATTAATTACACTCATGCTAAGGAAAAGCGAAAGTAAAAAGCTTGCCTGTGGCAAAAGATAAACTTATGAAGAACCTGAAAAAAATTATTTTTTACAATCGAAAATTTTTATGTTCTTCTTTTTCTCTTTCTAAAGGCGAAGCTAAAACTTTCTCCTTCCATATTGTTTTTATGTGTAAAAAATATTACTTCGTCAACATTTGAGCGAACCTTAATAAAACCTGAGTTCGATGAATCTCTCCCTCCCTACCTCCCTCTCCTAAAAGTAGAGGGAGGAGTAAATAAAAAATAAGGGTTTTACTCCCCTCTCCTTGTAGGAGAGGGGCTGGGGGAGAGGTAAAAACAGCACTTGTCGAACTCACGTTAATAAAGGTAAAAGTCAACCCTGATTCAGGATAACTGTGCTGAAAGATTCACCTCATGTTGCTATATTTCTGCGCTCCCTCATGGGTGGTGGAGTGGAGCGGGTTATGGTTAACTTAGCCAATAGCTTTGCAGCTGAAGGTTTAAGTGTCGATTTAGTACTCACTCAGGTAAGTGGCCCTTACCTGTCACAAGTCTCAAAGCAAGTGGGTATCGTGGATTTACAAGCTCCAAAGTTGCCGACTAGCTTGCCTAAACTTGTAAAGTACTTGCAGCAAAAGCAACCTGTAAACTTGCTCTGCGCTCTACACTATCCTTGTGAAATTGCCATATGGGCGAAGTATCTTTCCAAAGTGCAGACACGAGTTATTGTGTCTGAACACAATACACTTTCTTTGGAAGCAAAGCGCTTACCACAACTCACAGCACGTCTAACACCTCTAGCAACACGGTTATTTTACCCGTGGGCAGATGAAATTGTAGCAGTTTCAATGGGGGTAGCAGAGGATCTAGCCCAAATTACAAAACTACCCCTAGAACGGATTCAAGTAATTTACAACCCGATAATTACTCCTGAAATCTTAGAAAAGGCCAAAGAACCCGTAGAACATCCCTGGTTCCAAACTGGAGAATTACCTGTTGTTTTGGGCGTGGGACGTTTAATGCCTCAAAAGGACTTTTCTACCTTGATCCGCGCTTTTGCACGAGTGATACAGGTGCGGCCAGCCAGACTGGTGATTTTAGGTAGTGGGAGGGAGCGATCACACTTAGATGCATTAGTGCGTGAATTAGGTTTGGAAAATCATGTAGCAATGCTGGGCTTTCAGAATAACCCTTATGCTTACATGGCACGAGCTAGCGTGTTTGCTTTATCTTCAGCATGGGAAGGTTTTGGCAATGTCCTTGTTGAAGCAATGGCAACAGGAACAGCAGTAGTTTCTACAGACTGTCAAAGTGGGCCTGCGGAGATTTTAGATCATGGCAAATATGGATTACTAGTTCCCGTGGGAGATAGTCAAGCTATGGCAGAAGCAATTTTAAACATTTTATCTGGCAAATTTCCGTCAGTGCCATCAAACTGGCTTGAACAATTCACTTGGAAACCAACAATTGCTAAATATATGAAACTATTAAATGTCACTTGATAAAGACTTACGCCCATTGTCATGCTTTTTAGCAAAAAGCCTCCAAAGTCAAAAGCCCAAAATCTTAACTCTTAACTCTTGACCAAAAATTCGTAATTCGTAATTCGTAATTCGTAATTCGTAATTAAATGGGTACGGCAGGCAGCCCACACCAAATTTTCAATTTGGTAGTGCTTTGTTGGTGGTGGGTTCAGAAGCTCACACTGATTGTAACTACGAATTACGTAGACGCGATAGCGGCTTCCCGAAGGGTATTATCAATTACGAATTATTTGAACACCGACCTACTTAAATAATTACCTCAATTATGAAACTTCTGATCCAACACAGACATTTGCAAGGGGAAATTGCTGGGGTGTTAACATATATATCCGCAATTATTCCAGAACTCGAAAATAGAGGAGTTGAAATTAAAACTGTCTCGACTAGAGAAGAGAATATTCTAGATTGGTGGCAACTTATTTTATGGGCAGATGTTGTTCATATGAATTCCAATGATTTAACTTTTGCTCTGTTATGCAAGACTTTGAGGAAAAAAATAATCATTAAATATCATTATTGTTTTTATCAGTCTCTGCATCATCAATATGAAAAAATGAATTTTAGAGAAAGGCTAAAAACCGAAATTAAATATACCTTACCAAAAGCAAACTATCCCTTAAAGTGGAAATTATACACAGCAGTAAAATGGGCGAGGCTAGGTACTAGACTAACTACTGCATTGATAGCTAACTGCCACACAGCTTGTAGTAATTTTTTAAGTGAGTCTTGTGCTTTTCCCTGGAAAGTAGCTACTTTATATAATCCCATTGAAATTAAATATAAAAAGCAGCAGAAGCATCTCGATAATTTATCTCACCCATATAAATTTGTGTTTGTGGGCAGATTAGATAAAGATAAAGGAGTCGATGTTTTATTAAAAGCAGCGTTCATTCTCCACAAGGAAAACAGAAATTTCCAGATTTCCATAATTGGAGATGGGGCAAAAGCTAGTGAATTGAAGCAGCTAGCATCTGATTTAGATATTTTAAATCGTGTGAGTTTTTTAGGTAAACTTCCCAATCAAGAAGTGATTGTCAAATTACAAGATGCATTAGCTTTAGTTGCTCCCTCTCGTTGGCAAGATCCAGCACCTTATGTAGTACTAGAAGCCTCTAGCGCTCAAACTTGTTCCATTGTCTCAAAAATGGGAGGATTACCAGAAGTGGCTGGGCCACACAGCTTTTTCTTTGAAAATGAAAATGCTCAAGAATTAGCCAGTTGTATGAGATATTGCCTAGATCATCCCGATGAAGCAATTAATCGAGGTTTTCTGTCAAGCCATTACGCGGCAGAAACTTTTTCTGCAACTCGTGCTGCAACTCAACTACTAGACATTTGTACTCAACTGATTCCAAAATTTACATACATATAGTTCGATTCAATAATTGGCAGTCTGCGTTAGGGTAGGAATAGACACGCATTTTTGACTGCCTGTGCTTCCTTATAAACGTCCAGCTGTATTTGTGAGTTTGGCTGTTTTACTCACTTCTTTAACGGCTTGTGCTAACAGTCCAACCGCCAAAAACCTTGAACAGTCTTTGGCGGCTGATCCTCAGTTGCAAAATAAGCCTGTTGTCTTTGGAGAAGCTAAGGAGGCTGAATCACAAGTAGGGCAAAACGAAACTAGTGTTCAGTTACCAGCCGATTTTCCCAAAGATATCCCCTTATATCCCAACGCTCAACTCCAGGAAGTTACACCTGTGAGCGGATCAGAAAATAAAGTATCCACGCGCTGGCTGAGTTCTGACCCCAGCAATTTTATCACAAGTTTTTATCGCAGCCAGTTTCAAGCAAATAACTGGCAGATTTTACAACAACCTACAGATGAGGTGGGGGGTGCTTTTGAAGCACGCCGTAACGATTTGCTGGTGAAGGTATCTACTCAAGCTCAATCAGTTACTAACCCCACACCCAATCAACCACAAACAGCTACTACATTACTGATTGAGTACACACCTAATAGCACAGCAACAGCACAACCTAACCCAACTGCTAGTCCTAACGAAACTACTAACAACATTCCCCAACCAGGTGATCCTGAGTTTATTGGGCCCGTACCGCCTACAAACTTGGCAACACAGCCTCAAAATACGTCTGATGGTCAAACAACGGCTACAGCCACATCTCAGGAATTCAAAGATCTTAACAAAGTACCCCCAGAATTGCGGCAATATGTCCAAGACTTAGCAGCCTTGGGTATTTTCTCTGGAGAATCTCAGAGTAAGAGTAATTCTAATGGAGCGATCGCCCAATTTGAACCTGGTAAAATCATTACTCGTCGAGAATATGCTCGTTGGTTAGTTGCTGCCAATAATGCCATGTATGCTAACGATTCAGCTAAGCAAATTCGCTTAGCTGGAGATGGTACTCAACCAGCTTTTAGCGATGTATCGAAAACAGACCCGGATTTTGCCCAAATTCAGGGGTTAGCCGAAGCTGGGTTAATTCCCAGTACTTTGTCTGGCGATTCTACAGCGGTTTTGTTTCGTCCAGATGCACCATTGACGCGAGAACAGTTAGTACTGTGGAAAGTACCGTTAGATACGCGCCAAGGTTTACCTACAGCCAGCTTAGATGCAGTGAAGCAAACTTGGGGTTTTCAGGATGTAGGCAAAATTGACCCCAAAGCTTTACGCGCAGTCTTGGCTGACTTCCAAAATGGAGAAAAATCGAATATTCGGCGGGTGTTTGGCTATACAACACTGTTTCAACCAAAAAAACCAGTAAATCGCGCCGAAGCCGCAGCAGCTTTGTGGTACTTTGGTTTTCAGGGTGAAGGTGTATCGGCTGTTGAAGCTCTGAAGTTAAAGCGATCGCCCAACTAGATTCTATGAGCAAGGTGTAGAGTGTGGGGAACCCCATAATTCAAATCAGGGATTTCATTTACTGAACGCCGTATTTCTCGCAGCGTCTTTTAAATACATCTTTATTGATAGTTAATAGTAGGGTAGGCAAATAGCCTGCCCTACTTATTTTTACCTACTAACTTCATAGTTTCTTTGCAATAAACCCATGGAAAAATAAAAATCAGGTAAATCTTGAGGTTGAAGGAATCTTAACCTGTATATTTAGAGATTATTGTTGCCACATCTATTCAATAGAATTACGCAAATAACATTCACTCAGATTGCTTGGCTTGGCAATAATTCACCGAGAAAACCTGTAAATTTATCTTTTCTCATAAATCTAGCAAATAACACAACATTTCAAATAAGTATGAAAAAAACATTAATGGCAGCAGGATTCGTTCTTTTTTCCTTTATGTTGCCGCTAAAAGCTTCGGCTGCCAGTTACGAAGATATTTATGTATTCGGTGATAGTATTTCAGATACTGGTAACGCATTTGCAACTTCAGGAAACACCTTCCCTCCTTACCCATACTACTTTAATGGGCGCTTTACCAACGGCTATAACTGGATAGATGAGCTTGCCAAAAAGTTAGACATCGATTCTCCTACTTTATATGCTGATATCGTCAATGGCACTATACCCAACAATGGCATTAACTTTGCATTTGGTGGAGCCACCACCACACAAGCAAACACAGTCTCCAATGCCTTCTTTGGCTTACCACAAGAGATTAGTGCATTTCAATCTTACCTAAATCAAACTCAGCAACTTGCTGATCCTGATGCACTTTATGTGTTTTGGTTTGGTGCTAATGATTATCTCCCTACCGACTCAACAAACTTTGAGCCTTTTACTACCCCTGATCAGACCCTCGCAAATATTTCAAATGCACTCCAAACAATTACCAGCCTTGGAGCTAAGAATATTTTGGTACTAAATTTGCCAAAATTGGGCAATACGCCACTGGCTTTGAATTTAGATAAATCAATTCCTGGAACAACTGACACCCTGAATGCATTAACCCAAGAGCATAATGATGGATTGTCTCAAATTATCAAAGATTTAAACCAAGACCCAGTATTGGATTTAAATATTATTTCTCTTGATGTCATTTCTGCATTAGATGACATATCGAAGTTAGGGTTTACCAATACTACTGAACCTTGCTTCAATAAAATTGCTCAGACAATCTGTGCTAATCCAGATGAGTATTTATACTGGGATGAAATTCATCCTACAGCACGCGCTCATAAGTTATTTGCAGGAGCAGCATTGGCGGCTATTCCTGAGCCTTCGCCAGCTTTGGGAATGTTGGCACTGGGTGCTTTGGGTGCTGGTGGAGTGCTAAAGCGTAGGCATAAAAAATCAACAGTAAGCATAGGAAATAGGGAGTAAGGAGTAGGGAATCGTCGAGTTTGAACAGGTAAATTAACGTGAGTTCGATGAATACTGTTTTGACCTCTCCCCCAGCCCCTCTCCTACGAGGAGAGGGGAGTAAAACCTTAGTTTTTTGTTGCTCCTCCCTCTGTTTGTAGGAGCTACCGTGTACACACAAGTCTTAAAATTCCCCCTATTGGAATGTTTCAGCTAAAATGTTGCAATAGATTTTCTTGTGGGGTGGGCTTCTAGCCCGCCATTAGGACGGGCGGGACGCCCATCCCACAATAGTTTATGCAGTGACATACTCCTACACTTCCAGTTCGTGGTAAGTGTAGGCTTCCAAGACAATCCGGCTATTGCTTAGGAGGCTCTTGGCTTTAAGAACGGAATGCCCTACCGCTCTATTTTTGATATTTATTGCTGCATTGTGGTCACGGTGAAGACTACACCCGCAATTGGGGCAATCGTGCCAACGTTCATGCAGTTTTTTAGGAACTTTTGCCCCACATCTAGAACAATCTTGACTAGTGCCAGATGCTTTAACTGGGATAACCAACAAACCAGCATTTTCGGCTTTGTTTGTCAGGATTGACAGAAAGCTTGACCATCCGGCATCGAGTACAGACTTTGCTAGCTTAGAGCGTGAAAGTCCTTTAACATTCAAATCTTCAACAGCTATAACATCATACTTTTTAAGCAAATTATTAGCGGTTTTGAAATGAAAATCTTTGCGCTTGTCAGCAACTTTTTTGTGCTGCCTACCCAATTGTTTAACAGCTTTTAGCCTGCGTTTACTACCTTTTTTGCGCCGTGACACACGTTTTTGAATGACTCGTAAACGTTTTTGAGATTTGCGGTAATGTTGGGGGATAGGAGCTACCTCACCCTCAGCAGTTGTCAAAAACTCTTTTAGTCCAACATCAATACCTGTTATCGATTCAGGGTTAAAATCAGGCTTGATTGCTGGAACTGTGGCATCTTCTAGGCTAAGAGTTAGGTAATACCCATCGGCTTTTTTAGTTACAGATGCGGTTTTAATCTTAAAACCATCAGGAATAGGACGATGCAGAATTACCTTAATCTTGCCAAGCATCGGAAGATTAATTAAATTACCCTGCAAACATCCATCCTTCATTTGAGGATAAGTAAAAGTTCTATAACGGTCACGAGGTTTAAACCTGGGTTTGCCACTGCGTTTACCGTTACTATCACCCTTTAAAAACCTATCAAAAGTTACCTGAACTCGCCTGACTACATCCTGTAAAACTTGCGAGTAAATCTCGCTGTAATGTGGATGGGTTTTCTTGAGTTCGGGTAAAGTTTTTTTTTGAGAATAGTAATCCGGGTTATCTCTGAATTCTGGTAAATGACAAACAAGAGGACAAGCGTTGATAGGACAACAATTTTGCTCATACCAGTTGAATCTATCAGCCAACAAGTAATTATATTGAGCGCACAACATAGACAACCATCTGTCTATTTCTGTCGCTTGTTGTTTTGTCGGGCGTAATCTGTACTGATACGTTGTCCTCAACTGTTTATCACCACCTTTGTAAATCAGTGCTAGGTTTTTAGTATACACTGATTTTTATTGAAGTCTACAATCCAATGAAAAATGACTTTGTTTCCAAAGGGAGGTCTGTTAGTGACCTGAAAGTCCACCTTGTTTTAACAACAAAATACAGGCGTAGAGCGTTTAACACAGCAATGTTAGAACGCTTGCACACTATCTTTGAAGAGTTATTAGTAAAGTGGGATTGCAAGCTTGTTGAGTTCAACGGTGAAGATAATCACATACATCTTCTATTCCAATATCATCCTGACCTAGAACTTAGTAAGTTGGTCAATAACTTAAAGTCTATTTCCTCTAGAAAATTGAGACAAGAATTTTTTGAACATTTAAAAACTTTTTATAGTAAAGATGTTTTTTGGAATGGTTCTTATTTTATTGCTAGTTGTGGGGGTGTTACCGTTTCAACTTTGAAAAAATACATTGAAAATCAGCAACAACCAGAAGATTAAGAATTGTTCGTTTCCTCCATGTTCCCTTCCCTCGCCTATCGGCATTGGTCAGGGAACTGTCGTCAACACACAAACGCCATTCATCTCATCACTTACCGCGATAGCGGTAAGTGAGAGGCTTCTGTCAGTTCAAGCTAAATTAGCTGAAACAGTCCAGTAGGTTTGTAGGAGAGGGAAGTTGGGAGGGTGAGGTAGTAGCGAACTCAGGTTAAATTAGATGGAAGTGCATCCTCAAGGATAGGATTGTTTCAGTTAGAAACCTGATATTTTTTGTGAGACTGAACCTATCCATGTGGGATTACGATCGCCTATTTCAAAGCATCACAGAATTGGTAATGCACCATTCCCCTAGTGGTGTAGAAGCTGAAATCAATCAATTTTTGATGCAGCGATTTGCAGCACTGGGTCTAGAAGTGTGGAGCGATCGCGCTGATAATATCATTGCCAAAATTCCCGGAAAAAATCCAGACAGAGCGATCGCTATCACCGCCCACAAAGATGAAATTGGTGCAATTGTCAAGTCTGTGGGTGAGGAAGGTCGTGTGGAAGTTCGTAGACTCGGCGGTTCTTACCCGTGGATCTACGGTGAAGGCGTTGTAGATTTATTGGGAGACAACGAAACTATCAGTGGCATTCTCAGCTTTGGTTCTCGCCATGTCTCCCACGAATCGCCGCAAAAAGTTCAGCAAGAAGATACTGCCCTCAAGTGGGAAAATGCCTGGATTGAAACCAAACTCACCACTGCTGAACTAGAAGCTGCCGGTATTCGACCCGGAACAAGAATGGTAATTGGCAAGCATCGCAAGCATCCAATTCGGTTAAAGGATCATATTGCCAGTTACACCTTGGATAATAAAGCTTCCGTAGCAATTCTCCTAGGTTTGGCCCAAACCTTGAAACAGCCAGCAGTTGATGTTTATCTGGTAGCCTCAGCCAAAGAAGAAGTAGGGGCAATTGGGGCATTATTTTTTACCCAAAACCAGCGTTTAGATGCTTTAATTGCTTTAGAAATTTGTCCGTTATCGAAAGAATACCCCATCGAAGACGGAAAAAGTCCGGTAATCCTGTCTCAGGATGCCTATGGTATCTATGATGAAACTTTGAATGCACAGCTACGCCACTGTGCTAAGCAACTAGAAATGCCAGTGCAGCTAACAACTTTAAGTGGATTTGGCAGTGATGCTTCAATAGCCATGAAATTTGGTCATGTCGGTCGTGCTGCTTGTTTAGCATTTCCCACACAAAACACCCACGGCTATGAAATTGCCCATTTAGGAGCGATCGCCAATTGTATTGAATTATTAAAAGCTTTTTGTCAAATAGAAGTTGATTGATAAATTTGAGGCTCAAGACTTTTAGTTAAGTACAAAACTAGCAGAAAATTACTTTTATTCTACCCAAGTACCTAGTGTATTGTTGCAGCTAACATCAACTTGGTCTATTTTTAGTAACTACAATGGTAGACGCTAAAATAATTTAAGGCTCTGCCACTTTAGTGAATCTGTTGATTTATAAGCCAGGTAGAGCCTCAATTGATCTAGATAAAGTCGAGCTTAAAATATTTTTAACTCGCCGCTACCTTTTGCTAAGCATGTGTACATCGAAAAGCCGTATTCGTTATAGCGCTTGTCACCCCACTTCAGTTTTTTTAATTGGGATATAAGAGGACGTATCATCAACTTAAATTCCCGAACAAATGTTTTTTTCTGCTTCTTGATTTCATACCAGTTGTAGCGCTGTATCTCACTTGCTATTTGCGTAAGAAGCTCTTGAATAATTTCGTAACCCTCCGACTTAAGAAGGAACTTAAATAAAGATGGAGTATATATATTTACATGACCGTAAGACAAAAAATGTTGATATTTCGTGTCCACGTCAAGCGAATAGTCTAGAGGTATTTCAAATACCTGAAAGCTGCTGACTCTTTTTAGCTCACGGAGTAACAATCTTGGATGTTCGACATGTTCAATTACATGGGAACAGTATGCCATATCGAAATAATTATCTGGGTAAGGAATTTCATATCCATTAAACTTTTTTACCTCTTGCAATTTTGGCAGGTTTCTCTTGTTGATTTCTGATATTCCACTTTCAGATATTTCTATAGCGTATAGCTCAGTAAAGTTACTTGATTCATCTAAAAATTTAAGTATACTTCCCTCGCCAGCACCGCATTCCAGTACTTTTTTGAAGTTGTAATTTTCGCAGACAGATAAAATGTTGTTCGCTTTATACTTACCCCCAAGTTCTCGCCATGTACTTTGTTGGCGTGAATAGAACTCATCATATGATGACTGAACTATTTGACTAACGTTAGCATTATTACTTGTCATACAAAATATTCTCCCATTTTTAGAACTGACAAAACCTTGTCTCACTGAATTGTGTTCTAGCCACTAATGGATATTAACGGGATACACTAAGCGCTTAAGCAAATACATAAGGCGAAGCATACCATACAACAAGAGTTGAAAGCTAATCAATTTCATAAGGATTAGTTATATATAAAAGCTGGGATTTGTCAGATATCGGTTAAGGCAAGATCTTCTAAGGTGAGAGCATTTTAGCGAAGGTATTGTTAACTGAACATTATTGCCATCTCACCAGCCTCTTTTTGTCAACTGGATTGACTTTTATTCTCAAAGGTTATAAACATTTTTAAATGATAGTTGAAGTTAATTTGCAAAAATACTGCTAATAATTTTTAATGGAGAATAGCAAATGAGTGTGAGCAAAAAAGGCTTGTTGGCTGCTAGAGGGACATTAGTAGCTCTGACAGGTTTAGCGATCAGCATCACAGGATGTACACAGGACACAAACACTAACTCCACTACTAGTCAACAAGCGTCACCCTCAGTTGCCCAAAAGCTGGAGACATTGACAGTTGTATTTCCCAGTCGTTCTGATTCCACAGACTTGCAAAATAAAGCAAATGCCGTCGGAACTTTTTTATCGAAAGAGTTAGGAATTCCAGTGCAAGCCAAGATTGGTGATGATACTGCTGCTGTAGAAGCCTTGAAAGTAAATCAAGCTGATGTGTCTTTCTTAAGTAGCCGTCCAGCTTTGAAAGCCGAACAACTAGCCAATGCAAAGCTGTACTTAGCTGAAGTACGTCCCAACTATTCGGGAAGATACACATACGACTCAGTATTTGTCGTTCCTAATAATAGCCCCCTGACAACCAAAGATTCAGCCAAAGCAACCTTAGAACAACTGCGGGGCAAAAAAATGGCCTTTACTTCCCCCACCTCTGGTTCAGGGTTTATTTTCCCTGTCAGTGAATTGGTCAAAGAGGGATTTGTACCCGATCGCGATCGCTTGGATGGTTTCTTCGGACAAGTTACCTACGGTGGTAATTATGGCAAAGCACTGCAAGCAGTAGTACGGGGTCAAGCTGATGTAGCTGCCGTATCTGAATATGCTTTAAATTCTCCGTATATTACGGCAGAAGAAAAAAGTAAATTGCGCGTACTGCATAGAATCTCCGGTGTACCTGCCCACGGTATCGCCATTGATGATGATGTCCCTGATACTGAAAAAGAAAGAATTGTCAACGCCCTTCTCAAGTTAAATCAGTCAGAAAATAACAAACTGCTAAGTAACTTGTATAACTCCACCGAATTAGTGAAAGTTGATCATAATAGTCACCTAGCACCAGTCCGTGAAGCCCTCCAGCGTGTTGGCATAGAACCATAAGGAAGCAGGGGGGCGGGGGTGCAGGGGAGGTGCAGGGGATGAGGGGGATGAGGGAAATAATTCTTTACCCCTTCCTGCCTCCTGACAACTGACTTTTATCCCAATGCAACAGTGAAATTGACCGAGGTGTAGGATGAGTGATTATGTAATTGAGTGTCACAACGTAGAGACGGCTTACGCTGCTTCTCTGAATCGTCCTATACTCAACGGGGTTAATTGCCAAATTAAGCGCGGCGAGTTTGTGGTTTTGCTAGGACTGAATGGTGCAGGAAAGTCTACATTGTTGCGATCGCTAGTTGGGTTAGTGCCACTAGTAAAAGGAGAAATTAGCATTAATAATGTGGTCATGACTCCCCAAACATTGCCCCAAATCCGCCGCGACGTCAGCATGTTGTTTCAAGGTGGCGGATTAATTCGGCAATTATCAGCGCTGGAAAATGTTTTGTGTGGACGCTTGGGTGCAAGGACAACTTGGCAGACATTGTTAGGATTTCCCAAACGCGATCGCCTTTTGGCGTTAGAATTACTAGAACAGTTGGGTTTAAGACAGCTAGCCGATCAAAAAACTAGTTTACTTAGTGGAGGACAGCAACAACGAGTAGCGATCGCTCGTGCTTTAATTCAATCTCCACAAATTCTCTTAGCCGATGAACCCATCACAGGTTTGGATATTGTGGCATCTCAACAAGTTATGCAGACTTTATCTGAGTTGCACACCGAACAAGGCATGACCATTGTAGCGGTTTTACACGATTTGGGCATAGCAGCAAAATATGCCCAACGAGCCATTGTCTTAAATGCTGGACGTGTCGTTTATGAAGGGCCTTGTGATAACTTGCAAGCTCAATTTGCTGAAATTTCTAGTTGAATAGATCAGTCATATTTCTCAGTGAATTATTTCTTTAATTTAAAATTTGTACGTCGTTACCTTTGGATGAGTCCTCTATTCATCCTATTAATTACCGTTGTAGTTTATGCTTGGGCTTTGCAAGGACTGAAAGTAGATTTTGAATTGCTAAAATCCAGTTGGCCGCACATTACAAACTTTATTTCTAGATTATTTCCTCCCGATTTCAAAGTTGTAGATATAGCAATTAAGGCACTAATTGAAACCATACAGATGTCTTTATGGGGAACTACCATTGGTGCAATTATTTCTGTACCAATAGCTGTAGCTAGCGCTAGCAATGTTGCTCCTAGTTGGTTGCGATCGCTAGCTAATTTACTGCAAAATGTTGTACGTTCAGTTCCCTCAATTATTCTGGGGCTAATTTTTGTTGCCGCCACCGGATTAGGCGCGCCAGCTGGTACTTTAGCTTTAGGAATATACACCATAGGCTACCTAGCAAAGTTCTATCAACAAGCAATTGAAGCTGTTAATCCTCGTTCTTTAGAATCTTTGCAAGTTATCGGAGCCTCAAGATTACAAATTGCTCAATACGGTATTCTTCCTCAAGTATTGCCCTTGGGATTAGGTTACACCTTATGGATGTTTGAATACAATATCCGTGCTGCTTCAGTGTTGGGTGTAGTTGGTGCAGGCGGTATTGGCTTTCAATTAAAAACTTACATCGACGGCTTCGAGTACAACAAAGCCACAACCATGATGTTAGTGCTGTTAGTAGTCGTTACCGTCATTGATAGCTTCAGCAGCCAACTACGTCGCCGACTTGATTCCATGTAAAGCTGATGAAGGTGAATAAAATACAAACCCCCACTTTACAGAACTTTCCAGACATCGAGATTACACTCTCACGTTCTTCTGTGCGACTCTGCACCTCTGCGTGAGATAAAAAAAGAACAGACCTTTTGCTAAAAATTTGCAAAAGGTCTAATAGCTCTTGAGGAGAACAAAAAATATTTATTATTAAACTTTCTCATTAATATATTTAAAGACTTAGCCAGCAGCATCAGCAAAGCGTGGCATAGATATTTCTACTTGACTGCTATTTTCTGGAAATTGTTCCAAACCTTTTTCAGCAAAATGCTTATCCATGAGTGCAGGGACTTCTGCCGCACTAATACGGCTGTAGCGGGTTTTATCTGGCATTACCAAATTAGGGCCAGCTTTGCAGTTTTTCATACAGCCAGTACCTCTAATAGTAACTTGGTCTTCCAAACCGCGATCGCTTAAACTTGCCTCCAATGCCTGACAAAGCCCTTTACCACCACGTTTCATACAATCGGACTTTTGACACACTAAAATTGTGGCTTTAGTCTTGGCTGGTTTTGTCTTGGCGCTATCAACTGCTGGAGGTTCTTGTAATGCAGTGACAGCCTGAACTTTCGCCATCTCGCTTCGCGCTGCCATCACACGCTCAGCTTTAAATGTAATTTTATCGTTTTTTAGTTCGTGCTTTTTTTCACCAACAACTTGTAACCAAGTACCTCGCGGTAATCTCCAGTCAAAAGTCGCCCTTAAATGTTTAGCCAGTTTAACGTAGCATTCACCCTCAGCAGTCGCTAACAATAAGCCTTTTAGCTTATAGCCATCTTTAATTACGAAATCGATAAACCTTCCTTCAAGGCAAAATTCCGAGATTTCTGTACTGTAGTATGCACTCATGTTGTTTAACCTAATTTTTTTAACTAAGGTGTGCCTAAGACATTAACTGAGAAGTTTGAAACAGCAACCTTTGGAAACTTTTAGTGACGACTACGCCAGCAGTGTTCAAGATTCCAAATCAAGTCTTGACGAGAGGCTGTCAATCGCCGCATCACGTTCCAAAGTTGAACAGCTGCGGTGGGATTGCCAATTTCAACTCGCAATGGTTGGTTAGTCTCACACCAACAGGGAATGTCTAGTTCCTGTAGGCGTTGATATACCTGCCAACGATCTGCCCAATTGACCTCTACAGTGTGCTTGCTTTCTATTTGTGAACTGAACGATTTCAAGAAACTAGCCCCCAAAGTGCGACAAACTTGCATTAACTACTGTGCTTTTACTCCCTAATATTTAGCCCTTTTGGGAATACAGCCTCTCTTATTAGGATACCTTAAGTGCAAACAATTCTCAGTTACTACATCAAAAAAATATAAAAAATTTGTCACAATTCCCTGTTGTTGAGGAAATTTTAGAGAAACAGGGGTTAGAGCAATACTCTCAGGACTCACGCGACACTACAGTTTGTAGCGACAATTCATTAATCACCGCTACCTAAAAATAAGAGTTTCGCCCATTGTTTACGTCAGTCCTGTTTTGGCAAAAGTAGCTTTTGTATGTAAGAAAACAAAAATCCTATCCTTTTCTCTTTCCTTTCTCTAGGAAAATAATTGTCATCTACTAAGTGATGGATATGACAAAAATTTCTCAAGAAGAAATGTTTGCACTTTTAACGACAAAAATTTTCAAATTTTTATGATATTGATGGGGCTTGCATTTATTTTTAAAATGTTAATATGTAGAGACTAAGCAGTTAAAAATCATAACTGCTAAAAAGCGAGGAGAACATGGCTGATACACACACTTTGTTACAAAATTTTGGTCAGGTTTATGACAATCCTGTATTACTGGATCGCAGTGTTACTGCTCCAGTCACAGAAGGATTTAACGTAGTCTTAGCTAGTTTTCAAGCACTGTACTTGCAGTACCAAAAACACCATTTTGTAGTTGAGGGTGCAGAGTTTTACTCACTACATCAATTTTTTAGCGAAAGCTACGAAGAAGTTCAAGATCACGTGCATGAAATTGGCGAACGCTTGAACGGACTGGGCGGTGTGCCAGCCGCTAGCTTTAGTAAATTAGCAGAATTAACCTGTTTTGAGCCAGAACCCGATGGTGTATTTTCTGCCCGCAAGATGGTAGAAAATGACCTAGCAGCAGAACAAGCTATTATTAACGTGATTCGTCGCCAAGCTGCTCAGGCAGAAAGTTTGGGCGATCGTGGCACACGCTATTTGTACGAGAAAATTCTGTTAAAGACTGAAGAAAGAGCTTACCATTTGGCTCACTTCCTAGCTAAGGATAGTTTAACCTTGGGCTTTGTTCAACCTGCTCAGAACTAACACCTTCTTATTTCAGTTGAACTTGAAGCACTAAGTCTTAAAAAAATATAAAGAATGGCAGAGAGCAGTATGATCTCTCTGCCATTTTTAATCTAAGTACATAAAACCTCACAATATGTAATATCAGTAACAAAATATATAATAAAAATTATTAGCAATTAGCTTGTTAGGAAGTATTTTTATTTAAGCTATTCTATTCACAGTTAAATGTTAGTTATTTTTACTTAAAAAAATACATAACCATTCTAAAAATCATCAGTTTAGCTGAAAAACATTGTAAAACTCCTAAAAGTTATTTCTTGAGAAATATTTAAACTAAAACCTGTTAAAAAAAGATAGTCAGTTGTCAGTGGTCAGTTGTCAATTGTTACAAGGTAGGATGCAGGAGTTAGCTAAGAGTTATTCTTTTTGTCTCCCTCATCTCCCTCATCTCCCTCATCTCCCTCATCTCCCTCATCTCCCTCATCTCCTCATCCCCCCATCCCTCTGCCTTTTTTGCAATCAAACCTGGAAAACTTGATAAGAAACAACATAACCAGGGGGAAAGAATCTTAAAATAATCAGGATTTGTATTCTCCTACCCCATCCCAAAGACTATGCCCCGCCGTCAAGACCTGCAAAAAATACTACTGTTAGGATCTGGCCCTATTGTCATCGGACAAGCCTGTGAATTTGACTACTCTGGTACCCAAGCCTGCAAAGCACTGCGAGAAGAAGGTTATGAGGTGGTGTTGGTCAATTCCAATCCAGCGACAATCATGACCGACCCAGAAACGGCCGATCGCACTTATATTGAACCACTAACACCAGAATTAGTAGAAAAAGTCATCGCCAAAGAACGTCCTGATGCCCTACTACCAACAATGGGAGGACAAACTGCCCTCAACATTGCCGTCGCCTTAGCAAAAAATGGTGTCTTAGAAAAGTACAATGTCGAATTAATCGGGGCGAAGTTACCAGCGATTGAGAAAGCTGAAGATAGAAAACTTTTTAACGAAGCCATGGCCAAGATTGGGGTAGACGTGTGTCCTAGTGGCACCGCCTCATCTTTAGAAGAAGCCAAAGCGATCGCTCGCCGCATTGGTACTTACCCGTTAATTATCCGCCCTGCCTTTACAATGGGTGGTACTGGCGGTGGTATTGCCTACAACCAAGAAGAATTTGAAGAAATGGCACAGGTAGGTATAGATGCTAGTCCCGTTTCCCAAATTCTCATCGACCAGTCCCTACTCGGCTGGAAAGAATACGAATTGGAAGTGATGCGCGACTTAGCAGATAACGTCGTGATTATCTGTTCCATCGAAAACCTTGACCCGATGGGCATCCACACCGGCGACTCAATTACCGTTGCTCCCGCCCAAACGCTCACTGATAAAGAATACCAACGGTTGCGGGACATGGCGATTAAAATCATCCGCGAAATTGGCGTGGAAACTGGCGGTTCCAACATCCAGTTTGCTGTCAATCCTGTAACTGGGGATGTGGTTGTCATTGAAATGAATCCCCGTGTTTCTCGGAGTTCTGCTTTGGCTTCTAAAGCTACGGGTTTTCCCATTGCCAAAATAGCCGCAAAGCTGGCGGTTGGCTACACGTTGAATGAAATTAACAACGACATCACCAAAAAAACTCCCGCATCTTTTGAACCAACCATTGACTATGTAGTTACCAAAGTTCCCCGCTTCGCCTTTGAAAAATTTCCCGGTTCCGAACCTGTGCTGACAACACAAATGAAGTCAGTAGGGGAAGCAATGGCCATTGGGCGGACATTTAACGAATCTTTCCAAAAAGCGCTGCGTTCTCTGGAAACTGGCCGTGCTGGCTGGGGTTGCGACAAAGCAGAAAAATTGCCCAGCGGTGAACAAATTCGCGCTTTGCTACGCACACCCAACCCCGATCGCATTTTCGCTGTACGTCATGCCTTGCAACAAGGAATCACTAGTGAGGACATTTACGAACTTACAGGTATTGACCCTTGGTTCTTAGATAAACTGCAACACCTGCTAGAGGTGGAAAAATTCCTGAAGCGGACACCCTTAAAACAGTTGACAAAAGAGCAGTTTTATAGTGTCAAACGCGATGGATTTAGCGATCGCCAGATTGCTTATGCGACCAAAACCAGCGAAGATGAAGTCCGCACTTACCGCAAACAGCTGGGTGTAATTCCAGTTTATAAAACTGTGGACACCTGCGCTGCTGAATTTGAAGCATTTACTCCCTATTACTACTCCACCTACGAAGAAGAAACGGAAGTTTTGCCAACTACCAAACCGAAAGTGATGATTTTGGGTGGTGGGCCTAACAGAATAGGACAGGGAATTGAATTTGACTACTGTTGTTGTCACGCCTCCTATGCTTTAAAAGCAGCAGGCTTCGAGACAATTATGGTCAACTCCAACCCAGAGACAGTTTCTACAGACTACGATACTAGCGATCGCCTTTACTTTGAGCCGTTGACTAAAGAAGATGTCCTCAACATCATCGAAGCTGAAAACCCTGTAGGTATAATTGTCCAGTTCGGCGGACAAACACCATTGAAGCTAGCTGTTCCCCTCCAGCAATATTTGCAGGGACTGGGGACTGGGGACTGGGGACTGGGTACTGGGGAGAGTTTACCAATTCCTAAAATTTGGGGAACATCACCAGACTCTATCGACACAGCAGAAGATAGAGAGCGTTTTGAAAAAATTCTCAAACAGTTGAATATTGCCCAACCGCCCAATGGTACAGCCAGGAGTTACGAAGATGCCCTAATTGTAGCCAAACGTATTGGTTATCCAGTCGTGGTGCGTCCCAGCTATGTACTTGGGGGTCGAGCGATGGAAATCGTCTATTCGGATACGGAATTGGAACGCTACATGACTTTTGCAGTACAAGTAGAACCAGACCATCCGATTTTAATTGATAAGTTTTTGGAAAACGCCATTGAAGTAGATGTGGATGCGATCGCTGACCACACAGGAAGAGTAGTGATCGGCGGTATCATGGAACACATCGAACAAGCAGGAATTCACTCTGGAGATTCTGCTTGTGCATTACCATCGATTTCTTTACCACCAGCAGTACTGAATCAAATTCGCACCTGGACAGTGCAATTAGCACAGTCTCTCTCAGTTGTGGGGTTGATGAATATTCAGTTTGCTGTTGTCGGCGCTCAAAGTTATTCTCCCCAAGTTTACATTTTAGAAGCCAACCCCCGCGCCTCGCGGACAGTGCCCTTTGTTTCTAAAGCCACGGGTGTTCCCTTGGCAAAACTAGCATCCTTAATTATGTCGGGTAAAACTTTAGAGGAGCTAGGTTTTACACAAGAAGTTATCCCCTCTCACATTGCCGTTAAAGAAGCGGTATTACCGTTTAATAAATTCCCTGGAACTGATACGATATTAGGCCCAGAGATGCGCTCTACTGGTGAAGTCATGGGAATTGACAGTGATTTTGGACGCGCCTTTGCCAAAGCAGAGTTAGGTGCAGGAGAACGTTTACCTTTAACAGGTACTGTCTTTGTGTCCATGAGCGATCGCGACAAAGCCGCCGCTGTTTCTGTAGTTAGGGAATTTATTGATCTGGGCTTTACTGTCATGGCTACATTTGGCACACGCCAAGTCCTCCAAGAACAGGGATTAGATATTGAGTTGGTGCTGAAACTCCATGAAGGACGCCCCCATGTCCTAGATGCCATTAAAAATCAGAAAATCCAACTGATCATCAATACGCCTTCTGGGGAAGAAGCCCACACTGATGCTAGATTAATCCGCCGCACAGCCTTGGCTTACAAAATTCCCATCATTACCACCATCGCCGGGGCAAAAGCCACTGTTGCCGCCATTCGTTCTTTACAAAATACTACTTTAGACGTAAAAGTCATCCAAGAGTACTGCGCCAATCGTTAGGAATGCTTTTAGGGCATGGGGCATAGGGCATGGGGCATGGGGCATGGGGCATGGGGCATGGGGCATTGGTAAATAGTTAAAAGTGAAGAATTATCCCCCTCATCCCCCTCATCCCCCTCATCTTCCACTGCTCCTCTGCTCTCCTGCCCCCCACTCCCCATCTCAATCTGCATTAAGCAGTATTTACAAGGAAAATTAAGCAATTATTATAAAAGAATATTTATTGTTTCCATTGAGATATTTTAACAAATATGAGTAGATTATGTTTTCGTCTACAGAGATCATATAAGTAGAGTTCCAAAAAGTTTTGAAAGAAATGACAATTTTTGCGATCGCAACTGATGGCTATTACTCTATAAACAACTGGGCGAAGCCCAATCTCATCAGGCAATGACATTGCTTGATGAGATTGATTGGACAAAGCAGGAGCTAAGCCAGTAGTAGATTGTGACGACTCCTAATTGCAGCTCCCCCTACAGGTAAGAGTCTGAAAGCCAAAAATTACGAATTACGAATTACGAATTACGAATTAGATAGTGTATGAACTAAAACACCTGAGAAATTCAGGGTTATCCCATATTCCAATTTTTCTCATAAATGTTACAATTATTTATAATCATTAAATACAAAAAATCTCACTCTTACTACCTTTTATCTAACTATAGATACTTGTGAAAGCAAGGAGATAACTGTAAGGTCTAGCAGTTAAGACCCTAATTTTGATTCATATGAGCAGATGAGAATCTCGGCTGCGTAAATTCTAAGCGACATATTGTTTCCCAGTCTCACTGGTTAGCGCCCTTAAAGATCATCCACTAAGTAAATGACTCTACCTGAAAACCCATCATTACCAAAGAGTAGCGCCATGAAGACCGCTCCAACAGCCACAGACCTAGTGCGGACTTACCTGCGTGAGATTGGCCGTGTGCCACTCTTAACTCACGAGGAGGAAATTTTTTATGGCAAACAAGTACAACGTTCAACCGCGTTGTACGACATGAGGGAAGATCTTGCTACCCAGTTGGGTCGTCAACCGACAACAGAAGAGTGGGCAAAAGCGGCAAAGCTAGAAACAGCAGAATTGAACGCAGTGATCGCTCATGGTGAAATTGCCAAGCGTAAGATGGTAGAAGCCAACTTGCGGCTAGTGGTATCCGTTGCCAAAAAGTATATTAAGCGCAACGTCGATTTACTCGACTTGATTCAAGAAGGCAGCATTGGTATGCAGCGCGGGGTAGAAAAGTTTGACCCCACCAAAGGTTACAGATTTTCTACCTATGCCTATTGGTGGATTCGTCAAGCAATTACAAGAGCGATCGCAGAAAAAGCTCGTACTATTCGCCTACCAATTCACATTACCGAAAAATTAAATAAGATTAAAAAAGCTCAGCGCCAATTATCTCAAAGATTGGGACGCGCCCCTACAGCTTCAGAACTAGCTCAAGAATTGGAATTAACTCCCAAGCAAGTACGGGAGTATCTAGAAAAAGCGCGTTTGCCCTTATCTTTAGATTTACGGTTAGGGGATAACTACGACACCGAACTCGGAGAAATGTTGGAAGATCCAGGCGCTTCTCCAGAAGAGTTTGTCATGCAATCTTCCTTGTCTAATGACTTAGAACGCCTGATGGAAGAACTTACCCCCCAACAACGGGAAGTGATCACCTTGCGCTTTGGGTTAACCGACGGACAAGCGCTAACTCTTGCCAGAATCGGCGAAATCTTGAATATTAGCCGCGAACGAGTACGGCAAATTGAGCGGGAAGCCTTAACTAAACTCCGTAAGTCTAAAGCAAGTATGGATGAATATTTGGCGAGTTAGTCCTTTGTCATTTGTCATTTGTCATTTGCAAAGGACGAAGGACAAATAACTAATGACCAATAGGCGAGAAAATACGCTGCTTTTGGTACGGTTACACCGACTTCCATGTGAGAATTCGCCTGTTACATTAGTTGACAGGAACAGTTAATACTTAGCCAAGTCAAATAAAACAAACAGGCGTTTATTATTCAAGTTACAAACACTACTAGATAGTAATTGAAGTACAGGAGGTACGACGTGAATAACCCATCCAATCGAGTTTCAGAATTTTTTAATAGTGAGTCAAGCGAGTCTGAAACTGTGAATTTGCTGTGGCAGTACGTTAAATCTTTGAGTCCAGAAACAGTTACTCAGCTATCCAAGCCTAATTCTAGTGAAGTTTTTCAAGTGATGGAACGCAACATTGTAGGGTTGTTGGGTAACTTACCCTCAGAACACTTTGGTGTCACCGTCACTACAAGCCGCGAAAGTCTTGGTCGGCTACTAGCTTCAGCCATGATTAGTGGTTATTTCTTGCGTAATGCTGAACAGAGAATGAACTTTGAATTAGCATTGCAAGGAACTGATACTAATAATAACGAAAATGATTAGCAATCTGTAGTTTTCGATATAAAATTGTACATTGTTAGATTTCTACCTCGTGCTAATCATGGGGAAGAAAATCGAAAATTAGTATCATGCTGAATCATCACTTAACTTACCTCTAATTCTTGAATTCGCAGCGATGCGTTAGCAAAATTCATTCAGACTTAACTATAAGGATGCTAACGCCGCTTGATTCACTAAAACTATACTTAGAGTCCATTTAGAAAGTAAATTGTAATATTATTGGGTGCGTTATAGCTAAGTGTAACTCACCATCTATTAGGGGTGTATTCTAACAATAACTCGGCAGATATCTCAGCCAACTGCCGAGTTATTGTTATTACTTAATAGTCAAAAATTATTAGCTGTTAATTTCTAATCATTATTTATATTTAATCAAATATGACACAAACTACGAGTGAAATTAGTGCTTTGCCACCCCATAAAATTATTGGTGTTGCCGTAATTTGGAACGACCAAGGGCAAATTTTAATTGATCGCCGTCGTTTGGAAGGTGCAATGGGTGGTTTGTGGGAATTTCCTGGCGGCAAAATCGAGCCTGGTGAAACCGTCCAAGAGTGTATTCAAAGGGAAATTTATGAAGAACTCGGAATCGAGATTGAAGTTAGAGAACATTTAATTACCATTGACCACACTTATGCTCACTTGCGCGTAACGCTGACAGTGCATCAATGTCGTTTAGTTGCAGGTATTCCTCAACCCCTGGAATGTGATGAGATTCGCTGGGTAAACTTAAATGAACTAGAACAGTTTGCTTTTCCTCAAGCGAATAGTCAAATTATTGAAGCCTTAAAGGAGATGAGAGGGATGAGAGGGATGAGGGAGATGGGGGGATGAGGGAGATGGGGAGAATAACTAATTACAACTGACAACTGACAACTGTACGAGCGGGTTTAGCCAATTAACTTGCTAATAATTGAGTAAGATTGCAAAACCCGCCCCTACCACTGACAACTGACCACTGACAACTGACGTAACAATGTATTAACTCAATCAGGTTAAGAGCCGTAATTTTCTACAATAATCGCAGAGACTTTGATCGAAGGTGTCAGTAAGCAAATGCCTAAAACCGTTGCCGATGTAATGACCCATAACCCCATTGTTGTTCGGCCGGAAACTCCACTCCAGGAAGCCGTGCAAATCATTGCAGAACGACGCATCAGTGGGCTACCTGTTGTGGATGATGCCGAGAAATTGGTGGGCATTATTTCAGAAACTGACTTGATGTGGCAAGAAACTGGTGTTACTCCTCCAGCATATATCATGTTTCTTGATAGCGTCATTTATCTACAAAACCCTGCCACTTATGAACGGGACTTGCATAAAGCATTGGGGCAAACTGTTGGCGAAGTGATGAGCAAAAACCCCATAACTATTTCCCCTGATAAAACTGTAAAAGAAGCAGCTAAACTGATGCACGATCGCAACGTCCACCGCTTACCTGTACTTGACAGCGCGGGTCAAGTCATTGGTATCCTCACTCGTGGTGATATTATTCGGGCAATGGCTGCTAGTTAGTCAGTTGTCATTAGTCATTGGTCAATAGTCAATAGTCAAAAACTCTTTGACTATGGACTGTGGACTCTTGACTACTTTTAAAATTACTTTGAGAAAATAGGATTATTAGATGAGTATTACTCCTGAGTCTGTAAGGCAATTGCTAGGTTCTGAGGATTTGGGCGATCGCTTGCGTGCAGTAAATCAAATCCGCGAACTAGAACCTGCGATCGCTTTTGAACTGATTCAAATTGCTATTGCTGATGGCAATTCACGAGTGAGGTACTCAGCGGTGAGTCAGTTGAATACACTCGGTACACAAAATCTAGAGTTATCGTTGGAAATATTGCGCGATCGCTTGCTTAATGACACTGAAGTTGATGTGCAAGCAGCAGCCGCAGACAGTTTAGGCGCTTTGAAAATACACAGCGCTTTTGAAGATTTAGAGCGGGTTTACCATCAATCCCCTGAGTGGCTAGTAAAATTTAGTATTATCGCTACATTAGGAGAATTGGGCGATCCGCGAGCCTTTAATCTACTCAAAGAAGCACTCACCTCAGAGAATGAATTAGTCCAAACTGCGGCTATTAGCGCCCTTGGTGAGTTAGGAAATCCAGAAGCAGTTGCTTTATTAACTCCTTATGCTACTAATCCAGATTGGCAAATCCGCTACAGAGTTGTGCAAGCCTTGACTCGTTTGGGTGGTGCAGATGCTCAATCTGTATTAAAAACTCTCACGAATGATCAAGTGGAACCAGTGGCAATTGAAGCCAGAAATGCTTTGCAATCAGCTTAGTATTAAATTGGAGATGGGCTTATAGGACTTAAGCCAAACTATATTTTGTAGTGGCAATTCATCAATTGCCACTACATTAATTTTATCCACCAAATACTTGCGGCCAAGTTGTGAATAAAAAAACTATAACTGCTGCGATCGCTAATACTCCCTGAATTAAATTCCCTATTAATGTGCCTACGACAATTCCTACGCCAGCTTTAACTGCTAACCAGAATTGACGACGGTAAATGTATTCACCAATAATCGCTCCCAACAAAGGCCCAAATAAAATTCCTACTAGCGGCCCTCCAAAAGGTAAAGTTGGCAGTAATCCAAAAAATCCTAGCAATAAACCTACAATTGCACCAATTTGTCCCCACTTGCTAGCGCCTGCTTGTTTTGCACCTAAGTAGCCAGCTAAAAAATCAACTCCCACACTCAGGACTAACACAATAACTGTAACGATGAGTGGTATTTTAATAGCTGCAAAGGAACTACTAACGAATCCCCAAATAATAATTGCAATTAAAATTAAACTTGTACCAGGAATAGCAGGAACCACAGCACCGATGATTCCTACAACCATTAGTACAACTAATAACCAATAAATAATTTGCATGAAGCTTTCAATTTTCCAATCAGTTTTTAATTAAAAATTAAAAGTTAAAAATTAAAAATTCCTAACTCCTAACTCCTAACTCTTCAAGAGTAACAGCTAATTTATCAGCAATTCCTGCAATCCAATTTTCATCTTGTTTAGTGTAACTCCGAGGTGCATTTGCTCCCAAAATTAAAGCACCTTGGTTACCAATTGGTTGACAAATTACACCTTGAGTGTTTTCTGGCAAATAATCAAATTCAATGCGTCCTGGGTAGACTTTTAAAGCAACTAAATAAATTGGCCTTTGTTTTTCTAATACTTGTTTCAAGATTGGGCCTGGTATTACTTCAGATTTAGGGCCCAGAATACCGCGACGTAACAAAATTTTACCTTGATAGAAAACTACGAGCGATCGCGTCACTGTATTAGTCAATAATAAGTGTGATGCCCAGGCTAGCTCTGTTTTCACGGCTTCTGGTAAATCTGGCGCTAAGATAAAACCTTCTTCTCCAGTTAGTTCTACAGCATCAGGCGATCGCGGCTGTACTTGCTGCCAAATTAAACCTGTTAAAATCAACACCGCACTCAAAATTACACCCAGCACATCTCCACGCGATTGGGACTCTGTTAATTCTGGTGTCAACAAACGGTTAATTAGCAAAAGTACAGCGCCTAAAGAGCCGACAAAAATGGGTAGACGCCGTAAAACTCGATTGGGATCAGGTTTGGTCATTTGTCAGTTGTCAGTGGTCAGTGGTCAGTGGCTATTAGTTATTCTCCCCTACTCCCCTGCTCCCCATCTCCCCATCTCCCCATCTCCCCTGCTTTTTACTCCTCCCCTGGTTCAATTATCCGCTGGAAAAGATAACCAGTACCTCGCGCGGTGAGAATCAATTCTGGGTTACTGGGGTCATCTTCTAATTTTGCTCGTAATCGGGAGATATGCACGTCTACTACACGAGTATCTACATGACGTTCTGGTGTGTAACCCCACACCTCCTGTAAAATTTCTGAACGAGAAAAAGCTTCTCCAGAGCGACTTACCAGTAACTCTAAGAGGCTAAATTCCATTCCTGTCAAGCGAATCCGCTCATCGCCTTTGTAGACTTGGCGCTTGTTCGTATCAATTTTGATATTTCCTACATGTATGACTCCTGAACTAGGAATACCTGAAGCACCAGTTTTATCTACTCGCCGCAACACTGAGCGAATACGAGCTTCTAATTCCTTGGGGGAAAATGGTTTAACTACATAGTCGTCAGCGCCCAATTCCAATCCAGTGATGCGATCGGCAACGTCCCCCAAGGCTGTTAGCATAATGATAGGGACATCCGATTCCTTACGTAATTCTTGACAAACTCCGTAGCCGTCTAGCTTTGGCATCATTACATCCAAAACTACTAGGTCAGGATCAGCTTTGCGAAAAGTGTCCAAAGCTTCTTCACCGTCGCCAGCCGTCACTACGTCGTAGCCAATCATGGAAAGGCGCGTTTCCAAAATCCGGCGAATGCTGGCTTCGTCGTCTACCACCAGGATTTTTTCTTTATGACTTTCCAAGTTTCTCAACGCTCCTTAACTAAAATTTTTCATGATTAATTTTTAATACCATAATATTAAGATATCATTCCAGAAATTGATTGGGAAAAAGCTCCAATTATTACTATTCATGGATTTTAGTTTTGACCAAAAAATTAAGGAAACATTAAGATTAATTAATAAGTTTTAAGAATGGCAAAACCTAAAACCTTTTACGTTTGTAACGAATGTGGGGCAGAATCTTCCCAGTGGTTTGGTAAGTGTCCCAATTGTGATACTTACGATTCTTTAGTAGAGCAAACTACCAGCCCTTATTTAGCAGATATACCCAGTCGTGGGGGAGTGGGTAATTGGCACGCTACTCAGAATAATGGTAAGTCTACCGCTAAACCAGCAAAACCAGCGAAACCACGCGCATCTTTGACATTTGAACAAATTAGCGATCGCCAAGTCATGCGCTGGGAATCAGGTTATGGAGAACTAGATCGGGTGCTTGGTGGTGGGGTTGTCCCTGGTTCTATGGTGTTAATAGGTGGTGACCCTGGTATCGGTAAATCTACTTTACTACTCCAAGTATCCAGTCAACTAGCGCAAAGATATCGCATCCTCTACGTTTCTGGAGAAGAATCAGGACAACAGGTCAAGTTAAGAGCTTCTCGTTTGGGAGTATCCAAACCCTTAGAAATACTTAGTGATGAGAAAGGCAAAGTAACAGTAGAAACCATTGATAAAAATGGCACAACAGTAGAAACTTCCGAATCAGAAGAACATATAGACGCAGATTTATATGTATTACCGGAAACTGATTTGGAGGAGATTTTAAAAGAGATAGATTCTCTAAGACCCAATTTAGCAGTGATTGATAGTATTCAAACTGTGTTCTTTCCGGCACTTACATCTGCGCCTGGTTCCGTAGCACAAGTGAGAGAATGTACAGCGGCGTTGATGAAAGTGGCAAAGCACGAAGACATCACAATGTTAATTGTGGGACATGTCACCAAAGAAGGAGCGATCGCCGGGCCGAAAGTTTTAGAACACTTAGTTGATACAGTATTGTATTTTGAAGGCGATCGCTTTGCTTCTCATCGATTATTAAGAACTGTAAAAAACCGCTTTGGGGCAACTCACGAAATTGGCATCTTTGAAATGGTGCAAAATGGATTGCGGGAAGTTCCTAACCCCAGTGAGTTATTTTTAGGTAATCGTGATGATCCTGCACCTGGTACAGCCATTGTAGTAGCTTGCGAAGGCACTCGCCCCATTGTCGTCGAGTTGCAAGCCTTAGTCAGTCCCACCAGCTATCCGTCGCCCCGTCGTGCTGGTACTGGTATAGATTACAACCGTTTAGTGCAAATTCTCGCCGTGTTAGAAAAACGGGTGGGGATACCCATGTCAAAATTAGATTCTTATGTCGCTTCCGCTGGCGGGTTGAATGTGGAAGAACCAGCAGTAGATTTAGGAATAGCGATCGCGATCGTTGCTAGTTTCCGCGATCGCATAGTCGATCCAAGTACCGTATTAATTGGGGAAGTAGGCTTAGGCGGACAAGTGCGTTCAGTTTCCCAGATGGAACTGCGGTTAAAAGAAGCAGCTAAATTAGGATTTAAAAGAGCGATCGTTCCTAAAGGGCAAAAATTCCCCGATTTTGGTATCGAAATTTTACCAGTTGCCAAAGTAATAGATGCAATCATCGCCGCCATCCCCCATCAAGAATTGACAGCTGAAGACTTAGAACTTGACGACGAGTAAACCTCACCCTTAACCCCTCTTTTACAGAGAGGGGCTGAAAAAAGTAAGGAAAAAACCATGACAGCCATTGTCACTCAGGACTACAAAATCACTTGGGAAAAATTGCCAGATGATTATAAATTGCCAAATGATCCAGTGGACAACATCAACCAACCAGCCTTAGCAGCTGCACTCACAGAAAGCCTACAATTAGCCGGAAAAATTGCAGCTAACGCCCTAACAACAACTAATTACGGCATTTGTGCCACCTTAAACAACAAAATCGTCATCAAAGCCCCTGATTGGGCTTTTATTCCCAAAATTAATGTTAGTAGAGAACAAGTAATACGCAGTTATACCCCTCAACTAGAGGGTGATATTCCCTTAATTGTGATGGAATTTATTTCCGATACCCAGGAGACAGAGTATTCTATCAAAGCGACATATCCGCCTGGCAAATGGTTTTTTTACGAACGTATTCTCAAAGTACCAAACTACATCATATTTGAACCAAATAGCGGCAGTATTGAAATGTATTGTTTAGATGAAAACGAACAATACATTTTGAAAGAACCAGATGAAAACCAGCGTTGTTGGATAGGAGAAATGAATCTTTACTTGGGTGTATGGGAAGGTACTCGCGAAAACCGCACAGGAAAGTGGTTACGGTGGTGGGATGAACAAGGAAATTTACTACTTTGGGGTTCAGAATTAGCTGAACAAGAACGCCAACGTGCTGAAAGACTAGCAGCACAATTGCGGGCGGCGGGAATTGAACCTGAAGATTAAATTTTTTGCAAAAATCTTTGTCACACATGGTTTGACTATAGGGGCGTACAGCTGTACGCCCCTACTTTTTGTTTAGCCAGTCAAAAATCAAAAGTCTAGATTAACCTTGAATTTTGACTTTTTTTAAACTGGTATAAAAGCCTAAAATTGAAGGTATTTCTGTTAACTACTCTTGCTCATATTACTCTAGCCAAGCATAATTTATAGCCGTTAAAACTTGAGAATTTTTATTAAAAATTTTTGAATTTGTAGTTAAAAAGTATAAAATTATACATTAATATAAAAACATGATAAAGGCGATCGCCCAATCCCGCAAAGATGATGCGATCGCCTTTATGTAACATCCACAATCGGAGTACGACTACCATCATGGCACAATCAGAAAATTCTGCCCAGTCAAAGTTAGAACAGTTTTTGAGCGAAGGTTTAAATACACCAAGCCTTAATCAATCAACTGAAAAACCGTTTCCCAACAGAGAACCTGTTAAGCATTTATTAATTGGTTCTGAGAAAGCCGTTACCAGGACAATTCACAGATTGCAGCTTAGTGGCTACGCCAGCGTCGGAGATTGGAGTCCACTAGTACCGACAGGTAACCAAGATGAGGTAATGAATATTTTAATCCGGCAAATTCTGATGCAATAAACTAAATTTAGAGACTTTGCATTGCAACGTCTCTAAAAAGCATTTTTGAGATAAGCTGTTCCACATTTAAGTTGCATATTTAATTGTGTTGACTGATGAGTGTCATCAGTCATCAGTCATCAGTCATCAGTCAACTACCTTCACAGGTGATTATGCAATTTAGATGTGCTTTAGCTTACTAATTTTTCTCTAATCTCTGTTCCCAAGTCTCTGTTTCCTGGGAATTTTGCACCTGATTAGCAATCATCCCATTCATATAGGTAATAATTATGATTAATTCCCCTATCGCTTCAATTTCAGCCGCTTCTTGTGGTGTGAGGTAATTAAGGATTTTTTTATCAACAAGTTCCTCCATCCGAGCTTGCAATTCGTCTGTAATTTTAAACAGATTCACACCATTGACTTTTTCAATTAGAATACCTTTCTCTAACCACAATGAGGGTTTAATTACTGCTGGTATCATAAGTTTATGAAAATTGGCTACAATACTTATTGTATGCTGATTGCATAAAATAAACACATTAGAAAAGCGCCTATTAGAACGTCAATTAGGAACTTTACAACCAAATGATTGGAAAAAAGAAAAGCTGAACAGTTAGCGGAACGTTTGCGTCAGTTAGGGGTAAATTTAGATGAAATTGCTTAATTATTGCGACTTTAGGTATTTGGTTTCTACTTGCTAATAGACCTTCAGATAGACCTGCGATCGCTCATAACTTGCCACAATAATGACGACAACCGTTATTCTGACAACATCAATTTTATGGGCTTTGGTATTGGTGATATATTCTGGATTTTCCTTCTTCTCTCTTCCCTGCAACCCATTTGGCAAAAACGTCAAGTAGAATATCGACGCTTACGCGCCCTACAGGAATTCCAGCAGGAACGCAAAAGTCGAGTGATTTTGCTGATTCATCGTCAAGAGTCCATCAGCTTACTAGGAATACCTTTATCTCGCTACATTACCATTGAAGATTCAGAACAGATATTGCGGGCTATTCGCCTCACCCCGCCAGATGTCCCAATAGACTTAATTTTACACACTCCTGGTGGTTTGGTCTTAGCTACTGAACAAATCGCTAGAGCATTAATTCGTCACCCTTCAAAAGTGACTGTGTTTATACCCCACTACGCAATGAGTGGCGGTACGATGCTAGCCCTCGCCGCTGATGAAATTATTATGGATGCTAACGCTGTCCTGGGGCCAGTTGACCCTCAACTGGGTAACTTACCCGCAGCGAGTATTCTCAAAGTGGTTAAAGATAAACCCATCAGTGATGTGGATGACCAAACCCTAATTATGGCAGACCAAGCAGGCAAAGCTATTCAGCAGGTACAGCGATTCGTGCGGACTCTGCTGAAAGATAATATACCCAAACAAAAAGTTCCGCCTGAAAATATCGAACCGATTATCGAAGCTTTGACAACCGGACGTGTTACCCACGACTATCCCATCACAGTTGAAGAAGCAACAGAAATGGGGCTGCCCGTAACTGTCGGACTGCCCCATTCTATTTATGAACTCATGGATTTGTATCCACAACCACAAGGAGGACGACCCACTGTACAGTACATTCCCATGCCTTATGATGACCGCCGCCCAATTCTGCCTACCCCTAAAGGCAGACCTTTAGAAGAACCAAATCAGAGAACTTGAAGTTCGGGTGTCAGAATTAACTTGGTGAATTCCTAGGGTGTGGGTGTAGCCGTTGGCGTTGGTGTTGGGCTAGTCGTCGGTGTAGCCGTCGGCGTTGGTGTTGGGCTAGTCGTCGGTGTAGCCGTTGGCGTTGGTGTTGGGCTAGTCGTCGGTGTAGCCGTTGGCGTTGGTGTTGGGCTAGTCGTCGGTGTAGCCGTCGGTGTTGGTGTTGGGCTAGTCGTCGGGGTAGCCGTTGGCGTTGGTGTAGCTGTGGGGCTTGGCGACGGACTAGATGTTGGTTGAGGTGATGGCTGAGTACCAGGCTGAATAGCCTTCTTTGCCTCCTCATTTAACTTCTGGCGCAGTGCTAAATTAGCAATTCCAGTTTGTTGCAAGTTATACTTTTTTTGAAACTCCTTAACAGCAGCTTCTGTACGAGGCCCATAAAAATGATCACGGGGTAGAGGAGGATTTGGTTTAAGCGTCGCATTCAAATTCGCTTGCAGAATTTGAACAATATTAGCGGCAAAACTTTGAGTTTTTGGCCCCGCTATGCCATCAACAGATAGCTTATATCCCTTCTGAAATTCACGTATTGCTTTTTTAGTTTCCTCATCAGTGAGAGGTGTATTCGTGACTTTAACGTTATAGCCTAATCCTCTCAACACAGCACGGAATTGCTGCGGCGAATAACTACGCTCAATCGCAGCAAAAGTTGTGTTTGAAATTACAAAACTAGCAGTTATCAAGCAGGAAGCAGCGATTGTCATGCTTGATTTTCCAAACCCACACCACATAGTTGAAAACTCCTTTGAATGGAATCAACAAGATATATAGTTTAACAGGTGCATTTTACGTTTCTTTAAACATTTTGTTTCAATTATTCATAATTTTTGATTAATTACACATCTGTTGATTAAATTTAACTAGTATCAAAGTTGAGATTTTTGCCATCTGCCTACAGAAGTATCTTGACTGAGATAATGATAATGAGTTAGAAAAATTTGAATCTTGATAAATTTGTATAAAAAATAACTAAAAATGAGTTATAGAAAACCCTTAAAATGGTATAACCTATACTTTGAAAGATTAATGGCATTGATTGCCATAGTTAATTTAGCTTTAGTATTGTTTAATTTAAGTTACATACCTTTGCGGGATTTCTATTTGCGAAGAATACCCGAAATTATTCAGATTTACGATCCAATAAAGGGTATTGAACCCAATAGAGAAACGGAAAATTATCTTAAAAAAGTCAAAGTATTAGAAGAACAAGTTAGCCAAACAGGGTTAACATCACCAGAGGTTAAGACTCAGCTTGAAGAAGTTAGTCGTCTCAGCAGAGATATGATCGATGGCAATCCCTTTGCAGCAGCTGGTAAGAGTGGGACTCTAGAAAAAATTAAAAATCGAATGCGCGATCGCACCAACCATGAATCTGCAAAAGTTGCCTTTGCTACTTTTTGGAGTCCGGCTTACTTATCTCAAAAAGGCTGGTTGAGTGAGATTAATTTTTTCAACAAACAAATCGCACCTTTAATTGCCACCAACTATTACCGCCAAATTGGTGAAAATGGCGAGTTTTATGACCGATTTTGGTTGATTGACTTACCTTTTGTAGGTTTATTTGCGATAGAACTGCTGGTGCGTTGTTTTCTTCTGCGGCGTCGCCATCCGAGTTTTAGCTGGTTAAACGCAATTTTGTGGCGTTGGTATGACCTATTTTTATTGCTGCCATTTTTGCGCTGGTTGCGAATTATACCTGTAGTAGTTCGCCTTGACCAAGCACAGCTATTAAATCTTCAACCGTTACGGCGACAAGTAAATCAAGTATTTGTCGCTAATTTTGCCGAAGAACTCACAGAAATTGTTGTGGTGAGAGTGATTAACCAAATGCAGGGTTCGATTCAGCGCGGTGACCTCACACGCTGGCTTTCACAACAACAAAACCTGCGTCCTTATATAGATATTAATAATGTCAACGAACTAGAAGCGATCGCTAGTATCTTCCTACAAACAGTAGTGTATCAAGTTTTACCTAAAATCAAGCCAGAAATTGTCGCCCTTTTGCGTCACAATATCACCACAGTTTTCGATCAAGTCCCAGTCTACCGCAACCTCCAGAATCTACCTGGTATTGGAGAAGTACAGACTCAACTCAGTGAACAACTAGCAACCCAAATCACAACAAACCTATACAAAGCCATAGTTAACGCTGTTGAAGATCCCGTAGGTGCAAAATTATCCAGTCAATTAGTGCAACACTTTAGCCAAGCCTTGGGAGCAGAAGTCCAGAAAAAACACGTACTCTCAGAAATTCAGGGCTTATTTTCAGACTTATTAGAAGAAATTAAGATTAATTACGTCCAACGTTTATCCCAAGAAGATATCGAACAAATTGTCGAGCAAACCAGACAGGCAAGAACAAAAGCGCCTATCCAGCCAGTTGTAGATAAAAATCCTGCTCTTCCAAAAACTAGGGAGTGAGGGAGATGAGGGAGATGAGGGAGAATGAGGGAGATGGGGGAATAACCACTGACAACTGACTATTGACTATTGACTCTTGAAGAAATGCGCTAAACTCGAATTAGAGGCGAACCATCATTAGGTTCGTTACAAGACTTCTTGGAAGATATCCTTATCGCAGGAAGTGGGTCGATGCCCACTTTTTTTATTGATTTCTCGCATGACTCATCCCTTAGTCCCACAAATTATAGATTTGGCGATACCAGTAGCAGAACAACTGGGTTTAGAAGTCGTTGGCATAGTTTTTCATACTAACCAACGTCCACCAATATTGCGGGTAGATATCCGCAATCCCCAGCAGGACACTGGTTTAGATGATTGTGAGAAAATGAGCCGTGCTTTAGAAGCTTCCCTAGATGCGGCGGAGATTATTCCAGATGCTTATGTCTTGGAAGTGTCTAGTCCTGGTATTTCGCGGCAACTAGTAACTGACAGGGAATTTATTTCCTTTAAAGGATTCCCTGTAATTATCTCCACTTCCCCACCCCACGATGGACAGCAAGAGTGGACTGGTCAGTTGATTCGCCGGGATGAGACAAAAGTTTATTTAAATCAAAAAGGACGTGTAGTTGAAATTCCCCGCACCTTGATTACTAGGGTGCAGCTAGATGAGCGACGGTAAGAGTTGAGAGTTAGGAGTTAATAGTTAAGAGTTAACAGTTAAGAGTTTATTGTGAAGTTTTGAGTCTTGAGTTTTAAAGTTAGAATTTAAAACTCCTAAATCCTAACTTCTAACTCCTAACTTTAACTCCTAACTTTTAACTTTTAAATTTTGCTGTGCGCTTAAATAAAATTTAAGGAGAATACTTATGTCAATGGTGACTTTACCAGGTTTAAAAGAATTAATTGAAAGTATAAGTCGTGAGCGTAATTTACCTCGTTTAGCAGTTCAATCAGCTATTAGAGAAGCACTACTTAAAGGTTACGAAAGATATCGTCGCGCCCAAAATTTGGAGCGAAAACAGTTTGATGAAGATTACTTTGATAATTTTGAAGTAGAACTTGATATTGATGGAGAAGGTTTTCGTGTACTTTCCACGAAAACTATTGTCGAAGAAGTCAACAACTCCGACCATCAGATTTCCTTAGATGAAGTACAACAAGTCGCTCCCGAAGCGCAGTTGGGAGACTCTGTGGTCTTGGATGTAACTCCAGATCAAGGAGAATTTGGTCGCATGGCTGCTATGCAAACCAAGCAAGTACTGGCGCAAAAACTCCGGGATCAACAACGTCAGATGGTGCAAGAAGAGTTCCAAGACTTGGAAAGTACCGTACTGCAAGCTAGAGTTTTGCGGTTTGAAAGACAATCAGTGATTTTGGCAGTTAGCAGCGGTTTTGGTCAGCCAGAAGTTGAAGCTGAATTACCAAAAAGAGAACAGTTGCCCAACGATAATTATCGGGCAAATGCTACATTCAAGGTATATCTCAAAAAAGTTTCCCAAGGTCAGCAACGAGGGCCACAATTATTGGTATCCCGCGCTGATGCTGGATTAGTAGTTTATCTATTTGCTAACGAAGTACCAGAAATCGAAGATGAAGTAGTGCGGATTGTGGCAGTAGCACGCGAAGCTAATCCTCCGTCTCGTTATGTGGGCCCTAGGACAAAAATTGCTGTAGATACCCTTGAGCGCGATGTTGATCCAGTTGGTGCTTGTATTGGTGCTAGGGGATCGCGAATACAAGTAGTAGTTAACGAATTACGCGGTGAAAAAATAGATGTGATTCGCTGGTCACCAGACCCAGCAACATATATTGCCAACGCCTTGAGTCCAGCACGGGTAGATGAAGTGCGTCTGATGGATCCTGAAACCCGACAAACTCACGTACTAGTAGCAGAAGACCAACTGAGTTTAGCTATTGGTAAAGAAGGACAAAATGTTCGTTTAGCAGCCAGACTCACTGGTTGGAAAATAGACATTAAAGATAAAGCCAAATATGACCACGCAGGAGAAGATGCCAAGTTCGCTGCTGCACGCGCCAAATATCAACTAGAACAAGAAGAAGATGACCTAGAGGAAGATGAAATTGAACTTGAGGAACTGGAGGATGAAGATGACAATCTTGAAGAAGTAGAGGATGATTCTTTAGACAGTAGTGATGAAGATTAACTAATTGCCTTGTTGAGTTCTGATACCATAAATACCAATACTAGTCTTAATGATTACTTGGAATAAAGCAACTTGGTATAAGTAAAAGCTGGCCTTGCTAACTTTAATTTTCATAACCAAAATGCTAACCTGGGGTCATGATAGACCAATGAAACCGAATTATCGGCGTTGTATTAGTTGCCGCAAAGTAAGCTTAAAAGAAGACTTTTGGCGGATTGTCCGCGTCTTTCCATCGGGAAATGTACAATTAGATCAGGGCATGGGGCGTTCAGCCTACATCTGCCCACAACTGAGTTGCCTACAAGCAGCCCAGAAAAAAAATCGACTAGGGCGATCGCTACATGCAACAGTGCCAGAAGCACTGTATCAGACATTGTGGCAACGTTTAGCCCCAAGCAATCCCCAAAATAAAATTTAAGTTGAACACCTTTGTGGCGGTAATCCCCAGAGTATTTGTGCTAAAAGCCGAATAGTCTGGCTATAATTGCACCTTCTGCAATTGTCGGAGTTAGTGCCAAAATAGTAAATGGGTGTAGTTAGCAAACGGCTGTTTGACTAAAACAACGGCAAAGTAACACTCCCAACAAGTTTCACTCGATTGTGTTGTGGAAAACTCAGAATCAGCAAAACAAGAAACTACAGAATGGCAACCTGGTAGCGCTCAGGCGCAGATCGGCATCAAGGGTTTAGATAAGGATTTTTTATGTAAAAAATTTTTATGGCTGCCCGCTAACCATCATTCCTGGTGGAGATGCCAGCATTAAACCGAAACATCTCTCTTTCCTGATTGGAGGCACCGGCAAAATCTTAACGGCAACCTAAAAACAGTAATCAAAGGATGGAGATGTCGCACTCCCAGGCAGCCATCCGCTAAAAAACTGTAAATTAAAGGGGAAGAGTGGATGAACAACGGCAAAGTTAGAATCTACGAATTATCAAAGGAATTGAATTTGGATAACAAAGAGCTATTAGCAATTTGCGACCAGCTCAATATTGCGGTCAAAAGCCATAGCAGCACAATTTCAGAATCTGAGGCAGAACGTATCCGGACGGCTGCCGAAAAACTGGCAGCTACAAATGTAATGCCTAAAAAAGAACAAGGTTCATCCAGTCAGAAACCAAATTCACCACAAACTGGCTCTCGCAACCGACCTGCCCTACCTCACAAACAACAAATTTTGGAAATTCGTAAACCCAAAATATTGAGAAATCCTACCTCCAACGCCCCAGAGGCGTCAGTTGCTAATAATCCAATGGCTGCTGCTTCTGAAGTTAATCCCCCTGCACCTCCACGACCCTTCGCTACACCTGTCTCACCCATGAAGCCGACGGCACCAACTCGACCTGTACCCCGGAATCAATCAGAGACCTCAGTTGAACCTGTTGTCAAAGAGGCAGAACAAACGCCTCCTTTGCAGGTCAAGGAACAAATACCGGAAACAATAGCTGCTGAAAAGAAACCGGAAAAAGTAGTTCCACCGAGACCAAAACCGGAAAAACCCACTAAGCCACAACTGGTATCTCCTCCCGCAAGACCAGCGGCGGAGAAGGCTGCGGTGATTATTGACCAGGGAAGTCCGGCAGAAAAACCAATTCTCAAACGCGATCGCAGCGACGGCCCCAAGCCCAAAGTAGCTAAGGCAACGTCAACAGAAACGCCACAAGCGCCAGTACCAAAACATGCTCGTTCCACACCCTCCCCAGTCAAACCAGAGCAACGAGGTAATAGACCTCCTGGTGCAGCACCAACAGGAGATGGACAAAGACCCACTAGACCAGTAAGGCCATCGGAAGCTGTAGCAGCCATGCCGATTGCTACTCCCCCCAGAGCAATGCCAGGGGGCCCTGGAAAAACAGAGGTTGTAGACGAGGTAATCACACCTGATCTCCTAGACCTAAAACGCCCAACACCACCTCGCATAAACAAAGGTGGTAAAAAGTGGGTTGAAGAAGAAATTATTGACGAGGTAAAAGAAAAAAGTGGCAAGGGAGCTGTAAAAGGCAAGCGAGTCAAGCCAATTCTAGATGACGATTTTGAAGATGAGGATCTTCTAGATGATGATGATCTAGATACACCAGCAACCATCCAAGTCAGCCTTTCCATCGCTCGTCCCCCCAAACCCAAGGCCACTAAACCTGGACAGACAGCAGCCACAGCCTTGGTAAGTACGCCAACAGTTAAAACAAAAAGAAGCAGTTCTAACCGGGATCAAAACCGTCGCCAAGAAGTAGAAACCAAGCGTGAGCGACCGGAAAAAGTGGTGATCACAGGGCCAATGACAGTGCAAGAACTGGCTGATATATTGGCTGTTGCTGATACAGAGATTGTAAAAATCCTGTTCATCAAAGGCATGGCGGTGAGTATCACCCAAAATTTAGATATCCCCACAATTACTTTGGTAGCTAAAGAGCTAGAAGTAGAAGTGGAAACGGCTGAACGAGAAGCAGAAGCCCGTAAAGTCACTGAAATGATTGACGTGGCAGACCTAGAAAATCTCCATCGTCGTCCACCAGTAGTCACAATTATGGGTCACGTAGACCACGGTAAAACTACACTGCTCGACTCAATTCGCAAAACCAAAGTTGCCGCTGGTGAGGCTGGTGGTATTACCCAGCACATTGGTGCATACCATGTGGATATCGAACATGAGGGTAATAAGCAGCAGATAGTCTTCTTGGATACCCCTGGTCACGAAGCATTCACAGCCATGCGGGCACGGGGAGCCAGAGTGACAGACATTGCCGTTTTGGTAGTGGCTGCTGATGATGGCGTTCGTCCCCAAACCGTTGAAGCCATTAGCCATGCTCAAGCCGCCGAAGTGCCAATTGTAGTAGCAATCAACAAGATTGACAAAGAAGGGGCACAGCCAGAGCGTGTCAAACAAGAACTCACCCAATATGGCTTGACGCCAGAAGAATGGGGTGGTGAAACAATCATGGTTCCTGTGAGCGCAATCAAGGGTGAAAATCTCGATACGCTCCTAGAAATGATCCTACTGGTAGCAGAAGTAGAAGAACTCAATGCCAACCCAGACCGGACTGCCAAAGGAACTGTCATTGAAGCACATCTGGATAAGGCAAAGGGAGCAGTTGCAACTCTGTTGATCCAAAACGGTACCCTGCATGTAGGAGACATGTTGGTAGCAGGCTCGGCATTTGGTAAAGTCCGGGCAATGGTCGATGACAGAGGCAGAAGAGTAGACATTGCTAGTCCCTCCTTTGCTGTTGAGGTGTTGGGCTTAAGTGATGTTCCCGCCGCAGGCGATGATTTCGAGGTCTTCGAGAACGAAAAAGAAGCACGCGCCCTAGCAGGCGATCGCGCCGACAAACAACGCCTATCACGCCTCTTACAAGGACGTGTTACCCTCACAACCCTCTCGGCTCAAGCACAAGAAGGCGAGTTAAAAGAACTCAACTTGATCTTAAAGGGAGACGTGCAAGGTTCAGTAGAAGCCATTGTGGGAGCGCTCAAGCAAATTCCCCAAAACGAAGTCCAAATTAGGATGTTGTTGGCTACTGCTGGCGAAATCACCGAGACAGATATCGACTTAGCCGCCGCCAGTAACGCTGTAATCATTGGCTTCAACACGACTTATGCCAGTGGAGCCAGACAAGCAGCTGATGAAGCAGGTGTAGATGTCCGGGAATACAACATCATCTACAAACTCTTAGAAGATATCCAAGGAGCCTTGGAAGGTCTTTTAGAGCCAGAATTGGTGGAAGAACCCTTGGGGCAAACCGAAGTTCGTGCCGTCTTCCCAGTTGGTCGTGGTGCCGTTGCTGGTTGCTACGTTCTATCTGGCAAGCTCATCCGTAACTGCAAAGTGCGGGTGCGTCGTAGCGGTAAGGTGATCTATGAAGGCGTTCTTGACTCCCTCAAACGGATGAAAGAAGATGCCCGTGAAGTCAATGCCGGTTATGAATGCGGTATTGGCGTTGATAAATTCCATGACTGGGCTGAAGGTGACATCATCGAAGCCTACCAAATGGTTACAAAGCGTCGTACTCTCACACTGACAAAATAGTGCTGAGGGTAAAATGGTTAGGAGTTTAGAGTTACTAAGTTAGGAGTCAAAAAACTCATAACTCCTAACTCATAACTCCTAACTCATAACTTTAATATGCGCTCATTTCGCTCTGAACCTATCTTGTGGATTCACGTCGCTGGTTTAGCGATACTCCCAATCCTGCTAACAATGTGTTTATTGTTTTTGTCCGTAGGCAAGCCAGTTTTACCAGTATGGATGGAACTTTGCCTAGTAGGAAGCGTTGGGATTTTACCTTTATTGTGGATGCAGTTGCGTCGCCCTTTTTACATATTTGCTATCTTAGGAGTAGCTGTTAAGCCAGAAAACCTGACTGAACAGCAACGTAAAATCCTTTGTTTAACTAATACAAAGTTAAATCATGTATTGTCCTTTCTGGTAGCAATATTAGCGATTGGCATACTGTGGCAGCTTTATCAAATTGCTCCACTGGCGATCAATTTAGCTAGTTTTCTACCGCAATGGCGCATCCTGGGTTTAATACTAGCTGCTTTAACCTTTTTAGCAAGCAATCTATTTTTACAAATTCCCGTGAGTGCAGCACGAATTTTAGTGACCAATGACACAGAATTTGCTGCCCTAGAACCATTATCTTTAGAAAAGATTAAGCAGGATTTTACGATATTTGGGGTGCGGGTTAATCAGATCTTGCCCCAGCGCACTGTAAAAGTTGAAACTGAGGAATGAGAAACTATGGCTAAAATTAGAGCTGCTAGCGATCGCCAATTTTCTCGTGATAGTGAAATATGGAATCATCTCAAAGAAGCGATCGCTGCTAGTTCAGGTTTCCAACGCTGGCAGTTAGAAAGTATTGGTCAATTACGAGAATTACGTCTTGAACAACAAGTACAGCGTTATTTGCGGGAAACTTTAGAAACTTTAGCTTATTAAGAACCCTTATTTAGAACCAAGTATATCTGGCAGGCTTGCTTGCAAGCGGCGGAGTTGATTGTTAGCAGTTTCTAAACGGTCTGCTTCAATTTCAACTTCTGCCGCTGGATAATTTTGAATAATTTCTAACAATGTTATTTGCTGATCTTGGCTAGCAGAAGCTACGAAAGCAGAACGTAAAGCTTGCTGATCTCCTTGGCGAGATCGGGTGTGCAAAACTTGACTTAACTCGCCTAATGTGGTATCTCCAATCTCACTATTAAAAACTTTATCTAAATCTGTAGGGCTGATTTTGATTGGTGTTGTCAAATACTGACGAATAATCTCAGGGTCTTGTTGGGCCAAAAGTATTGTGACTTGTAGTAGAGTTGAGAGTTTGCCAGTTTGGGCAAAGGTAGATAACTCTTTTGTTGTAATCGGTTCACGTAAAACATTATACTTGAGCATTACTCGTTCAGCTGCCAAGGCAGGAGTGCCCAAGAGTAAAAAACAAGCACTAGCAACTGAAACTAAGACTCGACGTAGCGGCAAAAAGTGAAAACACATTAGCCCTGAAGTTTGCAAAGATCTTTTTTTAAGATATCCATCACTATGAGTTGGAGCATCTGACTTGAGGTATCTACCTTTGGGTGGGTAGAAAATAATTATTCAAAGTTAAATATATTTTTCTTGGTGTTTTAGTGCCTTAGTGGTTAAAAAAATGACTGATGAACCACCAAAACACTAAGACACCAAGTTAGAAAGCCAAATATATGTATTTTCTTGCGAAACATAGCTGATTATACGCTGGACATCGAGTATAGTTTTGCATGGGTTTGACAGCGACACAGCTGTTATATTGAACTCTGTTTAAACAACTGTTATTCAGCACATCACAGACACGAAAATGAAATACCGGGGTTTTTACAGTTCCTCAGCAAAAAATTTTCGCCCTTCTTCCAGTATTTATATTGGTTCTAAGTTATGCTTACGAGCCGGGCTATCGGCTTTGTTATTTATTTCTGCTGGGTCGTCTACACTACTGCTTGGAGAGGCAAATGCTGGGATCGTCTCACCATCCGCCCCAACTTTAAAGGCGCAAGTTCCGACAACTGCAACAGTTATTTACGTGAACTCAGCAACTGGTGCAGATACTGCTGGGGCTGGTGCAACGGCCGCAGCACCTTACAAAACTATTACCGCCGCCCTCAATCAAGCTCAAGCTGGTACAGTTATTCAACTGGCTGCTGGTACTTATAACGCGGAAACGGGAGAAAAATTTCCAATCTTCCTCAAACCAGGCGTGACTTTGCAAGGTGATGAAACCGGCAAAGGTCAGTCAATTTTGATTACAGGCAGTGGTTACTACACCAGTAAGACATTTGCTAGACAGGAGATTACTATCCTTGCTGATCGAGATACAACTATCACAGGTGTAAGTGTCACCAACCTGGCTCAACGCGGTACTGGTGTATGGGTGGAATCATCTAATCCCACTATCAAAAACAGTACTTTTAGTGGCAGTGGTAGAGAAGGTGTTTTTGTTACGGGTACGGGTAATCCCAAAATTGAGAATAATATCTTTGTGCAAAACAAAGGCAACGGCATTTCAATAGCTAAATCTGCCCAAGGAGAAGTTCGTAACAACCTATTTCAGGATACTGGTTTTGGTCTAGCGATCGGTGGCACATCCACCCCTCTAGTTACGGAAAACCAAATTCTCCAAAACAAAGTCGGTATTTATATCTCAGAATCTGCTAAGCCTGTACTGCGTAAAAATGTTATTCAGAACAATACCCAAGATGGTATTGTGGCAACTGTCAATGCTCTGCCAGACCTCGGTACAAATCAAGATCCAGGCAACAATCTGATCCGTAGTAACACTCGTTATGATTTGAATAACGGTACTAAAACCAATAGAATTGTTGCTATTGGTAACGATATCGATCAGAAAAAGATTTTTGGTCAAGTAGATTTTGTTGCAGCAACTGTTGAAACACCACCTGGTGGCCCTGTTGCTTTTAAAGATGTGCCCACAGGTTACTGGGCAAAAGGCTACATCGAGGCTTTAGCTTCCCAGAATATTATTGCTGGCTTTCCTGATGGCAGTTTTAAACCCAATGAACCTGTAACCCGTGCCCAATTTGCCACTATTATTACTAAAGCTTTAACACCACCAGCCAAACGCTCAGCAATTGAGTTTAGGGATGTCAAGAGCAATTTTTGGGCTTACGCTGCAATTCAATCTGCCTACCAAAGTCAATTTGTCTCTGGTTATCCCGATGGTAGCTTTAAACCACAGCAGCAAATTCCCAGAGTGCAGGCTTTAGTAGCTTTAGCTAATGGTTTGGGCTTAAGTGCAAATAGCGAGAGTGTGATTAATTTTTACACTGATGCTGCTCAGATCCCTAATTATGCGATCGCCCCCATAGCAGCCGCAACAGCACGGCAACTAGTGATCAACTATCCCACAGTTAAGCAACTTAATCCTAATCGCGAAGCGACTAGAGCCGAAGTTGCTGCCTTTGTTTACCAGGCACTAGTTAATGCTGGACGTGCCCAACCAATTCCCTCAACCTATTTGGTAACAGTTCAGTAAATCCCTTCTGGGTAAACTAAAAGCGCCAAGATTAACAAATTGTTAGTCTTGGCGCTTTTAGATTTATGAGTTTTTTTAACTCTAGGGTCTTTATATATAAGTGACCCCATCTAAAACTGTGTATTTATATTCAGAGTCTTTAAATTGGCTGACCCCGTTTGAACAATTATCAGTGTCTCAGAAATTTTTGCATTTTCAGATTTCATAATCTTTTCTTTATGTTTTCTCTCTTTATGTTTGGGAATTTGTAAATTAGTTAATTTTTTTGAATAAGATAAATATATATAAAGGTTTGTTAAAGATTTAGTGAAATAAAACATCTTTCCCAAGTTATAAGTAATTGTACTTGTTTATAGTTATTTTTGGCGGCGTTGTTCCCAGCGCCAGAGAAAAACCATGAGAGTCACAATTCCTACTTGCAAAGCCAAGTTAGGTAAAGCGTTTTCAAGATTTCTGCCAGCAAGAACTTGAAAAAAGAAAACAAAAGTGCCTATCAAACCAGAAGCACCGCAACCTAAATAAATAAATTGTCGCAAGCCACGATAGGGACTTGCGATTTCTGCTTTCAGGCGGGCATATTGTTCAGGATTAAGACGATTTTTAGGATTTTGTTCTACCATAGGATTAATTGTGCTATAATTTTTTTCCGTATGTGCCGATGTGGCTCAGTGGTAGAGCACTCGATTCGTAATCGAGCGGTCGCGGGTTCAAATCCCGCCATCGGCTTTAAAAAAAGTGAAAGCGATCGCGTTTGTTTTCTAATGCTGTGTTTCAGCAAGATTAATGAGAGCGATCGCAGCTTTGGATACTTTAAGTCAAAATAACATAAACATAGCTACAACAGATTTATTTTGCACAATCAGTTTATCTGGTAGTTTTTGCCATTGTTCATTATTTGTATTGTGGTGTAAAACGTTTGATTTTTTTACGAACCGCAGAGCCACAGAGGAGGGCAGTTGCGTGGGCGGGTTTCCCGACTTGAGCAAACTGCCCGTAACACAGAGGCAAAGAGGTAATCTTTTACTGGAAAGAGAGTAGTCATTGATATTTACAAATGACTAATGACAAAGGACTAATGACAAGCTTAATTATAGAAACAGTAGTACTCTATAAGTTACCCAGCATTAGCCGTCAGGAGTTGGCAGCAATGTTTACCCATGATGACCTCAAAAAAACCAGATATTACCGAGAACTCAAACAAGAAGTAATTGAGGATATAACAAAAGAAGTGAAGCAAGAAGAAGCTTTAGCTTTGATTTTGCGTCAACTTCCTCGGCGTATTGGAATAGTAAAGCTGGAATTGATAGAGCGTATTCAGCAGTTAGAAACTTCTCAATTAGAAAATTTGGCTGAGGCGCTTTTAGATTTTGAGAGTGAATCAAATTTGGTAGATTGGTTGAATCAAATTGATGACTGATGACTGTGAAGAGTTGGTAATGAACAATTAAATAATCTGCTTTATTTGTCGGTGCATCATAGTACAATATGGTTCAGTTAAAGTCAAAACACTTTGTAAAAGTCAATTTTTTTAACGTAGACGCGTTCGGCGAAGCCGTTCTCGCAGAGTAGCGGCTTCCCGAAGAGTACCGCCAAGGACGCAAAGGAGAGGCAGCGCGGTCTTGGAGGTTTCCCCCATGAGCGACTGCCGTCGCAAAGAGAAGAAAGGCTTAACTGAAGTGTATTGAGTGGACATGATGTAATGCTTTTTTTAGGTACTTTTGAAATAAGTAAGTAGATAAACTTTAAAGAACGTAAAATAGAGTTTTTGCGATTACTTCGCTACACTTCGTTGCGCTCGTAATGACATTTCATGTTTAATTAGGTTGAGCTACTTATTATTAATAACAAAAGATTTATATATGAAAGCGATCGCCAGACTGTATTTATTGAAGTATGTATGTAATTGAGCAGCGAGTCAAGGGACAATTTTGATTGAACTCAGCAGGTGCGATCGCATAATAGCTAGAGAAAAAATCCTCTAATTTCAGGAATATTAAGGTGAGGTAAGACTGCAATAACTTTTGCATAGTTGTAGCCTGTACATGGTTAGGAAACACAGTTAAAAAGTCATTTAGGTCTTGGATAGCTCCACGGATACGCTCTAAGGAAGCACCTTGAGATAAAACATAGCGATATAACTGCTCTGCTGGTTGATTATATTGAGCAGCCAAATAGTAAAGAGCTAAGTTAAAGCTATTACGCCAATCTTTAGGATCTTTTTGGAAATGCTCTTTAGCAAGCTTGATGGCAAGCGCTAAGTCAGCCCGTGCTTTATCTGGTTGATTAAGGGCTAGGTAAGTTAAAGCGCGATTATATAAATACCAATCACTGTCAGAATCTAATACCATTTCACGAAATCAGCCATGCAAATGATTTTTCTTTCTCCCCCAGCTTCCCCAGCTTCCCCAGCTTCCCCAGCTTGTCTAAATGCATCAATTTTAAAGTGAAACGGTATAAATCAATAGCCCGGTTCAAATCTACAAGAGCTTCATTGTATAGCTTTAGCATTAGGTAAGTTTCACCGCGATTTGCGATCGCCCAGGCATGTTTGGGGTCAAGTTCAATGGCGCAGTTAAAATCTTCTAAGGCTTGTGGGTAATGCTCCATTAAGCGGTAAGTTTCACCGCGAAGTGCGATCGCCCAGTCAAGTTTGGGGTTGAGTTCAATGGCGCAGTTAAAATCTTCTAAGGCTTGTGGGTAATGCTCCATTAAGCGGTAAGTTTCACCGCGAAGTGCGATCGCCCAGGCATATTTAGAGTCTAATTCAATGGCGCGGTTAAAATCTTCTAGGGCTTGTGGGTAACGCTTAATTAAGCGGTAAGTTTCACCGCGCCAACCTAGAGCAATTGGTTGCTATTTAACCTCAATCCTAGAATCTTGTAGAACTGCGGTAAACATTTGTAATGTAACTTGGTACAAGTCGTCGTCATAGGCTTTCAACCCATTTGCTAGTTGCTCACCCTAACGCTGAACTTCAGCAGAATCAACATCTTTACCTGCCTGAAACATTGTTTGTGCCCACTGTTGGGCAAATTTGCGTTGGTTTTTGAGTGCAGCCAGAAATTCATGGAGAGCTAGAGATAAACTCCTTTGCGGTGACTGATATAACTTGTGGTACAAAACGTTTAATGTGTGACTTTGCCAGCTAGGATCGCGTTGTTTTTTCTCTTCCTCCAATTGCAGATCGTTCCGCAGGCTGTCATAATATTCTGCCAACTTACCATGTATCTCAGCCCAGCCTTGCGGCGATGAAAGGCGCTTGTGGCGTAACATTTGCGTTTTTACAACATCATGATAAGCCCAGCCGTCAGTACGCTCGTTAACAAAGGATGTTTCTTTTAGCCAAGTAAATAGCTCATCTGCTTCTTGTTCTCCTCTTAATTTGGCTATCACATCCCGATTCAAACACCGAGGAATGGCAGCATCAAGCGCCACTTGTCGCCGCTTGGGGTCATCAACCCATTTTAAAAATCTTTCTACAGCATTACTGCTAGGCTCAAATACTTGGTTGGGGTCATTGGGATGAGCATCTGCTAGCATTCCTACCAGCAGGGGTAAATTTCCAGAAAGGCGTAAAATCGTTTCTACAAGCTGATTGTTAGTAATGCCTTTGCGAGTTAAATATTGTTGGGCTTCTTCTTCTGTAAAGGGTTCTAAAGGGAAACGAATCATTAATCCCTCGTAAGGTGCCCAATGATTTTTATCTAATTCATCGCGACCGGCGATGGTTATCAATATATTTAAAGATACTTCACCATAGCGACCCTCTAAAATTTCTCGTAGCCAGTTATCTAGAAATTCTCCCGTGCGCTCGTATGTATCAAAAAACAAAACAACAGCAGTTTTCTCGGCAATTTTAAAAATATCTCGCAAAAATAGCGGGGTCAGCACTTCTTCAGGTTCTTGAACTAAGCGCACCTCGTCTTTATTTGTTACTTTCTTAGCAACGTATGATGCCCATTCCCCGGCTTGGGTAGCCAAAGCATCCTCATCTACAAAGTCAAATACAGCACCACCAACGGGAACTCGACGCGCCAGACGCACACCAGTTTTGGCAACAGTTTTGCCGACAAAAGCCGAAAACCCTTAAGGAACATCGGGATCGGTTTCTAATTCTTGGCGCTTTTGACGGTAGACTTTGTAGCGTTCTGTAAACTGCGTTAATTTATGACCTTGCCGTTCTAACTCTTCAGCTAAACGACCCATGACTTCAGGTACACTTTTTTCAGCTTCATCGATGTAAGCCGAGATAATTTTTGCTTCGTCAGCAATTTTGCGAAATTGCCGTAACAGCGTACTTTTACCAACTCCACCTTGACCCCAAATATTAAACAAAAAACGACGGCGATCGTCCTCTAAAGGCAATTCTAAATTTTGGCGGAATTGATTTATTTGATCTTCACGACCCACAAAACCGGATTGCTGGCGCTGCTTCAGAATATCTTGTAAACTTTTGGGTTTGTTTTGTGGGTTCATTACAAAGTTTAATCTTGAAGTGCTAATGCTTACAGAATAGCTACTAACTACGCACGCTGTGTTTCGGAAATTATTCTAATTAATTTTAAGTATTTTTTCGCGTATAACCTTGATTTTAGAAGTATTTGCCTCAGAACTCGGAACGCCGAGCATAGAACTCGGAACGCCGAGCATAGAACTCGGAACGACTAGCTCAGAACTCGGAACGCCGAGCATAGAACTCGAAACTCCGAGCATAGAACTCGGAACGCCGAGCATAGAAATCGGAACGACTAGCTCAGAACTCGGAACGACTAGCTCAGAACTTGGAACGTCGAGCATAGAACTGGGAACTCTGAGCTTAAAACTCCAAAATTTATAGCTTCTGAACTCGGAACGTCAAGTTTTACACTTAAACATCCAAACTCAGAAGCTCAAGATTTTAACTTCTACAGTTGTGCAAAATTTTTCTACGCTTTCGATGCTTGCGGTTGTGCTTTTCTAGGTTTACGAGCAAACCGACGCCCCATGTCATCAACCATAGATTCTAAACCAGTGCCTTTACCGCTGGCTTTGGCATAATTGTAAACCATTAACCCTGCTGCAAATGCTTCACTACCTACTGCTAGATAGGTATCATCTACTAGTTCTTGCAGTTGCGTTAGAGATAGCAACACAGGATACAAAGCCTCAAATAGCTCAATATCCCGTCGCATTTCGTCCACATCAAACGACCGGGGTAAAAAGTCAGGGTTTTGCGTTGCTACCTCCAAGGCTTTGCTGACAAATGCTCGACTCTTGTCACCCATTTTGGGTAAAGTTCTACGCTCTTCTGTTGTTAAATCAACTAAAAACGGTAATTTATCTTTTATAGTAGCGATCGCATCCATTACTGCTTGCCGATTTGCTGGGGTAAGGCTAGCACTGATTTGTTTTTCTGCCATTTTTATTACATCTCTACGAACCTTAATTTCAGTATTCCCAAAGTTAGGGGTGCGATCGCTAACCTTTTAAGAAACACAGGGAGTGGGGAGTAGGGGAAGAAAGTGTTTCTTTTATAGCAGTCGCCAGTAGTGTTAGGACATCAACAGATAATAAAACCTAGACACAAAAAGACTTTTCACCCAGTCACCAGTCCCCAGTCCCTAGTCCCTAGCTATATATTTTGCGCTTCGCGTAGTTGCCTTAGTAAGAGGCTCAAATCAAATAGTGACATACTCCTACACTTCCAGTTCGTGGTAAGTGTAGGCTTCCAAGACAATCCGGCTATTGCTTAGGAGGCTCTTGGCTTTAAGAACGGAATGCCCTACCGCTCTATTTTTGATATTTATTGCTGCATTGTGGTCACGGTGAAGACTACACCCGCAATTGGGGCAATCGTGCCAACGTTCATGCAGTTTTTTAGGAACTTTTGCCCCACATCTAGAACAATCTTGACTAGTGCCAGATGCTTTAACTGGGATAACCAACAAACCAGCATTTTCGGCTTTGTTTGTCAGGATTGACAGAAAGCTTGACCATCCGGCATCGAGTACAGACTTTGCTAGCTTAGAGCGTGAAAGTCCTTTAACATTCAAATCTTCAACAGCTATAACATCATACTTTTTAAGCAAATTATTAGCGGTTTTGAAATGAAAATCTTTGCGCTTGTCAGCAACTTTTTTGTGCTGCCTACCCAATTGTTTAACAGCTTTTAGCCTGCGTTTACTACCTTTTTTGCGCCGTGACACACGTTTTTGAATGACTCGTAAACGTTTTTGAGATTTGCGGTAATGTTGGGGGATAGGAGCTACCTCACCCTCAGCAGTTGTCAAAAACTCTTTTAGTCCAACATCAATACCTGTTATCGATTCAGGGTTAAAATCAGGCTTGATTGCTGGAACTGTGGCATCTTCTAGGCTAAGAGTTAGGTAATACCCATCGGCTTTTTTAGTTACAGATGCGGTTTTAATCTTAAAACCATCAGGAATAGGACGATGCAGAATTACCTTAATCTTGCCAAGCATCGGAAGATTAATTAAATTACCCTGCAAACATCCATCCTTCATTTGAGGATAAGTAAAAGTTCTATAACGGTCACGAGGTTTAAACCTGGGTTTGCCACTGCGTTTACCGTTACTATCACCCTTTAAAAACCTATCAAAAGTTACCTGAACTCGCCTGACTACATCCTGTAAAACTTGCGAGTAAATCTCGCTGTAATGTGGATGGGTTTTCTTGAGTTCGGGTAAAGTTTTTTTTTGAGAATAGTAATCCGGGTTATCTCTGAATTCTGGTAAATGACAAACAAGAGGACAAGCGTTGATAGGACAACAATTTTGCTCATACCAGTTGAATCTATCAGCCAACAAGTAATTATATTGAGCGCACAACATAGACAACCATCTGTCTATTTCTGTCGCTTGTTGTTTTGTCGGGCGTAATCTGTACTGATACGTTGTCCTCAACTGTTTATCACCACCTTTGTAAATCAGTGCTAGGTTTTTAGTATACACTGATTTTTATTGAAGTCTACAATCCAATGAAAAATGACTTTGTTTCCAAAGGGAGGTCTGTTAGTGACCTGAAAGTCCACCTTGTTTTAACAACAAAATACAGGCGTAGAGCGTTTAACACAGCAATGTTAGAACGCTTGCACACTATCTTTGAAGAGTTATTAGTAAAGTGGGATTGCAAGCTTGTTGAGTTCAACGGTGAAGATAATCACATACATCTTCTATTCCAATATCATCCTGACCTAGAACTTAGTAAGTTGGTCAATAACTTAAAGTCTATTTCCTCTAGAAAATTGAGACAAGAATTTTTTGAACATTTAAAAACTTTTTATAGTAAAGATGTTTTTTGGAATGGTTCTTATTTTATTGCTAGTTGTGGGGGTGTTACCGTTTCAACTTTGAAAAAATACATTGAAAATCAGCAACAACCAGAAGATTAAGAATTGTTCGTTTCCTCCATGTTCCCTTCCCTCGCCTATCGGCATTGGTCAGGGAACTGTCGTCAACACACAAACGCCATTCATCTCATCACTTACCGCGATAGCGGTAAGTAAGAGGCTTCTGTCAGTTCAAGCTAAATAATAATCTTTGAGGAAACCTATGCAAAAAATCAAGAATAAAATTACTAATAAATTAGAGCAAATATTAGTATCCCTAATTCCTTATATCGTCAGGTGGGATGAATATTTGCAAGGCAAAATTAGGGAATACAAGCATCAAGAATTGAAACAAAAATTAAAATTTGTCGGCTCGCGTGTCCGGTTTAAACAAGATCTTCGGATTGATCATCCTCAAAATGTTTCTCTTGGCAATAAAGTCTACATCGGCCCAAATGTTTTATTAGATGGTCGAGGTGGGATCACAATTGGCGACAATACAACAATTGGCCATAACGTTGTGATTCTCTCGGCAAATCATGATTATCAAAGTAATGCTCTACCCTATGAACATAATGTTTATATTCATAAACCCGTTACCATTGGTTGCAATGTTTGGATTGGGTCAAATGTGTTAATTATTCCGGGTGTTGTGATTGGAGACGGAGCAATTATTGCAGCCGGAACAGTTGTCACAACTAATGTTGAGCCGTTAGCAATTGTTGGGGGTCAACCTTATAGAGTTATCAAATATAGAGATAAAGAACATTATGAAAGGCTAGCTAGTAAACAAGTAATTTAAGGTTAATAAGTTTGGCGTTGCTGAATTTAGATATGATTTTTATCTCACGCAAAGGCGCAAAGACGCAAAGTAAGAGTTGAGAATCTGGGCTTTTGCAGGAGGTTTGTTTCATACTTTTATTTGGCAACGCCATGAGTTTTTTTTTAGTTGTTAATTACTGCTATGCAATCAATTTCTACTAATACGTCTTTTGGTAAGCGTGATACTTGGACACATGCACGCGCTGGGGCTGTAGCTTCAGGAAAATATTTAGCATAAACCGCATTCATGGCGGCGAAATCATTCATATCTGCTAGAAATACAGTGGTTTTGACCACATTTTCAAACGTTGCGCCAGCTGCTGTCAGGATAGCTTCTATATGAGCTAACACTTGCTCAGTTTGTTTTGCTACATCATCAGTGTAAAGGACATCACCGAGTCGGGGATCAATGGGAATTTGTCCAGCCACGAATAATAATTGACCAGAAGCCGCGATCGCTTGATTATATGGCCCCACTGGAGCCGGTGCTTTGTCAGTACGAATAACTTGACGAGTCATAGATATTACTTTCTCCAAAGATGCTGACTGCTTACCGATTTCTCTTTCAGAAGCGATCGGTTTGTACAGTTCTCCATCTGGCATTATCGCACCAGTTAGGTCTGCATCCTCAAAGCTTGCTCCATAGATATTTGCTCCAGTTAAATCTGCCTTCCTCAGATTTGCCCCGTTTAGATTTGCCTCCATTAAATTTGCTTGTTGGAGATCCGCTTTCTCTAAATTTGCTTTTTGTAAACAAGCTTTTTTCAAATTCACGCCTGTCAGGTTCGCTGCACACAGATCAGCATCAGCCAGATTGATGTTTGATAAATTATTGTTAGATAGATTTACACGATGCATTTGAGCTAGCTGGCAATTGGCATCTTGGAGTATCACTCCAGATAAATCTGCTTGGCTCAAATCACATCCAACCAAATCAGATCTACTTAAATTAGCACTCTTTAAGTTGGCTCTAACAAAGTTTCCTCCACTCAAAGAGGTTTGAGTTAGATTTGCAGAGGTTAATTCAGCCCCACTTAGATCGATATTCTCAAGGTTAGCTTTAATCAGATTAGCGCTACTTAAGTTTGCTCCACTCAAATTAGCATTATGTAAGTCGGCATTACTGAAGTTGGCGCTACTTAAGTTTGCTCCACTCAAATTAGCATTATGTAAGTCGGCATTACTAAAGTTGGCGTTAGGTATGTTTGCTTTACTAAAGTCAGCGCTATTCACGTCTGCCCAAGTTAGATTTAAATCAGAGCTATTCTGTAGCCCGTTTAAATTTGCCCCTATCAGAGATGCCCTAGTGAGATTTGTATATTGAAGTAATGCCTTACTTAGATTGGCATCATTCAACTCTGCTCCCGTTAAATCTGAATGTCTTAAATCTATACCAGTAAGATTTGCTGCTTTGAGATTTACTGCTCTAAGATTCTTGCTTTGAAAATTTCTTTCTTCGGCGGCGTACTTCTTCAAAAGTTCCTCAGCATCCATAATGCACCATTAAATACCATTGACCCAGTATAATCACAAAAACACTGTGCCACAGATATTCTCTTCATCTCTTCTCTCTGCGTCCTCTGCGTCTTGGCGGTTCGTTACTCCCAACCCAACCTCGGACGTATCCCATAATACCGATATCGCCAATAATCTTGCAGAATGCGATCGTGGTCAAAACATAAATTACCAGGCACCTGCCAAGACTCAAAAATACCTACACCCTTGGCATCATCCCCTGCCTTTGGTTCACCCGTAGCCGTAGCCAAGAATACAATACTAATGGTATGCTGACGCGGGTCACGACAGGGATCAGAATATACCAACAACTGTTCAATTAACTCCACCTCTAAACCCGTTTCTTCCTCAGCTTCCCGGCGTGCTGCGACTTCTACTGGTTCTCCATAATCAACAAATCCACCGGGAATTGCCCAACCCAGAGGTGGATTATACCTCTCAATTAACACTATTGGTCGATGTGGTCGATCCACTAACTCAATGATGATATCAACCGTCGGTGCAGGATTTCGGTAACTCATGGTTATTGGTCAATGGTCAATGGTCAGTGGTCAGTGGTCAGTAGTAAATAGCATAATTAGCACAACTAACAACTGACAACTAAAAACTGACAACCAACAATTACATGAGTTTACTAGATTTAGCTTACAGCTACTGTTCCGTGATAAATTCGATGCGATGTCTACGAAAAGCCACTTCGTGTCTACGCTACTGCGTGTCGTTAAGACAATCGATTCCTCCTACAATTCAACATAAATATGCCTTTTCCCAGATCCAGCGGCGTTTTGCTGCATCCTACCTCTTTTCCCAGTCGATTTGGCATTGGAGATTTAGGTCTAGAAGCCTATAAATTTATTGATTTTCTCGAAAAGAGCTATCAACAATATTGGCAAGTTTTACCTCTAGGCCCCACTGGATACGGCAATTCTCCGTATATGTCCTACTCAGCAATGGCAGGAAATCCCCTGTTAATTAGCCCAGAAAAACTACTAGATGAAGGTTTGTTAACAGAAGAAGACTTTGCTAATTTGCCAGCATTTGAGGTAGACAAAGTAGATTTTGAGCAGGCTGCACCAATTAAAATTGGGCTACTAAAAAAAGCTTGCGAAAACTTTAAAACTAAAGCATCTTCCATCCAGCAAAAAGAATTTGCAGGTTTTTGTGAGAGTAAAGCTTATTGGCTGGATAATTACGCCTTATTTATGGCGCTCAAAGATTCTCTAAATGGTGCTAGCTGGCATACTTGGGAGCCAGAACTCGCCAAGCGCGAACTAGAAGCGTTAGCTAGGGCTGAACGAGAACTCACGGCAGAGATTTTTTATTACAAATTCATTCAATATGAATTTTTCCGCCAGTGGTCAAACCTGAAAAGCTACGCCAACATGCGCGGTATTGAGATTATCGGCGATATTCCTATCTATGTCGCTCATGATAGTGCTGATGTTTGGGCACATCCTGAAAGCTTTTGCTTGGATGAGGAGACGGGAGAAGCTGCACTCATGGCGGGAGTTCCACCAGATTACTTTAGCGCTACTGGTCAACTGTGGGGCAATCCAGTTTACAACTGGGAAGAATTGCAAAAACAAGATTTTAAATGGTGGATAGAGCGCTTTGAGGCGATGCTGGATTATGTCGATATTATTCGTATTGACCACTTCCGGGGATTTGAAGCTTTTTGGGCTGTCAAACAAGGGGAAACCACTGCCATAAATGGAAAATGGATTAAAGCGCCTGGAGAAGAATTGTTTGATACGATTAAACAAAAATTAGGTAAGCTACCCGTTTTAGCAGAAGACTTAGGAGTAATTACTCCAGAGGTGGAAGCACTGCGAGACAAGTATGAATTTCCTGGTATGAAAGTTTTGCAGTTTGCCTTTGGTTCCGATCCCGGTAATCCGTTTCTACCGTTTAATTACCCGCGAAATGCAGTAGTTTATACTGGAACCCACGATAATGATACAACTGTGGGCTGGTTTAATACATCTAATGGCTACGAAAAGGATAACTTATTGCTTTATTTGGGTTCCATCAGTCCTGATGGCATTCACTGGGATTTAATTCGCCTGGCTTTAAGTTCCATAGCTAATCAAGCGATTATCCCTTTACAAGATATTTTGGGTTTAGGAACCGAGGCCAGAATGAACTTTCCTAGTATCGCTGAGGGTAACTGGGCCTGGCGCTATCAGTCGCATAATATAACAGACGAATTAAGCGATCGCCTCAAAGCACTAACAAAACTCTACGGACGCGCTCCTCGCGGAGTGTGAGAAGCAGGGAAGCGGGGGTGCAGGGGAGCAGGGGAAGATAAGGGAGAAAATTCTGCCTCATCCCCCTTATCCCCCTTATCTCCCTCATCACCCCATCTTCCTCATCCCCCTTAAGGCTGCGGCTTGGCAGCAATCTTAACTTCTTCTACTTTCCCAGGTTCTCCCATTTGCTTGGCTTTTTCTTGGTTAACACTCATCATGACACCACCAGCATTATCAGTTTTCACTGTTAACTGCTCTTGGGCTTTCCAAATCCGATGTGTTCCCTCTGGGAGAACGCCCTCAAACGCAGTTTTGCCATCAGCTACTACGCGAATCCAGGATGATGCTTTCAAGGTGACACTAATCTGTAATGACTGATTGTCTTTAGTACTGCTGAGAGTGTCACTAACAGGTTCAGCTTTTGCTCTTGACTGACTTTGATTTGGCTCTGTTTTTAGAGATGTCTGTTGCTCTGGCTTACTTTCACTATTATTTGCTTTCAAGTCGGCATTATTGAGCAATTGAGACAAGCTGCTGACAGAACATACAATCACGAATATATAAAGTAAGTAAAGATGAAGAGGACGCAATTGACTCATGAACCTAATTTTGCCAGCAGGTTCAGAGATTACTGAACTAGAAGCAATGGGAAAATTGCTTGCTAATTCCACTCCATTAAAGCCCAATGCATCGGCAAATTGCCTAATTAAACCTTGAATATAGATCGGTTCTGGCAGTTCATTTAAATTCCCTTCTTCAATAGCCTGTAACAATCGCCGAGGAATTTTAGTCAATAGTACCATTTCCTCTAAAGACAAACCTCTTTCTTGACGCGCAGCAAAAAGTTGAGCGCCCAATTCGGATAACTTTTCCTCTCTCAGTTGTTCTAATGAAACTTTTGGCTGCTCACTTTTCTTTCTTTTTAGCCATTTCATGCTTTTTGTACTCTCCTTCCCTCACCTGAATCTTCAATAGGTATTTGCTTTATCTGCTTTTGCAAAAAGCGGATTTCATCTTCTTTTAATAAACGATAGTTACCTTCACTGAGAAAACGCGTTTTTGACATTTGTAATTTAATTGGGCCAATAGCAGTCCGATGTAGCTTGATAACTGGGTATCCTAACTGTTCCGCTACACGGCGTATTTGGCGATTTCTTCCCTCCTGTAAAACTACTTCTAAACGGCTATTTACAGCAAAACTTTCTATTAAATCCACCTTCGCAGGAAGGGTTTTTCTACCATCTAAAATTACACCCTGTCGCCACATTTCTAGGGCTACTTTAGAAGGATGTCCTTTGACCAAAACAAGATATGTTTTCGGAATATTGTGACGTGGATGGGTTAACCCAAATGTCAGATCCCCATCATTAGTTAGTATTAATGCTCCTGTAGACTCTGCATCCAGACGACCAACTGGGTGAATACCTGTACCCTCACGTAACTCTTTTGGTAGTAAATCTAAAACTGTTTTTCTTCCTTGAGGGTCATAGCAAGTGGAAACCACTCCAGCAGGTTTGTGCAGCAACAGATATATTAAGGGCGGACGATGTTGAGGAGACACTGGCTTTCCATCCACAGTAATAGTATCTCTTTGGGGGTCAACTTTTTGACCTAAATGTGCTAATACCCCATTTATCCGCACCCGCGATCGCCGAATCATTTCTTCAGCTTCACGCCGTGAGGCTATACCCCATTGAGCAATAACTTTTTGTAACCGTGTCTCCATGTGGAAATTACTGTTAGCTTGTGGAAATTAATATAATCATCATATTTGTATTTTGTGTGAAGTCGCCATAAATGTTACATTTAAAGCTTGCTTCAGTGCAGTAGCTTACTGAGCAAATATCCATTACAAAAGTGGTTAAATGCCAGAAGATAATTTCCCAAAAAGTTCCAAAAAGATCAGAGTAATTACAAATGTACTTACAAAAGCACTTAAGCTGTGGTTGAAATCGCAAGTCAGCCAAATATCGCAGTTAGAAGTGGAGATTAGGGCAAGCGATCGCCAAATTCTCTCTGGTTGTATTCCTTGGGTATCTATCTTTGCTAGTCATGCCGTCTATCAAGGCCTCCATATTACACGAATTCAGCTTGTAGCGGAAAATATTCAAATCAATATAGGCTCAGTACTTAAAGGCCAACCGCTACGACTGTTAGAAACAGTTTCTGTGTTCGGCGATCTGTGTGTGGAGGAAAACGATCTCAATAATTCCCTCTCTTCTGAACTATTATCGACTGCTTTAAATGATGTGCTGCTTAAACTTTTACCAGAACATAGCGCAAAATCCAAGCCTATTTCTTGGCGAAAAATAACCCTTGACAAAAATCAAGTAATCATTAATGGTATGCTTGCACCCACAATAGAAGCTCAGCAATTAGATATTTATTTGTGCTTAGAATTACACAATACTCAAGAATTGCAACTATCGCAAATTCAAGTTATGGAAAACGACATACCACTTTTAGAAGGTAATGATAGTTACAATCTATATTTAGGCTCAGATGTTGATATTAAAGAACTCACCTTGATCCCTGGGAAGCTGGAGTGCCGAGGACAAATTAATGTGAATCCCTAATAATTAAAAATTAAAAATTGGAAATAAAAAATACTTATTTCTCATGGGAGGCACAGAAGCAAGAAGCAGGAGGCGCGAATTCAAACCTTTCGGTTGTAGAGCCTTGAGTTCTCCACTCCCCATCTCCCTATCCACCCGTCTCCTTATCTTTTTTAGTTACTTATCTGCTAGCAGCGGTAACAAAAGCGTCACGAAATAGTAAACCAAGGGAGCAGTGAAAATATAACTATCAGTACGATCTAAGATACCACCATGACCGGGGATCAACTGTCCTGAATCTTTAACTCCAGCATCGCGTTTAAGCAGAGATTCGGTAAGGTCACCCAAAAGACTGGCAATACCAATTAGCAGACCCAAGGCTATACCAGTGAAAAGAAATCTAGGAAAGTGAAGATAATAAGCTCCTGCTAAGGCTACAGCAACACTAGCAGCGATACCAAAAACAGCACCTTCAACGGTCTTTTTGGGGCTGATGTTAGATAATGGGGTTTTACCAAAGAATTTACCAAAGGTGTAAGCACCAATGTCAGCTGCCCAAATACATAAGAAAGTCAGCATTGTCATGGTCAACCCTTGAGGTAAAGCCGCGAAATTTTTGTGCTGGAGAATATATACCCAAGCTGGTGGCCAGTACCCGCCCAAAGGAAGATTACTAACGGCTGCACTACCGAGGGCGCGTAACCGTACCCAATAACTTGCCAAGTAACCCACATAAAACAACCCCATAATGGAAGCAGAAATATCCGCGATTGTTGCCATTTTGGGCTGAAACAGCAAGTAAAAACAAATAAATGTACCTGCTATTGGCATGACAGCATCAGCCAAACTACCATCAACTGTACAAATAACCAGTAGAATTTGGCTGACAAACATGGTGGTTTTAGCAGCGGGAACTATGCCTCTGGCTCGCACCAAATTAAAATATTCCTGATGACCCAAAAAAACGACAACTGCGATCGCGATCGTAAAATACCAACCACCTAAAAGCACAGCAACCAAAGCAAGAGCGATCGCAACAATTCCACTAATAATCCGAGACCAAGGCATAGCAGTATTTGGGATTGGGTATTGGGTATTGGGTATTGGGTATTGGGGATTGGGGATTGGGTATTGGGGATTGGGGATTGGGTATTGGGGATTGGGTATTGGGTATTGGGGATTGGGGATTGGGTATTGGGGATTGGGTATTGGGTATTGGGTATTGGAGATTGGGTATTAGATAGAAAAACGCTCTTTGATGAAGTCAATTCTTTCCCAGTCCCTAGTCCCCAGTCCCTATTGCCCCTAATCCCCACTTCCTGCGGTCGTGGGGGCCCCGAGTTCCCCAGTCCCTAGTCCCCAGTCCCCAGTCCCCAGTCCCCAATCCCCAGTCACCAATCCCCAGTCCCCGGTCACTCTAGTTTCTCACCACTCAGGATAAAAATGGGATCAACTGCGGCAAAGGTTTGAGAAAAACCACGCGTCTCCAAGCGGTTAACCGCAGACTGGACAACTTCAATATTTACAGCCCGCAATTGAGAAAAGCTCTGAGAAATAGCGTACAAACCTTCTAGATTACCAGCTGTGGCCACAATTCGTCCTGAAGATGGTAAATAATGCCACACAGCTTGTAAAATATCTTGAATGGGGCGTCCTCCCTCAATACAAACACGATCAGGTGAAACTTGGAGGTGATGCAAACACTCTGGAGCATTACCTTCAATGACTTCTACATTATTTACCTCAAAGCGATCGCAGTTACGCTTGATCAGGTTGGCAACTTCTTCATCCCGTTCTACAGCAATAATCTTTGCCTTGGGACACAGCAATCCCACCTCTACAGGAATTGTACCTGTGCCGGCACCAATGTCCCACAACACGGAATCAGGTTTTAGCCGTAATTGAGAAATCAACAGCAGCCGCACTTCTCGCTGGCTAAAAGGAATACCTGGCAAATGCTCAAAAAATTCATCGGGAATACCAGGGCTAATATAAGGCCAAAGTTGGGAGGGCATAGAACACATAATTATACTAAGAAATATCAGCTTGCTCAATTTGACAAGCATTTAAAACCTTTTAAAGTAGTTTTATCAGCGATCATAATGATTGGGGAAATATTGGGCGATCGCTACGAAATCCAACAGCTGTTGGGAAAAAAAGCAGGGCGACGGACTCTGTTAGCACGGGATCAAGTCACTGGTGAGTTAGTTGTTGTCAAATTACTTTCTTTCGGTAGTGATTTTGAATGGGATGATCTCAAGCTGTTTGAGCGTGAAGCCCAAACATTAAAATCTTTGTCACATCCCTCTATTCCCAGCTATTTAGACTATTTTGAAGTAAATTTACCAACTATCAAAGGATTTGCCCTTGTACAGAGTTATATCCCAGCTCAAACTCTAGAGCAATACTTACAAAGTGGGAGAATCTTTACAGAAGCTGAAGTCAAACAGTTAGCTAAAGCAGTTTTAGAAATTTTAATTTACCTACATCAACTGCATCCGCCTGTAATCCACCGTGATCTTAAGCCTAGCAATATTTTATTGGGCGAGCGTTCTGGCAATAGTATCGGTCAAGTTTATTTGGTAGATTTTGGTTCGGTACAGACTATCTTAGCTACAGAAGGCGGAACAAGAACTGTAGTGGGTACTTATGGCTACATGCCACAAGAACAATTTGGTGGACGCACCGTTGCTGCTTCTGACCTTTACAGTTTAGGAGCAACGTTAATTTACTTAGTAACTGGTATCCATCCAGCCGATTTACCTCAAAAGGATTTTCACATTCAGTTTGAGCATTTGACTAATTTAAGTCCTAGCTTGACAAATTGGCTCAAGTGGATGACCCAACCGAGTTTAGAAAAGCGCTTGAGTTCTGCAAGTGAAGCACTAACAGCTTTGAATCAGCCGCTTCACAGTAACACTGCTTTAACTATTGGTAAACCTGCTGGTAGTAAAATTCAACTCACTAAAAATTCCGATTCTTTAGAAATAATTATTCCACCTGGTGGCTTTGATCCGTCAATAATTCTTACTGGTTTATTTGCGATCGCTTGGAATTCTTTTATTCTATTTTGGACGATTGGCGCTCTGATGGCCCCTTTTCCTATCAATATTCCCTTTGCCTTGTTTTCACTTCCCTTTTGGGGTGCTGGCTTGTTTATAATGTCTAAATTTCTCTTTCCGTTATTTAGACGCATCCGACTGCGTATAGATTCTCAGGAAATTACTTTTATAAATGAGTCGTTGGGATTTGAATTTGACCGTACATATCCATCTCCAAGACAGCATATACGTAAGTTGGTTTATGTTCCGAAACGGTTTGAAATAGATTTCAAAACTGGTAATACAGTTTATATTATGCCCCAATTGGTAATTTGGGCAGGAGTGCATAAGTATCAGCTGGCTGGTTCTGATGGTATTATTACCTCTGATCCGGAAATCGAATGGATAGCCCAGGAATTAAGCGATTGGTTAGGTATACCGATTACGCGAGAATAGCCACCTACTTGTCTATAGTTAATGTAAATATAATTTAGGAGGCAGATATGTTTGGACTAGGATGGCCAGAAGTAGGAATAATTGCTATAGTCGCTATTTTAATTTTTGGCCCCAAAAAAATCCCTGAATTGGGAAATGCACTCGGTAAAACTCTGCGGGGTTTTAAAGACGAACTGAAAAATTCAACTGAAGACACCACCGAAGAAGAAAAAAATAGTTAACAGTCATCAGTCAACAGTCAACAGTGTTTTATCTATTGACTATTGACTATTGACTCTTGACTAAAGCAACGTATTAATAACAGAAGATGCCACCCCATTTTGCAGATCGACCACAGTCGTGGAGGGATTTTGTTGAATTTCCTCTTTGACTAAACCGCGTAGTTTGATTAACTTAATAGCCCTGCTCACACTTTCCGGTAAAATGACCACTAAACCGTTATTAGGAGCCATATCCAAACCTTTGTTAATGGCTTGAGTTTCATCTAGAATGACCTCGAAGCGGCTATCTGGTTTGACTTGGGTAATGCCTTTAGTCATTAAATCTGAGGCTGAACCTCTGGGGCGTCCCCTTGTATCATCGTCTTCTTTGACAATGATGTAGTCAAAAATTTCCGCTGCGAGTTTACCCAAGGTAACAAAGTCTTCGTCGCGGCGATCGCCTGGCCCGCCAATTACACCAATTTTTTGTCCTGTGTTCCAGTTGCGGACAAAAGCACCCACTGCTTCGTAACTGGCTGGGTTGTGGGCATAATCTACTAAAGCGTGGTAGTTCCCTAAATTAAATAAATTCATCCGTCCGGGCGTTTGACTAACAGAAGCACGGAACGTCTTTAAACCAGCGCGTATTTGCTCAATCGTGACATTTTGCACGAAAGCTGCCAAACTAGCCGCTAACGCGTTGGCAATCATAAACGGCGCACGTCCGCCCATTGTCAAAGGGATATTTTCTGCCCTTTCGATTCTGTGCGTCCAGTCGCCTTTGACAATTGATAGATACCCATTTTCATATACTGCTGCCACTCCACCCTTTTGGATGTGCTTTTGCACTAATTCCGAATTGGGGTTCATGGTAAAGTAAGCGATGTTGGCTTTGGTTTTTTCAGCCATAGCAGCAACGCGGCGATCGTCAGCGTTTAGCACCGCATAGCCATCAGGTGTCACAGCTTCGGCCACAACGCTCTTGAGGTTAGCCAATTGGTCAATGGTATCAATATCGCCTATTCCTAAATGATCGGCGGCGACATTCAACACCACACCCACATTAGCACTTTCAAAGCCCAGCCCTGAGCGGAGAATACCACCGCGAGCCGTTTCTAACACTGCTACTTCTACAGTTGGATCTTGTAAAATCAGGTGGGCGCTTTGGGGGCCTGTGTTGTCTCCAGCCTCTACTAAGTATTCACCGATGTAAGTTCCATCTGTAGTAGTATAGCCAACTACTTTACCAGTCTGTTTATAAATGTGTGCTAGCAGTCGAGTAGTTGTAGTTTTTCCATTGGTGCCCGTGACACTCAAAATGGGAATACTGCTGGACTGTTCGTTGGGGAACAGCATATCCATCACTGCGCCGGCAACGTTGCGGGGGATGCCAACGCTGGGGGCAACGTGCATCCTAAAGCCAGGAGCAGCATTTACTTCCACAATTACGCCATCTACTTCTCTGAGGGGGCGGCTAATGTCGGAAGTGACAATATCTAGTCCGGCAATGTCCAAACCGATAATTTCCACCACCCTTTGTGCCAACCAAACATTTTCTGGGTGAATTTCATCAGTACGGTCTACAGCAATGCCGCCTGTACTTAAGTTTGCCGTTGCCCGGAGGTAACAAATTGTGCCTTTGGGTGGTACGCTGTTGAGAGTGAAGCCTTGCCTTTCTAAGAGTTGGTAGCTGGTGCGGTCTAGTTCTATCTTGGTGAGGACGTTATCATGTCCTTCACCGCGATTGGGGTCGAGGTTGGTTTCCTCAATCAGTTCGGCAATACTGGATCTGCCATTACCCACTACGTGGGCTGGTACACGTTCTGCTACTGCCACTACTTTGCCATCTACTACCAATACTCTATGGTCTCGCCCGACATAATACCGCTCAATAATTATTGAACGAGAAACTTGTCTAGCTGCCTCGTATGCTGCTTCGGCTTCTTCCCAAGTGCGGATATCGATGGTGATGCCACGTCCATGATTGCCATCCAGCGGTTTGATCACGATGGGATAACCGCCAACGTATTCAATAGCTTCTTCCAAATCGTCCAAGAAGTTGATGACTGTACCTCTGGGAACAGGGACTCCAGCCGCAGCCAAGATGCGTTTGGTGGCTTCTTTGTCGCAGGCTAGTTCCACTCCCAAAATGCCAGTTTTATCGGTCATCGTCGCCTGCATCCGCTTCTGATTGATGCCGTAGCCCAGCTGGATCAAAAAGCGGGCGCTCAGTTGCATCCAGGGAATGCCTCGTTTTTCGGCTTCTTTGACAATGGCTTCCGTAGAGGGCCCTAAAGAAGAATCACGCCAAAAGTCTTTCAGGTCTTGGATATCTTGCTCTAATTCTGCCTTGGGGTAACGGCCTCGGTCAACAATACTCTGGCACAGCCGCACAGCCGCTCGTCCGGCGTAGCGTCCCGCTTCTTCGTTGAGGTATTCAATCACTACCTGGAAAACTCCGGGTGTGGCAGTTTCACGGGTGCGCCCAAAGCCGACATGCATTCCAGCTAATTCCTGGAGTTCTAGGGCTACGTGTTCCACCACATGCCCCATCATGGTACCTTCTCGCACTCGCATCAAAAAACCACCACGACAGCCAGGCGAGCAATAGTGGCCCTCCAGACTTGGCAGCGCCTCTACTAATCCTTCATAAAAGCCAGGGATTTCATTCGAGGGCGTCTCGGCAAGGTTTTCTAAATCGAGGCGCATGACGATCAGCTTGTGGCGTCGAATGCTCCAGTAGTTTGGGCCGCGTAAGGTCTGGATCTTGAGGATTCTCATGGGAATAGGTAGATGGAGATTCGGAACCAAAATTCTAGTTTCTTACTGGAATTGACCGCTAAACTGTTCATTACAAACAGTTTTTTCTTTTTACATGGTATTCCTCTCATTTTTCTACGGCAGGAAATAAAGTTGCGGTCAACGTCAGTGTAACCTCAGATACTCTATTCCGTCAGCTGGAGATGCGGTGTACAGCAGGCAATACAGTCCGCTGGTACAGGTGGAAGCGATCGCCATAGCTGAGGATATGCAGACGTAAATTATGTACTGTTAGGGGTTCATTAGCACCGACATGTGGTTCGTTGGTGTGGGTAAGTTCAGTGGGATCAACAATGGTGACACTGCCTTTACCCATGACTTGTAACCAACCATCACGTTCAAATACAGCACAGGTATCTTCATCGATGCCAATACCTAAGCGGTCAGGATGAGCTGCGATCGCACTAATTAAACGCCCCATGCGATTGCGGTTGTGAAAGTGTTGGTCAACAATCACTTCAGGAATAAACCCCAAACCTGTTGCCATATCTACTAGGGAACGATTTGGCGTCTCACCACTTCCACCACCAGCAATCATATGATGCCCCATTACCGCCGCCCCCGCACTGGTTCCTGCTAGGGTAAGTTGACCACCTCTGACCCGCTGTCGGATAATTTCCATTGCTGGTGTATCTGACAACACGCCACAGAGGCGTAATTGGTCTCCTCCCGTCAAAAATACCCCACTACAAGCTTCTAGAGATGCTTTGATTTGTGGTATTTCACACTGTTCGCGTTCGCGAATGTCTAAAATCTCAACCTTCTCAGCACCCATTTCTTCAAAAATGCGAATATACCGACCACCGATGATAGCGGGTTCGCGGGAAGCGGATGGAATAATTGTAATATAGGCCTTACTAGCACCAGCACGGCCAAAAAAAGTTCTCAGGATTTCGCGTCCATGAACTTTGTCTTCTGCGCCTCCGATAACCAGAACGGCGGTTTTAGTTGCTTGGGGTGTCCTCATTTCCAGCGATTTAGCTTTTAGTTGCGGCATTGTGTTTCTCCTGTCAACAACTTCAGGAACCATCGCCTTGGTGAGGCAGCGCGCAAAAGAGGTTTCCTCCATGAGCGACTGCCGCGCGTGGTTTCCCCGGCTTGTGGCGAATGGTGTGCGGATGTAAAAAGGTTGAGCAGCCCGATGATTTTTGCACTTTGCTTTTTTTGGAGGACACTGCACTGAAGTTCTGAATGAAGTTAGCCTTTGCTCAGACTTCTTGCTTGAAGTACACGAAGCCTCAGTATTCATGTGTTCATTGCCGTTCCTCAAAGCCAGCGCCTTGTTTTTTACCTGTCCACTTTTTCCAGACTGGCAGAATCGTGCTTGTAGGGCTAAAAGAGAACACTTTTGTAACAAAAGTTGCCAAAACGCCGAATTTTGGCGTTCTGAACTTGGGGAGGTTCCCCTCGATTCTAGACCGTAAGCCTGAGTGCAGGGTAGAAAGTGTCCATTTCCCCTCTGAGATGGGGGATTTGGTTTTCTCTCTGGGGTTGGCGGTGAGCAGGTCTTTATACACATTATTCTGAGGCTGGCTCGATGCATCCTGGAAGTTGTTAACTTGGTCGGATAATTATATTTAAATGGTAGTTGTGACAATATTTAAACATAAATTAAGTAATTAGAAAAACTTTTGAAAACTTTTGATCCCACGATAAATCAATAGTTCCGGTAGTTTTAGATACTATTGATTAAACTTATCTGTAGTTTTAACCCAGATTAGCTTCTTGTGTTTAGTAAACATTCAAATTTAAGATTAGTGTTCCCGAATACGAATTACTGTGCGTTTTGATATAGTTACACTTTTTCCTGACTGTTTTACCTCAGTTCTCAGTTCTGGGCTGATGGGTAAAGCCTTAGCCAAACAGATTGCCCAAGTCAATCTAGTCAATCCCAGAGACTTTACCAATGACAAACACCGCAAGGTAGATGATGAACCCTATGGTGGCGGCGTGGGGATGCTGATGAAGCCAGAACCAATCTTCAGCGCTGTGGAATCATTGCCAATTCTGCCACGAAGAGAAATCATTCTCATGAGTCCTCAAGGTCAGACAATTAATCAACCGCTGTTGCGAGAATTAGCAACCAATTATGACCAGTTAGTAGTAATCTGCGGACATTATGAAGGAGTGGATGAGAGAGTGCAGCATTTGGTGACTCGTGAGGTATCTTTGGGTGATTTTATTCTGACTGGTGGAGAAATTCCAGCCATGGCATTAATCAACGGTGTAGTGCGCCTGCTACCGGGAACAGTAGCTAAAACAGAGTCACTCACAGCCGAAAGTTTTGAAGAGGGATTGCTGGACTATCCCCAATACACTCGTCCTGCTAATTTTCGTGGGCTAAAAGTGCCTGATGTCCTGCTTTCTGGGAATCACGCTGCAATTGCTCGGTGGCGTTATGAACAACAAATTAAAAAAACAAGCGATCGCCGTCCTGATTTATTCAAGGAGTGGGAACGGCAAAAGCAGGAAAGATGCGGGGATGGGGGGATGGAAAGATGGGGGGCTTCGGGGCCCCCTCTGGGGTTGGGGGGCAATGAGGGGGATGAGGGGGATGAGGGAGACAAAAAGAATAACTCTTAACTCCGGCCTTCTGCCTTCTGCCTTCTGCCTTCTGCCTTCTGCCTTCTAACAACTGACAACTGACAACTAACAAATGACTAAACTTCGTATTGGTAACGGTTACGATATTCACCGACTGGTGAGCGATCGCCCTTTGATTTTAGGAGGTGTGCAAATTTCCCATGAACTCGGTTTACTGGGACATAGCGACGCTGATGTTTTAACCCATGCAATTATGGATGCCATGCTGGGGGCATTATCTTTGGGAGATATAGGTCATTATTTTCCCCCCAGTGATCCCCAATGGGCAGGGGCGGATAGTTTAGTACTACTAACTAAAGTACATCAGCTCATTCGAGATCAAGGCTGGCAAGTGGGAAATATTGACTCGGTAGTAGTAGCAGAACGTCCCAAATTGAAACCCCATATACACAAAATGCGTGACAAGTTAGCAACTGTTTTGGCATTACAACCCAATCAAATAGGCATTAAAGCAACCACTAATGAAAAACTCGGCCCTGAAGGGCGCGAAGAAGGTATTTGTGCTTATGCTGTGGTTTTACTATTAGAGTCATAGCGAAGGCAGGATGTCAAATAAAATAGCAGAGTCAGCAAATTTCCTCTATCAAAATATGATTATTTGTCTCAGGTTTTAGTAGAGGTAAATTACTAACAATTGGCATAAAATTGGGTTTATATCAGTTATTATCCATTAGTTATTAATTGAGAATATGCCCTCTAAATCTAACTAACTGTTTTGAATGCGTAACTAAGATTACGTTTATCAACTTATGAAATTATCATCAATCTTTTCTAGATTTAAGAAGTTACGAATATCCGTAATTCTGGCTAGCATCACAGCCTTGTTAGTTTCTGCCTGCAATCCTGCTGACTTTAAAACACAGGCAGCCCAAGTCCCACAAATGGTTACAGCTATTCTTAGTGAACCTTCAACTTTTAATTATCCATTGAATGAGTCAGCATATAGCGTTTTTGGATTTATTTATGATTCATTAATTAATGAAAATCCTTTAACCACAAAACTAGAACCAGGTTTAGCAGAGTCTTGGGAAGTTTCTAACAACGGGCAAAAAGTTGTAATCACCTTAAGAAAAGATCTAAAGTGGTCAGATGGTGAACCAATGACTGCTGACGATATTGTTTTTACTTACAACGAAATTTACTTAAATCCTAAAATACCAACTTCTACCAAAGATGCTTTGAGAGTTGGAGAAAAAGGTAGTTTGCCAAAAGTTACAAAACTAGATGCACGTCGAGTTGAATTCACCATTGAAGAACCTTTTGCACCTTTTTTGCGATATGTAGGTGGTATCCCAATTATGCCAGCCCATGCTTTACAAGAGGCAGTGCGTACCAAGGGTGCTGATGGCAATCCTAAGTTTATTTCCATGTGGAATACAGGCACAGACCCCAAAAAGATTGTTGGTAATGGCCCTTATGTGATGGAAACTTATGTACCTAGCCAAAGAGTCATTTTTAAGCGTAACCCATATTATTGGCGTAAAGATGCTCAGGGAAAACCCCAGCCTTATATTGAGCGTATTGTTTTGCAAATTATTGAATCAACAGATAACCAGTTGATTAGTTTTCGTTCTGGACAATTAGATGATTTGGAAGTACCTCCAGAAGGTTTTAGCTTACTGAAGCGAGAAGAAAAGCGAGCCAAATTTAAAATTTATAACGGTGGCCCAGATACCAGTACAACTTTTATTTCTTTTAATCTCAATAAAGCTAAAAACTCTAAAGGTGAACCTTTAGTAAACCCAATCAAGTCTAGCTGGTTTAACAAAAAAGAATTTCGTCAAGCTATAGCCTATAGCCTGAACAGAGAAAAGATGAAAATAAATGCTTTTCGTGGGCTAGGTGAACTGCAAAATTCATTCGTTTATGTGAAAAGCCCATATTTTTTGCCTCCAGAAAAAGGGTTAAAAGTATATAATTATAATCCCGGAAAAGCTAAAGAAATACTGTTAAAAGCTGGATTTAAATATGATGCTCAAAAACAATTGGTAGATGCCAGTGGTAATCGAGTTAGATTTACACTTCTAACCAATTCCGAAAGGAAAGTTAGAGGTGATATGGCAGCACAAATCCAACAAGATTTGGCAAATATAGGGATTAAAGTAGATTTACAAATTCTCAGCTTCAATGCCTATCTAGAAAAATTGAAAGTTTCACAAAATTGGGACTGCTACCTGGGGGGATTTGCAGGAGGCGGAATAGAACCTCACAGCGCTAGTAATATTTGGCGAATTAATGGTGGTTCCCATGCATTTAATCAAAGCGCACAACCAGGAGATCCACCTTTAATTGGCTGGGAACCTTCTGAATGGGAAAAGGAAATTGATCGTCTTTACGTCCAAGGCGCACAAGTAATAGATGAAAATAAGCGCAAGGATATTTATTATCAATATCAGCGCATAGCTTCAGAACAGTTACCGTTTATTCATCTAGTAGAACGTTTAAACCTACAAGCAGTGCAAGATAGATTCCAGGGTGTCAAATATACTGCTCTTGGCGGGCCATTCTGGAACCTCTACGAACTGAGAATAACTGATTAGCGCTAACATCTATTAGCAATTTAAAATCCATTTGCCGTGACTCAAATTGAAACTTTGCGATCGCTACTAGAAGCAGTTGCCAATGGTAAAGTTCATCCAGATGTAGCCTTGGACTCACTCAAAGACTTAGCCTATGAATCTGTAGGTGAGTTTGCCAAAATTGACCACCATCGTCAGCTGAGAACTGGTTTCCCAGAGGTAATTTGGGGGCCAGGTAAAACACCAGAACAGATTGCTCAAATTATGGAGGTGATGCGCCAGCGTAACCCAGTGGTGATGGCAACCCGCATTGAACCAGCAGTTTATGCAGTACTGCAATCAAAGGTGAGAGGTTTACACTACTACGAATTGGCAAAAATTTGTGCTATCACTCCCCCCACCATCGAACCACTGTTTGGGGGACAGATAGGCATTCTTTCTGCTGGTACTGCTGACTTACCTGTTGCTGAAGAAGCAGCAGTTACAGCTGAACTTTCTGGTTTTCGTGTGCAGCGTCTTTGGGATGTCGGTGTTGCTGGAATTCACCGCTTGCTGAGTAACCGCCACCTGATTGAGTCAGCATCAGTGTTGATTGTCGTGGCTGGGATGGAAGGCGCTTTACCCAGTGTCGTTGCAGGTTTGGCAGATTGTCCCGTGATTGCAGTTCCTACCAGCATTGGTTATGGTGCAAGTTTTGGCGGGTTAGCACCCCTATTGACAATGCTCAATTCTTGTGCAGCGGGAGTCGGTGTAGTGAATATTGATAATGGTTTTGGCGCAGCAGTTTTGGCGGGGCAAATTTTGCGGACAGCCGAGAAATTGCGGATGGCATCTTCTGGATCTTGAGTTATGACGAGGCTGGGGACTGGGGACTGGTGATTGGGGACTAGGGATTGGGGACTAGGGATTGGGGACTGGGGACTGGTGAAAAGAGTAATAACTAATACCCAATACCCAGTACTCAATACCCAATACCCAATACCCAGTACCCAGTACCCAGTACCCAGTACCCAGTACCCAGTACCCTTATCAAATATGAACTACTACAGCGATTTGATGTCTCAGTTAGTTTGGCAGTTGCCAGCAAATATTACCCCACTAGCTCAAGCAGTTAGCGATCCAGACCTGATAGGTCAAATCTCGAAAGCTTGGGGCCACTTTGTACAGACAGGGCAAATCTGGGCCCTGTTGATTGGTTTGGTCATTGGTTATATCATTCGGAATCTAACAAGCTACGGTTAACTTTCAAAGTGAGGAGTTAGGAGTTAGGAGTTAGAAGTGAAAAATTCATAACTGTTAACTCATAACTCTTAATTTTCCCCTACTCCCCTGTATTTATGACTAAAGAACAGACTTGGAGTCAGCGGTTTGAATCAGCGCTGCATCCCGCGATCGCTCGTTTTAATGCCAGTATCGGTTTTGACATGGCATTAATAGAATATGACCTGACTGGCTCAATAGCCCATGCTCAGATGTTGGCTCACACGGGTATTATTTCAACAGAAGAAGGAAAGCACCTAGTTGCAGGTTTAGAACAAATTCGCACTGAATACCACCAAGGAAAATTTCAGCCTGGTATCGATGCTGAAGATGTACATTTTGCGGTGGAACGGCGGTTAACTGAAATTGTTGGCGATGTGGGTAAAAAGCTGCATACGGCGCGATCGCGTAATGACCAAGTTGGTACGGACACTAGGCTTTATCTACGCGACCAAATCCAACAAATCAAAGGCCAATTGCGAGAATTTCAAAGTGTCTTGTTAGATATAGCCGAACAGCACGTTGAAACTCCGATTCCTGGTTATACACACCTGCAACGTGCCCAACCCCTGAGTTTGGCTCATCACCTTCTGGCATACTTTGAGATGGCGCAGCGCGACTGGGAACGTCTGGGAGACGTTTATCGCCGAGTGAATATTTCGCCACTGGGGTGCGGTGCTTTAGCTGGGACTACTTTCCCCATTGATAGGCATTACACAGCCGAACTATTGCAATTCGACAACATTTATGCTAACAGCTTGGATGGAGTGAGCGATCGCGACTTTGCGATCGAATTTCTCTGTGCTGCTAGCTTGATCATGGTTCACCTCAGCCGTTTGAGTGAAGAAATTATTCTCTGGTCATCTGAAGAATTTCGTTTTGTTACCCTCAAAGATAGTTGTGCCACAGGTTCCAGCATTATGCCCCAAAAGAAAAACCCTGATGTACCAGAACTGGTGCGGGGAAAAACAGGGCGTGTATTTGGTCATCTCCAGGGAATGTTAGTGATCATGAAAGGGCTACCACTGGCATATAACAAAGACCTACAAGAAGATAAAGAAGGTCTGTTTGACAGTGTGAACACAGTTAAAGCCTGTTTGGAAGCAATCACAATTTTGCTGCGAGAAGGTTTGGAATTTCGCACGCAGCGTTTGGCACAAGCAGTAACAGAAGACTTTTCCAACGCTACCGATGTAGCAGATTATCTAGCAACAAGGGGTGTTCCCTTCCGAGAAGCTTATAATATCGTAGGTAAAGTAGTAAAAACTAGTATTGCTGCTGGGAAGCTATTGAAAGATTTAACACTAGAGGAATGGCAACAACTACACCCAGCATTTGCCGCAGATATTTATGAAGCGATATCACCACATCAAGTAGTAGCTGCCCGCAACAGTTACGGTGGTACGGGTTTTGCACAAGTGGCTAAAGCACTACTTGCCGCCCGCACTCAAATTGCTGAACAGGGGAACTAGAAGATGAGGGGGATGAGGGAGATGAGGGGGATGAGGGGGATGAGGGGGA
>NZ_AP018288.1:7032947-7067243 GCF_002368335.1 Nostoc sp. NIES-4103 | reverse complement strand
GGATGAGGGGGATGAGGGAGATAAGGGAGAGGAAGTAAAAATAACTCCTAACTTTTGACTAGTTCCCAATGCCCAATGCCCAATGCCCAATGCCCCATGCCCAATGCCCCATGCCCAATGCCCCATGCCCAATGCCCCATGCCCCATTCTCAATAAAATAAGGGCGTACAGATGTACGCCCTGAAAATTAATAATTTTAAAGAACAAGAATTTCGGTAGGCAACTTACTCAGCATCAATTGCTGCTGCGCCTTCATCTTCCTCACTCTTCGGCGGTCTTTGTTGGAATCTTCTCTGCATTCTTCCTGTCGTAGTTCGTTTACGAAACTTTCTGGCATATGCCTGGTTCCGTAGCGCCTTTTCTTTTTTCGGGTTACGGCGCTTAGCCATGTTCACCTCATTAATAAACAACAAAAAAGTTACAACTAGGCATTATTTAGGCAATATCCAGCTACCAATGTTATTGATATAGTTTTAGCCTAGCTTAGCAGCCTACAAACTTTGAACAGCTTATAATAATATCGTATTCTAAGAGAATATGTCAATAGTAATTTAGCATCACTTTTTAATGCTAGGGTTTTTGTATACTAATGTAGGGGCTAAAAGACAGGAATATACTTGATTGAGCAATTTATAAAGTTCAGTGTGAAAACATCACATCTATAAACCAATAGTCAGTTGTTAGGCTAATAACCTTGCCCTATTTACTATGGATAAATCTTATGGATTTGATACCAATCAGATTTTGTAATCAACCAATATTCCGTAAATATTAATTATTATTGAGAAACTGACATTTATTGCTTCTAAGAGTGACACTTATTAAAGTGGATAAGACTAATAAAATTATATATATCATTTTAATTTTTAAATGTGTATTTAAAAACTATTATTGAACACTGCTTAAAATCAAAATTCTGCTGGATTGAATCATAAGTCTCCTATGATATCAAGTTATTATATGTATACAAAATTACCAGAGAATTTATTGGAACAAAATTCTCAAATTGATATATTATACGGAAATCGTTAAAATAAAATCTCAAACCACAAACATGTTTGTAAAATACAAATCTCAATTATTTACTAGTTGAGCCGATGTTAGGTGGTCAGGACATTAGATAATACAACACAGAAATTTTAAGATTGAACGTTATTGCTTTTTTTGCCAAATCAGTCCATTCTGGACGTAACTTATGGCGCATTGGGCAAACAGTACTGGGTATTATCTTTCGGCATCCCATTACTGGTACTAGTATCATCCCGATATTACCTGATGGTCAAATTGTGCTGATCCGACGGCGTGATGATGGTTGCTGGGCATTACCTGGAGGTATGGTGGACTGGGGAGAAGATATTTCTAAGACAGTCCGCCGAGAGTTAATGGAGGAAACTGGACTAGAGTTGATAGAAATTCGCCGTTTGGTCGGAGTTTACTCTGCACCAGATCGTGACCCCAGAATCCATTCAATTTGTGTTGTAGTTGAAGCCAAAGTGCAGGGAATGATGGTGGTTCAGGATACTTTGGAGGTCATGGAAATCCGGGCTTTTCCTTCCGAGTCCTTACCTCTAGATAGAATGTCTCATGACCACTCCCGACAACTACAAGATTACTTGAATGGCTTGACTACCCTGGCATAATAATTTTTTGTTATTGGTTATTTGTCTTTTGTCAGTTGTCAGTAGTTAACTTTTATGGATTAATGACTATTGACTAATTTGCTAAGAGTTAACTGTTAAATTAAGATGGATACCCTATTTCGTAACTCTCGGAGGAAACTCTCTCAAGGGCTATTATTCTGGCGTGAAAGTGGTGAAGGCACTCCTGTCATTTTTTTACATGGTGCTTGGAAAGATAGCAGCCAATGGTTATCAGTGATAGAGTCACTATCTCAGAATTTTCATTGCTTTGCACCAGATTTATTGGGGTTTGGTGAGTCAGAGAATCCAAATGTGCATCATTCGATTGATTTGCATGTAGAGTGTATAGCTGAGTTACTGCAAGCTTTAAAGTTAGAGAAAGTATATTTAGTCGGACATTCTCTCGGCGGTTGGATTGCTGCCAGTTATGCTTTAAAGTATCCAGAGCAAGTTCACGGTTTAGTATTGCTAGCACCAGAGGGTGTAGAGGTAGAAGGACAAAAAAAATCTTGGCAAAAGATGCGCCAGCTACTGAACCGTTCGCCAATATTTTTTAAGTTACTGCGATCGCTTCGTCCCTTAACTAAAATTTTGGGTTTACACGAAAAAATAGAAAAAGATTGGCAGATGCGCCAAGAACTGTTGCAATATCCTACAGCCTGTAAACTTTTATTTCAAAGACAACAGCCAGAAATTGAAGCAGAATTCCTACAAAACCGATTGCATTTTATGCAAGTCCCTGTTTTAATTTTGCAAGGTGGACAAGATTTATTAGATGCTGTCGTTAAAAGTCAGACTTACACTCAGCTGATTCCGCAAGTTGAATTTAAAATGATTCCTCATGCAGGTAATGATTTACCAGAATCTTCTGCTGGGGTTGTGGCTGGAGATATTCAAGATTTTATTCAGCAGAATGGATAATTGTAAAATCAGCCTCGGCAAAGCGTTTTAAACCGTCTCTTCTCTTCTAGCAGGAAAGCCACGCCCTTCTAGCCAATTTTGCTTATTTACCAAATTTATCACTGCTTGGGGATATTGATAAAGCGTTGAAGTCTCGCACTACAATATCTGGCAAAATAGCGACTTGTTCATCTATCCAATCAAGGTTATGAACATTTTGATAAAAGAACTTTTCGCTCCAAATATCAAGTCCAATTTTTGAACTGTCAGAGAAGAGTAATATTGCATTACAAAACTCTTTTTCAACATGCTGCTCCTCTATTATATCAAGCTCAATCCATATTTCAAATTTCTTTAGATGACTCATTTTACAATGACTTTTAAATAAAATTTATGATCGCCTGAAAATTACCCTTCACTCATCACTATTTCCCGCATTCCCCAAAAAGTTAAATTTGGTTCTAAAATCAAGCGACTTGCGATATGAGGATATACAGCTTGAAAATAGTTGAATAATAAGGCGCGATCGCCACCTTTAATGGCCATTTTACCTTCAGGAAATAAACACCACCACGCTTCAATAAAATCTTTGATTCCAGCTAATAACGTATAAATTACTCCACTTTGAATTGCCTCTTGTGTATTCTTAGCAAATCGTGAAGGTAGAGATGTGAAATTTGGCATTTCTACAAATGGTAGTTGTCCTGTTTTTTGACCAAGACTCGCAAACTGTAACCCTAGTCCTGGTAGAATTGCACCTCCTACTAAACACTGATTATCATCTGCACCTGTAAAAGTTAAGGCTGTTCCTGCATCAATCACTAACATTGGAAAACCCCAACTTTTCCCAGCGCCCCACAAAGCTAAAGCGCGGTCAATTCCTAGCGTGGGATATACACATTTGAGCGGTACTTGGTCTAAGGTAACGATGCGAATATTAGGGTGAATTTGCCACAATGCTGTTTGACTAGGAACTACAGAAGCGATGACGAGGGATGAGGGGGATGGGGTGAGTAAAAATTCTTCTCCAGTTCTGTAATGGAGGGGGAAAATTGCCTGTAATAAATCATCCAGTGTTTGACATTGAGCTAGCTGACATATGAAAAACTCAGGTAAATAGTCAGTATCCCAGGTAGAATCAAGAGTTTCGCCTCTAAACAACCCCCAATGCAACCGGGAATTCCCAATCTCCAAAGCTAGCCAAATATTCTCTCTGCGTCCTCTGCGCCTCTGTGGTTCGATCATTTGATCTTTCTTAACCTGACTATAAAATTTTTAATAAAAATTTACATAAAACCCGTGGCACAATAATACAAGAGGAATAAATACTCATTTTGTCAAGGAGGGGAGTTATGGTAGCGCTCACCGAAAGAACTGAAAAACGGCTTACCATACAGACAGCGGCAATTGCTGAACACACAACGGCAATTCGCTCATTAGATTGGGATCGCGATCGCTTCGATATTGAGTTTGGTCTGCAAAACGGTACAACTTACAACTCGTTTATCATCCGGGGTGAGCGGACTGCCTTAGTAGATACTTCACACGAAAAGTTTCGCAAGTTATACTTTGATACCCTCACCGGACTGATCAATCTATCTGAGATTGATTATTTAATTATCAGCCACACCGAGCCAGACCATAGTGGCTTAGTTAAAGATTTGTTACAAATGGCTCCAGAAATCACCGTCGTTGGTTCAAAAGTAGCCATTCAGTTTCTAGAAGATTTGGTACATCAGCCATTTAAGCGGCGGATTGTGAAAAATGGCGATCGCCTAGACTTGGGCAACGGTCACGAATTAGAATTTGTGATTGCGCCTAATTTACACTGGCCCGACACCATCTTCAGCTTCGACCACAAAACCCAAATTCTCTACACCTGCGACGCTTTCGGAATGCATTATTGCTCCGATAGCACCTTTGACGAAGACTTAAAAACCATTGAAGCCGACTTTAAATATTACTACGAATGCTTGATGGGGCCAAATGCCCGCTCAGTATTATCTGCCCTCAAGCGCATGGGAGAACTGCCCACAGTGAACATGATTGCCACTGGTCACGGGCCGTTATTATCATACCATGTGGAAGAACTCACCAAGCGCTACCGCAATTGGAGTCAAAACCAAGCCAAACCAGAAACAGTCATTGGCATATTTTACGTTTCCGAATACGGTTATGGCGATCGCCTTGCCCAAGCAATTGCCAACGGTATCAGCAAAACAGGCGTTGGTATAGAAATAGTAGACTTGGGAGGAGAAGCAGATTTACAAGAATTGCGGGAAATCGTCGGGCGTTGTACGGGAGTTGTTGTTGGGACACCGCCAGTTAGTAGTAATGCTAATATCCAAGCTGCCCTCAGCACCGTTTTAGGATCTGTCAAAGAAAAACAAGCTATAGGCATATTTGAAACCGGTGGCGGCGATGACGAACCCATCGACCCATTACTAAGCAAATTCCGCAACTTAGGATTGTCAACAGTTTTCCCAGCCATTCGTATTAAAGAAGCACCCACAGAAAACATCTACAAGCTGTGTGAAGAAGCTGGGACAGACTTAGGACAATGGGTGACACGCGATCGCAGCATCAAAGCGATGAAATCCTTGGGTGCTGATTTAGACAAAGCATTAGGGAGACTCAGCGGCGGTTTGTACATTATCACCGCCAAAAAAGGCGATGTGAAAAGTGCCATGTTAGCCTCTTGGGTAGCCCAAGCCAGCTTTAAACCTTTAGGATTTTCCATTGCCGTAGCCAAAGACCGGGCGATAGAATCACTCATGCAAGTAGGCGATCGCTTTGTGCTGAATGTATTAGAAGAAAGCAATTACCAAAAGCTGATGAAACACTTTTTAAAACGGTTCGCCCCTGGTGCAGACCGCTTTGAAGGAGTGAGAACTCAGCCAGCCGAAAACGGCGCCCCCATCCTTACTGATGCTTTGGCATACATGGAATGTGAAGTCGTCAGTCGTATGGACTGCGGCGACCACTGGGCAGTATACAGCACAGTTTACGCCGGACGAGTTTCTCATCCCGATGCCATGACAGCCGTGCATCACCGTAAAGTTGGAAACCATTATTAGTGACTGGGGACTGGGGACTGGGGACTGGGGACTGGGGACTGGTGACTAGGGACTAGGTAAGAGTTTTCCCAATACCCAATACCAATACCCAATCCCCAATACCCAATACCCAATACCCAGTACCCAAAAAGTTATGCTACAAACTAAACCCCGCGACGTTCAGGTTTTTCCTGTTGCTACAGATACTAGAGTACTGCGATCGCGCAGTTGGACAAGGCTAAGGTTTGAAATAGAATATGCACTTGCTAAGGGTACAACTGCTAACTCTTATTTAATTGAAGGTGATAAAACTGCCCTGATCGACCCTCCGGGGGAAACTTTTACGCAAATTTTTTTAGAAGCCTTACAGCAACGTTTTGATGTTACAAAGCTGGATTATGTGATTTTGGGACATGTCAATCCCAACCGCGCTGCTACTTTAAAAGCTTTGCTAGAAATTGCCCCGCAAATCAGGTTTGTTTGTTCTAATCCTGGGGCGATAAATTTGCGGGGGGCGTTGGAAAATCAAGATTTACCCGTTCTAATTATGCGGGGGGAAGAAACCCTCGATTTAGGCAAGGGACATTATTTGCAATTCATTCCCACGCCTAACCCCCGCTATGCCGATCATTTGTGTACCTACGACCCCCAAACAGAAATACTCTACTCAGATAAGTTATTTGGCGCCCATGTTTGTGGCGATCAGGTGTTTGATGAAGGTTGGGAAGTATATAACGAACATCGCCGCTATTATTTTGATTGTTTGATGGCACCCCATGCACGGCAAGTAGAAACCGCCCTGGATAAACTTGCTGATTTGCCTGTGCGTCTCTACGCCACTGGACACGGCCCTTTAGTGCGTTACGGTTTAATCGAACTCACCAAAGCTTATCGCTTGTGGAGTCAGCAGCAAACTTCTGCTGACTTGACAGTTGCTTTGATTTATGCATCAGCTTATGGCAATACAGCCACTTTAGCCCAAGCGATCGCCCGTGGGATCACCAAAGCTGGTGTTGCTGTAGAATCGATTAACTGTGAATTTACCGACCCAGAGGAAATTCGGGCAGCTGTGGAAAAAGCAGATGGCTTTATCATGGGTTCACCCACCCTTGGTGGTCATGCACCCACACCAGTGCAAACAGCTTTAGGAATTGTGCTATCTACTGCGACGAACAATCAGCTGGCTGGTGTGTTTGGTTCCTTTGGCTGGAGTGGTGAAGCCGTTGATTTAATCGAAGGCAAATTCAAAGATGCTGGCTATCGGTTTGGTTTTGACACCATCCGCGTGAAATTCAAACCCAACGATGTCACATTGCAACTGTGCGAAGAAGCCGGCACTGACTTTGCCCAAGCATTGAAGAAAGCTAAAAAAGTGCGATCGCCGAGTGTTCCTGCAACTAGTGTAGAACAAGCAGTGGGGCGGATTGTCGGTTCACTGTGCGTTGTTACGGCTAAGCAAGATGAGATATCCAGCGCGATGTTAGCCTCTTGGGTGTCTCAAGCTAGCTTTAATCCCCCTGGTTTAACCATCGCCGTTGCCAAAGAACGTGCAGTAGAATCCCTGACACACTCAGGTAATAAATTTGTCCTCAACATTCTCAAAGAAGGCAATCATATCGGCTTGATGAAGCACTTCCTCAAACCTTTTGGCCCGGGACAAGATAGATTTGCTGATGTTGCTGCCCAGGAAGCTGAAAACGGTTCACCCATACTCAGCGATGCTTTAGCATATCTGGAATGTTCCGTACAAAACCGCATGGAATCTGGCGATCATTGGCTGGTTTATGCCACTGTGGACAATGGCAAATTGCTAGATAATGACGGAGTAACAGCTGTGCATCATCGCAAGACGGGAACTCATTATTAGTTGGGGACTGGGTACTGGGAACTAGGGACTGGGGATTAGGACATTTTTCTCCAGTTTGTATAAATAAAGTTTCGATATCTCGGCGTTTGGAGTTCAGAACTCGAAGTGTCGAGTTCCAAGCTTGAAGTTTGGAGTTCAGAACTCGAAGCGTCGAGTTTCAAGCTTGAAGTTTGGAGTTTAGAATTCAAAACGTGGAGTTATAGCCGTAGTCAGATGTGTTAGGACAATATTGATTGCTACTGGCCTTGGGACAACTGGCTTTTTACTTAGCAACGCCACATGCTTTAAAAAATTAAATGTAGTGGCGTGGCAAGACTAAATTTGTGCATGAACGAACCGCAGAGGCGCAGAGAACACAGAGATATTAAATGAATAAAGTTATACTAAATCTAGAGCCAATTCTTCGTCTTAACGATGAACAGTTTTATCAACTGTGCATGGCGAATAAAGATTTAAATCTAGAATTAAGTGCAACTGGAGAACTGATTATTGTGCCACCAGTGGGAGGAGAAAGCGGTAATCAAGAAGCAGACTTGATTACTGATTTGAATATTTGGAACCGCAAAACAAAATTAGGAATAGTATTTAGTTCTTCTACTATATTTCAACTACCCAATGGGGCAAAGCGATCGCCTGATGTTGCTTGGGTAAAATTAGAACGATGGGAAGCACTCACACCCGAACAACGTAAGAAATTTCCGCCACTAACCCCAGACTTTGTAATTGAACTTCGCTCAGAAAGCGATCGCCTGAAAACACAGCAAGATAAAATGCAGGAATATCTAGAAAATGGTTTGCGTTTAGGATGGCTGATTAACCCTCAAGATGAACAGGTAGAAATTTACCGTTTACAACAGCCAGTACAAGTAGTGCAAATACCATCCAAACTTTCAGGAGAAGAAATTTTACCTGGGTTTGAATTACAGGTAGAAAAATAACTCCTCTCAAATCCATCTAATTAATTCTCATAAAAACTTTCTGCGCCTTTGCGTGACGCCAGTCGCTACAACGGAGGGAACCTCCGCAACGCGCTAGCTCCTCTGCGTGAAATATAATATTTGAATTTAATTAACATCAAATCATTGGTAATTTTCTAACCAATTGACTAAATCTTGTTTAACAGAAAAATCCAACAAAGCCTCTTCTAATACTTCTAATTGCTCACTTGATAATTGCTGAATTTGTGACTGTAACTTCGGTTCTAAGTTTCCTAACCTCCGATTGAGTTGACGCAAAACAACTTTTAACTCTCCTTCTTGCAGAATTTCTTGATAAAGTGGTGATTCTCGCATTAAATCCTCCTGTAAAAATTGCCGAATCAGATTTTTATCAAACTTGAGTCTAGCTAATATCTCAGTACAGACAGAGATATTCTGTTGTTCCTCTCGCTCTTCAATCCTATCAATTTTATCAGCGACTTGCTTTAGCAAAGCTTCAGGTGTATCCGTTCTAGCTAGTATTGCTAGAGGTAGCAATGCTGGATTCTCCAATAGTGGAGTCGGGTCTTGTTCCTACAAACGTACTACTCGATATGGATGAACAGTTCTACCTACAGCCAGTTGTTCTACGTAAACTATAGGTGATTTTGTCTGCTTGAGAAAAATTACAACTTGCTCAATAGGACAGTCATATTTCCGGTAGAGTCTCACCCAATAATCTAGCATCCGTAAAGGCAACGGAGGGCTAGAGGAAGGTATAGTTTGAAACTCTAAATGGAGAATTTGACCTCTGTTTTGCAGTAAATAAAGCGCATCAGAACGAATTGGTTCCAAGCTGAGTTCTGTTGGTAAAGGCTGAATTTCAATATTTTCGACATTCAGCAGCTAACTAACAAAGGCAACAGGATATGCTTGAGCAAGGTAACGGCAAATATTGTCGTAAGCCAAAAGTATGATTATTGAAGTGCAAGGTTTAGTATCTCACAAAATATAGGCGCGATCGCCTGTAATACCCATCACACTATCTCTAACTCAAGTTATTACCTGGTGTCTATCTTAGGGTTCTACCTACATATGGAAAAATTCCCTAGCCTATTTATAGGTGCAATAAACATAAGGGAAAATTTGTATGACAACAAACGTTTCTAATAACATCAATAAAAATATCAATTCGTCACTAATAATCGGCGTTCTCTTGACTATATTGGGAATTATTGCGATCGCTCAACCATTCCTTTCAACAATTTTTGCTGAAACTTGGTTTGCTTTTATTCTTATTTTCTCAGGATTTGCCAAACTAGTATACGCTGCTCAAACACGCGATCGCGGCGGTTTCTTGTGGAAGCTTTTATTAAGCGGACTCTACATTGCTACAGGTGTAATGCTGTTCGTTTACCCTCAAACTGGTATCCTGACTTTGACTCTGTTGTTAGGTAGCTTTTTGTTAACCGAAGGTGTATTCGAGTTAATCCTGGCCTTCCGTTTACGCCCACAAGAAAACTGGACTTGGGTATTGGGTGATGGCATTATTACTCTAGTGTTGGGTGCAATGATTTGGTTTCAGTGGCCATTTAACGCACCTTGGGTTCTTGGCATACTTGTAGGTGTAAGCGTTCTCTTCACTGGTATTTCCCGCGTCATGCTGTCGCTAAATACACGTTCTTTTCTCAATCAACCTGATTCTACTGCAAGTGCATAAAGCAGTATATTCTAGTTTAGGGTGGGCATTTTAATGCCCACCCTACTTGCTTGTTAGCGTCTCAAATTTCAATTCTCTTTTCTAAATACTGACCAATCATTAATTGTTCGCCAGCACGGGAGATGATTGATTGTCTCGTGCGATATTTGTTACCAACTAACTTTAACTCTTCCTCAAATACTGAACCGTTGTACTCAGTTCGTAAACACAAAGTTTTGGGGTTGGGGAAATAATATTTGGCGGTGACTGGTTTAGATGTGGCAAAACCGCGATCGCGATATAAAGTATTTCCTAAAGCTCCAAATAGTGTATAACCCTTTGACTCCTTCCTACTATTTAGTACATCAGTACTTTCCCAAGTCACTGCTGCACCACACATCAAACTTACACTAGTGGGTAAATCATGCATCTCGGCAAGTTTTTGCAATTCATCGCATCCTTGCTTTAAAAAACGAATGGTAATTATACTCTCGATTTCCTTGGTTTCTCCTTCTGGAAGGGTATAGTAACGCCGTTCCGATCGCCAATTACCTGTTGATTCCTGGAAAAACTCTGCAATCTGCAACTCTTCAGCGGTTTGCACAATTTGTGGTGGTGATGTCACTGTTTTTCGTCCTCGCGCAAAGTTAATCTCTAGTTGAGCATTGAGACTCACTACATTACATCTGTCTCAAATATCAAATTTTGATAATTTTCTTAATCTAAACTAGATATTGCTAAAATTACTGATAGTTTGACTACAATCCCAAGATTCAATTTGTCAAAGGAACTGATGATTAGGGATTAGGAACTGATGATTAGGGATTAGGAAGAAGTTTCCCAGTACCTAATACCCAGTACCCAGTACCCAATCACAGATGTGAGGCTCGAAATTGAAGATAAAAGGCTTATTTAGAAGCGATCGCTTGTGTTATATCTTGAGGATGAGTTTAGAAAAGCTAAAAATACGTATACTAAATATACAATAAGATTGCGTATGATAAAATTCTCCGCCTCTGCGTCAGCAGTGTCTGCTGGGATTTTTTCAATTTATTGTCAACTAAAACATATCTAAATTAGATTAGACAATCACTGTTAACACTGATTAGTAAACGGCTGTTTGAGCTAAAAGCCGCCCTGAGAGGAGCAAAATAAATGATTTTGGACGGAAATAGGCCGCAGAAATTGTTGAAAATGCAAAATTCCCCAGTTGCAAAGCAACTAGTTAATTCTCGGTTACATCAGACAGCCAGCAAAGAGAATACAAAAAAGTTTCGCCGTCTCTTTGGCTTGCAGCCTACTTTATGGATTGCTTGTTTATTAAGCATTGGATTGATGACAGCCAGTTGTGGCTCATCTGGAAAAGAAACAGCCAAAGCACAATCTCAAAATCCTAATCAGCAACCCGGTGGTGGTGCAACAGCGGTAGATGCAGCGATCGCTAAAACTGGCTTATTAGAACAACCACAAGAGTATACAGGTACTACTACACCATTTCGGATAGTATCAGTGCGATCGCAAATCGAAGCCAGACTATTGGCTTTAAACCTCGATGTCGGCGATAAAGTTAGCCAAGGGCAAAACGTCGGTTTATTAGATGATGCCTTGCTGTTGACAGCATTAACACAAGCAGAAGCAGAACTAGCAGCACTCCAATCAGAAGTAGCCAGGGCCAAAACTCAAGTAGGTAATGCTCGTGCTGAAGTTGAACGGACACGGCTACAGCTGGCGCAAGCTCAAGCAGACTCAGAACGGCAACAAAAACTATTTAAACAAGGCGCTATAGCCGAACAAACAGCCCAACAAGCACGCACAGAGGCTCAAACAACCGAACAAGCACTCAAAGCTGCTCAAGAGCAAGTCCGTACAGAACAGCAGGCTGTCGCTGCTGCACAAAGAAGAGTAAACGCCCAAGCCGCAGTAGTTGCTCAAGCCAAAGAACGTAGATCATACGCTCGATTAAAATCTCCCATCACTGGTGTAGTTACAGAAAAAGTCACAGAACCAGGGAATCTCCTGCAAGTGGGTAACGAAGTCTTAAAAATTGGGGACTTTAACCGCGTCAAAGTTGTAGTGCAAGTTTCTGAATTAGAACGGGCACAAATTCAAGTAGGACAATCTGTACAAGTCCGATTAGACGCTTTACCAAATCAAGTCTTAATTGGCAGAGTCACACGCATTTCCCCCGCTGCTGATGCCACAGCTCGTTTGATACCAGTAGAAGTAGTCATTCCCAACAGTCAAGGTCAAATTGGCAGCGGATTACTAGCGCGAGTCATTTTTACAACCCAAACACCACAGCGAGTTGTAGTATCCCAGACAGCTATTCAACAACCAGCAGGGGAGAAGGGGAGCAAGGGAGCAGGGGAGCCACAAGACCAAACAGGCACACTGTTTGTAGTACAGGATATAGAAGGTAAAACCAAGGTGAGTGCGCGTGCTGTCACTTTCGGGAAAAAGGCTAATGGTCAAGTGGAAATTTTATCCGGTTTGCAACCGGGAGAACGCTATGTTGTCCGCAGTGCTAAGCCCTTAAAAGATGGGGCTGTTGTACGCCTTTCAATTCTTTCGGAAAAAGCAGGGTCAGCTCCTACGCGGAATTAAAAATTAAATTATAAAAATAATTGTTTAATTTTTCGTTTTGTATTTTTAATTGGAGTACAGCGACACTAATGCAGCAGACAAACAATAACGGCGGATTTAGTATTAGCGCACTTGCCATCCGCCAACACATTGGTACACTCATGCTCACCGTGGCAGTAGTTGTTGTTGGCATATTTTTTCTCACAACTATCCAGGTGGATCTTCTACCAGCAATTACTTATCCACGCATTGGTGTCCGGCTAGAAGCACCTGGTATTTCCCCGGAAGTAGCGGTAGATGAAATTACCAGACCTTTGGAAGAAGCTTTAACTGCAACTGAGAATGTAATACAAGTCTTCTCACGTACTCGTGAAGGACAGGTCAGCCTCGATTTATACTTTCAGCCGGGGGGCGACATAGACCAAGCGCTCAATGATGCTACTGCTGCTTTTAACCGAGGTCGAGGACAACTGCCAGATACCATAGAAGAGCCGCGCTTATTTAAAGTCGATCCCTCCCAATTACCAGTTTATGAAATAGCGCTGACATCTGCCTCCTTGTCAGGTAAAGATTTACGTGTATTTGCTGATGAAGAGTTAACGCGTGAACTTAGTGTAGTGCCAGGAGTCGCTTCAGTCGATGTATCTGGTGGTGCTGAAGAAGAAGTACGAGTGCTTGTTGACTTGAACCGATTGCAAGCTTTAGGTGTAGGGCTAAATGATGTATTGGAAGAACTAACAGCTCGTAACCAAGATACTTCTGGCGGTAGAATTCTGGGGCAAAATTCCGAACCATTGACTCGTACTGTAGGGCGCTTCCGGGATGCCAGTGAAATAGAGAACATTTCCTTAGAAGTCTCCTCTCCCTCATCCACCTCATCTCCCTCATCTTCCTCATCTCCTCCCCGTCGCGTCTATTTGCGAGACTTTGCTGAAGTAATTGACGATACAGAAGAACAGCGAGTATTTGTTTACCTCAACCGTCAACCTGCTGTAAAATTTTCAATTCAAAAGCAGCCTGAGGCCAACACAATCACAGTTGTAGATGCTGTGAAACGGCGAATTGAACAATTACGACAATCTGGTTTAATTCCAGCAGACATGACTTTGAGTCCCACCACAGATGAATCTGTCTTCATCCGCAATTCTTTAAACGATGTCATCTTTTCAGGGATTTCTGGGGCATTGTTAGCAGCAGCAGCAGTGCTGTTATTTTTGGGTTCATTTAGGCAAACATTGATTATCAGTTTGACAATTCCACTATGTACTCTGGCTGCGATCGCTTTGATGAAAATCTTTGGCTTGACTTTAAATGTGTTTAGTTTAGCAGGTCTAACCTTGGGTGTTGGTCAAGCAATTGATACATCGGTTGTAATCTTGGAGAATATTTGTGAAAAAGCAGGCATGACTCCCAATCAGAAAGAAAGAGGGGAGCAAATCAACCAGGGTAATTCAAAAAACTTTATTCAGACTGCAATTAATGCTTCCCAAGAAGTAGAATCTGCTTTGGTTGCTGCCACAGGTGCTAACTTAGTTTCTGTAGTACCATTTTTGTTAATTGGTGGCTTTATTGCACTACTATTTAACGAACTGATTCTGACAATTAGCTTCGCAGTAGCAGCTTCCCTTGTAGTCGCAATTACAGTAGTACCGATGCTAAGTTCTCGACTCTTGGGGATTTCCTGGTCTAGTCGCATCAGCGAATTTTGGCTGCTGAGACAATTTAATCACCGCTTTGAAGACGCTACAAGGGGATACGCTAGCTTTTTGACCAAGGTTTTACGCTATCGGCTTGTTGTAGTCACTGCTGCTTTAGTAATTCTGGGCGGGGGCAGCTTTTTTATGTTTGGTCAAATTCCCCAAGAAATTTTACCCCGCATCAGTACTGGTCAAGCCACCTTGAGAGCGCAATTTCCTCCAGGTACACCCTTAGCAACTTCTGAGAAAGTGATGCAAATTGTCGATGACATTTTGCTCAAGCAACCAGAAACCGACTCTGCTTTCACAACTGTGGGTGGTTCTTTGTTTGGCAGCAACACTACAGAAAATCCTTTACGTGCCAGCAGCACCATCAATCTTAAACCAGGTACAGATATCGAAGCGTTCGTTAAAAGAGTAACTCAAGAATTTAATAAACTAAATTTAGCTGGAATTCTGCTACGTCTCAATCCTGGGCAAGTGCGGGGTTTAATCTTAAGTAATTCCCCAGTGCAAGGGTCAGAAATTGACGTAATCCTCCAAGGTGAGAATGAACAAACTTTAACCCAAGCAGGCGCCCAAGTATTAGAAGCTTTGCAAGAAAGAGCAACATTAGCAACATTCCGACCAGATGCCGACCCCCGACAACCAGAAATCCAAATTCGCCCTGACTGGGAACGGGTTTCAACTTTAGGGCTGACAGCTCAAGAAATTGGTGCAACCATTCAAACAGCAATTGAAGGTTCAGTACCTACACAAATTCAACGCGGTAACCGTTTAGTTGATGTGCGGGTGCAGCTCAATAGAGAAGCTATTAACCGTCCCTCCCAATTAGAGCAATTACCGCTATTCACAGAAAACAATCAATTAGTCCGCCTTTCAGATGTTGCCAGTATTGAAGAAGGTCAAGCGCCAGGTGAGGTACAGCGAATTAATCAGCGCCAAGCTTTTCTTGTTGCAGGTAACCTGAATGAGGGAGTGAGCCTCAGTGAAGCGATCGCAGAAGTCAATGAGGTACTTAAAGATGTAGACTTACCTGATGGCGTTTCAATTGTACCTAGTTCAGCCCAAGAAAGTAATGACCAACTTCAGAATGCTTTAAAAACTTTAGGAGCATTAGCAACGTTTTTAATATTTGTAGTGATGGCGGTGCAATACAATTCACTAATTGACCCGTTAGTAATTATGTTTACTGTACCGCTAGCGTTAGCCGGGGGACTTTTCGGACTTTACATTACTCAAACAGCAATTGGCGCAACTGTGATTGTTGGTGTAGTGCTATTGGTGGGAATTGTGGTGAACGCGGGAATTTTGATGGTGGAACTGGCAAACCAAATTCGCGATGACGTTGGTTGTACTCGTCAGGTTGCCATCCTCAAAGCAGCTCCGCAACGCTTACGCCCAATTATGATGACTACAGTCACCACTATTTTGGGACTGTTCCCCTTAGCATTGGGCATTGGTGAAGGTTCTGAGTTTTTGCAACCTTTAGGAATTGTAGTTTTTTTTGGGATGGCGATCGCAACAATGTTGACGCTGTTTATCATCCCTTGTTTTTATACTCTGCTGCACGATTTACTAGGCGGAGATTGGACTAAGCCAATATTCATATCTGTGCATTCATGGCAGAAAAAGTTTAATTACTTGCGTCGTACTGTCAGAATACCTAAATTATTTTTACATAGACGCGTAAGCGGCTTGCCGCAGGCTACCGCTAAGAATACAAAAAACGCAAAAGACAGAAGAAATAGGTAATACCATTACACTTTAAATTTGATAGAGATGGCAAGCTTTCTTGAGCAGAGGAGGCACGGAAAGCATGGGGAGTGAAAAAAGTGATTTCTATCAACAGGTCGCGGCGTTCCTCCCCCACTATACATAAATGTATAGTGGGGGAGGAACGCCGCTGTTGGGACTGGGAAAGTTTTTAAAATTTGGTGGTGGGTTAAAGCCCCCACCATAATTTTTCAATTTGACACCCAATCCCCAATCCCTAATACCCAATCCCCAGTCCCTTTTACTAATTTTGTGAAATGGTATAAGTAGCTCGGTACAAATTAAATGAACTTGTGAGGATTGTTAGTTTCAGTAATTATTCTCTTTATACTTATTTATACTTTTGATTTGCTTGAGCGAGTCAACTTAAAATTATGTTTCAATCAATACAAACTTACGAATATGAGGATTATTAATTCGAGAGCGGCGTAAGTATAAAATAGTCAGTAAAAGCCTCCAAGCACGAAGAGAAAATAAAGATTTATCTAAAATGGATATAAAGCTTTGGAGGTTTCTTTGCTTGAGTGCTACTAGACTCCAATGCAGTTTCAAGTAATTTTTAATATGTTCAAAAGCAGGCAAATGAAAAGCATGTTTACTATCAATCAAAGCGTATATTTTCTTTTTCATTAAAATATTTGTATCTAGCCGCCGAGCCAAAGAAAACTTTTGATTATAGGCACCGGGCCAAATGGTACGGTAAGCGAGGCACTGATTGAGAAAAATGGCATCACCAAACTGGGCAATGCGAATCCAAGAATCAATGTCATCACAGTTAGCATCTAATTGGGAATCCCAACCGCCAGTTTTCCAGAAAGCCTCACGACGGCAAGCTACTTGCACAGGCGTACCAAAAGGCACAAGCTCTAGGAGCATACCGTAATGAATATCTGCTTGGGGAATACAGAAAGCTAAGCCAGGGCCAAGCCGGGGAGTGCGGCTGATTTCAACTTCATTACTATCTACTTGAGCAGCAATACAAGAACAAATTGCAGCATCAGGACAAAGTGCGATCGCCTTTGCCATTTGTTCTATACAGTTGGGAGATAGATAATCATCATCATCTAAAAACTTAATCCAATCACCACTAGCTTTTTGAACTCCAGCATTGACTGTTGCTGCGTGACCCTTGTTAACCTCATTGCGATGATAAATAACCGAGTCGCCCAAGCTTTTGACATAAATTTCAGTGTCTTGAGATGAACAGTCATCAGCAACAATTACCTCACAAGGCATTGTCTGGTTAAGAGCAGAATCAATAGCCCGACGTAACAAGTTTAAGCGGTTATAGGTAGTGATGACGACGCTAAATTTCATAGATATCACACCCTCAGCACAGCCTTCTGCAATATAACTTGCATACTGTAGCTGCCGTATCGGTAAAATTATCAATATCTAAATCTACAGGACTTATCCAACTGGCACATGTATCTTCTGTTATAGAGTTCGAGAGTCAAGAGGAGTCATTGGGCTGCTGAGATTGCCTCGTTAAATGTAATTAGCCTGAAAACCCCCTCTCTGTAAACTTGAACAACCTTGTAGGAAAAAAATAGACACTTGTGTAAGTCCTTATGTAAAATCAGTAGACTGAAACAGGTTTCTCGATTTATCATTGATGATTGTGAGTTTTTGAAGCAAACAGGCTATGAGCGCTCAAGAGATTATCCGCTCCATTGAAGCGGAACAACTAAAATCCAATCTGCCCTTAATTTACGTGGGCGACACCGTGAAAGTCGGAGTCAAAATCAAAGAAGGTGATAAATACCGCGTACAACCCTACGAAGGTGTTGTGATTGCTAAACGTAATGGCGGTATTAATGAAACGATCACAGTCCGCCGTGTATTTCAAGGTGTTGGCGTTGAGCGGGTATTTCTGTTGCATTCTCCCCGGATTGACAGCATAAAAGTTTTGCGTCGTGGTAAGGTAAGACGTGCTAAGCTATATTACCTACGCGATCGCGTAGGTAAAGCTACCCGGATCAAGCAACGGTTTGACCGTTCTTTGTGATTAAGCGTTGAAAGTATGGGAAAAATCTTAACTCAAGCGGCATTTGCCGCTGATTTGTTCCCAAGAAAAAAATAAGGTAATATAGAATTCGGATTGTGTTAAACTAAAGAGGTTGAACACAACAACTGAATCCAAGCCAGGTTGTGCGCTCTTAGTTCAGTTGGTAGAACGCAGGTCTCCAAAACCTGATGTCGGGGGTTCAAGTCCTCCAGGGCGCGCTCGGAAGCAAAAAACATAACCCGGAACAGTAGCACATCTGCTAGCATAGCAGCTAGTGCTAGTGATTTCGGGTATAGTTATTTTATATTTGCAGCTTTCTTGCTTCTAGTAGTTTAGGACGGAATTAAAGCTGTAAACCTAGAATATGAACTAGCAGGGTATAGCTATATAGAAATGGGGAGATAAACGACTGTGGCCAAGAAAAATGAAGCAGAAATGCCAGAAACCACCAATGGGTTTAGCTTGCTCAACTTCTTCCAAGGAACTAGAGAAGAGCTTGAGAAAGTGGTTTGGCCCAGTCGCAAGCAGCTAGTAAGTGAATCAGCGGCTGTATTGTTGATGGTGACACTCTCCGCTTCTTTGATCTATTTGGTCGATGGATTCTTCGCTTGGGCAGCAAAACAGGTATTCTGATGACTTCTGCAACAGACGAACCACTCAACTCGACTTTGCAGTCAGAGGAAACAGCAGAAACAGCGCTAAAAGAAGCACGCTGGTATGCGGTGCAAGTAGCCTCCGGCTGTGAAAAACGTGTCAAGACAAACTTAGAGCAACGCATCCAAACTTTTGATGTCGCCGACAAAATAGTTCAGGTAGAAATTCCACACACGCCAGCGGTGAAAATTCGCAAAGATGGCAGTCGCCAGCACACAGAAGAAAAAGTTTTTCCTGGTTATGTGCTAGTGCGGATGGTAATGGATGACGATTCCTGGCAGGTAGTGCGAAACACTTCCCATGTAATTAATTTCGTGGGAGCAGAGCAAAAACGTGGCAGTGCTAAGGGTCGTGGTCACGTTAAACCAGTGCCTTTGAGTCATTCAGAAGTAGAACGTATATTTAAACAGACTGCTGAACAAGAGCCAATTGTCAAAATTGACATGGCTACTGGTGATAAGATAGTCGTGCTTTCTGGTCCATTTAAAGACTTTGAAGGCGAGGTGATTGAAGTCAGTCCAGAGCGGAGTAAGCTCAAAGCCTTGCTTTCGATTTTTGGACGAGATACACCTGTAGAATTGGAATTTAATCAGGTAGAAAAACAGAGTTAAATACAAATGGCGAAGAAAGTAGTAGCGGTCATTAAACTGGCCTTGAACGCTGGGAAAGCCAACCCAGCACCACCTGTTGGCCCTGCGTTGGGTCAACACGGTGTTAACATCATGATGTTCTGCAAAGAGTACAACGCCAAAACAGCAGACCAAGCTGGGATGGTGATACCAGTAGAAATTTCGGTATTTGAAGACCGGAGTTTCACGTTTGTACTAAAAACCCCACCAGCATCAGTATTGATTCGCAAAGCAGCGAAAATAGAAAGAGGCTCAAATGAACCCAACAAAAAGAAAGTTGGGAAAATAACCAGGGCACAACTGCAAGAAATTGCCCAAACCAAACTTCCAGACCTCAACGCCAACGATATAGAAGCGGCAATGAAGATTGTGGAAGGAACCGCCAAAAACATGGGCGTAACAGTTACAGACTAGTCATTAGTCAAGAGTCAATAGTCAATAGTTATTAGCAATATGCTAAATACTCAGCACTCAGGACTCAGCACTCATAACTAAATTTTATTGGGGGAGAAGCAAAGCTTCGGAATGACCCCAGGAGAAAAAAATGGCAAAAAAAATATCACGCCGTTTGCAGGCGTTACAAGGAAAAGTAGAAGATAGGGATTATCATCCCTTAGATGCTTTAAACCTCCTAAAAGAGACAGCAACAGCTAAATTCCCCGAAGCCGCTGAAGCACACATCAGGCTGGGAATTGACCCAAAATATACAGACCAACAGTTGCGGACAACAGTAGCACTGCCCAAAGGTACAGGACAGGTTGTGCGCGTGGCTGTAATTGCTAGAGGTGAAAAAGTAACAGAAGCATCGAATGCTGGTGCCGATATAGCTGGTTCAGAAGAACTGATTGATCAAATTCAAAAAGGCTTCATGGACTTCGACAAGCTAATTGCTACCCCAGATGTGATGCCACAGGTGGCAAAACTGGGTAAATTGCTAGGCCCCCGTGGTTTGATGCCATCACCCAAGGGTGGAACCGTGACCTTTGACTTAGCAAGTGCGATCGCAGAATTCAAAGCTGGTAAATTAGAATTCCGGGCAGATCGGACTGGTATAGTTCATGTTATGTTTGGTAAGGCATCCTTCTCGCCTGAAGATTTGTTGGTAAACTTGAAGGCGTTGCAAGAAACAATTGACCGTAACCGTCCTTCAGGAGCTAAAGGTCGTTATTGGCGTACAGTATATGTGTCTGCCACTATGGGGCCATCGATTAGAGTCGATATCAGCGCCCTACGCGATTTAAAACTGACTGAAGCAGCCTAGAACTTTAAATTTTAGGTTTTAGATTAGAAGCTCATCACAAGAGACTGAAAATTTGAAAAAATTTTCAACTTCTCATCTGAAATCCAAAATCTAAAATCCAAAATCCAAAATCCAAAATTGAATAGCTAAAGCCGGAGACAGCAGGTGCTAGTAGCTTAATATCCTGCCTAGGTTGAAACTCTAATTACCATAGCATCACCTATAAAGGTGCGGTTATGGCATGAAGAAATTACTACTAAACCCCGGCTAAGATAGCTGGGGTTTGTTGTTTTGGGTCGGTCAGAACAAGATGCACAAGTAGGGAATCGATGATTTTGCCCTTGGAGGTGAAACAAGCATGGGTAGAACGATAGAAGACAAAAAAGAGATAGTAGCTGACCTAAAAGAAACTTTGAATGAGTCAACTTTGGCACTGGTAATTGATTACCAGGGGCTAACTGTTGCTGAAATCACTGATTTACGGCGGCGGCTGCGTCCGAGTGGCACTGTTTGCAAGGTGACCAAGAACACCCTTATGGGTATTGCCATTGAGGGTCAGGAAAAATGGCAACCACTGTCGGAATTGCTGAAAGGTTCCTCGGCATTTTTGCTGGTAAAAGAGGATTTTTCATCTGCAATTAAGGCTTACCAAGACTTCCAGAAAGCTACCAAGAAGACAGAACTTCGCGGTGGCGTTATGGAAGGTCGCCTGCTCAAAGAACCAGATGTCAAGGCTTTAGGAGACTTGCCATCTAAAGAACAACTCATGGGTCAAATTGCTGGAGCCATCAACGCCTTGGCTACCAAGATTGCCGTGGGTATCAACGAAGTTCCCGGTTCTCTGGCTCGTGCCTTGCAAGCTGTGGCTGAGGGAGAAAAAGGCGGTAGCGCTGAAAGCGCTGGCGAATAGACTGAGCGATTCGGTCAATAATCATTAGTCATTGGTCAACTAACAACTGACAACTGACCACTGACAAATAACTAATCAAAAATTACAGGAGTTATATCAATGTCTGCTACAACCGATAGTATTTTGGAACAATTGAAAAACTTGACTTTGCTGGAAGCTGCTGAATTAGTCAAGCAAATTGAAGAAGCTTTTGGTGTGAGTGCTGCTGCACCCGTAGGCGTAGCAATAGCTGCTCCTGGTGGTGGTGGTGCTGCTGCTGCTGCTGAACCAGTAGAAGAGAAGACCGAATTTGATGTGATTCTCGAATCTGTCCCTGCTGATAAGAAGATTGCTGTACTGAAGATTGTACGGGAATTAACTGGCTTAGGTCTGAAAGAAGCGAAAGACTTGGTGGAAGCTGCACCCAAGCCAGTTAAGGAAGGTCTTCCCAAGGATGCTGCTGAAGATGCTAAGAAGCGCATCGAAGAAGCTGGTGGTACAGTAAGTGTGAAATAGTTCTAATTACATTAGTAGTACTAATTGAAAAAGGAGCCTAAATAAGGCTCCTTTTTATTATGCTGTAGAGGGCACGGAGTAATGAGGGTTTGAGAGGTTTTTGGCGTAAGTCCTAAGTTTGTACTAGCTACTTAAATACTGAAGAATAGTACTACTGTATACACGATGGATCATTACTAGGAGTCGCATCAGGATAGAAAGTGCGGACACCACCACTTCTCCTCACAAACACTGCCCGAAATGTTTTTCCGTCATCAGCAACAGACAAAAGACAAGCCTGGTTAGTGGAAGTAGTATTAGGATTATTTTTGTAAGCTAAAGTTGCTTTTGCAAGAATTTCTTCAGCATTCAAAGTGTAAGGATAACCTTTAATAGAAGACTGAGCTGTTCCATTGCCTACTTTCATCACGACACCAATCGTGTAAATTGTGTCAGGAACAACTTCTTCTCTAGATGTATTGTTGGCTAACCTTCCAGCCAAACCATCTTCTTGAAGTTGCACGTAACGACCAACAAAGTGCAACCCACCTACTGAACCTCCTGCAACAGGTTCGCCACAGAAAACATGATCAAAGCCCTGGACATTAAACCAGACATTAGTCAAATCATTTAAGAAATCGGCATCGGAAGTACGACCTGCAACAAGATATCCTCCTACATATTGCTTGATATTAGCTAAAACAGTGGGATTGTTATTTATCATCGTCTGGAAGCTAGAACGACTGACAACTGTACCAGGTTGTCCACAGAGATTGGTAACTGCTCTGTCAAAGCTATTTAAAGCCGGAGCGGGGGGTGTAACATCTGCGGGGCTACCGTAAGCTAGACCAGATATAGGGTTAATAATATCGTCGAAAAATGACATTGAACCCGCAGGTAGAGAGGGAGTAGAAGAACTGTAGTCGGTAATCACAATGTCATCAACATTAGTTCTGTTAGTAGTCCCATCAGTCTTGCGAACTTCACAGCGAACGGTGCCAGAGATATTAGGAGTAAAAGTTGCTGTTTGTAATGATGTCGTGTTAGCTGTGATGGTTGAACCTATTTGTGTCCAATAAGTACCACTATTGGTTGAACACCACAACTGCAAATTAGTATTAGCATCAGAACCAAACTTTGCATATTTGATAGTAACTGTACCAGCACCACTAGTACGACCAAATTTCATCGTTACCTTCCCAGAATTGCGGATACGCGCAGATTGCGTGCCATTTTTAGCATCAGTTGAAAGATTGCCAATCAGGGCATCATTCAAATTCCAAACTCCTGTACTAAGTGTGACATCAGCCGCAGCATAACTTCCTTTTGTACCAGACTCAAATCCTTCTGAAATGGTGGCACTAATTGCTCGTGATGTAAAAAATGAAAGCAGTAGAATAGATCCTGCTGCTATCTTTGCAGGGAAAAGTAGCTTCAACATATTAATTAGGGGAAAAGGTTTGATTAATTTCTCATTAACAAAGTAAGTAAATCAACTTTAAAAAACGTCAAATAGAATTTCGGCGATGACTTTGCTTGAAAGCGTAAAGCTCGCCTTAAATATTTCACGTTTAATAGGTTTAGCTACTTATTTCCAAGTTGATGAACTACTGATTTTGAATTTATTTTAAATTTTCCAGAATCAGCTTGATACTTATCTATTTTTATCTTATATTTTTACCGAAGTCACGAAAATCCTAACTAAATAAAAAATTTAGCCTAAAAAAGATAATTTTATTAATAATTTATATCATAGTTATTTTTTTACTTTCACTTAACTTAATCTTCATCTTTAACCCATAATATAGTTATTTCGTTATGACATAAGCTAATAAGACCTGTGTCAAATGTCGCTTGAGTAATTGAGTCCCACTCCCTAATTCTGGAATAATTATCTGTGAACAATGCATTTGTAAAAAACTTGCATCTGTCAGAGAAAAGATGAGATAATTTAACTAAGATTTGTTCTGCTTCTTTTAAACTCATGATTACTCTTGAGTAAGCTAAATCATGCGTAATAATGAAAGCTATGATTTGTTGTGCATCTTCTTGGTTAATTTCTTTCCAACGCGAATTAAGAGAAGAATATCCGAGTTGATTTACAAACAAGTCAATAATTGCAGTTGGGTTTTCAAAGCTGTCAATAGTCTTATCAGCTATTATTCTTTTTCTTTAAAGTAAAACTTCTCCACTAGGACGCTTTGCTAATTCTGCTCTGAGTTCTGCAATTTTTTCTAGATTTTCAACTTCTGAAATAATCTGTATCATGCTTATTGACCTCACTTCAGCCCATTTAAACTACTTTTGATTTGGTTGAACAGAGGCAGTAATACTAATTCGTAATTCGTAATTCGTAATTCGTAATTCGTAATTCGTAATTAAAATTTACTGTGCAAGTCTTGATAGAGGCAGTTTATTATTCGCAACTTTGTTGCTTAAAGAATAAAACAATTCTTGATGACAAAAAGATGCGATCGCCCTTCACTTCATCAATTCTTGGCTGCTAGCTTAACATTGTTTAGCTGATGAAGGACTCACAAAATCATGTAAGTCTGCATCCCAAATACTAATGTAAATAAAATCACATTGCTGGCGGACAATTTGACCCTTGACTGAGCCTTTGATAAAAGTAAAATTGTCTAATTGCCTCTGTTGTACCTGTTGCAGACCTTGCTTAATTTCTTCAGTAGCTTGCCCACCCAACATGCCATTTATAGTAACCTGCATTACCTGTGGGTCTACTGTTTGGGCAAAAGCTACTTCAGTTTGCCGCAGAACTCCAGATTGACGGTCAAACAAATAGCCAAGGTCAATTTGATTAGGTACTAACTTGTAGGTGACAGCACGAGTATTGCCCCAAATACCTCTTAAATCTCTCTTTGGCTTTCCAAGTGTAGCCTCTACCGTGCTTCTTGCTGTACCTGTTGGAAATGCTGGAACGCTAATCCCAGTGTTTTTTGGTTGCGGCGGCTTTGACTGTGGTGTTGAACGGGTTTCTAGTGTAGGAACTTGTGCTGTCTGATTCTCTGTAGGCTGTTGTGGTGCTGAAACGACTGGGGGTGTAGGAGTATTTAAAGTTATAGGGTCGTTTTCTGGTTGTGGTGTCGAGGTTTCTGAAGGATTGGGTTCTGCTTGGCGCTCCACAGGAGTAGAATTTTCTTGCTGCTGTGGTCGTGAATTAGGTGTAACTGAAGATGGGGAAGGTTGGGAAGAAACAGGCAAACTAGGAGTTGCTAAAGATTCTGGTGATGGGGTGGAAATCCTAGCAGTGGTTGTTTCAGATTGTTCTTGTCCAATGATTTTAGCGATCGCAACCCCAGCAATTAAGCCACCAACCACTAAACTGCCAATAACCAAAGCAGGCTTTTGCCAGTTGCTTGCGGGTATTGTCTGAGGAGAATATAAAGCTTGAGTTTGCCGCGTCGATGGGGCTATGGTATTGGCTGTAGTAGGTGGCTGTGTAGAAATATCACCAACATACTTTAAAGCATACAGCATTTTACTAGCGGTACTATAGCGATCGCCTGCATGGGGTTTAATTGCCTGATTCAGTACCATCGCTAGATGAGGGGAGACATGAGGGGCGTGATTTTGCCAAAGGATTTCCCCTGTTTGCTGGTTAGTTTGTAATTCTTGTGGGTATTTGCCTGTAAGTAGGTAAATTGCCGTCAAGCCTAAACTGTAGATGTCAGTAGCATAAACTGGTCTTCCTACGGCTTGTTCGCTAGGCATATACCCAGGTGTACCAATTACTAGCGATCGCGTCAACATTCCTGGACTACTGACTACTGAACGTATGGTTTCTTTAACCGCCCCAAAATCAATCAAAACTGGCTTATTATCAACAGAGCGCAGAATAATATTATCTGGCTTGATATCTCGGTGAATGATGCCCTTACTATGGACATAATCCAAGACTGATAGCAGACTCAAGAGAATTTGTTGGACTACAGCTTCACTCTTATATCCTTGAGTTTCCACAATATTTCTGAGAGTTTGACCGTAAATCCATTCCTGAACCAGGTAAAACTGCCCGTTCTCCGAAAAATAGGCGTAAAGTTTGGGAATTTGGTCACTACTTTCGCCTAAATACTCTAAAGTTGCAGCTTCTCTCTCAAATCGCTGCTGAATAATTTGGTAGGTTTGTGGGTCATTGGCCATGGGTTTTAGTTGCTTGATCACACAGCGCCGACGAGAAGGCATGTGTGTATCTTCTGCCAGAAAGGTTTCACCAAACCCGCCAGCACCAAGTACCTGGATAATTTTATAGCGATTGTTCAGCAGCGTTGTTGTCATGAGAATTTACAAGCCTAGACACGCAGTGGCTTGTCGTAAGACATCGCCTTTCCCAATTTACATCTATATTCTTAATCTTGGGTTTAACCTGCGACATCTGATGATAATATTCTCTGCTTTGCTGTCACCTGGAGCAAGAATTGTGATTGGCTGTGAGTGCGTATTGATGAATAATTGACATCACACAATACGGTTAAGTGAGGCTGAAACTCTTTACCAAAGTAAATTTTTTAACTAACCGCCAAGACGCTAAGGTCGCACAGAGAAGAAAGAAAAGCAAGAAATGCTTAACTTCCTATTCTAAAAGCATGTATCTTTTCTTTCTTTGTGACTCTGCGTCTTAGCGTGAGATTAAGTTTTCAAAATGGCATTTTTGCTTGTAAATAGAGCATATTACCTAAGTGTGGATGCTGAAAGCGAAGTTCTCTTGCGTGTAAATGTAATCGATTGGCAATGGCACGACATCCATAAAGGCGATCGCCTAAAATAATTACACCAAGTCCTTGCACATCAGCAGCATGAACCCTAATTTGATGGGTACGTCCTGTCAATGGCATAAACTCTACGCGAGTATAATTTCCTTCTGTTGCCATCACCTTGAAGTTTGTCAAACTAGGCTTACCGCGTTGCCAATCAACTTGTTGATAAGGACGATTTTGCGGATCTCCCCATAGTGGCAATTCAATTACACCTTTGTCAGTTATTACAGTACCAGCAAGTATAGCCTCATAAACTTTGTGAACCTGACGCTGCTGAAACTGCCGATTGAGGTGACTATGAGTCAAGCGATCGCGAGCTAACACCAGAATACCAGAAGTTTCTTGATCCAACCGATGCACAGCCATAAGCGCCATGCCATCGGGTAACAGATGACGCAATCTACTGAGAACACTATCTTGACTGTCACGATAACGACCAGGTACAGATAATAGTCCAGCGGGTTTATTCACAGCAATCAACCATTCATCTTCATAAATAATGGGTAAACTCATTTCTCCCCCTTCCCTCGTAGGGAAGGGGGTAGGGGGGTTAGGTCGAAATCCCGACAGCAGAAACCCCATAATTGGCTGACATCGTTCTGCACAAGCGCCATAAAATTCTCCTTGAACTTTAGTTTGATTCACTGAAGACGGCCCCCACCAAAACTCTGCCATTGCTAGAGGTTTGAGATTATGAGTTGCTGCATAGTGTAGTAACTTAGGGGCACAACAATCTCCTGTACCAGTGGGTATTGAGCCTGATAGCATCAATTGTTGTAGCGATCGCGATTCTCCTGAAAAATTCGTGAGAGAGTAAGCGGCGTGCATCTGAGTCTGCAATTGACGGGATATTTCTTGACGCTGCTGTTTCAGTTCCCGCATCCGTGCATCGGCTGCTGCAATCAACTGCTTCAGCGGCTGTAATGCTTCATCTCGTCGGCGTTTGAGTTGTCGCCGTTCAATACCATGCTGACGACTTTCTGCATCGAGTTGTTCAAGTGCGGTGGTGAGTGCTGTTCCTGTAAGTATTTTAGAGAGGAATTGACGTTTTTCGTGTCGTTGATATTTGCAATGTTGATGGCGATCGCTCATTGCTTGCAACTGCTGGTGAAATTCCTCTGACAAAGTTCTGTATTGCTGGCGTTCTGGAAGTTGCTTGAGGGTAATGAGTTCGTGCTTGATTGCATCCAGTTCAGCCAAAGTACGGGCTTCTTGTAAAGCAACTTCGTCTCGTCCGGGAATTGGTGGTACCCAACCCTCAACTATACTGTAACCATTTAGAAGACCGGAAAATGCTTTTAATATTCTTTGTTCTCCAGTAGACAGTTCTACTAGCAACAACCCATACATCTTGCCTTCACGAGAATAACGCTCATCTGTAGCTAGGTGTTGCATTAAACTATGGGCGATTGTTTCTACCAAAGGTGTGCGAGGTAGTTTCACCAGTTCACCACTTTGAGGACAAAACCCTTGATAATAATAGCGAGGAGATAAGTTTTCAATTACACAATTGCAGTCAATAAAATCTGAAAGCGGATGAAGAACCACCATACAAGGCTGATTTTTATATCTAGCTGAAACAGATTTTGAAATTATTGCGATTAGAGATTATATATAATCTCCCAACTTGATTGTCATCTCGGACAGTGGAGTTAAAACTCGTTGAGATATCCTAAATGGTCTGTGCAGAAAACTTAAAATTAAGCAAGTATTTTGACTCTCTAGTAGCTTGATACTAAGGAATTTATCTAATTCAGAATTTTATGATCTATTTTCATGATTATATAATGCTTAAGTTATATTTATCCATCATAGTAGAAATGTAGTAATCGCCTTCAACTTATGATCCTTGTATTTAAAATAACAAAGATACTTAATAACAATTCTTCTATGTTAGGCTATAAATATAAACAATTTTACACAGATTAAATCTGACTTTCCTAATTAACAATTATTAATTAGTATCTTAAAAAGCTGCTTTGTATCTATATCATTAAATTGAGGTTGCAGAAGTGTAATCTCACATCCAAATTTTAATATAAGTAAGTTTTCCATACTATAAAAAAGATTATTCAGTAGAAATACAGTTTTTATTTATAAATAGTATATTATTTTATTCGGCAATTTAGCCAATGGCTAAATCCAAGCTAAATAAGGCACTAATTACCTATGACCTACGTCAACTCTATTGATATTGGTGTGCTAAATCTGCTTCAGTTTATGTGAGGCAAAACTTCGATACTTTGCATTTAATGGACAAGTACTAACTAACCAATTTTCTAGTAAGCAGAAATGCTTGTAGACTATCAGGCTAGGAGGTTCTGTGATCAAAGTTTGCGATGACAAGTGTGGGTAGCTAACAAATTGTTCAAACCTATGAAATTCAGTTTCATTTTCCAGGGTTGGCGGTATAGTCGCCTTGCTTTAAAGCAGTACGATAGAGTTAATTTACTGCAAGAAGAACTGCTCAAAGGCTTTGCTAAGTTAGAGGATATGGCATTTTCCTTCCTTAAACGACTGTGTTTTTTCCAGGGTAGAGTGAGTCAAAAGCTATCACTCAAGAGCCTTTTTCCGATTCTGACATTGACATCGCTTGTCACAGTATTGTTGCTGAACAGTTTTACTCCTTTTGCGATCGCGCAGATACCCCGCCAAGAAATTCGTGGGGTTTGGATGACCAATAATGATTTTGACACCCTCAAGGATCGTGCTAAAGTGCAAGATGCCATGAGTCAATTGCGACAGCTAAATTTCAATACTATTTATCCGGTAGTGTGGAATTCTGGCTATGTAATGTATCCCAGTGCTGTGGCACGAAATACAGGTATCCAACCCTTTGTTTTTCGCGGCTCTGATGGACATGATATTCTAGCAGACCTTATTGCTCAAGCTCATCGCCAAGGTTTATTTGTGATTCCCTGGTTTGAGTTCGGATTAATGGCTCCTCCAATGTCAGAATTGTCATTGAATCATCCGGAGTGGTTCACACAAAAGCGCGATGGTAGCCAAACTTCCATTAGCGCTGCTGGTGAAGTTATGTGGCTTAATCCATTTCATCCAGAAGTGCAACAGTTTATTACCAGCCTCGTACTGGAAACCGTCACTCAATATGATGCTGATGGTATTCAGTTTGATGATCATATGAGTTTGCCCCGTGAATTTGGCTACGACCCATATACACTGAAGTTGTACACTCAGGAAACTAAGAAGAATCCCCCTACTAATCCTGAAGATCAAGAATGGGTGCGCTGGCGGGCAGATAAAATTACGGCGTTTATGGTAAAACTCAACCAAGCCGTAAAACAGAAAAACAGCAAAGCCATTTTCTCTGTTGCCCCCAATTACTACGACTTTGCTTACAAGTTTCAACTACAAGACTGGCTGACTTGGATGCGGCTAAATATTGTCGACGAGCTAATTGTGCAAATTTATCGTCCCGATCTCCAAAGCTTTATTGCCAATATTTCCCGCTCAGAAATTCAAGAAGCACAACAAATGATACCTACTGGTATTGGAATCATGGCAGGAATGCGAAATCGTCCAGTTCCAATACAACAAATTCAGTCTCAGGTGCGCGCTGCCCAAGGACGAGGTTTAGGCGTAGCCTTCTTCTACTACGAAAGCCTTTGGAATTATGCTCCAGAATCTTTAAGGGAGAGGCTAGCTGGTTTACAAAGTCTTTTTCCTGCTCCTGCCTTCCGTTCAGCAATGGAATAACCTGAAAGCATAGAACTCGTCATCTGCGATCGCATTTACCAGTTAGCTTGCTACAAGCCATCGCTTCATGAATGTCTTTCACCTAGTTACATAAGCGTAGAAGCGCAAGGACAAACTGATATATACCACCCTCATCTAACGGGACTTAAACATAACAGTAGATGAAAAAAGGGTATAATGCTTAAACAGCATAGCTTTCACGTTGACAAAAGCTCATGAAAGAAACTACCCCCGCAGCCATGCCTCCGTGCTTTGAAAGATGGTGTCAACGGTTTGACGATTTGTTTAGTCATAAGGCTCAAAAAAGAGAGTTTAGGCATTATATAGGGGGATTATTGGGCGAAAGTGAAAGAAAAAACCTGTCTCAAATGGCAGAAAACGCGGTAGAGGTGAGTTATCACCGATTACACCACTGTCTTGATGCAGTCGCTCATGGGGGAAACCCCCAAGACCGCGCTGCATCGCTTTTTAACCGAAGCGCCTTTGGATGGACGGAGGATACCGAGGCGAAGAATTTATGCATTGGGTGATGGATATGTTTCGGTGGATTGTAGAAATTGTTCTTCGACCATTGGAGAAAAAAGGTTTTGTCCATTTACCAAAGCGTTGGGTTGTCGAAAGAACTTTTGGATGGCTCAATTGGTGTCGCCGTTTAAGTAAAGATTATGAAAGGCTACCCAAAACTTCGGAGACTTTTATATATATAGCGATGATTCGTATCATGGTCAGACGACTAGCATAATTTTTGACTCAATTTGACTTTTAAAACATCCTCTTAATAATTGATGATTCTGGTCATAGAAAGAGTGGGAATTTTACTGCTGGAGTAGGGAGACAATATATCGGAGAAATTGGCAAAACAGAGAATGGAATAGTAGTAGTAACAACACATTTATATGATGGAAGAAAAAGCTTACCGTTAGATATAGAGCTATATCAACACGCTGATTCGTTATCTCAAGGAAAGCAAGACCCGCTATTTGAGAAGAAACCAGAACTAGCACTTCCCGTTAATAGATAAAGTTATAAACAGAAAATATCAACCTGGGATAGTAATTGTAGATGCAGGATATGGCAACAATACATCCTTTTTATTAGAGTTAGAGAAACGAAAATTGAAGTATTTAGGAGGATTAGCCAAAAATCGGAAAGTAAATGTTGTTCAAAAAGATAATAACCAACAAACAATCAAGTTAGATGAATTAGCGCAGAGTCTACCCCAAGAGGCTTTTGTAGAAATACAACTGAAGTTGGATAAACCTAAAACACTATGGGTAGTAACTAAAGAAGTAGAAATATCATGTCTAAGTGGAAAGCGAAATATTGCTATCGTCATGAACGCTGCGACTTTTTCACAAGCTACTGATATTGACTATTTTATTACCAATGTTGATTCATCAATTGTCACCCCACAATGGATAGTTGACACCTATAGTTCAAGAAATTGGGTAGAAGTTTTTTATCGGGAAGCCAAGGGATGGTTAGGGCTAAAAGAATATCAAGTTCGAGATAAAAGAAGTCTACTTCGCCATTTTATCTTAGTTTTTTGTGCTTATACTTTTATCCTTTGGCATCGAATGACTGGGGGTTTGAGACGAAGGTGGGCTTCCAAACCTTTGAACACTTTTACTGAAGCTTTAGAGGCTTTTAGAACAGCCATGTCTTTTCGTTTTTTTGATTGGTTGACGACCAACCGTGACGTATTTGCCTCTTATAAAGCCAGTTTGGGCTACATTTGGGCTTAATTTTTGTTTAAGTCCCGCTAACACCATATACAAATGCGATCGCCTAACGGGCAGACATGTATTTATGTCTGCCCTGTTGTCTATATATAGTGCTGACAAATCATTGACTGAGCATAATCACGCTTGCTCCTTGTATTTTGAGGAAAGTGCCTAGACCATTGTTGCTCACAAGCGGGGACTGTGGGGAGTTTTAGCGTCTGGGGAAAAAAGTCAAAAATATTTTGTCAAAAGAGTTGACACTCTGGAGTAGGTTAGTTATATTGGATAAGTGCCGAACAGAGAGCGCACGAGAGCGCAATCCGAGAGGCACCCGAACCATGAAAATATTATAGTTTGAAAGCCATAATACCACAAGTAGCCTGCGTCAAGTAAATGAGAACACCAGGCTGAGGTGGGTAAAGAATCAGCCAAAAAAGAGCTGTAGAGCTTTCCAGAACAAAATGGAGAGTTTGATCCTGGCTCAGGATGAACGCTGGCGGTATGCTTAACACATGCAAGTCGAACGGTGTTTTAGGACACAGTGGCGGACGGGTGAGTAACGCGTGAGAATCTGGCTCTAGGTCGGGGACAACCACTGGAAACGGTGGCTAATACCGGATGTGCCGAGAGGTGAAAGATTTATTGCCTAGAGATGAGCTCGCGTCTGATTAGCTAGTAGGTGGGGTAAGAGCCTACCTAGGCGACGATCAGTAGCTGGTCTGAGAGGATGATCAGCCACACTGGGACTGAGACACGGCCCAGACTCCTACGGGAGGCAGCAGTGGGGAATTTTCCGCAATGGGCGAAAGCCTGACGGAGCAATACCGCGTGAGGGAGGAAGGCTCTTGGGTTGTAAACCTCTTTTCTCAGGGAAGAACACAATGACGGTACCTGAGGAATCAGCATCGGCTAACTCCGTGCCAGCAGCCGCGGTAATACGGAGGATGCAAGCGTTATCCGGAATGATTGGGCGTAAAGCGTCCGCAGGTGGCGATGTAAGTCTGCTGTTAAAGAGTGAGGCTCAACCTCATAAGAGCAGTGGAAACTACATAGCTAGAGTGCGTTCGGGGCAGAGGGAATTCCTGGTGTAGCGGTGAAATGCGTAGATATCAGGAAGAACACCGGTGGCGAAAGCGCTCTGCTAGGCCGCAACTGACACTGAGGGACGAAAGCTAGGGGAGCGAATGGGATTAGATACCCCAGTAGTCCTAGCCGTAAACGATGGATACTAGGCGTGGCTTGTATCGACCCGAGCCGTGCCGTAGCTAACGCGTTAAGTATCCCGCCTGGGGAGTACGCACGCAAGTGTGAAACTCAAAGGAATTGACGGGGGCCCGCACAAGCGGTGGAGTATGTGGTTTAATTCGATGCAACGCGAAGAACCTTACCAAGACTTGACATGTCGCGAATCTGAGTGAAAGCTTAGAGTGCCTTCGGGAGCGCGAACACAGGTGGTGCATGGCTGTCGTCAGCTCGTGTCGTGAGATGTTGGGTTAAGTCCCGCAACGAGCGCAACCCTCGTTTTTAGTTGCCAGCATTAAGTTGGGCACTCTAGAGAGACTGCCGGTGACAAACCGGAGGAAGGTGGGGATGACGTCAAGTCAGCATGCCCCTTACGTCTTGGGCTACACACGTACTACAATGCTACGGACAGAGGGCAGCAAGCCGGCAACGGCAAGCAAATCCCGAAAACCGTAGCTCAGTTCAGATCGCAGGCTGCAACTCGCCTGCGTGAAGGAGGAATCGCTAGTAATTGCAGGTCAGCATACTGCAGTGAATTCGTTCCCGGGCCTTGTACACACCGCCCGTCACACCATGGAAGCTGGCAACGCCCGAAGTCATTACTCCAACGATTCGTCGGGGAGGATGCCTAAGGCAGTGCTGGTGACTGGGGTGAAGTCGTAACAAGGTAGCCGTACCGGAAGGTGTGGCTGGATCACCTCCTTTATAGGGAGACCGAATCCACTCAGATATCGAAAGCGAGCGTGTAAATAGATATCGAGATGGTCATTCCTAGGTCGGTAGCAGAA
>NZ_AP018288.1:6982947-7027947 GCF_002368335.1 Nostoc sp. NIES-4103 | reverse complement strand
ATTAACAAAATCTTGCTCTGTCCAAGTATCACTTTGATAAAAGTGATACATTTTGCTGAACCAAATCGTTAAGTACGAGAGTTACCAAGCGTAACCACTCAGTTGGTTAGAGATTATGGAAAATTTGGGTATAGATATCTTCGGCAGAAGTTGACATAGTAAATCCTCGTGCCTTTCATCCTAACCCAAAGCTGATATTCAGCTTCTATCACTTTCAGCATACAGACTATCTGCTAGTACGAGGTGAAATTTCAACTTTATTTTTCTTCAGATAACCACGCTTTATATATCCTTTATTGTAATCTGAGAAAGGTAATAGGTTAATCTACACCTTTCATTTTGAACTTTTACTTAAAAGTATTGAATTTATCAAGAAAGAATTCAGGAGTCAGGAGCCAGAATACAGGCGCGAATTCTGTGCGACTGGCGGATGGATAAATGGGTTTAAGACCCCCACCAAATTGAAAATTTGGTGGTCTTCAATCAGTCGCGGGTCTGAATCACCGACTGATTTATTCTGACTCCTGAATTCTGACTTCTGAGTTCTTCTTCAATTATTTTTTTCCGTAATCTAGATATCTGCCAATGATTACATATAAAAAATTATGAAGCTTGTACCATATGATCATGAGTAAGCCCAAAACTGATAATAAATTTTTCATTAATTTAAAATCAGGAAAACTATTATCATTAGGGGTATTAGGAGCAATTTCTAGTTGTGTAATAGTGGTATATCTGCCTTCTTGGGTAGTTCAAAATGCAAAGATTACTGATATTGAAAAACGTCTTGCAATTGCGAATAGTTATCGTGCGACCATAATTCAGGGTTTGGGAGGATTATTTTTCTTTAGTACAGCTTTTTTTACATGGAAAAACCTAAAAGTTGCTGAGGCTAATTTACAAGTTACGCAAGAGAAACAAAATTTAGATGCAAAAGTTGCTGAGGCTAACTTAAAAGCTATACAAGATAAACAAATCACAGAACAGTTTGCGAAAGCAGTTGAGATGTTAGGACATCCAGATATTCATGTGAGGTTAGGTGCAATCTATGCACTTGAACGGATTTCAAAAAATTCTAAGCAAGACTACTGGGAAATAATGGAACCTTGATGGAGCTATTCTCATTAAAGCTTACCTAGGCAATGCTGACCTCAGCCACTCCACGCTTAATAAAGTTGATTTCAGCGATGCTGACTTAGTAGCAGCCGACATATTTGACACTAAATTCTGTAAAGCCAAAAACCTCACCTCAGAAGTCGTCAAAAAAGCCATTAATTGGGAAAAAGCCTGCTACGACGTTGATTTTTGCAAACAACTAGGTCTACCAAACACAAATACAACTAGCTAAAATACAACTTGTAGAGACGCGATCGCATCTCTACAAATCGTACAAATCTAACCTAACTACACACTCATTTCCAACATCCGCTGAATTGGACGCAGCGCCGCAACACGAATATCCTCTGGTATAGTAATTTCAGGAGTACGATTTTTCATCGCTAAGTAAAGCTTCTCTAAAGTGTTTAACCTCATAAAAGGACACTCGTTGCAATTGCAATTATTCATTGGCGGGGCGGGTATAAAATGCTTTTCAGGAGCTAATTTTTGCATTTGGTGAATAATACCAGGCTCCGTAGCAACGATAAATTCCTTTGTCGGGCTATTTTGGCAATAATTGAGTAATGCGGCTGTAGAGCCAACAAAGCTGGCGTGGCGCAAAATACTACTTTCACATTCTGGGTGGGCGATCGCTTCTGCTTGGGGGTGAGCAATTTTTAATTGCACAATCTTCTTTTCCGAAAAGGTTTCATGCACAATACAGCTACCTTGCCACAGCACCAAATCTCGCCCAGTCTGTTCCATCACATACCGCCCCAAATTGCGATCGGGAGCAAAAATAATTGGCTGGTCTTTTGGTATCTGCTGTACAATCTTGACAGCGTTGGAACTAGTGCAAATAATATCGCTCATCGCCTTAATTTCGGCAGAGCAGTTGATATAAGAAACCACCAGATGATCAGGATGCATTGCTTTGAAAGCTGCAAAAGCCTCTCCTGGACAACTGTCTGCTAAAGAACAACCAGCATTCAAATCTGGTAAAAGTACTAATTTGTCAGGATTGAGTATCTTCGCTGTTTCTGCCATGAAGTGAACACCAGCAAAGACGATCACATCTGCATTAGTCTTTTCTGCTGCTTTTGCTAGTTGTAATGAATCCCCAATAAAGTCTGCGATATCCTGAATATCTGGCTCTTGATAGTAATGTGCCAGAATAACCGCGTTGAGTTCTTTTTTAAGACTTTCAATGGCAGCAAATAAATCTAATGGTAGTTCACCCGGTTGGGTTTTATCTCGTTGAGCAAGTGCAGTTGTAAACACAGTTAAGGGGTGCTTGAAGTTGCAGATTTTTATCTTGTGGATTAATTATAGTAGTTTTTACCAAAAATAGATGAGGGGTGACAGACCATTATAGGACTTACGCATCGTAAACGAGAAATTAAAGCTCTGGGCATGGGGCATAGGGCAGAAAAAATTCCCAATGCCCTATTCCCGACCTCAACCAATAATCTCGCTGCGTAAGTCCTGCATTATTGGTGTGCAAGGCATTAAGAGTGATGGGGGATGGGGAGAGTTTTTTCAGAAGCGATTCGGCGGACATGAGATGACAAGTAAAAAATATTCTATTGGGATTGTTCACAGTCATCAGTCAACAACTTGATAATTTCTTTCTGGGAGTTTCCTTAATTGTGTTCAAATTCGGCTGAGTTTCCTATGCTGGAGATAGACGGCAAGGAAAGTCGCATGACCAGTCAAAAAACTCAACCAATAACCTTGAAAATTGCAGTAGTTGGAGATGTTCACGATCAATGGGAAGTAGAAGATGGGATTGCACTCAAGCATCTAGGTGTTGACTTAGTGCTGTTTGTCGGGGATTTTGGTAATGAGTCGGTGGAAGTGGTGAAAGCGATCGCTTCCCTAGACATTCCCAAAGCAGCGGTGATGGGAAACCATGATGCGTGGTACACAGCCACGGAATGGGGGCGTAAAAAGTGTCCCTACGACCGTTCTAAAGAGGATTGGGTACAGGAACAACTTGATTTATTGGGTTCAGCCCATGTAGGTTACGGAAAGTTAGATTTTCCAGATTGGAATTTAACTGTGGTGGGGGGTCGTCCTTTTACCTGGGGTGGTTCAGAGTGGAGATTTGCTGATATCTGTAAAGAACGGTATGGTGTTACCAGTCTGGAAGAATCAGCAGCTAAAATTATGGCGGCGGTGAAAAGTGCCGCTACTGATACAATTATTTTTCTCGGTCATAATGGGCCCAGTGGATTAGGCGATCGCCCAGAAGACCCATGTGGTAAAGATTGGCATCCCATTGGTGGTGACTTTGGCGATCCAGATTTTGCCGAGGCGATTTCTTGGACTCTCACCGCTGGTAAAACGATTCCTTTGGTGACATTTGGTCATATGCACCATAGTCTACGGCACACCAAGAAAGAACTGCGAAAGGCAATCTTTAGAAGCCCAGAGGGGGTAATTTACTTGAATGCTGCCAGTGTGCCGAGGATTGTGGAGAATGACAGCCAGAAGCTACGAAACTTTTCCTTGGTTACTTTAGAGGCGGGTGTAGTGACACAAGCTGCTTTGGTGTGGGTGGGGAATGACTTGCAGGTGGTGTCAGAAGAAATTTTGTACAAGCGATCGCATTCAGTAGTGCAACCTGCGTAGTGATAGGATATAGTAATATCTGTCGGCTTTAGTGCTAACCTACAAATGTGGGCTGTGCAGTAGCTTGACAGTTTATTGGAGAGGTGGCAGAGTGGTCGATTGCACTCGACTTGAAATCGAGCGGTCATTTAGAGTGATCCGGGAGTTCGAATCTCCCCCTCTCCGTTTTTTCAAAGCTTGTTAAGGTTGTTGAGCCTCATCCGATTTCAATTGATGGTTTCCACCTAGCTAAAGCCAGAAGTTTCCAGGAATTGATTACTCAATTTCCCCTTCACTCAAAAACCTCAGTTTTTGAGGATTCCCAGGCTCAACCGCCAACGCAGTTGATTTTCCCTGTCTTGCAACAGGCTCCTTGGGCGTAGTTTTACCCTGTTTTCGAGGGACTCCCGATACAGCATCTAAATTAATTCCCAATGCATCCAAACCACGCTTTAAAATAACTTTTGCTGCATCAACGTCTGCATCAGCATGATGAGCGCAAATTTCGCAGATGAACTTTTCTTTATCTCGGTTTGTGGGACTGACATATCCGCACGCGCTGCATTCTTGAGAGCTAAACTTTGGGTTAACTTCATGCACCAGAACGCCAGTCCTTTCAGACAATACTTTGACCTTCTGTTTTAGAGAACCCCATGCAGCATCAGCGATCGCTTGATTCAGACCGGATTTTGCAGACTGACCATTGGGCAAATACTTGCCATTTTCATCTTGTTTGGATTTACAGCGGGCCATCATTCCCTGAATGTTGAGATTTTCAAATACAATCAGGTCGAATTGTTTAATTAAGTTATGAGCTATCTTCCATTGATAATCTTCTCTTTGATTAGTAACTTTTTGTTCTAATTTAGCTATACGGTGATAAGTTTTTTGACGACGATGCGAACCTAACACTTGACGGCTAGCAGCACGATGAAGACGCGATCGCTTGCGTTCCATTAGTTTGTAGAAGCGAGGATTAGCAATAGTTTTACCATTGCTCAGAGATACAAGTTTTTTAATACCTAAATCTACGCCTAATGCTGTTTCTATTTGCTGGGGTACTGGAGGATGAGGTACTGTATCATCTTGCAACAGAACAGAGATATAAAAGCCATCTGCTTTTTTTCGCACGGTGGTAGAACGAATTTTAAAACCAGGCGGAAACTGTCGAGATTGAAAAAATCGCATCCAGCCAATACCAGGTAGTCTGACTTTGTTACCTTGAAAACCAACATCTCCTGCTGGGTAAGTAAAAGAGCGAAATTTAGCCCTTCGTTTTATTTTTGGATATCTACCCAAGCCTTTAAAAAAACGCACAAAAGCAGCATCAACCTGCTTAAGCATTTGTTGCAAGACGTGATAATAAATTTCACTGTACCAAGGTCGTTCTTTTTTCAGGTCTACCAAGTTGGCATCTTGTTGAGCTAGGGGAGTACGTTTTTTACCCTTGGTACTCCAGGGATTACCATATAAAGCACCCTTGCTAACTGAGCAAGTGAGTGGACAGCATTCAGCTTGGATTTGAATAATACAATAGTTACCCATCACAGGGGCTTTCGCCTGCTCATAGGCTTCTGTCCTTTCCCTAACCCGAAAGTTGTATTGCAGGCGTAGCAGATGCAGCCAGCGTTCCATTTTTTCAGCTTGTTTAGCTGATGGCTTCAATTTGTATACGTAGGACAGAAGCATAAAAGCAAGCAGCAAATTTAGTAAAGCACCAATCCCCAGATTTACCCATCGGTCAAGATAGGATTATATATGCAGGCGATCGCTTTAAGCAGTCAACTATAGCAATCCTAAATGAGTCGTGAAAAATATAGATAAGAAAACGAACCGCCAAGAACGCCAAGGACGCAAAGAGAAGAAAGAAAAAAGAGATATATAATTTTCACAAATGATTTAGGACTGCTATAGATTAAATATTTTTTACAAGATTAATGGCTCAACTTTCTTCACTTATTGAGCAAGGTTTATATGAAGTTGATTTTAAAAAATCCGTGTTTTCCACCAAGGAGTATTTTTAATTGCATTTTCCAAATTTCTGATTTCTTCTTGAAGAGTTCTAACTTCACTGAGCATCGATTTTTTATAAAAGATAGTTATTGCTAGCTTAAAATCTTCTATTGCTTCTTTATTTTTTCCTTGCTTTTTACGAATAAAACCGCGTTTTACATATGCAAAAGCATAATTATGGTCAATTTGTATAACTTTATTATAATCTTTAATTGCCCCTTTCAAATCTCTTTGTATAAAGCGAGTGTTACCTCTTTGAAAGTATGCATCAACAGATTCAGATTGATTTTGGATAACTAAAGTATAGTCTGCAATAGCACCAGTGTAATCTTTAAGAATAGTACGAACTCCAGCACGGCTTAATAAGCAAGAGACATCATCAGGACGGATGTTGATAACTTGAGTAAAATCTGCAATTGCTTGATGATAATTATCATTTGCTAAATAAGCATTAGCTCTATATAAGTATGCTTCGGCTAAGTTATAGTTATTTTCTATAATATAAGTAAAATCTTTTATTGCTTCTTTATAGTTTTTTAAATCAATAAGGATAGAACCTCTAATAAAGTAAGCATCAAATTTTCGTTTATCCAATTTAATTATTTGGGTGTAGTCCGCTAAAGCAGATTTGTACTCTTTATTTTCAATATATATCCTCCCTCTTCTTTCATAAATCTCTATTTCATTGGGTTTTAGTGTAATGCATTGTGTATAGTCACAAATAGCATCAGTATAGTTGTTGTGTGCAGCTAAAAGATGCCCTCTGTTATAATAAGCCTCAAAATGCTCAGGATTAATTATGATTGTCTGTGCATAATCAGCAATAGCACCTGGATAATCATGAATATCAGAGCGAACACAGCCCCTTAAAAAATATGCTTCATCCCATTCGGGGTTAATTTCTATTGCTTGAGAAAAATCTTTAATCGCTTCTTGAGATTCACCAGCCTCAGAATAAATACAGCCTCTTAAAAAATATGCTTCTGAATATTGAGGGTTGATTTCTATTACTTTAGAAAAATCTTCAAATGCCTCGGTGTATTGTTCATTTTCAAGCCTCTCAACTCCTCTTTTAAAAAAATCCTCATCGTTTTTAAATATATCAATAAACCCTAAGAAACCCCCTGTTATTCCTTTGGTAGCATGACCAACTACAGAACCTACCCCAGATGCGACACTTTCAACTATAGAACCTATACTTCTTGCTGCATTTTTAACTGAAGATTCTCCTTTTGCACCAGCCAAAACCCCTCCGGCTATAGCTACAGGTATTGCAATTGGCCCAGTTAAACCCAAAGCACCTATTGCACATAATGCTCCCACGCCACCTGCAACTGCTCCTACTTTGTTGCTACCAGTAACTTCATTTAATATATATTCTCCAGCAACATCTACAACAAATTCTTCTATACTCATTCAGCCTCCAAATTTATCCAAAAAATATTGAATAATATAATTATTGCTAGCATTTTTGTACCTGATAAAATAGTAATAGTATTTTAGAAAACTCACATTTGTAAAAACTCTGATTTTTTGATTAGATTTCACTAAATTAGAAGTGATTAATTGAAAATAAGCTAAGTATAAATTCGGTTATGACAATTCTTAGCAATAAACCTCGTTCTTGACATTACTCTATCTGCATACCAAACTAACCATTAACTCTATTCTTTCTATGCCAAGAAGAAATTCTGCTGAAAAGTCAAGCGATCGCGACCCTTCACTTCCACATGATATGCAAGAATAAAAGCTTTAACCAAAGCCAATAAATTTTCTACAAATTACAAAATATTATCAATCTTCTGTAACATCCTTAGAATTTTCTAGCTTATTTAGTGCATCCGAAATTGCTTGCCTGATAAACTCTGGGTAATTATCTAGAGTTTTTAATTTTTCCAGCATGGAAGGGGGAAGTCTGAGAGTTATTTTTGCAGTTAATGGTTCTTCCCTATCGGTTTTAAATTGATGTTTTTTTAAATAAGGTTTTTCTTCGTAATTAGGCATAAAAATATTTTCTAATCTATTGTTTATAGCAAGACTTCATGCGATAGTTAAATTGGCAGCTAGCCGAGCCTCGCAAGTTGGGGTAGCTGCCAAACCCAATTAGAAAATTAGGCATTACTATGTTGACACGTCCTGAACTTGAAAGCAAAACCCTTAAAGAATTGAAAGATTTGGCTGCACGCTACGGAGTCAAGCCAGTAGGGAATCCAGGGTATAAAACAAACTGGATTACTCCGTTATTGGCTTTTCCTGTGCAAGCTATTCAGCAGTTCAAAGCTAATAAAAGAGGTTTAAAGAATCTAAGTTTGAAAAGTTTTGAAGCGCTGGGGACAATCCTTAACGAACTAGGAGAACCTACTGATGAACAAGCCGCGCTGATTCGTGCAACGCTAGAAGGTAAGTTACTTCCACTCCCAGAACGTTACAACCAAACTAGGCTGCTAAATCTCCACAAGACTAGACAACTGATTCAACAAGCCATTGAGATATTAAATCAATAGGCTGTTTTGCATGTGTTGACTGATGACTGATGACTGATAACTGATGACTGTTATCGGTCATCAGTTAACAACTTTTACAGGTGATTATGCAATTTAGATGTGCTTTAGGTTAGCATCTGAACCTTACAGCTATTTTCAGGTAAATGAACTACGTCTTTTTATTTCACGCAGAGGCGCACAGAGAAATACAAGAGTGTGGTCTAAATAGATGAAAGCTGCTGTAGATATGTGCATACAAAAACTAAAGGGGACTGGGGATTAGGTGCCAAATCGAAAACAAACGCGCGTTTGCCTGCGCGGACTAATTATGAATTGGTGTAAGCTCTTTCTTGACTGCCCTCGTGCTACCATTACCAATAAATCTTTTGGGAGGTCAATCAATGGCTACCCTTCATGCGCTAAATATACCTGATGAGTTATATGCACAGTTGCAAGAGTTAGCTGAAGCTGAAAATAGTTCAATTGATGCTCAAGTGATTACACTATTGCACAATGAGTTACAGAGGTTAAAAACACAGCAAACAGAAGCCGAAAAGCGAAAAAATGTCCCAAAACTTCTAGAGGAAATCCGTATTCGCCGTGAAAGTCGTCGGACAGATGTGGAATGGCCTGATAGTACTGCATTAATCCGAGAAGACCGCGACAGATGACTATTCCTCTAAGGTGCGTTGTGGATGCTAGTGTAGCTATTAAGCAATTTATACCCGATGATCCACTGACACCAAAAGTTAATCAACTGTTTGCTCATCTTGGTAATCCGCAAACAGCAATCTTTGTACCAGACCTGTTTTACATTGAGTGTGGCAATATTATTTGGAAGTATCTCCGTGCTAGACTTTATGCTGTTGCTGATGTGCCAGCAGATTTAGCAACTCTGAAAAACTTTCCTTTGCGTGTTGTCTCAACGGCTGATTTGATGGCGGATGCAGTTACTATAGCCTTGAATTTGGGAATTTCCGCTTACGATGCTTCTTATGTTGCGCTTTCACAGCAGGTTGGTGCTATTTTACTGACTCTTGATGCCAAACTGGTGAGAGCAGTAACCAATTCGTCTTATAATGTTTTTTCGTTCAATGATTTTGAGGTTCCACCGTTGCATTCAAGATAACAGCGATCGCTCCCCAACTGCTGCAAACCTCATCATTCTTCTACTACTTCCACCAAGTCTTCAATCATCACATCCAAAGCACGGGCCATTTTCAGAATTGATGTAAAGTCTACCATTGCCAGCCCTGGCGCTCGTGCATAAGCCCTCACTGAACTATACGCAACCCCAGAACGGTCAGCCACATCTTTAAGTGTCCAACCCTTCTCTTCAGCAAATTCTCGAATTCTTAGCTTAATTAGCCCCATTAGTCTATTGACAAGCGATTGAATTCTATCGTTAAATATCCTGTATTATATAAAACGATCGCCTTCCGGCGTAGGAAACTGAAAAGCGATCGCATCACTTACAATACGTATCCCGTAAAACGGATAGCGTCCCTACCCGTATCAACTCACAGGTCAGAAATCTACCCAATTCACAGGCATTTTTATGGTATCATCACTCAAGGCAAAAAGGCTTGTCATCCGCGAATCAAAAATTATTCACAAATCGTCAACGCCTCACCGACTAGCACGATTTGTTACGGAAGAAGCAGTTTGCTTGATGTTCCAAATTAATTTTGAAGATATATATACAGTAGAATGCTGGCGATATGTAGTTTATGTCCACGCTAAAGGTGTGAGCAAGTTTGTCAGCTACGCCAGTTTTCCGCCAATTGTGGGAGTGCAACCACCAACTGAAAGCGACTTTATCAAATGGCGTAAGCGCTGGCGCAAGCAACACGAAGGTAATTATAGAAAACAAGCACCCAAATGGTGGGCAGACTTTTTTATTCAGGAATTTTGGCAAGCTAATTCTGAGTCTGTATTGTATAGTTGGGGCGAATTAATTGAGTTAATTAATTTTGCTTTTCATGAAGATACTTTACGGCAACTCCGAAATAGCTACCATGATAATTTGTAATTCGTAATTCGTAATTCGTAATTAAGACACTAAACCTCTTGCATAAATAAATATTTTTTTGCCTCACGCAGAGGCGCAGAGGCGCAGAGAAAGAGTTAAAAATCGAGACTTTTGCAAGAGGTTTAGTGTTTCAGAGTCCAGCTAATGCACCTGGGTGTTGCACTTTTTGAGGTTCCAGGAGTCAACGGTCAAGAGGTTATAGTATCTGTTGACTGTGGACAAGCCTTACAAGTAGGTTTGCAAATCAAGGGACTTCCAAATAAAAAATATCCTACTGTTTACAGTCATCAGTAATCAGTTATCAGTCAACAACTTCAACCAGATAATTTTGTTGGAGTTCCATAAACGCGTAACAGTTATTCAGCAGCTTTGTTGCTGGCTCTATTGGCACGCGCTTCAGCTGAAGTCATTACTTCGTCGAGGTTCTCTAGGACTTCGCCAGGAAAGTTTTCCAAAACTCTGGTGGAAATCGCAACTCGACCTTTACCTTCATCCAAGTCGATAATTACAGCTTTAATATTTTGACCGACTTGAAAGACTTTTTCTAGAGAATCAATGAATTTTTGGCTGACTTGCTTGATGTGCAGTAAGGCACTGATACCATCTAAATCGACAAACACGCCAAAAGGTTTGATACCTGTGACTTTACCTTCTACCAACTGACCTACTTCTAACAAGTTGAAGTTACTAGAACGAGTTGCTAAGCGTTGGGAAAGTATGAGTTTGTTGGTGTTGCGGTTAATTTCTAAAAAGCCAACAGTGAGAGTTTGACCTTTGAGTGCTTCTAAGTTATCACGCTCTGCCAAATGCGATCGCGGAATAAACCCCCGCAATGAATTCAAATCGACGGTGACACCACCTTTATTCACACCGGTAACTCGTACTTGCACAGTCTGGGAATTTTCCTGCATTTGCGCGAGTCGTTCCCAAATGTGCTGAATTTCTAATTGCTTGCGTGAAAGAGTTACTTGACCCTCGGCATCTTGCTCTCGGATAATTAGAAACTCTAGTTCCTCTTGCAATGGTAGTACTTCCGATAAATCGGTGACTGTTCTCAAAGAAGCCTCATCGCGGGGGAGAAAAGCTGACGATTTGCCACCAATATCAACATAGGCACCATCATGGTCAAGTTGGAATACTTTACCATGTACAACCTGACCTTTTTGAAATTGGTAGTCGTGTTTTTCTAGTGCTTTGGCAAAATCGTCCATTGTAAAAGACGAATTAGCTGTTTGAGAAAGTTTCGATTCGGAGTTCATGACAATTAAAGATAAATTGTGATTTGTCAGTTGTCATTTGTTAGTTGCTACTGACCACTGACAACTGACCACTGACCACTGACCACTGACTGTTGCACAGATTTTTAGATCAGTTGACCAAAAAGTTGCTTTGCCTGCTCCCAAGCATCGGCTGCCGCTTGAGGATTATAACTCGCGCGATGGTCACAGAAAAATCCGTGGTCAGCTCCATCGTAGCGAAACACACGATGAGGAATGTTGTATTTTTCTAACTCTGCTTCAATCTGGTCTACCTGTTCCATAGGAATACTGCCATCTTCAGTACCAAAAAATGCATACAGTGTACCTTTAATTTCTGGGGTACGAGTAACGGTAGGGTCGCCACCTCCGAATGTACGGGTGGTAATTCCAGCACCGTAGAAGGAAGCAGTAGCTTTGATATCTGGCAAAGTGGCGGCAAGATATGCTACATGACCACCAAAACAAAAGCCGATAGTGCCAAAGCCATCTTTTTTTACTTGGGGGAGGCTTTTGAGGTAGTCAATTGCTGATTGAATATCGCTCAATAATTGTGATGCTTGTGTTTGCATTGCATAGCCTCTGCCTGTTTCAATATCTTTTGCGGTGTAGCCAGTTTCAAAACCAGGGGCTTGACGCTGAAACAGTGCAGGGGCGATCGCTACATAACCAAGTTTGGCAATCCGTTCTGTAACTTCCCGAATGTGAACGTTAACGCCAAAAATCTCCTGTAAAACTACGATTCCTGGGTATGTTCCAGGTGATTTTGGCTGTGCTAGGTAGGCAGCTACTTGGACACCATCTTGAGAAAGTTGAACCGTTGTAGTATCTATTGCCTGCTCTGTCATAATAATTTTTACCAGTGCTGTGTGATTAGCTATGTAAATATTTGATATAACTATGCCAGTATGTCTAGACTTTTTCCAATCAAATTATCAATGACTAAAGTAAATGCATAAGTAATTTACCTGATAAAAAATTCACGTGTAAATAAAATATTAAACATGTAGCAAATCCAGGTGGTAACTTGCCGCTACTAGTATTTAGGAGGATTGGTAATGATTCAATTCCGTATTCAGCCAGACAGCGAAATTCCCGCATCAGCCCAGCTGTTTAATCAAATACGGTTTGCGATCGCTTCTCGGCAATATCCACCAGGCTATAAATTGCCAAGCACACGGGCATTGGCAATGCAAACTGGGTTACACCGTAATACCATTAGCAAAGTTTACCGTCAGTTGGAAGATGATGGATTTGTAGAAAGTCTGGCTGGTTCAGGAATTTATGTCCGCGCCCAAGGTCATGAGGGTGGTAGTAGGCTGCAATCACCAATCCTCAAAGAATATCCTGATGCCTATAAAATTGTCCAGCAAGCACTTGATGAATTACTTGGTCAAGGATGTTCGCTTAATCAAGCTAGAGAGCTATTTTTAGCCGAAATTGACTGGCGTTTGCGTTGTAGCGCTCAAGTGCTGGTGCCAGTTCCATCTGAGGACATGGGTGCTGGAGAATTGATGGTATATGAATTAGAACAGGCTTTGAAAATCCCCATACAGCTAGTAGCAATGGAAGAATTAGCCGCTGTGCTAGATAAAACTAGCTCTGCTACGGTGGTGACAAGTCGCTATTTCATTAATGATGTGGAAGCGATCGCAGCCCCCAAAGCTGTACGTGTAATTCCTTTGGATATCTATGACTACAGTAAAGAACTCAATTTGTTAAAAACTCTACCAAAAGAAAATTGTGTAGGCATAGTTAGCTTGAGTTCTGGAATAGCCCGCGGTGCCGAAGTTATCCTCCACGGTTTACGCGGGGATGAACTGCTGGTAATGACTTGTCAACCAAAGGATGCTTATAAACTACAAGCGATCGTCAAACGAGCTGAGGTAATTGTCAGCGATCAAGCTAGTTTTGCAGCGGTGCAAGCAGCAGTGCAAGCTTCTATGGAAGATATTATTCGTCCACCCAAGTTAATTAAAGTTGACAATTACATCGGCGCTAATTCGATTAACTTGTTGAAACGAGAACTGGGTTTGGCTTAACCCAAAGGTAGAAGGAAGAAATAGATAGATAGGGGGAGAATGGCATAGAAAGACACACTTAATAAAATTTATAAAATTATGGTTGTGGAAATGCATCCTTATATTGGTCTGGTGGAAGCAATCAAGCAACGTCGTGCTGCAAGATCTTTCAGTAGCGATCGCATTCCCGAAGCGATTTTGCAAGAAATACTCCAACTAGGAATCCAAGCACCATCAGGCTTTAACCTCCAGCCTTGGCGATTTATTGTTGTGAGGGAGCAAGAAAATAAGGACAAACTCCAAGCTTGTGCTTTTAACCAACGCCAAGTAAGCGAAGCACCAGTTGTCCTGATTTGTTGTAGCGATCGGCGGGCAACCCAGATGGAAAATATTATATCTGTCATCCATCTAGGGGAAGATGCAGGAATTATGACTGATAGTTACGCCAATTATCTGCGTTCCAGCATTCCCGAATTCTTTGCCAATCATCCCAGTTTTGACACAATAGAAGCTTGGACAAACCGCCACGCCATGCTAGCGGTAGGATACATGATGATTGTGGCGAAAAGCTTTGGTATAGATAGTTGTCCAATGGAAGGTTTTGTTAGTACTCAAGTTAAAGAAGCCTTCCAAATTCCTGAAGAAGTGGATATTTGCTGTCTACTAGCACTGGGCTATGCCAAAGAACCCTTTAAAGAGTATGGCGGACGCTTCCCTATTGAAAAGGTTTGTTTTAATGAAACTTACAGCGAACCATTTAAATTCAGTTGACTGATGACTGATGACTGATGATTTATGTCATGTCCTTTGCTTATTACTTAACCTGACTAGTAAGCATCAATCCTCAGCAGATTGCTTGCTGCTCCAAAAAAGTTGAAGTGCTGACTCATCAACCATGTAAGCTGACTCACTATCCATAATCACCCGTTTACCAAGCCGAGGAAAAACGCCAACATCTAAGCGTCCTGCTTCTCCACCTATCAGGTATACAAGGTCTTCATTGAATGGATTACGAAGATGATGGGGTTGTTGGGGTAACCCAAATCCCATGAAGTCTCCTGGTTCAACTTCGTATTCCATATCTCCAATTTCCGCAATACCTCGACCTGACAAGATGTAAACCCATTCTTCTTCATTCTGGTGAGCGTGATAAATGAAAGATTCCTTACCCGGAGGTACACGAGCAATCGTCACACCAATGCGTTTAAGACCGACAGCACGCCCAAGGAACCGTAAATAAATTTCTGAATTGGGATTGAGCGGATGATGAAACTCAAACACATCCATTGAATTAATGTCTGCTGCTTTCAGCAGAGAATGTTGTTCATCAGTCACGTTGATGTCCTCCTATCAAGTTAGCAAACGGTCTGAACATCACAATAAAGCCTAAATTTACTTATTAAACTTTAATAACCCCAGCCCACCAAAGCTACGTTTTATTTCCCCTCCCCGTTCACGGGGAGGGGTTAGGGGTGGGGTGCAATGACTGTGAGAATCATAACTAATTAACCGGACATGCATGATATTACACAATTAAATCAACCTACTTGTAGTTCTGGTGTGGGAACTTGTAAAAACTCTCGCACCCGTTGTAGGTAAGTTTGTGCATCTTCCAACATGGGGAAATGGGCAGTATTAGGAATAACTATAAACTCTACTTTGTCATTTAATGCAGCTGCTTGACGACCCATCTCAGCAGGAATAATTTTGTCATATTCCCCTGATATGATCAGAGTTGGCACTGTCAGCTTGGCAAACTCTCCTGGCATAACTTCAGCTTGTGCCTTACTTACTGAAGTAAAAATTGTACCAAGAGCTGCATCATAATCTGCTTCTAGGAAATCTTGTAAAAAAGCCTGCCGTTCAGATTTGGGAATGGGGCTATGCAAAAATCTCGCCATAAACATCCGGTCAACAAATGGTATTTTTCCTAACCATTTGGGACGGAATTTGACTACATAACCACCGAATTTATGAAAAGCTGCAAAGGCTTTTTCGTCATATTCAAAAATGCCGCTACAAGTTAAAATTGCTTTTTCCACTCTTTGGGGATAGCGGTTCAAAAACAAAGTAGCAACAGAAGCGCCCATTGAGTGAGCATTAATATAAATACGGTGGAGGTGCAACTCATCTAACAAAGCTGCCAAGTCCTCAGCGTATTCCTCTAATTCATAAGTTAACTCTTTGATTGCTGTTGATTCTTCTTGCAAAGACTCAGACTCAACAACAGACTCGCTAGCTTGGACTATGGTAGGTTTGCCACCAGAACGCCCAAACCCCCGCATATCATAGAGTAGACAATCAAATTGGTCTAACAAAGCATTGGCGGTAGTTCTCCAATACCTAGCAGAACCCGCCCAACCGTGGATAAAAACCATCACTGGCTTTACTAAAGAACTAGATGGTTCTTTTACCCACTCGTAGTAATGTTCAACGCCACGAAGGTTAATAAAAGGCATTTTTGAAAGTTAACAGTTATGAGTTAGGAGTTTAGAATTAATTCTACACTCCTAACTTAGCTCAGCACTCAGCCTTCAGCACTCAGCCTTCAGCACTCAATTACGCTGATTCTGGCTTAGGTAATGAAGATGGGTGTACAATCAGTTCAGCTGTAGACCGCTTCTCAACCATCTCCCGTGTCACTGAGCAGCGAGTTACATCCTTGCGGGATGGTAACTCATACATGACATCCAGCATCAGTTCTTCGATAATGCCTCGCAGTGCCCTAGCACCAGTTTTCCGGCGGTAGGCTTCTTGAGCGATCGCTTTTAAGGCATCTGGTTTAAATTCTAATTGGACGTTATCCATCTTCAGCAGTTTTTGGTACTGCTTGACTAAGGCGCTGCGTGGTTGGGTAAGAATCGCCATTAGCGCTTCTTCATCCAGGGGATCTACCACCGCCACCATTGGTACCCGTCCGATAAATTCGGGAATCATGCCAAATTTCACTAAGTCATCTGGTTCAAGATGGCGCAGTGTATCAGCGGCGCGTTTTTCTTTCGATTGTCCTTCTCCTGGTTGGACAAAACCGATTGACTTTTTACCCGCTCTCTGCTCTACAACTTTCTCTAAACCAACAAAAGCACCACCACAGACGAACAGAATATTGCTGGTGTCAATTTGAATGCAGTCCTGATAAGGATGCTTTCGCCCTCCTTGGGGTGGTACATTAGCGATCGTTCCCTCTAACATTTTCAGCAAAGCTTGCTGCACGCCTTCACCGGAAACATCGCGTGTAATTGAGGGATTCTCACTTTTGCGGGCAATTTTGTCAATTTCGTCAATGTAGATAATCCCGCGTTGTGCTTCCTCTACATCCAAATCTGCCACTTGCAACAGTCGCAGTAAGATATTTTCCACATCTTCTCCGACATACCCTGCTTCTGTCAGCGTCGTGGCGTCGGCGACAGCAAAGGGTACATCTAGGATTTTGGCCAAGGTTTGTGCCAAGAGAGTTTTGCCACAACCTGTCGGCCCAATTAGCAGAATATTGGACTTTTGCAGTTCTACAGCATCATCGGCTCCACCTTTGCCATTGCCTTTAGACTGAAGGATTGCCAGCCGCTTGTAGTGATTGTATACTGCGACTGATAGCACCTTTTTAGCTTCGTCTTGACCGATGACATGTTCGTCTAAATATTTCTTAATCTCTCTGGGTTTGGGTATTTGATTAAACGAGAGATTAGAAGAACGGGCACGGCGTTTTTGGGGTGGTTCTGACTTTGGCGCTGGTTGCGAAGCTGCACCATTTGTGTCGAGTAACTCCTCATCTAGTATTTCATTACACAAGTCTACGCATTCATCGCAGATGTAGACTCCCGGCCCTGCGATCAATTTACGCACCTGCTCTTGAGACTTGCCACAAAACGAACATTTTAAATGGGAGTCGTACTTAGACATACCAGCCTCTTATTTCAGAATGGTGACGTTTTCCCCGGCGGTGGGAAGATTTTGTCTGGAGATGACTTGATCAATCAAACCGTAATTTTTCGCTTCTTCTGCGGACATAAAGAAGTCGCGCTCAGTATCTGCTTCAATTCTTTCTAGGGGTTGACCAGTATGACTAGCCAATAACTGATTCAACTTTGCCTTAATGTAAAGAATTTCCCTTGCTTGAATTTCTATGTCAATAGCTTGACCTTGAGCGCCGCCCAGTGGTTGGTGAATCATGATCCGGGAGTCAGGTAGAGACATGCGCTTACCTGCTGTTCCTGCTGTGAGCAAAAATGCCCCCATGCTTGCGGCTAATCCAAAGCATATGGTAACAACATCAGGACGGATCTGTTGAATTGTATCATAGATTGCCATCCCTGCGTAGACGGAGCCGCCAGGAGAGTTGATGTACAGTTGAATGTCTTTTTCTGAGTCTTCAGCGTCTAGAAATAGCAACTGAGCAACAATGGAGTTGGCGATCGCATCGTCTATGGGCGTTCCTAAAAATATAATCCGCTCTCGCAGTAGGCGGGAGTAGATGTCGAAAGCCCTTTCTCCCATACCAGACTGTTCTACCACCATCGGCACGATGTTGCTAGGGCCACTCATGTGGGAGTAAATTCCGATTCGACTTGAGTTGTTAATAGGGTAGTTTCCCGACTGCGATGTCAGCATACAATCACATTTGAGAATAAATTAGGACAGAGTTTCAGCAGCTAGTGCCGCTTTGTTAAAGAATACGATTGCTCTTGAGGTATGTGTTAACCATTATGCCTCATTCATATTCTTGTCGTGTAACACTGGATTAAGCTCAGGCGGTATAGATGCCACAATTTCTTTAAGATTACGTAAATATGCCGCCCAACTCGTCATGAGTGCTGAGTAAGAATATTGTAATACTCATGACCAAAACAGGGGTGTCGGGTGTCGGGTATCGGGTGTGGGGGTAGAGCAAAAATTGTATTTTTATACACCCTGACCCGAAAACCAAAAATAGAACTTTTCCCAATTAACCCCACATCCCACACCCTCCGGGTTGACTCAGCACTCATGATCCAGAATATCTGGCTGCTGGAGTTTTTATTCTCCCTGTGTTGATTCTGTAGTAGCTTCGGTGCTTTGTTCCTCAGTCTGAGGTTCAGTTGTATCTGAAGGTGCGAGTTCTGCTGCTGTTTGTTGTTCAGCATTTAAAGAACCTTCAGCTACAAGTTCAACTGATGAGCGTTCTAGGAGCCAATCTACGATTTTTTCGGTTAACAGTTCATTTTCCACGACTGAGCGCAGTCTTTCAGTGTCAACCTCTTGTTCTGAGTACTGCTGCAACAGTTCTGTGACTCTGGCTTCAATTTCTTCCGGTGTGACTTCGATGGACTCGCGTTTACTGACTTCTCTTAATCCCAGTGATCTTTTGAGGCGTTCAATAGCTTCAGGGCGCGATCGCTCCCGTAACTGGGGAATAATATCTTGGGTAAACAACTTTCTCACGTCCAATCCCTGCTGAGAAAGCCGGACTGCTGTTTGTGTCAGCATGGAGTCTACTTCTTGCTCAATCAGTGTTATTGGCAAGTCAACTTCTAGATGCTTGACTAATTCAGCTAACAATGCTTCTTGCTTATTGTTTTTGGTTTTTTCTTCAGCTTCTTTCTGATAGCGTTCTTCTAAAGATGCCTTGAGTTCATCTAAGGTATTAAAGTCGCTGACTTCTTGAGCAAAGTCATCATTGAATTCTGGTAGCTCTTTTTCCTTGAGTTCTTTGAGTGTAACTGTGAACAGTGCTGGTTTTCCAGCCAATTCTTCATTGGCATAGGGGTCTGGAAACTGAGCCGAAATTTCTTTGGTTTCTCCAGGATTCATCCCCACCATCCCCAAGACAAAACCAGGAATAAACTTATCTTCCTGCAATTCCAGTTGAAAATCAGTTGCTTCGCCTCCAGGAATTGGTGTCGGTTCGGCTGTTTCATCCTCACCCTCAGCTTTGGCAATGACACCTTTAAAATCAACTACAGCAACATCACCAATTTGAGCTGCACGTCCTTCTACAGGAATTAAGGTCGCCATTTGTTGACGTTCTTTTTCCAGAACATTCTCTACCTGAGTTGGGTCGTACTTGACTTCCTCAGCTTTGACTTGCAAACCAGTGTACTGCCCTAAATTTACTTCCGGTTCCACATCAACAGCAGCAGAAAAGGTCAAGGCTTTTCCAGGTTCATAATTATTAATCAATTCCTCAAAAGAAGTCCGCAGCTGTGGTTGACCAATGGCTTGGATAGCTTCTTGTTTGACTGCTTTTTCAATGCCATCTTGAATTAGTTCTTCCAGTGCTGCTGCCTTAATGCGAGTTACGCCCAGGCGCTGTAGTAATATCTGCCGAGGTACCTTGCCTTTACGAAACCCAGGAATATTTGTACTACTAGTTAAGTTTTTAATTACCTGTTCGTAAGTTTGCTTGGTTAGTTCCGGCGTAATCTCTATTTCCAACCCTATTTGGCTGGCGGGAAGTTTCTCCTGGGTGACTTTCATGCTTAGTTTCTATTTTTTGGTATTTTTGACTCCAAGTACACACAAGACGCGATTGACCGCTTTTGTGGGTTAATGTTTCTTGGCGAGGATAAGAGGTATCCCCAAGGCATACTATATAATCCCAATTATGGATTCAGTGCCCTTCAGTAGATATCCAGTTTACTGCCAATAGCAAAGGACTGGATACTTTACAGAAATAACTTTACCCATTTGCAGGAATTGGGCATTGGGAATTGGGCATGGGGCATGGGGCATGGGGCATGGGGCATTGGTTATTTATCTCGGTCATTTGCCCAGTCCCCAGTCCCTAGTACCCAGTCCCCAATCCCCAATAAACTGGACTTGTGACTCAGAAGGCTAACACCGTGATATCCTGGTTATCATCCCGCATATTTTACTCCAATACTTGAGAGTTGGGTCTGTCTACCTTGTGTGACTCAGCGTGCCTATTGCCTGACCGCATAGCTTAGCTTTTTTGCGGTAATAGTTTCGTTTACTTTGGATCATAGTACATCCATCTTCCTAGAAAATCACTTTCTCAGGCGTAATATTTGTTTACTTTAAAAATCGAAGACTTATACGCAAGTGAAGTATAAATATTTATATTTTCAACTGAACTGTAGTTTGTTGTATAATGATATGTACTTTTTTAAAGTTGTTGTAAATCCAAACGGTAGTTATCGTAAATTCCAATAGCAATTAACTGGTTTAAGCTCAACAATAAATGTATATTGATCAAAAAACTCAACTATAGTTAAAAAATCTTTATCTAATGTCTGCTGTAATTATTTAAATAAATATGGATAGATTGTGAATTACTCTAAAAAGTTGCATACAACCTCTTAAAGGAGGAAGACCGTTTGACTAAATCTTATCGTGTAGCTATTTTGGGAGCGACTGGTGCTGTTGGCACAGAGTTGCTTGAATTACTGGAACAGCGTAATTTTCCGGTTTCGGATTTGAAGTTGCTAGCTTCAGAAAAAAGTGTAGGGCGGACGCTGCGCTTTCAAGGAGAAGATCTGCCCATAGAGTCAGTGAGCGATCGCGCCTTTGAAAATGTAGATTTGGTACTAGCTAGTGCAGGTGGTTCCACATCTAAAACATGGGCAGCAGTTGCAGTAGAAAAAGGTGCAGTAGTCATAGATAACTCCAGCGCCTTTCGGATGAACCCAGAAGTCCCCTTAGTTGTCCCAGAGGTGAACCCACAAGCCGCTGCTAACCACAAAGGCATTATTGCAAATCCTAACTGCACAACAATATTGATGAGCGTAGCAGTTTGGCCCCTGCATCAAAAAAGACCAGTGCAACGGATTGTAGCTTCAACCTATCAATCTGCCAGTGGCGCTGGTGCCAAAGCAATGGCAGAAGTAAAAACTCAAGCCAGTGCTATATTACAAGGACAGTCACCAGTTGCTGAGGTATTGCCTTACCCGTTGGCGTTTAATTTATTTCCACATAACTCCCCATTGAATGATTTGGGGTACTGTGAAGAAGAAATGAAAATGGTCAACGAAACTCGAAAAATTTTCAAAACGCAAGAGATCAGAATTACTGCTACTTGTGTACGGGTTCCCGTACTGCGTGCCCATTCAGAAGCAATTAATCTAGAATTTGAGGAACCTTTTAGTCCAGATGAAGCAAGAGCTATTCTCAGTCGTTCCCCTGGTGTGAAATTGTTAGAAGATTGGGGAAGCAATCATTTTCCCATGCCCATTGAAGCGACTGGTATTGATGAAGTTTTAGTAGGCAGAATTCGGCAAGACATTTCTCATCCCTACGGTTTGGAACTGTGGCTTTGTGGAGACCAAATTCGTAAAGGTGCAGCCTTGAATGCAGTACAAATTGCTGAATTGCTCGTAGAGAAAAACCTACTCAAGCCGAAAACAGCATACGTTTCAAAGTAGTCAGTTGTCAGTAGTCAGTGGTCAGTAGTCAGTAGCAACTAACAACTGACAAATGACAACTGACAAATGTGTGAAATACGCTTGAAAGCAGTTGACGAATAGGTTATTAAAATTAAAAACCACCAAGACACATAAAACAAATTTGGGTAATCAGGAGTGAAAAGAGGGTGGGAGAATTTGGCACAGTTTTAACCGCTATGATTACGCCGTTCAAAACAGACGGGACTGTAAATTATGATGTAGCGGCAGAACTCGCAGCGTATCTAGTTGAAAATGGCACAGATACATTGGTGGTATGTGGTACAACAGGTGAATCTCCCACGCTGAGTTGGGATGAAGAATACGAATTATTTGTTTCAGTATTGCAAGCCGTAGGAGGAAAAGCCAAGGTAATAGCAGGATGTGGTTCTAATTCCACCAATGAAGCGATCGCTGCTACCCAAAAAGCAGCTAAAATAGGAGTACACGGTTCTTTACAAGTTGTTCCCTATTACAACAAACCTCCGCAAGCAGGTCTTTATCAACACTTTCAGGCAATAGCCCAAGCCTGTCCCGACTTACCATTATTGTTATATAATGTCCCAGGGCGTACCGGTCAAAACCTCAGTCCCGAAACAGTTGCCCGGTTAGCTGAGATTAACAATATTATTGGCATCAAAGAAGCCAGTGGAAATTTAGACCAGGCTAGTGAAATTCGCCGCTTGACACCAAAAGAATTCCACCTCTACGCTGGAGATGATTCTTTAACTTTGCCCTTGTTAGCGATCGGAGCGAAGGGTGTAGTAAGCGTAGCTTCTCATCTGGTAGGAAACCAACTACAGCAGATGATTCAAGCTTATAGTGCGGGAAAAGTTGAAGTTGCCAGTGAGATTCATCTAAAACTATTCCCCTTGTTTAAAGCCTTATTTTTAACTACAAATCCCATTCCAGTTAAAAAAGCATTGAATCTTCAAGGTTGGGAGGTTGGTTCAACTCGTCCGCCGTTATCCGCAGCGGACTCGGAAGTCAGTCAAAAGTTAGAGGCAGTGCTGAATAAACTTGGTTTAATCTAGGTAGCAATTTGTCAAAGATTTGCTAGCTAATGGCTGATAAAAACCTATATGAAAAAAGGGCATAATCTTTGATAAATTGGCGCTACTGACGCCTATGCTATGAAATTTATAGGCATAGAATGAATCCTTCAGTGTATAAAGTATTTTATTGAACAAACAATTGAACATCTGAATTAAAATTTAACTGCTTTCAGATAGAAAGTCGGTATTGTTTTTCATAAAAGCTCGCTAACTTTCAATTTATTAACACTAAACAGCAAAACAACAATCTAAGGAGAAAATGGCTAAAAACGAAGCTAACTCCGCCCTCAAAATTATTCCTTTGGGCGGCTTGCATGAAATTGGTAAAAATACCTGTGTTTTTGAATACGATGACGAAATTATTTTATTAGATGCAGGTTTAGCCTTTCCTACAGAGGCAATGCATGGAGTAAATATAGTTCTGCCAGATACAACTTATCTGCGAGAAAATCGCCACAAAATTAAAGGCATGATCGTTACCCACGGTCATGAAGACCATATTGGTGGCATTGCTTTTCACCTCAAGCAATTTGATATACCTGTAATTTACGGCCCCAGGCTAGCAATGGCAATGCTAGAGGGTAAATTAGAAGAAGCAGGAGTACGCGATCGCACAGAATTAAGAAAAGTCCTTCCCCGTGATGTAGTGCGGATTGGTAAATCATTTTTTGTAGAATATATCCGCAACACTCACTCAATAGCTGATAGCTTTACTGTTGCCATTCATACTCCTTTGGGTGTAGTAATTCATACAGGAGACTTTAAAATCGACCACACCCCCGTAGATGGTGAAAGGTTTGACCTGCAACGATTAGCAGAACACGGCGAACAAGGCGTACTTTGCTTATTAAGTGATTCCACTAACTCAGAAGTACCAGGCTTTACACCTTCTGAACGTTCAGTTTATCCCAACTTGGATCGCGTATTTGGCCAAGCGACTGGGCGGCTGTTCGTCACTACCTTTGCTTCTAGCGTGCATCGAATCAACATGATTTTGGATTTGGCGAAGAAGCACAACCGGGTGGTGACAGTTGTGGGGCGTTCCATGCTGAATTTGATAGCTCATGCCCGCAATTTAGGTTACATCAAGTGTGAAGACAACCTGCTACAACCGTTGCATGCAGTTCGTAACCTACCTGACGAAAATGTGCTGATTCTCACCACAGGTTCTCAAGGTGAGCCAATGTCAGCAATGACCAGAATTGCCAACAAAGAACACCCCCACATCAAAATCCGTGAAGGAGACACAGTAGTATTTTCCGCCAACCCCATTCCTGGAAATACAATTGCTGTGGTCAACACCATTGATAAATTGATGATTCAAGGAGCGAAAGTGGTCTATGGTCGAGACAAAGGAATTCACGTTTCAGGTCACGGCTGTCAGGAAGACCAAAAGCTGATGATTGCCTTAACTAAACCCAAGTTCTTCTTGCCAGTTCATGGTGAACATCGGATGCTGGTGAAGCACTCAGAAACTGCTCAGAGTATGGGCATTCCCGCAGAGAACATGGTGATTATTCAGAATGGTGATGTCATTGAACTGACTGAAGACGCCATTCGCGTAGCTGGTAAAGTGCCATCTGGTATAGAACTGGTAGATACTACGAGTTCTGGTATGGTGAGTGCCAAAGTCTTGCAAGAAAGACAACGCATGGCTGAAGAAGGTATTGTCACCATCGCTGCTGCTATTGATTGGAATGGCAAACTATTGGCAAAGCCAGAAATTCATTTGCGGGGTGTAGTTACAAGTGTAGAGCGATCGCTACTCCAAAAGTGGGTACAACAGCGAATTGAAGAAATTCTCAGTGTACGCTGGTCAGAATTTGCCGCTTTGACAGGTGAGCAACCAGAGGTAGACTGGGGTGGGTTGCAAGGCACTCTAGAGCGTGAATTGCAGCGTTCCATTCGTCGAGAACTGCAATGTCAACCATCTGTGACTTTATTGATGCAGATTCCTGATGAACCACCTGTGAAAGTTGCTGATGGTAGAAGGCGGCGGACTCGGACTGCTGCTCAAGTGGCATCCTAGAGAATTTAAAATCAAGATTTCACAATGAAAGATTAAACTGGTGCAATCTTCAGCCTGCTAACGCATAGCAAATCAGTTATACCTGAATAATGAAGCCTCTGATAAAGCCATCAGAGGCTTCATTGTTACATAATTTCGTTTATTCAGGAGAATTTCTTGGAGGTAAGCGCCATGACTAAAACACCAACAAAAATTACTACTGTTGAAGAATATTTAAATTTTGATGATGGTACTGACAAGCGCTATGACCTTGAGGACGGGGTGCTGGTAACAATCCCTCTTGGTACTGGCAAGCATGAAGCGATTATCACTCTACTATTAGTTCGCTTCTTTTTAGAAATTCAAAAAATGGGATTGCCTTTACAACCTCGCCCTAACGGGACAGAGGTACTGACAAAAAAACAACCAAGGCGACCTGATAGTTTAATAAATATATTGAACTAGGCAAAGCATTACCTTCAGTGAATAAAAAGATAAACTAGAAGTAGAGTACACACTGTCAGTGGTACTCCAAATCGCAGATGCTCAATGAAGGTGAGCTTGTAACCTAAATCAGCGGCAGCTTCTACAACTATTAAGTTAGCAACTGAACCAAACAAAGTAAGATTACCTGCCAATGTTGATCCGGCTGCTAGCAATAGCCAGTACTGGGTATTGTTTTGAGGAATCAGGGGATGTAATAAAAGTACGGCAGGCACATTAGAGATAAGGTTAGATAAAATAACCGTTACACCCAAAAAACTCGCAGTAGAGTTAATGGCATGAGTAAATGGTTGTAATAAATTTAACTTTTGTGTGACTCTTGTCAGGATGAAGAGTCCAGAAAACATCACCAGCAGATTCCAATCTACCTTTTTGAGAATGCGTTGTGGTTTTACCCGCCGAGTAATTAGCAACAAACTCGCAGCGACTAAGGCAGACTCCGCTAAGGGCAAGCCAAGGGCAAAAGCAATCAGTAGTCCAGTGGTGATGATTAAACTTTTATGAAATAATGGCTTAAAAATGCGTTCTTTACCATTGGGTAACTTTTGGCAAGGTTGGGTTGAGCGGACATCTGGGTAAAGTAGCCACAGCAACCCCACCTGAATCACCAAGCCAAGTACAGCAACGGGAGCCAATACCCGCAAAAAATCCAGATAGGGAATACCGGAAAACGAACCAATGAGGATGTTTTGAGGATTACCGCTCAAAGTTGCTACCGAGCCTATATTAGTTGCACCAGCGATCGCTAGTAAATAGGGAATCGGATTTAAACCCAATGTTTGAGTCAAGCTCAAAGTTAAAGGTGTAAAAATCAGCGCTAGAGTGTCATTGAGGAAAAAAGCGCTAAGTATACCACTACCGAAAGTTAAAGCAATCAACAAGCCCAGAGGGCTGCGAGTATAACTCAACAGTAGCGATAGCACTCGACTGAAAAATCCTGCATAGGATAGGTTGGCATTAACTACCATCATGCTCAACAAAAACACGATGGTGTTAGCATCAATGGCTTGCCACGCTTGTTGTAAATTCAGAACACCCAGAGCAATTAAAAAGGCAGATCCAACCAAGGCAATAGTCGCCCTGTTCATGCGTAACCCAGGAATATAGCCCAATGCTAACCCCAGGTAAGTTAGCCCTAAAACACTGTAGGTTACAAATTGGAAGACGATCATGTATAGCAGGGGACTGGGTACTGGGTACTGGGTACTGGGTGAAAAGTCTTTTTGTGTCTAGGTTTTATCATCTGTTGATGTCCTAACACTCTTAGCGAACGCTATAAAAGGGATTGGGTATTGGTAATTGGTAATTGGTAATTGGTAATTGGTAATTGGTAATTGGTAATTGGTAAACTCTTCCCTAATCCCCAGTACCCAGTCCCTAGTACCCAGTCCCTAGTACCCAGTCCTGAATACTTATACCTACCGAAAATATGACAGAAATTCGGTTTGTAACGAATTGTAAATTATAAACTAAAATCCGTCCAATGATAGATGTCTTTATTAAAATTTAAACTGTGTCAAGTTATCAATAAGATCGTATTTTTACGCTACCGATCCACGGGAAATTGCGATTAACTTGACGTAGTAATAAATTAGGTTCTGACTTAAGTGGCCATTCAGACTTCATATTATATCTCAGTCAGAACACGATTCTTCCGGTAAAGGTCGTTGCCACGTCGTACATATTCATCAGCAAGGTGAATAACCTCAATAACACAGAGGCTTAACCATGAAGGTATTCGATAATACCACAAAAAAGATTTTTCTTGCAAGCTGGGTTTTGATACATCAAGCAGAAACTAGCAACACCCATGTAGCCCACCTGCAAGGTTCAGTTTCCGGGACTTTCGACATTCTCCAACCCCTGCGGCGGCGGGTAGATAGCATTGAAGTACGCGATCGCCAACTAGCTCACCGCTTATGTCAACTGATTCCTGCTCAATGTCCCTTTGAGCGTGATGTCAAAATATTTGGCAAAACTTTGTTTCACATTCCGCCCATGTGCAAACTCAACCCTTTATATGAAGAAGTAGTTGGTTTACGCTTTAGAGCGCTGTGCTATCTAGCCGATGAATGCGGCGAGGATGTATCGCAGTACTGCTAATGCACTCGTGCTGAGTTAAAAGTTAGGAGTTTTATTTCTAACTTTTAACTCCTAACTCCTAACTCCTAACTATTTTATTTTTTCTGCCATTTTTGAATTGCTTCTTGAGCATCTTCATAAACGGCAGTGACTTCTGGAATTAAAGTTGCAGTTTCAATAGCCGCCGTGAGGTCTCCTTGATCAGCACGGTTTTTTGCTATATCTAGAATTTTTTCACTCCAGTTATTGATCGATTTCTGTGCTAAGTCGAAGCCTGGTTGCCCTTGTGGTACTCTCTTGGCTACTTCAATGGCACGATTATAAGTAGATGCTTGTCCTGGCTTAATTAAAGCATTAGCGGCATCCAAAAGGGTTCTGTTGGCTAGATACTGCTTAGCTTCTAAACGCCATTGATTAATTGCTGCTTGTGCTTTGGGATAAAGGGCTTGGTCTTTAGTGATTAATTGAGCAGCGGCGATCGCATTGTTATACTGCCTTTGTTTGGCACGACCCTCTGCCAAATCTAAAATCATCCGGCTCCAAATCTTAATATTTTCTTGAGCTTGTTCGTAAAGAGGTTCACCTGGCAGAATTTTCCGCGCCATGCTAATTGCTTTGCTCAAATCGCTAGCTTGAGTTTGTTTAAGTGATTTTTTCGCCAGGTCTAACACTGCTTGGTTACGCTTTTTGGACTCGGAACTCAAGCCTATTTGGGCAGTGGATTGATTCTTTGGTGTAATTACTGGGGGTGTCTGGGAGATTGAGCGGACATTTGAGACATTATTATTAGGTGATGCTGGTGATATCTGTTTAGTTCTTAATAATTGTGCGTGATTACGCAGAACCACTACAGAAATTAAAGTTACTACCAGCATAGTGCCTCCACCCCACAATAAGAACTGTTTCCACAGTGCAGAGTTCGCCTGATTCTCAGGCAAAGGAGGTACGTAAGCTTGAGTAGTATTCGGCACAAACCTACCTCCACCCATTTCCTGAGATACTGGAGCTGTTTGGGATGGCTGGTTAAAGTACTGTGTTGTCGATAAATCAGTAGGCGCAGCAAATTGTTGTTCCTGGAAGTTTTTGATTCCTGATGTCAAATTTGGGGATTTTGCTGACGCTGAGGTATCGCTAAGGGTAGTTTTGGCTGTTTGGGCTTCTCCCCACATACCCAATTTTGGCGATTTGGCAGAAGTTATCGAGGATTTTGCTTCCAGGGAGGGGGCTGCAAGAGCCACAGCAAAGGTTTCTTCTGGAAAAATAATTGGTTCTACTTCAGTAGGTTCGATTGTGCTGGGGACTTCTTCATAATTGCTTTGTATTCCCAGAGCAGGCAAAATGTCATGCTGGCTTGATGGGGTGACGGTGACGGGGTTTTGTGTAGGACGCCAGTAATGTTGACATAATTCTGGAGTCAGAATACTGAGGTAGCTTTCTAAATCCGTCAAGCTATTACCCTTACCAGAACGCAAAGCTGCCAACAATGCTGCTGTAAAGAATCCGTGACCTAGTTCGCTACTTTCGCGGGAAAATTGGTCTGGTTGGCAAGAAACAATTGTGGCAAGTTGTAGTTCTTGGGCTAATTCTAGGGTTTCTTGCCCAGCAGAAGCATCGGCTTGACTACCAGAAGCGCGATTGATATCAAACAGCAGCAACACATTAAGTTCAGCTAGTTGCAGACTCTGCATCAGCGATCGCACTTCTATACCGGTTTCCTGTGCTAGTTTAGGATTTCCTTCCACTGGCATCAAGTAATCTTTGCCGTCGTAGTTGACCCCATAACCACTGAAAAATAACCATAAATAGTCTTGCGGTTGCCAACACGCCGCTGTCAAATCCTCAAGTAACAAAAGGATATTTTCTTTAGTTGGATATGTGGATCTATCTCCAATTGGTGGTGAAGTATCTGTCATCAATAGACAGCGTTGGGGTGCAAAACCAGCCTCTTTAACCAAAAAATCTTTTAACGCCTCAGCATCTGCTTGGGCGCAACGTAAAGGTTGAAAGAACTGATATTGATTGATGCCAATAGCGATCGCCCAGTAATTTGCCATCCCGCTCTTTGTAGGTTGTGGTTTGGTTGCCTAAAATTGCGGTTGGCTTTGCTGAAAAAACAAAGCTAACCTATGTCTTATACTCTAGGAGATTCTCATCGAGCCATTAATTTTAAGTCTTTTTAATTACAGCTTATGCTCGGAAAATACTCACATTAAATTTCATCAATCAGGAGCCATAAAGTCATGACCAGGAGTATTGCTCACCAACTATCATGGATCATTCCCTTTCCAGTTATTAGCCAAATTGGCAAGAAGATCCGGATATTTCCGCTAATAGTTTTAACTTTTTCCACAGTTCCCCTCTGGGTTTTGTCAGAAACGCTCACACCCCAGATAGTGCGAGCTTATACAGCCAGAGTTGACTTGACTATTGACCGACTACCAGGTGAAACCTACGAAACCATACTGCGAAGAGCAGAAGCGACCGCAAGGGCTGCTGCTCAACGCAGCTTCGACCAAGATATTTTAGTCACAGATACTTCAATTATTATTTCCGTACAAAATTATGGCGCGATCGCACCAGTTTTAGCTTTAGAAGTCAGTCGCCAACAATGGCGCACCCGCCCCGATGCCCAACGCTGGGCAACTTACTTCAAAACAGCGCGATCGCTACTTGGGTTTGACAAAGATCAGCCAACTACTAACCCAAGTCAGGCAGTTCCCCCTATTCCCACAGCTAATCCAAGTCAAGTAGCTCCCGCTATTCCCACGGCTAACCCAAGTCAGGCAGATCCCATTATTCCCACAGCACCCATAAACCCTAATACAGAACCAACAGAGAGACCTGGTGATTTCGTTCAAAAGTAGCATGGGAGCAGGGGAGCAGGGGAGATGAGGGAGATGAGGGAGATGGGGGGATGAGGGAGATGGGGAAGAATAACCAATGCCCAATGCCAATTCCCAATTCCCAATTCCCCATTCCCAATTCCCATTTTGATGAAATTTTGGGTTAGTCGAGTTGATCGCTTAGAATAAAAAGGTTGTCAAGAATTGCGATATCCGCTATCATGGCTGTTCCTAAGAAGAAAACATCCAAATCCAAACGAGATAAACGTCGAGCTACCTGGAGACATAAAGCCGCTGTTGAAGCTCAAAAAGCTATCTCCCTAGGCAAGTCGATTTTGACTGGACGTTCTACATTTGTCTATCCAACTGCTGAAGAAGAGGAAGAAGAATAATTCCTCTTCAATAAGAGCTAGCCCACAAAATCTAATTAAGTCGATAAGAATTTGGTAATGAGTAATTGGGGACAATTACCATTACCTTGTACTTACGACTGATGATCAAATAATCATATAAAGACTAAACTATCTGAAAATATAGGCTATTTGGTGGTCATTAAAAGGATAAAAAGTCTTTTCTTGCCACTCCCTATTTTTTTGTATTGATTTTTAAAGATAGTATGCCAGGTAAATTTTTTCAAAAACCAAATCAAGCAGAAAGCGAACGTGTTCCTCCAGGTCAACATTTGGCTAAAGGCTTCCCCGTCTTAACCTACGGTGCAACACCCCAAGTCAGAACAGAAGATTGGGAATTTCGAGTTTGGGGTTCGGTCAAACCCATTATTTTTACTTGGTCAGATTTTATGGCCCTACCTCAACATGAATTCACAGCAGACTTTCACTGTGTAACCCGCTGGTCAAAATTAGATGTTAAGTGGACGGGTATTAAGGTAGTAGATTTTATGGATTTGCTTGAGGTAGACTCCGAAGCAGTTCATGTTATGGAACACTGCTACGGCGGCTACACCACCAATATTTCCATGGAAGACTTTGTACGGGAAGAAAATTTCTTTGCTTTCAAATTATTTGATGAAGATTTACCAGCAGAACATGGTGGGCCGATGCGGTTAGTTGTACCCCATCTCTACGCCTGGAAAAGTGCCAAGTGGATTAATGGTTTGGAGTTTCTTAATCACGAGGAACTGGGTTTTTGGGAGCGCAATGGCTACCACCGCCGTGGTGAACCTTGGGCGGAGGAGCGTTACAGCAGTGCTTTTGGGTTTTGATAGTTAGGAGTTAGGAGTTATGAGTTAGGAGTTAAAAATCAGAGTTTTTACTCCTTAACAGTTATCAGTCATCAGGAGCCAGTGCGTTGCGGAGGTTCCCTCCGTTGTAGCAACTGGCGTTCATCAGTTTAACTAACCAGTCGTTTGAGTATGGGCAATATGCTTTTGTAGGGAGCGTACCGCCAATTTATGTCCTGCCAAAATGAGTTTTGCAATACACTTTTGTAGTGTGAAAAGGTTTCAAAACTAGCTTTACCGTGATAGCTACCAATACCGCTGTCACCGACTCCACCGAATGGTAAAGATGAAACGGCAAACTGCATTAATGTATCATTGATACAAACTCCTCCAGATGAAGTTTCCTGCAAAACTCGCTTTTGTAGGCTGTGATTATTTGTAAATAAGTATAAAGCTAAGGGTTTTGGTTGAGAATTGATTAAGGCGATCGCTTCTGTAATATCGCTGTATTCAATGATGGGCAGAATAGGGCCAAAAATTTCTTCCTGCATTACAGGATCTGTTAAGGAAACTTGATCGAGCAATGTCGGGGCAATATAACGTTCTGAAAAATTCGTTTCTCCGCCAATGATAATTTTACCATTTTGGATAAAGTTAGTTAATCTCTCAAAATGTTTTTGGTTGATAATTCTAGCATAATCAGGACTCTTTTCGGGATTTTCTCCATAAAATTCTTTTACATATTTTTGCAGGACATTCACTAAATCTTTTTTGATTTTTTGATCAATTAAAAGATAGTCAGGTGCAATACAAGTTTGTCCAGCATTAAAAAATTTACCCCAAATAATGCGTCTGGCGGTATATTCAAGATTAATATCAGTATCTACTAAACAAGGGCTTTTACCACCTAACTCTAAAGTAACTGGTGTGAGATGTTTTGCAGCCGCTTCCATGACAATTTTGCCCACGGCTGTGCTACCTGTAAAAAAGATATAGTCAAATTTTTCGGCTAGGAGTTTTTGAGATGTTTCTACACCTCCTTCTACCACTGCAATATACTCTTGGTCAAAATATTTATTAATGATTTCAGCTATTAAACCGGAGGTATAAGGTGCAAGTTCTGAAGGTTTGATCACAGCACAGTTTCCTGCTGCGATCGCACCGATTAAAGGTGAGATGATTAAATTAAATGGATAATTCCAAGCTCCAATAATTAAAACAACTCCCAGCGGTTCAGGATAAATTTTTGCTGAGTAGAGAAAAAATTCTTTGGCAAGGGGTGCTTTTTTGGGCTTAGTCCAATTCTTGATGTGTTTAATAGCATCATCAATATCATTGATGACTCTAAGTTCTCCAATGGAACTTTCAAATTCTGGTTTATGTAAATCTGCTTTTAATGCTTGGATTATTGCTTGTTTATTGTTAACTAGTGCTTGTTTAAGAATTTCGAGTTGTTGAATGCGAAAGCTGACATTTTTAGTTTTACCAGTTTGAAAAAGCTGACGTTGTTTTTGGATAATCTCAATAATATTTGATGATTTATTAGTAACCATATTTTCACTAAAACAAGCAGATGAAAGGTACTATGCTTTTATATCAACAGATAGCTGCACATTATTGCAAGATTTACAAGAAATTTGCTACTTTCCAGCAGTAAATACTAGAGCTTTTTCGTCATAAATACGCTGTTCGAGTCATCAATATAGTCAGCGAAGGGGCCTCGGTACTCAAACCCAAACCTTGTGTATAAAGCTCGTGCTGGGGCAAATTCAACAAAAGCTCCTGTTTCCAAATTCAGGTAATCGTAACCACGCCGTGAGGCTTCTTTGATGATGTGTTCAAGAATCTTCGAGGCCACACCCCTACGACGATAAGCCTTAGCGGTACGCATTGATTTGACTTCACCAGTTCTTGAATCTAGTTCTTTAAGTGCGCCGCATCCGAGTAATTCATCGCCCTCCCAAGCCGAAAAGAAAGTAATATCTGGCGATCGCAATGCCTCTAAATCAAGAGCATGAACGCTTTCAGGCGGGGTAATCTCATGCATATTTTCGAGATGTTCCCGCAAAAAGTCAGCGATCTTTTTACCTGTCAAGTCATCTTCAAGAATTTGCAATGGACTCATCTGTTTGCTAGGGAATTTTACGGAAAACAGGGTGTGGGGGAGCCAGCCTTGTTTTACGGGTCTCCCGACTTGAGGAGCCACTGCGTTGCGGGGGAACCCCCGTTGAAGCAAGTGGCGTCGGACTGGCGTTGTAGGGTGTAGGGTCTAGTGTAGGTTTAACACTGTTGAGAATGTCTGGTTTGCTGAGTTTCCAATTCATACATTTTTAACTTGTAAATTATGATTTATCCAGGTAAAAAATTGCATAAATCATAATTTATAAGTTACTTACTGTTTAACTGGTAGGCTAACAATGAATACGCTACCTTTCCCTAACTCAGAATTAACAATAATAGTACCGTGATGAGCCTCTACGATGCGGCGAGAAAGGTACAATCCTAAGCCACTGCCAGAACTTTTGTGGCTGCCTTGACGAAATCGTTCAAACAAAGTGGCTTGTTCTTCAGGAGGAATACCTGCACCTGTATCGGCAAATTCAATGGTAATGTAATCACTAATCGTGGAGGGCAAAGAAAACTCAGAGAAGTTTATTTTGCTAGCCAACGGTACAAAAGTGAGGCGGATAGTCACTGAACCGGATTCAGTAAATTTGATAGCATTACCGACGAGGTTAGTGAATAGACGATGCAATTCCATGCGATCGCCCATAATTGTGGTTGATTCTTCGGTAAAATCCAAATTGATGGACAGTGCTTTGTCTTGTGCTAAAGGTGTGAGTTCTCCAGCTACCTCTTCTAATAGTTTGGCTAGATTAACTGGTTGAAATGCCAGGGTTTTACGACCAGCTTCAAAGCGATAAACTTCTAATAAAGTATTCACCATAGTCAGCAAGTTAATATTACTGCGAGCCATGATGGTAATCACTTCTTGCATTTGCGGTGATAAACTGCCCAAAGCACCCTGTTGAAATAGCATTAACATGCGATCGGCTGCTACTAGGGGAGTGCGTAAATCGTGGGTGAGGCGAGAGACGAAATCTTCTCGCTGACGGGCGATTTCGTCACGTTCATCGATACTATGCTTTAATCTTAGGAGCGATCGCACTCGCGCCAGCAATTCGTCTACAGTCACCGGTTTGCGGATAAAATCATCAGCACCTAAATCTAATCCATGGGCCACATTCGGCGCATCATGGGCAGTTATTAGCAATATGGGGATATATTGCTGCATTTTCATATCGCCACGAATCCGCCTAGTAACTTCATATCCATCCATCCCTGGCATCATTAGATCCAGCAACACCAAATCACAAGGCGATGCTTGTAGTTGTGCCAATGCTGAAATGCCATTTTCTGCTGTGCTAATGGTGTAGCCTTCTTCCTCCAAAATGGTTTTGATCAAAAACACATTATCAGGAGAGTCATCGACAACCAGAATTTTGTCAGAACGAGAAGATTGTAAACTCATATAAAGCTGCCAAAGTAGAGGAATAAAGTAAATTTTTAGTGAAACAAGTTTACTAGTATAATTTTTTTAGTTATTAACCTTAAGTAAATTCTCTCGTCAAAAAAATTGTTTACCTAAAAATTTCAATAAATTTATTTTAAAAACTACTTGACAGCTTTTATTCAATTATGGCTCGTAAACTTTTAGAACTGAATACAGAAGATGGCGGCACGATTTTGGTAGCAGTTGAGTTACCAGATACAGCAGTGGGTCGTGTTGCAGCTCCTGGTGAATTGCCTGTGGAAAAAGTAGAGGCAAGCTTCGAGGCAGTTAGAGATTTGATTGTTCGCGGGTGTCGTCCCATTACAAAAGCATTTCGTACCTTGCAGCAAGAATCGCAACCTGTGAGTGGAGAAGTTGAGTTTGGAGTCAATTTTACTGCTAAAGGTTCGGTCTATGTGGTTGAATCCACTGGGCAGGCATCACTGAAGGTGAAAATAACTTGGAAATTGGCATCTCAAGAAAATAAGTAACAAATTTTCATGAGTTGGGATTTAGTTAAAGCTTGTACGGTGGCGATCGCTACTATTGAAGGTAATATCCAAGGCACGGGCTTTTTTGTCTCACCTACAGGACATTTACTAACCTGCGCCCATGTAGTTGAGTCAGCCGGTGGTTGGGAAAAAGTGCGAATCAATGGACAGAAAGTTGAGTTAATTTATTTAGGCGATCGCACTCACGATGATTTTGCCATATTGCAATTACCTGGATATCAAGGTGATTCAGCGCCCCTATCTTTAGAATTTCAGCCAATGGATCGATTTTTATCTATTGGCTATGGACGAATGGATTTTAAACAAGGCGCTTCGATTGATGGCACGATCACTGATATTAACCCCCATTTTGAATTTGGCAACTTGCCAATGCTGCGATTGCGTATCAAGGCGAATTCCCAACAAATACAAGGGGGTTACAGTGGTTCGCCTGTGTTTGACACTGAAACTCAAGCAGTCATCGGCTTAATTGCGGCTTATGACAATACAGAAGGTGCATTGGCTCTGCCACTATCAACAGTATTAGAAAAATGGACAAATTTGTCCAGATTTCTGGATAATCATGCCGATGTGCCACCGTTGCCACCAGCCAGCAAAACTGCCAGAGTTTTCATCAGCTATCGCAGTCAAGATCCAGATTTGAGCCTTGCCCAGCATTTCTACGAAGCTATCAAAGCAGCTGGACATCAAGCATTCATGGCGGGGGAGAGTATTCGTTTAGGGGAAAACTGGTCTAAACGCATTGATCAAGAATTAGAACAATGTGATTACTTCTTACTGCTGTTGTCTCCACAATCAGCCACTAGTGAAATGGTGACAGAAGAGGTGAGACGGGCAAAACAGTTACAAGATTTACGTTCAGAACATAAACCGACGATTTTGCCGATTCGCGTCAGCTTTCCCTGGAATCAACCACTTAATTATGATTTGCGGGGTTATTTAAATCAGATTCAGCAGCGAGAATGGAAATCTTCTGCCGATACTTCTAGAATTTTACACGAAGTCTTGAGTTTACTGGCAGGTAGTGAGGAAGCTAAAAACCTCACCACTGATACAGAGGAAAATATTATCCTTCTGCCTGCAAATCCACCTATGCCAGTGGCGGAACCAGAGTTACCCGAAGGACAGGTAGATTTAGCCTCACAGTTTTATATTGAACGTCTTCCTATTGAGTCTCGCTGTTACGAAGCAATTTTCAAGCCAGGTTCTCTCATCCGCATTAAAGCACCGCGACAGATGGGTAAAACTTCCCTGATGGCGCGGATTCTTCATCAAGCTTCACAACAAGATTATTTAACTGTACCTTTGAGCTTTCAGTTAGCGGATGGGAAGGTTTTTGCTGATTTGGACAAGTTCTTGCGCTGGTTTTGTGCCAGTGTCGGACGGAGGTTAAGGATAGCCAACAAGTTAACAGATTACTGGGACGAGATTTTTGGTAGTAAAGATAACTGCACCGCTTATTTTGAAGAGTATCTCCTAGCAGAAATCAACCAACCGCTGGTGTTGGGATTAGATGAAGTTGATTGTGTGTTTCAATATCCTGAAATTGCTGCCGATTTTTTTGGGCTGTTACGCGCTTGGCATGAAGATGCAAAAAATCGGGAGATTTGGAAGAAACTGCGGTTAGTCGTGGTGCATTCCACTGAAGTTTATATTCCGTTGAATATTAACCAATCGCCGTTTAATGTAGGCTTGCCAATTGAATTACCGGAGTTTAATGCCCAACAAGTTTTGGATTTAGCACAAAGGCATGGTCTTAATTGGAGTTTTACCGAAGTTGAACAGTTAATGGCAATGGTAGGGGGACATCCTTATCTTGTACGGGTGGCACTTTATCGCATTGCCAGAAAAGATATTACCCTCGATTTGCTTTTACAAAAAGCACCCACAGAAGCGGGGCCTTATAGCGACCATTTACGACGGCATTTATGGAATTTAGAACAGCGTCCAGAATTAGCGGCTGCAATTAAAAAAGTAGTTGCCACTAGTAGCCCTGTTCGCTTGGATTCGATAGAATGCTTTAAATTACTCAGCATGGGCTTGCTACAACAGCAAGGAAATGATGTCACGCCGCGTTGCGATTTGTATCGTCAATATTTCCGCGATCGCCTGAAAGTGAGTTAATGAACACAGCACCAAACCCAGCCTACGAATATCAAGTCGGGGGGAGTTTACCAGTAAATGCTCCTAGTTATGTGGTGCGTCAAGCAGATACAGATTTGTATGAAGCGTTGCAGGCTGGCGAGTTCTGTTACGTTTTGAATTCGCGGCAGATGGGCAAATCTAGCTTGCGAGTCCAAACAATGCAACGGCTGCAAAAAGAAGATATTGCCTGTGCTGTGATTGACTTGACAAAAATTGGTAGCCAGCAGGTTACATCAGATCAATGGTATGCGGGTGTAGTGCGGATTTTGGTGAGTAGTTTTGAGCTTACAAGCAAGTTTAATTTAAGAAGTTGGTGGCGCGATCGCGATCATCTTTCTCCATTACAGCGATTAAGCGAATTTTTTGAAGAAGTTCTGCTGGTTGAAGTTTCTCAACCCATTGTCGTTTTTGTAGATGAAATCGACAGCGTTCTCAGTTTGAATTTTGCGACTGACGACTTTTTTGCCTTAATTCGAGACTGTTATAACCAGCGTGCCGATCAACCAGAATACAAACGGCTGACGTTTGCCCTGGTTGGTGTCGCCACACCTTCAGATTTGATTGCCGATAAAAGACGCACACCTTTTAATATTGGTCAAGCCATTGAACTCAACGGTTTTCAAGTCGATGAAGTCGAACCATTAGCCCAAGGATTAGTAGGGCAAGTTAGCGATCCCCAGGCGGTGCTGCGTGAAGTGTTGGTTTGGACAGGCGGGCAACCTTTTCTGACACAGAAGCTTTGTGAGTTGATTCGCCAGGGAATGGAGGCGGGGAAAGTTGCAGAATTAGTGCGATCGCATATCATTAACAATTGGGAATCACAGGATGAACCAGAGCATTTAAAGACGATACGCGATCGCATTCTTAGGGATGAGCAACGTGCAGTAAGGCTGTTGGGATTGTATCAGCAAATTTTGCAGCAAGGAAGAGTAGCCGCTGATGACAGTTCCGAACAAATGCAACTGCGGCTGTCGGGTTTAGGAGTCAAGCGTCAGGGAGAGTTAAGCGTTTATAACCGGATTTATCAGTCAGTTTTTAACACTAACTGGGTAGATAAGGCATTAGCAGATTTGCGACCTTACGCTAAAGCAATAGCGGCGTGGTTCGATTCTAACTGTCAAGATGAATCTCAACTACTAAGAGGACAAGCCCTGATAGATGCTCGAAATTGGGCAGTTGATAAAAGCTTAGGCGATGTGGATTATCAGTTTTTAGCTGCTAGCCAGGAGTTAGATAGACGAGAAATGCAAATTGCTTTTGAGGCTGAGAAGCAGGCAAAGCAAATATTGGAAGAAGCGCAAAAAAAAGTAGAAATAGCCTTGGAAGAAGAAAGGAAAGCAAATCAAAGACTTAGAAAGACACAACAGAAAACAGAGCGAACACTTCGTAGAGGTTTGATTGGGTTAGCTGGGATTTCTATGGTGGCAGCAAGTACAATCTTGCTAACAGCTAGAAATATTGAAAATACATATGAGCTAACTCCACGAACTTCATCAACTTCATTAAGTGTATCTCAGAAATTAGGAATATTCATCAAACCATCTGTAGTAAGAATTTTACGCTCTTGCAGGGGTATGTTTCAATATAAACAGAAAACCTATTTGGTTGAAAAAAGCTCCATTGGTTCAGGTTATTTTATAAATCCTAATGGCTATATAGTAACCAGCGCACATTTGGTAAAATCAGTAGAACTTGTAAAACAAGAATGTGAACCCCTGCTTTTAAACCAACTAGTCAAAGATATCATTTCAAAATATCCAGGTGAAGTTGAAGAAGATATAAAAAGAAACAAGCAATCTTTGGAATTTAACTTTTTAAACTATGTATTACTGCCAAATATGGATGGTTTTCGGCCTTTTGAATTGAAATTAATCAGTACAACTGCAAGCTTTCAAGATGTTGCAATTATCAAAATTGAGATTAAAAATGCCCCAACCCTGAAATTAGGAGATTCAGATACGGTACAGTTATTGGATGATGTCTTAGTTATTGGATATCCATATGCTGGCGATATTGGTGATGAACTAAAAGCGGAGTCAATTTCAGAAGCCAGCGTAAGTGAAGGTAAAATTTCAAATACTAGAAAAAAGTTATCAAATAATTCCCCAGTACTCCAAATTGATGTATTAGCCGATAAGGGTAGTTCAGGCAGCCCTGTACTAAACTATAAAGGTGAAGTGATTGGCATGATCGCGCGTGGTGGCAGAGATGAGGATGAAGAAACTTTCATACCCTTTGCAATACCCGCAAACACGATTCAGGAATTTATTAGGAGAGCCGGTACTGTAAATGAGCAAGGCGTAATTGACCGTCTTTACCGTGAGGGTCTCGAATTGTATTGGAAGGGAGATTACAAGGGAGCAAAAGCAAAGTTTGAAGTTGTTAAGGGACTTTTTCTGCAACACTCGGAGATAGATCAACTCATTCGTGACAGCGAGCAAAAAATTGCTAATTGGTATTCATCAATATCAATCGTAAGTTTAATCAGTATTACACTTATCATTACAACTATACTCTCACTTAGCTATTTTCTGATGCAGCTTAGATCAAGTCAATCAAATAATTCGAGATAAAGAGGTCATACTTTAGATCACAAAAACCGCGATCGTACCCTCACGACAAAGTAGGCGATCGCAATTTTGATTTAGCCGCTAAAACAGAATTAGCGTAGGTAAAAATCTGTGCCAATTCAGATATACCATCTAATTCAGCTTTTTCTTCTGGTGTGATTAATCCAGATTTACTTCGTTCTAGCAGTTCATCCGAACGCGCTTGTAGTTCTTCGGTAAACTTAAAAAGATTAAGGTTATTAACTTTTTCCAGTTTTATTCCTGTTTCCAACCAGTATGAAGGTTCAATCATTAATTTAGGGGTGATCATGGGTTGAACATGGAATGCTGCACTTTTATCTTAGCTGTTAAAAACCACTCATAATTAAAGTACCAACAATAGCGATATCTTCTCTACGAAACGCTACGCCAAGGGTAAGCTGAGTCACAAAGCGACACACTGCGCGATCGCGCTTCGCACCTGATTATAAAGCAGGCGATCGCCCTCCACTACATAATTTGTACTGACTGAGTATTAATTTCTGTTAAATTAGCGAGTCTCATATCATTTGTAAACAAAGTTGCATTGAGTGATTTTGCAGTTGCCACAATTATTGCATCAGGAAGCCTGAGTTTGTATTGTTTACGAAATGATATTGCTAAAGCTTTGATATTTTCCTCAATTCCTACCACCGTAATCTTAGTTAAGAAATCAATAATCTGTACCTCTTCATCTGCGCTCAGGGTAGGATAAGATAATAATTCAATTTCAGTTATGACTGAAAGAAAATATTGCCCAGATGGAAGTGGGTTGACTAAGCGACCACCCAAAAAGTACAACACTATATTTGTATCTAAAATAATTAAAGGTTGTGTCAACTCCACTCATCCCTAATTTGCTGCTGATATTCTAAAGGGTCTTGAGTTAGTTGAATTATCCCGGCATACTTATTTAAATTCAACTCTGCTTTTTGTTGTAATTGATGAGCTTCTAATATCTTCTCAATTTCTTGCCAGTCTTGATAATCAATCAATACTGCTACGGGACGCATTGCTTCATCAGTCACAATTTTTTTGTTAATAGGTAGCATGACTTTAGGATTCAGATACAATGTTTAACTATTTGATCGTTACGCTATTTAATTAAGCTTGCTCTTGTTGCTTTAACCAAGCTACTAAATCAGCTACCTGCGAAAAATCCAATAATGCCTCTGCCAAATTTTCCAACTGTTCCGCAGATAAATTACGAACCTGCTCAACTAATGATGCATCAATATCACCAAAGCGCCGTCTAAGCATACAGCTAATCATTTTAAAAGCTTCCTTTTGAACAATATCTTGATAAATTACAGACTCGCGCATAATATTTTATTCATTAAACTTGCTCTTGCTGCTCTAGCCAAGCTATTAGATCGGTGACTCCTGAAAAATCAAACAATGCCTCTCCTAAAGCCTCTAAATTCTCAATTGATAATGCCCGAATACGGTCAATTAATGATACGTCAACTTGACCGAAACGCCGATTAATCAGCCGTAATATTAAACTTTCTTCACCTTGCCTTTTACCCTGCTGTAAAATATCTTGATAAATTACAGACTCGCGCATAATATCCTCCCGTAATAATTGACGAATTAAATCTTTATTAAATCGCAAACCTGCAAGAATTTCTACACAACCTGCGATATTTTGTCGCTCCTCCCTATCTGAAATTGTAGCGACTTGTTCAGCTACTTGTGTTAGTAAAGCTTGCGGCGAGTTGGTTCGTGTCAAAGTTGCTAAAGGTAACAGTGCAGAATTGGTCAAAAATATTGCTGAATCTTGCTCCCACAGGCGAATTACCTGATAGTGATGAATTGTTGTCTCGTCTCGATATTCTTCTGTAAAAGCTACCTCGTTATTAGTTTCCTGTAAAAAGATTACCACCTGAGTTACAGGACATCGATATTGACGCTTTAATCTCACAGAATAATCAAGCATTCGGAAATTCAGCGGCGGATTAGATGTCGCCAAGGTTTGAAATTCAATGTGCAAAATTTGGTTAGCTGCTTGCAGAAATGTCACGGAATCTGCACGTATTGGTTCAAGTGTAAGTTCCGTTTTTAATACTTCAATTTTTTGCACTTCCACCCCAAGCAACCAGCGGACAAACTCAGCTGGGTATTGTTCAGCTAAATATTTACAAGCGTTGTCGTAACTCAAATTTCTCTTTTTTCCTCATTCCAAAAATATTCCCATAAAAAAACAGCCACTTCCACAAGGGAAGCAGCTGTTTAACAAACAGGGGTCTATAAAGTATTAGTAATCGAAGTCGCCACCAGCGCCAGCACCAGCAGCAGGAGCGCCATCTTTAGGCTCTGGCTTGTCAACTATGATACATTCGGTTGTCAACACCATGCCAGCGATGGAAGCAGCGTTTTGCAGAGCAGAACGAGTCACTTTGGCAGGGTCAACAATACCAGCGGCTAACAAGTCAACGAATTCGTTGGTTGCAGCGTTGTAGCCAACGTTAAATTCTTTCTCTTTAACGCGTTCGGCGATGACAGCACCATTCTGACCAGCGTTTTCAGCAATTCTCTTCAGAGGTGCAGGTAAAGCGCGAACGACAATCAAAGCACCAATTAACTCTTCACCTTTGAGGTTGCTGTTTGCCCACTCTTCCAAAGAAGGAGCCAAGTGAGCTAGAGTTGTACCACCACCAGGAACGATACCTTCTTCTACAGCAGCTTTGGTAGCGTTGATAGCGTCTTCTAAGCGCAGCTTCTTGTCTTTCATTTCGGTTTCGGTGGCTGCACCCACTTTTACCACAGCTACACCACCGGAAAGTTTAGCTAGACGCTCTTGCAGCTTTTCTTTATCGTAAGAAGATTCGGTTTCTTCGATTTGACGACGAATTTGTTCTACACGAGCCTTAACTGCAACTTCGTTACCTTCAGCAACAATTGTGGTGTTGTCCTTGGTAATGGTGACGCGGCGAGCTTTACCCAAGCCATCAATCTTGGTGTTTTCCAGCTTCAAACCAGCGTCTTCGGTGATCAACTGACCGCCAGTCAATACAGCGATATCTTCTAGCATAGCTTTGCGGCGATCGCCAAAGCCAGGAGCTTTCACAGCAGCAACGTTCAGTACACCGCGCAAACGGTTAACTACCAAAGTTGCCAAAGCTTCTTTTTCAATATCTTCGGCGATAATCACCAAAGGACGACCAGCACGAGCAACTTGCTCTAACACTGGTACGAGGTCTTGTACTAAAGCAATTTTCTTATCGGTCAGTAGTAAGAAAGGCTCATCAAATACTGCTTCCATCCGCTCAGGATCGGTTGCGAAGTAAGGAGAGATGTAGCCTTTGTCAAAGCGCATCCCTTCGGTGATTTCCAATTCGGTAGTCATAGACTTCCCTTCTTCTAGGGAAATTACGCCTTCCTTGCCTACCTTGTCCATTGCTTGGGCAATCATTTGACCGACTTCTTCGTCGTTACCAGCTGAAATTGCACCAACTTGAGCAATAGCTTTGGAATCTTCTACTTGACGAGCGTGTTCAGCAATTTTATCTACGAGGAAGCTGGTAGCTTTATCGATACCGCGCTTCAGCAAAATCGCATTAGCACCTGCTGCAACGTTCCGCAAGCCTTCTTTGACAATCGCATGGGCTAAAACAGTGGCGGTGGTGGTGCCGTCGCCTGCTGCGTCGTTGGTTTTAGAAGCAGCTTGACGAATCAAAGACACACCAGTATTTTCAATGTGGTCTTCTAATTCGATTTCTTTGGCGATGGTTACACCATCATTAACGATTTGGGGTGCGCCAAATTTCTTTTCCAGGACTACGTTACGACCTTTGGGGCCAAGGGTAACAGCTACAGCCTCAGCCAGGATGTCAATGCCTCGTTCTAGGGCGCGACGGGCGTTTTCGTTGTAGATAATGCGCTTTGCCATAGTTGTTTAGTTCTTAATTGGTTAGTTGTTAGTTGTTAGTTGTCAGTTGTGAGGCAGTGCGCTCTTGCGGTTAAGAGACAGCCGCGTAACTGCCGAACCCGTAAGGGTTAGTTGTCAGTTGTCGTTTGCCACTGACTACTGACCACTGACTACTGACTATTACGCAACGACTGCTAAAATGTCTTTTTCAGAGAGCAGTACATATTCTTCAGTACCGAGTTTGATGTCGGTGCCAGCGTACTTGGAGTACAACACCTTATCGCCGATTTTGATTTCCAATTCTTGACGGCTACCATCGTCATTACGCTTGCCAGGGCCAAGGGCGACTACTTCGCCTACTTGGGGTTTTTCCTTAGCGGTGTCGGGCAAGTACAAACCACCTGCGGTCTTTTCTTCAGAGGCGCTCACTTTCACGAATACGCGATCGCCTAAAGGTTTTACTGTAGATACGCTTAGAGATACAGCTGCCATAGAATTTTCTCCAGAGTTAGCACTCTCAACTCCTGAGTGCTAATTTACCGAAGAGCAGCACCCAATGGCAATAATTTCTTGTGTACGGGTTCCCGAACTCGGTAATCGCAGGCTCACTTAAGTATGAATACTCAATTATTCAGAGCTTTCGGGTTCTGTTCTGTAAGTGACGAATATTTTTATATGGTCAAAGAGGGACTGGGGACTGGGTACTAGGGACTGGGGACTGGGGACTGGGTACTAGGGACTGGGGACTGGGGACTGGGGACTGGGGAC
>NZ_AP018288.1:6959339-6982922 GCF_002368335.1 Nostoc sp. NIES-4103 | reverse complement strand
ACTGGGTACTAGGGACTGGTGACTGGGGAATCCTAATACCCAATCCCCGATACCCAATCCCCGATCCCTTTCTCGGTTAAGTTTGTTTGCAAAGCTTGCAAATTGTTATAGAACTGTAATCAGGGAGCCGCTCAATGAGTAACAATACAGTGATCCAGAAAAGCCGACAAATCCCCAAAACCACTAAACCTCCGGACAATCAAGCCTTAAGTAATTGTGTAGAAACTCTAGGATTGGCAAAAATTCAGCAACACATTTCTCTTTGTGCTGACCAGACAGTTGCTAACTGCTGTTCAAAACAAGCTAGTGTTGAAGCCTGGGAATACTTAAAAAGGCGACTCAAAGAGCTAAAACTCGATCGCCCCCAACAAAGTCGTCCCATTTGCATCCTTAGAACCAAAGCCAATTGCTTGCGAGTTTGTAGTTCTGGGCCGATAATGGTTGTTTACCCGGATGGTGTCTGGTATCGCCAAGCAAACCCGGAAGTTATTGAGCGGATCATCACTGAACACTTGATAGGCATAATGGTGGTTGAAGAATATGCATTTTTAACCCATCCTTTGCCGGAAACTCCCTTACTTGCTTGTGAACATTTGATAGAGGCTTAACATCTGAAGGATATGGTAAAGCAGTAAGCCAATGAAAGCGCGGGTTGTTTTGCAGCTAGGGTCATCTTGAGCCAATACTTACTTGTGAACTAGTGTGAACTAGAAGGATTATTATTTAATCAGCGTTTTTCCACCTGCCGCTTTCAAAGGGATATATAATAGCGCATTATAAAAACTACTGCTCTACGTATCCTTACTGGACTTCTGCCAATGAGCTAGTGGTCTCCTAAAAAGTAATCAACACTTTTGAGACTTCGAGGAAGCAAAGGCAAGTTAAGTGGGAAAAAGAACAACATCTCAATAATCCACCATAGAGGATAACCATTCAAGACCTTGATGGACCGAAGCGCGACAAGTGCCACTGCTATGAAAGAGCCCAGCATGAAAGATCACAAACGACTTCTATTAATTGATGATGACCCTAACCTCATCTTGCTGGTGAAGGATTACTTGGAATTCAGAGGATATGAAGTCATCACTGCTGAAAATGGACGAGAAGCTCTGGAAATCTTAGAACAAGATGTACCAGACATGATCATCTGCGACGTAATGATGCCAGAAATGGACGGCTACACTTTTGTCGAACAAGTCCGGCAAAACGAACGTACCGGCTGGATTCCCGTTCTCTTCCTTTCAGCCAAAGGACAAAGTGCAGACCGAGTTAAAGGGCTGAATAAAGGTGCTGATGTATATATGGTCAAGCCTTTTGAACCCGAAGAACTCGTAGCACAAGTAGAATCTTCTCTCAAGCAAACTATCCGTTGGAAAGAACACCAAGCCAAAGGAGGAGAAAACGGTTCCCGCATCCAAGTACCCTTTGATGTGCAGTTAACCCCAACTGAACTGAAAGTAGTACAGTTTGTAGCTAGGGGTTTAGCTAACCGGGAAATCGCTGAAGAATTAAATGTTAGTCAGCGAACTGTTGAAAGCCATGTGTCCAATATGTTGGGCAAAACCAATCTCCACAACCGCACTGAACTAGCGCGGTGGGCGATTGAAAATCAAATGGCTTAAATAGCTATCAGCGTTCAGCCGTCAACTGACTGCTGACAGCTGATAGCTTAATCTTTGGCTTTTTATTATTCAGAGGGCTGATTGTAAAGATTTCTGTTGCGATCGCTCTCATCACTAACTTGTGCCACGACAAAAGTCGCCGTAGTATCTTATTCACAAGCTCGTAATAAAACAAACTAGACTTGACGAAGTTCTTCAAGTACTACTTTGGGTGCGTCTACTATTTTTAATTTCACAATAATAATATATATTATACCAATTCTTTAAAATCCGGCAATAAATTCAAACAAAGGAACCCCAGATTAAATCTCAGTTTTTGAATTACGAATTTCCCTTAGCGTAATGCTGTTCCCATGATTGCGTCTTTATTTAGGGTGAGAGGATGTTTGAAAAGTCGAAAAAGATACTAAAAACCCCTCTCCAAACCTCTCTCCGTTTCGGGGAGAGGCTTTGAAACCCTCCTTCCCTACAAGGGAATGGGGGTAGGGGGGTTAGGTTTGAGAGAATTTGTGTTAATAATAATACTTTTCAAACATCCTCTAAGACTCGCGTTCTTCACAGCACAAACAACGCAAAGCGCTTTAGAAAGCAACTCCCTCACGAATGTTGAAAACTTGATTTACGAGTTGAAAACTTGATTGATGAGAGGTATTTGTATGTCTTCCCTATTTCCAGGGATGAACCCTTATTTAGAAGATCCTGATTTATGGCCAGGAGTACATGGCAGACTAATAGTAGGTATTGCAGATTCATTATCTCCTCAACTGCGTCCCAAATATTTTGTCGCCATTGAAGAACGAATTTATCAAACAACTAGTGACGATAGGCTTTTAGTTGGTATCCCGGATGTGGTGGTACAACATCAAAAGACAGCAAAAAATACTCAAATACCGAATATAGCCATAGTTGCACCTACTGTTTCGCCTAAAACAGTGACAGTTCCCTTACCTGAGACGGTGAAGGAAAGATATTTAGAGGTGCGAAAGGTGGGAACAAAAGAAGTAGTGACAGTAATTGAAGTTCTTTCACCAAAAAATAAACGTCCAGGAGAAGGACGCAACGCATATGAGAATAAGCGACAGCGAGTTTTGGGAAGTTCAACACATTTGGTAGAAATTGATTTATTACGTGCTGGGGAACCAATGCTAGTTTTTGGTGATGGTACGCAGAATGATTATCGAATTTTAGTGAGTCGTGCAGAAAATCGTCCCCAAGCTGATTTATATGCCTTTAATTTGCAAGATACAATTCCCTCATTTCCCTTGCCATTGCGAACTGATGATCGTGAACCTTTAGTAGATTTGCAAACTCTGTTAACTGGAATTTATGAGCGTGCAGGTTATGACTTAATAATAGATTACAGCCAAGAACCAGCATCATAATTATCAACAGAAAATACAGTTTGGGTGGATACAGTTTTACGGGAGAAAGGGCTAAAACAATAAGAGTTAAATCAATATTCAGAGTCACTATCGAATTTTAGTATGCCGTGGCGATCGCCGTCCTTATGCTGACTTATATGCCTTTAATTTACAAGATGTAATTCCATCATTTCCCCTACCTTTGCGTTCTGGAGATACGGAACCAGTTATAGATTTGCAGGCATTGTTAAATGAGGTATATGACATCTACGGTTATGATTTGGTACTAGATTACAGTCAACAGCCAGTACCAGCGTTGTCAGAAGCAGATGCAGGTTAGGCGGATGCACTGTTGCGTGAGAATGGTGTAGGGTAACAAAAGAATCTATAAATATTTGAAGTAACTAAGTATAGGGTATCAAAAAGATTATTTGCTTTGGAATTTTTCTTTGGTAGCGAATAAATAGTGCTGCAATCTTAAAAAGATTAAAGAGTAATTTTTGACATGTTTATTCTCAGAACTCTGAGAATAAACATGTCACGAAATCACGAAGAATGCCTCGCGTTACTTGAGCAAATTCGCTGGAATGGAAAGCCCAAGTGTCCATATTGCAGTTCAAATAATGCCACTGCATATAAGAATGAGCGTAGATATCACTGTAACGAATGCTTTACTTCATACAGCGTTACAGTGGGTACACTTTTTCACAAGACTCATGTAGAATTACAAAAATGGTTTGTAGCGATTCACCTTGTGCCTAATTCTCCAGGGGGTATCAGTGTGCGTCAGCTTGCCAAAGAGATTGGGGTTAATAAGAATACAGCCAGTTACATGATTGAGCGTATCCATCAAGCCATGACTGAGGAGCGCGAACTGCTACAGAGTCTTATCAAAAACTAATAGTTATTAAATTCGTGAGAAAGTTGTACTACAAAAACACGTATCAAAATTGATTGTCGGAGTAAACTAAAAAATTAGGAGTCTGTATGTCTTCTTCAAAAGCAGAGATGTTGATAACCATTTTTTCCGGAATACTAGTGTCAGCATTTGGTGTATTAGTCTTTGAAAAGAGTAAAATATCTTTCTCAGAAAAAATTGTCATTTTTCTGTCTCTTGCTTTATTGCTATTAATTTTATACAAAAGAGCGTGGATTATAGAAAAATATAAAAAGTATAGAAATTTTGATAAGATAGACAATCTTAAATCTCAAATTCACACTCAAAAAAGGGAAATGTTTAGATATTTACGTATTTGGGAAAATGGTGTTAAAGAATTTAAAGAAAGCATCAGTTATCTTGAAAAAAATGTAAATACAATTATTGAGCAAGTAGGAGATGAAAGCATTGTCAAACATGAGATTTTTGACCAAATAAAAAATATTCAAAATACTTTGAATAGATTGGAAAAACTTGAAAGCTTTCTCAAAGAGATCAGCAAAGATTTAACAGATGCAGAAGAAATTGAAATACTTAAAGAACCGAGAACTAAAGATGTTATTAATTACGTTAATCAGGTTAATCAAAGTAATTCAGATAAAAATGAACAAGTTACTCATAGCAAATATAATTAACGCTAAAATAATTAATAATAAATTAATGTCTCAGTTAACGGTTGATTTAAGCAGGTAAAGCTTCCTTTATTTGCATCAAATAAGGGATTTCCTTATCGGATACAGAAGTTTCTTTCAGTCTATCGATTGCAAGTTTATAGTCTGAAATTTTATTTCGCTTAGCTAAAATAGACAAATTTCCTTTTTGTAATGGCTGGATTAATAAATCTTGAAGTAGTTTGTCATTACCAGAGATAATACAGTGTCTAATTATATCCTGAAATTTCAGGATATCGTTACTGAACTCTAATTCAGAATCAGGTCTATTTCTTGGGAAGGGAGGCTGAGATTTATAGTATTCACTAACTAACTTTATGTAAGCTTCCCGCAATTGGTGTATCTTATTCTGCAATTGGTCTAGATTGTTTTGCTGTTCATTGATTTCTCGTTCTTGGTTATTGATTTTTTGAAGAATATCTGATGAGAATCTTGATTGAGTCATAATTACATCCTTAGATTTTTGCGTCTATCTAAAATCTTATTGCTCCATTATTCAGAACTCACTACCGCTAACTAGGACACTGCAACTTTATTCATCCATTTTCATTTCAAAAAAATCGGGAAGTGTTAAACGAGGCGGGACTAATATGTAATCGTAATATGCGATCGCACTCTCCTCAATCTTCAAAACTCTGGCATAATCAGACATGGTTGCACCTGCAAAACTCATGTAAATCACGCCAATGTCTAACGATGAGTATGATAGCCCTTGGAAAGAAGCTATAGAAACCTACTTTCAGGAATGCATTGAATTTTTCTTTCCTGTAGCTGGGGAGGGGATAGACTGGAAGCGAGGCTATACTTTTCTGGACAAAGAGTTACAGCAAGTAGTTCGGGATGCGGAACTAGGACAAAGATTTGTAGACAAGCTGGTTCAAGTCTGGCGACTTAATGGTGAAGAAACATGGGTATTAATTCATCTGGAAGTGCAAAGTCATGAAGAAACTAACTTTGCTCAACGGATGTACATCTACCACTACCGCCTGTTTGACCGTTACAATCGGTCTATAGCTAGTTTAGCCATCTTAGGTGACGATCGCCCCACATGGAAACCAGATCAGTATAGCGATGAGTTATGGGGTTGCGAAATCAAATTCAAGTTTACCATTGTGAAATTACTTGACTATAGCCAACAATGGACGGAATTAGAAGCAAGTTCTAACCCCTTTGCTACAGTAGTTATGGCGCATCTCAAAGCAAAGGAAACACGCCAAGATAATCAAAGACGCAAACAATGGAAAGTTGATTTAACCAAACAACTCTATGAAAAAGGTTATCAGCGCGAAGATATCATCAACTTATTTCGGTTTATCGATTGGGTGATGAGATTACCTGAAGATTTAGAGAACAGTTTTTGGCAAGAAGTAACTCAATATGAAGAGGAAAAGAAAATGCCGTATATTACCAGCGTAGAAAGAAGGGGTATGAAGAGAGGGTTACTTCAAGGTATTGAAATGAGTTTAGAATTAAAATTTGGCAGCGAAGGAATAACAATCTTACCAGAGATTGCCCAAATAGAGAACTTAGACACATTAAGCGCTATTCTCGCCAGTATCAAAACTGTGAATAGTATAGAAGAACTCCGACAAATCTATCAATAATTTACTACTCAAATTCCACTGTAAAAAGCAGTGATGTTTGATAACAGGCTGCTATGTCTTAATACGTCCCTGTCTGTCAAGTAAATTATATGAAGTTAAATAAAGATTAATTGCGATAAATTAACCAATTTTTGAGAATATCACCCAACCTAATTTAAGAGTTTACGCCGAATCGATATTTTAATAGAATAATCTCATCAAAAGATTCGCAGAACTCTCAATGGACTGGATTACCTTACTGCGATCGCTACAGTCTGATTTTATTAAAAGGTTAACGTCTGGTTGTCTGCTGCATTGCGAGACAGAAGGTCAATACAGTGAATTAACTATCATCTCTGGAGAGAGATTAAAAACACTTAGGGCATTTTGCTGGCAAATGGCTGAGAAATACAAGCGTGTTTCGCCAGTGCGTGACGTTTTTATTAGTTATCTCAAGGGTAAACTTGGTGAAGAAGTTGTCAAGGAACGTTTGGCTGATTTTATTACCGAAGTCGATTATGAAAAAAGATTCGGCGGCGATGGCAAAATTGATTTTACTTTAACTTCCAATCCAGCAATTGGCATTGAGGTAAAATCTCGTCAAGGTAGTATTGATAAAGTCAGATGGTCAATTAGTTCGGAAGAAGTTGAAAAAAATGCTGTTGTAGTTTGTATTTTAATTCAAGAAGAAGTGAATGAAGCACAATCTGAGTATCACCTTTTTTTGGCTGGCTTTCTGCCGACGCAAATGATTAAATTAAAAACTGGTAGAATCTCGTTTGGCATAGAGCAACTTTTGTATGGAGGTGGCTTGCGGTACTATTTAGAACAATGCCTAGCTTCTAATAATTATAATTCTCCTGAGCCAGAAACTTTAATTAATCAATATTACACCAAGCCAAAACCGCTATCTACATTTATTAATCAGTTAATTAAACCTTCTTTAGATGTGGTTGGGGATAATAATTTTACTTACCAACAAGAAGATTTAAATTACGCCAAGCTTGGTGATGAGTGCTTGGAAAAAGGGCAATATGAAGCTGCTATTACTAATTATAATCAAGCTTTAAAAATTAATTTAAATGAGACTGATATTTATTACAAACGCGGTTTGGCTTATTATAAACTAGGAGATTATGAGGCTGCGATCGCAGATTATTCTCAAGCAATAAAAATTAATATCAAAGATGCCAAATCTTACAATCAGCGAGGTTTAGCTCATTACCAGCTAGGAAAATATGAAGAAGCAATAGCAGATTACACCCAGGCTATTAGTATTAATCCTCATGTTGCCGTTGTTTATAAAAACCGTGCTGAAGCTCGTTCTCATTTAGGAGATAATCAAGGAGCAATAGAAGATTACACTCAAGCAATCAAAATTAATCCCCACTATGCCAATACTTATAAAAATCGGGGTATTGCTCGTTATTTACTAACATATCCACAAGCATTTACTCAAGCAATTAAAATTAATCCTCATGATGCTAATGCTTACAAAAACCGTGGTAACGCTCGCTCTGATTTAGGCGATTTTGAAGGTGCAATTGAAGATTATACTCAGGCAATCCAGATTAATCCCAACTATGCTGAGGTTTATTATAATCGGGGAAATGCTCACTATGAGTTAGGAAATTTTGCAAGTGCAATTGAAGATTATAATCAGGCAATCAAAATTAATTATAATTATGCTGATGCCTATTATAATCGTGGTAATGTCCGCGCTAAACTAGAAGAAAAACAACGAGCAATTGAAGATTTTCAAAAAGCAGCAGATATCTATCGTAAACAAGGTCAATTAGAAGCACTCAAAGATACGCGAGAAAGAATTTTAGATTTAGAAATACAAGAATCATTAGATATTTTAAATTTTTAGTAATTAATTCTAGGACTTACGCGCATTGTCATATTTTTTTCGTCTGGGCAGTCAAAGGTCAAAAGGAGCTAGTCGTGTGGTGTTAGCGTAGCTGTAGCGACGTAGGAGCGTCGGCAACGCGGTCTTGGGGTTCCCACGCCACTTGCTCCACTTGGGGAGACCCCTCTTGGCCGCAGTGGCTCCCCATGAGCGATTGCCGCGCATGGTTTCCCGACTTGAACGAACTAGCGTTCAATAGTGCAAAAACCTTGATTTTTGACCCTTGACTCTTGACTCTTGACTATTGACTACCATCGCAGAAAATATGTGTGCCAGTTGCGTAAGTCCTGTTGCAGTTTTGCACCTATCGCTTAGACTGATAAGAGTGTAAGGGTTTTTCTTTCCTACACCCGTTGTCCAAAATCTTGATTTTTCTTATCACTGCGTCAGTTCTTACAATTTCAGATTTGAGATTTTGGTTCAAAATTATGTGTATAAAGCCAAACTAAATATAATGCGCTCTTGGTTAAACAGTACACTTCGCATACGCTTAGTAATTCTCGTCCTTTTAGCTGTTGTTCCAGCACTAGGATTAGTTCTTCACACTGCTTCCGAACAACGGCGTACCGCTACATTAGGGGCACGAGAACAGACACTACGCCTAGCGAAATTGGCGGCTAATAACCAAAAGCAAGTTGTAGAAGGAACCCGTCAACTGCTGATGATATTGGCACAGCTGCCAGTTGTCCGTCAGGGGAATTCAACACAGTGTAATCAATTGCTCGCCGATATCCTTAAACAACATTCAGCTTACGCTAATTTTGCCGTACTTGATACTCAAGGAAACATCATTTGTAACGGGATTCCTTACTCTGGTTCAACGAATCTAAGAGACCGACCTTATTTTCAACGTGCTTTACAAACTCGGAAATTTGCAGTTGGTGACTATCAAATAGATCGCATTACTCAAAAAGCTACCCTGAATTTCGCTTATCCAATTTTAGACAAGGCAGGGCGAGTGCAAACTTTGGTTGTAGCTGCACTTGATCTAGCTCAGTTAAATCAGTTGGTGGTGCAAGTAAAAATGCCACCAGGCTCGGTGCTGAGTGTGGTTGACCAAACAGGAACACTTTTAGTCCGCTATCCCAATATGGAAAATTGGGTAGGCAAAACTTTACCACCGGATGCTCTGGCGAGAATGAAAATCGCTCAGAGTGAGGGTATCGATGAAGTGACTAGCCTTGATGGCGTAGCGCGAATCTTTGCCTTTGTTCCTTTGGGTGATAATTTACTCAACCCGGATGGATATATCAGGGTTGGTATTCCCAAGTCTAAAGTTCTTGCTGATGCTAATAAATTATTAGTCAGAAACTTAATTAGTTTAGGTGCAGTTACTTTTTTAGCGATCGCTGCTGCTTGGGTAGGTGGAGATATCTTCTTTATCCGACAAATCAAATCTTTGGTGCAAACAGCCAAAACCTTGGGTAGTGGTCAACTCAAAACACGCACTGGACTTTCTTACACATCGGGAGAACTAGGACAACTAGCGCAAGCCATTGACGAAATGGCCGCAGCACTCCAAGCACGAGAGATGGCGATCGCTTCTCTTAGCCAAAATATGCAAACCTTATTTGAGTTAATTCCCATTGGAATTTTAATCACTGAAGATATGGAATTTAAGGAGGTAAAATCTAACCCAGCATTTGCTGAAGTTTTAGGTTTATCTTCCAAAGCGAATGCTTCCCATACTCCTGTTAATGCCCAACGTCCATCTTACAAAATTTTGCGTCAGGGAAAGGAACTCTCACCAGAAGAATATCCGCTACGCTATGCAGCCATTCATAACACAGAAGTCAAAGGTACAGAAGTTGATATTGTCCGCGGTGATGGTGTTATTTTTAATTTATTTGGTTATGCTGCTCCCCTAATTGATGAGCAGGGTAATCCTAGGGGAGCAGTAGCTGCATTTTTAGATATTACTGAACGCAAGCAGACAGAAGAACGCACACGTCAGTTGATGAGTCAGGTGCAACATCAAGCCAATATCTTAAATGCAATTCTCTCTGCTTCGGTAGATCATATTTTTATTTTTGATCAGGATGGTCGTTATCAGTATGTCAGTCAAGGCGGTGCTGCTGTTTTAGGTTGGACACCAGAGGAGATAGTAGGTAAAACTTGGCAAGAACTAGATTTTGCCCCAGAAATGTTTGCTACGATGCATCAGGTAGACACCCAACGAGCAACAGTGATGGCAACGGGGCAACCCGTCAAGGCAGAGACTGAGTATAATGCCGCTGATGGGCTGCATTGTTACGAATATATTTTGGCTCCCCTATGCACTCCTGAGCAAACTATCGCCGGCGTAATTGCTGTATCTCGTGATATTAGCGAACGCAAACGCACCGAGCAAGCGCTGCGAAAAAGTGAACAACGCCTGCGGCTGGCACAAAGAGCAGGAAAAATTGGCACTTGGGAGTGGAATCTACGTACTGGTGAGGTATCTTGGTCGGAGGGAATCTGGGATCTCTTGGGGTTGGAAATAGATACAGAAGAACCTGGCGTGAAACCTTGGGTTGATTTTATCCATCCTGACGATCGCCCCCGGATCATGGCAGGAGTGGAAAAAGTATTAGCTGGAGGTAGAGAATATTACGATGAATTCCGTATTGTCCGCAGAGATAATACAGTTATTTGGTTAGCATCGAAAGGGCAAATTATCCGAGATGCAGACGGACAAGCCGAGCGGTTTTTGGGAGTCAACATTGACATTAGTGAGCGCAAGCAAGCCGAAGAGGTGCTACGAGAAAGTGAAGAACGCTTTCAGGCATTTATGGCCCATAATCCTGCTGCCGCTTGGATTACAGATGCAGATGGTAAAATCATTTACCTCAGCCCAACTTATGTAAAGACTTTTCAGCTATCTACTCAAGATGCCATCGGCAAAACTGTATTTGAACTGTTTGATATTGAGTTTGCCACACAATTTTTAAATAATATCCAAACAGTGGCTCAAACCAATCAGGTTCTAGAGACAATTGAAATGGCACCTCGTCTAGATGGCACAATAGGCGATTTCCTTGTTTATAAATTTCCCATTGCTCATTTAACCGGGCAATCTCTAGTGGGAGGAGTAGCAATTGATGTGACAGAACGCAGGCGAGCCGCAGAAGAACGCGAAGAATTGCTACTACGAGAGCAAGCTGCGCGAGAAGCAGCCGAAACCGCCAACCGCATTAAAGATGAATTTTTGGCCGTGTTGTCTCATGAATTGCGAACACCACTAAATCCCATACTTGGCTGGATAAAATTGCTACGGACTCGCCAATTAAGTGAGGAGAAAAAAGCGATCGCTTTAGAAACAATCGAACGCAATGCTAAATTACAAACTCAATTAATTGGCGATTTATTGGATGTTTCCCGGATTCTGCAAGGCAAACTAACGCTGAATATTTCTCAGGTTGATTTAGCTGCAACGATTGCAGCTGCCAAAGAAACAATCAGATTAGCAGCAGAAGCTAAAGCGATTCAAATCCATACTGAGATAGCACCTGAAGTCAAGCCTTTTATGGGTGATGCTAGTCGCTTGCAACAGGTAGTGTGGAATTTGCTTTCTAATGCGGTGAAGTTTACTCCAACTGGTGGTGAGATAAAAATCAAATTAGAGTCTACCAATACCTATACTCAGATTCAAGTTAGCGATACAGGCAAGGGCATTACACCAGAGTTTTTACCTTACGTGTTTGAAAGCTTCCGCCAAGCTGATAGTGCCACAACCAGAAAATTCGGTGGACTAGGATTAGGATTAGCGATCGTGCGTCACATTGTAGAAATGCATGGTGGTACAGTCCACGCTGATAGTAAAGGAGAAGACCAAGGAGCAACCTTTACAGTTAAATTACCCCAGATTACTACAGTCAGTAAACCAAATCAAAATCAAAATTTACCTAAAATCTCGTTAAATTTGCGCGGCGTGCGGGTGCTAACAGTTGAGGATGAGCAAGATACACGAGAACTACTGGTGTTTACCATTGGGCATTATGGTGCCCAAGTGACAGCCGCCGCATCCGCCAGTGAGGCATTAGAGATATTAAAACAATTCCAGCCAGATATTCTAGTGTGTGATATTGCTATGCCAGAGATGGACGGATATGCACTCATCCGTCATGTAAGAACTTGGCCAAAAGAACAAGGCGGACAGATAAAAGCGATCGCGCTGACAGCTTATGCTGGAGAATTTGATCAAAAACAAGCTCTAGCAGCAGGCTTTCAAAAGCACTTATCCAAACCCATAGATCCCGAAGAACTCATAGAAGCGATCGCTAGTTTAACGTGAGTTCGACTGGTGTAAAAGGGACTGGGGATTGGGGATTGGGTGTGAAATTGAAAAATTATGGTGGTTGCTCATAACCCACCACCAAATTTTAAAAACTTTCCCAGTCCCCATTGCCCCTAATCCCCAACGCCACATGCTCCACTTGGGGAAACCCCTCTTGGCCGCAGTGGCTCCTCACGAGCGGTCGTGGGGGCCCCGAGTTCCCCAGTCTCGAGTACCAACAGCGGCGTTCCTGAAGCAGTGCGGTCTTGGGCTTATACCATTTCACGAAAATATTGATACAAATCACTTTTCTTGCTTCCCCAGCCTCCCCAGCTTCCCCAGCTCCCCCAGCTTGCCTAAATGTATCAACTTTAAAGTGAAACGGTATTAGCCCAAGTGGAGCATCTGCTGTCCCCCACTATACATTTATGTTAGTGGGGGAGGAGCGCCGCGACCTGTTGAAAAAGGTGCAATAAGAGAAACGTAGTGGCGTGACCGGACTAAAATAACGCATTAACGAACCGCAGAGGCGCAGAGAACACAGAGATGTTAGAAGAAATTTATGCACAACTTTAGCCTTGACACGCTAGTAGACGCCTAAGCGGTGAAGCAGTACGGTCTTGGGGTTTCCCCAAGTGGAGTCACTGCTGATACCAAATCTCTATAAGCTTGCACTAAATATTTATTTCTCTCTTCCTTGGCGTACTTGGCGTACTTGGCGGTTCGTTTTTTTATATTGAGTGCATCTTTACGGAGAATTGGTATGAACCCGAAGGGCTTGTCGCAGGCTCCCGCAAAGACACCAAGGACACAAAGAAAGAAAAGGTCAAACAATTCGGTGCAGCCTCAAAAAGAAATGGTATTACATTAACCCAAATGCAATTTAAAAAATAAGCCCCCTCCTTTCAAATCAGGAGAGGGCTGAAGTAATCTGAAACTAATTCGCAATTTTCCGGTTTAATTACGAATTACGAATTACGAATTACGAATTAATATCCGCCTTCCTCTTCATATTCTGGCTGTCTTTCCTTCACCTTCTTAGGAATATTCACTGGTTTTGGAGCATCTTCCCAAGCATCACCATCTACATCGTCATAGTCATCGTAATCATTGGTGTATGGCTTGCTATAGGGTTGGGCTTCATATTTGGGCGGTTGATACCTGTCCCTACCCGTTTCATCACTCCAGTTATCTTCTTCTTCCTCTTCTTCGTATCGAACCGATTCATACGGCTGCGCCCTCATGACTTCGCGCCGTGGTATTTCTTCTTCCACATAATCTTCATTCCACTCCTCTTCCCGTGCTACGGGTTCGGGGGTGCGGACTCTCGGCTGGGGTGGCTGCAATGGCACTCCACTGGGCAGTTGTCTATCTGCTGGAGCTGCTTTAGGTGGACTGTAGCCGTACTCCTCATCTGCATCCCGTTCCCAAGGCGCTTTGCCGATACCGAGACGTTCGAGTAAACCAACTGTCAACTGTTGCACCCGTTCTTCGGCTCCCTCAAACACAATCAACCGACTAGGGCCTGTGCTGACAATTTCATCCACCGAGAACTCATAGGTACTGAGAAATTGGTCGGGAATTTGGGGTACACCCAATGAAGCAATAACAATAGAGTAAATCTTACCGGTTTCACCATTGAACTTAAAGCCCCGGACTCTGCCTAAGACTTCGCCTGTTTCTGTGATCACTTCCCAGTTAATCAGGCTGCTGAGAGCTTCAACTTCAATATCTTCTATTACATCTTCATTATCAACCAAAATGACATCGCCAATTTGGTTGATGTTGTTGAGGTACATGTAGCGCGGCAGACCCGAAATAGAGATCAGGCTGTCTCGCAAACCAAGAGCCACAACCTCCCTTTGATCTATATCTACCCAAACTTGACTCACGATCCCTAGTCGCTTGCCATTGTCGCGGGTAATCACCTGGGTATTTAATATGTCGGATCGCCTAATTATCTGTTCAGAGGTCATTCTATACCGAGTCCTGATCTCGAATCCGGTTTATCTATACACTATTATTAACAAAAACTCAAGCAGATGTATTGGGTGATTGTAACTTAATACCCAAAACTTGGGTATAAGCCCCCCTTGCTTGAGTAACGCCAATTGTGCGTTCGGCTGATTCTATCATCGGACGACGCAAACTCACAACTATAAATTGTGCTTGTTGTGCCTGTTGTTTAATCATTTTAGCTAATCGCTCTACATTTGCTCCATCTAAAAACATATCCACTTCGTCAAATGCATAGAATGGCGACGGGCGATACCGTTGTAAGGCAAAGATAAAGCTTAAGGCTGTGAGTGATTTTTCTCCCCCAGACATGGAAGCTAGCCGCTGTACTGGTTTACCTTTGGGGTGTGCGACTAAATTCAGTCCACTGTTAAAGGGATCTTCGGGATTTTCCAGTTGCAGGTAGCCATCGCCCTCGGAAAGAGTAGCAAAAATCGATTGAAAGTTTTCATTGACAGCATCGAAAGCTTCTCTAAAAGCAAGTTGCCGTAATGTTGTAAAATTTTCAATCCGCAAAAGTAATTCGGTGCGTTCTGCTTCTAGTGTCTGCAATTTTTGGGAGAGTTCTTGCAGGCGGTTTTGGGTGCGTTCGTATTCTTCCAAAGCCAGCATATTCACTGGTTCCATGGCCTGCAAGCGTTTAGAGAGCGATCGCAATTCTTTTTGCAATTCTTCTAAGTCTACTTGATCTGGCACTTCTGGCAAAGGTTCAGGTAATTCTGCGGCGACATCGCGCAACTGATTTTGCAAAGCTGCTAATTCCTCCCGTCGCTTCATTTGAGTTTCTTGGAGTTTTTCTAGTTCCCATTCCAGTTGTTGCTGGCGTAGCAGATGCGATCGCACTTCTTGTTCTGTAGCGTCGCGTTTTTGTTTTTCTTCTCCCAAACTCTTTTCCATTTCACTCAACTTAGTACGGGTTTCGGCGATTTGAGCGCTGAGTGCTGAGTGCTGAGTGCTGAGTGTGGTTATTTGATTTTGCTGTATTTCTTGCTCATGCTCATATTGAGCTATTCGCACTTCTGCTTCTTGGATTCTCTCTTGCAACCGCTGCTGCTGATTTTCCAAATTTTTTAATCTTTGCTCTGCTTCCCGTAAAGCTGTCTCGCGTTGTTGCAATTCTTGCTCTTGGTTTTTAATGGTTGCCTGGATTTGCTGCCATTCACTAGGTGTTTGGGAGGCTTCCAACTCTGCCAAAGCATGTCGCAATTGTTGCAATTGAATTTCTTGTCCTGGTAATTCCCGATCCAATACTTCTAAGCGAGATTGAGCCGTGGCGAACTTTTCGCTATTTTGGGAAAGTTGCGATCGCGTCCCTTCCAATTGTGCTGTCAAACTCTTAATGTCTTTTTGCAACTGTTCCAATTGCAACTGCTGTTCTCGCCGCGTTTGTCGTGCTTCTGTGAGTTCTTGGGTGAGTTGTTTTGTCTTGGTTGACAAATTAGCGATCGCTTCAGTACAACGTTCTAAAATTCGTTCAATATCCACCAAGCGATTTTTTAAAGCGGCGACTTCCTCTGATTCTGCGGCTTCTGCATTGCCAAACCGCAAGGCGGAACGTTGGGTATTACTACCGCCAGTCATTGCACCACTAGTTTCTAACAATTCTCCTTCCAAGGTGACAATGCGATAAAGCCCTAAGTTTTTCCGCGCCGCCTCCAGAGTGGAAAATACCACCGTATTACCAAAAACGTAGCTGAATACATCTTTATAGCGGCGATCGCAATCGATTAAATTCACAGCATAATTAATAAATCCGTGAGCCAAACGCAGTGTTGCATCTTGAGTAAATTTAGGCGCAGAAATTTTATTCAGCGGTAAAAAAGTTGCTCTTCCGGCGCGTTTTTGTTTCAGCAGTTCAATTCCGGCGGCGGCTATGCCATCATCTTCCACCACAATGTGTCCCAAACGTCCGCCAGCCGCAATTTCTAAAGCCAGTTGAAAGCGCGGTTCTACTCGTCCTAACTGTACAACTAACCCACAAACACCAGGCATTCCCGATTGCAAGATGACTTTGCTAGCTTGAGTACCTTGCACTTCTTGCTGTGCTTGAGCTTGTGCTTCTAGTTTATCCAAAGTGCGTTGTTTTTCCCGTTGTTCCTGCAACAGGCGCTTTTGAGTTTCCTGTTGGATTTGTAGTTCTTGTTCTGTGGCTGCGAGATTTTGCGCTAAGTTTTGGATGGGTTCGCTAGATGTGTTAAATTCTGTTTCAACACGGCTACATTCAGCTTGTTTTTGGGCTAATTCAGGCTCCAAAGTTGCAATTAGCTGGGTTTGCTCTTGAATAAGTTGTTGTAATTGGGTATTACGTTCTCTTAGTTGTGCTTGTTCGGTGCGTTGTGGTTCCAGAGTTTGCAGCAAAGTCTCAATTTGACGGTTGAATGCTGTTTGTTGCTGCACCCACGCTTCCGAAGCCGAAGCAATTTCTGCGGCTGCTTCGCGGGAATTAGAAAGCGCTTGTCGCGCCTCATCCCTTTGTCGTTCACAATAGACAATAGATTGCTGTTCTACAACTTGTGCTTGAGCAATTTCGCCTAAAGCATGTTGGTGTTGCTGAATTTCTTGCTGAGTTTGCGTCAGACGCTTAACAGTTTCAGTAGAAGCTGTGGTTAATTCCGTTTGCTGGCGCTGGAGTTGTTTACGTTCGGCTTCTTGGGTGGCGAGAATCGATTGTACCGCTAACAGTTCCTCTTCTCCCAATGCTTTGACATGGGCATTGAGTTGTTCGAGTTCGGCAGTTTTTTCGGCGATTTGGGAATTGAGAGTGGTGAGTTGGGTTGTGAGTTCAAAAGAATTGCGATCGCCTGATTGAATATCCGTCGCTAACTTTTCAAGGTGTGCTTGCAAAGAACGCCATGATAAAACAGCTTCCCAAGATTGTTTAGCCAAGAATTCTGTACGCAGCTTTTGATATTTCTCTGCTTTGGTTTTATCTTGAGAAAGGCGATCGCGCTGTGCGGTTAATTCTGTTTCAATAATCCGACAGCTATCTTCTTTTTCCTTCACCTCGTCTAAAGTATCTTTAGCTTGATTAATCTTGCGATCGAACGCCGCCACCCCCGCCAATTCATCAATAATTTCCCGACGTTCTTTTGCATTCATCGAGATAATACTGGTGACATCCCCTTGCAGCACAACATTGTAGCCTTCAGGATAAATCCGCAGATTATTTAATTCCTCGTGCAATTCCGTAAGCGTACAAGCTGTACCATTAATATAGTAATTCGACGTATAAGTTCCTTGGTGTGTAACTCGCAGTTTCCTGGTTACACTCCATTCAGTTGGGGAGTTAGGAGTTGGGAGTTGGGAGTCGGGACTCTCTGCATCTTCTTCTGCGCCTTCTTCACTCTGCGCTTGTGCGTCTGTGCGTGAAAAATCTTCTCCCGACAAGTCAAACGTCACCGTAACACTAGCTTCAATAGCAGAACGTGCTTTAGCTGTTTGGGCGTTATTTACCAAATCCGGTAAGCGATCGGCTCGCATTCCCTTAGAACTAGCAAGTCCCAGGCAAAATAGCAGTGCATCTAAAATATTAGACTTACCAGAACCATTTGGCCCAGATATAACAGTAAACCCAGGTAGCAAAGGGACTTGGGTAGTACCGCCGAAGGACTTGAAATTGGTAAGTTCCACGCGCTTAACATGTACCATGCAATCAATAACGCAATATGAATATTTGGTAACTGAAAACGATGCAAAATGCTGGTTTTACGATCAAAAGAGGAGTTTTCAGTAATTTAGTATAATGTTGGGCTTGACAAAATTTTAAAGACATGGCCAACTAATGCTCATTCTCTTTTCATTATCTTTACTATCTCCCTTGAAGTTGCCCGAAGTTTTTAAAGTATTAATATAGCCAATTTTCAGCTTTTCTTTCGGGGGTGCTTTTTTATCGAAAATTTGGGTATGTCAAACAGCAGTCTGATAATTGTAGAGGGGGAAGAGGCGAGCAACACTCGCCTCTTCCCCCTCTATTTGATATTTCAGGTGTAATAAGATTTTAAGCAATTACTGATACAAATTCTTTCACCCCTTCCCCCTGCCTACTCTTAGGCCCCTACAGGTAAAAATCCACCAGCCTGCATTCTCCATAATCGGTGGTAAGCACCGCCGAGTGCTAGCAGTTTAGTGTGGGTGCCATCTTCGACAATGCGACCTTGGTCGAATACCAAAATCCGGTCTAGGTGGGCGATGGTTGACAGGCGATGAGCTACGACGATGACCGTTTTACCATTCATCGCTAAATCTAAGGTATCCTGGATTGCTTTTTCGGTGATTGAATCAAGGCTGGAGGTAGCTTCATCCAAGATGAGGATGGGTGCGTTTTTGAGGATGACGCGGGCGATCGCAATACGCTGTCTTTGACCTCCCGATAGTTTGACACCCCGTTCACCCACCAGAGAATCATAACCCTCTCTCATCTGGGCGATGAAGTCGTGAGCATAGGCTTTGCGTGCTGCTTCGATTACTTCCTCATCGGTTGCATCTAGTCGCCCGTAACGGATATTTTCTAACAGCGTCCGGTGGAACAGAGAAGGATCTTGAGGAATCAAGCTAATTTGGGCGTGTAGGGCATCCTGAGTCATATCTCTAACATCAACCCCATCAATCAAAATTTGTCCTGATTGTGGGTCAAACAGACGCAAAATCAAATTAACGAAGCTGGATTTTCCCGAACCAGAAAAGCCCACCAATCCCACACGCTGACCCGGTTGAATAGTGACAGAAAGATTTTCAAACACTTTTTTATTGGTCGAGTAGCTAAAATGCACTAGGCGAAACTCAATGCGACCCTTGGTGATTGAATGTGCGATCGCTCTATCCTGATCAATCAGTTCGTGGGGTTGAACGATAGTAAACACACCATTGGCAACATTACCAATATGTTCAAAAAATTCCAGAAAGCGTCGGCTCAAATTACGCGCTTCACTGATGATTAACAGTGAAAGGCTAGTAGCCATCACAAAGTCAGCAATAGCAATCTGTCCACGACTCCAAAGTGAGAGTGAATAATACAGTGTGCCTATTTTCAGTACTGCTGCCGATATAAACTGAAACCACCGGACTCGCTCAGAATACCAATTGGATTTTCTCACATCTCGGAGTTCTTGTGCCAATTGTTCATTCAGATATCGTCTTTCAAAACCCAAACGAGCGAACAACCGCACACTGCTAAGATTTGTCACAGAATCAACGATTATGCCTGCTGTCTTACTTCTGGCGGCTGCGGCTTGACGCGCATAAGGTCGGCAGCGAGTAGCCAGCCAAAAGGAGATACTGATGAATACCACCGCCCATACTCCCACGAAAATAGCAAGTCCTTGATGAGCGTGAGCAAGCAAAACAGTAGAGACTCCAAACACAATCACAACAGGCATAAATTCGTTAATCAGCATTGCTAGTGTCTGGGTGACACCCATAGAAGTCTCAGTAATGCGATGGGCTAACGCTCCAGCAAAACTGCTGCTTAAGTAGCGGTGAGAATGATGCTGCAAGTAGGCATACAACGATCTAGTGACGTGCTGACGGTGGAGAGGATGGAGAATAGTATGGCACAGTCCTGACGACCGACCGAACAACACCTCACCGATACTCAAAGCAGCGAACAAGATTAAGGGTTGGCTTACTGCTTCGAGGATTGACCTGCTGTCGCCGGTAGATCGAGTCACACCCCGCATAATTTCGCCAATGGCATAGGGTAACATGATGCCACAGATGGCATGAAGCGCTTCCAGGATAACCATAGCCACATACCACCATCGGAAATAACTGACAAAATAACAAATGAATCTGAATGGAGTAGCTGGTAAATTGGGCGCATCGGTAGCACGTTTAAAGGATTTGGATTGGCTAGCCTTTTTCCTCATGAAAGTCGATCTCGTAGCATAATTTTAGCTTCTGGGCAAAATAAAAATGGAGAGCTGAGTTACACCAATTCGTAATTTGTAATTAAGAAACTCCCAAGGATAAATAATCCAATTTTCACGAAAAATATAATGTTGGTAATTATTTTTTGAATAGCATACTTAGCATATTCACGTTCAAGAATTTTATGATATCTCTTGCTCTTTTCATTGAGTAGGCTACCAAATAAACCTCATATTTAAACTTTAATATGATTTAGAATTTAATAGGAATTGAAATATCTAAAATCATTACTAAGGTAGAAATTTAGTAAATCTAAATCTCTACCTTAGTTTTGTTTTATAATTCATTGATTATACTAAATTCATCTGTTTTTTCTCACCATTCAATACATGACTAGACCATAATTTCTGGCGGTGTGATTGCAGCATAAACATCAGGTGGAAGTAACGCATCTCGAATGTTGATTTTCTTTGGTATTACACCCGCCTCAAAGAACAAATCTGCTACACGTTGTTGTTCTGCAATCAGTGCAGGACTCAAACCTCTGCGTCCTGCAAAAGTACGACGAGACATTACTCTTGCTACCACGTCCGCATCGAGTTTTTGTTCAGTAATCATTAATTTAGCTACTTCGTCTCGATGTGTCTGCGCCCACTTATCAAGAGCTTGAAGCTCTTCAATGATAATTTTTAGCAAGCCAGGGTTTTCTTCGGCAAACTTTCTGTCAGCAATATAATAGCCCCCAGGAGAATCTAGCCCAACGGAATCTCTGAGGACTCTAATTCTGCCCATCTTTTCAGCGATCGCGTAGTGAGGATCGCCTGTCATCCAAACAGGAATTCTACCTTCAAGAAAAGCAGCGCGTGCCTCGATAGTCGGTATACTTTTGATTTTGATATCTTTGATGGTCAAGCCGATTGATTGCAACGCTCTGAGAATAAAATAGTGCGATGCCGAGCCTTTTTGAAAATAAACTTCTTGCCCCTTGATATCCTCAAATTTTTTGAGCGGAGACTCTGGAGGTACGGCAATGACACTACTTGTCCCTGTTGTTTGGTTTCTTTGTGTACCGACAACATAAACAAGCTTCGACCCAGCCACTTGGGCAAAAATTGGTGGCGTTTCTCCCACTGATCCCACATCCACTCTTCCCGCAGCCATTCCTTCCATCAGTTGGGGGCCTTGGACAAATTGTGCCCATTCCACCTTAATCCCCAGTGGTTCCAAGCGTTTCTCTAAAACTTTGCGATTTCTGAACAGATCCCCCGCACTTTGGTATCCCATCCGTAGAACTTTAGTTTTTATAGCGAGGGAATTTAGATTAGTAGTAGCATTGTTTGACACATTTTGTTGGTTTTGTTGGCTACAACTTCCTAACATATATGCCATAGAAAAACCACACAGACCTGATGTAGCAACATTGAGAAAACGACGGCGTTTAATCATAGCTAATTTATCCATGAGATATTTCTGATTTGAACTAATTCTGGTTGTCATTTACAAAAAATTTAAGTATTGGGCATAGAGCATGGGGCATTGGTTTAGTTATTCTCCTCCTCATCCCCCTGCTTCCCAGTTCCTAACGCAGAGAATCTCCCCTGCGGTATTCCGCGGTGAGGTCGTCTAGTTTTTGTTTCAAATTGTCGTCAAGTTTAACTTCCACAGCCTTGAGGGTATCGGCAAGTTGTTCTGGGCGACTAGCGCCAATGATGGGGGCAGTGATAATGGGATTAGCCAGAACCCAAGCCACTGCTAGGGTAGTGAGCGATAATCCAGCCAGATCCGCCACTGTGCGTAATTCCTCAACAGTATTAAATTCGCGATCGCGCCAGTAGCGTTCTTGATAACGTTCTGCGGCAGCACCCAAGGTGAAACGGGTGCCTGATGTCGGCCCTTGAGCCAGACTATGTTTACCAGTGAGTAGACCACCCGCCAAGGGATTGTAAGGAATTACACCCAATCCCTCTTCTTGCGCTAGGGGTAATAGTTCTCGCTCAATTTCGCGGAATAACAGATTGTAGCGGGGCTGAATCGAGACAAAGCGAGTTAGATTTCGCACATCAGCGCGACCCAAGGCGCGGCTAAGTCGATAGGCTAAAAAATTAGAAACTCCGATGTAGCGTGCTTTGCCAGCACGAACCACCGTATCCAGTGTTTCTAAGGTTTCATCAAGAGGCGTTGATGCATCGTCAGAATGTAATTGGTACAGGTCAACATAATCGGTTCCCAGCCTTTTTAGGGAAGCATCGATCGCATCAAGAATATGTTTGCGTGAAGCACCCTGATCCCAAGGGGCAGGGCCGACTCGACCTACACACTTGGTAGCTAGGATAAAATGTTCGCGTTTGCCTTTAAGCCAGCGCCCAACAATTTCTTCAGTACGTCCAACAGTGCTAAGCCCGCCGCCCAGAGGATAAACATCGGCTGTATCCAGAAAGTTGATTCCAGCATCGGCGGCGGTATCGATAATCACTTTGGAAGTTTCTTCATCGGTCTGCAATCCGAAGGTCATGGTACCGAGACAGAGGCGCGAAACGGTTAATCCGGTTTTACCGAGCTTAGTAGTTGGTAACGTCATGTTATTAGTTGATAAAAGGGCAAGGGTAACAGAACATAAAGACGCGGAGAATTTAAGATGTCCCCGCATCTTCCCCTTAGACAGCAAAAGCAGCGCGACGGCTTTGTAAAACCAGCCATTGTTGCAATTTCGAGTCGCTGTATACCTCATCTGCAATAAAATGATCACCTTCAGGCAGCACTGTCAAATCTACTATCCCCCCTTGTCCGCGCAAGATATCGACAATATGCTGTGCATCTTCAAGCGAAAGGTTCTTATCCTGTCCGCCTTGGAATATCTGGATGGGAATTTCCTTGAGTGCAGCTATTTGGTTTTGTTCTAATGTCTTGGGTACACGACCCGACACTGCTACTAGACCAGCGAAGCGACCAGGATGGGAAGCCGTGATATGCCAAGCCCCAGCCGTACCTAAGCTGAACCCGGCCAAGATTACACGCGATGCATCGATGGGTTGAGAGGTAATGAGATCATCGAGTAAAGCGATCGCATCTGACTCTCGATCCACCCAGGTCTGTCCTTCAGGAATCTGGGGTGCAGCGAAGAAGTAAGGTAACGATTGAGATGAATCTACAAAACGAGGTAGACCCCATTTCAACAGCACATTCAGATCAGTACCGCGATCGCGTCCTCCGTGCAGAAACAGCACCAGAGGCGCTGGTTTATTAACATCATCTGAAGCAGGCGAGAAAAGATAAGGCAAGGAACCATTGCTGGTGTCGTATGATCGTTGCTCAACGGGCATAATTATGACTCCTAAAATTTGGGGATTGGGGATTGGGGATT
>NZ_AP018288.1:6903707-6959204 GCF_002368335.1 Nostoc sp. NIES-4103 | reverse complement strand
AGAAATTTATTTCCCTCTTTTCCCTTGCTCCCCTACCCCAGACTTTTACGCCACCACTAAGCTCTTATCGACTTGTGAGGATTCGATGTTAGCTACCTTGGATTCAACGGCTGTACCCTTGAAGAAGTCGGGGTTGGCTTGGGTGTAAAACTTGTATGGATTAGCGAATACATAGGACTTGAAGTCCGCTTCAGAAATCACGCCTTCTTTCACTAGATCCCAACTTTCAGCCAAGGGGGAGGTGAGGTCGGGTACATCCCAGTGACCAACATCTGAGGAATAAATGGCGTTGATTTTGACACCCAACGGATTGGCTTTATCGTTGAATGCTGCGGCGATGGTGCGGTCGTCGGACTCTGAACCAAAGAAGAAACTGTTCACCCAGCGATCGCGGATGTCTTCGATTGTTTCAATACCTGCTGCTGCAAAATCCTCCAATTCGCTACCAATGGGCGCACGGCTATGACGGCTGAAGGAAGAACCTAGTACAGTCTTGGTTAATTCTTCTTTGCTGAGGGAATGCCCTTGAGTAATTTCGCCACCGAAGCGTTCAAACAACTCGAACAACTCATCAGAATTTGTCAGCGCTGGGTTGTAGTTTTGCAGTGCTTTGATATTGCGCTTGGAGAAGCGATCTACTAAATGAATGTAGACGTGGGCACCCCAATCTGCACCACCTTCAAGCATTGCTACGCGCAACTGTGGAAAACGCTTGGTAACACCACCAAAGAACAACGCTTTCGCAAATGCTTGTGAACCATCAGCGAAGTGACCGATATGGTTGTTCATGTAGTTACTGATGGACGAGCGTCCAGTCCAGCCTTGACTCCCGTAATGGGTGGTAACGGGTACACCCAATTCGACTACCTTAGCCCAGAAAGGATCGTAGTCGTATTCACTATCCAATCCGTAGAAGTCTATATAAGAAGCATACTTGGCGATTTCCGGGAATTTATCAGCTGGATACTTATCAGCGATCGCTTTAATTGGACGTTTCACACCACCAGTAATATTAATAACTTTTAGCCCCAGAGTATTCACGGCGAATTCTAACTCTTCAATGGCTTCAGTGGGAGTATTCATCGGGATGCCAGCCACCGGTGTCAGGCGATCGCTATATTGACGATAAATATCGGCATGATAGTGATTGACTGCACGTTGCAGTGCTTGACGATTCTCTTGGCTTGCTCCAGTCGGTGCCAGGACATTGTTGGGAAACAGTACTGAATAGTCTGATCCTTGCTCTGCCTGACGCTCATAGAGTAGTGCAGGAAGAGTATAAGTAGCGAGATCTAGAGTGTTGCGGGTAACTCTAGCCCACCAAGGCGATCGAATTGTGCGGTTGTATTGACGTTCTTCAGGAGTTTGTTGATACCAGTCTTTACCCCCAACTTTAGAGTTAAGACGAGAAGCTTCTGTCTTACGCAATTCGTCCACGAGTTTCGCACCACCATAATTAGCGATGTAATCCTCAAGTGCCGGCGTGAAATCATTGGTGTGAACGTCAGTATCGATTACTGGATAATCAAGAGTTGCTCTGACTGCGGCGGATGGTGAGGTCTTCAATCGGCTATATTCAGTCATGTTTTTTTCCTTTAAAAAATTACACGTTTTTCCAAGCATCCAATGCTGCTGTTAGTAGTCGTCCTTTGTCGTTGGTCAAAAGTATTTACAAAGGACAAATGACAACGATTTTCAAGTTCTGTAGGGCGGCGATCTACAGAAATTGGGCTTTAAAAAATATGTCTTCAGCATCCCGGAAAAAATTCTTAGGACTTACACAAAAGCTCTCTCAAATTCACTGAATTCTTTCACCCCTGTTCTCCTGCTCAAGAACTGCCTACATCAAAGTAAAATGTCATAAGTCTCAATTCCTTTACGCCACCACCAATCTTTCACCCACTTGTTTAGCTGCGAAACGATTACCCGGACGACGCAGCCCCAGGTTTTCACGCAAGGTAGTACCCTCATATTCAGTACGGAACAGTCCACGTTTTTGCAAGATGGGGATAACTAGGTTAACGAAGTCGTCCAACCCCGTGGGTAGAATTGGCGGCATGATATTAAATCCGTCTGCGGCATCGTTGTTGAACCATTCTTCTAACTGGTCAGCAATGCTTTCAGGACTACCAACTATGGTGCGATGGCCTCGTGCAGTAGCGACAGAGAGATACAACTGACGCAGTGTCAAGTTGCCGCGATTGACGAGATCCGTCAGCAACTTTAGGCGACTCTTACCACCGTTGGTATTGCTGGGCAACGGCGGTGCTAAATCATCAAGTGAATAGCCAGATAAATCGATGTCTTTATAACGTGATTTAAGTAATCCCCATGCCACCGATGGATGAATTAAGGATTGTAGGAATTCATACTTCTCTTGCGCTTCTTCTTCAGTGCGGCCAATCACTGAAAACACACCTGGCATGATTTTTAGCTCATCTGGTGAGCGTCCATATTTAGCCAACCTGCCTTTGACATCAGCATAAAATTCCTGCCCATCTTCCAGGGTCTGGTTAGCAGTAAAAATAACTTCAGCAGTCTGTGCCGCCAGTTCACGACCGACTTCTGAAGCACCAGCCTGAACAATCACAGGATAACCTTGGGGTGGACGGCCAACGTTCAAAGGCCCTTTGACAGAAAAATGTTTGCCTTTGTGGTTGAGTATATGCAGTTTATCTGGATCGAAATAGACACCAGATTCTCTATCGCGGATAAAGGCATCGTCTTCCCAGCTATCCCACAGTCCTTTCACTACTTCCACAAACTCTTCGGCGCGTTCATAACGCTGGCTATGTTCCGGATGATGCTCTAGACCGAAATTAGCTGCGGCGTTCTCATTACCTGTAGTCACTACATTCCAGCCTGCTCTGCCGTTACTTAGGTAGTCTAGGGAAGCAAACTTACGCGCCAGGGTGTAGGGTTCTTCATAAGTGGTCGAAGCGGTAGCGATGAACCCAATATGTTTGGTTAGTGGGGCTAGTGCAGAAAATAGCGTCACTGGCTCAAACTTGGCTAATTTGCCGTTGCGCTGCTGCACCTCTGGTTCACTATTTTCTATGATGCCAGGGCTATCGGCGAGGAAAACTGCATCGAATAAGCCGCGTTCAGCGGTCTGGGTAATTTCTTTGTAATGCTCGAAATTCAGACCGGCATCTGCTTGTGAATCGGGATGACGCCAAGCGGCGATATGATGGCCGGTGGCTTGAATAAATGCACCTAAACGAAGCTTGCGTGTTGTACTCATATACTTTTTTCGGCGTTGCTGATTTGTTATGGCTAATGATTTTTCATGTCTGCATATCTGTTTGGCAGATATGAAAAATTTATTTAGGCCAAAACCAACCTCTCATTTACTTGTTTAGTGGCAAAGCGATTGCCGGGACGGCGTAGGCCAAGGTTTTCACGTAAGGTACTGCCCTCGTATTCTGTACGGAATAGTCCACGTTTCTGAAGGACGGGAACGACTAAGTTAATGAAGTCATCCAACCCTGTGGGTAAAATTGGCGGCATGATATTAAAGCCGTCTGCTGCATCGTTGTTAAACCAGTCCTCTAGCTGGTCGGCAATGGTTTCGGGAGTACCAAGTATGGTGCGATGACCTCGGGCCGTAGCAAGAGATAGATATAACTGGCGCAGCGTCAAAGTACCACGAGTCGCCAAATCTCTAACTAGTTTGAGACGACTCTTATTGGTGTTGGTGTCGCTGGGTAATTCGGGTGCAACATCATCTAGAGAATATTTCGACAGATCGACACCTTTGTAATAGTTCCTCAAAATACCCCAGGCTACATCGGGGTGAATCAATGATTGCAGGAATTCGTACTTTTCTTGAGCTTCTTCTTCGGTACGGCCGATGATGGGGAAAGCACCAGGCATGATTTTGAGATCGTCTGGGGAACGCCCATATTTCGCCAGCCTGCCTTTGACATCAGCATAAAATTCTTGGGCATCGGCTAAGGTTTGATTGGCAGTGAAAATTACTTCAGCAGTACGGGCAGCTAAGTCCCGTCCGGCTTCGGAGGCTCCAGCCTGAACAATTACTGGGTAGCCTTGGGGTGGACGACCAACGTTCAAAGGCCCTTTGACAGAAAAATGTTTGCCTTTATGGTTGAGTACGTGCAGTTTGTTGGGGTCGAAATAAATACCAGATTCTTTGTCACGGATAAAGGCATCGTCTTCCCAGCTATCCCATAGTCCTTTTACCACTTCCACAAACTCTTCAGCCCGCTCGTAACGGTGACTATGTTCGGGGTGATGGTCAAGACCAAAATTAAGAGCAGCATTTTCATTGCCTGTAGTGACTACATTCCACCCAGACCGACCCTTACTCAAGTAATCTAGAGAGGCAAACTTACGTGCAAGGGTGTAGGGTTGTTCATAAGTAGTTGAGGCGGTAGCAATAAAGCCAATGTTTTGGGTTACCGAGGATAAGGCTGAGAACAGGGTGACTGGCTCAAAATGGGCAAGTTTACCATTACGTTTCTGAGTTTCTGGAGTACCGCCCCAGACTCCTGGGCTATCGGCCAGAAAAACTGCATCGAACAAGCCGCGTTCTGCTGTCTGAGTAATTTCCTTGTAATGCTCGAAATTCAGACCCGCATCTGCTTGTGAATCAGGGTGACGCCAGGCGGAAATATGATGTCCTGTGGCTTGAATAAATGCACCTAAACGAAACTTGCCTTTTTTGCTCATATGCTTTTTTCTTTTCTATTAAGAATGCTTTCCTGCCAATCAAACTTGTTTGTAGGTATCTAATTAATTGCTTTACAAGCAATGAAATAACCAAACTTTCAGTCAGGCCAATACCACCGCAGCACTAGCATCCCTAGTGCTTGGTACTCGAATTTTCATAAATTTATGTAGCAATGTTTTTCAGTAGATCGAGTTTACACAATACATCCAAAAAAATATGTACTGAAGATCACAATTACATGTAATACTAATTATTAGTTTTACAAACATTAAGAAGCACAAAGTAAATAATTGCTGGTTATATAGTATTAGAACTGGCGCAAAAAGCCTCTCAAACCCTCATTTATCGGTGTTATCGGCGTTTTCTGTGGTTTGTTTTCCGTTACCTGTGTAATTCCTGAGCATATTTGCTGCCTCTAGAAAGACGTGAGTTCGACAGATTTACAAGACCCCTCTCCAAACCTCTTTCCCCTAATCCCCAGAAGGGGCCCCAAGTCCCCCGTGGGGGAGAGGCTTTGATATCTGGTTGTAATCTTTCTGTGATGGTATGAAACCACCTTGCTTGCTAAGAGGATGTCTCTTAAGTTAAAAATGTCATGCCCTGTTTAACAGAATACTTTCCGATTTGGACTCAAGGTCAGTGTGAGGCATTTTGTCTCTAATGCAGCCTGCTTTGGCAACCTCATACATCAATGTGGAATTTTCACAACTGTCTTGTAAAAACTGGTTTAATTCTAAAAAAAACTTCATGTGGAACATAATTTTTTTTGGAATGTTCATGTACTTTAATATCCAAAAAATAGAATATAAAAACCATAATATATTCCAAAATTATTGCTAAACAAATTATATTTTTAATCAAAAAATAACTTATTATGCACAAGTAATCAATACACTCTGAAATTAACTACCTAACATTATATTTTTGATTTTCAATTCAAATTTATGAAAATAGTTATTTATACTAATCAATCAAGATACTAATTTATTTTTAATCTCTGTATAACCTAAATTTAAACTTTAGTACTTATTCTTTAGCTGGTAAAAATAGTTATCTTAGTACAGTCAAGAAAAATCCAAATTTAACTTCTCGTTAACGGCAAGTTATTTGGTAAATAAAATTTGCAGTATTTATAGAAAAACTACATTTCTATAAGTATGGAGAGCTTGTAATTACTAAATTTTTCCTACCACAACAGAGGAAAGTTTGATGTCTACATTAAGTCGGAGACAACTTTTAATATTTTTTGCAGGCAGTGCAGGTGCTGCTGTATGGGGAAACAAAATCCTCAACGGTATTATTGGCACTACGGAAGCACAAACCACCCCTTTAAGCTTTGCACCAGTTCGCTTACCCCATCCGCTGCCAATCTATCAAGAGCAAAAAAATTTCTTACCAACTGGAATTGATCAAGGACAATTACTTAAGCCATCTGCAAATGTTAGTTTAACCAGCTATAACATAATTGATGATGTAGTAGTACCGCCAGAGTACGATCGCTATGTGATTGTCAGTTGGGGCGATCGCGTCTTTCCCAACAGCGATGATTATTTTGGCTATAACAACGATTACACAGGTTTTATCCCTCTCGGTAGAAGCACAGATGTAGGCTATTTGTGGGTGAATCACGAATACGTGGGTTTTCCTTTTTCTGATCTAGCACCAGAAGCGCCCAGTGATCTCAGAGGATTGCCTACCACTTTTGAATCAGTGATTGGTTGGGCGTTACCCACCACCAGAAATCTTGAATTTGATGGCGAACTCCTATATAACCTCGGTGGTTCAATCGTCCGCATCTCTCGCCGCAATGATAGTAAGCGTTTTGTTGTTGTGAAAGGAGATGCCAGAAATCGCCGCCTGCATGGTCTTTCGGGGTTAGGAATTAATAGCCAAAGAAGTGATGAATATAAGAATGTCACTTCTTGGGGAAGTCGCAGCCACCAGAAGGGAGACCAAAACTATTTAATTGGGACTGGCCCTGGTGCTACTGAAGTATTTAACCTCTCCGTTGATGGGTTAGGTAACAAAATTATTGGTACCGCCTTTAACTGTTCTGGTGGTACAACTCCTTGGGGAACCATTTTGTCTGCTGAAGAAAACTTCCAAGGAAGTGCAGAATTTTTTGTTGGTGTTACAGAAGCAGTCCTGCCTAATGGTACTCAGACAGGTTACACCGATGGCACCGTTGGTAAGACTTTTGGTTTAGTCGGAGAAAAATACGGCTGGATTGTAGAAATTGACCCTGTTAATGTGAATTTCCGCCCTCGCAAACACACCTGGTTAGGTCGTTTCCGCCATGAAAACGTTGCCATCCGTGCCGAAGCAGGTAAACCACTAATCGCTTACATGGGTGATGACAGACGTGGGGGACACACTTGGAGATTTGTGAGTGCAGGTACTATTTCCTCACCAACCAGTAAAGCCAACAGCAGTTTGTGGGAAAACGGTACTTTATATGTTGCCCGTTACAACCCAGACGGCACAGGTCAATGGATACCATTACTCTTAAGTACTGCTACCAATCCCATTCCGCCATCGGTGATTTCTTCTGTGGAGTTTGCCGCTTTAGGTTCAGCCCAAAGAAATGGCCGTTTACCCTTGCCAAGACGCAATGGTATTGCAGGTCAAACTACAGATGGTGGTGCATTCAACTGCGACACCACCAACGAAGCCACAGCACTACCTGGTTATCAAGGTAAAAAATTAGCAGACTTTTACACAAGCCTTGGTGCAATTCTTACTGATGCCTTCTTAGCAGCAAACTTAGCTGGAGGTACTCCCACAGCACGCCCAGAAGATTTAGAAGTGCATCCGACGACTAAAGAAGTGTTCATTGCTTATACTGATGGTGCGCCGGGAAGCGATGGCTATCCAGATTCCCGCATTTTCCAGGTTGCCAAGCTAAGCAAAGATGTCAACGCGACGCAGCAATCAGGCGGATTGTACAAAATTATTGAAGATAGTGCTGACGGTACAGGTTTAACCTTCCGTTGGCAGAAATTTGCTCAAGGTGGGGAAGCTGGATCATTGACTGGTGCTGGTTTTGCCAATGTGGATAACCTAGTATTCGACAACCAGGCAAATGTTTGGGGTGTGACGGATATGTCCACTACCACTCACAATGGTTTTAATGTTGGTGCAGCTGGCACTCCCACCACCATCGACCACACAGCTAGTGGGAATGTTTCCAATTTTACAGGAGTTTTTGGTAATAACTGGCTGTTTTATATCCCCACCAGTGGTGCTAATGCCGGACATGTAATACCTTTTGCCTATGGCCCTGTGCGTTGTGAGATTACTGGCCCGACTTTTGTGGGGGATACACTAATTGTTGCAGTGCAGCATCCTGGTGAAGATTGTCCGATTAACGATGGCACGATACTAAGTCGTGATATCGAAATACTAAACTTGGATGGTACGACATTCAATCAAACTCGCACAGTACCTCGTGGTAGTAGTTGGCCCAGTAATATTTCAACGGCTAATGGCGGTAAGGGTGAACCTACAGGTGTTCCTCGTCCATCTGTAATTGCCATTACCCGTAAGAATCCTACTGGCAATTTTATTTAGCTGTAGAGACACTTGGTAATTCTTAACAGGTAATACCATTTCACGAAATACCTGATACAGATATATGAGTAGGGGCGTACAGCTGTACGCCCCAAAGAGCCAATTTATGTGTTGTAAATATTTTTGGAAATGATGTAACAGGGGGTTTAAGGTGGAGATTCATACCCCGCCTCAAACATACGACTTATAGAAGTGGGGTTTTTTACTCTCAGATAGAGAATAGTCGTGCTTTTCCTTTTGTTCCAAAAACTTGAAATGTCTACTTCTAACTCTTAGTAATTGGTATATCTAAAAAATCGCTAATTACCTCTGCCAACCAGTAAAGTTCTGGTGGAGTGAGTTGATAATGTAGCCCATATCTTCTATTCCCCATCGTTATATATAAACTAGGAGCTACTTCAGATTCTGTGACTTCTTTACCTCCTTCGTTTTGTGTTTCAATTAATTTATAACTTTTTTTCTCCAGTAATATACCAGAAATATCTTGCCTAGATTGTCTAAAAACTGTATATATTTCCTCTTGTTTCAGTTGAGATGTGTAATTAAAATCTAAAGCAATTTCGTGTTGATTGATTGTGAAAATTAACAAATTGATAGATTTAATATTTTTTAATATATCTAATCTAATATGATCATCAGGTGTCAAAACCTTGAAGAAAGTTCTTTTATACTCAGAAAAACTAAGTTTAATCAAATAATTAACTATAGCAACTCCAATACTTAATATTAGTAAGCCACGAATATATACCGGAAATATTTGAAAGATACCCCATAGGAATATACCTGGCATGAATACCACAACACCCAAAATAACCAGACATAAAACCATAAGTAGTAAAACATATGCCCAGTACCAAAAGTGGCGAAGAGTAAGTATTGCCAATATTTTATTGAGCCATGATTTTTGATAATCTTGTTTAATCTTATTTACAGCTTGACTATTAGATTGAACGGCAGCTTTATTCTGCTTGTATGGAATAGTAATGTTTATAGAATCGGCTGTTTTTGTCAGGATAATTTTACTCAATGGTGGGTTTTGGAGTGTTATTTTTCTAGATTCTAAAGCCTCCAAAGCTTCCTGGGCAGAACTAAAACGTTTTTTGAGACTGGGATGAGTCATCAAGTTTAACCATTCTCTAAAATTGGAGCTAATATTGGCAAATTTTTCAAACTGAATTTGTAAATCTTCTTGTGGTAAATCTGCTGGTTCTACACCCGTTATTAAATAGATAAGTGTTGCTCCTAAACTGTAAAGGTCTGAAGCGGGAAAGACTTTACCTCCAAATTGTTCTGGGGGCATATAACCATAAGTTCCAACTATTGTTATAGTTCCATCTTGACAATTTGCAGTCTGTACAGAACCAAAATCAACTAAATAAATGTCACCAATACTATGGGCTGAACGATTAGCTAATAAAATATTGCTGGGTTTAATATCGCGGTGAATTGCTGGAGGTTCATGTGTATGTAAATAATCTAATATAGAAAGTAAAGCTTTTGCTAATTGCTTCACTTCTGCTTCGCTAAATGTTCGCCCATTGCTAAGATGTTTTTGAAGAGATTGAGCCTCAATATAAGTTTGGACTAGAGCAAATCCTCTCCATTTAGGAGTATCTACCTCAAAATATTCAATATACTGAGGGATTGCTGGATGGGATAGAGATTGGATTATTTGTACTTCTCGCTCAAATAATTTCAAATCTTCCCAACGAAAATCATGGTTAAATGTGAGGAATTTAATAACGACTAATTGCTGATTTTGTAAATCTTTGGCTAAAAAAGTAGAACGACCTGTATTTCGTCCTAATTCTTTTTGAATTTGATAGCGATGATTCAACAATTCTTCTGAAGTATTAGGGGAGAAAATATCTGACATATCCTAACTGCCAATAGTTACAATATAACTATTAATTAATTTTTATTCTTCGACTAAAGGAATACCCAAAAAATCACTGATTTCTTGTGCTATCCAGTTACGTTCAGCCAAAGTTAGAGGCTGATCTAAATATGAATTTAAATTGTATTGATGAACTGTACCCTCCCAAATTATTAAATTCGGAGTCTTTTCAATTTCTTCAGCTATTTTTTGTAAATTAACTAGCTTGTAGTATTGTGAAGTAGAAACCAACCTCCAAATATTATCTGTGGCAATTATAGTTGGATTAGAAAAAATAAAAGCTTGATTAATAAATATTTCTTTAGCAATAAATATGGATTTTTTACCCACTGATATATGTACTCTACCAAAAATTTGAAATAACAATAAAACAAATATATAGAAAGCCAGCGATATGCCTAAACAAACAAGTATGTATTGGGGAATTGCTAGTATTAAAATGATTAGTGGCTGAAGATAATTATCAAGCAAACCCCAAAAAGAAGTACACAGAATTAAGCAAACTATAAACCAAGAAAAAATATCTCTAATTATTGTTACTGAGCCTTTATTAGGAAAAAATATTTCTAGGTTTTGATTTGTTTTTCTGAATTTAATCTTGCTGTTTTTGGGCTGATTGGTTCTAGATGTTTGGTAGTATTTATCCTTGATATTATCTATATTTTCTAGAAGTTCGAGTGCTGCTTTTGAAGAACTCAAGCGACGATTTAAGCTAGGCTGAGTTATTAATTCTAGCCATATCTTTAACTCTGAACTAATATTATTTATATATTCAATTTGGAAATTTAAATCATCATCTAATAGCTCTGTAGGATATTTTTCTGTTATTAAATAAATCAATGTTGCTCCCAAGCTGTAAAGGTCAGAAGCCGGAAATGATCTGCCTCCAAATTGTTCTGGTGGCATATAACCATAAGTACCAACTACTGTTCTTGTGCTGCTGGTTTTGATAGTTGTCTGCACAGAACCAAAATCTACTAAATATACATCGCCTACACTGTTACCAGTACGATTTGTTAGGAGAATATTGCTTGGTTTGATATCACGATGGATAACTGCTGGTTGACGCGAATGTAAATAATCTAATACTGCTAACAATGATTTGCCTAGTTGTTTTATTTCCTGTTCAGTGAAATTTCGCCCATCTCGTACTTGTTCTTGAAGTGATTTGGCTTCAATATAAGTTTGGACTAAAGCAAATCCTTTGATTTTTGAAATATCTACTTCAAAATAATCAATATATTTAGGTATGGCAGGGTGAGAGAGATTTTGAAGAGTTTCTGCTTCTCTTTCAAATAGCTTTAAATCTTCCCAGCGAAATTCTTCACTGAATAGAAGAATTTTGATAACTACTGGTTGTTTTGTTATGCAATCTTTGGCTAATAATGTGTGTCTAACTCGATTTTGTCCTAATTGATTGAGGATTAAGTAACGATTATTTAATGTTATTGAAGCATTACCGAATAGGTTGCTTGACATAGTTTATCGGCTCAGTTTTGCTAAAAAACTTGATGTAGCGTAGATTGGTCAAACTATATAAATTTTCTATACAACTGACGACTACTGGATTTCCGATTTGGTTTACATTTCTTTATGCGAAAGAAGCTAAATCAAATCACAATTTTTCTTAGGTCTATCCAACAACCTAAATTAATTATGATTTTTAAATATATAGTCTAATTTCAGTTATATTTTATACTTATATTTAAGGTGCTTTTTTAGCTATTGATTAAGTAGGTTAACTTTACGTGAGTTCGACAAGGGCTGTTTTGACCTCTCCCCCGGCCCCTCTCCTACGAGGAGAGGGGAGTCAAACCGTGATTTTTTCGTTTCTCCTCCCTCGCCTAAATGGCTACCGTATACACACAAGTCGTATTACCCCCCTTAATCCCCCCTTTCTAAGGGGGGAAATCAAAAAATCTAGTTCCCTCCCCTTGGAAAGGCTACGGTGTACACACAAGTCTTAAAATTCCCCTTAGTAGTTGATTTCATCATCTAGCTAATGGTTATGCGATCGCTTTGAAAACCCGTCATTGCGAGGAGGAACGACAAAGCAATCGCAAAAACTAGACGATTATGCGATTACTTCGCTTTGCTATCGCTGCGCTCCCACTGGACAATTTATCGGTTTTATAACGCTTGAAACTCTTGCAGATAATACTTGTGTGTACACTGTAGCTTGGAAAGGGGAGGGTTAGGGTGGGGTAAAACCTAGATTCCTAAACAAATTCAGACTTGTGTGTACACCGTAGCGCCTAAATGGAGAGGGAGGCCGGGGGGCTTAGGGGCCCCCACGATAGTGGGGTTGGGGGGGAAAGAGGTTCATCGAACTCACGTTAAGCTAGGTTAGCTTTGAAACTCTTCATAAAAAAACCCCACCTAATGAGTGGGGATAATTCAATCAGGATTTCTCTTATTAGTAAAAATGTACTATATAAAGTTGCAGATAGCAAGCGATCGCTAAAAACAAGCTGCTAGCGTTTTTTCTGGCGCTTCCACCAGAACCCCATAGCACTAGCGATCGCTATACCACCAAGAGTCGAGGGTTCTGGTACCTTAGAATAACTGACAGTACCCACCTCTGTTGTGGATAGTAAGTCAGCACTCAGGATGGTGTAAAATTTTGTTCCTCCCTCGCGTGCAGTTTCGGTATTAGCCGCGATTAAAAACTGATCTTCAACCAAATAACTGAGTCCTAAAAGGTTACCGTCTTGAAAGCTGACTGTGGGATAGCCGTAGCCATAATCAAAATCATCTATCTCTGTATAATTAGAACCCAGGTAATCAAACAAAATAGATAATCCATTGTCAATACCCAAGCTTTCATAACCGTTCTCAGTCAAGCTTGAATCATCATACTTAAAAGAACCGTAATACTCACCTGGATAATCACCAGATGTTGCTTTGACACTGAAATCGTAATTCACTATAGCCGCTTGTGTCGGTTTTACACCAATAGCAGCGACAGAGATGGCAACAGCAACACCAGCAATGCCAAAATTTTTGGCTAACTTCATCACAAAAGACTCCAAAGCTTAAAAAATAGTTCTGTGATTTCACTTGAATAAGCTTTGAAAGTATGTATACAGGTTAAGAGATCTCAAACAAAAGATTATGTTCATCAAATCTTGCCTTTTCCCAAAAAGGGATTAGGGACTAGGGATTGGGGATTGGGGATTGGGAAGATCTCAATAGCGCAGCGTCAAACCAAATCTTAAAAAGATTTCTTTCCCAGTCCCCAGTCCCCAGTCCCCAGTCCCCAGTCCCCAGTGTGTATTAGTTAGATATAATAATGACTCATTCAAAGTTTTCCTAACTGGAGAAACCAATGGGTCGCGCCAAAAAGGTTGTCCTGGCATATTCTGGCGGTGTAGATACCTCAGTTTGTATTCCCTACCTCAAACATGAGTGGGGTGTAGAAGAAGTAATCACCTTAGCAGCAGATTTAGGTCAGGGAGATGAATTAGAGCCAATTCGAGAAAAAGCTCTCAAATCAGGTGCAAGTGAATCCCTAGTAGCGGATGTGAAAGATAGCTTCGTGAAAAATTACGCTTTTGCAGCTATTCAAGCTAACGCCCTCTACGAAAATCGCTATCCCCTAGGGACTGCCCTTGCTCGACCGCTAATTGCCAAAATATTAGTAGAAACTGCTGAAAAATATGGTGCTGATGCGATCGCTCATGGTTGTACTGGCAAAGGCAACGATCAGGTTCGCTTTGATGTATCCTGCGCCGCACTAAATCCCCATCTCAAGATCCTCGCACCAGCGCGGGAATGGGGGATGAGTCGTGAGGAAACCATCGCCTACGGTGAAAAATTTGGCATTCCCGCACCTGTTAAAAAATCTTCTCCCTACAGCATTGATAAGAATTTGCTCGGTCGTAGCATCGAAGCTGGTGTACTGGAAGATCCAGCCGCAGAACCACCAGAAGAAATTTATCAGATGACCAAAGCGATCGCTGATACTCCCAACGATCCAGAGTATATCGAAATTGGTTTCACTAGAGGTCTTCCCACCACACTCAACGGTATACCTAAAAACCCAGTTGAACTCATTGAACAACTCAATCAAGTGGTAGGAAATCACGGCATTGGGCGGATCGATATGATAGAAAACCGCTTGGTGGGCATCAAATCGCGGGAAATCTACGAATCACCCGCTATGTTAGTCCTAATTCAAGCACATCGAGATTTAGAAAGTTTGACTTTAACAGCAGATGTTAGCCACTACAAGCGCGGCATTGAAGAGACTTACACCCAAATAGTCTACAACGGTCTATGGTACAGTCCACTCAAAAGCGCACTAGATGCCTTTATTCAAAAGACACAAGAGCGAGTATCAGGAACCGTCAGAGTAAAACTGTTCAAGGGTAACGCCTCCATAGTCGGGCGTTGGAGTGATCATTCACTTTATAGCCCTGATTTGGCAACCTACGGCGCCGAAGACCAATTTGACCATAAGGCAGCAGAAGGCTTTATCTACGTTTGGGGGCTACCGACTCGTATTTGGGCACAGCAAACTGGAAATTAAAAGTTTATAGTTAGGAGTTTACAGTTAGGAGTTTATAGTTACAAATACGACTAGTAAAAGTTACAGGAAGTTATTTTCAACTTAACTCCTAACTCCTAACTCTTCACTCCTAACTCTCAACTACTCGCCTGCTGTACGCTTAACTTGGCGGGCTTCTAACCACAGAGGAACAACAATCAAGACCACGAGGATTAGTAAGGCAGCGATCGCAAATTGACTAACCCAGGCAACCAATTGTTCTAAAGAGATTACTCTGCCAGCAAAGAAAGCTAATGTCACCATCACACTAGCCCAAGTGGCTGCTCCTGCTAAGTTATACAAAAAGAATTTTTTAAAGGGCATTTCAGCTATCCCAGCCAGTGGGGCAGCAAAAACTCGCAGTAATGCGAAAAATCGGCCAAAAAATACTGCTTTAGCAGCGTTTTGACTAAATTGTTCTTTAATATTTAGCAATCTTTCTTCAGAAATCCGAAATAGTTTGCCTACTTGCAGCAAGAAAGACCAGCCGCCAAGTTTACCAATCCAATAGCCGATAGCACCGCCGATGACAGCACCTGCAACGGCATCACTCAGAACTAACCAGTAACTTAGTTCATGACTACCAGCTAGAAATCCGCCTACTAAAGTCACAGTTTCACCAGGAAGGGGAATGCCCAAGTTTTCTAGCAAAATTCCTAAAAAAATTGCCCAGTAACCATACTGATGGGCAAAATCCTGGATGTTTTCTAGTGAAATCAGATCGAGAGACATCCCGCACCGCCGCCTTTACAATTTTTTACTTTTTTATATCTTGACTCGGTTGTGACTGGGGTGTCAATCAAGCCACTATATAGTGATCATAGTCTATAACTTAAGCTATAGTTACTATTTATGATTTATTACTTATTGAGTATTGACTATTAACTGTTGAGCAGTTAATACCACAAGCACATAAATGTGATAACAATACAAAAAGTTTTTATGAAAAATTTATAAATATGGCAGTTAAATATAAAAATATCGTAAAAGATATCTTTGATACTAAAATTCTTAGGCGTTTATGCCTATATTTATGGAAGCTAACATAAATTATACGGCATAAGTACTGAAGCAAGCCGTTTCAACTACCTCGCTTTTAATTCTCAAATATGTGAATAAAGCGGTAGTTTTGACAGTTAAATTGCGGCAATATATATGCCAAATTTTTGTTTTTGTTGAGTGCTTCAACTACCTGGTTAAATACATGACTATCTCACAAGAATTGCAAGTGGTTTTATTCAAGCCCCAAGGAAGCATAGACTTGGAGGGTGGTATAGCTTTGAGCGAAGAGATGGCTAAAACAGTACCCCAGCCTCATCAACTCTGGGTTATTGATTTGGCAGAGGTAGATTTTATGGATAGTTCTGGATTAGTTCCACTCGTTAAAGGTTTAACAACTGCGCGTCAAAGTGGTTGTCGCTTAGTTCTTTGCAACGTGAAAGCCCCTGTACGGTTAATTTTAGAACTCACTCAACTGGACTCAGTATTTGAAATTTTTAATACTTACGATGATATTGTTAATACGGTTAAGGATAACAATTTAGTACTGGCAAGCTAATTTTTGGGTTGATAGAGATTGTTTTTACTGGTAAAAGCAGAAAACATTTCTGTTTTTAACCTAGTCTTACTTACTGTTAACAGCGATGGCGTTCTAGTGCTAGCAGACTCAATGAAAGCGATCGCAAAAATAATAGTCTCAGATTCAACAATAGCTTTGTAGTGCAGCAGTAAGAATCACAGATAAATAATTTGGCTGTCAAACGCTGGTGCAATAAAAAATGGCCGAAGCAGGTCAATGCAATATTAATTTATTTGCAACCTAAATTGCACCAAGTATCTATTCAGACAGAATTCAAAAATACTCACTACAGCTAATGTCCAGTGTGTTACCCTGCTCGGTAGAGTCATATTATCCTTTGCCTAACTGTTATTATACAGCAAAGTGCTGAGTGCTGTAAAACCTTCTGCAAAAAGCCGCAGGTTGCAGCCACTGCATTGATGCTAGCGAAGCGCGATAGCGACGTAGGAGCGTTGGTAGCGCGATATCGACCCTCTCTGTGCCTGTCAAACCGTAGGTTTGAATTGGTTGTGAGTCAATTCATCATCACCCAAAAATTCATCCCACACCGCCGCAACGAACGCGGATGTGGAGCTTGTTTTTGATTTAGCTAAGGCTGTATTTGTAGAAATAGATAGTATCTTTTGCGTTTGCCAACTTCATGGCTAAAACTATGCTTTTGGCATAAAGCTACAAGTTGCTTTATGCATTTTGTACAGTAGAAATATGACTTTGGCCAGATGCTGGGCGAGGAAAGTTTGGCAAGTCAATACCACTATGACTAGCAGTACGGGTTTTTAGTGCCAAACGATAACTCACACTCTGGAGTTCTGCCTGGAGTTGGCGATTTTCCCGTTGTAGTGTTGCCACTTTTTCTCTCACAGGGATCATGCGTTCCTCAAACTTACGGCGATAAATTTGAGGTAACTCCTGTACTACTTGCTCCAACATCCGACTGCGATCCGTTAGTTCTTGTACTGACTGCCGTAGTTGGTAAATTTCAGCATCACGAGTAGTAATTTGTTCTTGATAGAACGTCACTTGCTGCTCAACAGCTTGTAATTGTTCTCGCAATGCCTGCAACTGACTTAGATCAATATCAGGCTCAGCTCGCTGGGGCATAAAATTAGTATTGCCCTTCACTAGCCGGAAGAGTTCTTGAGAAAGCTGTTGCACTAATTGATCACGAAGCTGCAACTCTTGCCGCAGTTGCGAGACTTCTGTAGAGAGAGCTTGGATGTCGGGTGTGTCAGTTTGGCTCACAGTGGCTTACAGCTCCCATTAACGAATCTTGTGAAATCTTAGGTATAACTGCGATAGTACTGCTTTAGGGAAGTACTTGTTAATCTAGCATTCCCAACCAAATCAAAAAAAAGTCAAAGGTAAAAATTTTTTTAGACTAATTTACTCAGTACTGAGTGCTGAAGTTCTAAAACCTCAACACTCAGCACTATTTGCTTACAAATTAAGCGGTTACGGCAACTTTGTCTGTTTTTTCTTCAGCTAGTTCTTGCTTAATTGTAAGATAGCGAATCACTTCTTCGCTCAAACGCATTGCACGTTCCATAGGAGCAATAGCAGATCCAGGGCCAGAGTAGTTCATCTGGATATAGATGCCGTCCCGCTGTTTTTTAATTTCATAAGCCAGACGACGCTTGCCACGATTTTGAATTTGGATATCTTCGGCACCTTGTTCTTTGAGCAAGTTCTGGTATTTGGCAATTGCTTGCTCTACCTGTTCGTCTCCTAAATCAGGACGCAGAATGTATATTGTTTCGTAAACTGTGGACATGGTTTTAAGTCTCCTTATGGACAGAGAGGCTGCTGATGTTAGTTTATACAAAAATTTCGATATGAAATACTAGTATTACTCAACATCTGAAGCAACAAGGAACTATAATCTTACCAGTTTTCAATTTGAATCATTAGCCAAATGTGCCAAAATTCGCTGACATCTTTAATGAAACTCCACCCAAAAAGGAATGGAGTTTCGCCCCACTTTCAATGAGCAGCTGCTTTAGGGGCAATCAAGAATGCAGCTAACCCACCCTGCCTACAGCCTACCCCAAGGATCAGTCGGTTTCCCGTTCCCCAAGAATTGCCAATTTCAAGAGCAAAGCCAAAGCGCGAGTCTTCTTTTATTGTAGACGCTACGCATCAGCCCAAGCAAAGGCAAATCCCCAAAGCAGAAACCTGATCAATAGCACTGCAAAAGCTTCTACGGACTTGTTTTAAAAGTCAAAATATAGTTTTTAGTGAATGGCAAATTGATGAAGCTTAAAACTTACCTAAAACTAAACTTTGTAGCGGCAATTTATAAATTGCCGCTGGGTGAAAATAAATATTTCGGCTCTTATTTGCGTCACTCCTAAATCTATTAGCATAGCTTTTGGCTATGCTTGCAAGTAGAGCCAAAAGCTATTTGTTTGGCTCAAACCTCTACCACTGACTGAAGATTGCTACCCAATAACAGCTTTTCATCGCAGACAAAAGGATATTAATCAAGCTTATGGCGCAGCGCTATGTGCGAGTTCAAAATCTAGAAGGAAAGGTTTACTATGGGTTGCTACAACTATCCCTCAATGTACAGGTGCTAGATGCTCCACCCTGGTTGCAAGGACAACCCACAGATTTAATTTTAACCCCAGAAAACTACCAAATTCTTCCTCCCTGCGCTCCCTCTAAAATTGTGGCAGTGGGCAAGAACTATGCAGACCATGCGGCAGAAATGGGAACTCCTGTGCCAAGTGAACCATTAATATTTCTGAAGCCACCGACATCGATTATCGCCTCTGAAACAGAGATTAAGTATCCTCCCCAATCGCAACGGGTAGACTACGAAGGGGAGTTAGCACTAGTAATTGGCGATCGCGCCTGTAACTGCACCCCAGAAGAAGCTCAAACTAAAATTTGGGGCTATACCATCGCTAATGATGTGACAGCACGGGATTTACAACAAAAAGATGGTCAATGGACTAGAGCCAAAGGTTTTGATACTTTTTGTCCCCTAGGGCCTTGGATTGTCCGAGAATTAAATCCCGGAGCGAGGTTGCAGACTTTTGTCAATGACGATGCCAATCCTATGCAATCTGCTTGTATCGATCAGATGGTGTTTTCTTGTGATTTTTTGGTGTCTTATATTAGTCAAGTTATGACCTTGCTGCCAGGAGATGTAGTACTAACGGGTACACCAGAGGGTGTTGGCCCATTGCAACCAGGCGATCGCGTCCGTATCGAAATTGAAGGAATTGGTCGCCTAGAAAACACCGTAGCAACCCGTTAAGACTAGCGTACTTGCATATACACTGCATCAGAAATTGCTGGAATTTCTGCATAACGCCCCAGTATAGACTGGACGGCGGAAAATGCAACTGCTGCTACAATGCCTAGAAAAATGGTTGTGGATAGAGTTTGGATAGCAAAACCACCACCTGGTACTAATCCAACAACATCAGTGAGGATACTAAACAAGAAGATAATTATGTCCAATAAGATTGCTTGCATGGTATTAAAACGAATAAAGTGACTGATTTTTTCATTTCTCACCACTAAAAGCCATAAAGCAAAGAAAATAATCATTCCTGCATAGCGCACACGCCTGTAGTATGACCACAAAATTAGAATTGGCGCAAAAATCACTGCCAATGGAGGAAACTGGTCTAGTAAAAAAAAGCCAAAAGTGATTACCTCTACTAAAGGCAGCAGGTAAGGTAAACAAGCAAAAATTCGGTCGGAAATAGTTGTAGACCCGCGCCAAGTCATTGTACGTTCTCCTGTGGCTAAATACGATGAGTTACTTGAGCCTAGGATAACGCAGTTGCTTGGTCTTGCTAAACTGTTATGCCTTCAAATTGCATGTTGACTCTAGTAAATTGCTGAGTGTTGAAGTTTGATACTCAACCTTTGTTTGTTGATGCACTCTCCTCAAAACAAATTATTTCTTTTTATCCACAACGCCCATTCGTTTGTTCTGTACCATGGGCAGGTGTGAGAGATTTAAGCTCTTACCCTACAACGCCAGTCCGACGCCACTTGCTTCAACGGGGGGAACCCCCGCAACGCAGTGGCTCCTCAAGTCGGGAGACCCGCCCACGCGCCTGGCTCCCCCACACCCCGTTTTCGGTCAACTATTTAATGTTCGCAATGCGAAAGCCCATGATACACTCGTACTGCTCTGGCTGTTGTTCAGTGAGTTTAGCAATGGCTTGACCACAACGAAGTTGTCCCCCCCGCCAACGGGGCTGGCCGCTTTTGTCAGCGAGCAAACACGACTGGCATACTTGCTCAGGGGCAAGGATTTGATCACCCGTTAAAATGACTAGCATCCAATCCCTCCTGTAAATCCTCATTAGTTACCCGCATTTGTCCAAAAGAGGACACGCCTGGTAGACACCCAAAGAGCGTTTGAAGGCAGGGTGGGCGCGCGCAGCGCATCATAAACTATTGTAATTTTTGATTGCGGAAGATGCTCAAAAGCATACTTGGCAATTTCTTTGGCAAAAATGGGGCTTATAAAATAAATCAGTTAGCGAACCTTAATTTATTGTATGTTGTGTATCTGATGATTGAGTTCTTTAGTAAAAACTCATACATACATTCTTACACCAAGATTTAGCAAGGACAACTAACGATATTCATTGCGTACTTGGTAGGCTGGGACTGGGGGCTGGGGAGCAGGGGGAGCAGGGGGAGCAGGGGGAGCAGGGGGAGCAGGGGGAGCAGAGGAGCAGAAGGATTTCACCTCAATGCCCCATGCCCCATGCCCCATGTCCCATGCCCAATTCCCAATTCCCAATTCCCAATTCCCAATTCCACAACAGAGTTTTATGATCTTTAACGCATTAATCAGGCTGGTATCTAATAATAAATAAATCAGCATCAGTAACCATCAATAGTCAGCAATCAAAAAAATGTTGGACTTTGAACTATTACTGAGGTGCTGCATCCAGCCCAACTCAACAGTCGTACAAATTTTTATAAGGATAGTTAAGTGGCTAAGACTAACTCAGATTTTCTTGCTGACTCCGATCGCGCGATCGCCGAATTACTTGACCAAGAACTTCAGCGTCAACGCGACCACTTGGAGTTAATTGCTAGTGAAAACTTTACCTCTGCTGCTGTACTGGCTGCTCAAGGTTCAGTACTAACAAATAAATATGCTGAGGGATTGCCTGGTAAACGCTACTATGGCGGTTGTGAATTTATCGACAAAGTAGAGCAAATAGCGATCAATCGTGCTAAACAGCTATTTGGTGCTGCTCATGCCAATGTACAACCTCATTCTGGCGCACAGGCTAATTTTGCAGTGTTTCTGACACTACTAGAACCTGGTGACACAATCATGGGCATGGATTTGTCTCACGGAGGACATCTCACCCACGGTTCCCCTGTCAATGTGTCAGGTAAGTGGTTTCAAGTTCGCCATTATGGTGTTAGCCAACAAACAGAACAACTCGATTATGACCAAATTCGGGAGCTGGCGTTGAGGGAGCGTCCTAAGCTTTTGATTTGTGGTTATTCTGCTTATCCTCGGATCATTGATTTTGAAAAATTTCGTAGCATTGCTGATGAAGTAGGAGCTTACTTACTAGCAGATATTGCTCACATCGCTGGTTTGGTTGCCAGTGGTCTTCATCCCGACCCGATTCCCTATTGTGATGTAGTCACCACTACTACCCATAAAACTCTACGCGGCCCTCGCGGTGGTTTAATCTTGACCCGTGATAGTGAACTTGGTAAAAAGCTCGATAAATCAGTTTTCCCTGGTACTCAAGGTGGGCCTTTAGAACATGTGATTGCTGCTAAAGCAGTAGCTTTTGGCGAAGCACTCAAGCCAGAGTTTAAGACCTATTCTGCTCAAGTGATTGAAAATGCCCGTGCTTTGGCAAGCCAACTACAAAATCGTGGTTTAAAGTTGGTATCTGATGGCACTGATAATCATTTAATGCTAGTGGATTTACGGTCTATTGGACTGACTGGTAAGCAAGCGGATCAACTGGTGAGTGGTGTAAATATTACAGCGAACAAAAATACTGTTCCCTTTGATCCACAGTCGCCATTTGTGACTAGCGGTCTGAGGTTGGGTTCTCCGGCAATGACCACAAGAGGCTTAGGAGTTGCAGAATTTACCGAAATTGGTAATATTATTGCCGATCGCCTGCTTTCTCCTGATTCTGATACAGTAGCAGCTGATTGTCGCCGGAGAGTCGCAGCATTGTGCGATCGCTTCCCCCTATATCCTCACCTAGAGATTCCGGTACCAGCACTAGCATAAGCGAATGGGAAATAGCAAAAGTTAGAAGTTAGGAGTTAGGAGTGAGGAGTTAGGAGTTAAATTTAATTCATAACTAATAACTCATAACTCCTAACTTTACTGACGATGAGTGCAGAAATTATTTGTGTTGGTACTGAACTGCTACTAGGAGATATCCTCAATAGTAATGCTCAATTTCTGGCGCAACAATTAGCGCAATTAGGCATTCCCCACTACTATCAAACTGTGGTGGGGGATAACGTGGAACGATTGAAGCAAGTTATTGAAATTGCTACATCAAGAGCGCAAATTCTGATTTTCACTGGTGGTCTGGGGCCGACGCCGGATGATCTCACCTGCGAAACCATCGCTGATTTTTTTGGTGTTCCTTTGGTAGAACGCCCGGAAATTATTGAAGATATAGCGCAAAAATTTGCAGGGCGCGGTCGGGTTATGACTCCCAGTAACCGCAAGCAAGCTTTGATTCCTCAAGGTGCAGAAATTTTACCGAACCCCACTGGCACAGCACCCGGTATCATCTGGCAACCACGCCCCGAAATTACGATTTTCACCTTTCCCGGTGTTCCATCAGAAATGCACCGGATGTGGCAAGAAACAGCAGTACCTTTTTTACAAAATCAAGGCTGGGGTAAGGAAATTATTTATAGCCGGAGTTTAAGGTTTTGGGGTATTGGTGAATCTGCTTTGGCAGAAAAAGTTAGTGCCTACCTGAATTTGCTTAACCCCACGGTAGCGCCTTATGCAGGTAAGGGTGAAGTCAGACTACGAATTTCTGCTAAAGCTACTTCAGAAGAGGCCGCAGAAGCTTTGATTAAACCTATTGAGAAACAAATCAAAGATATTGCTGGATTGGATTATTACGGTGCAGATGATGACACTCTTGCTGCTGTAGTCGGTCAAATGTTGCGAGTATCAAAAGAAACTGTTTCAGTTGCAGAATCTTGCACTGGTGGCGGATTAGGACAAATGTTGACCGAGATTCCTGGTAGTTCTGATTACTTTTGGGGTGGGGTAATTTCTTATGACAACTCAGTCAAAGTCAGACTATTAGGAGTAAACACAGAAGACTTAGATAAATTTGGGGCAGTGAGTGCTACTGTTGCAGAACAAATGGCTGTTGGAGTGAAAACGCGCCTGTTAACTACTTGGGGATTGAGTATAACTGGTATTGCTGGCCCAACTGGGGGAACGGACACCAAGCCGGTGGGTTTAGTTTACATCGGTTTAGCTGGGCCAAACGACGAAGTGGCAAGTTTTGAGTATCGGTTTGGGACAATGCGGGGACGTGCTTTAATTCGTCATGTCAGCGCAAATGCAGCCTTAGATTTGCTGCGACGGCGGTTGTTAACTAGGTAATAGGATTGCTCTATGAAGAAAGTTCCTGTTCTCCAACCAAATCACTCTTACACTTTCAGAAGCTATTTTGAAATGGCATTTGAGCCAGAAGACATACTGGCTGAATTTGGCTATGCTTTCAAACGTTCCTCTTTCAACCTACAAAAGTCAGGCATTGAATTACACAAACTTGCAAATCTGAAATCCAGAATTGAGGAGAGTTTACCATATATCAGTACTAGATCACCATGAGCGTGGTTTGAATCCGCGTCAATAATTCTCCCAGTCCCCAGTCCCCAGTCCCCAGTCCCCAGTCCAAGTATTCCCATAACTCATTTTTAAGTAAAATAAGACACAGTTGATGTTTGATCATCAGCTATTCTAGGCTTGCCCATTAAGACAATCAATCTTCAGAGACTTGCTGTATTATTCACAATTTGTTACAAAAGTACAAAGAACTTCTAGAGACTAAAACCAAATGTTCGGCGGACTTACTGGTTTAACAGATCCAAAAGGCACAGACTGGGGGGAGCGGATGCTCAATACGGTCGCCAGCCAAACGATTCGCCACCTGTTTACCCAAAGCGAGTCAGTAGAAGTCTTTGTGCGCTGCTATCCCTCCAGCAAACTGTTGCAAGGCAGCATTGATAGCTTCAAAATGAGCGGTCGTGGCTTGGTCATCCGTAGAGATTTTGCGGTGGAGGAGATGTCTTTTGAAACCGATGCGGTTGCCATTGATTTTGGAGCGGTACTGAGTGGGAAACTCAGCCTCAAGCAACCTACCCAAGCGATCGCTCAGGTAATCTTATCAGAAGCAGGAATTAACCAAGCCTTCAATGCAGAATTGGTGAAAAAGCGCTTACTGAACCTCTCTGTACCTGAATTGACGGCATTATCGGGTGGTAAACCAATTTCCTTTACCGAGGTTCAAGTACAACTCTTGCCAGAAAATCGTTTGCGGATTTTGGCAAAAGCAGATTTAGACAATGGCGAACTCATACCGCTGAGTATGACTGTAACCATAGCTGTGGAACGGCGGCGGCGGATTTCGTTCAAAGACCCTCAAATTGAACTTGACCTTGTGCCAGAAGACCAACGAGAAATATCCCAAACCTTGAGTATGGCACTGGCGGAAATTTTAGATAATATGGTCGATTTGGATCGCTTTGACCTGGATGGGGTGAAAATGCGATTGAATCGTTTAGAAACCGAGGGAGAAAAATTAATATTCAGTGGATATGCGGAAATTGAGCGTATCCCACGTACTCCTTAAAATAGCAGTTTTCTAAGTACAATTTTTGGGGTCTGTGTACTTAATATTATTTTTAATGCATGAGGTAGGGACTGAAGTCTTGTTCTGCTTGTGCGGACATCAGCCCTACTGTTACAGGTATTCCTGCCGCTTTTAATATATTTATGCCTCTACCTTGATTTCGCGGATCGCAGTCCACTAGTGCCACGTACACAGCCCCAATTTTTCTCTCAACCAATGCTAGGGCACAAGAAGGAGTTCTTCCGTGGAACGAACAAGGCTCCAGAGTGACAAAAGCTGTAACATCAGACAGTTCGCCTTCGACCTGACTCAGCGCCATGGCTTCCGCATGGTGTTTACCAGGAGCATTAGTATATCCGCGAGCAATTATACTGCCAGCTTGCACTAGGACACAGCCTACAGGAGGATTGGGCAAGCATTGGGGTAAGGCTTTTCGCCCTTCAATCAGGGCTTGCTCCATAAAATGTTTTAATGAACCGTTGGACATTAATTGCTGTAGCGGAATTTTTGAAATTGCGATCGCTATTATCAATATCAACTTAACTTTAATCCTCAATCTGACCGATTCGGTAAGTCGAAACTTAAAAGTCAATTACAGTGTAAATTCAAGCCTGAAAAGTTTACTGTGTGTGCCAGTTGTCAGTGTGGAATGTGGCTTATTGTTTCTCGTAAATCTTTATGAGAACCTATCGTAGTAATAAATCAATCATACCGTAAATCTTCTGAAGACTGTACAGAACAAACTTAGTTCTGCGGTATTTTTATAGGTTCAAAAAATGAAAATGTTTGCTTCAACATCTAGGTTTCTAGATGCAATTCTTGCTGTCGCTGTTGTAATTCCTTTGTCTATTACTGGGATATTTAGCTTTGCTGATTCTGCAAAAGCAGACTCATTGATTGGTGATTTTCAGCTGAGTAATGGTTTTACTACTTCGCCTTCTATAGCAAGTAGCTTAGTTGAATTATCAGCAACATCCCTCATTTTCTCTCCGCAGCCAGTCACCCCAATTTCGCTTTCGGCTCAGACAGGAAATTTCCTATCTTTTAACACAGCCAATATAGGTAATATTATTAGTTTTTCTCCTTTATCTGCCGATAATCCTTTTCTTGACTTTGGTGAAACTCTTATCCCTGGTATTGTTCAGTCTTTAGCTGATACTGCCTCAATCACAGATGGTATTAATATATTTAGTTTGCAGTCTGCAAATTACGCACTCAAACAAAGCGGTCAAAACGTAGCTGTAGATGTTGCACTTGATGGATTCTTTAGTAGTGGTGATGGAACAAAATCCCAAGGTGCCGGAAACTTAACTTTCCAAATCAACAATGCCCAAGTTGCTAATGTTGAGTCAATTCTTAGTAACGGTGGTTCAGTTAAGAATTTAGCTTTCTCTGGTGGTTTATTCACTACTACTTCTATTCCTGAGCCAGCTACACTATTAGGCTTAGGTGTAGTCGGTGCAGTAATGGCTATGTCTCGCCGTCGTAAAACTCAGGATAATACAATAAACATAGCCGAAATGTAAATACATTGGCTTTGGTTGCTACCTCAGCTGACAGCCCAATTATGATCTGCTGTACTTAGAGAACTATTCATGAAATAATGTCTGGGAAGTATCAAACATTCTGTAATACTTCCCAGTCATTCACAATATTTTTTACAAATAATAAAAATTTCAAGCTTTTCAAGATTTATTTGTTTTTTGTTCTTTCTGAAATTCAGGAGATATTAGCTGAATTTTTTCTGCTGCAATATCTTCTTGAGTGGGGCGATCGCTCTTTTGACTCGACAATTTGTGTTCTCATGTGGAAGCTTCGAGTTCAAAGCATGAATGATGAGGCTTTGAGGTGGGGCGATCGCCCTTTTAACTCCACAATTTGTGTTCTCATGTGGAAGCTTCGAGTTCCAAGCATGAATGATGAGGCTTTGAGGTGGGGCGATCGCCCTTTTAACTCGACAATTTGTGTTCTCATGTGGAAGCTTCGAGTTCACAGGTAGAGTGATGGCTTGTTGAACTTGAAAAATTACATTTCTAAATGTTACCTCGCACTGATACACCAACAATTTTTGATCGTGTAACATTGTAGATTTACCATCATAGAGTATAACCGTATTGGCTAGTAGATACAAATGGCAAAACTTGAGATTTAATGTTGAGTGCCAAAAAGCAAAGCCGAGATTGAGATGACTGAAGCGAAGGCAAAAATTGGCGACATGGCAGCAATGATGCGATCGCTTGATTGGTCACTAACGCCTCTAGGCTCGGTTAAAACTTGGTCGCCGAGCTTAAAAACAGCCGTTAGCATTGTTCAAGCTGCGGTTTTACCCATGTACATTGCTTGGGGCAGAGACTACATTCAAATTTATAACGATGCCTACCGTGTCATCTTGGGGCCATGCAAACACCCAGCGGCTTTAGGCAGAAGTATGCGCGAGACTTTCGCTGAAATTTGGCACGTCATTGGGTCGATGTTTGAGCAGGTGATGTCAACTAGTGAGGGGACTTGCCAAGAAAATCAGCTGTTGTTCATAGAGCGTAATGGCAATCTGCAAGAGTGTTACTTTACCTTTTCCTACAGTCCAATTCACGATGAAACAGGGAAAGTAGGAGGCATTTTAGCGACGGTGATTGAAACTACAGCGCAGGTGTTGAGTGAACGTCGCATAGAAATGCTGCATGGGGTGAGCGCAAATACAGCAAAGACTAGTGAGATGAGCCAACAGCATCGCCAGTTGGCACAAGCAGCCTTGGGTGAAAGTGAAGCCTGCTTTCGCCACATGACTGATACCGCTCCGGTGTTAGTCTGGATGTCTGGCACTGCTAAGCTTTGTTACTACTTTAATAAACCTTGGCTAGACTTTACCGGGCGGACTTTAGAGCAAGAGATGGGGAATGGGTGGACTGAGGGAGTTCACCCCGATGATTTTCAGCATTGCTTAGACACCTACACCAACGCCTTCGATGCTCGACAAAATTTTCAAATGGAATATCGCCTCAAACGCTTTGATGGCGAATACCGTTGGATTTTCGATACTGGTGTGCCTCGCTTAGCACCTACAGGGGAGTTTCTCGGCTATATCGGCTCCTGCGTTGATATCCACGATCGCAAGCTAGCAGAAGATGCCCTACGTGCTAGTGAGGAACAATACCGGATTTTAACTGAAGTGTCACCCTTAGTGATTTGGATGGCAAACAGTGATGGTAATATCACGTATTGTAATCAGTACTGGTTAGACTACACTGGGCTGACAATGGCACAGACCGTTGGCCATGGCTGGGTCTCAGTCATTCATCCCGACGATCGCGATCGGGTTTTGCACATTTGGCAGCAAGCTGTGGCTCAAGCTAGCAACTACGAGGTAGAACTCCGCTACCGCCGTGCTGCCGATGGTGTCTATCATTGGTATATTGCAAGGGGTTTGCCGATTCGAGATGCCGCAGGAGTGATAATCAAATGGGTAGGTATCGCTAGCGACATTCATGAACGTAAGCAAGCGGAAGCTGCCATGCAACAACTCAATGAGATTTTAGAGCAAAAAATACAAGAGCGGACAGCCCAGCTAGAAGCCGCTAACAAAGAGCTAGAATCCTTCTCCTATTCAGTTTCTCACGACTTAGGCGCACCGTTTCGCAACATTACCGGATTTGTAGAATTGCTTCACAAGCGGCTGAACGCAACCAGCTTAGATGAAACGAGCCAGCGATATTTAAAAGCGATCGCCCAAACAGCAAAACAGGCTGGCATACTAATCGAGGAGTTACTGACATTTTCCCGTATGGGGCGCACCGAAATGCGCTATGTCACTTTGAATATGGAACAACTCGTCAAAGAAGTGCAACATGATTTGGTTACAGAAACCAAAGGACGCATCATCAATTGGCATATCAAATCACTACCACAGGTACAGGGCGACCCTTCTATGCTGCGGCTTGTGCTTCACAATTTGATGTCTAACGCCGTTAAATATACTCAGACTCGCACCTTAACAGAAATCATCATTGGCAGTATCGACCATGAAGACGAAGTTGTCTTTTTTGTGCGAGATAACGGCGTTGGTTTTAATATGCAATATGTGCATAAGCTCTTTGGAGTATTTCAACGCTTGCATAGCGATGCCCAATTTGAAGGAACGGGCGTTGGGTTAGCAAACGTACAGCGCATTATTTATCGACACAACGGTCGAGTTTGGGCAGAAGGCGTTGTTGGTAGTGGAGCTACATTTTATTTTTCATTGCCCAAGTTGTAAAGGGAATTGGGAATTGGGAATTGGGAATTGGGAATTGGGAATTGGGAATAATTTTAGTTATTCTTCCCCAGCTTCTCTAGCTTCCCATCTCCCTCATCCCCCTCATCCCCACGGCAGTTGCTCCACTTGGTGAGGCAGTCGCAGTCTTGGCGGCTTCCGCCGATTGCGTTAGCGTAGCGTTAGCGAGTCTTCTCCCAAGGGGAGACGCTACGCGAACGAGCGTCACTGCCGAACCCGAAGGGGGAGACCCCAAGACCGCACTGCCTCCTCATCCCCCTCATCTCCCTCATCTCCCTATCCCCCCATCTTCCTCTACAGGACGAATAATCGCTGGGGCTGGTGTCACTTCTGGTTTGAAGATTGCTTGCAATGCTTGTTCTAGGGTTTGGGTCATGACGATGCGATTTTCGTAAGCCACGACTACCCGCACTAAGGTTGGTAGACTGTTTTGGGTAGCTTCTAGATAAATTGGCTCGACATATAGTAAGGATTGCTCAATGGGAATTACTAATAGATTGCCCTGAATTGCTCTTGAACCTTGGCGATTCCACAAGGAAATTTGCTGAGAAATTACTGGGTCTTGGTTAATTCGCGCTTCGATTTGTTCTGGGCCGTATATTAGGCGTTCCTTGGGAAAGATATACAGCAATAGCTTACCGTAGTTATAGCCATCTGATCGCGCTGCTAACCAAGCGATTAAATTAGTCCGCTGTCTGGGTGTGTATGGTAAAAGAAGGAGAAATTCTTCAAAGGGTACGGTGGGAAGGCTAGTAATTAAGTAATATGGCTGTACCGGACGGGCTTCACTGCCATAAATTTCATTGGGAATCTGCCATTGGTCTTCCCGGTTGTAAAATACTTGGGGGTCAGTCATGTGGTAGGTCATTAACCGCTCAGACTGAATTTTGAAGAAGTCTACTGGATAGCGGATATGGTTGCGGAGGGCAACTGGCATGGTAGTGAGGGGTTTGAATAAATTAGGAAAGATGGCTGACCAAGTAGCAATGATGGGGTCTCTGGCATCGGCAATATAAAAGTTAACAGTGCCGTTATATGCATCAATTACTACTTTGACGGAGTTCCTAATGTAGTTAATGTCTTCGCTACCAGTATCTGAGTAAGGATAGCGATCGCTTGTGGTGTAAGCATCAATCATCCAGTAAATATAGTTTTTTCTTCCTGGAAAGTCTTCATTGTTACTTTCATAATTGCTATCGGCAGCCACCAGATAGGGGTCGCTATCGTAGCGTAAAAAAGGTGCGATCGCTTGAATTCTCTGCTTGATATTCCGCCTAAACAATACTTTCGTCTCTGGCAAAAAATCCCGTGTCAGTGCCATTTGCCAATCTTTCAAATACATAGCAAATAGCCACCTTCGCCACAGGGAATCGATTTTTACACCACCGCGACCATCGTAGGAATTGTAAACATTATCGCTGCCACTGGGATAGTCCAGTTCTCTAGCCCTCGTGCCAGTCATGACATATGTATTCGTAATTTCCCCATAATAAATTCGGGGTTGCCCAATGGGAATGCTTTCACGAACGGCTTCACTTGAAGTAGTCAGGGCGCTAGTATTGCCGATAATATCTTTGACAAAATATTCTGGTAGTCCTCCCGGCCCGACTGTATTCACTGGACTCATGGTAAAACCGTAGCCATGAGTATAAATGAGATGGCGGTTTACCCAAGTCTGGGCTTGCTGGGGTACAGCGGTGTAATCTAATTCGCGTGCAGAAATCAATACCTGCCGTCTTTCTTTGTTGTTAGCTGGTTCTGGAAGCTTTTCGGTGGTACTTGGTCTGGATGCTGTTTGTTCTGTTTCTAAAGTGTAACGGTCAATATCGGCATCGGGAAAACGGTAATATGGTCGAATTTGTTGCAGCTGGCGGTTCGTTTCTAACAACGGTCGCTCATCCCAAAGCCTAATATTGCGAATTGTTAAGTCATTGGCTTTGAGATCAGCTTCAGTCAGTCTTCCTTGCGGGTTAAACGTTCTAGCATCAATTGCTTCTAAATCGAAGGCCTGCCGAGTTAAAGCAATAGTACGCTGAATATATGGTTGCTCGCGTTGCAATTCATTAGGCTCAACAATTAAATATTGCACCGCTGTGGGGAAAATCAAGCCAATTACTACAACCAGGAGTAAGTAAACACCCAAACCGTAAAATGTTAATTGGCGATACTGAGACTTGGGTCGCCAGAGTAATGTTCGCCATAGCAGGTAGAATGCGATCGCTACTGCCAAAACACACAAAACGGTGTCAGCTGGCAATTGTGCCATCACATCGGTATAACTAGCCCCATAGCTCACACCACGAGTAGAATAAACTAATTCATAACGACTCAGCCAATAGCTCAAAGCTACCACCAGCATCAAACAACCGCCCATACCGTATAAATGGCGCTGCTGCTTTTGTGAAAACCCTGGAAAAATTCCCTGGCTGAGACTGTCTGCTGACAACAGATAGGTGAGGCTAACGGCAAGAAAGCTATACAAACATAATCCCATCAACCAGAGTTCTAATAGTTGCCAAAAAGGCAGTGAAAATACGTAAAAGCTGATATCTTGATTAAATAAAGGTTCAGACTGATTGAAACGAAGGTGGTGGAAGTATAGCAGCACCTTAGCCCAATGTTGAGAAAAGATGAACCCAAAGCCGACGCAGAACAAAATTGCGATCGCCAAAAGTAAAAATTGGGGATAAATTAGGATAGCGATCGCTATCCCTACAAGCAAGCCCGAATACCAAATTGGTGAGACAATCTCTGTTAACAGTTGCCAAATAGCTTCTGGTCGAAAGAGTACAGGAACAGATAGATTAGCCTGATTAACTGGAGAATGCCAATATGAAAGGACAATTTTACCGTAGTGAGCCAGCATTAGCCCTATCAACAAGCTGAACACCAAAACCAGCAGTGACAGCCAGCGCAACTTTAACGGTTGAATACCTGCGATATCAGGTGTCAGAACATTATCGGGTTGTGAATAACGAGGACTGAGAAATTTTTTTAGTTCCCTGCTAAATCCTACTTCCTCACGCCTAACTTCCTCAATTTTCAAAGACTTAGGATACTTCAGCCGTTGTGCCAAAGCCAGGTTTCCTAGCATATAGGCAGCAGTTATAGTAGTTACCACTACCCATAAAACACCTTTTGACACTACTCTCAGCAGAAAGACTTGCAGGTAGCCGACTTCCTCAAACCAGAAAATTTCTGCTCCTAGGCGGGAAACTAGATCTAAGACTAGCCACAGCCCCAGGAATACTATGAATAGTCGCAAGCACCATTTCCTGAACATCATACTTTGGGCATTGGGCATTGGGCATTGGGCATTGGGCATTGGGCATTGGGCATTGAGTCAGGACTGATACAAACGAGAGTCGAAACTCTTATTTTTATTCAGCGCTAATTGATGAATTGTCTGAATTAGGGTTTAGTTTTGCGTAAGTCCTATGAGTATGGAACGTGGAGCAGTAGGTATTAAGAATTGCTAGTTATTCTGTATGATTTCCCATGCCCCATGCCCCATTCCCAATTTTCCATTCCCCATTCCCCAATTATCGGTTAATATGGCTAATCGCGCTCTTACTCATCTGATAGTTGATTTTTCCTTACTGAAATATTTGATATTGTTAATGTGTAAGTTCTAACGAATTATGCTCAGCAGCGTTGACCGTTTATTATTTGTGCGGCGAGTCCCGATTTTTAAAGAATTGCGGGATGATTTTATTGTGCGACTGACTTCAGTGATGCATGAGTTGTCATTTCCTGCTAATTACACCATCTTTAAACAGGGTGAAGAAGGGCGATCGCTATACATAGTCGTGTCAGGTCGAGTTAAAGTTCATATTGGGGATAAAAAACTCGCAGAAGTAGACCGTGGCAAATACTTTGGTGAAATGGCAGTGTTTGATACTCAACCTCGTTCTGCCTCTGCTACTACTTTAGAACCTTGCGAATTTTTGGAACTGACGCAAGAGCAGCTTTATGATGCCATTGAAGAAACTCCTGAAATTGCCGTAAATATCATTCGTGAATTATCTCGTTTGATTCGCAGATTAAATGAAAACATTCATGTGCCAACATCTCAAGAACGTTAATTTTTGTTTATAAGACTTGCCAATCATCAAATTTCATCTTTTTTAATTACGAATTACGAATTACGAATTACGAATTATTAAGACATTGCTGAATAAACCGCTGTGGAATCTCTACACTTGCTCCCCAGTGGACATGAATATAAGAAGCGTGAACATTTACAGGTAATGCCCATCCTTCATATCCCATATTTTCGTCACAATCGTAGCGATAAGTTGCAAACAGAGGTTGATGAGAAGTTGAGATTAATCGGGAACGATGAAATTCATGACCGTAAATATTGCTACCTTTCGGTACTAACAAACTATCAGACAAAGCTACTGCACGACGATAACCTAAAGTTAAGCGTTTATCCATGACAGCAGATGTCGGTAGCACTCCTACCATCGGCCAAGGTTTACCCTCAAAATCGATAATTTGCTCACACAAATACATTAATCCGCCACACTCAGCAATTGTAGGTATTCCTGCAAAAATCGCTGTTTTAATAGCATTACGTGCGCTAGTATTTTCCGTTAGTTGCTGGGCAAAGACTTCTGGAAAACCACCACCAAAATACATTCCCTGCACATTTTTTGGTAATTCGTCCGCTAGCGGACTCCAGAAAACTAGTTCTGCACCCAACTGTTGCAGTAAGTCGAGATTGTCTTGGTAATAAAAATTAAAAGCGCGATCGCGGGCAATGGCAATTTTGACTGGGGGGATGGGGGGATGAGGGGGATGAGGGGGATGAGGGGGATGAGGGGGATGAGGGAGAGATTTTGGTTGTAATAAAGGTAACAGGTTTTGCCAGTCAAAGCAAGTATCGCCTAAATCGGCAAGACGACTAATTACAGCATCTAGTTCGGGAAGTTCTGCTGTGGGTACTAAACCGAGATGACGGTCAGGAATGGCGATGTTATCCTGACGGCGTAGCACACCGAGAATGGGTAGTTGTAAAGCTTTGAGGGAATCTTTGAGTAATGAAAGGTGGCGATCGCTGCCGACTCTATTTAAGACTATTCCAGCTATTTTAATTCTAGAATCAAACGAACTGTAACCGTGAGCGATCGCAGCCACAGAACCAGACAAGCGACTGCAATCAATTACCAACACCACAGGCAAATCTAAAAGCCGCGCAATGTGGGCTGTACTAGCAAAATCAGTCAAGCATTGATCAATTTCTTCTCCATTCCCAATTCCCGATTCCCGATTCCCAATTCCATCAAATAATCCCATTACTCCTTCTACCAAAGTATATTCACTGCCTTGGCTGTGACGGGCAAAACATTCTTTTACATAAGCTTCCGAAGTTAGCACCGGATCTAAATTCCGACAAGCACGACCAGTAACGTGCTGATGAAACATCGGATCAATATAGTCCGGCCCTACCTTAAAAGATTGCACTACACCACCACGACGACATAAAGAAGCTAAAAGGGTAAGCGTGACTGTTGTTTTGCCTACCCCACTACGTTCTCCAGCAATAATTAAAGACATAAAAAACAAATAAACTTTTTATACAATAACTTTTTCGATGCATCGCATCTTGGAATTGTCTAATCTATCACCAATCTGACCAACGAGTGCAAAGTAATGTGGCAGCATCAACTGCTATTCTCGCTGGGCTAGTATTGAAACAAGAGGTGATTCAACGTATCCTGCGAAAAGAGCTTATGCAAGAATCTGTGATTTATCAAGAAATTCTCGCTGAAGGCAAAGCTGAAGGTAAAGCTGAAGGTAAAGCTGAAGGCAGTCAAGAAAAAGCTCGACAAATTGCCAAAAATCTGCTTAGTAAGGGAATGGAAATTGAATTAATTGCACGAGTCACAGGGTTATCTGTTGAGGAAATACAGCAATTACAGGCATAATATTGAGATATAAACATAAAAATACCCCCAGATTTGCTGAGAAATATCCCAGAATCTGGAGGCTATAGAAGTATTTTCCCGTTCCTGGGTTAACCTAACTCTTCACTCCCGACTTCAGAATTTGCGCGATAACTGCAAGACTTTCTTCAAAAAGTGACTCACGACCCCAGCGTTGGACTTGCTGACTCAGCAATGCTTCCGCCTTTTGTTCAGAAAGCGAACTCACCTGTTGAAATAATCCTGCGGCTTGGGCACCACCGTGGGTTTCCATCCGCATACAACCGCCGGTTTCCGAACAAATTACAGTCCCACAGTCTGCCTTGGGATTTGTGGAACTCAGACGCAAAGCAATTAAATCGCCACCAATTTGACCTGCATCAGCAACCGGTACACCTGCTAACTCGGTTTCTACTTGTCGCTGGTCTTGAGCTACAAAGTGAATGCGAGTAATATCATAGTCTCCGCTTTCTTTCTGATAGGAAACAGGCTGCCATTGCAAGCGACTTGCTAGCCAGGCCAAAAATAGCAAAGCTTGGGCAGGGTTGCCTTTTTCGTAATCAATGGTAACTTTATCAACTTCTGGCAGGGCAGCACGACGGTGTGGTGGGTCATAGGCTTCGGCTGTCAACTCTTGCCATGCTGACAAACGACGCCAGTTCAAGTCAGCTAAGGGGACACCAGTTTCTACCAACTCTTGCAAGCTGAGTAAATCACTTTCTGGCTCGTTAAAGTTGCAAGAATCCACAATCACATTATTGCAGATTGCAGCCAACCGCTTGAATAAAGAGTTATCGGGGTCTGGTGTTGCCTTCCACCACAGAAACTTCGGTAGTCCACCAATCAACAATGCTGGAATCATACCTCCTACCCGTTCTAAAGCGGCGGTGGTGCCGCTGAGAGTGATGTATTCGCAGCAAATGAGTGTACTAGAAGATTGCTTTTGAATAGGGCAATAGGCAGAAACTTGAGCCTTCACACCTTCATCTTCACCTGCGATCGGACACAAGGCAATGATGCGGCAAGGGTTACGCAGGGCAATTTCATCGGCAATGGTGGGGCTTGCTGCATTAAATCTGTAAGCACCATTACCACCATTGTCTGCCGTAGCGCCGTTTCCGTTTCCTTGACGTTTGACAAATTCTTCACGCAATGCGGTGAGGGTTTCAGTTGTTGCTGTTCCAGTTTCCGGCAGACCGTATTTTTGTTGTACTAGCCGTAGTGCTACATCTGTTTGAGGCCCTAAAATTCCATCAATGGGGCCGTTGTAAAAACCCAAAGCAGCTAACAAATACTGGGTTTCTTCTGGTTCGTAAACTACTAAAGTAAATGTAGTAGCGCGAGTAGCAGCAGGAAGCCCTCCATCCTCGCCGGTAATGCCGTAACTTTGCCAAATTTGATTAAGTTCCGCTTCAATTTCTGTAAGCGAAATATCCTTGGGTGCTTGGAGTGAAAAAATTGTAGGAGCTTGGGGAGTCATAGTAGTTTTGAGTGGTCAGCTTGTTTGTTTGAATAAGTTAGGAGTTAGGAGTTAGGAGTTAGGAGTTAAAAATGATTAACTCATAACTCTTAATTTAGAACTAATCACTGATGACGGTTAATTCATAACCGTCAACTCTTAACTCCTAACTTTTTAGAGTCTGCGCCAGCGACGACCATCTTGGTTAATCAAAAATTCTGCTTCCGCTGGTTCCCAAGTACCGGCTTCGTACTGGGGGATGGTGGTTGGGTCTGCGGGTGCATCCCAAACCGAAAGGGCTGGAGTTACTATCTGCCAAGCTGCTTCTACTTCATCGGCCCTTGTGAATAATGTTTGATCGCCCATCATACAATCAAGGAATAGGCGATCGTAGGCATCGGATGTTGCTTCGATACCAAAGGAACCATAACTGAAGTCCATATCTACAGAACGGGTGCGGAATTCTGCTCCTGGCATTTTGACATCAAAACGCAGGGAAATTCCTTCATTGGGCTGAATCCGCATTGCCAAAACGTTGGCATTTCTCTGTTGGGCGGCGGATTGAAACATCCGTGAAGGAACATCGCGGAAGTGGATAGAAATCTCACTGACTTTTTTCGGCATCCGCTTACCTGTACGTAGGTAAAAAGGAACACCTTGCCAACGCCAGTTGTCAACCAAAAACTTCATGGCTACATAGGTAGGTGTTGTGGAGTTGGGGTCAACTCCTGGTTCTTGACGATATCCTGGTACTGGTTGTCCCTTCATCCAACCAGCACTATATTGACCACGCACGGCTGAACGCGACAAATTATGAACATCAGCTAGGCGGGTAGCTTGAAGTACCTTAACTTTTTCCGTGCGGATGCTGTCGGCATCCATTGAGTTAGGCGCTTCCATTGCTGTTAAGCAGTAAAGTTGCATGAGGTGGTTTTGCAACATATCCCGCAGTGCGCCAGCGGTTTCATAATAACCAGCCCTATCTTCCACGCCTACGGTTTCTGCTACAGTAATTTGTACGTGGTCAACAAATTGACGATTCCACAACGGCTCAAAAATCGCGTTGGCAAAGCGAAAAACCAAGAGATTTTGAACTGTCTCTTTACCTAAGTAGTGATCAATGCGGTAGACTTGGTTTTCTTTACAGAATTTTTGTACTACTACGTTGAGGCTTTGAGCAGATGCCAAGTCACGACCAAAGGGTTTTTCAATCACCAGACGATGCTTGTAGGGGTCGTCTAGCATTCCTGCTCCCCCTAGTTGCCTGATGGCTTCAGGAAAGAATTTCGGGGCAACTGAGAGGTAAAACATCCGATTGCCGCGTGTACCCCGTTTTTCGTCTAATTCGCTCAAGAAATTTTTCAGTCTTTGGTATCCTTCAGGGTCGTCTATGTCTCCAGGACAGTAGAACAGACCTTGAGAGAAGTCTTGCCAAAGTTCCTCCAGTTCGACACCGCCATGAGCTTCTTCCATACCCTTCCGCATTTGTTCACGGAAGTACTCATGACTCCATTCTCGACGTGCTACGCCGACGATGGTGATTTCTGGTGGGATGCGCCGTTCTCGCCGCAATTTGTAAAGTGCTGGCACTAGTTTACGCCAAGTAAGGTCACCAGAGGCACCAAAGATGACTATAATTTGAGGTTCGGGCATCCCTTGCTGTTGTAGACCAACGCGCAGAGGATTTTCTAGCAGACTAACCATAGAAGTTGTGGATTTTGGAGTTTGGGTTTTGAATTTGGGAAGGGGAAGGGGAAGGGGAAGGGGAAGAGGAAAAATCTTTTCCTGTCACGCCAGTTTGCAAGGGCGGAGGGAACCTCCGCACGCGACTGGCTCCCCAGTACCCAGTCCCCATTCCCCATTCCCCAGTCCCTATACTGGCGACAATAACTTGACTTTCTCTTCTAAAGAGTTCATCAAGGACTGGAATGGCTGGACAAACTTTTGAATACCTTCGGTTAGCAGTTCGTCCATTACGGCATTGATATCGATGTTGATGTCGGGGTCTTTCAGGCTTTCGATGAGTTGGTAAGCTTCCTCGACATTTGTTTCTACACGATTTGCTACATCACAGTGGTCAGCGCAAGCTGTAATTGTCGAAGGTGGCAAGGTGTTCACGGTATCTGGGCCTATCAACTCATCGACATACATCACGTCGCTGTAGTTGGGGTCTTTGGTGCTGGTGCTGGCCCAAAGTAACCGCTGTACTTTTGCTCCTTTTTCTGCTAAGGCTTGCCAATGATCGCTTGTAATAATTTTCTTGTATTCTTGATAGGCAATCTTGGCATTAGCGATCGCTACTTTTCCTTTGACGGCTCTTAGCTTTGCTTCCACGGCAATGTCATCAACGCCTTTTTTCAACTTAGCATCAATCTTGCTGTCAATGTTGCTATCTATCCGGCTGAGGAAGAAACTAGCCACTGAAGCAATGTTGCTGATGTCTTTACCTTCACTCACGCGTTTTTCTAAGCCGCGAATGTAAGCCTGTGCTGTGTTGATGTAACTTTGTACAGAAAACAGCAGGGTGATATTGACGTTAATACCATCAGCGATCGCCTGTTCCACAGCTGGTAAACCAGCTGTTGTACCAGGAATTTTAATCATTAAATTTTCCCGGTCAATTTCAGTGAAATAGCGGCGGGCTTCGTTGATGGTAGCTTGAGTATCATGGGCAATATCTGGCGGAACTTCGATACTCACATAACCATCGAGTTGATTCGAGGCTTCATATACAGGACGCAGGATATCACAGGCGTTGCGGATATCTGCAAAAATCAGCGACTCATAAATTTTGTTTGTTGGTAAACCAGCGCGAATTCCTGCTTCTATGTCCGCATCATAAATGACATTACCTGCGATCGCTTTTTCAAAAATGGCTGGGTTAGAGGTAATCCCAGTTATTCCTTGATTCTCAACTAGGTTTTTCAGTTCACCTGATTGAATAATGTCACGGCTCAAATTATCCATCCAGATACTTTGACCGTATTGTTGAATCTCTAATAAATGATTGGTTGCCATAGCTATGTTATTTCGCTCCTGTTAATGATGTTTCCAAGTGAAGTTGGCAAAACCCATCAAAATCTTGATGGTGACTTTTGAATTTTGGCGTTGCCAATCACTTATCGCATCGGCCAGCTGAGATAATCCCTCTTTCACATTTTTCAAGCGCTATTTTGCATTCCCAATCTAAATCGCCATAAATTATCTTTTATTTACTGGCGTGTTTTAGACGCATCTTTAATGCATGGCAGTAATCAATTGACAGTAAAAAACAGTCCCAAATTTGATTTTATGGGCTTCATCACCTCCTACCTCCTCTTCTAATGACCGTTTTGAATAAAAGACTCCACCTTGGCTACATCCTCTTTGCTACCAATAATTAGAGGCGTGCGCTGATGCAGTTTTTTCGGCACTACGTCCAGGATATTTACCAATCCTGTAGTTGCACGACCACCTGCTTGTTCAATTAAAAAGGCTAAAGGAGCAGTTTCATAAAGCAAGCGCAATTTACCTTCTGGTTTTTGAATTGTGCCAGGATAGAGAAATACGCCGCCTTGAACTAAAATTCTATGGATGTCGCTGACCATTGCCCCACTATAACGAGCAGTGTAGCCTTCCGTACGATGCACGTAGCGGATGTATTCGCGGATTGACTCTTCCCACTGCCAAAAGTTGCCTTCGTTAACGCTATAAACAGGGCCGTGGTTAGGAATCTTGATGTTTTCTTCTGTGAGAATAAATTCTCCCAAGCTGGGATCAAGGGTAAACGAATGAACCCCATTACCTATAGTATAAACTAGCATGGTGCTGGGCCCATACAGTATGTATCCAGCAGCGATTTGTTTGTGTCCGTTGGTGAGTAGGTCAGTTGCTTGACCATCGCTATCGGTTCCCTGTTGTTGACGAATGGAAAAGATGGAACCTAAACTGAGGTTGGTATCAGTGTTTGATGAGCCATCAATGGGGTCATACAGTAGGGTATAGCGACCAATGGGACAATTTTCAGGTATGTAGTAAGGTTGTTCCATTTCTTCGGAAGCTAGGCGACAAACTAAGCCGCTTTGCTTAAACACTGAGATAAAAACATCATTGGCATAGACATCCATCTTTTTGACGGATTCTCCTTGCACATTGACTTCTCCAGTAAATCCCAGAACACCCTCCATTAAACCTGCACGGCTGAGACGACGAGCGATTAATTTGCCTGCAAGACCGATACGATTCATTAGCGCACTCAAATCCTGTGCATCTGGCGAAAAACTTTGAAGTTGCTGTAGAACGTGGCGAGATAAAGTTGTACAATCACGATCTAAGCTTTTGTCTGTAGCGTCGTTAATAGACAATTCTAAAGATTCTGGCGTTTTAGCCATTTTTGTGTTCCCCTTGCTGACTGGCTGTAAGTTGGGTTGGTCAGGTTGTATATCGCAATTTTTAGTTGCTGCCTCTATCTTAGAAAGGTAATTCTCTAACTGAGATGTGATTTTAGATAAACTAAAGAAATGCAGGTTTTCCATCCTCCAAGACGTTACCGTTGTGGTAGTCGTTTCCCTGGCCAGGGTAAAGTATCCACTTCAATGGCGGATAAAGAACTTAAGTAAGTTTATTTAATAAAATTTATTTAAAATTAGTAAAAAAAAGACTAGTTGTGAAATTGGTCTGCTGCTCACAACTAGTCTGGGTCTTGGTTGTACTATTGTTTTAGTTTTAACAAGAAAGAATTCAGGAGTCAGGAGTCAGAATTCAGGCGCGAATTCTGTACGAGTGGCGGATGAATAAACGGTGAAACACCACACCAAATTAAAAATTTGGTGGTCTTCAATCAGTGGCGGGTCTGAATCCCCCACTGATTGCATTCTGACGGAGTGAATTCTGACTTCTGAATTCTTCTTCAATTATTGTTAGTAGATTTGTGCAACCTACTATATTGCATAACTAAAAAACAATGTGCTATTCTAGATGTTCACCTTGATTAATAGTCTTGTTTTTTCGACCAATTACCTCGTCGGTTGTTATTTTCCTCTCGCGGTTTGGCTTTATTGACTCTGAGTTGACGACCCATCCATTCTGCCCCATCTAATTCAGTAATAGCAGCATCTTCTTGGGCATCTTCCATCATCTCAACAAAAGCAAAGCCGCGCATACGCCCTGTTTCGCGGTCAGTAGGTAGTACAACTCTTTTTACTTCACCGTAATCTGCAAATACGGCTTTCAAATCTGCTTCGGTGGCGCGGTAGGAGAGGTTTCCAACGTAAATAGTCATGTGGGATCAGGTAATTTTCAACAAAAAGCGATTAGTTCAGAGGGAAAACAGATTTAAACAAATTGCAAATCCTGCATAGTCTGCTCTGATTGACCGATGGCAACATTGTGGGGCAGCAACCATAATGATGCCATAAACTTCAACTAAACTGACTATGTGGCTGAACTTACGCATACGCTCATATAATAACTGATCGTGACATTTTTCAAAGTATGGGAATTTACAAACCCTAAATAACACAAAATTAGACAATCTTATATATTTGATAATTTGGAAGTTATTGTGTTATAGTTGTGCGATTTTCAATTGCTGAAATCAGCATTTTTAACACATACTCACATCTTGCACCTGGAAACAGAGATGTCAAATCCACAACTACGTGCAAGAAGAATCATGTGTGCAATATGAAGTAAAAAAGAAGACACAATAATTTTAGGGAAGATGAAGTGACATACTCCCCGCGCCGCTCTTCGAGACGGCGGGGGCTTCTAGGTGACTCCCCCCAACGGGTTGGACATTTCCCTAGCTTTAAAAAGGACGGGATGCCCCGCCGCTACCCGCGTATCTTCAATCCCGACGCGCCCAGCGTCATGCTCTGCATCTTCAGCTTCAACTGCGATTGAAACAGCCTGTCCACCGCGTTGGCATATGCCGCGCTCTGTTTGGTCTTTTTCGCTTCTTTCCAACCCGCGTGCAGCAACACCATTTTAATCTTCAGCTCTTCAGCGGTTCGACGGCGGCTGTCCTCGTTCGCGGCGAAGTCGGTGTTGGCAAGCGCGTTCGCCCACTGCCGCCGCACGCCGGCAACAGATGTCGGTGACGGGTCGCTCGTATGCCCATTCACCACCATCCATCCCAGCACTGTGTAGGCAGTAAAGGCATCGGCGAGGTTGTTGCTCGTGAGACCAGTGCCGGTAAGTAGTCCGTTATAAATTGTACTGTAGTCGTGTTTCTGAAACTGCGTCCGCAGGCTTGCAGCCAGCGTCGGTTGGCTCTTTGCAAGATTGGCGAGGTAGGCGTTGCGATAGTCCGTGCGCTGTGCAGGCGTTACCGTATATGAGAAGGACGCAGGCGAAGTGCCGACTTTGCTTTCCGTCTCTGTCGTGGTGACACCGGAGCGTCTTGCACTGCTGCTTCCACCTCTACGCGTCATCCTCTCAATCATGGCGTTGTTGATGAGCGTGTTGGCGAAATTCATGTTCATGTTGGCGTAGTCCATCGGGGTAGGACCAATCCAGTCCTGTGCGTGACTTGTAACCGGTGCGAGCGTCGCCACCGCGACGACAGCGCAAAGAATTTTGCTTTGAAGTGCGTTTTTGTAGAGCATATGATCAGGCTGTTGGTTGAACTATTATGCGTGTATCACCATGTGAATGTACCGAAGACCTGTCCTTTTATTATACGGAAACTTTCTATATAGTTCCTAATGAAAATGATAATCGCGCTCTGAGGTGAGTTGGCGAGCGCTGCTCGCCAACTCACTCCCCCTTAAATGATTATTATTATTTATAAAGTTATTTGCTTAAATACTTAAGTATTTAAGGCGAGATTAAGTACTTTAAACAACCTCGCATTAAGTATCTAGTTACTTAATAAATATGTGATGCTTTGTACTTGTAATTTACGTATTCAGTATTTATCCTACTTGGTGCAAGATGTGAGGTATCCAAGGTTTAAGAAAAACTGCCGTTCAGTTGAGTATAAAACTTCTGGTTGGTCGCTTTCTCCCACTAGGAAACAAATTACTTTCACAGATAACAAAGGGATAGGCAAGCTAAAACTTAAAGGGACGTGGGATTTAAACTACTATCAGTTAGACCAGATAAAACGAGTTAGGTTAGTGCGCCGTGCCGATGGTTACCATATTCAATTCTTGGTGGATGCCGAGAACAAAATGGACGTAGAACTAACAGGTAAAGCGGGGGAGCAGGGGAGAAAAATTTGGATCGGTAATCTTACAGGGAAAAGGGATTATTGAAGAAGAACTCAGAAGTCAGAATTCACTCCGTCAGAATGCAATTAGTGGGGGATTCAAACCCTCCACTAATTGAAGACCACTAAATTTTCGATTTAGTGGGGGTTTTAAACCCCTTTATTCATCCGCCACTCGTACAGAATTCCCAAGCTGAATTCTGACTCCTGACTCCTGAATTCTGTTTGATAAATATAGCTAGGGACTAGGGACTGGGGACTGGTGACTGGGTGAAAAGTCTTTTTGTGTCTAGGTTTTATTATCTGTTGATGTCCTAACACTACTGGCGACTGCTATATTACAGTTAATTAAAAAAAATCATCTGCAACTCGCCTGATCATGAAATAGAGGCAAGTTGCAGGTGAATTATGATGGCTCAATTTTGTTACAAGATTAACTGGATTTGAGATTAATCAAAAATTTATTCGATCGCAATTGATTGAGGGCCATTAGCTTTACCATTATGCACCTCAGTAGTTGAGGAAGAATAACTGCCGGGACGGATCTGTTGATCTAGCCAGCTTTTAACGGGATCGTCTGCAAGGTTGAGTCGAAGTACACCAGAGACAAACCCACCCAAAAATGAGGCTGGGTGCTGGATAAATTGTTTAAATATTGGTGACAATTCATCAATAAACACGAGGAATCTCCTGGCACTGCCGTAAAAAAATTATCACTTCTTAATTAATCGTAACGTGGAGATTGGGGATTAGGGATTGGGTATTGGGGATTGGGTATTGGGGATTGGGGATTGGGGATTGGGGATTGGGGATTGGGGATTGGGGATTGGGGATTGGTATTGGGGATTGGGGATTGGGGATTGGGGATTGGGTATTGGGGATTGGGGATTGGGGATTGGGGATTGGGTATTTAGAAAATCTTTCCCCAGTCACCAGCCACCAGTCCCTAGTCACCAGTCCCTAGTCCCCAGTCCCCAGTCACCAGTCCCTAGTCCCCAGTCCCTATGAAATTGGTTGCTGATCTGGAAACATACATTTATCAGAGTCACAACCACTAGGGCCGGCTTCTGTTAGTTCACCTGAATCATAGCGGCTAAGAACTGCACAGAAATCATCTGTTTTGCGTCTGGCTTTTACCTGTTGACTCAAATGTTCGTAAGTTGCTTTATCTATTGGTTCAAACGGCAAACGCGGGAATGATTGTAAATCATCAAAACGAGCTAAAAGGGCAGCTGAGATATATCCTTCATCATTAGCGATCGCATCATATATCCTTTGCCCCAGAATTTCTACTTCATCAGACCGCAGTTCTAGGGTAGCAGATGTGTTGTGGGTGACATAATGTTGCTGCACTTGCATGACGAAATCGAGTTGGGCTAAGACGGAAAACTGAGAAACATCGATTTCATCTGCACCTGGTAAATCAGCCCAAGGTACGGAAACAGGAATTTCCACTAACCATTCACTGACGCGAGGATCAAAGGGATCGTTTAACAAATTGCCTTGTTCGTCTTTGTCAGATTGGGAAGGAATCACATTGTAACCGTAGTCAATACAAGCTAAGGCTACTGGGTCATTTTTGCGGAAAGTGATGCGGCGAATAAACCTTTGGGCTTTCGGGGGGTGCCAGCCGGAACTCGCACCAGTTAGTAAAGCTTTGGTACCACTGGGTTGTACTGTTGTGCAGCGATTGGGGCGTTTGAGATGATGGCGATCGCAATATTCCCAAACCACGCGATGTACAGTCTCTCTCCAGAAACTTAAATATTTCTCTTCTTCACGCTTAAATGCTAATCCTTGGGCTGTAGCGGGTCTACCTTCAGCCCACCAACGCAGCCAGTCAACACCAAAAGCATGAACAAAGAAATCAAATAAACCTGTGAAAGAAACGCCCACAATTGGGTCTAATTCTCTGCTTTCTTGATAGCGAGGTTCGAGGAATTGATGATTTAAAAGTGCGGCTACAGATAACGCCCCAGCGGTGAAAGCCTCCTCTTGTTCTTGATAGTTATAAGGGTCAATTTGATTGAGATGAACCTCTGATAAATTGCAGTGAAAATTACTACCGATAATTTCCATTTTGTTAACCTAGGGGCTGTTTATCCTCTAGTTCTACGAGTTCTTGATTTCCCGTAGATCCGACTATATTTTCTACTAAAGATTTCAGACAATATTTAGTAGCCGGAGACTCGTGGAGCCGTTTTTGATAACGGGGGTAAAACCCAGATTATATTCTTTTTAAATCACGCAATTTTTTTATATATACCTGATTTAAAAAGGTTCACTCTCTAGTCTGTACGGTGTCAAAGGCGTTTTATTTCCTTTGATTACCTCGGTATTCCCAATCGCAGGGTTCACCGATTTTCTCCGGTGTTTAACGTGAGGCAAAATTACTTACCACACGGATTTAGCCCATAGCGAGCTAAACGATGTTCTAATTCATTAGCATCAAGGTTGGGATAGTGTTCTTGTAACCACTGCTTTGCTGTTCCTTGGTTATAAGCTTCCAAGAAATCAACTTTCAATGCTTTTGTTGTTAGCAAATCACAGTTTGCTCTAGCTACAGCTTCACCAGCCCATTGAATTGCACCTTCGCCACTGTAATATTGTTTGCGAACAGCATCAACACATTCTTCTAATGTTGGCTTGCGGTGAAAAACTCTGGTGTGATTTGCCATCCTCAAAGCATCACGCTTTGGATCAATTCGCCAGTTGCCTTGTTCATCTTGCTGCCATAAGTTATCTTTAGCAGTAGCTCCTAATTGATCTTCAGCAACAAACTGACGAATCCCCGCGCTTCTTCTAATATTGCCTGCAACAATTGTCACCGCAGCTTCATCGATTAATAGACAACATTCAACTGAATTTAATTGTCGTCCTACAGCTTGATTGAGAATAGATGCACAACGCTGATAAAGTCCAGGCAATTTTACAGGATTAGCCATTCCGCCAAAGCCGTTAAGAACTTCTCCTGCTTCACGGACATCACTAATATTAACTATTACTTGAACTTCATGAGCAAAACGTTCATCAGTGGAAAGTTCTAGCAAAGTTTGATAGGATTCAACCCAACCTTCACGACTATCGCCAACGTGAATAGTGACGCTATTACCTTCTATATTAGTTTCAGTATATTCACGTCGCAGGTGCTTAGGAGTACTACCAATTTCTCCTTGTACAGTGACATGCAAATGATTGCGTATGGGCGGTAACTGATTAATATATTGTGGTTCTATGATGGCTCCTGTGCCACAGCCCATCATGGCAAGATCCATCATTAACCCGAAGGCCTTCCAGTCTTGGAGGTTGGTAGAAGTACAATTATAAGCCCCAGAAAAGTTCTTTGGTTTGGCTATCCAGTCTGTACCGCCAACCCATAACCAGCGGCCACTGGGTAAAGCTTTGAGGTTTGTTTGCATCTCCTCCAGGATTGCTACTTCGTCTGGGCGTAGCTTACCCAACTCTATCAAGCCTTGGATAGTGCGATCGCATACCTCATCCCATGTTTCCCTCAACCCTGCCTTTGTACGGCGACTGTAAGTTCTAAAAAATACGGGATTGGCAGCAGGTGCAGTTTCGGGAAACTGTATACTCTGACGTTTTCTTTCAAGCTCTCGAACCATATATCAGGTCTTGTTGCGTGCGAACAGATTATGACTATACGCCAAGTAGATTTAGGATTAAAGATTGTCAAAATGTCCACTTTGCGCTAACCAACAAATGTACTAATTGCAACATAAATTTATGATGTATAATATCCCTCACCCTGAGATGAACTCACAGAGTAAAGTTGCAATTAGAACTTTATAAATGACAGTGTAGCGAGTAAATTCTTTCCGTACTCCCATCTGAGGGGGAATTTATAAGTAAAACTTAAGTTAGTAATTTGTAATTCGTAATTTGTAAAGTTAGATTTAATTACGATTTCTATAGAAGTTTTATTTGATTTTTGACATGCAAGTAGCCCTTTAACCTTGGTGTCTTCGTGTCTTGGTGGTTCAAAAGTAAATTTTTTAACCACGAAGACACTAAAACACTAAGAAAAGTATCCGTCATTAGCCATCATTTATGATCGGATTATTCAGAGAAATGGTCAATCCATCATGTTAGAGTACAACCCATTAGCTTGCTTGCCTTCTTCTGAGGAACTGCCTGACTCTGACGATACACCTGTGGATAATGAATTACAAGATTTAATACCTGGTTTACTTAAGGCCATTTTAGCGATGGCTTGGGCAGAACGCATGGATTGGTTTTTTGGTGTTGATATGGGTATTTATTACGATCCAGACATAGCACCAATAGTCCCAGATGGATTTTTGAGTTTGGGTGTTGAGCGATTTTATGATGAAAACCTCCGCCCTAGTTACGTGCTTTGGGAAGAGAAGAAACTTCCAATATTAGCGCTGGAGGTAGTATCTCAAACATACCGTGGTGAGTACTCGACTAAAAAAGTAGAGTATGCAAAATTGGGGATTTTGTATTATGTAGTTTACAATCCATTCCGTCGCCGCAAGCGACGTTTAGAAGTTTACAAATTAGTTAATAATACTTATGAATTATATGATGGTAATCCTGTTTGGTTGCCAGAAATTGGTTTAGGAATTGGCGTAGAACGAGGAACTTATCTAGGCATTACACGCGAGTGGGTATATTGGTATAAAGCAGAAGGAAAGCGCTTTTTAACACCAGAAGAACGTACCCAATTACTAGCAGAACGGTTGCGATCGCTTGGCGTAGATCCTGATTCTCTCAGTTGAATTGCTGTCAAGTCTCGTTCACGAGGATTAAAGATTCTCGCGTGAATATCAAAGACTCTCGCGCGAGTATCAAAGACTCGTTCACGAGTATCAAAGACTCATTAATCAGCGCCAGACGACTGGAAGTCGCGGCTACACGAGGCTTTACCCGCCTACGCGGGTTGAAAAGTTTGATTTTATTTTAGTCCGTGGGTTGCTTTGCCTTTGCGTGAGACAAACAATCTTTCAGTACCGTAATTACGAATTACGAATTACGCATTACGAATTACCCTATCTGAGATCTTGCACCGGTCTCTCAATTAACCGTAAGGTGGGCAATGTCTGCAACGTAATAATCAGAGTTTCATGGCATTAAAAGCATTGCCCACCCTACAAAAATGTCAATAATGCTGCTGTTCTGCCAAATGCCCTAACCACCACAGAGTTATTGCTTTCCCTTTTTAAAACATTTTCTTAACTAAATTTATAATGTAATAATATCTCATCTAGCAGAGGTAAAACTATGACTATTGAACAAACAGTTATACAAACATTCCGAGAATTACCACCAGATAAACAGCAAGAAGTTTTAGATTTTATTCAATTTCTCAAATATAAATTATCAGTTCAAAAACCCTTTTCTATATCTGAACATCAAAAGACTTTAAGAGAAAGTAAAGATATTACTGATTTTTGGTCAGCTTTACAAGACTTTAGACAAAGGGTTGATTTAAAAAGTATTGATGATGACACTTTTGAAAATCTACGGGATAAATCACCTGGAAGAGAAGTTAATTTATGAGTCTAAATTATTTACTAGATACTAACATTTTATCGGAGGCTAAACGACCTCATCCCAACGAGACAGTAATGGAAAAGCTAAGATTATATAGACAAGAAATAGCCACAGCTATCCTAGTTATCCATGAAATGTTATATGGTTGTTTCCGTCTTCCTATTTCTAAAAAACGTCAAGATATAGAGGATTATATCAATAACGTAATTTTAGCAGAAATTCCTTTATTTGATTACGATCTAAAATCTGCACAATATCATGCTCAGGAAAGAGCTAGATTATCAAAAATTGGTAAAAATCCTGGATTTATTGATGGGCAAATTGCAAGTATTGCAGTTACAAATAACTTGATTTTAGTAACGAATAATGTAGCAGATTTTCAAGATTTTGATGGTATAAATATAGAAAATTGGTTCATTAATTAAGATACCGCATTGTTTATCTCATATCTTGTACCAGGCGACTGGAAGTCGCGGCTACACAGACAAAACCCGCCTACGCGGGTTGAAAAGCTTGATTTTATTTTAGTCTGTGGGTTGCTTTGCCTTTGCGTGAAACAAAAAATGTTTCGGTACTGTAATTACGAATTACGAATTACGAATTACGAATTATTCTCTCCAGGATTGCCTGCACCCGTTCAGCATCGGGTAATTTTAACTTTTGCAAAATCTCTAAAGCTGGTTGCAAATAGGATATCGCTTTAGCGTATTCACTCTGCTGTTCCGCCAAACCCCCTAACCACGAGAGAGTCATTGCTTTGCCTTGGACATTACCAATGCGTTCTTTTATCTCCAAAGACTGATTGAAAAGTGCGATCGCTTGATCCACTTCCCCTTTGTCGGCGTAGAGAATTCCCAATTGGTGCAACGTCGCCGCTTTGCCTTGGACATTCCCAGTGCGTTCAGTTATTTCCAAAGACTGATTGTAGAGTGCGATCGCTTGATCCACTTCCCCTTTGTGGGCGTAGATCATTCCTAATTGGTGCAACGTCGCCGCTTTGGTTTGGACATTACCAATGCGTTGTGTTATTTCCAAAGACTGATTGTAGAGTGCGATCGCTTGATCCACTTCCCCTTTCTTAGCGTACATACGTCCTAGTTCGTGTAATGTCGCTGCTTTGCCTTGAACATCACCAATGCGTTGTGTTATTTCTAAAGACTGATTGAAAAGTGCGATCGCTTCGTCCCATTCTCCCAAATCATGATATGTGTAACCTAGTTCATGGAGAACACTAGCTTTGATTCCTGCTAAATTTTCGTCTTCTTCAGTCAACTTCAAAGCTTTGAGTAAAAAATCTTCTGCTTTTTTCGCCTCGCCAATACTCCTGTAAGCAATACCTAACTGCTGCAAAAGAGTAATGCGGGTGCGTACATCTGTTGATTGTTCCATCAGCAAACGCTCAAGTAAATCGATGCGTTCTTGCCTTTCCTCTAAATCTAAACTTCCTAATATTTTTTCAGATTCGATAGTTTTTTCAATAGCCAATTCTTGAGTTGATGGAACTGTTTGAAAATAAAATACTCCTTTTCTCCATGCCCAAAAATCTGGGGCATACTTTGCCAAGCGTTGGAGTGCATCATCTGGTAAAAATATCAATAAAGGGTGAGGAAGGCTATTGATAAAAGCGTCGCGGACAAAATTTAAGTCTTGCAGTACGGGGGGATATTCGCCAGACAAACCAATAGACTTTTCTAATCCGATAACAATTATAACTAATTTTTTATCTGCTTCTAAATTAATTGTTTTCAAATCACTTATCAGTTTATCCCTTAAAAAACGCAAATTAGGATCATCACAATTGAAAATTTCAAATTGAATATCTTCTTGATATTGGGGATGGTTTTTGAGAATTTCAATTAAAGTATTTCTATCTTGAGCAAAGTTAACAGCAACGAACCCAATGGTTAACTGATTGCCAGCAAAATCAACAAAAGTCAACAGTTCAGACAAAGCCTGTTGATTGATTTTGAGAAAAGTCTCTTGCTCTAAATTTAACTCAGGGGTTACTGCTGGCTGATTTGAGTTCTTCTTGGAAAGCATGGATTTGCCTCACAACTGGATTAACGTAATTCCAGCGATTTTTGCCGTTATATTCAAAAACCCAAAGATTGAACAGCATCAATCTACCGTTTTCATCTTTAGTAACATCTTTATTTATACATACTTTAGCCAAAGCTGAATAGAGTTCTGTTGAGATACTCCGCTCAAAATTAAGCTGTTCTTGGTTAATAGCATAACTGATATCATCAGCCGTTACTTGATTGTTACCGCGAGTTGCTGCTGTCAAAAATGCTTGTGATGCTATTTGCATTAATTGACGGATGTGACCGCCGCTTGCTTTGGCTAAATCTAATAATAATTCTGGCTTTTCAAATACAGTTTACAGTTAAAAGCTTAACTGAAATCTTGCACCATTCTCAATTAATTGTAAGGTGGGCAATGCCTGCAATCGTATTATCAGGGTTTCATAGCACTAAAAGCATTGCACACCCTACTTATTCCTGATTCAGTGGATATTTTACAATCCAAAATCCAAAATCCAAAATCTAAAATCCAAAATGGTATAACTAGTCTGTTCACTGCAATGAAATTTTACAATGTCTCTTGCTCCTTGGCGAGGCGCGATCGCTCATGCCCTCCATCGCAACCGTAGTCTTGTTTACGCCCGTTACCTGCAACTGGCGACAATAGGGCTAAATAATCGTCCTGCTAATCGTACTGTGGTTTTTCGTGGTTTTCTCCAAGATACCAACCAGCTAAAATTTGTCACCGATAGCCGCAGTGAGAAAGCAGAACAGATACAGCAACAACCTTGGGCTGAAATTTGTTGGTACTTTCCCAATACAAGAGAACAATTCCGCATCAATGGCTACTTAACTTTAGTAGCAAGTGACAATCACCCTAATTTACAGCCAGCCAGAAAAACTAGCTGGCAAGAACTGAGTGATGCTGGTCGTATACAATTTGCTTGGCCGCATCCTGGTAAACCCAGAGACGCAGCACCAGAAGCTTTTGCACCGCCACCACCAAACCCCACACAACCACTACCAAATTTTTGCCTATTGTTACTTGACCCAGTGCAGGTAGACCATTTGGAATTACGAGGTGAACCGCAAAATAGAAGAATTTATCAACGTGATGAAAATCAACAGTGGTCTAGCCAAGAAGTTAATCCTTGAACAGCCAACAGTCATCTACAAATTAAGGAAGAATTTCAACAACTGTACCTTTTTGTACCCATTGATAAAGTTCATCCACATCTTTGTTTTTTAAAGAAGGACAACCTAAAGTCCAATTGTAGCGATCGCTAATCATCTTATCACCACCAACAGGCACGCCATGTATACCAACTTCGCCGCCAATCGGAAGATGCCAAGCTAGCTTACCACTAACTTTAGCCTGAAAATACTTTCGCCAAGATTGCACATTGGGATAGTCAAGCCATAAAAACTTCGACCATTGCGGATGAGGATATAAGTCTTTGATTCGCAGAATACCTTCTGGAGTTTTGCTGTCACCTTCTGCTTGTTTGTCGCCTACAGGGTTAGCACCAAAAACTACTGGGTATGATTTTAGAGGTTTTCGTTCATGGTACAGTGTCAGCCTGTGTTTGGATTTCTCGATGAGCAAAGATATATTCTTTTTATCGTTAACCCTTGGAATTAACTGCTCAATAGGCTTGTCGTAATTCAATAATTGATTTCCGACTGGGAGAATATGAAACTTAAGTTCACGCTGACAATTATCAAGGCACAACACGCCAGGAATTTGCTCTACAGGAACCATCAACCCTAGTCGAACTAACAGCAAATACATTAAAGAGCCACTGATCAGCACCAGAAGAATAGTAAATATCTTCTGACGATAGAAATAATTTTTGTCAGGTGGCTCTTTTGTCATCAACCCAGATTTTTCCCAGCTAAACAGAGGCGATTAACTAATACAAATTCGTAATTCGTAATTCGTAATTCGTAATTCGTAATTAAGAAATTCAGGTATAGTTTGGGTTTTAGCGTTTGAATGTGTTGCCGGATTTTAGAGAATTGGTATAATTCCTAATTCGTAATTCTGGGTTGAAGTTCTCCACCAAATTCTTAAATTGGTGGTCTTGAATTAGTTGGCTATTTTGATGCCTATTAATTCAATTACGAATTACGAATTATTAATTACGAATTATTTTATATACCCGCACCATCTAGAAACTGCTGTATTGCTTTATCTCTGAGGCTACACACAGGAGCATCTGGTGATAAATGATCTTCGTGAGAGTTGACAGCACCCACCAACACAGGAGTTTTTTCAGGTGAATGCACGCGTTGTAGAGTTTGGATTTGTTCTTCTAACCATTCAATGCGGTCAACTAAAGCGCGAATCACTTCAGCTTCAGAGTCTGGTAAGTTGTTGTGTTCTAGGGGGGCAACCCGCACTCCAGAACGATAGATAATGCGACCAGGTACACCCACAACTGTGCAACTAGAAGGCACATCTCTCAGAACAACTGAACCTGCACCAATACGGACATTATTACCAATTTGGATATTTCCTAATACCTTAGCTCCAGCCCCAACTACAACATTTTCACCCAGAGTTGGATGGCGTTTACCGCCTTCTTTACCAGTCCCGCCAAGGGTAACACCTTGATAAATCAAAGCATAGTCACCAATGATCGCAGTTTCACCAATCACCACACCCATACCGTGGTCGATGAACACACCATGACCAATTGTTGCACCTGGGTGGATTTCAATTCCAGTCAAAAACCGAGCTGTGTGAGAAATCAGCCGGGGAATAAAGGGAAGACCGATATGATATAGCCAGTGAGCTAGCCGATGAAATACCAGGGCTTGCAAACCGGGGTAACAAAACAAGACCTCCAACCAGTTACGGGCAGCTGGGTCACGTTCAAATATGATACGAAAGTCAGCACGGAGTGTAGATAGCACGAGATAATACCCTCGGAAAGCAAAACGAGCTACTCTCCCATATTATCGTCCCAAGTGTTATCTCTAAAAATTTAGATACTGAGAATGGGGCATTGGGTATTGGGGATTGGGTATTAGACTTCTTGCATAAATCAAAAAAAGAACCCCACCCCGCCTTTGACTTGCGTCAAAGTTTCCCCTCCACGCTTGCGGGGAGGGGTGTTAAAGGACTTTTGCAAGAGATCTATTGAATATAGCAGGAGGCAGGAGGCAGGAGGCAGGAGGTAAAAACCTTACTGTTACTGTCATTGACGATTTTAAAATGTCCTAATCTATGATTCGACTGCTATATCCCTCTTCTGTCACTTTCCGAGTATTCTAAATAAAAGGATTAAAAGAAAAAAGTCTGGAAGGTAAGCAGGGCAATGGATGTAGAATTACAAATTCTGAAACATTTGGCAAGAGATGCCCAGCCAACAGTTGCGCTCGTAGATGAATATTGTGCAGAGTACCTAGACCTGTTCAAAGAAGTAAGAAATTACGAATGTTTCAAATATTTACACTTAGGGATAATTTCTGCAATCAAAAGAAAATCATTACCAGAGATAGCGAAAGTAGTAAGTATAAACTCAGCCCAATCATTACATCATTTTATAGCCAATTCAGACTGGTCAGTAAATGAGTTGAAGAGCCGAAGATTAAAGAAAATAAAAAGAGCATTAAATGGTCAAGCAATTACGGTAGTAATAGATGAAACAGGAGACAGGAAAAAAGGTAAAAAGACAGATTATGTAGCTAGACAATATTTGGGAAGCGTAGGAAAAGTAGATAATGGGATAGTTTCAGTTAACGCTTATGGAGTTGATGCCAACATAACTTTTCCATTAATGTTCAAAGTATTTAAACCAAAAGGAACACTAAAGGAGTCAGATAAATATAAAACTCAAATAGAGTTAGCATCAGAGATAATTACAGAATTAATGAAATCAGGATTCAATATTGAATTAGTATTGGCTGATAGTTTGTATGGTGAAAGTAGCCAG
>NZ_AP018288.1:6828435-6902493 GCF_002368335.1 Nostoc sp. NIES-4103 | reverse complement strand
GTCCCCACCTCACTGCTGCACTGTCAAGGTGTAATTCCGTTCAACTCCAGGGGCAAAAGTTCCAACCCAAATTCGATAGGTTCCTTTTTTCCAGTTTTGGTCATCAATGCTAGCGTCTTTTTTCTTGCCAGTGTCATCACCACAACGAACAATGTTTTCTCCTGGCCCTTGAATTAGTAAAGTCGTATCGTAGTTGCTGCTGTTAACTAATATTTTTAGGTGAGAAAAGTCTTTTTCCAAAATCATAATGTGATCTGGTTTGGGATCGGCAAAGCCAATACAGGGGTTTTGAGCGCGATCGCGGTTAGTTATGGCAGACAATGGATAAGATCCACCTGTATAACCTGCAACTTTTCCCTTGGTTTGATCAAAGCCTGGCAACAAGCTAAAAGTTCCAAAGTTAGTTGTTTGTGCTATCACAGGTGTAGCAGTTATAGCAGCGATGACAGCTAATAAGCAACCACTTCGATAATTAAGTCGAGGGCGATAATATTTCATAGCAGCCCTCCAACGGGCTTTTAAAATAGTAATGATATATACATATTTTATAAAAAAATTATCTGGAAATTCTAATTTATGTACCACCTTTTTTATTAGTTATACAAATTTCCTGTAAGGTTGGGCTTCATTTACTTAGAGGAGGTTTGGAAAGTCGAAAACTATACTAAGAACCCCGCTTCCAAACCTCTCCCCGAAAGGTCGAGAGGCTTTGAAACCCTATTCCCTGCTTGCAACCAGGTAAAAGACGCAACAATTATTCATGAAATTGCAAGAAAACGCCGCCTTTGAGTGATTCTGTATCGCTGTTGTAAGTACTAATTGTCAGCGATCGCAAGTTGTTAAAAAACGGTTTGCCGAAAATTTCTATGAGTTTGAGAACTGGTAATTGTCGTTCTAACAAAGGCTGACTTGTTTTCCAATCGAGATAGACATAGCCTTGGTTAGGTTGGGGAATGGCAGCAATACTATTTTGGAAACTGGGATTGTCAACTAAGGAATTTTTCTTGATTGTCAGGACTTCATCTATTGTCTCCAGGTTGGAGGCGAAAATTTCATAATTGTCTAGGGTTGTATGTACTGCCTGTACGTTGGCTGCAATGTTGTATGATGGTCGGTCTTTGGTATCACTTTTAGGAGTGGCGATTAAATCTGTCCAAGCAAAGATTTTCTGTTGACCGAGATTGAAGGAACTACTGCTAAGTCCATTGGCTGTAGCGATCGCATCTAAACGAGAAATGCCTTCTGGTACACCCTCTATTTTTTCTACTACAAAAATCCAGTCAGGATTTATCTTACCCTCACGAGGTAACAATGCAATGGCGTATTCTCCTTTTACCCAGCTAAAGATATCCTTTTTTAAGTTTATGCCTTTGCTTTTCTCTATATCTGCTAAAGGTTGTACCAATCTAGAAATTACATCTGTTTTGGAACCAGATATTGCTGTTTTTACTTGTGCCCAAAGTTGAGCTAAATTGCTGTCATTTAAATTACTCAAATCTGAAGCAGAAATTGCTAAACCTGCCGATGCTGGAATATATTTCAGTGCTTTTACAGGTTCAGTTAGTAGTTGAGATGGCAAAACAATTGCTGATGAACTGAGAAAGCTAGTTTCTGCTAATAAGCCTTTAGGGTTCAATGACAAAGCTATAATTTCGCTGTCGTAAGTCGCTTGTGGCAATTCTAATCCTTGCCATTGTGCCACTGTGGGAAGATTAAGGAAAGACGCCGCAAAAGATTCTTTGGGCAATTTTTCCGTAGCTTTTTGGTATCGGGGAGAACTGGTTAAATTCAGATCGGGTGCTTGGACATTATTAATTGCATCTCGCAGCACTTTGCGATCGTTGGCGAATAACACAAAGTTATCAACAACTGCACCAGCAAGTCTTTCCTGCTGAGGTTGAGAATCTTCGTAAAGCAGTTTCACACCTTCGTATTGTTCCACACCTAAGTTCGTTCCAGCTAACACTCGCTTGGAAAACAATAACTCTACAAACTCGCGACTTGCTTTTGAGTTATTGGTTGCTAGTGCCATCAAATATCCTGGTTGCTTACCGTTATCTAAATCGCGATCAATGTCTTCAGTGGTGACAGCCAATGTAATTTCATTGCCTAACCAGGGTTGAATGTCTTGTTTGTAATCTATGCCACTCTTAGCTAATAAGCTAGTTTTAAGTTGAGATAATTCTCCTTTACCATCTAAAGTCTGTAAACGGTCAGGATTTACCAGCAACGACACCATAGCCGGAGCAAGTTTTGACACAAATATGGCAGCACCAGGTTGAGAATTAGAGGTGATCACGTTAACCGGACTTTTGGCAAAAATCCAGTAAAAACCAAAAATAACAATCACTAGCAGCGCGATCGCACCAGCTACTATAAAACCAAAAAATGAGCGTTGCCTATTGACATTAAACATAATCAAAAAAAAGTATAAAGGATACACTCTGAAAACTTATACCATTTTGGATTATGGATTTGAGATTTTGCATTGGGAATCACCCTCTGTGTTAGGTTTTTGTCAATCCATCTGTGGTAATCATTTTCCAATTGGTATTACACATCAACTCCAGATCAACAGCTATCAGTCATCAGTGATCTTTAAGAAATGCTGATGGCAGGGTACAGATTTTCTGTCACCATAAATAATATCGGATTGTCTACAAAAACCTCATGACAGCGAACTCTTTTGATCAACCCATTACTCAGATTAGTGTACAGGAGCTAGCACAACGTCTAGCTACTGGTGATGCGAGTATACAGTTAGTGGATGTGCGAGAACCACAAGAGTTGGCGATCGCTAGCATTGAGGGCTTTGTCAACCTACCACTGAGTGAATTTGCCGAATGGGGCGAACAAGTCCCAACAATGTTTAATCCCCATGCTGAAACTCTTGTGCTATGTCACCACGGTATGCGTTCTGCCCAGATGTGTCAGTGGTTAGTCGCTCAAGGATTTACGAATGTTAAAAATATTGCAGGGGGCATTGATGCCTACTCTCAACTAGTAGACCCTTCAATTCCAAAATACTAGTACATCAGGGCAGAAATGAAAAATAGCATTGCTCATGGGAAACTCACTGTTTCGTCTGAGCAATGCTATTGTTAATACAACACTTAAAAGTTTCAGGTTACTTTCCAAAAGGCTCTGGCCTTTTGCAAAGGCATATCTTTCTCACTAAAATACACCTAAGTGGCAGAATAAATCAGTATCTTAAAATACAGCTTTAATAGATAAATTTATGCAATAGTACTTATATAAACTGAATAATTGTAGATTGCAGTAGTAGCTTTACTGACAGCAGTCGATTTAGATGAGATAGCAAGATCAGATTTTTCTTGTTAAGAACTAGAATATAACTAAATATCTTGCTATCTTATTTAACCAATATTAATCTTTTTCGTTTAAAATCTCAATTTTTTTTAAGTTTGATTAAATTTTGCATCAAGCAAAACGCACCCTATGGAAGTCCAGTTGACAAATCGACAACAGCATATACTTTGGGCAACGGTACGTCACTATATCGCTACGGCTGAGCCTGTTGGTTCAAAAGCTCTAGTCGAGGAGTATGACCTAGGTGTTAGCTCAGCGACAATTCGTAATGTGATGGGCGTGTTGGAAAAATCTGGGTTACTCTACCAACCGCATACCTCTGCTGGACGAGTACCTTCAGACTCAGGCTACCGCATTTATGTTGACCAGCTAATTACACCTTCGGAACTATTGGCAAAAGAGGCAGAACTAACACTGCAACAGCGGCTTCATTGGGAGGATTGGAGTTTAGAAGCCCTGTTGCAAGGAGCCGCCCAAATCTTGGCAACCTTGAGCGGGTGCATTAGCTTGATTACCATGCCGCAAACCACAACAGCAAGTTTGCGACATCTGCAATTAGTGCAAATTGAACCAGGGCGAATCATGCTAATTGTGGTAACAGATAGTTATGAAACCCATTCCAAGTTGCTGGATTTACCACCAGGGCAGGAAGACAAACTGGAAAAAGATGTCACAGACAGAGAGTTACAGATTGTTTCTAACTTCTTGAATAGCCACTTGCGGGGGCGGAGTTTGTTGGAAATATCCAATCTCGACTGGAGTCAATTAGATCGGGAGTTCCAACGTTACGGCGAATTCTTGAAAAATTCAGTTGTAGAATTAAGCCGTCGTAGCCTTGCGCCGAATGCCACACAAATTATGGTTCGCGGTGTGGCAGAAGTTTTGCGTCAGCCAGAATTTTCTCAATTACAGCAAGTGCAGACGCTGATCCAGCTATTAGAAGAAGAACAAGACCAACTATGGCGATTAATCTTTGAAGAGCCAGAAGTGGAAGAACCGCGTAAGCCACGGGTAACGGTTCGCATTGGTGCAGAAAACCCACTAGAACCGATACGTACCTGCACCTTAATATCTTCTACTTATCGCCGAGGTTCTGTACCAGTAGGAAGTGTAGGAGTTTTAGGCCCAACACGTCTAGACTACGAGAGTGCGATCGCAGTTGTGGCTGCTGCTGCTGATTACCTCTCAGAAACTTTCAGTTACTTCAATCCTTAAAAGGAAGTTTGAATTTTTTTGAATACTCGAATCTTTCCTTTAGTAATAGGGTGTGTTATGCCGTGAGAATCGCGCACCTTTAATTATTGGCGGCGCGGCGCTTGGCAACAATGCAACGCCAGTTGCTTTAACAAAGGAAACCTCAGAATTTAATACCTGGAATAGCCAATTGTGGAAGCTGGGGGGAAGAATTTGAGCAACGCGATCGCTCACAATAGACTTCTTGCATAAATCAAAATCCCTCTCCTAAGCGTGGGAGAGGGATTTTGAAATTTGTTCCCCTTCTCCCACAATTGGGAGAAGGGGTTGGAGAATGAGGGTAAGTTTTATATTCGTGCAAGAGGTCTAATCAAACAATCAGCCTGATTGCTTGCGTAAAATATCAACATGAGTGCGCGTTCTACCGAAATGAGTAAGCGTTCAGGCATTGATGTAATAAGCTAAAACACATTAAAATTGCATAATTATTCATAAAGCTCGTTGACCGATACCCGATGACAGTCATCAGTCATCAGTCAACTAATTAGAAATGATTTACCGTGCTATAACACTAATTAGCTGCAATTATGTTGAGAAAAATTACTTTTGGATTGATATGGCTAGGAGTTATTGCTTATGCTTTTCTGCTTGCTCCTCCCGAACAGCCTGGTACATTTGAGTTGATTAAAAACTTGTCAATTGGTCAGTGGGAAGGCATTAACCCAATAGTTATAGCGCTATTTAATATTATGGGCATTTGGCCTTTAATTTACAGCGCAGTAGTTTTTATTGATGGTAGAGGGCAGAAAATACCTGCTTGGCTTTTTGCTACAGTTTCTTTTGGAATAGGTGCTTTTGCTCTTTTGCCCTACTTGGCTTTACGAGAACCAAATGCACATTTTATTGGTAAAAAGAATGCTTTGCTCAAATTGCTAGATTCTCGTGTAACTGGCTTTGTGCTAACCATAGCGTCAGTTATTTTAGTTGCCTTTGGATTACAAGGAGATTGGGGCAATTTTGTACAGCAGTGGCAAAGTAACCGTTTCATTCATGTAATGAGTTTAGATTTTTGTCTACTTTGTCTATTATTTTCAGCATTAATTACAGATGATATGGCGCGTCGTGGATGGAAAGATTTGCAGGTATTCCGGTTAATAGCGTTGATTCCACTCTTCGGGCCATTGATTTATTTGTGTGTGCGCCCACCTGTACTAGAGGTAGTTGAAGAGACTATACCTAATCAAGAACAAACAATTACTAAATAATCAAATTTGGGAATTGGGCATTGGGAATTGGGAATTGGGAATTAGTTATTTCTCCCTCACTCCCTCATCTCCCTCATCTCCCTCATCTTCCTCCTCTCCCCCTGCTATTACTACTCAACAGCTACAGCGCCTACACCATCTCTGATGAGATGACCATCTTCCATGTAGACGATGCGATCGGCAATATCTAAGATGCGGTTATCGTGGGTTACAAGCAATATTGTACAGCCTTGCTCTTTGGCTAGTTTCTGCATTAATTCGACTACATCACGCCCAGATTGTTTATCGAGTGCGGCTGTAGGTTCATCTGCCAAGACAATTTTAGGTTGACTGACCAGCGCACGAGCGATCGCTACCCGTTGTTTTTGTCCCCCTGATAAGTTATCTGGGTAATAATTCAGGCGTTGTCCCAATCCTACAGCTTCTAACATGGCTTGCGATCGCCTGAGCATTTCTTGGGGTGAAATTTTTGGTTGCACTTCCAAACCCATTCGTACATTCTGAATTGCTGTGAGGCTACCATGCAGGTTATGGGCTTGGAAAATATAACCGTTATTTCGTCGTGCTTGTGTCAGTTCTTTGCTACTAGCATGACAAAGTTCTCTGTCTAAAATTTTTAAACTACCAGACTGGGCAGAACGTAAACCCCCCACTAAGGTCAACAATGTAGTTTTCCCAGAACCCGAAGGCCCAGTCATAATGACAATTTCACCAGCATTAATTTCTAAATTGATATTAAATAAAACCTGCTTTCGCAGTTGCCCCTTTCCAAAATAATGGTCAAGATTTTCAATAGAAATAACAGCAGCCATAATAATTTTAGATTTTCAATTTTGGATTTTGGATTGAATTAGTAATATTCAATCCATACCCCATGCCCAATTAAAACATATCCGCAGGGTCAGCAGCTTGTAATTTACGAGTTGCTATAGCTCCAGAAATAGCACACATAATGATTGTTAATAATAAAACTGTTAATGCTCTAGCTATAGTCATATATACAGGTAAATCCGTAGCATTTCGAGTTAAGCGGTAAAGTCCTAAAGGAATTATAAAACCTGGGATAAAGCCCAGCACAGCTAATATAATTGCTTCTTCAAAAACCACACCCAGCAAATATAAATTGCGATATCCCATTGCTTTAAAGGTAGCGTATTCTTTGATGTGGGCATTCACATCTGTAGAGAGGACTTGATAAACAATAATCACACCTACAATAAAGCCCATTGACACACCCAGAGTAAAAATAAAACCGATAGGGCTTTCTGATTTCCAATAATCTACTTCAAAGTTGATAAATTCCTCACGGGTTAGTACTTTGACATCCTCACTTGGGAGGTAGGCTTTTAATGATGCTGCAACTTGTTTGGGGTCATAGCCTGGTTGAATATAAACTAAACCCAAGTTAATACTTCCTGCTAATTGTCGAGGAAAGATACGTAAATAATTATCTTCGCTAGAAATTAATGTGCCGTCTGCACCAAAAGATGCTCCTAATTTAAATAAGCCATCAATGGTAATAGTGCGTTTATCAACTTCTGTGGTGACAGCATTACCTGCATCAATTTGGGCAAAAGCTTTGTCGTATTGTCCTCTGGCTCCACGGTCAAAGATAAAAGTATCAGGTAGCTTAATTTTATCTAACTGGGCGTTGACTTCTGGTAAATTTAAGGCAGGTTCTTCAGGGTTAAACCCGATCGCTTGCAATTGGGTTTTTCGCTGTGTTTGAGGATTCTTCCAAGTTACTAAACCGATATACATGGCTTGTGTTGATTTCACACCCGGTACATCAGCAGCCTGAAGCAGTCGCCGCCGCGAAAAGGTAGATAAATTTTGCGTGTTACGGCTTTGAGTACTCATTAAAACGATGTCTGCAAGTAAGGCGCTATTGAGTCGGGTGTTACTGTCATATAAGGCATTTTGAAAGCCCATCTGCATAAACATAAGGACATCGGCAAAGGCAATGCCTGACAAAGCGACTAATAAACGACTTTTATGATGGCTTAGTTGCAGCCATCCCAGCGGTGTACGCCGTTGTAGTTCCTGAATAAATCCGATCACAATTCAATTACCGCCTTGACTTGCAAATTAGTAAATTTGGCGGCTTTCTCGCTTGAGAGTTGATCTAACCGTACATGAACTTCTACAACTCTCGAATCAATATTTTCACTAGGATCAGCGTTGATAATATCTTGCCGTTGTATTTTCCAGCCTACTGTATCTACTTTTCCTTGCAATTTTCCTGGTAGAGAATTGCTGGAGATTTGCACTAGTTGTTGGGGACGGACTTTGCGGACATCGCTTTGGTAAACTTCCACAACTGCATACATTTGGTCGGTTTGCCCAATTTCAACGATGCCTTCATCAGACACCATTTCGCCAGAACGTGTATGAATGTCTAAGATGACACCATCTTGGGGCGATCGCACGTATGCTTGGTCTAGGTTTGCTTTTGCTTGTTTAGCAGCTGCTATGGTACGGCTAACTTCTACTTTTGCTGCTTCTACATCTACTGGGCGTACTTCAGCAATTTGATCTAAGGTGGCTTTGGCTGCACTGATTTGCTTGTTACCAGTGGCGTTAATCCTAGCCAAAACTGTCTTAGCCTCGGTAATTTGTTTGCGTCCAGTACTATCAATGCGGTTGAGATTTGCTCTAGCTTCACTCAACTGTTGCGTTATTGTATCTAAACTCAAGCGCTTGCTATCATATTCAGACTGAGAAATTGCGCCTTGAGAGTAAAGCTGTTGATAGCGTTGAAATTCTACTTGGGCATTTTGTCGTTCTGCTTGTAAGCGATTAATTGTTGCCTGTTGTGCAGTTTTCTCGCCTAGCCACTGCGCTTCTAACCTAGCTACTGTATCCTTTTGTGCGGTTTCTTCACCAAATGTTTGTGCTTCGATGCGGGCAATCTCAGCTTTTTGGGCATCTATCTCACCTATTTTTGCACCAGCTAGCACTTTTGCTAAATTTACCTTTGCTACTTTTACTGCTTGTTGGGCTTCTTCATAAGCTGCTTGTAGGCGAGTTCGGTTATCTAAAATTGCGATCGCCTGGCCAGCTTTGACTTTAAAACCCTCCATCACCAAAAGTGTTTCTACGCGGCTACCTTGACTGGATGCAGGCGCTGATAATTTAATCACTTTTCCTTGTGGCTCTAGTCTACCCAAAGCTGTTACTGTTTTTGGTTGAGGTACGCTCACTTGTTGGACGGTTGGTTGTGCTTGAACCCGCCAAAATAATCTATATAATCCTGCGATCGCAAAACCTAACGCTAATACCAGCATTAATAGTTGGCGAAAGTTAAGTTTAGGAAATCTGGAACCTTCAGTTGCCCTATGATGCACCATTAGCTCCTTACACAAATAGTAAGTAAACTAGTTAGTTTAGTTAATATAGGTATAAACTAAACTGTTCATTACATTTTTGTCAATAGCCCAGCGTTAGATTTCAGGAGATGAGGGAGATGGGGAGATGAGGGAGATGAGGAGATGGGGAGATGGGGAGCAATGCCCCAATTACCAATTACCAATTCCCAATCCCCAATCCCTAGTACCCAATCCCCAATCCCTAAAAAATATGAGAAACAAGAGGAAACAGATAGAAAACAATAACCCAGACCGTTTGTTATCAGCGGATAAAGTCGATGCTATTCTTGCTGGGGCGATGCAAGAGTTTTTGGCACATGGCTACGCTGCTACAACTATGGATAAAATCACAGCAGCAGCAGGCGTGTCTAAAACAACGGTATATAGTTACTTTCAAGATAAGGAAGGATTATTTATAACTCTAGTTGAGCGACTAGCACAGGAAAATTACCGAGAAGCGTTTAGCCCCCAAGACTCACAATTGTTAGTAGGAGAACCCCAGGTTGTTCTACGCCGCATAGCATTAAATATTGTGGAGCAAATCAATCCTAAAGAAGAGTTGCTGAGTTTGGTAAGACTGATTATTGGAGAGTCTGGACGTTTTCCATCACTAGCGCAAGTCTTTGTTCGCAACGTAGACAAACCTGTTTTAGAACTTTTGTGTCAATATTTTGCAGATCATCCTGAACTGCAACTACCTGATCCAGAAGTAGCTGCACGTATTTTTCTTGGAACTCTGGTGCATTTTGTCATTCTTCAACATATACTGCATTGTCAGCAGATATTGCCAATGGATCGCGATCGCCTGATTGACAACCTGATTCAGTTGATAACTATTAATCAAATCCCAAAAAGTGTAACTGCGGATCAGTATTCAGGTACAAGGCAAAAATCACCCAGGCGCAAGCGCACCTCGTCAGGTAAGTTTGAGATGGATTACGGTTCTGAGCCAAAACATCTAAGGTCTATCAGATTGACAGATACAGCTTGGGAAAAGCTAGCAGCATTAGCAGCAGAAAATGATCTAACCAGAAGTGAAATGATTGAAATCTTTGCCCGCCAGGGCTGTTTTGATAGTCAGGAGGTAGAAAGTTAAGAGATGGGGAGCAGGGGAACTCGGGGCCCCCACGACCGAAGGGAGTGGGGATTAGGGGCAATGGGGAGATGGGGAGAAATAACTAATACTTAATTCCCAATGCATAATGCCCAATTGCCATTTTTGTATATACATGGTGAATTGAGGAAATTAGTTAGGCAGCTTTCTAATTTCAGTGTGATACTTCAAATTCTCCTTTTGGCAAAACTGTATATACATGGACAAGAAAACTAATGCCATGACTTTAATTAATGGGTGTAAATATTAGCTAGCAAGTAGACAATTACTCTGGCTGGAATCATTTTACGAGTCTGTATTCTTCCACATCACCCTGATAAACAAACCAGGTTTGTATGGGATTACCGCCTTCTCTAGGCTGAAGTTTTTTCTCGAAGGTTACTTTCCAGTGATCGCCGCCATATTTCTTCACATCACGATCAATGGAGGTGACGAAATATAGCTCGCCTGCTCTAGCCACGTAGGTTGGATCAGATTTTTTTAAGTCCCCTGATTGTTGTGTACTTTGCTTAAAAATAGTAGTACCGATATCTTTGATACGTAAAATGCTGGACATAGATGCATCTCCTATGATTACAGTTTGCAGCTTCCGCTATTTAGCAATTTATTTTGCTAAATCATTTAGACTAATGACCAATGTTAAATCTAGCACAACAAATTTTAGCCAAAATAAAATGTAAACAGGATTTTTGACTTTGGAAAATTTTTGCAAAAAAATATGACAATGCGCGTAAGTCCACTTAAATTGATTGCTGATCGTGCTTTCTAGTCTGTAAGACTGTAACAATAGTCGGTAATTACAACTGCTTTGAGCCATATCAACCAGTGAACGCTCCCATCAACTCAACACAAACCCAGTCGCGCAAAGCAGATCACATCCGTATCTGCTTGGAAGAAGATGTTCAGTTTCACCAAACCACCAATGGACTAGAACGCTATCGCTTTACCCATTGTTGTCTACCGGAACTCGATCGCCATGACATCGATATCAGCACGACTTTTTTAGGCAAATATCTATCAGCACCGTTGTTAATCTCTTCCATGACTGGGGGAACAGAACAAGCAGGAATTATTAACCAACGTTTAGCAGAAGTCGCCCAACACTATAAAATCGCAATGGGTGTCGGTTCCCAGCGGGTAGCGGTGGAAAAACCCCAGGTGGCTGCAACCTTTGCCATTCGCAAGTATGCTCCTGATGTGCTGTTGTTTGCCAATGTGGGAGCTGTGCAACTTAACTATAAATATGGCTTAGATCAATGTCTGCAAATCATCGATATGTTAGAGGCTGATGCCTTAATTTTGCACATTAATCCCCTACAAGAGTTTATTCAACCTAGAGGTGATACTAATTTTCGCGGTTTGCTTGACAAAATAGCTAATTTATGCGCTAAATTACCCGTGCCTGTGATTGCCAAAGAAGTAGGCAATGGAATTTCAGCAGCTATGGCAGAGAAATTGATAGCAGCTGGGGTAACAGCTATTGATGTGGCTGGTGCGGGAGGTACTTCTTGGGCAAAAGTAGAAGGTGAACGGGGAGAAAATGCCTTACAACGCACGTTGGGCAATACTTTTGCAGATTGGGGTATACCGACAGCAGAGTGTATTACAAGTATTAGAGCGATCGCTCCTGATGTACCCTTAATAGCTTCCGGAGGATTGCGTCACGGACTCGATGTCGCCAAAGCGATCGCTTTAGGAGCAGATATAGCTGGCTTAGCAATGCCATTCTTACAAGCAGCAGTGTTATCAGAAGCAGCACTCCACGATTTAGCTGAGGTATTAATTGCCGAAATTACCACCGTGTTATTTTGTACTGGTAATGCAACCTTGCATCAGTTAAAACATTCTGGAAGCTTACAACGCATAGAATAAGTTAGTTGTCATTTGTCATTGGTCATTTGTCATTTGTTTTATTACTGACTCTTGACTGTTGACTCTTGACTGTTGACTTTTGACTGGCTCCTGTTGACTTTTGACTCTTGACTCATGACTAGTGACTTATGAATAACTTTATTAAACAAACTTTTGCCAGTTTATTAGGCAGTTTACTAGGACTGTTTATTTTCTGCGGTATCGGCACTACAGGACTAATTTTGTTGATATTTGCAGCTGCTACTTCTAAAGATCCCGGCCCAGAAGTGAAAGATAAGTCAGTAGTAGTTTTTGACTTGTCGATGAACATCACTGATAGGGCACCTGGTTCTGGTGAACTGCTTCAAAAGACCCTATCAGGGGTAGAAGAAGATAGAATGACACTGCGTAGCGTTCTGGATGCTTTAGAAAAAGCGCGGAGCGATCGCAAAATTGTGGGTATCTACCTAGATGCGACACGCACCAGTGGAGCTAGTAATATAGGCTTTGCTTCTCTTAAAGAAATCCGTAAAGCCTTGGAAGAATGCCGCGCTGCTGGAAAAAAAATTGTCGCCTATGGTATGGAATGGGGAAAACGGGAATATTACCTGAGTTCGGTGGCAGATACCATCGTACTTAACCCTTTGGGGATGATGGAAATCAATGGGTTAAGTAGCCAACCAATGTTCTTAGCAGGAGCATTGCAGAAGTATGGTATTGGTGTTCAAGTGGTGCGGGTAGGAAAATTTAAAGGAGCAGTAGAACCTTTTATCCTGACAAAACTGAGTCCTGAAAACCGTCAACAAACGCAGCAATTATTAGATGATGTTTGGGGAGAGTGGCGCAGTACAGTAGGAGCAAGCCGGAAAATTAACCCCCAAAAGTTACAAGCGATCGCAGATAATCAAGCAATACTACAAGCTACAGAAGCTAAATCCAATGGTTTGGTGGATCAGGTGGCTTATGCCGATCAGGTAGTTGCTGACCTGAAGAAATTAACAGCTAGCGATAGCGATGATCAAACATTCCGGCAAATTGACCTAGCTAAATACGCTCAAGTTCCTAATAAATCCATCAGTGTAGAACGCGACTCCAAAAATAAAATAGCTGTGGTTTATGCTGAGGGCGATATTGTCAATGGTAAAGGCGACAGTGGACAAGTAGGGGGCGATCGCTTTGCGAAAATCTTCAATAGACTGCGACAAGATGAAAATGTTAAGGCAGTTGTACTGAGGATTAATAGTCCTGGTGGTAGTGCTACAGCAGCCGAGGTGATGCAGCGAGAAGTAAGATTAACCCGTGAGGTCAAACCTGTTGTAGTCTCAATGGGTGATGTCGCCGCCTCTGGTGGTTACTGGATTGCCAGCGACTCCAATCGCATTTTTGCTGAACCCAACACAATCACAGGTTCCATTGGTGTATTTGGAGTGTTATTTAATGGACAAAAGTTAGCAAACGATAATGGTATCACTTGGGATTCAGTTAAAACTGCACGTTATGCTGATAGTCAGACAGTTGCTCGTCCAAAATCGCCTCAAGAATTAGCACTCTACCAGCGCAGTGTTAACCGTATTTACAATTTATTTCTCAATAAAGTTGCTCAAGGTCGGAAAATCCCACAACCAAAAGTAGCAGAAATTGCTCAAGGAAGAGTTTGGTCAGGTGAAGCAGCCAAAGAAATTGGTTTAGTGGATGAAATTGGCGGTATGAGTGCTGCTATTGAATATGCTGCCAAGCAAGCAAATCTAGGCAAAGATTGGCAACTGCAAGAATATCCCAAAGAAAACAGCTTTGAAGAACGCTTTTTTGGACGTGCAGTTGAAGAGACACGCACTGCTTTAGGAATTCAAGGAGGGGAAATTAAAGCAACCGATTCGCTGACGGCTGAATTCCAAAAACTGCAACAGGAAATAGGAATTTGGCAAAAGATGAACGATCCACAGGGAATTTATGCTCGTTTACCCTTTAATTTAAAAATTGAGTGATGGGCATGGGGCATAGGGCATAGGGCATGGGGCATTGGTAATTCCCTTCCCTTAGCCAATAGGGTGTGTTGTAGCCAAGCGCCGCACCATCACTTGATTTTCGGTGTGTTATACCAATTCTCCAAAATCCAGCAACACATCCAAACCACAAAACCCAGACCATATCTAACTTTCTTAATTACGAATTACGAATTACGAATTACGAATTGGTATTAGGTATTTCGTAAAATGGGATTACCCTACCGGCATGACTACCAAGCTGCCCACAATTTTATAGTGTAAAGTAGTTGAAGATTAACTACTGACTCTAATTTTTTATGCATCCATCTATGGATAGAAAAACCAAACGCCTTTTACTGCTTGTTGTTTCCTGTAGTGTAGCTGGTGTAATTCTGGGAGGTACAACCAGTTGGGCAGAGAGCAATCTTTGCTTGCGTGCTGATAAAATTACAAGCGATTGCTTAACTCAAGACCCCATTGAAAAAACTATACAGGGAATGAGTACCGGGTTGGTAGCTGGGGCAGGGGCAGCTTTTGGTGTAGCATGGAATGCACGCCACCAAGATTAGGGTCTGGCAACCCAAAATTGCCGGGTGAAGGCAGGCTTTTTTGAGCAGGGGAGCAGAGGAGAAAAAATTACATTGATAATCTTAAACAATGGGAAGGGAGTAGATAAAAGTTAAGAGTTAAGAATTAGGAGTTATTTCTTCCTCATCCCCCTTATCCTCCCCATCTCCCCTGCTTGAGCCAAGTGCTAGAAACGATAATTGCGATCGCGCACCCAAAGGCTCATCGGTACAGCGTTACCTTGTTGGTCTACTTTGACTTTCACTACTATGGGTCGTTGCTGTCCGTTTCGGGTTTGTCGAACAGCGCGAGATATATCGTTACTCATCTGCGATCGCATCTCTTCTGTAACATTGTATGTTTCCACACCGTAGTTGACTAAACCATTCTCATACACACCTCTCAAGGCTACTTGATTGCTTGACAGGTACGTAGGCATATTGCTACTAACACGCACTGGTCGCCAAGCTCTAGGAACCCCATCAGTAAAGGATTGTTGCTCTTGCAAAATTACGTATAAGTTAGTTCCTGGTAGTAATTGTCTGTTATTCCCCCGATTTTCTCTAAGCAAATTTTCCCAACCAGGAAGTCTTCTTAAAGTTGAAATGCGGGAAATATTGTAGTCGAGGTTTAGGGAGTCACCTTGCAGTACATTATTGGAGTTTACAGGCACGGTTTGCAGAATTACCTCTTTGCCTGTGAGGTTAGTGTACATTGCTTGGGTGGGAACTGCCAAAATAATTCCTGTTTGAACTAGCAGAGGAACCAACAGCCGCCAAAAAGGTAAAGGCTGGTTCGCTTTTTGTTCAGTAGCAATTAGATAATCCCGAAAAGTCAGCTTTTTAGAAAATTCCGCTTCGGGAGACAAAGATTTATTTTTACTAGATTCAGACGATTCAATTTTCTTGCTAGATTCAGCAGAATCACCTTTCTTGCTAGATTCAGAGGATTCACTTTTCATGAGCGTAGTCCTAAAAAAGGTATTAGGGAAATCAAAAGCAGAATTAGGACTTACGCAGAGACAACAGTCATCAGTCAACAGTCATCACTCAACATACTACTTCTTACTTGCAGGAGTTAGGCGACGTTCAAACCAAAGTCCAGCACTAATTAATACAGAACCGCACATAATAAACACCAGCGACCTGAAAAGTAAGTCAGTGTCGTACTCTAGCACCCGACTAATGATTTGCAGCGTTAATAATAGCATACCGCCCCAAAAGGCACGCCTGTCACTTAACTTCAATCCTTCTTGAATAAGTCCCCAAGCCAAAACTGCCAAAAGTACATTGAAAATAAAACTGCCCAAGTCGCCTATACGAGTGATAGCTTGATGCCAGAAAGGTACTATGGCGATGAAGCCAATAAAGGTGGTAATAATCGCAGTTGAGAAAACTGCTTCCCGGCGGGGAGGGTTACTTCTGTGACGCAGCAAAAACAACCATTGCAATACTGCTAAGCCGCTAAGAATTCCCAAATCAATGATGGGAAGAGACATAAACACGCTGGTAGTCGTTGGCGGATAGGAACTGTAGGATTGACCTTGCCATTGCCAACGAAAAGATAGAATGTAAAAGACAAGTCCAAAAGCCACTAGGGCTAAATCGCGGGCTAGGGGTTGAAATAACCTGTAGTTGATGGTAGGAAACAGTAAGTCGTCATAACTCCAGAATAATGCGGGTGGAAGTGCAAAAGCGAAAGATGCTACCCAAGGAGCAACATTTGCAAGGTTCAGAAGTGGTAAAGGATCAAGGTTGAATACTAAAGAACTAGCAAAGCTGAAGGCGGCGAGGGCAAAAATCCAACGCGATCGACAAAAGTAGGCTAAAGGTACAAACAAAAGCCATGATAATAGGGGCATATGTTGTAATACTAACCTTGCCCAAGACGAGTTACCTGAATAAGTGGAAGTATAAGATAAGTCTCCTATGCCTGCCCAATACCCTATTTGTACTAGGATAATTGCCATAATTCCCAAGGAATTTAACGACAGACTATAGGCCATGAGCAAAACACCAAATCCCCAAGCAAAAAACAGTTCGGTAGTGGAACCGTTAATATTGAAAATCTGGGCCATCAGTACTATGTTTGCGCCTAAAATAAAAGCACCTAAAATGAGCAATGCTTCTCCTAGTAAGCGTTTACTGCGTTGCGGTTTCTTTCCTTCATTTTTGCCTAATGTCGCTTGTCTTGTGTAAAAACCAATGATACTCACTGAGAAAAACAAACTCATCATCAGGATGAATTTAACTTCTCGTGGCCATACTTCCCAGTTAGCTACTACAAAGGTAATCACACCTAAACATAGAAGGACACCGCCTGTAGCGATCGCAATCATTGTAGAGCGATCGCGTGCAGCTGCTTCTAAGTTCTTAAATTGATAACGGTCTGCAATTTGTTCGTATTGCGAAGCACTAATTATTCCTTCATCTCGCCACAGTTGTGCTTCTTGGCGTAATTTTCGCTGAAAATTATCTAATACCATGACCATCTCCGATGCAGTGGGGTTGTTCTGATTTTTCAAGTTATGTGGAAAGTGCAGCAGAGAAGGGTGTAAGCAGGTATGAAGAAAAGTAAAGGGAAAGAAACATCTTTACCCTTTATCTACAAGACTGATTCTTACACGCCTATTTATTCCCCGTGAAAATGGCGGTCATTATATTTTCAGTATGAAGCCAAGCCACTTCATAGCATTGTTCTTCTGTAACAGTTTTACTAATGGAAAAACCATCAAATTTATTACTTAAACTCTCCCGGCGTTTATTTGAAAACCCTGATAATCAAGAAAAATTTATCGAAGCATTAATTCATCCTCAATCTTTTCAACCATGTATTATTTGGTGTCAACAAAAGCCGGAAATCTTACCTTTTTCAGTGGAAACACCAGCAATTTGGCAACCACAATTTATAGACCGTTTACACCTAGGAGAAAAACCAGGTCAACATCCCCTACATCACCAAGGATATTTCTATTGTTTAGATTTTTCTTCTGTATTTGCGGCTGCAACTTTGTTAGAAATTCCTCAGCGGGTACGTTTAGTTTTTGATATGTGTGCTTCTCCGGGAGGTAAAAGTATTTTTGCTTATCAAGCTTTGCAACCTGACTTACTCATAAGTAATGAGGTAATTGGTAAACGTTTGGGTATGCTAATTTCTAATTTAAGGCGTTGCCATATTAAACCTTGTACTGTTATGAGTAGAGATTCTAGTATTTTTGCAGAAAACATACCATTATCAAGTAATTTAGTGATGGTAGATGCTCCTTGTACTGGGCAATCTTTATTAGCTAAAGGTGAAAAAGCAGTGGGATGTTTCCACCCTACTGCTATCAATAAAAGTGCAAATCGGCAAAAAAGGATTATCGCTAACTCTGCTCAACTAGTTGCTCCACAAGGTTATCTTGCTTATATGACTTGCACCTATTCCCCAGAAGAGAATGAGGAAGTTTGTGAATGGTTTTTGTCACGGTTTCCGCAGTTTCAAGCAGTTAAAGTTAGTCATTTACAAGACCATCAATCGCATTTAACTACTATGCCTTGCTATCGGATGTTTCCCCAAGATAGGTTAGGTGCTGGTGCCTTTACAGTGCTTTTTCAAAATACTGAGGACGGTGAGGCTAAAGAACTAGATTTAGATGTATTCCATAGTTTGGGCATTATACAAAATTTGTAACTTAACTTGTAGCCCAACGTAGGATTGCACAAACTGCTCTTTGATCGGTGGTGTTGGATTGATTTCTCCACTCTTTTAAAAGGCTTTCCGGCAACGTTCTCACCATTTCTACCATAACTCCTGCGACATCATTTTCTGAAAACTGTTGCGGGATTTTAGCTTGCAGTTCTGGCGATCGCAGACAATCCAAAAAGCCGTGAATTAACTTAGGAGCATTATCCGCAAGAGGTGTAAAAATTAACGCTTCATTTTCAGCGACAGACTGCGATCGCAACTGATCTAAGTTTCCCCAACCGATATATTCACACTGCAACGAGTTGCCAATCATGGTTAAACTTCTTCGCTCCAATTGCGGATGTTATACCATTTCTTTCTCTGCCAAATACGGAAAATCAGATGAAATCCATGTTGATAACTCAATTACGGCCGACTGCTGACCCCTTCAGTTGTTCGCCCGGTCATCTCGCTAGGATAAATGCGGTAGATGACAATTACATTTGCTCGTCCCCAAACATCTATCCAAGTTCGATTCAGCGCAGGTGAAAGCTTTGGATTCTGTGCTTTAATAAACTGCATGGCATGATCAAATTCTTGCTGCTCTGTTAGGCGTTCAGCTCGACCCATAACAACTACACTGCGCCAATGGGATAGGTTGTGAATCTCTTCGACCTGTAGACACACCTCCGGATTCGCATCAATGTACTTTGTCTTCATTCCTTCGGTTGTAAAGATATATAAATTAGGATTCTCGAAATAATAGTGCATCGGCACCACGTAGGGATGTCCTTCTGATGTACAGCCTAAGTGTCCATACTCTATCCTTTGTAAAAGGTCATGTATTTCCTTCGATCCCATTTCATCGATATCTAACACAGTCTTTCTCCCTGACCACTACAATACTTTGAGGGGTTCTGCTTCTATACAAATCGATTGGGATAGGATCTCAATCCTCAAGGAGAGATAGACCAAACGAGAGAGAAGAAATTTGAGCAGTATTTGGGGGAGAAATAGCGAAGACACATTTTACTGCCACGCAAAGCTTAAGATATCGTGATTCTGGCAATCGAAGTCACAAACCCCAGTAAGGGTTTTCTGACTTTGAATTCAAGCATTTTTACCATCTGCTGTAAAATGCGATCGCAGTGCATTAGTTTTACAGCTTCCGTAACATTACTCTTTTAGGTTTGCTGTAGCTACCATTAATCCCCACACAACACCAAAACGAATTCTGGTTGCACGAGAAACCGCAAAATTTGCATCTTCAAGCAAGCGGTGAAATTCATTTTGGGTATAACACTGCTGATGAGCTGGATCAAAAGCCTTTAATAGAATGTCACATATTTGACAAAGTAAATAATCTCTACACCAATCCAGGATAATGACTTTACCATCAGGCTTAAGGACACGTCTCATCTCCTTTAATGCAGTAAGTGGGTGATCAAAGTAGTGAAACGAATTAGCAGACACAATCACATCGAAACTATTACTGTCAAATGGCAAACCTGAGGCACTTGCGGTATCAAATGATACTTGAAGATAAGCACTACATTTCTTTTGGGCGATCGCCAACATCTGATCTGAAATGTCTACCCCTACAATATGTTGCGATGCATACTCGGCCAGTAGTAAACGTTCAAACTCACCAGTACCACAGGCAACATCAAGTACAGTATCTGTTGGTGATATCTCTGCCCAGGTTTTAAGAAAAGATAATGTGTTAGCTATATAACTTTTCCAACGTAGATCATAAACGGCTGCTAACTCGTTGTACTGTTTGCGAACTCTAGTTTCAATCATTTGGATGGTGGTGCAAGTTATCAACTTTGCTCTAAATTAATTTTTTTGACAATTTCCAATTCTAAATAACCTGTTTGTTCATCCAAAGTTCTATTAAAGATAAATTCTTCACTAGCACCGATGACTATTTCAGCCGTTGTGTAAATGATACTATCATCAACAAGATGCCCACCAATAGTTTTGCCTTGTTGATCAGAAATAGCAATATGTAAGTGTACACCGGTGGTTGCTATTGTACCGCTGATAGTTAGAATTTCAAATTTATCTTTTAGTACTGTAATATTTTCTTGATTAGCAAAGCGAATTGTTGCTTGTTTTAAGCTGCCGATCGCACTTAAAATAAATCCTGCCTTAATATCTTGTTGCATGGCAAAGTTCTTTAAGCTTTGCCTTAAATCTTCGTCAGGTTTTAGTCTGATAGCAAAAACTTTCATAAAAGGTAATCAAATAAATTTACCTCAGTAAGACTACTGAAGCGTCAGCCATTTAAATACTAATAAAATACACATAAGTATTTATTGGTGCTTAATAATGTCAAACCTGCTTCCTCAGTGTCAAAATTTGAAAGAGCAAGTAGAATCTATATTACAACTTTTACAGCAAGAATCATCTTTACGTTCCCAAGATATTACACCTGTACAAACTTCTCTGAGTAAAGCGATTTCTCCCAAGTTTGAAATTGTGTTTGCAGGTGCATTTAGTGCAGGAAAATCGATGCTAATTAATGCACTGCTAGAACGGGAATTACTCTACAGCGCTGAGGGACACGCCACAGGTACAGAATGCAAGATTGAGTATGCACCCATAGATAAAGAACGGGTTGTTTTGACATTTTTAAGTGAAGCAGAGATTCGAGAACAAGCAAGTTCTTTATGTCAACAATTGGGATTTAAAACAGCAGCCAATATCAATCAAGCCGAAGTAGTTAGCCTTTTATGCGAAGGATGCCAAGTTATCATTCAGCAAGAAGGTGGTGAAAGTAAATCGGAACGTGCAAAGCAAGCGAAAGCATTATTATTGTTGCTGGAAGGGTATCAAGCAAACCGTCAATATATTAACACGGTAAATAATGCTACATATTCCATGGAGCAATTTAATTTTTCTAATTTAAAAGAAGCTGCTGGATATGCGCGTCGTGGTAGCAATAGTGCAGTTTTAAAGCGGATTGAATATTACTGTAATCATCCCCTTTTAGAAGATGGAAATGTCATTATTGACACACCAGGAATTGATGCACCAGTAGAGAAAGATGCACAGCTAACTTACGCCAAAATTCAACATCCTGATACATCAGCGGTGGTGTGTGTCTTGAAACCTGCATCCGCTGGTGATATGACAAAGGAAGAAACAGAACTTTTAGAAACGATGCGTTCAAATGCAGGAATACGCGATCGCGTTTTTTATGTCTTCAACCGCATCGATGAAACTTGGTACAATACCCAGCTAAGGCAGCGATTGGATAATTTAATTACTGCACAGTTTCATGATACCAATCGAGTTTATAAAACCAGTGGGTTACTCGGCTTTTACGGCAGTCAAATTAAACAGACAAATATCCAAGATAGATTTGGTTTAGATTCTATTTTTGCAGAAAGTGTCAAAAATTTGAATGGTAACGAGGAAACGCCACAATTTGTTTTTGCATTTAACAATTACTGTGTGAGTTCTGGGAAACTTTCTGCCAGTCAGTTTCGGATTTCCCTGAATGGTTTTGAAACTCCCAATGAAAATTATGTGCGGATTTTATCTGAACAAGGAACGCCTTTAATTAAACAACTAATTCAAGATAGTGGTATCGAAGAATTTCGTACAGCTATTACTCGTTACCTGACTGAAGAAAAATGCCCGCAACTTTTTCAAAATCTTGCTGATGACTTGGAAGATGTATGTATTAAACTGAAAAAATATTATCAATCTGTGCAACGGGATTTAGAAAGTCAGCCGCGAGAAATTGAAGCCATGAAGGCACAAGAGTTGCAACGTCTTAACCAGCAACTACAGCAACTTGGTAAAGAATTTAGTTTGCACATCACAGAAGAAGTAAATCTCTTAATTACTAATGCCTGTGATGCTTTTGAAGCAGATTTTCGGCAATTACAATCACGGATGATTCGTCGTTTAGATGAGTTATTAGATAATTTTTCTGTAGCTGATGCTTATCGACGTGCAACCCTCAGCCATCCGCGGAATGCAACAGCGCCATTGATTGCTATTTTAGTAGAGGCATTTTATTATTTATCCAATCAATTGGAAGATATTTTAGTTGATTCTTCCCAGCAAGTTGTTGCTAATTTGTTTCAGCGGTTGATAGAGAAGGTTCGCAAGTCAGAATATTATCGTCAGTTGTACCGCTTATTAGGTAATGATAGCGGCATTGAACAAGAGTTAAAATTTGTAGAAAAACAAGTTTCTTTGGCTTTAGTGAGTGCTGCTGGGGTAGAATGCGATCGCTTCGTGCGAGAAAGCCCCAGATTTTATGATGAAGGCACTTTTTCTATATATCAATTTCGCCAAACTTTACAGCAAACTTCCCAAGGTTATGATGCTGAAAGTGTCATAGAAGCAGAACCAGCAATTAGGCAATTATTGAAGTTAGATTTTGAGCCTAAAGTTTCTCAAACTATTCGCAAATCCTTTCGCCAAACCATCAACCAAACCCTCAAAACTCATTTGTTACCAATCGCTGATAAGCAAGCAGATGAAATTTTACAGCAGTATCCACAAGCGCGTACTTATTTAGAACAAACGCTGCAACAAGAAGCGGAAGAAAAGATTCTCAATAATGGGCGTTTATTAAGTGCTGTTGAGCAAAAGATTATGGGTTATAATTCAGCAGTTTCTAGTATTAATAGTTGTTTGCAAGCGATGCAGTTATATGAGCATTTATTGCCTATAATTAGTGATGCTGATGCAGAAGTTGTTGAGAAAATTGCTGCTAACAATGGGATTGTAGTTTCAGATGGTTTACTGGATGGAGTAGCACAGGTTTAGTAAGCAAAGTGCTGAGTAGAGACGATTCGGCGAATCGTCTCTACTGCTAAGTACTGAGTGGAAACCTAGTTGCTTCTTGGCTTTGAGCAAATATTGTCCTAATACATCTGGCTACTGCTATATCTTTGTTTTTATAGCCCCAGGCTTTTAGTACTTGTCATTACCTGCATTTTTGTAACAGTTACACTATTAAACCGACCGACATTTCCCAATAACTTAAGTTTTGGGAAGGATTGTAACGTAGCTGTAGATTTAAAATATGTGTTTAATGACAAGTTTTTTTAGATATGAATGGAATATTTATGTGGTGTAAAAATATATTCCAATCTGAAAAATTAGAATGTTTTTTGTTAATTATTTTTTCACTAGAGGTAGATATGGAAGAGAATTGGTATTTGCAAGAATGTAATGATGATGATGTTGTTGCATCAAAGGATAAACTGTTTAAATTGGGTAAATTTAGAGAAGCAGTAAATTATGCATTTACACACAGAGTAATCAATACAATTACTGGAGCATTGCAAGAAAGAAAATTGCCAACGCCCAACATACAGGAATTGCTAGGTGATGGTTTAGACTGTGAAATTTTAAAAATTGGTTCAAAAGGCTGGCAGCAAGGAAAATTAAGAATTAAAGTTACTCTAGAGTTAATTCCTGATGACCCAAGTACAACTGAACCCGAATCACCTCTTGATGATCTACGTCGCATAATTCATGAAGAAGACTCATGAGTAAAACTTCTCGTATTTGCATCTATCCTGAAGTAGATATTAAGTAGTGTGTTATGGCTTTGCTATCAGGCACGATACCACACAGCAGTGTATTATGTGCTTTTCACAAAAAAATGAGTCTAATAGATATTTATAGGACTTACGCACTCGTGACGAAAAACTAAGCTTTTACGATTACTTCGCTTGGCTCGTAATGACGTAAAATCGTAGTCCATGCGTAAGTCCTGATTTAAGCTCACAAACGTGTAAAAAGCTGTAAATTAATCTATAAAAGCTTACTGTATCTACATTTCAAAGATTCAATGCACGAAATGAATCGCACTTTCCAAGCATTACCTATACTTAGTTATCAGTTGCTCTCATAACTTTATATAACGGTTTTTGTAACTTTCCCCCTAATAATTGCCTAGTGTGTCATGGTGGTAAGTGAGAGTTAATTCGGCGACAGCGTTTGTTTTTAGTATTGACAGGCTCATTCCTTTTGGTATTCACAGACTTTTCTCCGAAACCTAAATCTCTACAAACTTATGATTTCGGAGACAATCTATGTCAGTTTATGTAGGCAATCTTTCTTATGAAGTTACAGAAGACAGTCTCAATGCTGTGTTTGCAGAATATGGTTCTGTAAAACGGGTTCAGCTTCCTACTGACCGTGAAACAGGTCGTTTGCGCGGCTTTGGTTTTGTGGAAATGGGAACTGATGCTGAAGAAACAGCTGCCATTGATGCACTTAATGGTGCTGAGTGGATGGGACGTGACCTCAAAGTTAATAAAGCTAAACCCAGAGAAGAAAGAGGTTCATTTGGTGGTAATCGTGGAAGCTACGGCGGTGGCGGACGTAACCGCTATTAAGTTTCATAGATTTACCTCTTTAAACAAACCTGTTAATTCAGGAAATTAATTGCATTTGGAAAAGGCTCAGGCAAGAATGCTTGAGCCTTTTTAAGATAAAATTTGAACGTTGCAGTGCGACCAAAACTTAAGCTTTGGCAGCCAAAATTCAATCTCTGGAATTCTCCATGTCAAACTCAGACAGTCCTGTTAAACCTGCTGTCCTCATCACCATTATTGGTGAAACGGTATTGAAAGACCGTATTGTCAAGCTGCTGAAAAGCCATAATGTCAGTGGTTACACCATTAATCAAGTTCAAGGTGAAGGCGGACACGGAAGACGCTTGTCGGACTTAGCAGGCTACAACACCAATATAGAAATCAAAACCATCGTTTCATTAGAAGTATCTGATGGTATCCTTTCGGCACTGAAACAAGAGCAAGGTAACCACGCCTTAATTGCTTTCCGACACAATGTAGAAGCCTTCTATTAATTAATATTTGTGACTAAAGTAATCTTGGCAAAGAAAGTTGCTATAGTAAGTTGCATCAAGTGCCAAATAGTTGAAAACTTTGAGATCACTAACTTTAGTCCAAGGTAGCTAAAGTTTCATCCTTAGTAACATCACAAGATAATGTTTGCCCTAGTAACACGTTTTTACGTGTAGTAAAGTATGGATATTACTTCAAATATAATTCCAGAATTTGAACAATTATTTAGACAGAAGTTACAACTAAATAATTGTAGACTCAAAAAGAAAAAACAAGAGAATAATTATGAAATTACTACTCCTGCTAAAGACATTTTTTTAATGTACTGGTGCGAATTTCCTAAAATTCAGTTGATATATCAAAATGTAGGAATACGTACAGAGCAAACTGTAGTTTATGAGCGAGCTATTCGCTCCCATATTAATTTTTGTGTAACTAGTATCCAGAAAAGCATGATGATTGCTGACAAACAAGCCTAGAAGTAACGAGACTGTCACTACTTGCTACGGCAAGTTTAAAGCTTTTGCTAATAAAGGGTTACAAAAGTAAATAAGACTTACGCATTTTGACAAAAAAGCGTCCGAAGTGAGCAATAGGGAAGCAATCTCCTGAGTGCTGAGATTGCTTCCCTACAGTGCGTTTCGGTCACAATCACATATACCGCATTGCGTAAGTGCTAGTAAAATTGCTGCTTGAGCGACAAGTTCTCAAAAAACCTTTTGTTACGAATTTGCCAGAATTTTTCTGAACACTTTGCTTTGATAATCTAAAGAAGCTTTTCAACAGCGGTGCTAAACTCCTCATAAGGAGAAACTCCTATGATTGTTTGTGCTAATTCACCATCTTTAAAAATTAACACCGCTGGAATACTGCGAAGTCCGAATTTTTTGAAAACTGGCTTGTCCTTGTCCACGTCTATTTTCACAACTTTAACGCGATCTTTGTATTCATTAGCAAGTTGATCCATTAACGGACTAACAATACGACAGGGACCGCACCAAGTAGCAGTAAAGTCAACAACCACAATTTTCTCTTTACTTAAAAGAGTATCAAATTCACTTTCTTGAACATAAGTAACTATGTCAGTAGGCATTATTTATTTTCCAGTATCAAACTAAAATTTCAGTAACCAAATGATATGGCTAGGGATTAGGGACTGGGGACTGGTGACTGGGTGAAAAGTATTTGTCTTGAAAAGTCATGCATCGGCGGAAGCCGCCGATGCATGACTTTTCGCTTTGTGTCTAGATTTTATCATCTGTTGATGTCCTAATACTACTGGCGACAGCTAGACAATTTTGACTTTTTAGATAGCACTTACGCCAACAATAGCTGAAATCCTCATTATCAAGTAGCGGCAATTAATAAATTGCCGCTACATCGTGTAGTGTTACGTAAGCCTGAAACTACTTAAGGATTTCTATTGCTCAGTAAAGAGACTTATATTAACTAAGGATATACTACGCAGGCATAATTTGAACAATCAGTGAGCGTTTATCAAGCGACTGGACTTTACCTACTTTACTAAGATCAGTCACGATGCGCTCTAGCATTTCTCCAGCTTGCTCACGATATTGATGTTCTCGACCTCGTAAACGAATAGCAAATTTCACTGAATCGCCTTTGTTCAACCACCCAAGGGCTTGATCAATGCGTAAATTATAATCAGCCATACCCACGTTGGGACGGAACCGGACTTCTTTTACTGTGGGTCTAGCACTCTGTCCTTGGCGTTTTTTCTTTTGATACTGAAACTTGCCATAGTTGAGAATCTTTGCTACTGGAGCTTCTTTACCTTCGGAGACTACAACTAGGTCAAGGTCTACACTTTGGGCTAACTGTAGAGCTTCATAGGTGTCGATTAAACCCCGATTGTTATTTTCATGATCAATCAAGAAGACTTGAGGTGACTTGATTTGCGAGTTAATTTGTTGCTTTTGGACTACGATAGTTATTTCCTCTCAAGGATTCAACACTTGACTTTGCAAGTATTACTAAGATAACACAGCGTTATCATTAAATCCCCGTCTTCTTCAAGAAGTCAGGGATCTGGGTAGTAAGTTTTGCTGGAATACTTTATTAGTTTGTTTTAACCATTTACCAAAAGACTGATTTTTTCAGGTTTAAGCTAACTTGTATTTCTTATTAAATCTTTATTAACGGTTACCTTGAGTTTTTATTGAGTATGATTGTTAAAATTTAGGTAAGGCAATGCAAGAGACAAATTTATGGTTACGAAGGATTTTGATAAAACATTAGCTGCTATCGAGTTAAATGCAGCAAGAAAATTAAACTGGAATTATGAGCAATTCAAAGACTGTTTCAAGTTTAAAGTCAATCAGGAAGCTATTGAGATAGAACCTCAGAAAAATCTCCTCAAAGAATCTGAATTGCAAACTTTAAAGGAAGCTTTGTTAGATTATGGTTTTCAGTACAAAAAAACTGTCAATGATTTTATATTAGTTTTTGAGCAAGATGTGGAATTAAGATAGAGCAGAATAAAGAAAATGGACTTTTAGTAGCCATTTATGCTGCGTTAGGTAATTACTTTGCTGGTAATGGTGTTGCTATAACTGAAGTGAATGGATTAGCTTAACACCTAGATAAACTCATGACTAAAACTCCTCGAATTCGCATCCCTCCCGAAGTCAGGAAATATGTATTCCAACGCGATAAATATCAATGCCAAAGCTGTGGTAAAACAACTTTAGAAACTGACCTTACCATCGACCATATCATTCCCCTGGCCCGTGGCGGTCAAAACGATATCAGCAACTTGCATACTCTCTGCTTCACTTGTAACCAACAGAAGACAGATAAAACTGACCCTCGCTTCCGGCGATATTTTCAGAGTTAGGGTAACATTTACTGTTAGTCTGTAAGCTCTATGTCTCAAAACGTCAACAGCAATTCCCAAAGATTAGCCAAACTCATAACCATAGCTTTTTACCTGTTCTTTGCAATGGCTGTTTTAATAGCAGCGTTTCCCTGGTTGTATGAAATCAAAACTAGAGCCGGGATCAACATATTGCCTAACCACCACGCTGGCACATTTTTAGAGAACCATACTCATGGGCTTTTTAAATGTGAATGGCTTTATCCGTATCATTGCAATCATCGTCATGGTTAAATAATAGACTTATACCATTTTGGATTTTGCGAAAAGTTTGAGCAAAGGAAACCTCCGATCAAAGCTTTTCAAGACGGATTTTGGATTTTGGATTTAGAATTGCCTTCTGTATTTAGGTTTTGTAAATCCATCTGTCGCTATCATTTTTCAAATTGGTTTTATTACAAAAGTCATTTTTTGTGCCTTTGCGGCGACCGTCGCAAAGGCTGTCTGAGGCTGATTCCCCCTATACCGACAAAGGCGGGGAGAACCAGCACACATGAGTGTCTTCATGTTGGTAAGACACTCCTAATTCAACTTACTCAGAATTGCACTCACATCAATGGCTAGCTTTTGCCCCAACTTTAACAACTGACGACACTGATTAGTATCTCCGTCATTGCTAAGGGTTGTGAGACACAAAGGCAGAATTTGAGTGTGCAGACAACTGAAGTATAGCTCTTGGGATCGCTCTAGAGAGATTCCGAGATTTAGCTGATATCCCACATCAATCAACCGATCCAACAGTTGGATATCTGCATGAAAACTCCCATTAGCATCGTACAACAATTGCCACAGCGATCGCAAAATCAACTGTTCTAACATCTGCTTGCCTTCAGGAATATTCAGCCGACAATGCAAATGTTTCGCCTCAGTAGCGATCGCCTCTAATTCTACAAGGTGATTCCAACACAGTTGTGGTTCGGTGATGTCTTGCTCAAGCGATCGCAATATTGTCATGCAACGATAACCTAAAGCAATTTCGGCTGCTACCTGCAACTCTTGGGGTACTGCTAGCCCATCCCGATGGAATGCCATCAGTACACCGTAGTTTTCGCGGTACGCCTGAGTATACAGTTGGTCTAATCGTGTCAATGTTTCCTGACTAATCAACCGCATAATTCGGTGGCGTTCCTCAGCAAACAGATTTTGCAGGCTGAAATTTTCTTCTCCAAATAGCTGTGTCATCACCAAGATAGAATGTGATGCACTCGCCTGTTGCAGTGCCCCAAACAGCTTTTCTTTCAATTGGCTGTAGTCACGTCGTCCTGTAAATTGTTGAATGCAGCAGTGGAAATCCCAACCACCCAAATGCAACACAGCAAACACTAAATGTTCACTTTCCCAGGTAATTTCTGACACCAGCTTGAGATGCCCGACAACCAAAGTCAGCGATCCCATGCGTTGCAGTTGATAATCTAACTCATTCACGCTGTAGCAGTAAACTCGCTTTTGGTAAGGTTGAGGATGCTTATTCTTAGTATCTACAGATAGGAAGTTGCGCGTTTCTGCTGGCTTGTGATTGTTAAACAGCGAAGTAATGGCATAATGGGCTGCAACTTGCTTAAAGCCTACTTGGGCAGTCAACACCAGTTGTTTATAGATTTCCCCGCCATGCTTATAGCTATCAATATTACTGGGAGCTAAACCCAGACGTTTGAGGAAGCCTTTTTCCAACTGTACACCTGCCACATCTCCCGCCAATTCCAAAGCACGGGCGGCGTAGCGGAGAATCTGCGTTCCTTCGGGACGAGAAAGTTCTTCAAAAAACCACCCGCAACTAGTGAACATCAGCAAACCGTGACGTTGCATTTCCAATAGACGCAAAGCATCTACTTGTTCGGCGGCCGTCAGTTTGTGAGTTTGATGGCGAGACAGGAAACGGCTAACATTGCTAGAAGAGCGATCGCGTATGACTTGGATATATTCATCTCTTGCTTGCCAGGGATCGCGGAAAAACTGCTTACCATATTCCTCATACACATCAATTAGCTGATCCCGCAACCAATTTAAAGCAGTCCGCAGCGGACGACGCCATTTTTGATGCCAAACACTGCCTTCACCACCGCAGCCGCAGTCATCTTGCCATCTGTCAACACCATGGGCGCAACTCCAAGCTGTGATTGGCTTTAATTCCACTTCCCAAGTGGGTGGGTTCAAGCTGAGGTAATGAGCAAAGTTGGTCACTGTCCAACCGTGGCGGGGAAACTCCTGTGTAAAGGCGTAGGCTAAAGTTTTTTCGGTGCCTTTTTTATGGTGTCCAAAGGTTTCGCCATCTGTCGCCACAGATATCAACTGTGCAGGACGATGATCCCCACGCACTGCTGAACCTATGCGTCCTGCAAAATGACTGGAACTATAAACAACATCACTAAAACCCATATCCCGCGAGATGGGGCCATCGTAAAAGAATATATCTATATAAGGACGAGAATCGTTAACATCCCCACTCCCTTCCTTAATCGAACTTAGAGGTGAAGATGCAGTGCTGAGTGTGGGGTGCAAATAGCAACGATAGGGGCGGGTGGGATCAATCTGTGCGCCGCCGACTTCGTGCCATTGTGGCTGGGGATCATTTTTACTAGGGAAAGGACGACAACGTTGTGCTTGAGATGGTGCAAGGATAATAAAGCGAATTCCTTCGGCAACGAGGGCTTCTAAGGTTGCATAGTCCACACCAGTTTCAGCTAGCCACATGCCTTCGGGATCGCGCCCGAAGCGGGAACGAAAGTCTTCTTTACCCCAGCGAATTTGGGTGTATTTGTCCCGTTCGTTAGCCAGCGGCATGATGATGTGATTGTATACTTGCGCGATCGCGTTACCGTGACCATGCAAGCGTTGGCAACTCTTGGTGTCTGCCTCCAAAATTCGTTGATATACCTCCAAATCGTGACGTTCTAGCCACGACATCAGCGTTGGCCCAATATTAAAGCTGAAATATTCGTAATTATTCACGATCCCTACGACTTCACCCCGGTCATTTAAGACCCTGGCAAAGGCATTCGGACGATAGCATTCCCAGTGAATCCGCTCGTTCCAGTCGTGGAAAGGTGCAGCACTCGGTTGACGTTCAATAGCGTCCAGATAAGGGTTTTCCCGTGGCGGCTGGTAAAAGTGTCCATGTACCGCCACATACACACCTGTAGCCGTCTTCAGGGGATCGCTAGTGTGAGTATCTTTGGCAATATGTGATGTAAGCGTTGAGCCAGAACTAGCTGGCAGTTCAGCAGCAGAAGTCATGTATATTTATCCAAACAAAAAAACTTAAGTGGTGCCCAAAGCACCGTATTTAAACCTTTCTACAGAAGTTTAAACACAATTTCCGGTATATACGAAAACTATGGGTATAGGATACAACCAAATCTTCGAGAAATGAGTCTTACCAGAGTGGGAAATCTGCGTTATCGCACAGCCGTTTCCTAAAAGGCACGAGATGATTAGCCATTGAACAACGTCTCAGTTAGGGGTTTTCTCGTTGGCAGCGCCAATCAAAAATTTAATTGTCTTTTAATATATTAAACCCCATTTTTGGTGTAATACTTTTACTCCAATTGATAGTTTTGCTACGAAAGATTACAAAGACGACTTAATTCGCAATGTTACTTTACATATATAGTAGCGTTCAATTAACAGTGTAATCTCTGAATTGGTTCGTAGACAGTTGAGAGTATTCTATTGAAGTGCTAAAACCTTAGCACTCCGATAAGGATATCCTCAACTCAAGGTCATAAATGTCAGGTAAAAACATTCTTTTTCTTTTTCTACTCTTGTTTATCCCGGTTTCCCTAGCAGCGCACTTTTTGGACTGGGGAGACTTGATAGTTTTCATCACAGCTGGCTTAGCAATTTTGCCTTTAGCGGCTTGGATGGGTACAGCTACAGAAGAAATTGCTGTAGTGGTTGGCCCGACGTTGGGGGGGTTGTTAAACGCCACTTTTGGCAATGCTACAGAGCTAATTATAGCTTTAGTTGCTTTGAACGCCGGATTGGTGGATGTAGTTAAAGCCAGTATCACAGGATCGATTATTGGCAACTTACTCTTAGTCATGGGTCTTTCCATGCTTTTAGGCGGACTGCGTTACAAGGAACAGAAATTTGAGTCTATTGTGGCGCGAGTCAATGCTTCATCCATGAATTTGGCGGTCATTGCTATTTTGTTACCCACAGCAATGAACTATACTTCCATAGGAATTAGTCAACAAACCGTACAAAATTTATCCGTTGCTGTGGCAGTGGTGTTAATTCTGGTCTACGCCTTGACACTACTATTTTCGATGAAAACCCACGCCTATTTGTATGAGGTGGGTATAGCAGACGCAGACGAAACCTCTGATCACAAACCAAATCTTTGGTTATGGTGTGGTGTACTGCTAGTTTGTACCCTCTTAGTAGCACTTGAGTCAGAAATTTTGGTCGATTCTTTAGAGGTAGCCACATCCCAACTTGGTTTAACTTCATTGTTTACAGGGGTGATTTTAGTTCCCATCGTTGGTAACGCCGCAGAACACGCCACAGCAGTCACTGTCGCTATGAAAGACAAGATGGATTTATCTCTTTCTGTGGCTGTGGGATCAAGTATGCAGATTGCTTTATTTGTTGCCCCCGTTTTAGTGATAGTGGGGTGGGTGTTGGGTAAGCCGATGGATTTGGATTTCAAGCCTTTTGAATTAGTAGCTGTGGCTGTGTCAGTGTTGATTGCCAATAGTATTAGTTCTGATGGTAAATCCAATTGGTTAGAAGGAACTTTACTTTTAGCCGCTTATGTAGTGATAGGGTTAGCTTTTTACTTCCATCCAGTTATCGCTGGCATTGCCTAGGGGCGTAAAGTCTTGCCCTACCATCGATATTAGGTACTTCCAGAAAATAAATTATTCAATTTGGAGAGCGAAGACGATGAATACACTCTTTCTACCCCAGCTTCCCCAGCCTCCCCAGCCTCCCCAGCTTGCACAGAGCGATGGGATATTTATTTAGTTGGAAGTCCCTTATGTGGCACGAGCGATCGCTTTTGAGCTTAACCGACTGCGATCGCTTTTGTTTTGGTTGACTAATGATTGATATAAATCACATCAAGTTTGGCTAATTACTTACGATATAGTCGGTTTGCCTGGTAATAGGTAATGGGTGATGGGTGATGGGTGAGATGTGATGACTAATAGTAAAATCCAATTCCCAATTCCCAATTCTCAATTCCCAATTCTCAATTCCCAATTCCCAATTCCCAACCTCCACAAGTATCATAAGTGTTTAAACGGACATAATATCACATCTACATCTATAGATATACCGCTTAGGGTAGAATAAATTTTTATTTAACTAGAGTTTATTAGTGTTAACAGCTTAAGCAGGGTAAATAGTGAGGAAATTGTCTACCTTTAGCAATCACTTGTGATTGCCATATGTTGTGGCAGTTTCTTAACTTGCAAGCACACACCATTCCGGAATCACGAAAATTTCTCTGTCAAAGGAAATATGGGATTTAATAATATCAAATACAATGAACGATATTGTCCTGCTGATGACGGGTGTGTTAATAACAAGACAGCCATCTCCGTCTCATTTACCCAAGCAACCAGTAATTCAGCTAGACAATGGCGTGCAAAACTTAACACGAAATCAATCATATCAGGTAGTTTCATCTGCAAAAATCACGCCACCTGAATTTGCACGGCTAGATGAGAGTTTTCCAGCCACTCCATTAGAATCTAAACCTGAGTATCAAAACACTCTGATGAATCAACCAGAGAAGTTTATTGCTAAAGATTTATACAGTTTGGCTGAGTTCAAACATTTCCAAGCTGTCAGGTTGAAGTTTTCTGATGAACAACGCTTAATTGCTAAACAAAGCCGTGAAGACAATGTTGTTAAAAAATCTCATAAAGTAAATTTTTCTGATAAAAAACGGTTCATAGCCCAAGAAAGTAGTGAAGAAGACTTTGTTGCAAAATCTCAAAGAGTAAATAGCGAAAATCTACCAATTTTACGTTTTAATAGTTCAGGTCTTGCTGTGAGAGTCTTGCAAAGATTATTAGCAGCTAATGGCTATGCCATTCGAGTCGATGGAGTTTTTGGGGCATTGACAGAGAGTGCTGTTAAAGCTTTTCAAAACAAGAACAATTTAATCGTGGATGGGATTGTAGGTCAAAAAACTTGGTATTTTTTGACAAAATAGTCCAAAGTCAATAGTCAATAGTCCAAACTAGGAACTGTTGACTATTGACTATTGACTATTGATTAATTACCTATATTTATGTTGTTCTAAAATTTGTTGCGCTCTTGGTTTATAAATTAAATAGAACAAGGCTTCAATGTAACGCAACAAATCTTCTCGATTTTCTTTTGAGGTAAAGTTCCAAAAGCCGTAAATCCTGGCTAAGGATAACAGCTTATTCGTGTGAATTTTCCAAGTATATGTGCTGTAAACTCGGTCAATTGCTTTTTGGGAAATTGTATCCCAATAATTAGGATTATGTTCACACTTACTGACAAATTCCAGAATTTTTGTGGCGGTTTCTTCTAAATGAGTCGGGTTAATGTAAAAACCATTAACCTTATCTTGTATAATTTCTAATGGCCCACCAAATTGTGTAGCAAAAGTTGGTAATCCTGAAATCATTGCCTCTAAAATGGTCAAACCAAAAGCTTCAAATAAAGCTGGTTGGACAAAGATTCCTTTGTGGTCGGCAATTACTCGGTAAATCTCACCAGAATCAGTTTTTGACAGGCGCACACCCAGCCAGCGAATTTTTCCGTGAAGATTGTACTCGTCAATGATGTGGTAAAGTTTGACAATTTCATCACGTTCTTCGTTATCGCCTGATTCTTCTACGCGTAACTTACCCGCTACCAAAATTAAGTTACAATGCTCTTGCAATTCTTTACTTTGACCAAAGCATTCAGCTAAACCTGTGAGGTTTTTAATCCGGTCAAGACGCGCCATTGAAAAGATAGGGCGCTTGTTGGGATCGTCAAGTTTGCCGAAGATTTGGGAAGAGTCTTCTAGAGTAAAAAGCATTTCAGAAATACGATCGCGATCGCTTTCTACTCGGTCTTGAGTCCGGGTGTAGGGAAAATAGGAGTTTTCATTAACTCCAGGCGGTACAACATTAAACTTGGGGCTAAATAATTCAATACCATTGGTTACATGATACAACTCTGGCATTGTAAAGCACTTGTAGGACTCATATTGTCCCACACTATCCGGCGTGCCGACAATTTCTTGGTAAGTGCTGCTAATGATAAAATTAGCAGCATTCATGGCAATCAAATCAGCGGTGAATTGCAAGGAAAAGTGATATTTGTCTTCTAAATCTTGCCAGTAGAGGTTACTGAATAAATATTTGGATTTTTCCAAAGCGTGGGCGATGTTACACTGAGTAACTTTCATCCGCCGTGCTAACAAAAACGCCACTAAATTACCATCAGTGTAGTTACCAACAATTAAGTCTGGTCTACCTTGAAATTCTGCTAGGAGTTCTCTTTCTGAGTCAATGGCAAAGGTTTCTAAATAAGGCCAAAACTCAAACCGGGAAATCCAGTTTTGAGTCATGTTGGGATTGAATTCGCGTAAAGGTACTCGCAAAATCCAAGCATTTTCTGTGCCATGAACTTTTTCTAAACGTTGATTACAAAGAGTACCATCGCTATTAGGAATCAAGCGGGTGAGAATAATTACCTTTGGCTGGACATTGAGTTTTTCTAAACCAGCTAGGTGTGCATCTTCTTGCAGTTGCTTTTCTAAATTCTTGGCTTGGTCGAGGACGTAAACCACCTGACCACCAGTATCAGGACGCCCCAAAACTCCCTCTTGCCCAAACCAACCATGGGCTGACACTAAGACGATTCTAAAAATCATCGGTACGCGAGAGATGAATGCCTCTAGAGTCTGAGGGTCGGGAGAATCAATTAATTCATCTAAAACATTAAGAGTTTCTTGGACTCGCTGGGCTGTGTTTCCCCAACCTGGTTCAAAACCCATCGTTTGCAATTGAAAGCGGAATTCGTCGCAGGGTTCATCACTGGGGCGTCCACTGACAAATGCTATAGCTTTTTTAACTTGTTCGGAAAGTTGCTCTTGTGTTTTAATGCGATCGTTGATTAATAGTTGAATGCCGTTGTAGTGGTGTAGGCGTAAGAAGTTTAACAAGCTATCTAGCAATTGTTTAGAGTCTTGAAAGATTTTGCTAGATAGATAGCGGTTGAGAAACTGTACACCCTTACCAATATTTTTGGGGTCGCGGATGACTGGCGTGTAGTCATAGAATGGGCCGAAGTCTAATTCTAGTAGATCACCTTCATGGGGATGGAATTTGTTCACCAAGCGATCGCGTAGATCTAGTAATTCCTGCACCGTCATTGCTTCAAAAGTCAAGTCTGCCGTCAGTCGATAAACTTCTTGACTAGCAATTTTGGGACGGATGATGAAACAAAGGTTTGAGTCTTCTTGAATAATTTCCTGAGTGTAGTAAATTAGTTTACCCAAGTGAGAAGAAGCGTAAAAAGTTTCTGGCTTCTGGGATTTAGCACAATATTCACTAAATACATTCAGTATCTCGTTCCGCAGTAAGTATTTTTTTTCTTGCTGGCGTAATTCACTGGCAAATGAACGCAAATCACTTTTTTCTTCACTATCTAGGATTGCTTGAATCAATTCAGACATGTTAACTCCTAAAGATGATTTTGCATTATTGACTTCCAGGCAGAATATCAGTTCTCACCTTTTCGTCTAATCGCACAGAAACGCAAATAAACACAGATGAATTTTTCTCTGTGTTTCTCTGCCGCAGTCGCTTTCTGTGACGCGATCGCGTGTTTCTCTTTACTTAAAGTATCTGTTACTCAGTATTTTAGGCTCTAACTAAAGACGTACAATTGTCTATGCTTTTGAGTAATGCAGTGTCTATAATGCTTTTGCTGCAAAGGTTTAGAAGTATTTTATTTTTTATAAAAAATAGCTTTATGTGATACTACTCTATTCAGGGCGGGCAAGATGCCCACCCTACAAAATGGATAATTGGAAATTTCTAATATTAACAACGCTGCAATTGCGTGAACAACACAACAATTTCATCCATTGCTTGCCGAATAACGCTTGCTGGTTGTTCCGATTGATTGACAATAATACTAAAAACCAACGGCTCATATTTAGGCGCATTCACATATCCAGATAGAGAAACAACACCCGTCAATGTGCCTGTTTTTGCTTGCACAATTCCTTCAGCAGGTGTACCACGAAAGCGACTTATCAAAGTACCACTTTTTCCTGCCACAGGTAAAGACGCACGATACAACGATGCTGCTGGTATTTTTGCTATTGCGCGCAAAGTTTGTACAAAAGCCTCTGGAGTTGCTAAATTACGACGTGATAATCCTGAACCATCTACTAAAACATAATTTGCTGAATCAACTCCCAATTGAGTCAAACTTGCCTTCAAAGCTTCTAACCCAATATCAGCAGTACTTTTATTTTGCACTCTCAGTTGTTGAAAAGCTAATGCTCTCAGTAATGCCTCAGCATAAAGATTATTACTATTTTGATTAGTTTCCATCAATAATTCAGACAAAGGTGGCGATTCTACAGCAGCTAATTCTTGTTGATTTGTACCACCAGTAACTACTAACGTCTGCCCTAAACTAATTTTTTCTGTGGCTAATGCAGTACGGAAACGCCGCAAAAAGTAATAATTAGGATCAACCACAGGCAAATTAACTAAATACGGTTGTGAATTTGCTGCTACTTGTCCTTGAATTCGTAATACTTTTCCTGTTAAATCGCGAGTGACATTAATGTAGCTTGGTTGGTTTTGAGCAACTGTAATTGATTGATTAATTGTCAGCCAACGTTTAGCTTCGTTATCATCAATCCACACTAGTTGTGAAGTTTTACCGACAGATTGCGGTACAACTTTTAAGCCAAAAACATTTTCATTCAGAATAAAACTGTTGACTGGTGCGCCATAGTCGGATTGCACATCTTCCCATTGCCAAGTGGGATTTACAATATCCCCTTGAATATAACTATCATCAGCAATCAACTGCTTAATTTGGGTAATACCTTTTTGTTGCAACTGTTTAGCTAATGCTTGCAATTGAGTATCATTTAAACTAGGATCACCTCTGCCAACTACACGCAATACACCATTAGCATTTTGATAAATAGAGGTGCGAATTCGAAAATTTGCACCCAATAGTTGTAACGCTGCCGCTGTTGTTAAAAGTTTGGCATTAGAAGCTGGAGTAAAGTATTTTTGAGCTTCTCGCGCGTAAAGAGTTTGTACAGATGATAAAGGTTGTACTAAAATTCCCCAGCGTACCCGACTGAATAAAGGACGATTAATTACAGTATCTATAGATGTTCCCAGTTGGGCAGGACAAATTGTTTTTGTGGTGGTTGTTGGTGAGACTTGTGTTTGTGCTTGAGCAACTTTATTACTAAATGCTGTCTGGCTACTCAAAATTAGTAGCAAAAAGCCTAATGGTTTACTGAATGCTTTAAGTCTCACCGATATTCCTCATCCTTAAGATAGGTCTTACCATCGTTGCCTCAAACTTCTTTCCACAGAGAGAAGCAGGCTACTATGCCTTAGTGATTAGTATATGAGAAATACTGACATATTTAATACGCACTGATTAATTAAAAATAAATCATGGCATTTCAAAATCGCCAGGTTAACCAACCTACATACACACAAATACGGAATAGAGGTAAAGGTGTGAGTACATTCCTTTCTGGTGTGGCTGTATTACTTTCTACTTTGGCTTTAGCTTGTAGCGGCTATACAGCTTACGAACTTTTCACGCTACGACAAACATTAAATACTAAAACGGCGAGTAATACTGTTCCTGCACAAGTACCAAGCCCACTACCGTCAGCCTCTACTGCGCCACAACCAACAGCAACACCATTATCGGTAACTACACAAGTTCCCACGACTTCAACTATTGAGCCTGGTCAATTTGTCCAGCCTGCTTTTGGCAATAAGGCAGAAGTGGAATTACTTGCAGCAAAGCGAATTAAAGATCCAGAAACTGCCAACCGTGATGTGGTGAATGTGCAAATGCGTATCCGTCGCCTTGGTGCTGAAGGGGTTGGTGGTGGTGATATTATATCGGTTGCTAGCACGACAGCCCGTAATCCTGATACCAGTGTTACCTACAAAGGAGTTGCCCCAGACCGTTCAACAGGAAGTGTTTCTTTGGCGCAGCTACGTCCCAAAGCTTCGGCTGATGCCTATGTTTGGGTAAGAGTTCCTCAAGGTGTGGATTCTCTGGATATATATGTGCCAGATACAGCGGCGTTTAAAAATGTACCTATTTCTAATTAGTAGAGACGCGCTATGGCGCGTCTCTAATTTTCTTGGAACCCAGAATAAATTACAAATTAGGAATTTGATATTAAGTCATTGGCGGTGCGTTGCGCTATGCGACAACGCACACTACTGGACTGTTTCAGCTAAAATAGTGCATTGATATAACTCTTGTGGTGTGGGCTGTTGCACCGGACGGGCGAGACGCCCATCCCACAAGAGTTGCTAATGTACAGCTTTAGTCTTGCCACGCCACTACATTTAAATTTATTAAAATCGCTTGAAATGTTAGCGCCGACTTACTTACTCTTCTTCCTCTTCTTCTTCCTCTCCAAACACTCCATCTATGAGTTCTTGCGCTCGTTCGTCTGAAATCTTCAAGGTTTCTTGAAGTTCTGAGATATAATCTTGTTCATCTTCGGGTACTTCTTCATCAATCCCTACTACTAAGATAGCGGTGATGTATGCAGCTTCTCGATAAGCCCGATTCGGTAAAGATTCGATCGCCTGGGCAATTAAATTTTCTGGTTCTTCTCCTTCAATCAAGCGGACTACTTTTTCTGTCAACTCTTCAAAGTCTTCATCAGAGTAATCTTCAAATAAGCCTACCTGACCGAGAAATTCACTCAAAGCATATTCTTCTGTTGAAGAAATACCTTCACCATCAGCAGCAGCAGAAAACAGTCCAATAATTGCGATCGCTACTTCTGGTTCTAAAGCAACTGAACTGCTACTACGCCCTTTGGGCAACTTGCGTTGAGACATAATTATCCTGCAAAAGTATTTTTATGGTTTAGAAAGCAATTCTTCACGGTTTCCACTGCTTCTTATGGTTTAGCTTTCCCAAAAGAATCCGTAAATTCTCAAGCTTTGGTACTTTTTGTATAAATTTTTTATACAAAAAAGCAGAGGATATACTCCCCTGCGTTGAAATAACGTTTAAGACCCCATCCTTAAAGACAGGGTTTAACAAAACCTAGACACAAAAAGACTTTTTACCCAGTCCCCAGTCCCCAGTCCCCAGTCCCCAGCTATACTTACAACTTCGTGCCACATTCCGAACAGAAGTTATGGCTGGGTTGATTGCTTGTACCACAATGGCTGCAATACACTGGTTCTGTAGCAGTCTTTGGTGCTTGCTTGGGTAAGCCGACCATTTGAGCGTTGCTCTTGCCTGGGGCTACCATTGGATAGCAGTTTTCGTCTCTGGTGACGCGGACATCCACAATTACCGGGCCTTGATGTGCCAGCATTTCGGCGATCGCATCTTTTAACTGGGCGCGATCGCTAATTACCATGCCCTTAATTCCATAGGCTTTTGCCAATAACTCAATGTCTGGCATTCCTACTTCCATATTCGAGCATGAGTAGCGCTCGCCGTGAAAAGCTTGCTGCCACTGGCGTACCATGCCCTGCCAGCCGTTATTAATAATCACAGTCTTGACATTAATACCATACTGTGATATAGTACCCAGTTCCTGCAAACACATTTGGAAGCTGGCATCACCGCTGATACAGATGACTTCTTCATCAGGAAATGCCACTTTTGCACCCATAGCGGCAGGCAAACCAAAACCCATCGTTCCCAAACCTGCACTAGAAATCCAGCGCCTTGGCCCGTTCTTGAGGAACTGTGCAGACCACATTTGATGTTGTCCGACATCTGTGGTGTAGAAAGCGTGGGGTGCTTGGCGACCAATTTCTACAATTACTTCTTGGGGCGAGATGCTATCAGGATGTTGAGGCACCACCAATGGATATTCTTCTCGCCAGCGGGTAACTAAATTCAACCACTCTTGGGTTTGTTTGGGTGTATTCTTGATGCCTAATTGCTTGCAGCGACGCAACAAGTCAGTTAACACATGCCGCACATCACCGACAATGGGAACTTCGGGAACGCGGTTTTTACCAACTTCAGCGGGGTCGATGTCGATGTGAATGACTTTCGCATGGGAGGCGAATTCGTCTAATTTCCCGGTGACGCGATCGTCGAATCTCGCACCGACGCAAATCAGCAAGTCACAATCGGTAACGGCAAAGTTAGCGTAGGCGGTGCCATGCATTCCTAACATTCCCAATGACAGGGGATGATGTTCATCAAATGCACCGATACCCATCAACGTTGTGGTGACGGGGATATTGAATAATTCAGCTAGGTCTTTAACTTCTTGGTGGGCATTAGCAGCGATCGCACCTCCACCCACATACAGCAATGGACGGCGGCTTTCCCGGATTAACTTGATGGCTGCATTAATTTGCCGGGGATTTCCCTTAACTGTGGGGCGATATCCATGTAACTTGACTGAACCTGGTTCCACAGGCGTGTAGTCAAATTCTTCAAAAGCCACATCTTTGGGAACATCGATCAAAACAGGGCCTGGACGCCCAGTACTAGCGATGTGGAACGCTTCTGCAACAATCCGTGCCATATCAGCCGGATCGCGCACCACATAGGAATGCTTGACTATTGGTAGCGTAATTCCATAAATATCGGTTTCTTGGAACGCATCTGTACCAATCATTTTCCGAGGTACTTGTCCGGTGACTATAATCATCGGAATCGAATCCATGTAGGCTGTAGCGATACCTGTCACCAAATTAGTTGCCCCAGGGCCAGAAGTACCAAAGCATACTCCTACCTTTCCTGTGGCGCGGGCATAACCATCAGCGGCGTGGGCTGCACCTTGTTCATGCCTTACCAAGATGTGCTTAATTGCTCCAGTTGCTTCCACCTTGTATAGGTCATCGTAAATTGGTAGGATTGCCCCGCCAGGATAACCAAAAATATATTCGACCCCGTGGCGCAAAAGACTGTCTAGCAGAGCAAAACCACCAGTTGCACGCTTAGGTGTGGCAACTGGTACAGAAGTGGCAGACTGGGCAAGTACGGCGTTGCTCTGGTTAAGAGCGTTGTCGCCAGTACCATTGTCATTCTCGGTTTGTGGGATGCTGATTGAGGAAGGCAAGCGCACGGTCACAGTCAAACCTCGGAGGATAGCTAAGTTAACGCTGAAAGTCTGTATTTAAGATTTCATTTTAATGTAAAACTTAAATCAATTTCTGATTTTTTAATTAGTAATTTGTAATTGTTGGGTTTCAGGCTCTTGCTATCAGTGCAACCTTTAATCAAAATTGGTCACAATCTGCCTGCTGCCTCTGGTCTTTAATTATATTACATCTTGTAGCACTCTACGAGTATTTTGCCAGGCCCAAACACCGACAATCACCACTACAATACTCATTCCCACCAATACATTTCGCAAGCCTAGCTTATCAGTTAATGGCCCAATGATTGCCAGTGGTGCCGAAAGGGCAATGTTAACAGCATGATTTTGAAAGCCAAATACTTTACCATGCATGTTAGGCGGGGTTTGCTGCTGAATTAAAGTTTGCATAGGCACACCAATGAAAGAAGCACCTAAACCCAACAATGCACAAAGTCCCAAGGCTAACGCTAAGTTGTGGGTAAAAGTGAACACTCCCAACACTAGCGCCATCATCAAAAATCCCATTAAAGGTAAAGGTTTGTGATGAAATTTATCACCCCAATGACCTAAAATTCCTGCACCAAGCACCATACCTACACCTGCTGCTGCCAAGAAAAAGCCGAACTGTTTTTCTTTTAAACCAAACTCTTGTGCTAATTGAATCGCCAGCACTGTTAAGGCTGCAAACACACAATACAAAGTTGTCAGTTGCAGCATGGCATTTAGTACTAAACGGTTTTTCTTGAGATAGCGTAGACTCTGGGTAAATTCAGCCCAAGGATGATTTGATTGTTGATCTTCTTTAAGAGGTTTATATTCTTTAAATTTAATCGGCACCATAATCACGCTTGATGCCAAATATAATGCACTAACTATAATTTCCTGACCGTACTGTTCTCCCAGAAAGCTTTTCGCTAAACTCAACAATGGTTCTCCCACTGCAAAGCCAACTATCAACGCTCCCATCATTGTGCTGCTAAATAAGGCATTAGCTGCTAATAAATTCTCCCGCCGCACTAATAGGGGAATCGCTGCTTGTTCAGCTGGTGCAAAAAACTGCGTCACTGTGGAAATAGCAAAAGTGATAACCAACAGAATCAAGAACTCTCGTGGTAAAAGCGGAATCAGTAGCGTCAATAGTCCACGGACGACATCCGAACCGATCATAATCACCTTTTTCGGCAATCGGTCAACAAAGATACCACCAGCAGAACCGAACAAAACCGCCGGCACTGTAAACACCACCATCAAAGTTGAGTACATTGAGTTTTCTGCTAAACCTGGAGGTGGTGGATAAAACTCTAGTAAGGCAATCATCAAAACGAAGAAAACCTTATCTGCTAACTGGGAGACTAATTGCCCAATCCACAGGAGCATGAAACCACGGTTTTTTAGCAGTGCGCCAAACCCATTATTTACAGCAGCAGGTTCAGTTGGAAACATTAGGTGTTTAAGAATAATGACTAAGGTAGATGGAAATCAAAGGGCAAGGGGAGCAAGTAAGTGATAGAAATTGGGATTTGGTATTAACAGTCTTGACAGTAAGGCTGTTACAGGAATCTCAAATAATATTAACTATTCCAACTTTGGTATGAGTAGGTAGGGAAAATCTCACCCTATCACTCATTACCTCCTAGCCCCACAGTAAAAACCCCCCTATTTCTCACTCCTGTTGACATATTCGGTTTTCCGGACTATTTTTCCTCATAGAGTTTAAAGAGCGAATGTAAAAATTCAGCTGCTGTGAGGCGAACTTGCTTAGAAGAAGCCTCAACTGATGGATCTACCCACCAGCCTTGAACTGTTTGGGGCGATCGCCACATGGTTAAATGGTCAACTGATGGTTCTGCGTAAAAGTTATTATCCCCCTTACCCAGCAACCCTGAACTCCAATGAGTAAAATAATCATGGCTCATACGATGAATGGGAAAGTTACCCAATAAGGGCACTCCCCATCCATCTATAGCAATAAACGCTTTAATCTGACCACCTAATAGCTGCCACTGCCAAGCCGCAGTTATCGCCCCCACGACACCAGCACTAAAGCCAATGAACACGATTGGCGTTTCTAGGTGATTGCCCAGGCGATCGCGCAAAAACTGCAAAATATGAAGTGATGATAAAGCCAATAATCCTTCAGCAGGAAACACTAGAATATCCACTGTTTTTTGATCAAGTGAACTCCACCCTGATATGAAGCTTTCTGTTAAAGCTGGCTCATGAATTCCAGGGCAGATAATTACAGTCATTCGTTGGGAATTGGGCATTGGGAATTGGGAATTGGGAATTGGGAATTGGGAATTGGGAATTGGGAATTGGGAATTGGGAATTGGTGAGCCAGCGCGGTCTTGGGGGTCTCCCCCATGAGCGACTGGCGAACCCGAAGGGGAATTGGGAATTGGGAATGGTTATTAGTTATTTCTCCCTCACTCCCTCATCCCCCTCATCCCCCTCATCCCCCCAGTCCCCAGTCCCCAGTCCCCAGTCCCCAGTCCCCAGTCCCCAGTCCCCAGTCCCCAGTCCCCAAGATACTGAATAAACTCTTTTTCACTACTCGGTATGTAGTAATAACCGTAGTCAGCCTTTTGGTATATTCTTGTTACTTTTATGGTTATCCTATCCCCCCGGATAGGATAATAGATTACGAGTAAAGCGAAAAGTCAAGCTATTCCCTGGCTCGTTTTGCTCTCTACTCAGGTTATATTGAGGAATTTATTGTGGTAGCCACGCCGGAAAAACTGCACGCCACCCACGAGCATCTATCAGGACAAGACCGTGTAGCCGTTTTGCTCATGGGCTACGGCGAAGTCGAAAGCTACGAAGATTTCGCTAACTATAATGAACAAGCTTTAAATCTACTGACAGCAAAATTTGCACCAGTGCCAACTTGGATTTATCCACCTTTAGCTAGATTATTGGCATTATTTGACCGCCACGAATGGGGACACCAACACCACGATTTTATCTCCCCACACAACGCTATCTTTGAAAAGCAACGCGCTGGTATTGAAAAAGAGTTGCAAGCAAAGTGGGGTGATAGTGTCCAAGTTTTTAAAGCTTTTAACTTCTGCGCTCCTTTTTTACCTAAACAGGTTTTGGCAGAAATCCATAGCCAAGGCTTTGAGAAACTGCTAATTTACCCACTGCTGGTGGTTGATTCTATATTTACTAGCGGGATTGCGATCGAGCAAGTTAACAACGCTTTAGCCGAAATGGCTGATGGCGAGGAACATTGGGTAAAAGCACAACGTTACATTCCCTCTTTTTACAATGAACCAGCCTACATCGATTTGATGGCTCATCTGGTTGAGGAGAAAATTAACGCTGACTTAGCAGCAGCTTACTTACCTTCTCAAATTGGCATTGTGTTAATGAATCACGGTTGTCCTCACAAAGCTAAAGGTTTCACCTCTGGGATTACCGAAAGTCAAGCACTGTACGACTTGGTACGCGATAAATTGATTAATCGCTATCCTTTAATTTCAGTGGGTTGGCTGAACCACGACACACCCTTAATTGAATGGACATTACCAAACGCTGAGCAAGCTGCCAATAACCTAATTCAATTGGGTGCAAAAGTTGTGCTGTTTATGCCAATTGGCTTCGCAACAGAAAACCACGAAACCTTATTGGACGTACACCACATCATCCATGCTTTAGAGAAGAAGCATCCTGATGTAGACTACGTGCAAATGGCTTGTGTTAACGACCATCCAGAGTTTTTAGCGATGGCGGCCCAGTGGGCAAATGCTCATATTGCTGAGTTGAAAAACGAGCAAGCAGCCACAATTAATCCGCAATTAGCCGGACATCATCACCACCACCATTGAGGGGAGTGGTGAGTAGTGAGTGGGCAGTAGGGTTAATAGAAATAAAACTGTCCCTACTCCCTACTCCCTAATTAACCTGAGTTCGGGATAAGCCCAAACCATGATTCTATCGTTGGCTGAAACTCCTAAAACTGACGCAAAATATCTCTCAAACTCTCATAACTCTGTGATCTCTGTGCCTCTGTGAGTCCAGTCCCCGTCTTGGTGAGGCAGCCCCCGACAGGAGCGGTTCCCGGCGTTAGCGCAGCGAAGCGCGAGTCTTCTCCCAAGGGGAGACGCCAAAGGCGAACGAGCGTCTGGGGGACTGCCGAACCCGAAGGGCTTGTTGCCAGATGGGGAACTGGCGTTAGCGTTAGCGCAGCGAAGCGCGAGTCTTCGAGCGTCAGCGGTAGCGACGAAGGAGCGTCACCCGGAGGGTGGTTCGATAAAATCTTCTTAACCCGAACTGAGGTTAATTAACCCCTCGTAGTTTGCGCGTGTTGTCAACTAAACTTTGAGCAAAACCATCAAACCTTTGGGAGAGTTTCTCATCTAGCAATTTGCCTTCAGGGCTAAAAGCACCCCAAGCTTGACCAATAGCAATTTGTTCGGGAATTACCCAACCATGAACCCACCGCATAATCAGCCGGAGGTCATTGAGAGCATTACTATTAGATTGCCCTCCCAACACGCTAATTAGTCCAGTGACTTTATCGGACAGTTCGTCAAAACTCATCAAATCAAGGGCATTTTTGATAACACCACTGACGCTACCATGATATTCGGGTGTTGCCAAAATTAAACCATCGGCGTTGCGAACTGTATCGCGTAAACGCTGAACATCTGGGTATTCTGGATACTCTTTTCCACCATCACAAAATGGTAACTGCAACTGTCGTAAATCTAAGATTTCTACTTCTGCTCCTAAAGCTTCTACCCGTTGTGCTGCTACTTGCAATGCCAGCTGGGTATAGGAGTTGGTTCTTAAACTACCACCAATGCCGATAATTTTTACCATAATTCACAATTCACCTATCAACTAGATTATTAGCTGCTATACTTGAGTTTTTAAAAGTCGAAGTCATTATGACTATGTTTATCATAGCGATTTATCTTCTGAGAGTCAAATGACAATCCAAGTCAGGTGTGAGTTGTCATTTGTTATTTTTTATTCACTACTGACTACTGACTACTGAACAGTCTTAATCAAAGAATGTGCAGTTTGAACACAGATTCAGTTATGCATTCCTTGATCAGGATGGCAAAAACGACTGGGGGATCATTTTGTGTAGAAGTTAGACTAGATTAGAAAACAGTGATTTCCAGTTATTGGGATTTTTGCTAGAAGAATAGGCATAAAACCAGCGCTCAGTTGATGCCAACAGACAAAGGGTAATTATTATGAAAAATTTGGGAAAACAAGCATTGATAAAACAGCAAAATCCAGGGACAAGTTGCCACTCTTACCCTCAAGAACAACTAAATAATGGGAATGGTAAGGGCGAAGCTCGCACCAGAAAGGTTTTACAATATGGTGCTACAGCAAAGCGCATGGCTTGGACTGGTGTACTAGCAGCCAGCTTGATGGTATTACCTGGTGTTTTTGGAGGTACTCCTGTCTTAGCGCAGCAAAAAACAGAGCGCAACTCCTTAAGTTATGGTGAGCTGATCCAAAAAACTGAAAATGGGGAAGTAAAAAGAGTAGAGTTAGACGAAACCGAACAGATAGCGAAGGTATATCTTAAAGGACAAAAGCCAGATACGCCACCGCTACAAGTAAGACTTTTAAATCAAAACACAGAATTGATTAACAAACTCAAAGCCAAAAATGTTGATTTTGGTGAGATTTCCTCTGCTAATAGTAGAGCTGCTGTTGGGCTTCTAATCAACCTGATGTGGATTTTGCCATTGGTAGCTTTAATGCTATTGTTACTCCGACGCTCTACCAATGCTTCTAACCAAGCGATGAACTTTGGCAAATCTAGAGCTCGCTTTCAAATGGAAGCAAAAACAGGTGTGAAATTTGACGATGTAGCAGGTATTGAAGAAGCAAAAGAAGAACTGCAAGAAGTCGTTACTTTCCTCAAACAACCAGAAAGATTTACTGCTGTAGGCGCACGTATTCCTAAAGGAGTATTGCTAATTGGCCCACCTGGGACTGGTAAAACTCTATTAGCAAAAGCGATCGCAGGGGAAGCCGGCGTACCATTCTTTAGTATTTCCGGTTCAGAATTTGTAGAAATGTTCGTGGGTGTGGGTGCATCCCGCGTCCGTGATTTGTTTAAAAAAGCCAAAGATAATGCCCCTTGCCTGATATTTATTGATGAAATCGACGCGGTTGGCAGACAACGGGGTGCTGGTATCGGTGGCGGTAACGACGAAAGAGAGCAAACCCTCAACCAACTGCTTACGGAAATGGACGGTTTTGAAGGGAACACAGGCATTATTATTATTGCTGCTACCAACCGCCCAGATGTCCTTGATGCAGCTTTGTTGCGTCCAGGACGCTTTGATAGACAAGTGATTGTGGATGCACCGGATCTCAAAGGACGATTGGAAATTCTCAAAGTCCATGCGCGGAATAAGAAAATTGACCCTAGCGTATCATTAGATGCGATCGCTCGCCGCACTCCTGGATTCACTGGTGCAGATTTAGCTAACTTACTCAACGAAGCTGCCATTCTCACCGCTAGAAGACGCAAAGAAGCTATCACCATTCTAGAAATTGATGATGCCGTGGATCGAGTGGTAGCGGGGATGGAAGGTACTGCCTTGGTAGACAGCAAGAGCAAGCGCTTAATTGCCTACCATGAAGTGGGACACGCCTTAATAGGCACTTTGCTCAAAGACCATGACCCTGTACAGAAAGTCACACTTATCCCACGGGGACAAGCCCTAGGACTAACTTGGTTTACTCCCAACGAAGAACAAGGATTAATTTCTCGTTCCCAACTCAAAGCACGAATTACTGCCACTTTGGGGGGTCGTGCTGCTGAGGAAATTGTTTTTGGCAAGCCGGAAGTAACCACAGGTGCAGGTAATGACTTGCAACAGGTAACAGGAATGGCACGGCAGATGGTGACACGATTCGGGATGTCTGAATTAGGGCCGCTATCCCTTGAAAATCAAAGTGGAGAGGTATTTTTAGGGCGTGACTGGATGAGTAAATCAGAATACTCTGAGGAAATTGCCGCCAAGATAGATTCGCAAGTACGCGAAATTATTAACAATTGCTACATCAAGGCAAAAGAACTGTTGCAAGAAAACCGCATCGCCTTAGAGCGCTTGGTGGATTTGTTAGCAGACGAAGAGACAATTGATGGTGATTTATTCCGCAAAATTGTAACAGAACATACTCAGGTGAAAGATACGCATGTAGAAGAGGAAATAGTGCCTGTGTCTTATTAAATTAGTGATAACTGATGACTGATGGCTGGTAAATGGTAACTCTTTGAAAGACTGACAAATAAGATTTATCGAATTTAATTGTCTGTTGCTCATCAACATCTATCAGTTATGAGTCATCAGTTATCAACCAATACGGTTCAGTTAACGTGAGTTCGACAAGCGCTGTTTTGACCTCTCCCCCGACCCCTCTCCTACCTTGAGAGGGGAGTAAAACCGTGATTTTTTCCTTTCTCCTCCCTCGCCTAAATGGAGAGGGAGGTCGACTCCAAACGCAGAGAACACAGAGAGAATGAAGAAATGCTTAACTGAACTGTATTGAGTTATCAATTTCAGGCAATTGTTTTGATTTCTGGAAGTTTCCTATGATTAATAACCAGAATCACTAGTGGATTTTGACTCTTGAATGATGACTTGTGACTGTTGATAATTAACTGTTGAGTTGTTTCTAGCAATTTGCTGCTGAGAAAACATTTCTCGAAGAACTAGTGCAGGATCTACATAGTTATTGGCATATTTCAGCCCCCAATGGAGGTGTGGCCCGGTAGTACGTCCGGTCATCCCTACTCTACCTATTCTGGCTCCTGTTGGTATTTGCTGACCTTCCCAAATTTGGATTCCGCCGGCACGGTCAATGAGATAACGATGACCTTGTGCCGTTTCCACGTGTCCTTCCATGTGGCAATAAGTGTGTTCCCATTGTCCTGATCTAATTACTATATGGGTTCCGCAGGCATTGCGATCGCCTACTTTAATCACTGTACCTGCCCACCAATTGCGAATATAACTACCTTGTGGTGCAGCCATATCTAAGCCGCCGTGAAATTCCCCATTGGTACCACCAGTAGCTGAACGTCTGTAACCAAATGCAGATGTGTAAGCTTGAAAGTTTTCTACAGGAAAAGAAGCTGTTAGCCAACTATTGTTTCTTGTTACTTTGTGGGGCTGTACTTCTGCTTTGACAATTTTTGGTTCGCTCAACAAAGTGCTTAAACTGACAATTCCTATTCCTAATATCAACAATGAGGCTCCAGAAAATGCTACTCTGTGTGACCGTTGACTCATTATTTTTTCCTTCAGATGCAAATATAAAGTTAATGTAAATTAATTGATGCTTGTTAGTTATAATTACTTTTAAATCCCTACTAATAGTTTAAATTTAATACTCTAAAACAGTGTATTGTTTTTGACTTGATTTCTTGTTTATGCACCCTTGTGCTTTTTGAAGAAGAATTCAGACCCAACTGAATTCAGGAGTCAGAACGCTCTTCGTGAGGGATTCAGACCCACCACTAATTGAAGACCACGCAAGAGCGAAGATTTAGTGGGGGTGCAAAAACGCGCCCTTTTCATCCGCCACTCGTACAGAATACCCAAGCTGAATTCTGACTCCTGACTCCTGAATTCTGTTTGATAAAATTGCTATCTTAAGTTATGTAGCTTACGATATTATGCTTAATCTTGTCAAACTGATATTTTCAGTTTTTTCACTGTTATAAATATCGTATTAGGTAATAATTTTAAATACATTTAAAGTAGCTAAATACACTTTTTATCAAAGAGTATTGTTTGATAGCAATTACGCATAAGCATTAGGGCTGTTATATTGTTATTATCTAGCAACTAAGATTTTAATATTAAATGTATAGATATTCATCAGAATTATTACTGTAGTACTTAGTTGTAGAAGCTTTGAATTTATAGATTAAGAGAATTGTTTTTTCAGTACCTACATACATATGTCAAAAAATTAATTATTTTTGTCATAGGTTGCAGCAAGTTTTCATCCCGCAAAGAAATAAATTTCGCAGGCTTTGAGCTAAAGTCAGATAAATCTGACTGGGAAAGTATTTGAGTCGGTTGCAACTGACTTATACCAGTTCACGAAATACCTAATTTAGTAGAGACGTTCCGACGGAACGTCTCTACAGGCGATTCATATTTTGCTTTTCATTTATCTGTTTACATTTCTTTAGAGACGGCTATGTGTTTGTCGCTGTATCAATATAGATGCATCTATATTCTGCAAATCCAACGCCGCCTTTATGAATACAGTTCCTATCTTACCCAACTATATTAATGGTCAGTGGTGTGCATCACAGGCTACAGAATACTTAGAAGTTATCAACCCAGCCACAACAGAATTATTAGCTAAAGTTCCTTTATCGCCTGCATCTGAGGTCAATCAAGCGGCAGAGGCAGCAGCAGCAGCTTTTGTTACATGGCGGCGGACTCCACCCACGGAGCGATCGCAATATTTATTTAAACTCAAGAATTTGCTAGAGGAACATTTTGAAGATTTAGCCCGCACCATCACCATCGAATGTGGTAAAACCTTGGCTGAGTCAAAAGGCGAAATGCGTCGTGCTATTGAAAATGTGGAAGTCGCCTGTGGTATTCCCATGATGATGCAGGGAACTAACTTAGAAGATATCGCCAGGGGAATTGATGAAATGATGATTCGTCAACCTTTGGGAGTGGCGGCGGTGATTTGTCCTTTCAATTTTCCGGGGATGATTCCCTTTTGGTTTTTACCATATGCGATCGCTTGCGGTAATACTTACATTGTCAAGCCTTCGGAAAAAGTGCCGTTGACGATGCAAAAAATCTTTGAGTTGCTGGAAAAAACAGGTTTACCCAAAGGCGTTGTCAACTTAGTCAATGGTGCAAAAGCGGCTGTAGATGCCATTTTAGATCATCCCCAAATTCGCGCCATTAGTTTTGTCGGTTCCACCCCGGTAGCTAAATATATATATAGTCGGGGTGCGGCAAATGGTAAACGAGTACAATGTCAAGGGGGCGCGAAAAATCCGATTATAGTCTTGCCAGATGCAGACATAGAGATGACTACCCGCATTGCTGCTGATAGTGCTTTTGGTTGTGCGGGACAGCGTTGTTTAGCCGCCTCAATAGCCATTACTGTGGGTGCAGCACGTCATACATTTACAGAAGCGATCGCGGAAACTGCCAAAAAACGGGTAGTGGGTAATGGTTTAGACCAAGATGTAGAAATGGGCCCAGTAATTACCGCTGAAAGTAAAACCCGAATTGAGGGATTAATTCAGAAAGGGACAGATGAAGGCGCAAACCTGTTAGTAGATGGGCGGTTTGCGAATATTACTAGTTATGAAAACGGTAATTTTATTCGTCCTACGATTTTGCAAAATATTGATCCAGCAGGAGAAATTGCCCGCACAGAAATTTTTGGGCCAGTGTTGAGTTTAATACATTTAGATAGTATTGATGATGCGATCGCTTTAGTAAATAGCGGTCAATATGGCAATATGGCTTGTTTGTTCACTAGTAGCGGTGCAGCAGCTCGAAAATTTCGCTACGAAGCCGAAGCAGGTAATATCGGTATTAACATTGGCGTTGCTGCACCGATGGCATTTTTTCCATTTAGCGGTTGGAAAGAAAGCTTTTTTGGCGACTTGCACGGACAAAGTAACCACGCAGTAGAGTTTTTTACTCAAACTAAAGTTGTAGTTGAACGCTGGCCAAGTGATTGGTCGCGGCAATTTTGAGGATGGGGGGATGAGGGAAATGGGGGAGATGAGGGAGATCAGGGAGAAAATAACTAAACCTATGCTTTATGCCCAATGCCCCATGCCCCATGCCCCATGCCCCATGCCCTAGTCCCCTGTTTAAGCGGGGTCAGTGAAGGATGATGATGATTTAATATTTCCAATACCAATTCTCTAAAATTCGGCATTTGTTAGAACGAGAAGACGGTGCGGAGTGTACCTGTAAGGATTGTGCCATTGACGCTTTGATTAGCTGGATTTGTAATCACTTGAAATACAGGTGTGACACGGATATTGTCATTAACTGGAAAATTGTAGAAAGCCTCGAAATTCGTTTGCGTCAAATCTCCTATTTCACTTGCGATAAACGGCTGACCTACAGCTATGCCGGCCAGAGCATTTTCAATGAATAGATCCAGAAAAGCTACACCTGCCATCCAATAGCTAGGCTTTAAATCACCAAAGGCAGTATCAGCGTAGCTACCGTAACCGTAGCGTCCAAAAACAGCAAAACGGTCTGAAAGCGTCAATTCCAAGTTGGCTCCAAAGACATCAAAGTTCCCTCCTAAAATACTACCGCTCGTATATTGCAAGCGTAGCGCAAACATTCTAGAAGGAGCGTATTCTAACTCAATGATTCCTTGATAAGGATCGCCAAACAGCCCTCCTTCTCCTCGTCCGTTGGGATAAAGAATGTATCCCAGTGGGAAAATACCAGGAACTGGAGATGAACTCTCTATTTTCGATCGACTGGCAGATGCCGCCACATAAGCAGCTCGTGCCGTAAATGCGCCTTCATTCGGATTCCACCTGATAGCAGCACCCGCTCCTAGCCCTTGAACTGGAAAAAGAATATAGTTGTTTACCAATGCTTGCGTAGAGAAGTCTAGAAAACTGACATTTGCATAACGGTTGATGTCTACATAGTCAGTCAGACTGATGACTGGGCCGAGGGAAAGCGTCAAACCCTCAGATGGAGAAAAGGTATAATTCAGACGGGACACGCCAAACTCTTCAACGGGCGGTTTGGCTGAATAGTCTAAAACGCTGCCAAGACTCGGTTCTAACAATCCTGCTACATTGTCGTCTGCCCCATTGCTGCCAATTTCCAGCCAGAGTTCTAGTGCATCTGTTCCATTAAAACTTGTAGTGAAGTCTAGGGTAGCTCGGTAAAGGAATGTAGGGTTTGGATCTTTTGTCGCAATTTCTCTAGCTGTGACATCAACAATGCGATCGCCACTATAGCTTCCGCCAGTGACTCCAAACACAACTATTCCTGACAATGTGGTGGTTGTCGAGAACTGACTTGCTTCCAACTCAGCAGTTCGGGCTGCCAATCCATCTACACGTTCTTGTAATGTGCTGAGTTCACCAGAAAACTCTTCTTGAAGTCGTTGTAATGTCTCTAAATCATCACGAGATATTCGGGAACCAGTTCCTTGAGCAATTTGTTCGCTGATTTGTTTAAGTGTTATGTTCAATGCTAGTGCAAATTCGTAGCGAGTCATTGCTTGATCGCTCCGAAAAGTTAGGTCTGGATAGCTTGTAAGAATGTCATATCGAGCGATCAAAGATTGAAGCACCTGAAATGCCCAATGTGTAGGTTGAACATCATCTAGTTGATTTACTGAAGTCACTTGTCCTTGTAGCGTTGCGCCTGATTCTTGGGGAATACTTTCAGGAATTAGCTGGGTAATTGAAGTTGGAGTAACAAAAGAAAGTTTTTCCTCAAAAGTTAAAGACTCAACAGTCTTTGCTAAGGCAGGAGTTGCATGATTGAGGATGACGAAGCTCAAAACACTCAAACAACCCATTATATGAAAATTTGCAAACCAATAATTTTGCATACTTCAACAGTAGATTTTTAGAATGGTTAACGCTTACGTCCAAGCGTGAGTGCTGCAAAAGCAACGATCAACAAAAACATCCCGGCGGTACAAACTCCATTCCATCGCCAGAGATTCCAGCCGTAAGCACCCAGGAATGAACCGATCGCGCCACCAAAGAAATAGAATGTGACAAACAGCGCATTCAAACGGCTATGCGTTTCTTCAGGTAGCCTGTAAATCAATGCCTGGTTGGATACTGTTGTCACCTGTACCCCCATATCTAACAAAATCACGCCAACAATCAGTCCCCATAGTTGGTATCCAAACAACCAAAACACCAGGAAAGACACAGTAGTTGCGAGTAAGCCCAGTGCAATCGCCAGTATAGGACTTCTGCGATCAGCAAGTTTGCCAGCTAGTGGCGCGCTTGCAGCTCCAACGACCCCAATCAACCCAAACAACCCAGCGACCTCGCTGCCATATTGATAAGGTGGTTGTTCTAATAGAAAAATCAAGGTACTCCAAAAAACGCTAAATGCCCCGAAAGCCATTGCACCTGTAATTGAAGCTTGTTGCAACACAGGCTCTCGAACCAACTTCAACATCGATCGCATCAATTCTCGGTAAGTAAACATGACCGCAGGCTGACTGTTGGGCAGCACCCGAAACAGAACGAGCGCTAACATCAACATGACGCCACTCGCAATCCAATAGATTGCCCGCCAACCTAGTTCTGCACCAATAAAGCCACTCACCGTCCGGGCGAGAAGAATGCCAATCAGCAGTCCGCTCATGACTGTGCCGACAACTTTGCCCCGCACTGCCGCAGGAGCAAGTAAAGCTGCAAAGGGAACCGCGATCTGAGGTACGATTGTTGTTACTCCAACGATTAAGCTAGCAATAATTAACCAGCCAATAGTAGGAGAAACGGCAGCCGCAGCTAAAGCTAGAGCAGTTCCAATGAGCATGTTAACGAGCAAACGTTTGCGCTCTAGAAGATCGCCGAGAGGAACGATGAAAAAGTTGCCCATTGCATAGCCAATTTGTCCCAACGTCGGAATTAATCCTGCGTCTTGAACAGAGGCGTTCAAATTCTGAGTAATTGCTGCAAGCAGGGGTTGGTTGTAATACAGGTTGGCAGCAGCAGCCCCACTGGTAATTGCCATTAGCCAAACGATATTGCGATTCATAATCAAGGATTAATCCTCTTAAAACCTGTTTGTAGAGTCAAAAAAACAATTACATCAGGTGTTGTATGAGTAAGATTGCAGCTTATAAATCAAGATGACTAGGCAAGATACTGGTTTTTTGCTATTCGTTGATATCTGACAAAGAGTAGGGCATTGCAAACCAGCAAGACTGCGCCAAAGCCAAATAACGCCTGCATCACGCCAAATTTGTCAGACACAAAGCCAATCAGAATTACAGGGATGCCGTACCCCAAATAAGCGCAGACAAAATAGCCAGAGGTGAATCTCGCAGATTGAGTGCCGCTGATCTGTACCACTTCAGCCAATCCGCCCAGGTAGGTGAACCCGTAGCACGCTGTTCCAGCGATCGCCACTCCTGCCAGCACCAACCCTAAATGACCAAGCCACGCTCCACATGTGAAGCTAAAATAGCCAGCTACCAGCAGGACAGCACCGATCTGAAGCGATCGCCGTGCCTCTAGCCGACGGGCAAAAGGTTGAAACACAACCCCTGCGATCGTAATGATGAATAGCATTAGACCTGCCCAGTTCGGTAGCCCATATCTTGTTAGCTGGGTAGGTAAAATGACACCGACAATTCCTGCCAAAGACCATGCCAATGCGATCGCTAACCCTGCCCAAACTGCGCCCATTGAGAAACTTGGCAGCCGGATCAACGCTGCTGAAGCCGTTGCCTGTTCTGGAATACTAATGGTTAAACCAATACAGCCCAGAAGCAAAATAAAGACGACCCAATAGCTAAACGGCACCAGTGAATAGCGATAAAACAAAGCGGCATTCGTAAACAGCGCACCACTGGAAAAGCCCAAAGCAGTAGTTAAGCTGACGTAAGCAGCAACCTTCGTGGCATTTTGTGGCATCAGCGTTGATAGGTATGCCGTTGCTGTTCCAGTTATGAAAGCAACGCCAATTCCTTGTAGAACTCGTGTGACGAACAGCGTGTGGATACTCGGCTGAACAATCATTAAAAACGTTGCGACACAAGCCAATAGCAAACTTGTGAGGATGACAGTTTTGCGTCCAATCCGGTCAGAGGCTCCACCCAGCAGAACCAGCGTTGGCACCAATCCTGCAATGTAGGTTGAGAAAGCGATCGCCGAAACACCACTACCAAAACCTGCCATCTTTGCATAAGTACCGTACAGGGGAATTTGCAAATTCGTTGCGTGGGTGATGAGGAAAATGGCTACTGCCACAATGAACTGGGGTCGTTTCATTGTGAAACTCCTGAAATCCAAGTTGTATCTGTCAAAAAAGCCTTGGTTTTGCATTAAATATGCGATTGTTCCAGCAAACTTCAGCTGCTATAGCTGCACTTTATAAAATAACTCTACAAAACCGCTTCAATGCTGTCTTGCACATTCTTGAGTTTTTGGACACATTCTTACTGACTTTTGAGAAATGCTTTGGGACTTACGCCCACCAATCGTTTGAAGTGTCGGCTGAGGTGGCTTTGATGGGTGAAGCCAAGACTGTAAGCAATTTCTGCGATCGTCAAGTTACTTTGTCGTAGCAATTGCTTGGCGCGCTCAACTCTGCACTGAATCACATACTGATGTGGTGCTAGCCCGGTCGAATGTTTGAATAACGTTGAAAAATAACTCGGACTCATTTGCACAATGGCTGCCAGTTCGGCAAGCGCCAAGTCCTGCTCAAGGTGCTGATGAATGAAATCAATCACCTGCTGCAATTGTCTTTTGGCTAAACCACTCTGAGGTCTAGAGATAGATCTTTGGGCTGAGTAGTGCCGCAATAAATGAGTCATCAGAGCAGCTGTTAACGAATTAATATAGAGACGACTGGCAACTTTGCTAGACTCAAGCTCTGATTTGAGCGCGAAACCAAGACTGGAAATTAGCGGGTCAGGTTTGCTGAAACTGGGGATAAGCTCGACATCAGTAGCAGTCGTCAGATCGAAGGTATGACTTGCAAACGTCCTCGCCTCAAAACTGAGAGTAATAAATTCGTACTCGGTGTTCCAATAAGCCGAATTGAGGACATCAGCTGGCACAACCGTCACATCGCCATATCCAAATTGCCGCTTTTGAAAACGATGCTCGATCATCTCTTCAACCATTGGCGGCGAAGGACTGCGATCGTGAATGATAATGCGATGTTGCCTGGAATAATTTTCTGCCAACTGATGCGGTGGATGGTGATGATATTGCAGTTGAATGCCGTCCCATCCTGCTTTGTCACTGGAGAGTAATGGCGCTTCAGGGTAAAGCTTCAGCACATCATCCTGCTGAACAAAGTCAACAACTAAGAGATCTGAAGTTACCATTGCTTGGCTCCTTCTCTTTTTACTTTATCTGGGGTTGTACGTAGAGGTGCAAGATCTGAGCCTCCCACGGGCGCGTTCTTCGCTCCCGCAAAATATGAAACAAGCACATTTTTCTGAGATTTATCAAAGCCTTACTGTATAAGGGTTATAAAATGTGCAAGTTAAGAGTTATTCGCGCTTTAAGCCACAACCTAAACAACGCATACAAATAGAGAAAGCTGCTAAAAGTGAGACAATTTCAATAAATAATTGCAATGACAATGGAGCTAGAGCCAACCCCCAAATTAGAGAAATTGTGCCGCTGAACATTGCAGTAATGCGATTAATTTCGTTTTTAGTCTTCCAAGCTAAGAAAAAAATTCCAAAACCTATTAATAATAAAATTAAACTACTCATAAATATATGCAGAATTATGGACTCCCAGTGCAGTGGGGGTATAATTATACCAAACCTCTGAAAGACGACTTGGGTTAAATTATCCCCAAACATTAGCTCAATTTTGTTTTCAATCTTATAGCAAGCCTTAATTTATTCATAAATTTCCCAGAAATTCGATAATGATTTGAGTTACCGCTCATAGATGTTGCTGCTAAGGAACAATGTCAGGACTTATGCAACTAGCACATATATTTTCTGCGATGGCAGTCAATAGTCAATAGTCAATAGTCTTAAATTTGGGTTATTTGGACTTTTGACTGTTGACCTTGGACTGGCGCGACACGTAAGGCAAATTATTCTCTTGGCAGTAATTTTCTAAATAAGTACACAGCCGATGAATCAAATCCTCATGATTTGCGTTTGGTTCTGATAATGGCCCAGGAATCCCATCCAATAGCTCAAATTGTCTGCCTGAACCATCGTCCCAGACAAGAAACTCTTCAAAAGTCAGTGGTTGTGTAACGGTTGCGTACATCGCCCTCACTCCAAACAAGCTGACGCTTACTTTACTCAATGCTATCAAGATGTACAGCTTTGTCTATGAGTCTTGGCTGATTTTTTTGGCGTAGTTTTGAAATAACAGCTTGAGTTAGGCTAATGGCAAGCGATAGTTTCCTACACCCTTTCTCTGATCATAGGATCTAAAATCCAATCGCACGCTCGTTAAACGCCAACCCTTGATGTAGTTGGCTTTTAGGGTGTAAGGGGGTAGGGGTTGCATGGTCAAGAACTAAAGCCAAATAATAATACTTATAAATCAACTCTCTGCCCTACACACCATCACCATGCAACCCCTACACCAGTCACAACAAAAGTTTCACGTTTTCAAGCGTGCCATTCGGATCTAAAATCTCCATCGATTTATTTTGCCGGGGGTGGGGTGGAATCCAGACAAAACGGGACAACCTTTACTAATACCAATTCGCCAAAATAGGACAACACATGAGAAAATGTAGAAGCCTTTAAAAAAAAATAGCAGACAACCTAGCCATGCTGCATTATTTTTGTGTCACAGTGTTATGCACAACGGCAACAGTCAGGTTTTTCTGTGCAGATGAAACACGCATTGGATTAAAGACTATTACAGGTAAAAAAATCACTGCCAAAGGGGTAAAGTCGGTTGGCTTACATCAATGGAAGTTTCAGGCAACATATCTATATGGAATTATCGAACCTTTAACTGGAGAGCATTTCTTTTGGGAGTTCTCGCACCTAAATACTGACTGCTTTCAGATATTTTTAGATTTAGTGGCTCAACACTTTAGTGATAGCTTTTTAATTCTACAATTGGATAACGGCGCGTTTCATAAAGCTAAACGTCTTCGTGTGCCTGATAATATCATTTTATTTTTTCAGCCCTCACATTCTCCAGAATTGAATCCCATTGAACAAATTTGGCAATACCTGAAACGCCATCTTCGTTGGTTAATGCCAAAAACTCTTGACAAATTACGTTCTGCACTCTACTTCAAACTTGGACGTTTAACCAAATCTATCATTGCATCTATTGCCGGACGAAAGCACATTCTTGAGGCTCTATCTGTTGCCGGATTTTAGAGAATTGGTATAATTCATGGTTTTGCAATTAAAGTTACTTTTTATAATTAGGGGATAAATTCGAGTCAATGCAAATAATTCAGAAATGGTTGGCTCGAAAAACTCATCAATCAGTGCTTTGTTTGCTGGTTGGAGGACTGCTATTTCGAGCCATAATTGCTTTCTTTTCTTACCCCACTTTTGATGAAGCTTACTACTATCTTTACAGCTTGCATCTTGATTGGAGTTATTTTGATCATCCTCTGCTAGTGGCGCTGACAACTGGTTTTGGCCCGTGGGTAACTGGAGTTGTATCCCAATTCACGATTCGTTTGGGAGCGCTGATTTTACATACAGGCAGTTTGCTGTTATTGTATTTGGCTAGCAAGAGGCTATTTTCTGCTAAGGCTGCCAATTTGACATTAGCGATCGCCACCATCTGTCCGATTTTTCAAATTGGCTTTGGTGTCCTCAGTCTACCCGACAGTCCACTAATGTTTTTTTGGTCGGCAAGTTTATATTGTGCAATTGATGAGTTTTTTCGCCAACCAAATAATCAAAATCACAGTCTATTGCAGGATAAATCTTGCTCATCTAATACCAATTACCCAAAAGAAATAGCATTTAGAAACGGCGAACATAACCAATTAGAATCCCCCTCATCCCCCTCATCCCATCTCCTAACTTTAAATAAAACTCAGCATGACTCATACACCCCCAGTTACCGTTTAGCATTGCTTGGTATCTTAGTTGGATTGGCCTGCCTCAGTAAATATCACGGTTTTGTTTTAGGTTTGGGGTTAATTGGGTTTTGTTTAACAAGTCCACGCCATCGTTGTGTTTGGCGTTCTCCTTGGGCATGGTTAGCGTTAGGCTTATTTATCATTACTATCTCGCCAATTTTGTTGTGGAACATGCAGCATGATTGGGTATCTTTTCGTTTCCAATCAGAGCGAGCGGTGCCCAAGAGTGGCTACAATTTGCTGAATGTAGTACTGGTTTGTTTGGCTGGAGTAGCTTACCTGTTCCCAACTATAGGATTACCACTTTGGTGGCTAAGTTTGCGATCGCTTTTCAGTCGAATTATTCAATTTTTTTCTCGGAAAACACGAGTTTCTGCTGACAACTCAGACACTTCTAACCTACTGATTTTATGGGTATCACTGCCCATAATTTTCGGTTTTACTTTCATCGGAGGATATCGGCAAATTTTGCCAGCTTGGTCGATGCCGGGCTTTTGGGGTATGACTTTGCTCTTAGGACAACAGGCTGTAATTTGGCAGAAGCGATCGCGGCGTTGGGTGCGGCGATGGCTGATAGGTTCGGGAATTATGGTAAGTAGCATTTTACTCATTCTCCTGTTGCAAGTGACAGCAGGAATAGTGCAAAAGCCTGGTCAATATGCCCTCATGGGTGGTTTCTTACCTCCCAAAGACGACCCCTCAACCGAACTAATTGATATTAAACAACTACGGCGCGGCTTTGCTGAATCTCCGGTTTTGAGTGCGGCGTTAGAGAACTCTAGCTTTATATTTACGAATCGTTATTACTTAGGCGGCCCCATTGCTATGGCCCTAAAACCTCTAACTGACACACCAATTACTTGCTTTGATATTGGCAAGGATATGCGTGGCTTTGCTTTTTGGTCAAAACCTGAACAATGGTTAGGAGAAGACGCACTCTATATTACTACTGCACCATTTATTAGCAGAAATGACTTAATGGCTAGTTATCAAAGTCACTTTAGCAGCCTGATAGAAATTGCTACTGTACCAATTCGACGAGGTGGGGTGGTGATTAATGTGATTCATGTCTATCAAGCTAAAAAACTCCTCAAGCCTTATCCTCGGTCTTACGGAATTTGATTTGCACAACAAAAATGTTAATCTGAACGAACCGCAGAGGCGCAGAGAACACAGAGATAAAAACAATAATAATTCATTTTGTAGGGTGCGTTATGGCGTTAAGCCTAACGCACCATCACTAATCTAACTTTATCAATTTAAGTAAGGCGGTAAGAATAAACAAAAGTATGTTGCAAAATTTAAATCTAATTGAAAACCTCACTACTAACAACTGACAACTGACAACCTTTACCAGTTAGCTTTATTTTCGGACATTTATTTACTTTTGCAGTTGCTGTTGATAAATTTCTGGCGTATTAATGTCTAGTAATACATCTGGATTTTGAAATTCTACTTTGTGAATTAGGGGATAAAAGTCTTTGATAATTTGGCGTAAACCTAAAGTTTCTTCACGAATATTGAGTAGGTGCGATCGCATGTCATTGGCAAATAATAATGGATGCCCTATTTTACCTTGATGGATAGGTGCAGTAATCAAAGCTGAGTTTGCTTGATGTGCTTGTAATAATTGTTGATAAATATTTAATTCTCTTGGTTGATCAACTGCGGAAATAGCTAATATTTCAAAGTCTGGAGGAATCTGTTTTAATCCAGCTAGTAAAGACGATGTTTTTCCTGTAGAGGCATCAGGATTAATTACTACCAAACTGCCAATAGGACAATCTTTTTGTCTGTGGCTATTATGTGAACCTAAAACTACTAAAGGTATAAAACCTAATTTTAACCACAGTTCTAACTGATAAGTTAATAATGTTTTACCTTCACGCCAAGGTAGAGAACTTTTACAAGTACCCATACGAGTAGATGCGCCTGCGGCAAGGACAATAGCTAAATGTGCCATTTCACACTTTCTCTCTGCGCCTCTGCGTCTGGTGCGTGATCAAAATTCATAATTTTACTCAGCTTGACATTTTCGCAGATAATGAAGCCCCAGTTCCACCACGCATAACTTTAATTAATTCCGCACAAATACTAACCGCAATTTCCTCTGGTGTTAACGCACCGATATCTAAACCAATTGGTGCATATATTCTCTGCAAAAATTCCGGTAATTTACCCTTTGACTGCAACATTTGGTAAACAGTATTAACTCGTTTTTGACTGCCAACCATACCGATATATTCTGTTTGTAGATGAGACAATATTCCTAAAGCTGCTAAATCTTGGGTATAACCCCTAGTTACTAAAGCAACGTATAAATTAGGAATTTTTTGCAATATTTCTGTAATTGAGTCGATAGGTTGTGCTAGAACTAAAGCTGCTTGGGGAAATCGCTCTTTTGTGGCAAATTCGGGGCGATCGTCTTGTACAATAATTTTAAAGCCTGCTATTTTAGCAATCTGTGCTAGGGGAATAGCAATATGTCCAGCACCAATAATTAATAGTGTGGGTGGCGGTAGTAAGGGTTCTACTAAAGTATAATTTTTCAGCAGTGGTAAATTTGGGATATCTGTTGTTTCTAAATAGGGTTTTTCGTCTGGATGAAATGGGGTGACAATGGCAAGCGATCGCCCCAATGTTAAGATATCTATAATTTGATTGACTAAATCCAAGCTTTCACTACCTAACCATAACTCTAACCATACCAGCATTGTGCCACCACAAATGCCTTGGGTTTCTCGTTGCGGTGTACCTGATAAATCAATTTCTACAAATTGTTTTTCACCTGTGTGCAATACTTGCAAGCCTTGCTGATAAACTTTTGCTTCTGCGGCACCACCGCCAATTGTACCGTGGGTTTTTCCGTCGGCACGAATAAACATTTTCGCGCCTACTTCTCTCGGTACGGAACCTTTGGTACTGGTGACGGTGGCTAAAACTACGGCGTCTTGGTTTAAGGCTGCTGCTAGTTGTTGGTAGAAGTTAAGCATTTAATTATAACGAACCACAGAGACGCAGAGGACGCAGAGAAATGAGAGGGTGAGAATGTTATGTGAAATGTTTAATTTTTAATTGCTGAAAAACTCTTTCGGGTGTCATGGGGAGTTGGTATAATCTGCATCCTGTGGCATGGGCGATCGCGTTGGCTATGGCTGGCGCTGTACAATTGGTGGTGATTTCTCCTACTCCTTTTGCACCAAATGGGCCGTAGGGGTCTGATTGTTCTACTAAAATTACTTCTATTGGTGGGATGTCTGCTGCTGTAGGGATGCGATAATCGCGTAATTTAGGGTTAAGAATTGTTCCTTGTTTGTCAAATAATAATTCTTCCATCAACGCATAGCCTATCCCCATTGCGATACCGCCTGTTGCTTGTCCGTGACAAATTCGCGGATTTATTGCTTTGCCTATATCAATTGCTTGGACACATTTTAAAATCTGAGTTTTACCTGTTTCTATATCAATTTCGACTTCTACGCCTTGAACTGCAAAGGTTAATGTTGATTCGTCTGCTGTATAGGAAATTTCAACGCTATTTTCGTTGGTGGTAAGAAGCTTTTCGGCTGCTAGTTTGACGGCTTGTCCTGAAATATAAATTGTGGCGGAAGCATAAGAACCTGCATCAAAGGGTGTTTGTTGGGTGTCGCCGGAGATAATAGAAATATCGGCAACTGTCACGCCTAAAATTTCTGCTGCTATTTGTCTTAATGTTGTATCTGAACCTGTGCCAACATCTACTGAACCGGTTCTTAATTCATATTTATTATTAGTTAAGCGTGATAATTTGACTTTGGCAAGATGGATTTTAGATAAACCACTACCTTGCATGGAAATCGCAAAACCTACACCACGACGGCGAGAACCTTCTATTTTTGGTGGTGTACCAGGAAGGTAGCCAAGATATTGTTTAACTTTTTCCCAACATTCTAGAACGGCGTAGCTACCAATTAAGTTAAAGTGGTCTTCAGATTTGCCTAAATTAATTACATCTCCCGGTTGAATGACGTTTTTTAAACGCATTTCTACAGGGTCGATGTTGAGTTGTTTGGCAATTTCATCGATTTGGCTTTCCATGGCAAATGTGCCTTGTGTTGCACCATAACCACGAAATGCACCGGCTGGCATTGTGTTGGTATAAACTGCAAAAGCCTGTAATCTTTTATTGGGACAACGATATAATCCTAAAGGTATGTATCCTGATAGAAATACTACGGTTTGTCCATGATTGCCATAAGCACCTGTGTTGGCAATTATTTCCATGTCTTGAGCAACTAATATACCATCTTTTGTGACACCGCTTTTAAGGCGAATTGTCATGGCATGACGGCTATTGGTAGCAGTAAATTCTTCTTTTCTGGTAAATTCCCACTGTACAGGTTTGCCTGTATGTAAGGTTGCTAATACACATAAATCTTCTGATAATATTTCTTGTTTGTTGCCAAATCCACCACCAAGCTGTGCTTTATAAACTCGAATTTTATCTTTGGGTAAATCGAAAAGCTTTGCTAGTAAAGTTTGACAGTGAAATGGCACTTGAGTACTGGAACGCACAACTAATGTACCATCTGGTTCTAGCCAACTAATAGTGATATGTGGTTCCAGGTGGACGTGTTGAACTGCTGGTAAATAATAGGTGTTTTCAACAATTAAATCGGCTTGTGCAAATCCCTGTGCTAAATCACCAGTTTCAAAAAAGATGTGTCCGGCGATGTTGCGATCGCGATTATAAATTTGTGATGATTCTAATTCATCGTGAATGACAACCCCGCTATGGTTCATTGCTTGTATGGGGTCGATAACGTGGGGTAAAATTTCGTAATCAACAGTAATTACTTGACAAGCTTGTTCAGCAATAGCGGGTGACTCTGCAACTACAGCCGCCACGCGATCGCCTACAAATCTGACTTTATTATCTAATAAGTAATGATCTAACGGATCAGGCACTGGTTCGGCATGTCCGGCGGTGGTGTAAGGTATTCTGGGTACATCTTCGTGAGTAAAAATGGCAACCACACCAGGAATTGCTTTGGCTTTTTCGGTATAAATTTTACGAATCCGTGCATGGGGATGAGGCGATCGCACTACTTTTAGATGTAATAACCCAGGTGGTGAAATATCTCCTGTATAAGATGCTTTACCTGTGACAATTGCCAAACCATCTTGTTTGGGAACATTTTCTCCAACGACTGAGTGCTGACTATTGACTATTGACTGTTGACTATTGACTGTTGACTGTTGACTATTGACTATTGACTGGCTCCTATTGACTATTGACTCTTGAATTGCTTGATAACCAGTGCAGCGACAGAGGTTTCCTTTTAAAGTGAAGCCAAGTTCTTCTTGTGATAATTCGGGTATTTTTGCCGCACTCATAATCATACCGGGAGTGCAAAAACCACATTGAAAACCTTGTGCTTGTAAAAAAGCTTGCTGTATGGGTGCAAGTTCGCCATCACCAGCAAGTCCTTCAATGGTGGTTACTGACTCATTAGCAATTCGCATTGCAGGATAAATACAACTATGAATCGGTGTATCATTTACCCAAACTGTACAAGCACCACAATCACCAGTTTCACAAACACGATGGACACCAAACCAACCCAACTGACGTAATAAACTCAATAGGCTAGTTCCAGGATGACAAGTTACGCTACAAGATTGGTGATTGACTGTAAATTGTAACTCTTCCAACATTTTTAATTTTTAATTTTTAATTATTCTAGCGATCGCTTGATTAAAATTGCTGTTATCTCGCGGCGATAATCTGCACTTGCTTTAGCATCGGCAATGAAGTTTTCATTATCTAGAGATGTAATTAATTGCCTCTGTGCTGTTTCTATATTTTCACATTCCAGTAGGCGAGGTGCAGCAACACTTGCACCAATTACACAACGCACTTGTTGATCATTCCTAGCAAGCACCACAATTGCCAAAGCTGAATCGGTTGTTGCTAAACTAAAATGTTGATAATTAACTTGCCATTTTAAATGAGATAACGGAATTAAAATGCGTCTTAAGATTTCTCCTGGTTGCAAAATTGTCGCTTTGAAACCGATTTGAAAATCTTTTGCCGCAACCAACCGAGATTCTCCTTTTAAATTCCAAATTTCATAACTTGCATCTAATGCCACCATTAACGGTGCGAAAGTTCCCACCGACAAGGCAAGACAAATATTTCCTCCAACTGTGGCCATATTAATTACTTTAAACGAAGCTGCCAGCGTAGCGATCGCACTTTTAAAACTTGCAACTGCTGTCCATTCCTCTAACCAAGGATATTCCAATAACTTAATTAACGGACAAGTTGCACCAATTATTAAATGGTCTGCTTTTACCTCAATTTCAGACCATCCTAATTTTTGCATGTCAACCAATACCTTTAGATGCGGCTGTGGTTCGGACAATAGCCAAGTCCCGCCAGCTAACCAAGCCCAACCTTCGCCCCAATTTGCGATCGCTTGAACTTGATAAGGACGTAAATAATTTTCAATATTTGGCAAATCCATGAATTTACCTAGATATTTTCTAGGAGATATAGCAATTATAAAACTTTTTTTAATCTGAGTTCGACAAGTGCTGTTTTAACCTCTCCCTCGGCCCCTCTCCTACAACGAGAGGGGAGTAAAACTCTTATTTTTTCGTTCCTCCCCCACTCCTAAAAGGCGAGGGAGGTCGGGAGAGAGAGGTCATCGAACTCACGTTAACCAGATATTTGCAATCTGAGTGCAGATTAGCTTCAAAATAGCCAAAAGTGTGAATTATTAGTAATAAAAATTTACTATTTTCAACCCCGTAAAACTCGATCTGGTGTTACGCTGATGTTTTAAATTGCACATAACATTTCCAATATGTAAAATCAAAATTTACTTGTCTTCTCAATTGCTGCTAACTCTCTTGTAAAGTTTGTTCAATTCAGTAGAAAAAGTAAAGAAATGTAAATTTACAATTAAATTTACATAAAATATATCATCTACTCCGATAACTCTAAAAAGGCGTTTGTTTAAGTTTGTTTAATATCATTTTGTGACTGTCCAATTTTCTGCTAAGAAATTTATTTTTTGGCTAGTGGCTTATTAACTGCACGTTTGACGAACTAAAACTATTATTATCCAAGGCTACCTCAGCACATGGCTACCTTCGGCTTATTGCCCTAGTGGAAAAAACTAAATAACCACAAAGACACTAAGACACTAAGAGTTTTTATTTGTTCTCATGTACGCAGTTGATGACGACTTGCGGAATTGCTTCTACCACTGTTGAAGTACAAAAACAGTAGTCTTGGAAAAGTTTACTTGATGTAATCAAAAACTTTGTTTCATTCAGGTTTAGCTGTCATCTGGAATGCAGATGAAGAGTATGTTTCTACCTCCAGAATTTAAAAGGATTGTTATATGACTCGTTTATCAAGCCCTATTGAAAACATCAAAAGTCACTATCAGGTTGTAGTTGTTGGTTCTGGTTATGGTGGTGGTATTGCGGCTTCGCGCCTAGCGCGTGCTGGACAGCAGGTTTGTGTATTAGAACGAGGCAAAGAATTTCAACCAGGTGAATACCCAAATACAGATGTAAACGCCGTAGGTGAAATCCAAGTAGACTTACCTGATAAACGTATTGGTTCACGCACGGGCTTGTATGATTTTCGTGTGAATAAAGATATTAATGTCTTCCTTGGTTGCGGGTTGGGCGGTACATCGTTGGTTAATGCCAATGTGTCATTACAAGCCGAACCTCGTGTTTTTGAAGATCCGCGCTGGCCTCAAGAATTGCGTAACGATGTTAATACTTTAGTGGCCCAAGGGTATCGGCGTGCCGAAGAAATGCTCAAACCCAACCCTTATCCTCAAGACTTACCAACTTTGCCAAAATTACAGGCATTAGAAAAGTCTTCTAAATACTTAAATGAAAAATTTTATCGCCCACCCATCAATGTGACATTTGAAGATAAAGTGAATCATGTAGGGGTGGAACAAAAGAAATGTAACTTCTGCGGCGATTGTGTATCAGGTTGTAACCACGGGGCAAAAAATACCGTTTTGATGAATTATCTACCTGATGCCAAAAACCACGGTGCAGAAATTTATACCCAAATATCTGTACGGAAAGTTGAACGCCAAGGAGAAAAGTGGTTAGTTCACTTTCAATTGCTCAACTCTGGACAGCAGATATTTGATGCCCCCACAATGTTTGTCAGTGCTGATATTGTAGTTATAGCTGCTGGCACTCTTGGTTCTACAGAAATTTTACTGCGTTCTCAACAATCAGGTTTGCCTTTGTCTAACAAGCTAGGACACAACTTTACTGGTAATGGTGATGTGCTGGCTTTTGCTTACAACACCGACCAAGTAATTAACGGTATAGGCTTTGGCAATCGTACAGGCACACAGCAACCAGTGGGCCCTTGCATTACCGGCATTATCGATATGCGCTCTCAACCACAGCTAGATAATGGTATGGTAATCGAAGAAGGCTCAATTCCTGGTGCTTTGGCTCGTTTCCTACCGTCAGCCTTTGCTACTGCCGGTAAAATACTGGGTAAAGATACAGATGAAGGTTGGGGCGATCGCATCAAAGAAAAAATCCGCGAAACCCAAAGTTTAACTCAAGGTGCTTACACTGGCGCAGTCCGCAACACTCAGACCTATCTAGTAATGACCCACGATGATGCAGCCGGAGAAATGTACTTAGAAGATGACCGTCTCCGCATTCGTTGGGAAAACGTCGGCAAACAACCAATCTTCCAACGCGTCAACGACCGCTTAGAAGAAGCCACACGTCCTTTAGGTGGTACGCAAATACCCAACCCTATTTGGAGTGGTTTATTTGGTCATGATTTGGTTACTGTCCATCCCCTAGGCGGCTGCATCCTCGCCGAAGACGCTGAACACGGTGTTGTCAACCACAAAGGACAAGTTTTTTCTAGCAACCAAGGTACAGCAGTTTACGAAAATTTGTATATTGCCGATGGTTCAGTAATGCCCCGTACCTTGGGCGTAAATCCATTACTAACAATTTGCGCCGTAGCTGAACGTTGCTGTGCCCTCATTGCCAAAGACCACGGTTGGACAATTAACTACGATTTACCCCCTGTACCGCCAACAACCCCGGCAGAACCGCTCAAAGTGGGAATTCAATTCACCGAAACCATGCGCGGCTACTTTTCTACTCAAGTCCAAGACGACTACAAACGAGGAGTAGAACAAGGTAAAAAAGACAACACACCTCTGCAATTTACTTTGACAATAGTTGCCGATGACTTGGAACAGCTGCTTAACGAACCTGAACATGCAGCCAAAATAGTTGGTACCGTCACAGCACCAAGTCTGGCAAAGGAACCTTTAACCGTCACCAATGGCGAGTTTAATTTGTTTGTTGTGGAACAAGGTCAAGCTAAAAGCAGACAAATGCGCTATCAAATGCACATGACCAGCAAAGCAGGTGAAAAATACTACTTTGAGGGCTTCAAAGAAATTCATGATGAAAAAGGCTTTGATTTATGGCCTGACACCACCACACTTTACATCACCATTTACACTGGCGAAAGTAAAGACGGCGCTGTTGTAGGTAAAGGCATTCTCAAAATTCAGCCTACAGATTTCATCAAGCAAATGACTACCCTTAAAGTCACAAATGCCGCCAGTCCCGCAGAACGCCTAGAAGCAATCGATCGCTTCAGTCGCTTCTTTGTCGGTAGTTTGTCTGATGTTTACTTTTAGGGACTAGGGATTAGGGACTGGGGACTGGGGACTGGGGACTGGGGACTGGGGACTGGGTTAGAACTGGTAAAAATTTTGGTTGTTAATTGTTAGTTGTTAGTTGTTATTTGCTACTAACCACTGACCACTGACAAATGACAAATGACAAATGACAAATGACAAATGACAAATGACTAAATATGCAAATCGACTTTCATCACGGAGTTACTTACGTAGCAGCACGGTTGGCTGGGTTTGAACATCAAGCTGCTAGTACCATCGCCTACTGTGCCCAATATGTAGACGATGCGATCAACGACGGATTAATCAGGTTTGATAACGGCGCGTTGTTTAGCCGCGTTAGTTCCGCCCATAAAATGCTGGACTACCGGAACTTTCAGGAACTAGCAAATCACCGCGTTTGGATTCCGTTTCATTTTCTACCTGGAAACGACGGACTAAAAGCAGGTGAAGACCCTGATGGGAAATTTATCAACAAATTGATTTGTCGTCCCAACAGCGATGTCGCCCAGCAAATGGTACGAGAATGTATTCAGCAGCGTCACACCGCCTACGGATTACATCGCCTTGGTATCACAATGCATGTATATGTGGATACTTGGGCACATCAAGGCTTTGCTGGAGTCAACCATCAAGTCAACGAAGCCAAAAAGCTGCTGGATGCAAACGGCAATCCAGACTATAACCTCATAGACAAACTTCAGAATTACTTCGTCAGCGAAGCTTTACCGCTAGGACATGGTGCTGTTCTCAGCCATCCTGACAAACCATTTTTGTCTTGGGGTTATATTAACGGACGAGATGAGGAAATTCTCAGAAACAATCCCAAAGACTTTTTAGAAGCTGCTGACCAGATGTGCAAAGCCATGCAGCGTTATTTAGCAGGTAATCCCGATGCAATAGTACCGGGACTACCAGAGCCAGATAAAACCTTAATAGCCACGATGTTGAGCAATATTACTGGTAATAGCGGTACTGTGCGTCACCAAAAATGGTTAGATGCGATCGCTCAGGGTAAATTCAGCTTTGGTAAAGCCAATGTCACCTATATCCCCAAAGGCAAAAATTCATGGAAACACTTAGCCTTAAATACCGAAGACATAGTTGAACGCGAAAACGAAATATTTTCCTATCACTCTAACTTTTTAACTAGTGATTGGAAACTATTTCACGACGCTTTGCAATCACATCACTTTTATATCGTCCACGACTTGCTACCCAAGTATGGCATCTGCGTCGCCTGAACAGGCAACTAGAAGACGCAAAAACCTGGTAAACCAGTCCGAGTCTTTGCAGTCACGTCAAATCTGAGCTTTCAAACCCAAAGGAGTGCAAAGAAAGTTACAACTGACAATTGACATAAAGAGGTCTTTCATGGTAACAACCACAACCGCACCAAAAAAAATCGGGATTCAGTTTACTGAAACCATGCGCGGCTACTTTTCTACAAAAGTTAAAAACGATTATCAACTAGCAGCACAGCAGGGTAAACAAGATAATTCCCAATTTGAATTCACCCTCACGGTGAGTTCCGACGATTTGGACAAAATGCTCACAGATGAAAGTCACAAAGCAACATTAGTTGGCAGTGTCATTGCACCAATATTATCGCCTAAACCTTTAACAGTTAGTGATGGTAAATTTAATTTATTCATCGTTGACCCAGACAGCGTAAATACCCGGCGCATGGTCTATCGCATGAAAATGGCTGCCGACGATGGTAAAGTTTACTATTTTGAAGGCTTTAAACTTGTACATAACGACCCAGGTTTTGACATCTGGGCAGACACGACCACCTTATATATCAGCGTCCATGACGGCGATAGTCCCAACAGTCCAGTTTTGGGACAAGGAATCATCAAAATTCTGCCAACAGATTTCCTACATCAGCTGTCTACTTTGGAAGTCACAAATACAAGTAATTTACAACAAAAAATAGAAGAAACCGCCCGTTTTGGCAGCTTCTTTGCTGGAGTCTTGTTTAATGTTTACGGTGGCATATTTGCCCCTTCTAAAGTATTTAACCCAGATGCACCACCAAGGCAAAAGCGTCCTTTGAGGATGTCAGCACCGGAAGTGTATTTCTTTAAAACTACTGACGGGGTGCAACTGCGACTGATTCGATATCAAGGCGGGACAAAAGGCCCAGTCATGCTAGCACCAGGCTTCGGTACTTCTACCTTGGCATTTTCCATCGATACTGTAGAAACAAACCTGCCAGAATTCTTGTATGCTCACGGCTATGATGTCTGGCTATTCGATTATCGAGCCAGTGCAGATTTGCCATCTGCTACTACTCAGTTTTCAACCGATGAAATTGCCCTTTACGATTGGCCAGCAGCAGTTGAGCAAGTACGTACTATTACCGAGGCAGAAACAGTTCAAGTCGTTGGACACTGCGTTGGTTCCATGTCCTTTTTGATGGCCATGCTAGCAGGACTTCAAGGAGTGCGTTCCGCCGTTTCTTCTCAATTAACTACTCATCCTAAAGCCGCAACCCTCAACGAAATCAGAGCTGGTTTGCACCTAGCTTCATTTTTGACAGTATTGGGTGTAGACACTCTTGACCCAGACTTTGATACCCATGCCGATTGGCAAGATAAACTTTACGACGCGGTTTTAAGGTTTTATCCCACTAAAGAACCCTACAACAATCCAGTTGACCGCCGTATTCTCTTCATGTATGGAGAAGTTTACAAAATTGCCCAACTAAATGAAGCAACTCATGATGCTATTCATGAGATATTTGGCCCGGCTAATATGACCTTTTTCAGACATATATCTTTAATTCTACGCAAAGGTCACATTGTCAACAAAGATGGTAAAGATGTTTACTTACCCCATCTAGAACGCTTAGCCATTCCCATTGCCTTCATCCATGGTGCAGATAACGCCTTTTTCCTCCCAGAGGGTTCGGCAATTACTTACAAGTTATTGTGCGAAAAAAATGGTAGCGATTTCTATGTACGTCATGTTATCCCTGATTATGCACACATGGATTGTTTCATGGGCAAAAACGCATCAAGAGACATTTTCCCGACCATCTTAGCGGAGTTGGATAAGTTCAATTAGTCCAGAAGAGGGAGATGAGGAGAATGAGGAAGATAGGGGGGTAAGGAAAAAAGTTTCCCAATCCCCAATCCCCAATCCCCAATCCCCAGTCCCCAGTCCCCAGTCCCCAATCCCCAATCC
>NZ_AP018288.1:6709074-6828138 GCF_002368335.1 Nostoc sp. NIES-4103 | reverse complement strand
GTCCCCAGTCCCCATACACCTTAAAGGTAATTGCAAATGAGCGAACTACTCAGTGAACCTCTCGCATCAGATATTAAAAAACATCCTGGTTTACAAGCACTGTTAACTTATCCACTAGTGGAAGCAATTGTGGAACGGCGGACTCGTAGAGTTGCGCGGGGTGCTTCTATAGATGCTGGGGAACTCAGCTATACCAGCCCGAATCAGCCAGACCCGCTTAGTCCTTTGGAAGAAGCAATTTTAATTGTCGCTACAGGCATGACTGGTATTACAACCCACGATGGGCCTTTGTATAAACCAGAAGGTGGCAAAGAATTAGGAACTCCTTTTCTCAACATCGTTGCTCGTTCTGGAAGTAGCGCTGATAATTCGCAAGCGACTTCCTTTTTTATGATCAACGACGAAGGTGTCTGGTTAATTAAGCGGCTCAAAGGAAAGGAAGCATTAGCAGCCCTTGGTGATTTACCGCCGAAATGGGAGGATTGGTCAGAGGAACATTGGTTAAAAGCCGCTGCTGCTGTCAAACATAAAATTAGCGATCGCCGCATAGATTTTCCCCGCATTTACCCTTACTATCTCGGCTGGAACAAGCAAATTTCTAACCTTCCCGGTACAACTCTGTTTTTCCCAGTTGTCGATTGTACTCGTCAATACATCAACGTCATTCTTATCTTACTTTCGGAACCAGAAGGTCAAAAACCTTTGTTTGTTGATGATTGGCAAAAGTTTAGACCCAAAAGTTTAGCTGACTGGGCAGCGTGGGCAGGAATGCACCTAGGGTTGAGTCCCAAAATTCCCTATCAGCCCATCGGTGGTATTGAACGAGTCAAAGGTGGCTTTGTCAATCCCAACAACACCGTCCCCTTGGGACTGGCTCAAACAATGCGTACCGAGCATGAGTGTTTCTTTATTTTGCAAAACCTCATGCTCATAGGTCAGGCCATGGGTGTAGGTGGTTGGGTACATGGGGCAGTCTTCCAGCCCTTCATTCTCCAGCACGACCCAGACAAACAGTGGTATGGTCTAGGTTTTCGCATGGAACCACCAACTCCCAAACAAAGCATTTGGGCACCGCCACCAGCTTCTCAAGCCAATCCAGTGGGGATTGATGGCGTGTTGGAAGGGCTTTGTCCCCCTTACGTTAAATCTATGGATGAAGCAGTCGATCGCGTCATTGAAGAAAAGTACGGTAGCCAAGGAGCTTATGGAGACAAAGATGTGTTTGCCCGCTCCTATCAAGCAAAATCAAGTGCTGAAGCCTTCTTGCGGAATGCTGAACCCCACTCCAAAGAAGCGATTCAGTACACCAAAGATATCTGCAATTACATCTACGATACCTACGGTCGCTTTCCTGCCCATATCGATGCCTTCTTCGTTCCTGGCATTTGGTTGCAATTTAGTCACATAGAGTTGGAGTACTACCAAAAGTATTACGATCCAGCTCTGTTCAGTCGTCAAGCTCAACATGCCGAGCTTTGGGGCAATCACTAAGGGACTTCCAACTAAAAAAATATTCCATCGCTTTTGAAGCTGGGGGAGCAGGGGAGGCTGGGGTAGCTGGGGGAGGAAGAGTCTATTAATTGTCTTTGCTCTCCAAATTGAATAATTTAATTTCTGGAAGTCCCTAATATCAATTTTGGATTTTAGATTGTCTTCTAATCTAAAATCCAAAATCCCAAATTCAACATTAAGTGACTGTTCCTGTGTTTTTGTCAAAGGAAAAGTATGTCAAAAGTTATTAAAATTGCTGCTATATTACTGGTTTCTATCTTATTGATTGGAACCTTTGGGTTTTTGTACATCGAATCAACTTGGGCCAAACCTGTATTTAGAACTCCCAAAGAAGCATTTATTCACGGTAGTATCGGCACTGAATTAGCACCCCTGCCAGTTTTTCAAGTTCTTCCCGATTTATTTCCCGATCAATTACAGCCAGCAGGTAAGGAAGCTGGCGATTGGGTTCAACAATTTGGCTTTATCCACAGCAAACCAGGGGAAAATGAAGGGTTGCCAGTGGGCTTTAGTATTTCTAACTTTCAACCACAATCAGGAAATCCCGCGCCAGTAAAATTTGTGGGTTTTACCTGTGCATTGTGTCACACATCCCATATTCGTCGGTTTCCAGACGATGAAGGTGTAGTTGTCACAGGTATGGGAAGTACTTCATTAGACTTGTTCGCTTGGGTAGATGCTTTTAAAACCATACTTCTCGACGAAAAACGTCTAACTGTAGAAAACATTGCCAAGGCTTATGAAGCGAAATTCCATAAACCGCTAGGAATTATCGATAAAACAGTCATTAGTTTTTGGTTATCCACTGCTAGAGGTCAAATACTAGCTTCACTTCCGAAATGGGATAACCCCTACAATGGCAAAGACTTGAGAGACTCTAAATTATCACCCATTGGCCCTGGTCGTACCCAACCTTTTAAAGAGTTAGTGCATTTCATTATGGATCGACCTGCTGCTTTGGATAAGTCCTATTCCAAACTTCCATCATTGTACGAGCAGAAAAATCGAGACTGGGCACAATATGACGGTAGCGTTAAAGATCGTCTCACTCGTAGCGTTTTAGCAGCAATAGCAGCAGGAGCAACACCCAATAACTTACTCGTCCCCGAAATTTCTCACAATGTCACCCAAGCTATTGACTATACATTAGATTTGCAGGGGCCTAAATATGCAGAAGTATTCAAAGACCAAGGTATTACAATTGATCCACAAAAAGTAGAACGTGGTCGTGCAGTCTTTCAGCAGAGTTGTGCTAGCTGTCATGGGTATCGCAATTCTGAAGATGAAAGTTGGGTCAAAGGTGAACTTCAAGGTTTAATTACACCAATTGAAGAGATTCAAACCGACTTTGAACGATTGAACTATCGTTACTATAAAGAACTGCCGGATGCTATTGATAATTTCTTCCCTGATAATCATCCCTTGAAGCCCAAACGAGAAAATCTACGACCAGGGCCTCAAGGAGATACCAAAGGTTTCATTAATGCTCCCATAGAAGCAGTTTTTGCCCGCGCTCCATATTTACATAACGGCAGTGTTTTGACTTTAGCAGAGTTAATTAATCTCAAACCTCGTCGAGAACTTTTTTATCGTGGAGATAATCTTTACGATCCCATTGATGTCGGCTTGGCTTCACCCACTGAACCAGATGATAAACACTACTTTAAGTTTGATACTCATGTTCAAGGTAACTCTAATAAAGGACATGACTATCCCTGGTCTTATCAAGGAGCAGGTTGGGATAAAGCAGCTTTGGAAGATTTATTAGAGTATCTCAAGACACTCTAAAATCTTTCAATCTCTGTGCCTCTGTGGTTAAATAAATTATTTTTCCACCACAGAGATACAGAGAATACAGAGGAAGTAAATTACATTTAATTCGGGACTTCCAAGCAAAAAAATATTCCACTATTCACAGTCATCAGTCATCAGTAGGGGCGGGTTAATAAATATTGTTTTTGATCAAGCGAGAATATTTGTGAACCTGCCCCTACTTCAACCGGAATAATTTATTTTCTGGAAGTACCTTAAACCTATTATTTGCGTTTTAGCGCCTTTAAATAAAAAATGGTAATATTTAAATCAAAAAGAAACATCTCTCTAGCAGAATTTGCTAATACTTTTTTTACTTTTGTAATTATCCTAATTACTGCTTTACTAGCAGCAGAGTTAAAACCAAATTTGAATTTACATCGTGCTATTTACTCATTTTGGGCAAGCGCGGTGCTAATTATTCCAGCAATTTATTTATATCTTTCGTCTGGAAAATTAGCTAAAAAGAATAATTATTGGTTACTACTATGGAATTTTAGCTTTTTAGCTTATTTAGTTCATTTGTTTTATGAAATATTTTTAGTCCCCGACAGCATCAAAGCAACTTTTGCAATTCATGGAACTGCTATTACTGCAACTGAACTGATTTTGGCTTTATGGTGGGGATTAGATATTAGTTTGGCATGGTTTAGCGATGCTTCAGCAACCTGGATTGAGAAGCAAAGAATCGCAGTGCATATTTATGCTGGTTTAAGTTTTTTGGTTAGCACTTTAATTGGACAACAGAGATTTGCTCATATTTTGGGAATTATTTTAGCTATCTCTATTGTGGTGGGTTTATTGGCGCGATCGCACAATACCCGCAATGGTCAAGACCGTGAAGATTTACCACCCGGTTCTTACGGTTTGCCGCTCATCGGAGAAACTATTGCTCTAGCTTGGGATAACCATCAATTCTACCGTCAGCGCTTTCAAAAGTATGGTTCTGTCTTTAAGACTCACGTATTTGGCAAACCTGTTATCGCCTTTATTGGCCCTGAAGCTTTTACTTTTTTCCTCAACGAGGAATATATTACCCGTGAGAAAGCTAATCCGCAACCGATACAAGAACTATTAGACTGGGATTGTCTGCCATTATTAGACGGTAGCGAACATCGCCGTCGGAAAAAAATTATTCTCGAAGCTTTTACGCCCCAGGCTTTTGATCAATACATCCCTTTGATTGAACAAGCAGCTACTTACTACCTAGAACGCTGGGAAAAGCTAGGCAATTTTGCTTGGATACCTGAATACCGCAAACTCAGCGCCAGTCTCGTCAATGCTTTGTTCACTGGAGGTTCCCTAGGCCCAGAAAGTGAAGCTGTGGGAGAAGTGATTGAAACTTTTCTTAAAGGTTTCACTTCAGTACCAGTTAACTTGCGTTGGAATGCTTACGGACAGGCGTTGCAAAGCCGTGACAAGTTGCTTGCTCTGATTGAGCAGGCTATTATTCAGCACCGTCAGCAACCTCAATCGGATATGCTGGGACTGCTGTTAACAGTACGTGGTGAAGATGGAAGTACTCTCACCGATGAACAACTACGCCGTGAAGTACTGCATTTGTTCTTTGCAGCTTATGGCGGTATTTATATCTCGTTAACTCTTCTGTGTTTAACTCTGGCTCAACATCCAGAAATCATGAGCCGTGCTAGACAAGAGGTAAATCAATACGCTCCCAATGGCTCTTTGAATTTCGCACAGTTGCAAAATCTAGTGTATTTAAAGCAAATCGCTTACGAACTCCGCCGTTTCTATCCTATCAACGCTGCTACTTTTTTCGGTTTAGTGAAAAAAGAAACTCAGTTTCAAAATTTCCGCATCCCGCAGGGTTGGGGTGCAGTGGGAGGAATTCACACCACTATGCATATTCCTCAAGTATTTCCCAAACCAGAAAGTTTTCAGCCTTGCCGCTTTGCTACAGAAAAGTTTGCATCTTTACCAGAAAATAGCTACGTACCACACGGCGGCGGAGCGCGAGAAAGTCACCGTTGCCCAGGTGAAGACTTGATTACAGTATTAATTAAAGTTGTAGCGGTGCATTTGTTACGTCGGTATGACTGGGAATTACCGCCGCAGAATTTGGAATTGAACCGTAACCTTTTTCCTATTCCGCGCGATGGCTTGAAAGTCAAGTTTGGTGTTTATAGGGAAAATCCCAAGCAGCAAGTTAGTTAAAGGGGAAGAGTATTATGAATATCTTAAGCTGGGCGATCGCTATTATCTTATTGATAATTTGTGATTCGTAATTATGGTTGTTAATTATGAATTACTAATTAGTAATCATTTGATCATTTCTAAGGTATAAAAATGCGTATACACGCTGTTCAAAGTGGACTTGTATCCATTAAAACCTGCCAGTGCCACAGCAAAGGTCATGGCGCCATGCGTTTAGTAAACACCATTCTTGACCGCAATTGGACTGAGCCTTTACCAATTTATAGCTGGGCAATTGAACATCCTGAAGGAATTATTCTAATTGATACAGGCGAAACTGCACGCACCTTGGAGCCTGGATATTTTCCTTGGTGGAACCCTTATTTTCAGCTCAGTATTAAACCATGTTTGCAACCAGAAGATGAAGTGAATTTTCGGTTACGGGCTTTGGGTATAGAACCAAATGATGTCCGCTGGGTAATTCTCACTCATCTACACACAGACCACATAGGTGGGTTACACCATTTTCCCAATGCAGAAATTATTATCTCTCGTAGAGAGTACGAACTGACTGGTGGCTGGCGCGGACAGTTAAAAGGTTACTTAACCCAACATTGGCCAGAGTGGTTAGCCCCTCGTTTAATAGAGTACGAACCTCAGCCTATCGGCCCTTTTTCGGAAAGTTTCACGCTGACAAAAGCTGGAGATGTCAAGTTAATTCCCACACAAGGACATACTGGAGGTCATTTATCAGTTTTGCTGCAAACTGATGGATTATCGTTCTTTTTTGCTGGTGATGCTTCTTACAGCCAACAACTGTTATTGGAACAGATTGTTGATGGTGTTGCTCAAGATGAAGAACAATCCCGCCAGACTCTAAAGCTGATTTTGCAATACGTACAAGAGTTTCCTACAGTTTATCTTCCTAGTCACGATCCTAGTGCTGCTCAAAGGTTAACAAAGCAAACTGTTGTTTCAGTTTAACTATTGTATATTTCCACAGTCATCTCAAAACGAGTTACTTCTATGTCAGATACACTTCCCATCAGCGGTTTTGCACCGTTACCAGAATCATTTATGTTTGGTGTGGCAACAGCTGACCACCAATGCGAAGCCTACGATTCTCGCTATGAGGATATTCGGGACGTGTGGGAACGTCGCCGCGCCCTCACCGTTAGGGGTCAAGCAACTGATTTTTGGAATCGTTACGCCGAAGATATCGCTTTAGCACAATCTCTCGGTTGCAAGATGTTTCGCTTTTCCATTGCTTGGTCGCGGGTGGAACCCCAACCTGGTCAGTTTAGTGATGAAGCTTTTGAACATTATCGCCAAGTGATCGAAACCATCCGATCGCACAATATGGAACCGTTTGTGACTCTGCACCACTTTACCCATCCGGTGCATGTAGAAGCACGCGGTGGTTTAACTGACCCAGATTTTCCCTCTATTTTCGCTACCTATGCCACAGAAGTTGCCAAGCGTCTCGGTCATTTGGCACGCTACTGGGTTACTTTTAACGAACCTAGTCAATTAATTTACGGCTACGTCAAACCTTGGTGGGAAAGAGCTTACTTTATGCCTCCTGGTTTGGATCGAGGTGCTACCATCGCTGATCAAATGACCGCAGTGCAAAAGCTGATGCGGAACTTGTTTGTAGCCCACACTAGAGCCAGAACCATCCTCAAGCAAGTTAATCCAGATGCCCAAGTAGGAGCAAACCCCATGCTGTTGGGTTTACCTTTATGGTTGCAAAAACTGGTGGATCGGAATGTGACTAATTTGCGTCGTCCTGAAGACTTTGTTGCTCAAGGAAAACGTTTCACCGAGCGGGCTTTGCTGGAAAAAGGACAGGTTGATGTAGTTATTGCTACCTTGACTGTGACTCAAGAGCGACAGCAGGAAGTGGCTTTCTCTGAAGTTTACTTTCAAGCTGGTCAAATTCTGTTAGTCAAAGCAGACAGTTCCATTCAAGAACTGGCAGATTTCCACGGTAAACCTGTGGCAGTGGTGAAAAGTTCTACGGCGGAATCTACCGTAGATCGACTACTTCCCGCCGCCAATATCCAAGTAGTGGAAGACTTTAGTGATGCCCTCAGAGCTTTGGACTACGAACAGATTAGCGCCATCTTGATTGATGACGTGATTGTGTTGGGAGTGTTGGAACAGTATCCAGGAAAATACCGTCTGTTGGGTAACAACGGTGACCAGTTCACAGAAGAAAATTATGCGGCTGCGGTGGTGAAAGGCGATCGCGCTTTGCTCAATGCTGTAGATGGAGCGGTACGATATTTTAAAGAATCTGGTGATTGGCAAGACAGCTTCACTCGTCACTTTCCTAATTTACCTGTTCCTGCTGTGCCTCCCATCGGCAGGCGATCGACTTTAGCCGATATCAGTACTGGTTCTGCCAATTCTCCCACCGCAACTTTTGCTCAATCTCTACCCCTTGCTAAATCAGGAACGCCGTTACGTCGCATTCAAGACCGGGGTTATTTAATAGTTGCTGTTAAAGATAACGTCCCTGGATTTGGTTATCGTGACCCCAACACAGGAGAGTTCAGCGGCTTAGAAATCGATTTGGCTCGTACCGTAGCCAAGCAAATTTTCGGCGATCCCAACAAAGTGAAGTTTTATGCCGTTTCCACTCAAGAACGCCTACCTGTGCTGCATTCTGTTGTACGAATCTTTGACCCAATTCAGAAATTATTCAGCGTCCTTTCCACAGCACTGACAAGTAACTGGTGGCACCTTGGTATGGCTGGAAAGCTGCCAACATTTCTCTGTCCTCAAGAATGTGTCGGTCAGCAGGATTTTGTGGGGTTTGATTATTACTGGGGTATCAGCAATTTACGACTCAACCGTATTCAGCAGTTGATGGATGCAGCCTTTGGTCGTTTCGGGAATGCGCCAGTCTGGTCTGGGGTATTGTACGACATGCTCAAGTTCCACGCTAACCTGTTCCCTGGCAAGGAAATTATGATTATTGAGAATGGTTGTGTGGAAGTGGCTGATAAAGTCGTCACCCGTGAAGACTACCTTCGCCAGCACGTCCAACAGGTACAGCGTGCGCGTCAAGATGGCGTGAATGTGGTGGGTTATGTCTCTTGGTGCATCACTTCCAACCGCGAATGGGGTCTGAAGTTTGGGCCAGATAGCGATTTTGGGCTGTATCATATTGACCTCGATACTGACCCAGACTTAAAGCGTCAGCTAACTCCAGCGGCGGCTGCATTCCGAGAGATTATCAAGAAAGGCGGAGTGTAAATTTATCAGCTATCAGTTCTTTCTACTTGAAGCTGAATTTCACAGTTTAAGCGTTTCGGTAACGAAATTTTGTAAACATCGCCTTGGTTCATTTCACCTGGTGCTTGCATTTGACTCAAGGCGGTGACTACTTCATCGGAATTTGCCGTGAGGATGACAACGGGGCGATCGCAAGCTATGGGAAAATCATGCCATGTACCAAGATGTAGCAAAAGTCCATAACCAGGGGGAAATCGTAGTGCTTTGACTTGATTTAAATCTGGTAGGTTTTCGCCGTTTTCATGGTTAGGTGGTGCCATCACCATAATAAATGGTGCTTGTCCCAAAGCGATAAACATTTGGGTCATGTGCATGTGTCTTTCTAGCCAGATAATTGGCGGGTATCCTGGTAAAATTTTGGCTGTTCTAAAGGTGGCGGTGCCGCGATAAGTAAAGTCTATATTTTCGCCTTCTATGACTCGTTCTTGATAAAAGGGAATTCCTAATCCTGGTTTGCTAACGTCGTCACCTAGGAGATGTCCGTAGGGTTTGATGTTTTCTGTGTTGGCATCAATTACAGGGATTTTTAAAACTTGAGTTTGTAAATCTTGCATAGATACTCACTAAATTAATTAACTATTTAACCTTAATTTTAAAGTGCGTGGACGAACAGAAAACTAGTGTCACAGGTCAATAAACTTTTCCAAATTTAGTGTTGCATATCCAATTATGTTGATTGATGACTGATTACTGATGACTCTCGTCGGTCAACGACGTAACGAGTGATTACGCAATTTAGAACAAGAATGTGACAGTAGGGGCGTACAGCTGTACACCCCTACTTTTTTAGTATATTTTTGCACCTGTTGATAGAAGTAATTTCATTTGTACCTAGAGAAAGTTGTTATCAGTAGTGACTGTAACTAAGCTATTAACAGCAGTGCAATATTTAGCAATCTGATGCTTACTCAGTTGTAACACTGGAATTTAGAGGCTTTGTCCATATCTAAATGACATGCTTGTGTAGATAAAAGTTTAGTAGCAGATACTAAATACCATATTTGCTTTGCTGACAACTCAAATTTAAGTAAAAAGGATTTGTACAATGAAAAAGATGATAATTGCCTTATTAATCATGCTCGGCTTCAGCCTATCACTAGGTCAAGGGTCAGCTGTTGCTGCAACTAATGACTGCTTGAAAACGCTAAATACTGGTTCAGCTACTACCATCCCAGTTTTTTACGAAGATCAGGCTGCTTTCTACGGCTGGTCAGGAGGCGTGATTACTAATGATATGTACTACAATGCTTGCGGTCAAACTGTGACTATTAAAGTTAACTACGCTGACTGGGATAGACTTCGCAAAGAAGGAAAGCTAGATGGTATCCGATATATATACAAAACACCCAACGAAGCTAAAATTGGCGTTAGAAAGATTGTAGGAACTGAACCCACCGATGTAAAAATAGAAGATTTCTACAGCTAAGCAAAACTGACATCATTAGGTAATTTTTGCTGAATTTGGAGAATGTATTAAGAATAGCGATCGTTCACTCAGCCTCACAGATTAAATGAGCGATCGCTATTAGGTAATACCATTTTCGATTTTGGATTTTATATTGCAATACAGTTCAGTTAAGCTTTTCTCTTCCTTCTCTTTGTGTCCTTCGCGCCCTTTGCGGTTCGTTAAAAAAAGAGTTTGAGCCTTAACTGAACCGTATTGTTTTATATTGCTAATTCCCTTTGCGCTGATTAATTTTCATTTTCAAAGTTGTGCTTTGTCCAATTATAAATACCTTCACCTGTGGTTAACCAGGTATCAGGGTGACTTTTAATATGTAATAAACACTGTTTTAAATATTTTAACCGTAAGGGTTGACCAACAAGAAAAGGATGTAAGCCAATTGCCATGACTCGGCTTTGAGTTTCTCCTTCTTGCCAGAGTTGGTCAAATTGATCTGTGATTGCTTGGGCAAATTCTACACCAGAAAAGCGGTTACTTAAACATAAGGTAATATCGTTTGCTTCTATTGTGTAAGGTATTGCTAATAAGCGACCGTCGGGTAATGGATACCAGTAAGGTTGGTCGTCGTTTACCCAGTCGGCTGTGTAAAGGATTCCGGCTGTGTGTAATAATTCAAATGTTGATTCTGTAATGGAAAATCCAGGTGTTAACCAACCTTTCGGGGTTTGACCTGTGGCTTGTTGCAATAAATCTAAGGTTTGATTAATTATATTAATTTCTGTTTCTTTATCCATGCCACTATGCCCAGTGGAATTATTAATCCCATGAGCCATGATTTCCCATCCATATTTTGTTATGGCTTGGATAATTTTGGGGTAAAATGTACAAATTTCACCGTTTACTGCGGCTGTCACCGGAATTTCTAACTCAGCAAATAATTCAAATAATCGCCAAATTCCCACGCGGTTACCATAGTCTCGCCAACCATAGTTAGCAATTTCTGGATAACTATTTAAATGAGGTTGAATCGCCGTTCCTAGTTTGCCAAAAGTGAAATGTTCTACATTCATTACCACCCACACAGCAACTCTGGCATTATTAGGTAATTTTAAAACCGGACGTTCTGTAATCGCTTGAAAAGATGGAGGCAACATAATTTAATTCGTAATTCGTAATTCGTGAGGCAGTACGGTCTTGGGGTTTCCCCAAGTGGAGTAACTGCCGAACCCGTAAGGGTAATTCGTAATTTTTAATCTTATTTAATACAAGTATTCAGCACTCCTAACTCCTAACTCCTAACTCCTAACTCCTAACTCCTAACTCCTAACTCCTAACTCCTAACTTTCAATGAGTTGAACGAAATGATTGCCCTAATGAAGCGGGTACTTCTAATTGCATACGTGTGGCATTATGAGAGATTAGTACTAATACCAGGATGGTAGCCAAGTAGGGTAAGGAAGACAACAGGTAGGGCGAAATATCTACGCCAAGTGCTTGTAAAATTAACTGTATGGCGCTAACACCACCAAATAAATAGGCACCAAGCAGGATTCTTTGTGGTTTCCAAGTTGCAAACACAACGAGTGCGATCGCAATCCATCCTCTGCCAGCTGTCATATTTTCCGTCCATAGCGGTGTATATGCAAGGGAGAGATAACCGCCTGCTAACCCCGCCATCGCCCCGCCAAAAATTACTGCTAAATAGCGAACTCTGTAAACTGGTAAACCCAAAGCATCGGCGGTTGTTGGAGATTCACCAATGCTTTGCAGTACCAAACCTGCCCTTGTGTGACGCAAAAACCACCACACCAACATCACCAAGACGACTGAAGCGTATACTAAAATATCTTGGTTAAATAAAGCTTCTCCCAAAATCGGAATTGATTTTAAAACCGGGATGCTAACAGGTTGCAGTCCAGTAACTGTTTTACCAACATAAGCTGCACCAACAAAAGCACTAAGTCCAGAACCAAAGATGCTGAGGGCTAAACCAGTGGCTACTTGATTGGCACTGATAGTAACTACTAGTAGTGCATAAATCAATGCGATCGCTATTCCCGATAGTAATGCTATCAATAATCCTAAGTAAATATTACCTAATACTGAAGTAGCGATAAAACCAGCGATCGCGCCAACTAACATCATTCCCTCAACACCCAAATTTAACACCCCCGATTTTTCCGTGACTAATTCGCCTAGTGATGCCAAAATCAAGGGTGTAGCTGCTTGTAAAGTATCACTGATGATTAAGCTGATAGTTTGGATGTTCATGATTTGTGACTACAGGTGATACAGCCGTTACTAAACTTTGTTCTTGGGCTTGCATTTGTAGCAGTTCGGGTATTGTCACAAATTTATATCCCTGTGCTTTGAGACTATCAATAATTTGTGGTAAAGCCTTAACCGTTCGGGAACGATTGCCACCACCATCATGCATGAGTACAATAGCCCCAGGCTTTGCTGCTTTTAGCACATTTTTGACCATCCCTGGCACTTGTGGCAAATGTCGTTCAGCGTCTCCCGATGCTTCTGACCACATGATTACAGCATATTTCTGACTTTTGGCGTAGTCGGCTAATCCATTATGTAAAAAGCCACCTGGAGGACGAAACAAAGTCGTTTTGACTCCTGTAGTCTTGTAGATTATATCTGCTGTGCGATTAATTTCACTCGCGGCAGTAGTTGAGTCCATGCGACGATACCAATGATGCCATGTATGGTTGGCAATTACATTACCATCAGCTACCACTTGCTTGGCAATCTGGGGATAATATTGCACCATTTGCCCAACCATGAAAAATGTCGCCTTGATGTGATTTTTCTTTAAAATCTCTAATATCTGTGCCGTGTTTTTAGGGCTTGGCCCATCATCAAAAGTTAGGGCGATGACTTTCTCATTCGGTTTCAGTTTTGCTTGATCAATGGTTGTTCCCTGAAAGGTTTTTGGTATTTCTACTGTCTGATTTTTATCCTGAGAAAGATTCTGTGGGGTTGCACTCATGGTTGCTTTAAAACCTGCTTTAGAACTTTCACTTGCTGACCTTTTTGTTGCTAAGTGTTCGTTCAACCCACCTTTAGCTAAAAGCATAGTCAAACCTAGACCAACACCAGCACCAACTAATGTAATTCCTACTGGTAATAACCTAGTTAATTTATTTGCTACCACATTAAGTCTCCTCAAAAAAGTTAGTTGTCATTAGTCATTAGTCATTAGTCATTTGTTATTCTCCCCATCTCCCTCATCTCCCTCATCTCCCCATCTCCCCTGTTACTTTACTCGTACTCGGTTGTAAATTAATACATCTGCTGCTAAAAGAAAAAAGAATAAAATACCTTGAAACATTCCAACTAGTGCTAACGGAAGACTGAGTTTAATTTGCACTAATTCACCGCCTACGTACAAAAGTGCCATCAGCAAACTAGATAATATAATGCCGAGTGGGTTTAACCTACCGATAAAAGCAGCAATGATGGCAGTATAACCATAACCGGGAGAAATGTTAGGGCGTAGTTGACCGATGGGGCCGAGAACTTCGCACACTCCAGCTAAACCTGCTAATCCACCACTGATGAGTAGAGTTAGCCAAATGATGCGATCGCTCTTTATCCCAGCATATATCGCTGCCTCGGAACTGGAACCAACTACCCGCACACTATAACCAAAAAACGTTTGCTGCAACACTCCCCAAATTAACACAGCTGCCACAACTGCGAAAATTACACCTGCATGTAACCGTGTACCAGCAATTAATGGTGTTAAACTAGCAAATTCTGAAAAAGGTGCAGATTCAGGAAAGTTAAATCCTTGGGGATCTTTTAATGGCCCATGCACTAAGTAGTTTAATAGAGAATTTGCCACATAATTTAACATCAAGCTAGTGAGAATTTCATTAGTATGAAATCGCACTTTCAAAAAAGCAGGAATGCTGCCCCAAATAACACCTCCTAAGACACCAGCTAGCAAACTCAGTAACAAGATTCCATAGTTATTTACATTGGGAAATATTAAAGCTACAGCACTGCCAAAAATTGCCCCTACAGTCAACTGTCCTTCTGCACCAATATTCCACACTTTTGCTTGAAAACACAAAGCTAAACCAACAGCAATTAATAAAATAGGCGCTGCTTTCACAGCTAATTCTGTCAGCCCATAAAAGCTACTTAAAGGTGAGATGAATAAAGTTTGTAAAGCGGTGACAGGTGGTTTACCCAATGAACCAAATAGGATAATTCCTAAGATTAACGTTCCTAATAGTGCTAGTAGAGGTGATAGTAATTGCCATGTTTTTGATGGCACACTGCGGGGTTCGAGTTTAATTAACATTAGCTTGTGAGTATGAGTTATTTAAGGGAAATGAGGGGGATGAGGGAGATGAGGAGGATGAGGAGGATGAGGAGGATGAGGGAGAATAATGATTATTTGCTTACTCCCCCACCTTCCTCATCTCGCCCCTGCTCCCCCGCTCCCCCGCTCCCCTGCACCACTGCACCCCTGCTTTCTAACTCCAGTCATTTCAAACCCGCCATCCAACGCCCAATTTCATCACGGCTAGTCTGTGTAACTGGTTTGCAGGCAGAAAGTTGTCCTTTATAGATTGCGCCAATGCGATCGCACAATGCAAACAATTCATCTAAATCTTCGGAAATCATCAGCACTGCTGCACCATGATCCCGCATTTCAATTAATGCTTGATGAATACTAGCAGTGGCGCTAACATCCACACCCCAAGTAGGATGTGCTGCAATCAATACTGCGGGATTTTGGGATATTTCCCGCCCTATAATGAACTTTTGTAAATTACCGCCCGATAAACTCGCCGCAGGTATATCTATCACTGCGGGATTCACATTGAAAGCATCACAAATTCTTTGAGTCCAAGTTTTTAACTTCCGAAAGCGAATTCTACCCCGATTTACCAGTCCTTGACTGTGGGCTGTCAACAAGGCATTTTCCAGTAAACTGAAGTTTGAAACTACACCCTTTTGATGCCGTTCTTCTGGAACATATGCCAATCCCAAGCGGCGACGTTTGGCAACATCACAATCACCGATGGGCATCTCACCTAGTAAAATCATTTCTGGTTGAGGACACAACATTTCACCACTCAAAGCAGCTAAAAGTTCTGTTTGTCCGTTTCCAGCAACTCCAGCAATGCCTACAATTTCACCTATGTGAACTTGCAAATCGATGTGTTGTAACATCATGCCATAGGCATTTTGGCTTTTCAAACACAAATCGTTAACTTGCAAGCAAACTGGCCCTGATAACTTTTCTTTTTGTTGTTTACCAGAGATTAAAGTTTGATAAAACTCTTCCTCACGTCCTTCTTCAGAACCAATCATCAACTTTGCTAAACTTGCTGATGTTTCCTCTTGGGGGTTACAGTGGGCGACAACCTGACCTTGGCGTAGTATTGTGGCATTGCTACATAGAAATTGCACTTCTGGCAATTTGTGGCTGCTAAATAAAATACTGCAACCATCAGAGGCAATTTGTTGTAAAGTCGCAAAGAGTTTTTCTGTTTCTTGGGGAGTCAAAACTGCCGTTGGTTCATCTAAAATGAGCAACTTGGTTTTGTGGTAGAGACAGCGGAGAATTTCCAGACGCTGTTTTTCTCCAACTGAGAGTGTATGGACGGGGCGATCGCACTCTATATTTAAACCGTATACTTCAGACAAAGTGCGAATTTTTTGACTTAGCCGTGATAAATTCCATTTTTCCTTTGGGGAAAGTGTCAGGGCAATATTTTCTGTTGCTGTTAAAGTATCAAATAAACTAAAGTGCTGGAACACCATCCCAATACCTAGATTTCTTGCTTGGGCTGGATTATAAAGATTAATCTGTTGCCCTTCCCAAAAAATTTCTCCAGCATCAGGACGTACTAATCCATATATGATTTTCATTAAAGTACTCTTACCTGCCCCATTTTCTCCCAATAAGGCATGAATCTCACCTGGTTGAATCGTCAAATTCACCTGTTGATTCGCCAAACAACCAGGATACGACTTGCTAATATTCCTAACCTGCAACCGAGAAACTAATTGATTCATCACACAGTTTTTTGAAAGTGCTGAGTGCTGAGTAAAAATACTAGTTAATAGTCAATAGTCCAGAGTCAATAGTCATCAATTCCTTTTTCATTAAGATTTCTCTTTAGGTATTGACCCTTCAACCCCCTCAACATACCAATCCATTGACAGTTGATTTATATCATCTAATACTTTGCCCTTTGGCACTCGCACTATACCCTTTTGATCTTTCACCGGGCCATCAAAAGGATGGGCAATACCTTTAATCAATTCCTCACGCTTGGCGTTCACTAATTGCTGCACATCAGCCGGAATCGCCTGATTCATCGGAGAAAGATCCACCATTCCTTGGCCAATACCATCCCAAACCTCTTGCGATTTCCATGTGCCATTAATTACAGCCAAGGCTCGGTCTGTATAAAATTTTCCCCACTTATTAATTGCTGATGTTAGGTGCGCTTTGACACCGAACTTACTCATATCAGTGTTGTAGCCAAAAGCATAAATCCCTTTTTCCTCTGCCAGTTGCACAGCAGCAGCAGAGTCAGTATGCTGGGTCAGCACATCTGCACCCAAATTTACCAAAGCTTGTGCTGCTTCCCTTTCTTTAGCTGGATCGTACCAACTTTGCACCCAAAGCACTCTCACTTTGGCTTGGGGATTTGTTACCCGCAGTCCTTGAGTGAATGCACTTATGCCACGAATTACTTCGGGAATTGGGTATGCGCCAATAAAACCAATGACATTGGATTTTGTCATTTTGCCAGCTATCATGCCGGTGAGGTATCGCGTTTCTTCAAAGCGTCCTAGATAAGTGCTGACATTAGCAGCACGCTTATATCCTGTACAGTGTTCAAAGAAAATATTAGGAAAATCCTTGGCAACTTTAATAGTCGGGTTCATATAGCCAAAGGAAGTTGTGAAAATTAACTTATTGCCATCTAGGGCTAGTTGGCGAATTACCCTTTCAGCATCAGCACCTTCGTTGACACTTTCTACAAAGGTAGTTTTCACCTTATCCTGAAGATTGGCCTCCATTTCTCTGCGACCTAAATCATGAGAATAAGTCCATCCAAAATCCCCCACAGGCCCTACATAAACAAATCCTACCTTTAGAGGTTCATTAACTACGACAGGTGACGCTGAGGGCGATACTTCCTTTTGTGAGTTAGAATTCCCACCCCGAATACAGCTAGCCAAGGCCAAACCCGACCCCGCTAAAGTACCATACCTGAGAAACTTACGGCGCTCCATATTAATTGATTTTGTGTACTCTCTCAAAAAGAGTTTTTTGTTTACTGGTAGTAGCAGAAACGTTAGCAAATCAGCAATTATCTGATTTTAACTTTTTGTTTTTGCCACCATACGTAGTTAAAAAGTTCGGTTAGCTTAGTACAATAATGATTAGTATTATACAAAAATTTTTTTTAATATCAGAAATTAAGTATTTTTTAATACAAAAGTTTGACGTGCTTGTATTTAAGCACAGTTTTAGAAAAATATTTGATTATTTAGTAATTTTTAATACAAGTTATTCAAAAATAAAGTAATACTAGTTGATCATTAAGGCAGACTTCAACAGTTATCTGTTAAAGGTCAACGGTTAACGAAGCTCTAAAGACCGTATACGTAGCTTGCTTTGACCTGGGAATACACCAATTGCTATGCAATTTCGATATGTTTAAGGTTAATATATATAACTCAGGTAATATGAAATACTAAATGCAAATATAGCTAAAATAACAGGAATAACATTACTCAATTCGAGTTGGCGTTTTTGGAATATTTCTAACAAAGATATGATAATAGTTAAAGGCCAAAATATTGTTGTAATTAAAAACATCACAAAAGATAAAAATTTTTCTTCTGGAGAAGAACTAGGATGTCGCAAAGAAAATCTGAGCCAGTTGCTGAAAAAATAGCACGACATTAGGAAGTAACTAATAATTAAAGTTAATTGTATTTGATTCATTGTCAATGCTCCTTAAGCTAAATTGTTCCACATTTAAATTGCAAATAAGTAAGTCGGCAGAAATAAACATAACTATATTAAGAAAGGTAAAGGGTTAGGGAAAAAGGGAAAAATCTTTACCCTTTAACCTTTTCCTTTGATCCATAAAAAACTTGACATGGTTCGGTTTAATCGCGTCTACTTACTGGGGGACAAAATGCCCACACAACAAGCATTTAATTAGATTTAATTATGCAAACTAAATGTGTTTTAACTTATTTGTCGATTTATCAACAATAACCTTAATCAAGCTATTACGCAATTCGCTTGATAAAATTTACATACTTAGTGGCTCAGCAAAGGAAGGATGAAAAATTTTTTCTCTCGGTTATAGCGAATCCCGTTTTTTTACCTGATTGTTAAGATATTCCTATTTAAGTTTGAGGCTACCCTGATATTTTCTCAATAATATAAATATTATGCGAAGCCAGGATACACATAAACAGTACTTGCACTTAATTTTAAAGAACAATTAACAAGCTAATAATTATACCATCAAATATAACTAGGCTGTTATTTCTTGGTATATTAATCATATCATGTGCGTTGAAATACTTATGATATCTGTGGAGGTCGGTAATTGGGAATTGGGAATTGGGAATTGGGAATTGGTAATTGGGAATTGGTAATTGGTAATTGGATTTTCCTATTAGTCATCACATCTGGCCCATTACCCATTACCCATTACCCATTACCCAGTCCCCATCTATATCGTAAGTAATTAGCCGAACTTGATATTATTTATTATGTCTAATTAAAAACATGTTTTATTCCTAAGCTCTCAGCAAATATTTAGAACATGAGAGAATTTACCACTTTTACCAGAAAAATCTCAAGATACATGAAACAGTTGTAATTAGAGTGCTTAGTCTTGGGAATGATTTTGAGGAAACAGGTAAGCGATCGCAGCCCAACCTGATGCAGTGAGTAAGCTAACCAAAAATGTAGTCAGAACAATAGTAGTCATATGAAGGTCAGGTATTGGGAATTGGGTATTGGGTATTGGGTACTGGGGATTGGGAAAACTCTTACCTAGTCACCAGTCACCAGTCCCTAGTCCCCAGTCCCTGATATCTCCCAACCTAGCAATTGCATATGACACGGGTGCAACCGACTTGTGACAATTGTTTGTATATATTCAAACTAAAGGTAGGAAAAAACGGAATTTACTACCAACTCCCAGTTCGCTTTCTACCTGAATTTGACCGCCTTGTAATTCAACTAAACGGCGGGATATTGTTAAACCAATACCTGTTCCTCCAGAATAGCGATCGCGTGATTGATCAGCTCGCCAAAAACGCTCAAACACATTCGGCAAATCTTTCTGGGCAATTCCAATACCTGTATCTGCAACTTCCAGCCAAAGTTTAGATCCTTCAGTCCAAGCACGCAGAGTAATTGCACCAATGCTTGTGTATCGCACTGCATTCCCTAACAAGTTGACTAGTACCTGTTCTGTACGGTCAATATCTGCCAATACCAGCGGCAGTTGTGATGGAAATTCCGAACGTAAAACTGGGCCATCTTCCAAAAGCTGGTCAGAAAATTTCTCTACTAATGACTCCAATAAAGGATACAAATTCACAGGCTGTATATTAATTGGCAAATAACCAGCTTCTGCCTTGGAAAGTTCTTGTAAATCGTTGACTAAACGTTCTAAACGCTTAGTTTCTTTTGTTAAGCGCTGATAAATTTCAGCAGACGGTTCGATTTCTCCCTCAGCCAGTTCCTCTAAGTAACCGCGCACAACTGTTAGGGGTGTCCGCAGTTCATGAGTCATGTCTCCAATCAATTCGCGCCGCCGCGCTTCTACTCCTTCCAAACTGGCTGCCATGCGATTAAAACTAGCACCCAAACGATTGAGTTCTGGAATATCAGACAGCGGTAAACGCGCTGACAACTGACCGGCGGCAAACTTTTGTGTAATTTGTTCCATCTCTGTCAACCGCTGCATGATGCGTTTGGATACCCAATAACTCAAACCTCCCGCAGCGCTAGTACCGACTATGACTGACCAAAGCGTACTGCGTCGCCAAGCAGTTTCAAAACCTTGAACCAGTTCAGTACGGACACCAATTAATTTCCAACCCCTGCTTTCTAAACTTTCTAAGTGGAGTACAAAAAAGCGGGGAGAAGAAACTTTACTCATGATCACAAGACTAATCACGCCCACTATCATCACCACTAGGTGGGAGAAAAATAGACGCGATGCCAAAGGCAAGGATTTTGTCCAACGCCAACTCATCTTGGTCATCCTTACATCACTGGGGAGTCTTCAAATTTATAACCCACCCCAACAACAGTTTTAATAAAAGCAGGATTAGCAGGGTCAAGCTCAATTTTTTTGCGTAATCTAGCTACATGAGTATCCACTACCCGCTCATCACCAAAGAAATTATCACCCCAAAGTTTATCAATTAGCTGGCTGCGGTTCCAAACTCGACCAGGATGGCTGACAAAAGTACTTAACAAGTTAAATTCTAGGGTAGTTAAGTCCAAAATTTCTGGTTCTTGGGAATCCATCTGACGGCTAGCAGTGTGTTGATCTAAATCCACTATAAAATGTTGGGTACGATTCAGTAGATGTTGCCCTCCTTGACGGAGGCTACGCCGCAATAGCGCCCGCACTCTAGCAACCAACTCTCTAGGACTGAAGGGTTTAACCATGTAGTCATCAGCACCAGTAGATAAGCCAATGACGCGATCAATTTCCTCGCCTTTAGCAGTCAGCATCAAAATATAAGGGTCTTTTAGACCCGGTTTCTGACGAATTCTGGCACAAACTTCCAGTCCATCTAAGCCAGGAATCATTAAATCTAAGATGATTAAATCTGGTTGTTGATCCTGAAACATCCGTAAAGCGTTGACACCATCACGGCTAATGTGACAGAAAAACCCTTCCTTTTCTAAAGTATGTTGGATTAATTGAGCAATTTCTGATTCATCCTCAACAATTAAAATATTCATCTTGATCAGGATTAAGTAAAATACGCAGAGTTAAGTATAAGGCAAGAGTTAGGAGTTAAGAGTTAGGAGTTAGTAGTTAAGAGTTAAGAGTTAGGAGTTAGGAGTTAGGAGTTAGGAGTTATTGTCTCCCTCATCTCCCTCATCTCCCTCATCCCCCTCATCTCCCTCATCCCCCTCATCTCTTTCATCCCCTCTACTATGTAACATTCAATGGAGAGTTACAGGTTGGAATTAGACAGTGTTCGATAATTGTAGCCTGGGTAAGAATCCTTTTGGATGTGATGCTTGATGCTATCGATGTCAAGGAAGTAATCAGCAACATCAATCAAGCTGTCGCTGGTCATTGTCCGTAGACTTACCACTTCAACCCTAGCTCCTTTGCTTGTGACAGCATCAACAGCATAAGCTAAATCTCCATCCCCACTGACTAAAACCGCAGTATCGTAGTGGGGAACTAGAGTGATCATATCAACGGCAATCTCTACATTCAAATTGGGTTTTTTGGAATTATCTGTCAGTTGAACTTCTTTGGTAACTACACGATAACCATTCCGACGCATCCAAAATAGAAAACCTTGTTGCTTTTCGTTGGTGCGTGGACGTGTGGCAGTTTGTCGTGAAATATCAATTGTTGTGTAGAAAAAAGCACGCAACAGCCTGGAATCGGCAGTTAAACGACAAAGCAATTTCAGATAGTCGATTTCAATACCAAGTTGCAAAGCTGCATGAAACAAGTTTACACCATCAATAAAAATAGCCACTCGACCACGATTTGAGCCATCGATCATGGAACTGTCAGCCATTGGCTCTTTTTTGTTGGTATCTTCAGATTTGATACCATTTTTTAACAGGATTTTTCCTGGCAAATGCGTTTCTTGTTCAAGGCGTTTATATGCGTTTTTTGCTTTGCTGCCAGTAGTGATAGTCATTGACTCCTCTAGATTTTAAATGTGTAAAGGCTTGTGGGCGAATTGGCAATGATTCATCAAAAAATCGACGTAGAATCAAATTTATTACCAAGCCCGAAGGACTTTAAGTATGCTGATGTTTTAGCTTTGTCACAAGCTAAAATATCTAAATTGCACAATCACTGATTAGAATTGTTAGCTGTTAACAGTTATCAGTTATCAGCCAACAGTCAACATGATTAAATATGCAACTTTTATGTTGAACTGCTTAAATGGTATTTAGTCATACCATTTATTTTTGAAGATGCGCTTATAGAACTTACGCAAAACAACAAGCTATGCAGGGTAATTCATGAATTACCCCTAGATAAATCAAGCGCAACCTTACATAGAATTGGTATCACTTGGTGTAAATATACTCAAATCGTGTTAATTGTGCAGATTCCAAAGATTAACGCCGTGAGCTTTCAACTTTTGTCAGAGTCGGTTTTACGAGATATTCCCTTTGCCTACAGAGATGCAGCTTTTTATCTATCCCTACTGCACGTTAACTTACTACAGAATGCCAGCATTTGGATACAGACAACTGTATGTAAAGGTAGGGCTAGACTGAGCCATCGGCATTTATATGTATTGTACATCTATATGGAATAAACCTCAATTCTGGCTTGATTTCTATATGCATATCTTGATATTCTTTGCTAAGATTGACTAATATATTAGTAATAATAAAAAGCAATTTATTAATGATTTTTTAATATAAAAGAGTGTGACCAAAACTAGGGTGTAGAGTATAGGGGATAAAGCAAAAATTGTATTTTTGTACACCTCTGTCCCGCAACCAACCAGGTATGGAGCAAACGCCAAAATCTTTGATTTGGCGGTCTTGAATTATTGCTGGGACTTTTCAAGCGTGACATTCGGTTCAAAGGCAACACTCATTTTCCCTACACCCTACACTCAACCCCCCATACCCTTCTTGGTAATTAGGAATAATCAGGGTTGGTTGTTATTTTTGTAGCTTTCAACAGCTTCTCGAAGATTGCCTTGGTGTTTTGACAGCAGTCGATCGCCTGCATCTTTTTCCAAACCAGTCCAGTGCATCAACAGCGCTAGCTTGACCCACTTGCCACTGCGTTCTAGTATAAAACCAGCGGCTTCACGACTTAAGCCTGTGAGGTCTTGCAAGATTCGCAAAGCGCGATCGCGTAATTTTTGATTTGTTACCGCTACATCCACCATGCGATTGCCATAAACTTTGCCCAGTTTGACCATCACCCCGGTAGACAGGATATTTAAAGTTAACTTCGTTGCTGTACCAGCTTTCAGGCGAGTTGAACCAGCTAGCACTTCTGGCCCAGTCAATAGCCTAATATCAATATCAGCCTCAAATTGAACTTGTGTCGCAGGAACACAGGCGATAAATATAGTCATGGCTCCCCGTTGCCTAGCGGCATTCAGCGCACCGTGAACAAAAGGTGTAGTACCGCCAGCAGTAATACCCACTACTACATCTAGTTGTGTAACATGTCTAGTAGCGATCGCTGTTTCTCCATCTTCAGCACGGTCTTCTAAATCTTCCGAACTGCGTACTAGTGCGCCAGCACCACCAGCAATAATTCCCTGTACTAATTCTGGTGGCGTACAAAAAGTAGGTGGACATTCCGCTGCATCTAACACCCCTAATCTGCCACTTGTGCCAGCACCAATATAAAATAAGCGTCCCCCTTGGCGCAAACGCTCGGCAGTTCGGTCAATTGCTTGAGCCAACTGAATTTTAGCCGCAGCTACCGCCTCAACTGCCTTCAAATCTTCACTATTGAACAGTTCTACAAATTCCAAAGAACTGAGCTGGTCTAAGTTCAGACTGTTAGGATTTACTTGTTCGGTCAAAAGATGCCCGCGTTCCTGCAAATGTGTCATTTGTCCTTTATCCTCTGTCTTTTGTCAGTTGTCAGTTGTCAGTTGTCAGTTGTCAGTTGTGAGGCAGTGCATTTGGTCGCCAGACTTGTACCGCCAACGCGGAACCCGCAGGGTAGCAACTGCCTAACTTGAAGGGCCAGTTACTTATTAGTAATGACCAATGATTAAGATCTTGCACCTCTTTTTGAGTACGCCTTGAACTTAAGTTCAAGGCTTATAGCTCAAGTCCGCTAACACGGACTGAAATTTATATTTAGTAAGCTTTAGCTTAGTTCAGCTATGAGCCAAGAAATAAATTTCTTGGCGGTAAATTGGGTAGGTGCAAGATCTGAGCTGACTAATGACCAATGACTAATGACCAATGACTAACTACAATAACCCTTCTAGCTGACGACGAATTCTATCTAGTTCAGAATCAGACAATTCTGATTCTTGTGGCGCTTCCTGAAAGCCGAAGGTGTCTTCACTAGTATCCTCATTTTGGCTATCGGCTTGCCAGTCGGTTTCTTGGACGTTTAGTTCTGGGGGAACGATTAAATCGCTGTTTTCTGGAACAATTTCCCATTCATAACCAGCACTTTCGCAAAATTCCTTGATTTCTTCAGCATCAAGTGCTTCTACTGTGGGTGTGGGAAAATCTTGAGCTTCCAGCATTAAAGCATAGCGCAGAGCGTCGTCTTCTGACTCGAACATCAGAATTTTATTGCGATCGCCTACCCGAATCGTGTGAATTCCCTCATTTTCTGTGTGGGCATTAAAAATCAATACAAAAACACGCATAAGTTTAATAAACACCCAAAACCAATAATATTAGCCTACTATTCATGATTTTCTAATATTTCTCTACCATTTATACTTTTTTGGTACTTCAGCACTGCTTTTTCGTCTTATTTACTTGTCTAGTAATTCTCTCGTTGCTGAGAAAAATATATACACAGTAATATTTCACTTTTTTCTGTTATCAAAAATTTTTCAACTAATAGTTTAAATCAATCATACTCTTTACCCTATAAGCATTCGAGCTATTGTAACCCATCAGCAACATATTTTCTTTTGCTGGTAGATTCAACTGCTCATATTACCTGAGTTGCTCACTATACGCTAAAGTTACAAATTCTCAAAGGCGATTCCTGGCAACAAACACAAAGTATATCTAGCTTTTGGGGTGTGTCAGGTTCCGTAGCTAGTCCAAGGATACAAGACTAGCACTGGCAACAGTTATGTACAAAAACGGTTATTTGCAGCATCAAAATCCTGATTCCCTGGTTTAAAAGCTCAATAAAACACAGATAGCAAAATATTCAGTGTTAATTTATACTATTTTCAAATCGCTTAGTCGTTATACTTATCTTTAGGTTCTACCTGGGAATTACGAAGTGGCAAAGCCACTTCTTTTTATTTGCTAAAAGCTAAAGAAATAATTAAGAAAAACTAAAAAGCTATTCAACTTGACTTTTTAGTTTTTTAATCATTCAAGATTTAATCATTAGACAGGGCATCTCGCCATTTATCGCGATTTTCGGTAATTTCCATATCTCGCGATCGCGCTAGTTTCCAAGTCTTCCACATTAAGGGTTTTTGTTTCTCCAGATGACTGATAAACTGCATAATTGACTGATCTGCCTGAATTGGGGTTTTCAGATCAAACTTAATCGTCTGAAAAATCCTGATGTCAGCCTTAATAAAGTGGTTACCAACAATCTTAGTTAGCCGCAGTACAATTCGATTGTATAACCAACCAAGCATCCCCTTGCGTTTCTTAAGCATCGCCAGAGTCTGAACTTCCGCTTTTCCCTCTTCCAAGAGGCGCATGGCAAACATAACGTGGATATGAAATAAGTCAAAACCAATGGTCACCATGCCAATACTGCCGTACCAATAGCAAATACTATACGTGACAGGATTTTTGTAGAAAGGACGGATAAGTTTGATCAAAAAAGAATCTTGATCACTATATGTAGTATTAGTGAAGACAATAGCATTTTCATTGAGTTCCTGTTTTTCAAAAATGATTTCTGATAGCAGTTCGTGAACTGTATTAAAGTGTTGAGCGTCGATGGCATTAATCCCTACCACATTAGGATGACAATTCATCACAAAACGTGGCCCAAAGGCGACATCACAGTCCTTGTGTTCTAATTCTGGGACAAATGGTAAAGGTTGTTGAGGAAATTCACCAGTCCAAACCCAAACCATTCCGTACTTCTCAGCAGTTGGCCAAGTTTTTAACTTGATGGGAAGTGGTTCATCCAAACATGGAATATCAACACAGATTCCTTTAGCATCAAATTTCCAGTGATGGAACAAACAGCGCAGTTCATTACCCTCAACATTGCCTTCAGCAAGGTGAGCGCCCATATGTGGACAGTAGGCATCACAGATAACTACTCTTTTGTCTTGACCACGGTAAATTACTAATTCTCTACCCAAAAGAGTCACAGATTTTACTTCACATAAACCCAGATTTTTAGAGGGTATTACCCAATACCATCCTTCAATAAAACGTTCTGGGTTATTGAAAGTTTTAGGTTTACGCGTTGAGCTAGCATTCTGTGAGTTAACATTCATTTTGAGAAATTCGCTTAAATTGAAGCGGTTGATATAGAATTAGCATGAGGACTCAAGAAAAACAGTTATTTTCAGTACTTTGATAGCTAGAGAGACGATGAAATCATAAAATTTAGACTTCAAAATTTTGAATAAACTATGACATATTAGCCGCAGATTTCTTGAGGAAATAGATATTTACCAGGTAAGAAAATCAATTGACAACAGGTAATTATTCAATTAAGATTCCAGTATATTAGTAGCAGTCAAGCCTAATTTTTTAATAAGAGATAGCCATTTGATTTACCTGCGATCGCTACATCTATTCCCGTACTGATAGCGATTTCCACATCTGCTTATACTAATGCTGGGGCATTATGGATAGTTAAAGAGTCTGATACGCTGTAATACTCCAACTAAATGAGAACATAGATGTAGTAAGACATACAGCCATTAAAAAAGCATCCACTAATTAGGATGCCGTCAACAGATAATACTGGAATGCTTATAATGCCCTGTTATTGGCTCAACAGTGCAAAAGCTCTTTCCAGAAGCATCTTAGCCTGATGCAAATTCAACAGCCTCTCTTGGTCGTATCTATTTGGGTAACTCATTCTCCTACCTTCCAAGGTGATTTTGATGAGTGCTGCTTGCTCATCAGTGGGAGACTCCATCACCTCTATCATTCTCCCTATTGCCTGGAAGTCAGCAAAATCAAGTGGTCTTAAACCCCTACCTTGCTTGAACTGTGAAAGTGCAATAGTAGGGAATGCCATCAATGAGGTGATGTAACTAGTCTTGTACCCTCTGCTACCTGTTGGCTTAATACCGTAACGTTGGCACAGTTGGCTAAGTTCTTGGATGGTTTGGATTTCCAGTTCTGACCTTGTGAACATAAAATAAAGGTGTCCATTTTCAAAGTGGATGTTTGGTGGTTGCGTAACTTTGGCGAGAGAAACAACCACAAACTAAATAAACTAATATGACGACATATTGATGTCAATATTTGTATCATTAAGTAACAATGACAAAAAGAAAGGGGAACCCAGATATTAAAAACTATGGATTCTCCACTGACAGACCGGAACCATTAATCGCAAAGCTTACTGTCAGGCTTCCCCAGTCGATGATGGACAAACTGAAGGCATTAGACAATTACCCTGAATTTGTCAGGCAATGTATTCAGGATGGACTCGACAAGCTTGAAAAATCAAATAATGAGGAAGCGTGAATATTTATAGTGATATGATGTTGAAAAATTTACACAATCAGGTCTATTCCAGCGTTTATTAGCCCGTATTAGCAGAGGATGACGATAAGCGATCGCCTTTTATCCTCCAAATAAAAACCCCCTGATCGATACCAGGGGGTTTTCTGTAATATGCCATCGACTCTATTCCTAACAATGAGAATGCCATTTACAAGACCTTATTGCATCCCCAAAATGCAATAAACGCATAGTCATAATCCTTTTTTTGCAATTCCCCTAGAAAATAGGGATTTATACCAATTCTGCAAAAGCAGGGGTGCAAAGCCTTGCATCTCTACAGATTCAGCAGAGAGGCCCTTCTAACTGCTTGCTGTTTGACGGCTTTACGGGTATCTACGGGTTAATGGAAAATGTCTACCCTGCACCTGCGAAAATACCGACAAAGAATACTGAACAGGTTTACACACACGATCAACCCCAAGACGAAAAATTTCTCTAGATAAGTAAAAGGCTTAGTACTCAACTAAGCCTCCAAAGATTCTAGTGCTTAAGCAGACATCCAGAGTTAATTTAAATCCACTTTTGTGAAATTGCATCTTCCTCTAGATTTGTTTGAATACCTTAATGAGTTATAAATAGCTCCCAATCTCTGAGAAAAAAGGCTTGGCTTAACCAAGCCTCTGCAATATACCAAGCATTTACTACACCAAGATTAATTTAAACTTACTCTTACTTTAGTTCATCCTCCTATAGGTTCTATGCAAATAGCATAACAACTGATAACGCAGTACTTTTTAACTCATAAAAAAAGGTTTGGTTTAAGACCAAACCTAGATAATTGCTGTGCTTAACAACGTACTACATTAATTTAGACCCACTTTTTAGGGAGTTCATCTTCCTTTAGTATGTGTCCAAACATCTTTAAAACTGCTAGATGGTTACTTGTTTATAGGAGGAACTATTTATTTTTAGATAACTATAAGAATTTATAATAACTATGAAAAAGGCTTGGGCAATACCCAAGCCAAATGTATACCAGGTGTTTACCATATCTCGTTAATTTATATCTATTTTTATATCACTTCATCTACCTCTTAGCTGTGTACAGATCTCGAAAAATATGATAAGCCTCAAACAGATTAAATAATTTTCAAAGACTTGCTAAATACTACAAGTTTATCAAGTAATAATAAATGCACGATTTTCCTAGAAATTACATTGATATGTTATTTAGCTATGGAGTATAATCTATGCATTTTGATTATATTCAAAAAAAATACCCTGGTATAAAACCAGGGCACATACACGTTTTTCAGGCATTAACAAACGGGATCTTAACCCTAAAAAAAATTTATCTCCCCTATCTATAGATGGATAAACTACTAATAGTTTTCATGAAAAATGTAGCATTTTTACTATGTAATTGAATTGATATATGAAGCAACCTTAGCATTGAGCTAAGCTTCTATATATAAAGCTATTCTTGGATATAAAATTTGATTGATACTTACTGATTATTAAAACTTATATAAAATAACTGTTTTTATAAAATAGGCTTGGTTTTTAACCGAGCCTATATATACCAAGAGTTTACCATATTTAGTTAATTTAGGAATACTATTATTGGAGTTCATCTATCTAGAGATTGTCAACAATTATCCAGAAAAATGATAAGGAGATATCCAGGTCATTATTCTTAACGAAGACTAAGTTTCACGTTGACTTTAAATATAATACCAGTAGTTCGATAGTTCGTATATTAAATAAGACTGATTTTAATGGTTAACTTGAAGGTAAAAAGTATAATTTGTCAAAAAAACTAGGCTAGAAACAAAATAATTCGTTATATTAATAGCTAATTTGTTTACTTTAATACCAAGTAATATGAAAAAACTTAATTTAAAATTCTACTATGTAAATTGCAGGTTATGTATCCAGCTTTCATCTTTTGTTTACTTTTTACACCTATATAAGTTACAAGTAATTTGAGTATTAAAAAATGCTTAATAAAAAAGGCTTAGTTTGCCACCAAGCCTTGAGTAGAAGTAGAATCTATTAGAACAATTTAGCTATTAGTGTTTGGTGATTCATCAACCAATAGAGGGATGTAAAAAAGCTAAAACTAATATGACTTTCTTTTTTACTCACAAAAAAGGTTTAGCAGCAGCTAAACCTCTATAGAAAGCAGTTATTCGACACACCAGAATTAATTTAGAGCTACTCTTACTTTAGGTCATCTTCCTAAAGGATGTGTTTAATTAATTTGTCATATGGTATTTCATATTTGGTTGCTTATTCAAGCTACTAAAAGTTGCACTCTAATTGCAAAGGCTATCTAGTAGCCAAATACACTAGCTTAGTATAAATGTAGATGCAAAAGCGACTTATCTAAAAAGAAAAATATCGAATTTTGCTGCACTGCTTGATAATTTTTACAAGTCTTACTAAAGAGAAGTAAAAACTAAATCGGTTAATTTGAGGGTAAACCTTGTCCATCCGTCGGTGCTTTCAACTTGAATGCTTCCTTGCAGCTGTTGCACTAATTTCTGTACTATAGTTAGTCCTAATCCTGTACCACCTTGATTCCAAAAGTCGGCATTAGGAACACGATAAAATTTCTCAAAAATTCGTGGTAGTGCTGCTGTTGGAATTTCTACTGAATTGCTGACAGTAATGATAGTTGCTGGAGGTGTTTCAGAGGAGTTGTGAGACACTGTTAAAATGATTTCGCCACCAGCAGGAGTATACTTGCAGGCATTATTGAGCAATTCTACTAATATTCGTTCCAAGCTAGTGCTATCTGAGAACAGTGTTGGTAGATTTGAGGGTAGATGAAGTTGGAGAGTTTGGTGATGTTCCTGAACGCGGGCTTGAAACGGCTCGATTACCCAAGGTAGCCACTGTTGTAAGAGCAATGCATCAGGGGCTAGGGGGATAAAGGATGAAGTTTGCAATCGTTGTAAGTCTAATAGATCGTTAATCAGATCCATTTCGCGATCGCATTCGCTTTCCATCAGTTCTAAATAACGCTGAGCTTCTTCAGGAGTTGGAGAAAGCTGTAACATTTGTATCATCACTTTTATGTTGCTCAGAGGCGATCGCAATTCATGGGAAACTAAATTTAAAAATTCATTTTTCAGTTGATTAAGTTCTTCCAATTGTGCTACAAGTTGCTCTTGTTCAATTTGCTTTTGCCGAGCCTCAATAGCCTTTTTATGCTCAGTAATATCTCGAAATATTAAAACTGCACCTGTAATATTATCTTTGTCATCTTTAATTGGTGCAGCACTATCATCAATTGGTATTTCTGCACCATTTTTAGCTATCAAAATAGTTTCTATAGGTAAACCAACAACCGTACCATCTTCCAGAACTTTTTTTATAGGATTTTCTAGAGGCTTACCTGTTTCTGCATTGGCTATATTGAATATTTCTGATGAATTTCTTCCAAAAGCTTCTTCCTGTTTCCATCCTGTCAATTTTTCAGCAACATTATTCATAAAAGTTACTGTTTCTTTGATATCACTAGCAATCACTCCATCACTTATACTTTTAAGTAATGTAGTTAGCCATTTCTGGTTAGCTTTCAATTGCTTTTCTAATTTATGTTTTGTCAGTGCTATTTCAATATTAGTTTGTAGCTCTCTCTCTTTAAAAGGTTTGAGCAAATACCCAAACGGCTCTGTAATTTTTGCTCTTTCTAAAGTATGCTCATCGGCATAGGCAGTTAAATAAATTATGGGGATATCCAAATACTTATGAATCTCTTGGGCAGCTTCTACTCCGTCCATTTCACCTTTGAGTCTAATATCCATTAGCACTAAGTCAGGACGAATTTCCAGAGCTTTATTAATTGCTTCTTGCCCAGAAGAAGCGATAGCAGGAACAGTATAACCAAACCTTTTTAGCCGATTTCCTAAATCTTTGGCAACAATAGCTTCATCTTCAACAATCAAAATATTTATGTTTGTCATTTTTACTATTGGTCTACTTATTATATTGGAAATATAATCTGAAACTCTACTCCGCTATTGCTGTTAATATTGATATCTCCAGCAAGTTGACTAGCTAAAGCATCTACTAACTGCCAACCCAATGAGGCCGTCTCTAGAAAATTGAAGTTTGATGGTAAGCCAATACCGTTGTCACTAACGCTTAGTAATATCTGACCTGCAACAATCTCTCTGATTTCAATGCTAATTTCACCTTCTCTACCTACTGGAAATGCATATTTTAAGGAATTAGAAACAAGCTCATGAATGATTAATCCACAAGGAATTGCTGTATCCAAACCTAGTAAAATATGCTCGTCTATATTTAAATTTAGGGTAATTGCACTCGCATTTACTTCGTAGGAAGTACGTAAACTTGCTACTAAATCTTGAACATATTCACTAAAGTTAATTCTTGCAAGGTCTGGTGATTGATACATTTTTTCGTGAATCAAAGCCATTGATGCAATGCGCTGCTGGCTTTGTTGGAATATTTCCATATCATGTTTGTCCTTAATATATTCAGATTGCAGACTTAGCAGACTGGAAATAACCTGTAAATTGTTTTTGACGCGATGGTAAATTTCTTTCAATAGCACTTCTTTTTCTCGAAGCGATGCTTGCAATTGCTCTTGTGACTTCTGACGTTCTTGCAAGGCGGCTTGACGTTCGCTAATATCTTCGACAACAGAAATAAAATATTTTGGTACACCAGAAGTTTCACGCAGTAATGATACGGTAAGATTAACCCAAACCAGAGAATTGTCTTTGCGTATATAGCGGTTTTCCAGAGAAAAAGTTTGAATGTCACCTGCTAAAATTTGCTCAATATATTGCAGAGCTGCTTCTAGGTCATCTGGGTAGGTAATATCCTGAAAATTTCTCGACTGTAGTTCCGCTGGTGTGTAACCGACAATATCGCAAAGCCTCTGATTAACTAATAAGCAGCGTCCATCTATTGCCACATGGGCGATACCAACAGCAGCTTGATGGAATGCAGCGCGGAAACGCTGTTCACTTTCCCGTAATGCCTCTTCTATTCGCTGACGTTCAGTGATTTCTGCCTGTAGTGATGCGTTGATTTTTGTTAGTTCTACTGTCCGTTGTTCAACCATACTTTCTAAATGGTTGAGTAGGTTGCTTAAATCCTCTTCTGCCTGCTTACGCTCAGTAATGTCAGTATGTGAGCCTACCATCCGTACTACATTGCCATCGTCATCCCATAGCGCCTGACCCCGATCTAAAATCCATTTGTAGCTGCCGTCTTTACATAAAACTCTATACTCATTAGTATAAAATGGTGTAACCTTAGCAAAGTGATCTTGAACTGCTTTTGTCATCAACTCAAGATCATCTGGATGGACTCGTGTTATTTTTTCATCTAAATAGTTGGAAACCTCGTAATCTTGGTAACCGAGCATTTCTTTCCAACGAGCTGAGAAGAAAACTTCATTGGTTTTAAGATTCCAGTCCCAAATACCATCATTATTGCCGCGCAATGCTAACTGCCAGCGTTGTTCATTTTCTCTTAGCACTTCTTCAGTTCGTTTGCGTTCAGCAATTTCCTTTGCTAGTTGGTAGTTAGCCTCCTCTAGTTGGGCAGGGCTAGGTATAGTCAGTGCCTTGGGTATTAATGATACTAGTTCTAAGGCTGTATATACAGATATAAAAGCGGTGATAGCTTTAATAAATCCTGATAACCAATAGGTGGGATACCAAAGCGTCCACACGTCCATTACATGAGTTGTACCGCAAGCAATAATAAATGCGCCAAACATGAGGAAAATCCAGTCGAAAGGCACATCTCTTCGTTTGCGGACAAAATAGACCAGCATAACTGGAATCGAATAATAGGCAAGTGTAATTAGCACATCTGAGATGATATGCAACCAGACTAATTCTGGCTTCCAAAGGTAGCAATGCCCATGAGGAATAAACTGGTTAGTAAAAAAAAATTTTGTAAAAATTCCGTCATATAAACCTATTTATCTAAGAGTCTTCACTTAAGCATAAAACATGAAGGGAAAGTTTTTCAGCTTAGCCTTTAATCAAGCTGCCAGAAAGCATATATATGCCTTAGACTTAATATTTTTTAACTTATTAATTAGCTTATGAGATTAATAATGTAATATCTATTGTTATTAATGTATCGCGATCGCCAAATCATTGTAATCGTAAATTTCCTGAGAATATTTTTTACCTACATAATAAAATTAACAAATTTCAGACTGCAACTCTACTTATATATGCAATTCATAACATAAGCTATTACGAAATTTGCATAGCTCAGTATTTTCAGTAACAATTTTAGCAATTACATAAGGATTATGTACGACGAAAGTAAGTTCCGTGCAAACTACGGCAGCTAGCTAGCTGATCGGCTGTTGGTAAAGCCACCTAACGGACTGCCTCGCCAAGACTCTTACGGGTGATACTCGTTCCTTGCGCTTCGTGCTTTGCTCTTGAGATCGGCAGTTACCCCACTTGGGGTTTCCCAAATGGAGGATGCGGCATTCAAGACGAGGGCCACTTCAGCGTACTGCCTGACCGTGCTAGCTACTCCTGATGACTGTCATCTGTCATGGGTCATCAACCTTTAGGAGTGATTATGCAATTAAGATGTGCTTGAGATGATCAAATAGGTTTATTTATCAAACCAAGATCACGATTCGTTTGCATTTCTACACGCCTTTTGGTGAATTGTGATATACCAATCCACCGATCAACTGCATCTGCAAATGGTAAATATAATTGTGCGATCGCAAATAGTAATTTGCCAATACCGCATTGATCATGATTCATAAAAAGAGATAGTTACATTATCTCTTTGCGTGATATCCTATAAATATCTAGGCACTGTCAAATCAAAATATCTCCTTGTAATTGTTCATTGTATATTGTTCAGACTGGGTTATTAAATATCAAAAATTTCAAGCAATTGCTATCTACAAATTCTTTGTTTAATTGAAGCTATGGATCAAGTGAATATTTTATGACAATATTAATTGTTGTATCTTTCTTCAGCGGAAAACTTGCTTGTTGAAATTTTGGTGCACCCGTTCGTACTGAGATAATGGGATTCTTGGAAACACCAAAACCTTCTTGTGGAATACCGAATAAATTACTGTTAAGTTTGTAATCTCCGTTTTGATCGTCAACTACAGCAACAGCATAATTTCCAGGCTTTAAGCCTTGGAAATTCTTAGTTATGGAATTTCCTGTAATTTTAACGCAGCCACTTTGGACTTCACTAGTATCACTAAAGGGAAATCCTTGTTCACCAGAGAAAACTCTTAGGCAAATTTGACCTTTTTGGTGATGTATTCCTTGGACTACAACAGTCAATTTTGCAGTAGATTCTGCATTGACTGGCATGGTCAAGTTGAGGTTGACTAAAGTAGAGAGTAGAAAGAATTTGAATCGAGATAATTTCAACATAATTTGAGAATTCACAGTTGAGGTTGGTTGCAATTCTATTTAAATTTAGCAGCCGATTTTCCCAATCATTAAATAAGTATATTTCATGGCTTTTCTAGAGCTAAATTAATTTCTCTATATCGGTTTTTTGTAACCATTCATATGTAAATTGCATTCCTGCTTTTAAGTCAATTTTGGGTTTGTAATCTAACAAAGTCTGGGCTTTAGCAATAGAATAAGCATGAGGACGAGTTATAAAATCTACGGACTCTGGAAGGACATCGGCTTTTTTACGAAAAAGTTTTTGTCCCTGATGGCGTAGTTTCAGAAATAACTTCATTTCATCTTTTGGTAGAGACATGGGTGCTGGTAAACCTTCCATGGCTGCTAGACGCATGAAATACTCTTTCCAAGAAGTATTTTCTCCATCGGTGATATTGAAAATTTCTCCGTAGGTTTCTTTTTCGATGGCTAGAAAAATAGCATCAATGAGATTGTCTATATAGACGTGATTGATTACTCCTTTACCATCATTCGCATAGGCAAACAATTTTTGACGCATCATCAGAAGTGGTCGGACTATCCAAGGAATACTCCCAGGCCCATAAACATCACCAGCGCGAATAATGATTACGCCGAAATCAGGCGGTGCATTCAGTGGTAAAAGTTGTGCTTCGGCTTCTATTTTTGTCTGACAGTAGGGATTATCCTCACCACAGAGTGGCCCCGATTCGGTGACATTCTCAGGATAATTAAAGCCATAAACTAACACGCTGGAGAAATGCACAAAAGTTTTAACACCAGCACTTTTGGCAGCTTTAGCCATATTGACTGTGCCGGCAACATTGATTTCTCGAAAATCTTTGAGTGAACCAGCTTCTTGGGTAATTTGAGCAGTATGTAAAACGATGTCTACTCCCTGGCAAGCTTTTTGAGCAATAGCTGCATCGGTAACATTGCCAACAATGACTTCTGCACCCAAATTTTGGAGTTTTGCGCGATCGCTATTTTTTTGCAATCCCCGAACTTTCATTCCCTGTGCTACGGCTAACTCGGCTGCACGCAAACCGATAAATTCATCAATTCCAGTGATGAGAAGAGTTTTGTCTTTAATGTTCATTGCTTGGAGGTTATGGCTATAGAATATTGATGTTGATTAGTTTGAAATTGTCTTGACATCCTTAATGGATGAAAAAACTGCTTCTGTGGTTAGTTGGTTTATGGAGATATCAAGACAGTTGAAACGATTATTTTTTACCTGCTTAAATTCCGCGATCGCTTAGCTTTGCCTTCAAAGACATAAAATGTTTTCCACCTAATTCAATTTGATTTTCTCTACACCCAGCTTTCAATCGTTCCACTAAATACTCCAAGTCATGAGCTATAAAATTAGTACCATGATCTGGTTCCACTAAACTCACTAAAGCTATATCTTTCACTGGTTTTTGAGCTAACTGATAAATACCCAAAAAGTTGAATACTCCTGATTCAAAAGTTCCACAAGGTACTGAAGGATTATTAACTCCAACACAATATTCATTCGGCTTAAACCATTCAAATGCTGGATATCCATGAAAATGAACAATCGGGGCACCATTTTGAATTAAATCTGGCGTATACAAAGCAGCAGCAAGGCTAATACCAAGCATTACATAAACATCATAAGAAGGCTTGATATCTACTAATTGATGATCGACACCTTGGGGTAATTGTAGTAATAACTTATCTGTCAAACCAATTCTGAGTATGTCACTTTCAAGATTCAAGTTTGTTTTATTTGAACCGGAACGAGCGCTTAAGACCCAGATATCAGGAATTTGCTTAAATTGATATTCTCCGCCTATCTTAGTTTTTAAATAGCGTCTACCTATTGAATTTGTGCGAACCTCATCATGACTAAATTCTGCAATAGGATATAAGCTTTTCCAATCCTTCTCTGTTATCTCCTTTTCGCCAATATAATGTGGTGGCTCTACATAAGCAACAAAACCATAGGAAACACCAGTTCTTCCATTAACAATAACATCAACAATATCTCTATGAGACTGTCTTTTAATTACTTCACTCAGCTTGTAACCTGGAGGAAATAGATTTGTATCAGCCAAATGATTACTTAATGCCACTAATTGTTTTGCATAATGTGAATCTTGAAAATTTAAATTTCCAATTTTAAATTTACTTAGGGGTAAAGGTAAAATAGGAACATATATCTTAGGAATGAGCGATTGTAAAACAAAATTATCCAATTGTTTGATAGAAAAGACAGAATCAGATAAATTCATGTTTAAGATAGAAAACTTATCAGAAGAAACTCCAATAACAATTTCTGAAAATGTCCTGATCAGAGTATTCAATCCAATCTTAATCTTTTGTTGATAAGATGTTTGTGAATCAACAAACTCCTGATCTAAGTCTGTAAGTACGATTACTTGAGTGTTTGTGGGATCTTCAATGTATTTAGCTGCATATTCTTCAGCCCAACTAATTAGTCGAGCAATTCGTGAAACTGATACTTTTTGACCTTTTAAAATAAAGCGAGAATAGCTTTGATAAAACTTTTCTGCTATGAATTTCTTTCCAATAACGCATAAAGACGGTGGTATTTCAACATCAATTACAGCATGAATGCCAGTTTTAACAACCCTGGTTTTAATATTCTTCTTCCAGTTAATTAAAGGTATATGTATTTGATAATCAAACTCCTTTGTGGCTTCTTCCCAAGATTTAATTGTTACTCCATATGACTGCATTTGCTGCTGTAATTCTGTTCTAAATCTCAAAATCTCTTCATTTTTGTACCCATTTGGTAAAGGTCTAAATGTAACAGTTAGCCTTTGAGCCATTAATTTGGGATCGATAATTGGTTGTTTAGACTTTTGATTTAATCCGTCTCCAGATTCTCCAATTAAGCGACCAATTGTTTGCAAACTCAAACCTTCAGCAAGTGGTATATCAGTAGCACTACTGTCGAGATTGGGTACACTTGAAGGAGCTTGTCGTGATGCATCGCGCAGTAATGCTATAATTTCTGCTTTGTAAGCCATTAGTTCTGCCTGGATTTTTGGCGTAATTACTCCCTTTGGAGAACGAATATTGAGTTTGTTATTATTTACTGTTAGTTGAACACCTTGTTGAGCAAGGTTGATCACAAAATCTGATGCGTTCATAGTTTAATAAACTCACGCTTATTTCAAAATTTGGCTCTGATATTTATCTGAAATGGCTAATGAATATACAGATTGCAAGTAATGCTTTAAGTTTCAAATACAAGCATCATGAATATAAGACATAAAGTTTTTTACAAGCACCTTCATAGTATCTAAACTAATTGAAGGTTCAGAAAATACGAAATTCAGTAGCATTTTTCCTTGGAAAGTTGAGGCATGGGTAACAAAAACACCACTATACAAAGCATTAGAAGCAGCAAAACTGATTTCTTCTAATTCAAATTCTCCATAAATTTTAGGAATATTTACTTTGCCGATATTGGAAACAGATACTGTGGCAGCTATTTGCTTGGGAAAGAGAAAACAAAAATTTATTAGATATTTGGAAACTAATATCATCTTAAAGAGATCTCCATGCTTAATACCTGTTTCCAGCTTTTGTTTTACATCACGAGCTAATTTCCAAAAACATACATTTGTGTGTATAGTATGAAACCCCATAAGAGATGAAGCTAATACAGTCATGTGTTCATCGCTGATTGCAGGTATCAAATGCCTCCTCAAGTCACAATATGATAGGCAGCTCACTCGCACCTCTTTTTCATTACCTTTAATAATTTTTTTTATCACTGCCAACATCATTGCGGCGCATAAAGCACTTTGTACTGTTGTATGTTCTTGCTTACAACGATTGACTAACTTTTGAGTTAACTCTTGATTAAGTTGCTGATGCAAAATATTACTAGTTCGATTTGGAATAGATACGTACTTCTCAAAACCTAGTGTTTTTGGTTGATATCTTAATTTATAAAAAGTCAGTTTTAGCAAGAAATAAAGACTAATAATTTTACCTCTCAACCCTTTTATCAATGTGGGAAATAGTTCTTCAGTAGGTGGAATAGGAGACAGTTTCTCAACAGGGTAAATTATTTCACCAGAGACAGCTTTAGCACAATAAGTTAAGATTTCGGAGTGTATTTGTATGCTTGATAAACCATCTGCGATCGCATGGTGTAATTTTGTAATCAGGTAACTTATATTCTTCTCACTAAGAATATGAATAAGTACGACTCGCAGCAGTCCTTTGCTACTATTAATTTCTTGGTTCATCTCTTCATAAACTATTTCTTGCCACTGCTCACTATCTAACTTTCTGACAACATGCAAATCAATATCATGTATACTTTTACTACGTAAATATAAATGATTATGATAACGAACAATGTGAGAACTGAGACGAACGTGGCGATAATAAACAATATCTAACGCTTGTCTCAATATTTCTTCACTTAGAGGCCCTTTGATACGGCTAATAGTCACTATATTCCAAGTTTTAGCACGACTATTCAGGAGTTCCATTGATTCTTCAAGACATCCCAAATTTCTGTTTTCAACCATATCATTTTTAACTCCTTATTCAAATTGGAGCAGAGTGTATTAGTAAACTCGCACAATGATTAAATTTAGCTATTATTTAATATCAATGATGAATTCTACTAAGACACTCTATGATTTATTAATGCAAAGATTAAAGAACACAGAAGAAGAGTTTATATTTCAGATTGCCTCCTTTTGAGTTACAAGGCAGTGGTTAGGTATTCAAATTTCAAAAAACTCTGACTGTGAAGCTTGAGATTCTTCAGCTAGGCGCTGAGAAAGTGTTTCTATAGTCGGATAATGCCACAATAAAATTGGAGATAGTTCAAAGCTAAAAAACTTCTCTGCTTGACTAACAAGAAGCATTGCTTGTGCTGATTCTAAGCCATAACTATCCAAAGGTTGTTTTACATCTATCTCATCAGGGTTGACTCCTAACTGTTCTGAAATATGAGAGACTAACCAAGCTTTGATTTCATCTGCGGTATAAGATTGTTTTTTAGTTGTATCAGGAATAGACTGGCTCATTTGCAGACCTCATTAGTTCAAGAAAAGCATATATGCTTGATTAAATTAGATTTGTCAGTTAATTAGCTAGCTTAATGCAAATATCACCTTCTACTACACATTGACAGCCTAGGCGAGCATTAGGTTTTCCTGGAGCTAAAAAATCAAGTAATATCTGTTCTTCTTCCATGACTGGAGCAAGATTTTCCATTCCATTGACAACTTCTATGAGACATGTGCCACAAGCAATATTGCGGCAACCAAATAGGATGAAACCAGGATGTTCATCACAAATCTTAGTTAAACGTTGATTCGCTTCAACTTTAATTGTTTTCTGGTCGTCTTCAAAATGAATAGATACTATCATTTCTCAACTCTCAAATTTATGAAAGTGGTTTAATATGTGTCCGCCTAAAAACTTATTATTAAAGCAGCAGAGAGTATTTTAATGTTCATACACAAATATGCGGTTAATAATTAATTAAGCGGACATGATATTATTCCTATTTTGTATCCAGCGATTAAAATTGTATGCTCGTTTGTTTAGCTAGAACTATCAGTAGTTCAGCTAAGCAACTTCAATTAACCTTTGAATTTCCTTAGTTCCTAAAGCATCTTTGTAACGCTTATAGCATTTACCTAACTTACTTTCATTTAATTCCAGTTCCAGTTCTTTAATGAGACGAGCTAGCTGTTGCGCTTTATAGCACCAACTTTTTTGTTCTAAGGGGCCAATGATTCTGCGCCAAGTCAAACTCATTTTTCTCCAAGACTGAACTAGTTCTTTCTGGTTTACTTGCTTGTCAGCAAATTCAGGATGATGCAGAGACATACTTAATGCATTCAAGCCCAGTCTGGTTTCAGTGAAAATAACTCCCTGTTCAGTTAAATCTAACTTCTCTAAGTAGGTTCTAAAAGAAGCATTAATGTAGTCTTCTACAACAATTTGTAGAACTTGTCTAATGAAATTTTGAGCTTCTATAGGAGCTTTTCTATACAGCTCTAAACCTAAATCAAATGATGTCGTGTAATGACGAGCTTCATCTGCTGCATGACCATGATTTATTTCAACAGCTAATGCATCATAATCAAAATTTTCAGGTTCGTCAAATAAATAGCTTTCAGCTTGTTTTAATTCCACATTTGCCATGTATCTATATAATAACCATAAACTACCTAATCCATTTTCTTGAACTATTTCAGCCGGTAACATTCTCACAGCATCCCCAACTATGAACCGTAAAGTTCGATATAGCCAATTTCTGTTTTGCTGGTGTATACGCTCGATTAGCTTGTTCAAAAAACTTTTACCTTTCATCAGATAAGACAGAGTTTCGTTAAGATCTAGATCAAGAGTAAAACTAGTAGTTAATTTTTCTAAATCTAATTGAGGCATAGGGCCAACATTTCCATAGAAAAAGCCAGGCTCATCAAACGAGTCTTGCGCTCCTGTATCTCGACAAACCATAGTATGTATAGTTCGGAAAGACCAAATGTGATCCAACTCTTCATTAGTTTCTTGATGAAGAATCATATACTCATCTGAGTATGGAGCAAAAAGTTTTTCAGCAACACTCATGTTGGAAACAAGAGCTTGAGATTCACTATTGGCAACATACTTGTAAAAATTAGCCAAAAAAGCAGCCGATAAAATTGACTTTTGGCGAGCAGTTATTGAGCGTAAATACTCACAAAATGGTATGGGTAAGGGAATCATTCCAGGATGAGAGTATAGTTTTTCTCCTTTAATTCCCTGTTTGCTTAAAGCTATTGCCAGAGGTTTTAACTCTAAAGGCTGAGTATGTGCCTGCTCAAAAAGTTTATTTTGGATTTTGGTGATTCGGTCATTAATTTTAACAGTATTCATCTCATTATCCTCCTTTAGTTAAAGCTAACTGGGCGATATTCACTGTAGTAATTTGGTATTTGCAACCCTTGAACTTTTAAACTCTGGATGCGGTATAAAAATAAAGCTCCTGTCATAATATGCTGAGCTATATCGACTACTCGGCGGTTCTGTGCATCAGACAAGTAAGAACCTCTTACCCAGTCATTGAAGCTACCCATTGCAGGGCCACACCAAATTTGATAATCCATTTCCCGTCCTTTCTCTCCAAAGTTCGACCAACGAGATGATAATCCTAGATACCAGCGGAAAATCAAAGCCATTTTCAGTTTGGGATTATTAACTGCTTTGGTTAATTTATCAGGACTTCGTTGAGATAAATAACTAACTGTCTCTTCCCAGACTGCTTCCAAGCTCTTTTTCAAAATTTGTTGTTCTAATTTATTTTTTTCTGCTAAGGGAATATCTTCAATTGAGTCATAGTTTTTGTATAAATCAAACAGTTTTTGTGCCCTTAAGGGAAAGAGAGTTCCTCGTTTGAGAACTTGCAGCTTTACCCCCATTTCAAACATATCTGCCGCCGGAGCCATCATGACATCGGCCATTTCGGCTTGAGCTAGTAATTGTTTAGTATATTCAGAAGTTCCGGCTTCAATACAAGACTGGTTAATTGAGCCTGTTACAACATAAGCAGCCCCCATCATAAATGCGGCTAATGCTGATTTGGGAGTGGCAATTCCTCCTGCTGCTCCCACTCTCACAGGATTTTTATAATCAAATTTATTTTGAATTTCATCTCTCAATTCTAGGATAGAAGGTAACAAACAAACTAAAGGACGATTATCTGTATGACCACCAGAATCTGCTTCTACAGTAATATCGTCAGCTAGGGGAACTTTTTCGGCTAGGGTTGCCTGTAATTCACTGATCAGATTCTGCTCAACTAATTGCTTCAAAATTTTTGTAGGAGCGGGTTGCATAAATTTAGTTGCAACTTCTCTCCTCGAAATTTTGGCAATAATTTTATTTTTGATTTCGATTTGATTCGCTGAATTTAAACCCAGTCCAGCAGCTCGATAGTAGACAATATTATCAGTCAAATCTAAAAAAGCAGAAGCTTCTATTGTCCTGACTTGATATTTAAGATACAAATTCACAATACCGCGTTCCACAGCAGGTTCACTGGGGCTGTGAAGTAAGTTAAAAGCGTAAGGCCCTTGTGGTAAGGCTTGTTGAATACAGTTTATAGCTGTTTCGACACGAGAAGGAGACAAACCACCGGCGCCAAAAGTACTTAAAATTCTCTCTTTACCTAGAGCAATTACTAACTCTTCAGAAGCAATTCCATGAGCCATTGCACCAGTGGTATAAGCAAATTTAACACGATGAAAGTCTAGGAAACTGGGATCGCCTAATTGTTGAAGTAACAAAGGTGGAACATTTACGAGTGTTTCAATTTGTCCGGTTTTACTATTCTGGGAAATATCCAGATAACCTTCGTTAGTCACACCAATTTTGCCTTCATATCTGATAATGTAACAAGGTTTATCTAAATTCAAAAGTTTAGATTTAATCCCAACTTCATCAAATGATACAGAATTTAAAACACCTTGCCAATTTTGATTACCAGCATGAAAAAACCTTGATATTTTTAATTGATGAGTATTTTTGCTCAGTGCTTTGTCTGTACCAATCACGTTTTTAGCCCTCTCATACAAAAAATGTTTACGAGCAGTTAATTTTCTTGGTTTGTTAGCAGAATTTATTGATATAAATTTTGTATGCAAGACATTTGTAACTTAATTATGTTGCTCATTTGTTGTAGTGAATCTTGTCGTGCTTGTAAAAAAATAGCGTGAGTTTTTGTAATTTGGGATGCATTCTCACTCAGCTTTTGGTAGTAAGGTTTGTGTAAATATGAAAAATATACTTTATTAACCAAATTAGAATTTGTGCAGCTAGGTAAAGTGTATTTACCTTTTTCATATTCAGTTAAAAAATTAGTATAATCTTGTATCTTTTCTACATTTTGATTATTAGCTGTCTGTAATGGCAAACTAGTAAAAATATTGCCATTTTTGACAGCAACTTCCTTTTGTTGAGTTTCTGCACTAATAAAGCCATTCACAGAATTTTTGATAGAGTTTGGTATTAAGGAAGGATTCATTTTTGTAAATTCCTTTAAATCTATTAAATCCAAGTGTCTATACTGTTGTTTATCGTTAGGCTGCTCGAAAGATTTAGCTACTGTATCTTTATCAGTGTTTTGTAAAGTTATATTTTTTCCCCTAAGTTGACTGGGAGTATAATTTTTTGGAACTTCCAAACTGCTCAAACTTCTCTGTGGTGTTTGAGAATACAGCGGTGATAAATCAATATCAACTCGGTGACTGACGAGTTTTGCTAACGCTTTGATAATAGATGTATGGTCATCTATTCCTCTTTTGTTGAAGGAAACTGTGAGGTGTTCTTTTTGCTTGAGGTTCTCGCTAATCCATCTCGAACAGTTACTACCAACACCTACTTCAATAAATATTCTGGAGCCATCTTCATAAACACGGTTAATCAGCCGAGGAAAATCAAGTTCTTGGCAGAGAGTTTTAGCAATGTTGTGTCCAATGGTATTACTATCAAGAGTAATAGGCTTGTATTCTGCTGCCGAATAAAAAATAGTTTCTGGTATCTTTTGAATAGGTAAGGTACTGATTTTAACGAGTTCATCGTACTCAGAACGCATTGGTTCGCAATGAATTACATGATTGATGGGTGCAGGTAAAGCATTACAATTTAAGGTTTTAATTACCCTCTGACAAGCTTGGGCTTCACCAGCAATCACAACTTCTTGTGGTGTATTAATCAGAATCAAATATACACGACTCTCATTTTTGATTACTTCCTTAACGCGAGAAACTGGACACAAAAGAATATAGTTTATCCAAAACTCTTCGCCTTCATAATCCTGTTTTTGAGGTAGTCCCCAATTCTCACGAACTGCGTTTTTGGGCCCAGATAAACGTGTTTTAAAAAGAGCAGATGAGTTTAAGCCATCACTGCCATCTTGAAAGCTAAAGCCAGCCCAGATACCTTGACCAATCATCATGCTGATTTCGCCTAGGCTATACCCAAACGTACATTGGGGCTTGATTTGGAAATAATTCTGCAAAATTGCAGTCATCAGTCCAGCAAAGCCCATTTCCGATTCCAGCATGGTGGTGGGATTACCTAGCAATTGCTGTTCTAGGGCTTCTAGTTGTCTTGTTGATAATTTTTTGAAGCTTCTAGGATAGATAAATTTTTCTACGTTGGCGACACGACTGTAAACGTTCCTGATTAATAGATCATCGTAAACTTGAGGAAACAAACGAAAGAGATTGCGAGCTAGGCCGATATAAGAACTATAAGCCCCGGAGTAAACGAAAGCGATTTTACCTCGTTTACCCTGTGGATTTGCTGTAAAGTAGCTGCCTGTAGGAGTTAGCCAATCTTTTCCTGTCTCGAAAGCAACTTTAACTCCTTGAATTGCCCGTTGAATTTCTTGTGTTAATTCGTCTTGATTGCGTCCAATAATTGCCAGAGTATAAGTTGCGTTTTGATGCTGTTGAAAAGCCGTAAAATTCAAGCTAGCGGCAGCAGATAGAGAAGAGTTATTTTCAATAGTTTGTTGGAGGCTACAAATCTGGTCTAATAAAGTTGATTGATCATCAGCTGCGATCGCAAATAAATAAAAGGGCATTTGCTCTAAATATTTACTGCTGTGCTGTTGCTGATTTGGGTCTTCTGACAAAATTACATGGACGTAACTGCCATCTATCTCCATACTATTAATGGCAGCTATTCTTTTTGTGGCTCCTGTTTCTAAAAACCAAGGTCTTGATTCACAAGCTACATAAAAAGGGCAAAAGCGCCACTCTTCGGGGTTTTTGGGGCTAGACCATTGCGGAACTGCGGGAATATAGCGATGATACAAGCAAAGTGCTGTTTTGATTAAACTGACTATTCCCGATGCTGCATATGTATGACCGACATTGGCTTTGACACTGCCAATGGCACAAGTTAAATTCTGTTCACAAGTCCAATATGCTGCTAGTAAACCCTCAATTTCTGATTTATCCTGCTGCTGAACTCCACTACCGAAAACTTCTAAATAGCCAATGTCTGTTGGTTTAATACCTGCTGAATTAAAAGCTGTCTGACAAGCTTGGGTTACTGCTTGTGAGTTAGAGATAGAGTTGTCTTTGCAAAGACTTAAAGCATCAATCACTGCATAGATGCGATCGCTATCTTGTTTTGCTTTATCATAAAGTTTCAGCACTACGGCGGCTGCACCCTCGCCTATCATCCAGCCATTGACGTTTTTGTCATAACTGAGGGTATTTACACCAGTGTTGAGTTGTGCAGTGCAATTACGTTGTAAAACGCTAGGGTAACTTCCTGCAAGGTCTACAGCACCCACTAAAACCGCGTCTACTTCTTTGACAGCGAGTAGTTTTTGTGCTAATTCCAAAGCTTGAAAGACAGAATTTTGTTCGGCATTTAGCTTAAATGAGGGGCCAGCAAAATTCCATAAACTGGAAATATAACTAGCTAGTCTATTTTCGCTATCACTGATTGATTCTGTAGCTGTTGCGATCGCTACTGCTAATCTTGTTCCTTGATGTAGTCGCGCATCTTTAAGGGCATTATCAGCTACTTTCAGCATCAACAGTTCTTGAGGGTTAAATTTATCCGCCTCCTCTGGCTGTATTTGCAAGGATAAAGCTTCGTTTTTTAAATCTTCAATGTATGCACCTAATGGTGCTTTGCCGCTTTCAAAACCACAGTTTTGCAGTAACTTTTCTTCTAGTTCTACTCCTTGCCAGCGATTAGGAGGAAGGTTAATAAAGTGTTGATTCCCCTCATAGATACTGCGTTCAAAATTATCCAATCCTTTGCAGTTTCCTAAAATGCAATCCATGCCAACAATGGCAATTTTGGGAATTTCATTTTTGGTAAATCTATTCATTACCTATCTCCTAACACGGTTTGATTTTTTGATCACGCAGAGGCGCAGAGGCGCGGAGGGGAAGTGAGGAAATAAGGGATTTTGTAGGAGTCTATTGAGTTAATATACTACCTATTCCTTATTCCCTATTTCCTATTACTTACTCGCTTTTAATTTTGTTGGTAAGGTTGTGCCCTTAGCTCCAATCATTCGGGAATATATTCGTCCTTGCAAGTCGTGGGCTATAACATCGGCAACTACAGCTGTATCAGTCTTTGATTTGATTTCGCAGGAGATGTAAAAGGTTTCACCAAATGGAATTGCTGCAAACTGTTCATATTGTTTGATTTCTGAAGGTAAACAACCTTCTTGATGAAAATTTTGTGTCCAAATCCACAGGGAATGCACATGAACATCAGCAATATAAGGATTGACTGTTTGTACAGGAAATTGCCCTTGTTGTTTTTCTGGAAGATGTGGCAATTCACATTCAATAGTTATCTTCTCAGGACTGATATTGAAGACCTTTTTTACGCCTTGAAAATTAGTACCGTGAAATAAGCTGGAATCCCCGTTTTGATAAAATGAGGTGCTGTATTCGGGGCTGATTTGCGCCTGGTTAAAAAACTCATAATTAGGAGCTACTGGAATTTGCTGCTTCAGCTTGAGTTGGGCACTGAAATGATAACGAACTTTTCCAGAATCATTACTCCATATCTTAGCATCAATTTCAATTTCTTGGGAAGGAGTTTTAGCAATTTCTGACAAATCTAAAATGTATTCAGCTGCTAAGTTTTTGTCGAAGACAATTCCCTTCAAAATTTTGTAGTTTTGGCAGCTAAAGAATTTGTAACCTGGATAGATTTGTTCGCAGGCATTAGCAATCCATGCCATTGCACAAGTAGCTGGTAAAACAGGATTACCTAAAATTACATGGTCTTGTAAAAATGGATTGGCTGCTAATTGTAATCGGCGCTGGATACGAAAGGTGTTCAAATTAGGGTTCCATGTTTGGGGTCTGTATGTTAAGGGGCTACCAATGACTAATTGCACAGTTTCTTGATTTACAGCCGCCAGTTCTTCAACTAATATTTGCGTCCCTACATCAACAGGAATTGTTTCGATGTTGCGCTCAGCAAAAGCTTGCTTTAATTGAGGACTTACCATTCCACTTTCCCAAGGGCCCCAATTAATCGCTACTACATGACAATTGGGATAATTGAGCTTGATTTGATGGGCAGATTTGTTGAGAATTTCATTAGCGATCGCATAATCTGTCTGTCCCACATTTCCATAGAAACCAACCACTGAGGAAAACAGCACTAAATAATTCAGCTGGCTAACTGGTACACACCGCAACAAATTTTCTAGACCTTTAACTTTGGCACCGTAAACAGTTTCAAAATCTTGTGTTGTTTTTTTCTCAATTCGTTTATCAGCAAGATTCCCCGCCCCGTGAATAATTCCAGTCACAGCACCGAAACGTTCAATGATGGGAGTCAGTTGTTCTCTTAGCGCAATCTCATCTGTAATATCTATGCTGAGATATTCTGCTTGTCCACCCGCCTGTTCAATAGCTTTGAGGGTTGCAGCGATTTCTCGACTCGATGCGATCGCCTGGTATTTTTTCTGCACCATTGCAGGTGTCGGTTTATCTCCTTTAGCTAAGAAATCCTCCATAATCTGCTTTTTCAATTCGGCCTCATTTTGGAACTTTTCAGCCCAAACAGGCTCCGGCCCAGCAGCAGAACGACCCAGCAAAATAAACTTGCATTGATAATGCTGTGCTAATTTGATCACGCAATCAGCAGTTATCCCTTTGGCACCGCCACTGACAAGAAAGACTTGGGAATTGGGAATTGAGAATGGGGAATTGGGAATGGGGAATTGGGAATGGGACTGGGATAAAAGACTAACTCCCCATCTCCCCATCTCCCCATCTCCCCTGCTCCCCTGCTCACACACTAAGGTTACTCTTTCCTGGGAGTTATATCCCACTTCAACTACTAACTGATTGGGGTCGTGAAGTTCTGCGAGGATATAGTTGACTGCGGCTGTTGGAGCTAAATTAGGACTTAAATCGATCGCTCGACAAAATACAGTTTCCCATTCCTGGTTCAAGGTTTTGGTGAGTCCGAATAGTCCAGCACCAATCACACCGAAGTTGTTTTTATATCCTAGTCCCAACTCACCATCGAGACGAGCAACAGTCACAAAACAACTACGTCCATGAGAGGCTGCTTGATTCAGTGGTTCTTTGAGATATTTGGCAATTAAAAAGACGTGGCGGAGGATGGCTTTTTCTGCTTCTAGATAGCGGATTTCCTGGCTGTCTTGTTGCGAACTAGCAGGATTGAGGTGAATGAAGGCGGCTACAGAACCGTAGTCAGTAGCGATCGCACTTAACTGTTGTTGCAAATGCTCTTCACTCAAATCTGTGAGTACAACGCGATGGATTCCTTCAGATAAGGGTGATTTTTCTGCTACCAAGTTGGGAGGAAAACTTAAGACAACGGTTTTCCAGCCACGTTTATAAAGTGTATCAGCTAGTTGTGATGTGGTGAGGGAACCATCATCAGTTATTAAAGCAATATGTCCCTCTGGTAATGTGAAATCCAAAAAATCGGGTTCTGGTAGAAATTTGAGTCTGACAGGACTACGGAAAATATTGTGATTGACTTCTAGTGGCTTTTTGTCTGAAGATACAATCTGATCTGTATCTTCCCGATCCCCAGTCCCTAGTCCCCAATCGCCAGTCCCTAGTTCAATAGCTTCAGCTTGCTGTTGCATATATGTCGCTATTTCACCGAGGGTTCGTAGTTGCCCTAATTCTTCTGGATTTGGCTTGGGTAAATCAGGGTATAGTTCTAACAGCGCTCCCAAGATTTCCACTCGTTTGATGGAATCAATCCCCAAATCTGCCTCGATATCCATTGACAACTCTAACATCTCTACTGGATAGCCTGTTTTATCACTAACGACGGCTAACAAAGTTTGGCTGAGAGTATCTTTATCAATGGTTATTGATGTTAGAGGCGCTGGTGTAATGGTGATTTCAGGCTCTTGATTTACTTGTTCATTGTGATATTCAGTTTCGGGAGATGAGGGGGATGAGGGAGATGAGGGAGATGAGGGAGATGAGGGAGATGAGGGGGATGAGGGGGATGAGGAGGATGAGGAGATGGGGAGGTGAGGCGAGAGATTTGTTACAAGTTCTCCCCTGCACCCCTGCACCCCTGCTTCCCCTGCTTCCTCAATTAATCCTGGTACAAGAGTCCCCATGTACTCAACAATTTGGCTGAGGGTTCGTAGTTGACCTAGTTCTTCTGGATTCGGCTTGGGCAAATCGGGGTATAGTTCTAGCAGTCCTCCTAAGATTTCCACTCGTTTGATGGAATCAATCCCCAAATCTGCCTCGATGTCCATTGACAATTCCAACATTTCTATTGGATAGCCAGTCTTATCGCTGACGACGGTTAGCAGGGTTTGACTTAAGGTTGTTTGATCAATAACTATTGATGGTGGCGGTACTGTTTTTGCAGTGGTTTCGACAATCAGGTGAGCGGCATTGTCTTGATGTGCGTCTTCGATTAATTTTGGTTTATTCTTGACACCGTTGCTGTAGCCATTACTTGAGCCATTACTTGAGCCATTGCTAGCGCCAGATTTGTTGATTGGTACAGTAACTGATCCATTTGTGGAAACAACAAGATCATCTTGTTTGCTGGGTGGAGCATTGGTCAAATTGCGATCGCTGTTGACTTCTGTTTTCACCACAGGAGATTCTATGGAGTGTTTGCCAGCAATAAGCGTTGCATACTGTTGCTGGAGCAATTGGAAAAAGTTGTGTGTGTACTCTTTTTGATAGTTGAGATATTGCTCGTGAATCCGCAGAGTTTCAGCTTGATGATCGTGAAACCGCACAATGCTGCGTTCTGTACTGGAGAGTGCAAGTTCTTGGAATGGGGTCTGTTGTTGTGCCAACTTACTATTTCCCCACAACATATTCTGCTGCTGCATCAGTTGGAAGAAGGTTTTAGCATATTCCGTCTGATGGTTGAGAGATTGTTCATGAACCTGCAAAATATCACGTTGATGACGATTGAACTCAATCAGGGTGTACTCTAAGCTGTTTAAAACTTCTGAAGAACTTACTTGTGGTTGAGAAGTTGATTGAGTCAAGTTGAGATCAATATCGTCTAATGCTTCGTCATCCCAAGACTTCACCCCATTGTTGGCTAGTTGCTTGTTTCCAGTAACCAGGGAATTAGGAAGCCAATTGTGAGCGGGGGTTTCTTCTATGGCGTTAACTAGCTTTTCTGCCGTATTATTAGTTGTAATTTGTATTTGATGCTCATTTTGCAGAGCTTTTTCAAAAGCTTGTTGCGTTTTTTCTGATACGTAATTAGTGCTATTTAACCGCACATTCAAGAGCTTATTTGTGGAGACTTCTGGCAGTTTTTGCTGTAGTTGGTAGGGGTCTAGGTTTTGTAAAGACAAGCCAGCAACGCGTAATTGGACAACGGCTTCTCGCAGAGTGCGATCGCTATCTTTGGTTTGGCTAGCATTTAAGGCTATAGCTATGTAAGATTTATCTTTGAGGATGTCTTTTACTAAGTTGGTCAGAATGCTCCGCGGCCCAAATTCGATAAAGCAATAACCGCCTTCAGCATAAATGTTTTCAATTTCCTGCTTAAACAGTACCTGATTTATCAAATGTTCTTTGAGGATTTTCTGAATCGCTTTCGGCTCGTTGGGATAGGTCTTTCCTGTTAAGTTCGTAAAAACTGGGATTTGTGGCTCTTTAAAAGTAACTGTTTCAATTGCATTGGCAAAAGGTTTTTGTGCATGACCTACTAGAGGTGTATGAAAAGCTGCTGAAACTCCTAATAAGAAGGTAGAAAATTTTTCAGCTTTGAGAGCCTCTTGCACTTTGACAATTTCAGCTTTTGCTCCTGCCAATACCACCTGATAATTGGAATTTAAGTTAGCAATGGTGACTTGAGGAAAATTCTTGATGATTTCTGAAACTTGATGAATATCCCCTCGCACCGCTAGCATCGCCCCAGGATCAAACTGGGGATCTTTGGGTGCAGCCATAGCTTGTCCCCTAGCTTTCACCAAGAACAAGTAATCTGCTTCACTCAAAACACCCGCAGCCCACAAAGCGGTTAGTTCTCCAAAGCTATGTCCGGCAACAAAATCTGGCTTTAACCCAGCTTGTTGTAATATCTTGAAAAGACCTGCGCTAAATACTCCAATCGCTGGCTGGGCATATTCTGTTAGTTGCAAAGTTTCTAGTTGAGCAGCCTTTTGATTTGCATCGAACACAGGGTTGGGAAAAACAACATTTGATAAGGGCTGCAAATTATCTTGGAGCAAAAGCTTGTCCATCTGGGCATAAATTTGCCGCAAGTCAGGGAAGTTAATCACTAATTCCCGACCCATCTCTAAGTATTGTGAACCTTGTCCAGAAAACAGCGCCACTACCTTTTTGGCTGTTCCCATACCAGTTTGGCGGTAGTAAATGCCTTGGGGATGTTCCCAGGATTCTGCTTGCGGCTGATTTTTGAGTAAGTCAATTGTGATTTGCAACAATTCACAAGCTTGAGTGAGAGAATCGGCAACAAACCCGACTCTGGCATGTGTTACAGGAATTTCTAGAGATTGACAAGCTGCAATCAGTTCTGCATACTGCCGTTGTGCTGCATCAGATTTGAATTGAAGTTGAATTTCTTGACAGCGTGACAGCAATTGTTCAGGTGTTGATGCAAATAGAAGTATTGACTGAGAACTGTTGTGTAAACGATAAGGGCGATTGTGTTCGCTTTCGTATTCTTCCAAGACAATGTGAAAATTAGTGCCGCCAAAGCCAAAAGAACTGACTCCTGCACGTCTTGGCTGAGCATCGGTGGTAATCCAAGGTCTTGTCTGGGTATTTAAATAAAATGGGGAGTTATCAATGTTTAGTTTAGGATGCGGTTTGGTGATGTTAATCGTAGCTGGCAATACTTTGTGGTGTAAAGCCAAAGCTGTTTTGATCAGGCTAGCTATACCCGCCGCAGCTTTTGTATGTCCAATTTGGGATTTAACGGTTCCTAGGGCAATATATTGTTTCTTTTGATTGTTTTCGCCAAAAACCTCTTTTATAGATGTAAATTCGGCGGGATCTCCAACCATGGTGCCTGTACCATGTGCTTCAATCAAACCCACACTCTCAGGTGGTAATCCTGCATCTTCGTAGGCACGTTGCAAAGCTTTGATTTGACCTTCAGGACGTGGTGCATAGATGCTTTTATAGCGTCCATCGCTAGAAGTACCAATACCTTTAATCACAGCATAAATTCGGTCGTTGTCTCGCTTGGCATCTTCTAGGCGCTTCAGCACCAACATCCCCACACCTTCACCCAACATCATCCCATCTGAGTCTGCATCAAAAGGTTTGACATTTTCGCCAGGGGAAACAGCAGGGGTTTTGCTGAAACACATGTATGCAAAAATTGAGTTATCAGTGTCAACACCACCGGTCAGCATCATATCGGCTCGATGCTCAACTAACTCACTAATTGCCATTTTCAAGGCACTCAAGGAACTAGCACAAGCAGCATCTACTACACAGTTAAGCCCCCCTAAATCCAAGCGGTTGGCAATTCGCCCAGCAATGACATTGGCTAGCATTCCGGGGAAGGCGTTTTCATTCCACTGCACATATGCGCTTTTGATTTTCTCAACTATTTTTTGCGTATCTTCATCAGATAAGCCACTGCTTTTCAGGGCTTTTTCCCAAACTGGATACTGCAATCTAGAACCGAGGGGTACAGCTAATTGTCTGCCGATCGCCACACCTAAGACTACACCAGTGCGATCGCGATTAAATTGCCGCAATTCACCGTAACCTGCATCTTCTATGGCGGCTTTAGCAATAACCAAACCGAGTAACTGCGAAATGTCTGTGACTTCTAAAGTATTGGGTGGCAATCCAAATTCCATCGGATTGAAATCAATGTCTGGAATGAATCCACCTCGTTTACAGTAGGTTTTATCTGGTGTTTTGGGGTTAGGGTCGTAGTAGTCTTCAATACTCCAGCGTGAAGCAGGAACATCAGTTATACAATCAGCTTTGTGAATAATATTTTCCCAATATTCTTGTAAATTTTTTGATTTTGGGAATATAGATGCCATACCAATGATGGCTATAGGATTTTGTTGCAGTTGTCTATTTATGGTGTTAGTTTGTGGTGCATTTTCAACCATAGTTTTTTTCACCTGTATGAGCTTAAGCAGAGTCTTTTCACAATTGCTTACTTCGTCTTCCAACTGTGCTAATACAGCTTCAATCCTAGAAGCAGCCATGACTTAATCTTCACTCTTGTGCTTGTGAATCGTAGATATGTTGAGAAATGTAGTTTTTCTACAAATCAAGAAAGTTGAAATTATCCTTTTGGGAAAATACTTCTTTTGAGAAATATAATTATCCATAGCTTCAAGGCTACATCATAGGTAGGGGAGTAGCTAAAGCTTGAGATAGTTCAATACAGTAAACTTATCCTGGTAGGTGTCATCTTATCAAATTGCCACTTGCGATTATAGTAGACTGGTTGTTACTGCATCGCAACTGATATGCAACTGAAACGCAACTGAATAAAGGATAATAACCGTAGATGCCTTTTGTGTGGCTTGTTGCAGTCTCGGTTGCAGACTAAAACCATAGTGTCGGTTCATCTTTCATCCTTGATATGCTGCTGAGCAGCAGCTAATAGCTTTTGCTCAAATTCACTAATACTTATTCCCAATTCGCAAGCTGTTTTGTGTTTCCACTCTTCTAGCTCCAAATCATGATAATTGAGCCATTCACGCACTGCAAGACGGGCCATCTCAGCTTTCCGAAGAGTCTGGCGTGCTGCATGAAAAATCAGCCGCTGGTTATCAAAGCTTGGCAATGAGAGCATGAGTCGCTTTAGTTTCATTTTTTCTGACATTTTAAAGGGCGATCGCTATCACTTACATAGCTATAAAATTCTTATTTACTAATATCTCATATAGCAAAAGAATCTGAAAAAAGTTGCATGATAATTGCATTTAATATTTTGTATAGATTACAAATATACTTATCATACTAAATACTAAATTTTCTGGGGAAGCAATCCTGTACTGGGCATAGTTTTCAGTAAAGCTCGTTGATCTAAATGCTTGAATACAAGGATAATATATATTTGGAAAAACCAAAGAATATAAAATTGATTACATACATAATTTAGACAATCAGCAAGAAGCTTTTCAGTTGAAAGAAGCTGAGATTTATTAAAATTTGTATCTTTGATTATCTATAATCATCCCTCGATAGCATTTGTAACTTCAGCATTTTCAAAAGTGCTATGTATCACCTTTGGCAAAATATTTTTATAAGTATGTTTTTGGGTATATTCAACTAGCTCTATATATAAGTACATGAAGGGGGTGTAGGGTGTAGGGAACCCGATAATTAAAACCAGGGGTTTCAAGCAAGGACGCTGTATTTTTCATTCTACGTATTTTAAAATACATCTTTTTCTTTTTCCATACTTAAAAGTAGTTGCTCTGTACCTAAACTTCGGGGCTTTTTTCTTCCCTACACCCCATACCCCACAACGCCAGTCCGATGCCACTTGCAAAGGCTCGGGGGGAACCCCCCTTCGGGTGGCGCTCGCAAGCTCGCTAACGCTACGCTAACGGGAGTGACGCTCCTGCGTCGCTAACGCTCTTGAGATCGCAATCGCCGGAAAGCGGAGCCACTCCGGTCTTGGGGTCTCCCCAAGTAGAGGATGTGGCGTCCAAGACTGCGATTCCCGACGCTCGCAAGCTCGCTAACGCTACGCTAACACCGCAACGCAGTGGCTCCTCAAGTCGGAGACCCCCAAAACAAGGCTGGCTCCTCCACACCCCGCGCAGGTTGCGGGCTGGTCAAATTAAGTATCAATTATTATTTTCTTGACTCTGCTAACTGTTTTTTACATCTATCCACAAGTAGATATTTTTCATCTCAACCTACACATCTATCAATTAGTTGATTTATTAAAGAATTTTATTTGAACAGAATAAATTATTTTACGCTGTAAATTTAACCACTAGTAACTATATCTCAAGAATGAAATAAACTGGTATCAAATCTATGAGATATAATGCTTTTACTCAACCCGATCATTACTTTTGGGATGATGAATAACGCCAGAAATAGAACAATGAGTAAAATTAGTAAACTGTTAAAAACATCTTCCACGATTTATTTTATGTTTAGTGCTAATTGTTTATTAAACTTGTTGCATATGACTTGCAATTGAGTATCAATCAGTTTATTGTGTGTGAAAAATCAAATTCTATACTGTTCGATAAGTCCAGAGTAGAGATATAGAAGTGAGGGAAATATGCTCTTTGAGCAAGCTTTCTAAGCCTCAAGTTGTCAAAGTTATTCCCTGACAATTTATTAGCTAATTACCTCAATACCTCTAGTTTGAAACGTACAGTATGGCAATTTAACTAAATGCAATGAAACCGTGCTGCATAAAGCGTTCTGCATAATTTAAATGACACTAAACTATAAGGGCTTGCTGGCATGAGACTATCTGAGCTAGATCCACTCATACCGCTAACGGAATTACGAGAAGAACTTCTTAAATTGCCAAAAGGCTACTCGTTTTACGAAGAAGAACTAGTAGATTTCTTATCCCGACGAAGATGGCCTGAGAGCAATCGCCGCATTGACCGGACAACTTTCTGGCGGTGGAGAAATGACAATGGAATTGAACATCAGAAAGTATTCAGTCGATTAGATATTTTAAAACTTTGCCAAATTTGTGACCACTACCGAGTAGATGGGACTCGTAGTGAATACTTAGCGATTGTTAAAAAGAAAAGAGAGGTAGTGCTAAACAAGTAGGGATTAGGGAGTAGGGAGTGGGGAGTAGGAAGTAGAGAAAAAATTTTCATCTTTGATGATGATATTTTCTCATGATTCGCTGTCTTGATAATAGTGAACAGTAACTTAGAAGCTAGGAGTCAGTATTTATTCTTTCCACCTCCCCATCTCCCCACCTCCCCACCTCCCCATCTCCCCACCCCACTCAGCGATTACAGAGACATCGCTAAGGAAAACATGATTATGGTACATAAACAAAGGCAGCCACTCACAAAACCTTTAGGTTGGTGGTCGATAATTTCAGTCAGTGCTTTGGCTTTAGTTACTGGTGCAATTTCTATCTACAGTTTTTCAAGATTTCATTTAATCTCTAAATCGCAGACTCCAACTACCCCAACTAGTTCTCCCACTATGACGGCTGTTGCTGCTTTAGGACGATTAGAGCCTCAAGGAGAAGTTATTCGTCTATCGGCGCCTGATTCCCAAGGGGGTGTTAGAGTTGCACAGCTTTTGGTAAAAAAAGGCGATCGCGTCCGTCAAGGACAAATAGTTGCAATCCTTGACAGTTATTATCCTCGCCTTGCAGCCTTAGAAAAAGCTCAAAAACAAGTCCTAGTTGCTCAAGCTAGCCTGAATCAGGTTAAAGCAGGTGCGAAAGCCGGAGACATCTCTGCACAGCAGGCTACAATTGCTCGTTTACAAGCTGAGTTGAGTGGAGAAATTTCTGCACAACAAGCAACCATCGCTCGCTTAGAAGCAGAATTGCGTAATGCTGAAAGTGAAAATAACCGATATCAGCAGTTATACAAAGATGGTGCAATTTCAGCTTCTGATTCAGACACTAAACGTTTACGAGTCGAAACTGTTCGACAGCAGCTCAATGAAGCTAAAGCTTCCCTGAAGCGTACTATAGAAACTATTAACAAACAGTTAAACGAGGCTAAAGCCAAGCTCAACAGTATTGTTGAAATTCGTCCTACTGATGTGGAGGCAGCACAAACCGATGTCGATAGTGCAAAAGCATCAGTTAAACAGGCTCAGGCGGACTTGAATTTGAGTTCTGTACGCTCTCCTATAAATGGTCAAGTCTTAAAAATCCACACTTGGCCGGGAGAAATTATTGGTAGTACAGGAATAGCTGAATTAGGTCGTACACAGCAGATGTATGTGGTAGCAGAAGTCTATGAAACTGACATTAAAAAAGTGCGTTTAGGTCAATCTGCCACTATTACTGGTGATGCTTTTTCAGGAAAACTACGAGGAAGAGTTACCGATATTGGTTTGCAAGTGGGTCAACAAAATATCTTCAATAACAATCCAGGGGCAGATACAGATAATAAAATAGTTGAGGTCAAAATTCGTATCGATAACCTAGCCGATAATCCACAAGTTGCTGCTCTTACTGACCTACAGGTGCAAGTACTAATTGATATATGACAGGGGACTGGGGACTAGGGACTAGGTAAGGTTTTTCCAGTACCCAGTACCCAGTACCCAATACCCAATACCCAGTACCCAATATGTGCATTATATGAGGTTTATAAGATGATTCTCACTATACCTCTAGCCTGGCTACAACTATCTCGGCAAAGAGTTCGCTTTATTGTAGCTTTGGCTGGAATTGCTTTTGTTGCTGTTTTAATGTTTATGCAAATTGGTTTCCAAGATGCTCTCTATGCAAGCGCTACAAAACTGCATAATAGTCTAGACGGAGACTTATTTTTAATCAGCGCTCAATATAAATCTTTGACATCAAATCAAAGCTTCCCACGCTGGCGTTTATACCAAACATTAGGTTTTGAAGGAGTAGAATCAGTTAGCCCTTTATATATGCAATTTGCTAAGCTTAAAAATCCAGCTACTGGTCTAAAATTTCCAATGTATGTAATTGGTTTTGACCCAGTTAAATCAATTTTTAAAATGCCTGAAATTCAGCAAAATTTAAAACTGCTACAGCTTCCAGATATAGTTTTCTTTGACCGTGCTTCAAGAGCAGAGTTTGGCCCAATAAGGAAAGATTTTGAGCAAGGTAAAACTGTCCAAATTGAAATATTTAGATATACTGCTTTAGTTGGTTATAAAGTGAAAGTTGGTGGACTGTTTAGTATAGGCCCTTCTTTTGGAGTAGATGGGAATTTAATTGTCAATACTTCTACTTTTTGGCGGATATTTATAGATAGATCAGCACAAAGCATAGATATAGGTTTAATTAAACTTAAACCTGATGCCGACCCGCAAAAAGTTTTGGCTAGTTTATCAGCTAAGTTACCTGAAGATGTAAAAGTTGTTACTCAACAGCAATTTATTACATTGGAAAAAAACTATTGGACTCTCAGAACACCTATTGGTTTTGTGTTTAATTTAATGGTGATCATGGGGTTTGTAGTTGGTGTAATCGTTGTCTACCAAATTCTTTACAGCAATATCTCTACTCACTTAGCTGAATATGCAACGCTCAAAGCAATGGGATTTAAGAATAAATACTTATTAAGTGTAGTTTTTCAGCAGGCATTAATCTTAGCAACCCTAGGTTACATTCCGGGTTTTGCTATAACTTTAGGTCTGTATGATGTAGCAAAAAATGCTACAAATTTACCAATTGCTATGGATATTCAAAAGGCAATTGTTGTATTAACCTCAGCAGTTTTAATGTGCTTAGTTTCGGGATTTTTATCTACAAATAAACTCCGTAAGGTAGACCCAGCAGACATTTTCTAATTTTACAGCTATATTTTTGAAATAAACTATGATGCCGAAAAAATTTGTTATTGAAATACAAAACCTGAATCAATACTTTGGTAAAAGAACATTACGCAGCCAGATTCTGTTTGATATTAATCTTACTGTAAAATTTGGAGAAATTGTAATTATGACTGGGCCTTCAGGCTCAGGAAAAACAACATTACTAACTTTAATTGGGGGATTACGTTCTGTCCAAGAGGGAAGTCTAAAATTTTTAGACAAGGAACTTTATGGAGCTAGTAATCAACAGCTAGTACAAGTACGCCGAAATATCGGCTATATTTTTCAAGCTCACAACTTGCTGGATTTCTTAACAGCACGACAAAATGTTCAAATGTCTCTGGAATTACACAAAAATATTTCTCATTCGGAAGCTCGTAATCAATCCGAAGCAATACTCCACGCCGTTAAATTAGAAAATCGAGTTAATTATTACCCATCTGATCTCTCAGGAGGTCAAAAGCAACGGGTAGCGATCGCTCGTGCTTTAGTAAGCCATCCCAAGTTAGTATTAGCTGATGAACCGACTGCTGCTTTAGACAGTAAGTCTGGACGAGATGTCGTCAACTTGATGCAAAAACTTGCAAAAGAACAGAATTGTGCCATTGTAATGGTCACTCATGATAACCGAGTTTTAGATGTTGCAGATCGAATTGTTTATATGGAAGATGGGCGACTGATCAAAGAAGTTTCATAATGGTGAATTAAAAAAAATCACTTAAAACCTTCAAAATGAAGCTTCTATTTTCTGAATTTTTACTTTCTAAGTGCTAAATGCTAACTGATAACTCTTAATACTTATATTCTGTAACAAATGTATAATTGACCGCGCTTTAGCATAAGCGATCGCACTCTTCTTATATCTAAGGAAATAAACTAAATCAACTTAAGTTATTCCTTTCGTCTCAAGTAAGACATGCTGTAAGTATGAAGTTTTTAACTCCCAGCCTATAGAGAATGTATTAATCATCATTTAGAAATTTTCAACCGATAACAATACCATTATGTTCACCATTGGTGATTATGTTCTAAATCAACAAACTGGACATCTAGGAAAAGTAATTGGTTACGGGCATCAACTTACTAACAATGTGTCTATAGTAACTTTAAGAGTTTTAGTAGCTGAAACTGCCAATTCTCAAAAGAGAGTATTTGTAGTAGAAGATCAAATCTCAGCATGGACACGTTGGTCTGTAGCTTGAAATATTTACCAATTTTGGAAGAAAAGTTTGTAGTTTTTCAATAAATTTTGACTGTGACAAAGCTTTTAAAAATACTATTATTATGATGCGAGATTTAATTTTCTGCCTACAAGAAGCTACTTTACAACTTATACGTAAAGATTATTTGTCTCCTACAGAGCCATCACAATGTTTCATCAATCCTCCTTGTGGGTGCGCGCATCCAGGAAAAGAATTAAAGTGTGAAGACTGTCCATATCTTGAAGCTTGCTTGTCTAGTTTTAAAACTTGAGAGTAAGTTAGAGAGTAAGGAAGATGAGGGGATAGTCAGATCAGGGAAATAATTTTTTACTCCTAACTCCTAACTCCTAACTCCTAACTCCTAACTCCTAACTCCTAACTCCCTGCTTCAGTACTTTAAAGACAGTAAACTAGCAGAATTTATATCCAAAAATAATGTCGCTTGCGATTGTTTACGTAGAATAGAAGCTGGATATTCTGTGCTAATTGATCCCTGTAATATCTCCTTCACTACTTGCGCCTTACGTTTTTCTGGTGCTAAGCAGAGGATTTTTTTAGCCGAACAAATTAAAGGAAGAGTGACAGTAAAAGCATACTGTGGAACACTATTAAGATTTGGGAAGTGACCTGTATTCACTTGCTGTTGACGATTGATTGCATCTAGTTTTACTAGTTTGACACTGTAAGGGTCTTGAAAATTCGCTACAGCTGGGTCATTAAAAGCTAAATGTCCGTTTTCGCCAACACCAAGACAGCATAAATCGATTGGTTGTGCTTGCAATAGTTTGGTGTAGCGATCGCATTCTGCCACAGGTTGCAGTGCATCACCCTCTATATAGTGAAATTGCTGGGGAAATACTCGCTTTTCTACTCGTTCCCTCATATACCGCCGGAAACTAGCAGCATGGTCAGCAGTAATTCCTAAATATTCATCTAGATGAAACAAAATAATTCGTGACCAATCTACACCACCCAATGCAATCAAAGCATCAAGAAATTTGAGTTGAGAATTACCTGTCGCTAACAAAACAGCTGCTGTATCTTGTAATTCTAGAACATCTTGTAAATACTTGCGTACAATTTCTGCAACGTCCTGCGCCATTTCAGCTTCAGAGTTGTAAATTTGCACTTTTAGATCATCAACGCTAAAAAACTTCGTGGCGGCTATCATTATTGGGGATTGGGGATTGGGGATTGGGGAATGGGGAATGGGTACTGGGGATTGGGAAAACTGTTACCTACTCCCTATCCAGTATAGATTTCAAGATTTAGCTGATTCATCGTGGTTTTTTGTCCTCTATTCAGGAAGTAACAATGACTAAGGACAAAAAAACAATGTAAACTATGTAAATAAAGTTAACAATTATTTACATTTTATCAGAGAATTATGCTGGCTGCAATTTTGTTTGATTTAGATGGCACTATTGTCAATACTGACCCCATACACTACCAAGCTTGGCAGCAAATGCTGTCAACTTACAACATAGAAATTGATGAAACTTTCTACAAATCTCGGATTAGTGGTCGCTTAAACCCAGAAATTATTCAAGATATCCTACCGCAATTATCACTAGTAGAAGGTCAAAAATTTGCAGATGACAAAGAGGCGCTTTTCCGTCAACGTGCTTCACATCTGAAACCTATAAGTGGGTTTGCTGAACTAATAGCATGGACAGAGGCACATCAACTAAAGCGTGCTTTAGTAACTAATGCTCCAAGATTAAATGCAGAATTTATGCTGGAGGTTTTAGGAATCAAACATGCTTTTCATACAGTTGTTTTGGCAGATGATTGTATAGCAGGAAAACCTGACCCTGCACCTTATCAAGTCGCTTTGAACAGATTAGGAATTCAAGCAAAGGACGCGATCGCTCTAGAAGACTCTCCCTCTGGTATACATGCTGCGGTAGGCGCTGGTATCCGTACCATTGGTATTGCTTCTACCCACGAAGCACAAGTATTGCAAGAAATTGGTGCATTTCTGGTAATTCCAGATTTTACAGATTTGCAGTTGTGGACATTGTTGAATTCACTCACAGAAACAGATTTAAGTGCGGTTAGCGATCGCTAGAATACCAATTCAATAATCCTGGAAGAACCTCTCCCCCTACCCCTCTCATACGAGGAGAGGGGAGTTGAGCTACCCCTTTCCTCCAAGGGAAGGAGGGGTTAGATTTTTGATTACTGAATCGATGCTCTAGAATCTTTACAATATTAAATATATTAGAGATGTATACCAAACAACAGAGTTAAGATCAATGGCACTATTTGGATTCGGCAAAAAGCAGGTTATGCCTACTCCTGAAGAAGCTTTACCAGGAAGAGGTCAGTCAATGCCAGTACCCGCTCATCACTATGTCAACAAAAATCCGCTGAAACCTCCTTATCCAGAAGGATTGGAGACAGCATTGTTTGGTTTAGGCTGTTTTTGGGGTGCAGAACGCAAATTTTGGCAACTTAAAGGAGTTTACACCACCGCCGTAGGTTACGCTGCTGGCTTCACGCCCAACCCCACCTATGAAGAAGTGTGTACTGGTAGGACTGGTCACAATGAAGTGGTCTTGGTTGTGTTTGATCCCAAAGTCATTAGTTATTCAGAATTACTCAAAGTCTTTTGGGAAAGCCACAACCCCACCCAAGGGATGCGCCAGGGTAATGACGTTGGCACACAGTACCGTTCAGGAATTTACATATATTCTGAAAGTCAAAGACAGTTAGCACAAGCCTCACGAGATGCTTATCAGCAAGCTCTCAGCAGCGCAGGTTATGGAAAGATTACCACAGAAATCCTAGATGCGCCTGAGTTCTACTACGCTGAAGGCTACCATCAACAGTACCTAGCCAAAAACCCCAATGGCTATTGTGGGTTAGGCGGGACAAATGTTGCTTGTCCTGTGGGTGTAGTTGAATCGTCTGTGAACGGGTAGAAGGGGAGATGGGGGGATGAGGGGATGAGGGAGATGAGGGAGATGGGGGGATGAGGAGGACAAAAACAATAACTCCAAACTCCAAACTCCAAACTCCAAACTCCTAACTCCTAACTTTAAATCCTCCCAACTGACAACTGACTCCTTTGTTGTTAAAGCACAGATTGCAGTAGAGCGATCGCTCCAACCCACAACATAATACTAATAGGCGCACCAATCAGAATGCCGGCGATCGCCCAGCCTCTTTGATGGGCTTTGAAGTGTTCAATACTGCGCCATCGTCTACTTTTCCAAGCCCATTCGTTGCCTTTTGCGCCGAGAGCGATCGCCATTATCCACCAACCATGTGGTACAAAGCAAAATAACCCATACCAAACTTGATTAGTCCACAACCAAAACCAAGGCAATAGAAATGCGCCCCAATTCCATCCCAGAATTTCTTCGGGAACGGTTTCACTAAGATTATTTATACCGCAACCAGAATTATTGATTAATGTCTGACTTACAGGTTTAAGGGCAAAACCAGATTTGAGAGCATCCAGAGCTTGACGGGCACTTGTAAAACGTTGCTCTGGTGCAGGTTCTGTCAACTTCTGCAACCAGCCGACAAAACTAGGACTAAGGTTTACTCGCTCAGAAAATTGTAGCCGCAAATCCTGCTGAGGCAATTCAAAAGGAGGAACGCCAGTTAACAAATGAATCAAAGTCGCTCCTAATGCATAAAGATCCGATGCAGGAACTGCACGACCACCAAATTGTTCCATTGGGGCATAACCATAAGTACCCACAATAGTAAAAGTAACCCCTTCTTTAACCGCTTTATCTTGAACTGCGCCAAAATCTACTAAATAAATCCGATTATCTTCACCCCAAATTAAATTACTCGGCTTGATATCCCGATGTAATACACTGGGATTGAGTTCATGCAGATACATGAGAATCTTGAGAACCTCAGCAGCAATCTTTTTAGCTCGCTTTTCGCTCACCCTTGTACCAACATTCAGTTTATCTTTCAGCGACTCACCAGGGATATATTCTTGTACTAAGCCAAACCAAAGTGTGCGGTCATCAATACAAAAATAATCAAGATATTGGGGAATACGAGGATGGTGTAGCTGTTTGAGAATCTGTGCTTCTCGTTCAAAGAGTTTTAGATCATCCCACTGTATATCACCACCAAAGGCGAGAAGTTTGACTACAACTTGTGAGTTTTCTGCATTCGAGGCTTGCAAATCCTTTGCAAGCCAAGTTTGACGAATGCCATTATTACCGAGTTGGCGTTGGATTTGATAACGACTTTGTAATATCTGTTCTACTTGCAGCATCTTCCACCTGCTGGCAATTTACACTAAGGTGATTCCCCTACTAATTCCAGGATAATCACTAATTGAGGGGATTGGGGATTGGGAACTGGGGACTGGAAGATGAGCAGATATAGGAGGATGCGAAGAATAACAAATGACAAATGACCAATGATACCAATTCTCTTAAATGAGGCAACACATTCAAACCCCGAAACCCTTGCCATATCTGAGTAGAGACGATTCGCCGAATCGTCTCTACAATTACGAATTACGAATTACGAATTACGAATTACGAATTGGTATGACTCCTATAAGCTATTAGAAATAAGGGTGTTATTTCTGGGAAATTAGTGAGTGAAACAGACAGATGTCGTCGTAATTGGTAGCGGTATTGGTGGTTTGAGTTGTGCGGCTGTTTTGGCACGCTATGGATTTGATGTGATAGTTTGTGAAAGTCACTCTATCCCTGGTGGGGCGGCGCACGCTTTTGAGCGTAATGGCTTTAAGTTCGATTCTGGGCCATCACTGTACTCTGGATTGTCTTACAGTCCATCTCCTAACCCCCTGCGACAAGTGCTAGACGCAATTGGTTCTGATCTCAAGTGCGTGACATACGATACTTGGGGTTGCCGCTTACCTGAAGGTGATTTTGATACTTCTGTTGGTGCAGAGCAATTCTGTGAGGTATTAACGAAACTGCGTGGACATGATGCAGTAGCCCAATGGCAGGAGTTGCAGCGGGTGATGGAACCATTGGCACGTGCTGCGATCGCAATTCCGCCAGCAGCATTACGCTTTGATATCGGTGCAGCTATCACTGTCAGCCGATTTGCCCCCTCTCTGGCTAAACATACGGCAAATATCGGCAAGCTGACAGGGCCTTTTTCCCGCATCATGGACGGTGTGGTTCAAGACCCATTTATTCACAACTGGCTGAACATGTTGTGTTTTCTCCTCTCTGGACTGCCGGCTTCTGGAACAAATGCCGCAGAAGTAGCATTTATGTTTGCAGACTGGTACAAGCCGGGGGTAGTGCTTGACTATCCAGTTGGCGGTAGTGGTGCTTTAGTTAATGCTTTATTGCAAGGATTAGAGAAACATGGCGGTCAGCTAATACTTAACGCTCATGTAGAGCAAGTGCTGGTAGAAGGCAAGCGGGCTGTAGGTGTACGTCTACGCGATGGTAAGGAAATTCGGGCGCGCCGAGCAGTTGTATCTAATACTTCGGTTTGGGATATGCTGAATTTGCTGCCCCAAGAAGCTTTACCAAAAAAGTTTCGTGCGAAAAGACAGGCGACACCTGAGTGTGATAGTTTTATGCATCTGCATTTAGGCATCGATGCCCAAGGATTGCAATCAGATTTGGCGTGTCACTACATCGTAGTCAACGATTGGGAAATGGGCATCACAGCACCACAAAATCTCGTGTTGGTGTCGATTCCGTCGCTTTTAGATGCATCCTTAGCACCACCAGGCAAACATGTAATTCACGTGTATACTCCTGGGAATGAACCCTATGCCCTTTGGCAAGGTATGGATAGAAAAAGCCTTGAGTATGAGCAACAAAAGCGATCGCGTGCAGAGGTCATGTGGCAAGCCCTAGAGCGGATCATACCTGATATTCGCTTGCGTTGCGAAGTTACGCTAGTTGGCACGCCGCTAACCCATGAGCGTTTTCTGCGCCGTCACCGAGGTTCTTACGGCCCAGCAATTCCAGCAGGAGTCGGTTTGTTTCCTGGCCCCAGCACACCAATAGCAGGATTAATGTGTTGTGGGGATTCCACATTTCCCGGTATAGGTTTACCTGCTGTTGCCGCTAGTGGGATGATTGTTGCCAACACCCTCGCCTCTGTTCAAAAGCATTTAGAAATGCTTAAAGATATTGGTATGTGATAGTAATTCGTAATTCGTAATTCGTAATTAAAAATTTATTGAAAGCGGCGGTAAATTCCAGGAACGCAAGTGGCGTGGAGTTTTTCATTACTTTTTATTCATTATTCAGAGCAACTTTTTTTAGTATGGGGCAGGACTTACGCAAAAATTGCCAAAAATCTTAATTTATCGAACCGCCAAGACGCCAAGAACGCCGAGAATGCTTAGAGTGTGCGTAAGTCCTATGGGGTAATAATTACGAATTACGAATTATCAATTACGAATTATCTTGACAACTGACAATCTTAAAAAATAAAGATGACTTGCAATTCCCAATCTTGGTTTTGGCGAATAATCTTGATTTGCCTGATGAATTCTCGAAAGTAAAATCGTCGTTCTGCTTCCGATAAGTCTAACCAAAATTGGGGAATCGAAACAGCAACAGCAACAGAACGTAAGTTAACAGGGGGAAGCGTAGCTAACTTTGCTTGGAGTGCAGAAATTTCTGTGCGGATTTTGTAAGCTCTTAACTTTGCTGTTTCAGTATCTAATACTCCAGTTTCAACTAAAGCAGGTAATTGTTCGAGTATTTCTTGTTGACGAGCGATCGCTTCTCCTAAACTGTTTTTAATGGCATCCATCTGGGGAAAATTCATCCCCGCCACTGCCAAGGGTAAGTCACGGCAAACCTTTGTAATTGTATTTTCTAATACATCTTGGTAGGTAATAGCTCGACACTTAGGGCGATGAGGACAGCTAATAGGACGTAAATAAAGATACTCTTTGTCTTGGTGGCGCTGGGTGACACGCGTTACAGTCATGTGTGAGTCACATTCACCACAAACAACTAATCCTGCTAACGAACGAGGCGCACTAGCGGTGCGAGATGGTAAACGGCTGTTACGCCGCAAAAGTCGGTCAACTTGGGCAGCTTCTTCCTTGGAAATTATGGGAATATGAGTGTTGGAAATAATTTCACTATTGTGATAAGCTGTGTCACCCCGGTAGACGGGATTAGTTAGCCAGCGTCGCCCAGTAGTGACAGAGATTTTCTTACCATATTTTTTTGCCAAGTAACGTACTGAACCCCGCAGGGAACCATATAGCAAAAAGTGTTCAAAAAAATCTTTAACCACTGGAGAAGTACTACGGTCAATAATGTACTTATCTTGACCTCTGCGGTAGCCATAGGGAGCTTTACCTGGTGGAGGTGCGGTATCAAGACGATTGCGAGCGTGTCCAGTACGAATGCGGCGGCTATGTTGCTGACGCTGGATTTCATGTAGCAATTTCAGCAAGTCAATGCAAAGATGAGAATTTCCCGAAGTGTAGGGTTGTTCAGTGGCAATTATTGCTACTCCCATTGCCTCAAGCTGATTGACGCGATCGCTCACTTCTTCTACAGTATCTCCTAATTCCTCCAAGCGACGAATTAACAGATAATCTACAGGTTCAATTTGGCAGTCTGTGAATAATTGTTGTAATTGCGATCGCGTAGAGTATCCAGAAGACTCTAGCTTACCCAAATCTTGATAAACCCGATCCACCTCCCATCCCCAAATAGCTTTGTCTACGGAAGGTTCTAAAAGGGGTTCGGTGTAAGTGTAAGCGATAATTTTCATTTGTCATTTGTCAGTTGTCATTTGTCATTTGTCATTTGTCATTAGTTATTCTCCCCATCTCCCTCATCTCCCTCATCTCCCTCATCTCCCTCATCTCCCTCATCTCCCTCATCTCCCTCATCTCCCTCATCTCCCTCATCTCCCTCATCTCCCTCATCTCCCTCACTGCTGACCAAGCTCAATAATATTCCCATCCGGATCTTGAGTGAAGAGAGCGGGGCGACCGGAGGCGCTGGCTTGGATGGGATAATTTAAATTGAGTAATTCCTGTTTAGCGGTGTCTAAGTCTGCAACTGAAAAAGCGATGTGGGGGTTACGTCCCCATTTCTCGTTGGGGTTGTCGGTGGGAGTAGTTGACGCAACTATCAAGTGGATTTGATAGTCGCCGACTTGATACCATGCACCAGGGTAATTTAGGGAACGATCTATTTTGGATAATCCTAAAACTTTGCCATAAAAGTGTTCAGAACGTTCTAAGTCAGTCACGAGAATAGCTGTATGGAGACTTTGAGTTATCTGCATAGCTGTCAGATGCGATCGCGTTTATTTAGATTTTGACCTATTGGAATCACTTTTCACTAAATCAACGCTCAAAATATAAAACTGCTGTGTCTGGGGTCGTCAACACAGCAGTTTTCAAAGTTGTATAAATTATGCTTTAACTATGGTATTTTGTTGCTGTTTGCGCTTGCTTAGTGAAGTAGCACCAAAAGCACCTAAAGCCAGAATTCCCATAACTGATGCAGGTTCAGGAATAGACTTTCCGCCGATAGTTAAATTGTCAATTACAATGGAGCCGCTAGTGGTCGAGTCTCCACCTATAAGACCAACATGAACTCCTTTAATACTTTTCTCAGATGTTATGCCCCAAAATGTCTGACCTGCTAATGAGAAATCTTCGGTACTATTATCACCGAAGGTAACATGAGCAAAGTATTGAGTACCAAAAATAATATCAAAGCCTGCTCCAAAAACCCCAAGTGCATTTCCTACTGTTGTTTGGGTAAAATCTAACAAGAAAGAACCATTACAACCAGCACAGTATGCGTGGTTTCCTAATTGTGGGCTGAATATAATATTATACCCATTCGACCCAAAGGGTGTTGTGGTTTTGTACTTGGTCTGACCAACCACACTACTCATAGAAGCATTAGTGTGGATATCGATATTTGTGCTGTCAACTATGTCACCTTTAAAATAATTAGGGTTTTCGTAATCATCAATGATGAAGGTATTCAAGTCATTCTGAAATGCTGTCCGATTATTAAAAAGAGTGGAGGCTTGTGCTTGCTGTCCTCCTATAGCTATTCCTAAAGCAATCAATGATACTCCCAAGCTGCTAAATGATAGTTTTTGTGTCATTGTTGAAGTAGTCACGAAACTCTTTTCTCCAAAAATGTGATGTTAATGTTGTCAAGATTCCTAAGTGCTAAAGATATCAGGTACAAAATTGCCAATACAGCTTTTTGTTACAGCTATAGCTCAGACCATAGCTGCGATCGCAGATATCATGAATCCTGAAAATGGCTTAGGCGTTTAGTTACATTCTTTCCGTACTCATTAGCTAGATTTTTAACTATGCTTCTCTAGCTCCTGTGTATATTCACATTAATAGTTAATTTGCTAAATAGCTATAGTTTATACATTAATTTGCAGAAAATTTATTTATTAACAGCTTAAATAAAAGCTTTAAATATTAATTGATATACTTGATAGTAAATGTCATTATTTTAAGTTTTGTTAAAGTTTTTTCAAAAAATTTAAGTAAATATACTTAAAACGTAAATAAGTATATTCACTTAGTTTTAAATTAATGTGCAAATGGAATATCCAAAATTAACAGTATATAAAACGAAATTACAAAATTAATTACAACAATAATATTAAATTTTTCAACGGATAAATTTAACTCTAACAGAACTTAGCAAAATAAGTACTGTTATTATTGTGAATCAGCTATTTATTTTATAGTAATTAATAGTTTTTGATTATACATAGGGGATTAGCACAAGTCGACTATTTGCCTAGCTGAAACAAAAAAAATCTGTATTTTACCAAATTGAAAATTACTAAAATTTCTGAACAAATTAGATTTCCAAATCACGCTAATTTCTCTAAAATAAAGATAGGTACAACTGGTGTCAGTTGACCCGCTTCATTCTCATATCTTTACCGAGCAGTTACTTATGAATTTCTCGTCAGCGCGACAATATTTTTATCAGGAGATTCATCAGCCTGACGAGCGTATCGACCTAGCAAAGGCAGCTTTGTACATTGCACAGGAAGAATATCCTGACCTTGACCCAGAAGAATACCTTAATGCTCTTGACACAATGGCAGGTGAAGTTCAAGAACGTTTACCTGACTCACGGTATCCTTTACGGTTGATTAAAAGTCTAAACCAGTATTTTTATGATGACTTGGGATTTTCTGGAAATAAAACAGACTACTACGACCCCCGCAACAGTTTTTTAAATGATGTGATTGACCGTCGGCTAGGAATTCCCATCACCTTGGCATTGGTTTATCTAGAAGTTGCTCACAGGATTGACTTTCCAATGGTGGGTATAGGAATGCCAGGACACTTCCTGATCCGCCCAGATGTTCCAGATGTGGAGATTTTTGTTGATGCATTTAATCGTGGTGAAGTGATGTTTGCCCAAGATTGCCAAGAAAGGCTGGCTCAAATGTTTCAACAACCCGTGAGTTTACAACCAGAATTTTTAGCACCCGTCAGCAATCGGCAATTCTTAGCACGAATGCTAACAAATTTGAAATATATTTATCTCAAACAGCAAGAGTTAGAAAAAACATTAGCTGCGGTTGAGAGAATTTTGTTGTTATTTCCTGATGTCACCTTAGAAATACGCGATCGCGGTTTACTCTATTATCAACTTGGTCATTACCAGCAAGCCGCTCTTGACTTGCAAAGTTATCTGGCAAAAGTTCCTGATGCTGAAGATGCAGTTGTGATTCGGCGTTTACTCGGTGAGTTAGGGAAATGAGGGAAGGGAGCAACGCGATTTTCTGAAATCGTCGTGAAACGAGCGCTCTTAAGCGGGGGAAGCTGGGGGAGCTGGGGGAGAAAAAAGAAAAAATCGTACTTTTTGCTACTAAAACTATACTAAATCCACTTAATTTCTTCTCTTCCCCAGCCTCCCCAGCCTCCCCAGCCCCCCCAGCTCTGCCACCTCACTTTCCGAAGCGTTGCTCCCTGAGGGAATGGGGTGCTTTCGTTGCAGGGGAGATGGGGAGATGGGGGAGATGGGGGGTAATAACAACTGACTAATGACCAATGACCAATGACTATTTACTAATTTGTAGTCCTTCTGCTACTCGTTTAAGGCGACGCAGTTGGGCTTGCATATCTTCTTTAGTCCAAGATGCAGCAAAGGTGTTGAAACCCCAACTCACTAGGGGGTTAGGAATATCGAACTCAAAACGGTTCAGTAGGCGAGTTCCCTGTTCTATTGGTTGACATTCCCAGCGATCGCGTCCTTGAAAAAATCCCTGAAATTCCCACACTACTAAACCAGGTTTCCGTTCCACCACAACGCTGTTGAGGGTGGGTTTGACAACCGGAATTTGAATCACAAATTTACTTTGACTACCAATATCAGTACTCCAAGCTTCACCCACAGGTTCGCAACGCAGTACGGGGTTTAGCCAGCGATGCATGAGAGCTAAATCGGTAATACAGCGCTCTACCACCGTAGCTGTGGCATTGATTTGAATCGATTGCTCAAAAGCTTGGGACATTCTACATCTTTGTTGCTGTTGCTGCACTTAGAGTAACTCAAAATTGAGCAGGGAGATGAGGGGATGGGGAGAGGGAGATGAGGGAGATGAGGGAGATGGGGGAGATGAGGGAGATAAGGGAGATGAGGGAGATAAGGGAGATGGGGGAGATGGGGGGATAAGAAGAATAACTTCTGACAACTGACAACTGACATCTGACAACTGACAACTGACCAATTCCCGTAACCAACAACAGATTACTGCAACAAATATATATGAAAATATTAAAAATAGACTAATAATACAATTTTTCAAAGTATTCATTGATAAAACGAGAAATTACTTAACAAAGTTAAAAATAGCTCTTGCTATGAATTCCATATAAGTTTTTACTGGTAAATGTATATTCACAACACTAGTGAAGTTGCTAGGGTAAAGGATTGTTTAAAGCAAACTACCCTGTAAGCATCTCAAGTGTTGTGAGCAAATAGCTAAGCTTAATTCTGGAAAACCATGAACACAACTTGGCAAGGAATAACCCAGTTGATAGACATTGGTTTGTCGATGAGGGTACAGCAATTTTTGGCACAATCGCCAAGCCTGTCACTAAATCAACAACAAGTTGACCAAGGAATTGCTGATGTGCAAAGAATTGTCCAACAGTTGATTGAGTTCACACCCCGTTTATTAGGGGCTGCGGCAATTTTATTAATTGGCTGGTTAATTGCAGCGATCGCAGCAGCAGTGACGCGGGGAATCCTCAATCGCACAAACATAGATAACCGGATTGCCGCAGGTGTAACTGGACGCCAAGATGTTCCCCAAGTGGAGAAATTAGTCTCCAGCTTGGTATTTTGGAGCATCATTTTATTGACGGTGGTAGCTGTCTTACAGGCTTTGGGGTTAGAAGTAGCCTCTCGCCCGCTCAATAATTTTCTTGACCAACTCATTGGCTTTTTGCCCAAGATAGTTGGTGCGGGAATTTTGTTAGGCGTCGCTTGGTTAATAGCGAGCATTGTCAAAATTGTCACAGTACGGGGGCTACAAGCGTTAAGGCTAGATGAGCGTTTGAATCAAGAAACGTCAAACGAGGCAATTAGCCTAGACCAGTTGTCATTGAGTGAGACCATTGGTAATGCCCTGTATTGGTTCATCTTCTTACTTTTTCTTGTCCCAGTTCTAGACACTCTGGGACTAAGGCAGGCGCTGCAACCAGTACAAGCCTTAACTACACAGATTCTGTCAATTCTGCCAAACATTCTGGCGGCGACGTTAATTGCAGTAATTGGTTGGTTTCTGGCTACTGTAGTGCGGCGGATTGTGACCAATTTGTTAACAACAACTGGTCTCGACCATTTGGGCAGTAGGTTTGGAATTTCTCCATCTACGGGAGTACAATCTTTATCGAGTATTGTAGGCACTATTGTCTATATTTTGATTTTGATTCCTGTGGCGATCGCAGCCCTCAATGCATTAAAAATTGAGGCAATCTCAGTGCCTGCGATCGCAATGTTGCAGCAGATTCTCAACACCCTACCTGCAATCTTCACAGCGGCAGCAATTTTAATTATTGCCTACTTCCTAGGGCGATTTGTAGCGGATCTAGTCACTAGTATCCTCACAAGTTTAGGCTTTAATAACATTTTCTCTGTTTTGGGTCTGCCAACACCTACCAAACGAATTGTAATTTCAACAGATCCAACAGCAGAGCCAACTCCAACCCGCACTCCGTCAGAAATTGCTGGTATCGTTGTCTTAGTAGGCATCTTACTGTTTGCAACAGTGGCAGCGGTCAATATTCTCAATATTCCAGCCCTAACAACCTTAGTTTCTGGTATTTTGATTATATTTGGTCGGATTTTGGCAGGATTGATAGTATTTGCTATTGGTTTATTTTTAGCAAATCTAGCTTTCAACATTATCACCAGTTCTGGTAATCCCCAAGCACAAATTTTGGGGCAGGTGGCGCGGATTGCGATTATTGCCTTAGTTTCGGCAATGGCACTGCAACAAATTGGAGTTGCCAGTGATATTGTGAATTTAGCCTTTGGACTTTTACTAGGTGCGATCGCCGTTGCTATTGCCCTAGCTTTTGGTCTAGGCGGCCGCGATATTGCGCGAGAACAAGTCCAAGAATGGCTTAACTCTTTTAAAAGTAAAGGGTAACTCAACCGTTTATCTGCAAAAGAGAAGCACTTTCACTCAAATCAGACTTACGCACACTCTACCAATTCTTAGCGTTCTCTGTATAAGAGCGATTTTTGCATAAGTCTTGTCAAACTTAGAGATTGAAGATTAAATCGTTCCCAGGCTATTGTCTGGGAATACAAATTTTAAGCATTGCTGAATTTGAGTATGAATTAACTTCTTTTAAGGCAATAGTGTAGGCATAGCCCACCGCAGGCATCGCTAGGGTAATTTTTACTCATCACCTCGCGTCAGATTATTTCAAATTTTCTTTCTTGCTGTGTAAGTACGATTGGAAGTAGAGTACGAATCATGCCTAAGCCTGCCTTTTATAGCCGTCGCCATTAGTGTTAGGACATCAACAGATAATAAAACCTAGACACAAAAAGACTTTTCACCCAGTCCCCAGTCCCTATTGCCCCTAATCCCCACTCCCTGCGGTCGTGGGGGCCCCGAGTTCCCCAGTCCCCAGCTATATAATCTTCTCGACCATTTTCAATTAATTTTATATCATACCCTTCTGTCTCTTGAACTTCATTTAGCCACTGAACTTCAACTACTACTTGACTACTAATTTTGATAGAAAATCCGTATTTATTTTCGTCTAACTTTCCTTGGGGATACTTAGCAGCAAACTTTCGCCTTAAATATTCAACGGCAAATTTCTCACCCCAGATACCGCTTAGTTGAGGCTTTTCACTTGGCTCATCTCTATCTATTATTCGTAGTTCTGTGATTAAGTGGATAATTTTTTGTGGCGCTGATTCAGATTGGCTATTAATAAAAGTAGTCTTATCTGAAATACTTTCGTCTTCGATTAACTCAGCAAGAGATGGAGTGATGATAGATTTAGTAACTCTTCCACTGTTAGGATATGCTTGAGATGTAATTTTTCCCTTTGTCAATTGAATAGTCTCAAGTTCTAGAATTTCTCTAGGTTCACACTCAGGCTGCCATTGAGCATCATCAAATACTTCATCTTTTGGAGATATAGTTGTTAATTCTGATTTCAATGAACGGTTATCGTGTTCTACTTTTTGATGTGTGTTAGCTGTAAATTTAATGTTTTTATCATTTTCTGCTGCTACTTCTATAAAGTTAGTTCCTCCTAGCTCAATATTTGAGCTTTCAAACCACTCCCTTTCTTCATTAGGTAGTAATGGAATATTTTTCGCTTTCATTAATTTATCAATTTTGTCTAATGTTCTTTTCTCAAACAGCGAAATCAAGAAATCATCTAACCCCTTTGGATTACCAAATAATTGAGAAATTTCCAAGGCTAAATAATCCGTATCTGACAAACTATTGGATTGGATGTAGAGATTTCCATTATCCAAGAAAGCGCTTCTTTTAGTATAAGCTGATTGCTGATCAAGAAGATATTTAATTTGTAGGTTTTCTACCCGGTAACACACTAAATCTTTGAGTTGTATTAGGGTGTTATTGGTTTTAAGCCGTTGGTAAATTAGCTGTTCTCCTTGGTAAAGATAACGTAAGACGTAAGGAATCAAAGCTTTAATTTGCTCAGTTAGGCTTTCTTCCTCAACTTTTGGTACTTCTCCAATTGCTAACTCAGTCTTAATAATCTGAGAAAGATAGCGAATACCAGTCGCGCTGATAAAGTGTTGAAGTTTAGGATAGCAGTTTGAGGGGAGTTTGAGAAAAGCTATTTGAGGATTATCTTTAAACAACTCATAAACCTCATCATGATCATTTATCAAAACTTTACTAGCTGTAGAGAATGTTCTTTTACTTGTCCAAAATATTTTTTCAATGATAAAGGGTTTCCACCAATCATTTAAATTTATACCAACTTTATTCAATTCCTGATAAATTTTAACAACTAATTCCTCATCTTTTTGATCAAGCTCTTTTTTATGAGATAACCTCAGCAATAAATCAGCATAATCCTTAGAATGAGTTATTTTTTCTTTTATTGCTAATTCCTTAATAAAATCTGGATTATTGAGAGTAATAGCTAAGTATGGAACGCTATCTCCTAATATTGCGCCTGTTTCTGTTTTATCCAGAAAAATTTCAGAAGGATTAGCTAATTTTCCTTTCGTAGTAGGAAGCCAAGCTGCTGTTTTAATTGCGGTAAACCAGTCTGCATCATTAGGTCTAGAAGGACGCCAATCAACACACCAACTAACATCAGTGCCTTGAAAAATGTAATAACACCATTGTTTATACTCTTTGTAGTAATTCCAGTTAGAGTCTAAAATTTGAGCTAGTCTTTTATTTTTCTCTATATCATTGATCTCAAGAATTTTCAAAATATGAGATGACCTATAAATAGGATATGGATGAGTATAGACGTTCTTTTTATTAGATTTATGGGAAGCGATATTTACTTCTACATCAATTTTCGGTACAATATGTACTCCTAGCTTAACAAAAAAAACTCTCCACTCTCTAATTTTTTCTGCTTTTTCGCTAGGATTTTTAATTTGCATTAAATCTTGAATATACTCTGGTGATACAAACCAGACATCTTGTATTCCTGATAATAATGTTTCCAATTCATTTGGATTCCCATAACTAGCAGGAAGGTAAACATTTTCTGAGCGAGAATAGCCATTTTTATCTGTTTTTATCAATAGCGATTCTTTCAAGCTTTTTAGAGGATCTTCTTTGGAAGACGAGTAAGAATAAGGATTTTTTCTTTTATTAGACTCTTTTTCGTATTCCGATAAGTTTTCTTTAATGTAACAAATATATCCAAAAATTTGATTAACTTTGCTTTTCCAACTATCTCCTTTATAAAGGGGTAAAATATGATTTTCGATAATTTCATAACACGAAGCATTCTGAACACCCAATTTTTTGAGAAATTCTGTTACAGCAAACTTAGAAGTTGACTCTAAAAGCGTTCTCTTAATAAATTGCAGTTCAAAAATATATTCTCCAACATTATTAAATGGAAAAAATATTGATGTCTCAGTAGTTGAAGCTAATTTGTTATTCTCTAACTGAATAATCTTTAATTTCTTAATTCTTGGTAAATCATAATAATCGTTTAAATTACAACTTTTTAAATAACTATAGAGTTGTACAAACCATTTATCACTTTGTTTCTCTAACCATTCATTATTCTGTAAACACTGCAATAAATCATCAAAGCTAAATTTTTTAACTCCAAGAGATTCGAGAATAGAGGTTTTAGCCTTAACTTCAGTGTGGATATACTCTTTCTTCAGTAGTTGTGGCAAATCAGCATTAGAAATTAACTTCCTAATTTGCTCATCTACCTGCACAACATGAGAGGGAATCTGCCATTTTCCTGATTCAGTTAAAATACATTCACTAGTTTTTAGTTGATTGTGAATTTCGCTAACTACAGGGATAAAAAACTCATCTTTAATTTCGCTATTTAGTGGAATATAATTATAATAGGTTTTTTGCAGATTACTATCTTGTTTAAATTTCTCTACAGCTAGTAAAAATGTAGTTGCAATGTTATCTCTGATCCATTTATTCCATTGTGTATCTTTATGAATATCTTCCCGGTTGGCTGGAACTAGAAAATCAGCTTGAATCAGAAACTTAAATCCGTAGCTGCGAGTAGGAAGAAAAGCAAAAACATTTTGTTCTAATCTTGTATCTGCTGAACCATCCTCTTGCAAGCTAAACGCAAGAATTAGCTCAGTAGATTTAACGTTTTCTCTTTTTGATTCCTGTATATGTTCGGGTACAATTAAATTCTTTTTAAGTAACTTATAACAATGTTTATTCTTTATTACTTCTCTGGTTTTTTCTGTCTCTATATTTCCATTGTTATTTAAATATTTTTTTCTGATCAGTTCCCTAGTTTCTTCTATCTCTACATTTCCATTTTTATCTAAACGTGTGATTTGGTGAGATTCATTCTTAACTCTATTTTCGATTGTGACAGTTTTAAGTTGGCGGAGAAAGAGAATTAATGTATGTTCAATTTCACCTAACTTACCTAACTCATCTTTAGCTGATTCTCGAAGTGGTAAAATAATATTGGTTAAAGTTGGATCAACATATTTAGGAATTGCTTCAATCCAGTAAGGAGTAACAAATCCCAGGTGATTCTCATTATCTTGGCGCTTAAAATGGAACTGAAATCCATTGGAAAAGATTTGAGGTTCATCACTTATACGGAATACCGATTTAAATCCTATTCCTTTTTCACCAATTTATCCTTCTACCTTGGTTTTTGTACTACGTCCTACATTACAGATTGCTCTGACATTATCCTCACTAAATCCAAGCTCATTGTTTTGAACAATAATTTTTTGTGGTTCTATTAACAAGTTTAGTGTAGGAATTACTCCACTTTGATACTGGTTATCATCTGCATTTTGAATAAGTTCTAAAACAAAATGAGTTTCTTTAGAATAAAGGTCTATTGAAAGTCGTTCAAGTGCGCTGTTTAAACTTCTTCTGAAGCTGTCAATAACTCCTTGAGCGGCTCGGTCAGTCTGTAAACCAATGCCATAAGTGTTTTTACGGATATCTTCAATAATCTGTTTGGGCTCAACCATTTATTGACTCTTTTGTCTAATTTCTGATACAAAACTCAAAATTTACTTTGGGCTGGAGATAAATTCGTGCAATCTCCCAACTTAAATACTACTGTACGCAAATGATGTATTCCAGAGCAGAAAGTACTGAGTAAGGATTTGAGTCCACGCTTTGTGGACTTACGCTATTAGCCTGCAAAATAAATTTCTTGGTGGGATATTGGGTAGGTGCAAGATGTAAGCGCCCAAGGGGCGCGATTAGCACGAGCGCAAAATATGAAACAAGCACATTTTTATGATATTCCTCAAAGCCATACTGTATAAGGGTTATAACATGTGCAAGTTAGGAGTAGATAACCACAAGAGTGCAAGTTTATAGAGAATTGGTATAACCAACATTGGTTGTGAAAATAGAGGCTATCCATAATCGCCAATGCCTAGTTTTCTTATCTTTTGAATTTTAGTTTCAGTTGCAATTCATCTTTAATCCGGTTGAGAATTGAAGTTTCATCAAGACTTGCCAAAATTCGACTGATAACTGCTTTTGGCCCATCAGGCCCCCAAGTTGCTCCATTGGCTAAATAAACTTTAGTAATTTGCCCAATAGCGTAGGAAGAAACACCAGCTACGCCTGCTTGAGTCACAGCCACCGATATATAGGGGCCGAAGGTAGCACCTGCCGTAGCTGATGCAGAAAGACCAAGTAAAGTTTTTAACCCACTCAAGCCCAAGTTTGCCAATAGTTCACTAGCACCAATACCACCCATACTCATGGCGATTTTTTGCAGTAATTGTAGGGCACCTGTTTCACTGATGGGTATGCCATAGAGTTTAGATAAACCCAAAATTAGGACAATATCAATGACAACACTACTAAGTATATCTACTACAGTTACAGGATTGAGAGCGATCGCAACTGCTTTAGTCATCACAGCCTTCCAAATCAACTGATTGGCATTCTGTTCCCGAATCATCAGTTTACGCTCTAGCAATTGCTGATTGACGATATCAGCATAAAGCATAGTATTAAGAGCAACTAAAGCTTTGCCTTCCCGGTGCAGAATCTCTAAGATTTTCAGCTTCAATTCCTCGACTTTGGCATTACCTGTACGCAACTGCACACCCCTAGTACCATCGGGGCGAATAATTGCCGTTTTTACAAGTGGTGATGCCGCAGCCATAACAATTTCTAGGGGCGTGAGTAACTCCCGCACTCGTTCATCCCGGATTTTCTGGTATATTGCCATCCGGTCTGCTTCTGGATACTGGTCTACTTTATTAAATACCAGGATGATGGGTTTACCTGCTTGGCGCAACTGTGAAAGTGCTTCATGTTCTACTTTCGTCATATCGCCAGCAATCACAAACAAAATTAAATCTGCCTGTTTTGCCACTTGTTCAGCTAATGCCGCACGAGTATCACCATCTACTTCATCTAACCCAGGAGTGTCAATTAATTCTACCTGAGATTGACCGACACTAGGCAAAGTCACCCGCAAAGCACGTTCAGTTTGGCCAATGGCTTCTTCGCTAATACTCCAATTTACTCTTTGTGCAGCACGGGTGACACCATGCAAAGGCCCAGTTTCAAACACCGTTTCCCCAACCAAAGCATTAAGCAAGGAAGACTTGCCACGTCCCACCATGCCAAAAGCAGCAATTTGCACCACCATGCGGTCTAATTTTCCCAGCATAGTTTCTAAATCAGCAATTTCCGCTTCTAATCCGTCTTTTTCTTGAGGTGTGAGGTCAAGATTGGCTACTAAGTTCCGCAGTGCCGTTTGTGCTTGTTTATAGTTGAGTTCTTTCTGAATGTCTTCAAAACTGAAAATGGCACTATCGAGTTCTTCCTCCCAATTGAGAGAATTAGCATCAGTGTTAGCTGAATCACTGTGATGAGGATCAGGCAAGGGCAATGTCGAAGTCATATCAAGGTGAAATTTGAGATTTGGGATTTAAGTTGACCCCATTTTCTATCCTAGTGATTTTTGGCAGGTGATTGTGGACATGGAAAGTCGGGAACTCAAGGCATCCTCTGGGGATAAGGGGCGAGGCGTAAAAAATAACTAATAACCGATGATTATTGACTAATGACTAATGACTAATGACTAATGACTAACAAAAAGTCATAAACTGAAAAATGCATCTAGTAGCGTTAGAAACTTGACTAAATCACCTGTGCGGAAAATCGTTATTGCTGGTAACTGGAAAATGTTCAAAACTCAGGCAGAGTCCGAAGAGTTTTTACGCGGATTTCTGCCCCACTTACAGGAAACGCCTGAAGAACGAGAAGTATTATTGTGTCCTCCTTTCACTAACCTCAGCGTTTTGTCGAGGAATTTACATGGTAGCCGTATACAACTGGGGGCGCAGAATGTTCACTGGGAAGAATTTGGAGCCTATACAGGTGAAATTTCTGGGCCCATGTTGACAGAAATTGGTGTACGTTATGTAATTGTCGGTCATAGCGAACGACGGCAATACTTTGGTGAAACAGATGCCACTGTGAATCTGCGCCTGAAAACTGCTCAAAAATTTGGTCTGACCCCGATTCTCTGTGTAGGCGAAACTAAACAACAACGTGATGCTGGCGAAACTGAATCACTAATTACTGCCCAGTTGGATAAAGGTCTAGTGGATGTCGATCAGACAAATTTGGTGATTGCCTACGAACCAATTTGGGCAATTGGTACTGGTGATACCTGTGAAACCACGGAAGCAAATCGAGTAATTGGATTAATTCGCAGTCAGTTGAAGAATCCAAATGTATCCATTCAATACGGTGGCTCAGTCAAGCCAAATAATATTGATGAGATTATGGCTCAGCCAGAAATTGATGGTGTGCTTGTGGGAGGAGCGAGTCTAGAAGCTGAAAGTTTCGCCCGAATTGTCAACTATCAGTAAAATTGGGAATTGGGAATTGGGAATTGGGCATTGGTGAGCCAGCGCGGTCTTGGGGGTCTCCCCCATGAGCGACTGGCGAACCCGAAGGGGAATTGGTCAGTGGTCAGTTGTCATTGCTTATTCTCCCCATCCCCCTCATCCCCCCATCTCCTCATCCTCCCCTGCTCAAGAGCTCCCCTTTTACTTTCTATCTACCTAAAAATTGCTGTATGTCTGGCAAGTTAATAATTAGGGAACGCTGTTTCCAGTGGGGACAGCGTACTTATCTAATGGGCGTTTTAAATGTAACTCCTGACAGCTTTAGTGATGGCGGTGAGTTTAATAGTACCTCTGCGGCTTTAGCTCAAGCTGAAGCCTTGGTGGCTGCTGGTGCTGACATTATCGATGTGGGTGGTCAATCAACCAGACCAGGAGCAGAACAAATCACTCAAGCTGAAGAACTTGACCGGGTACTAACAGTATTGCAGGTGCTACGAGAAAGAATTTCAGTACCGATTTCTGTGGATACAACTAGGGCGGCTGTGGCAAAGGCATCTGTGGAAGCTGGAGCAGATATTATTAATGATATTTCTGGAGGTACATTTGACTTAGATATGTTGCCAACGGTGGCAAGTTTGGATGTGCCGATTATATTGATGCATATCCGGGGAACACCACTGACGATGCAACAAATGACTGATTATCAGGATTTAATGGGAGAAATTTCTAGTTTCCTGGCAAAGCAAATAGCAGCAGCGATCGCTTGTGGCATTGACATTGAGAAAATCATCATTGACCCAGGTATTGGTTTTGCTAAGAACTATGAGCAAAATTTAGAAATTTTTCGCCGCTTGCGCTCATTGAAAGCCCTCAAATGCCCTATTTTAGTTGGAGCATCCCGTAAAAGTTTTATTGGTCGTATTTTAAACCAGCCAGAGCCAAAAGCACGAGTTTGGGGAACGGCAGCAGCTTGTTGTGCTGCTATTTTTAATGGTGCGGATATACTACGAGTTCATGATGTTAAAGAAATGCGTGATGTTTCACTGGTTGCTGATGCACTGTTTCGACAGTCTCCACAATGTGAGTGATTTTGGATTTGAGATTTGAGATTTCGGATTAAAAGTTTTTACCGAAAGGCTTTTACAGCAATCTCCACCAATAAGACCTATTTCAATATCACAGTGCATATTGCTTTGAGACTAAACAGAACCCTTCTCAGAGCCATTGTTATCAATTTCGTGACTCGCGGCTTCACCTATCATCTGATCCAATGCTCCCTCTGTTAATGCTGGATTGAGAAAGACAATTTTAGCATTGGGGCTGGCACCAAGTCTTTGGCTGGCTTCTACTTGTTCTTGAGCCACAAGATACTTGAGAATTTCCTTTGTTTCCGGCTTGGCAGTGATAGCTTCAGACAGTATGCGAATAGATTCCTTTGTGGCTTCTGCTCGCTTGATAGCAGCTTGCCGTTCTCCTTCGGCTGTGGTAATGGCTGCTTGTTTTCTGATTTCAGCAGACTGTTGTTCTGCCATAGACTTCTGGACGCTCTCAGGGGGTGTAATACTCTGAATATCGACTCGAATAATCTGGACTCCCCATTCTGCGCTTGTATCGTTTAAAACCCTTAATAGGGCTTGGTTAACTTCGTTTCTGGAGGCTATAGTTTGCGCTAGAGTTCTATCGGCAATGTTGGCACGCAGTTCAACTTGAGCCAAGGTTGCCAATGCTTGCTGAATATCATCAATTTTGTAAAAACTTTTTTCCATATTGGTGATCCGCCAGTTGACCACGCCATCAACTTCCAAATAGACGTTATCTTTGGTAATCACGTTTTGCGGCTTAATGTCTAAAATCTGTTCCCGTGTAGTATCCTCCATGACAATGGAATCAACTAGGGGAACTATGAAATTAAGACCTGGGGTCAGTTTGCGATGATATCGCCCTAAACGTTCGACTAGAGCTTCATTCCCTTCATTAATAATTTTTGCTGAACCTAAGCCATAGCCCAGAATGGCTAAGACAATAGCAATCAATGGTTCCATATATCCTCCTATTTGTTTAGTTTTTAGGGGAATTTTAGTTTAAAGGACATGGTACTACCTTGTCCTACCTTTAAGTCTAATGTTTCGAGTCTGTAATTTTATGAACACAGCAGCTATGTCTGTTGACTCGCTGCTATGAGTCTTGTGCATGTTTTACAGGCTAGAATATTTGGCAGAACGCAATCGTTATTAAAGCACCTTGATTACATACTGGCAAGGGCTATTTTTGTAATTAACTTTACTGGCAACACCTGTGACTCTCAACTGGTGTTTGTGGAATGCTGAATATGCAGCAATTTTTGAGTGAGAATACCCAAGTAGCAATGGCTACGCTAACGCCTTCGGCGATCGCAGATTTCTCTTTCAGTAATGATTGTATATTTAGCTAACTGAATAATATCTTATTGTAAATTTTTGAAACAAAACATTGTTTTGTCTCTGATGCGATTTTATGGAAAGATGATTGAAAGTTTAATTTAAGCTATACACTAGCGTTGCTAAATCCTACAGCCAAAACGCGATCGGTAGGTTTAATATTTTCTCATAACTCTCAGTTGTGAGGTTTTTGAAATCTGGGGGTAAGGAGAATTGACCAACGCCCCCAGTTTGTCATCTAAATCTAAAAACCTACGAACAACCTAACAACATTCAAGAGCGTACCTAGAGGCCCTGAAATAACGCCTATTGTATCACCAGTCCTAGCTATGCCAGAGCGGTTAACTACTACAACATCGTTATTGCGGAGTATAGGATTAGTTTGCTCGTTAATTCCTTGAGAGAAGTCAACTTTTACTTCACGTTTAGTAACAGAACCATTGGGGTTCAGGCGAATCAAATCTACAGTAGCTCTGCTAGCTCTGGCATCGTTGAAACCGCCAGCAGCGAGCAATGCTTGGTTTAAAGAGCTATTGGGCCGAATGTCTATGGCTCCTGGTCTTTTGACTTCACCTACTACACCAACCTGAATGGTGTTAGGAGATAAAGTAGTGCTAGCTAATTGAGTTGCTTCTGCTGGGATGATTTCTGTTGCAGTAGGAACAACAATTGTATCTCCGTCTTGTAAAACTATGTCTTGATTGACATCACCATTCTGCAATAATTGCCAGAGATTGATATCCACCGTTTGCTCTGTACCTGTTCTTGTAAGTCGCCGTATCTTGAGATTACGAATATCGGCTTGTGATGTAATTCCCCCAGCTAGTTGAATTGCCCGTGACACAGTTGGTAGACCACTACCAGCGGCTCCACCCGCTTGTCCTGCTGCACCACCTGTGGTTTCGCCTGTGGTGACAAGATACGAGCCTGGACGATTAACTTCACCAACGATTGCTACTGTGCGGGGTGTATTTGGATCTGCGGCAAAGTTAGCTGCGAATAAATTGCGTGCTTCTGCTATATTTAAGGCGGTAGCAGTTGGTACAGTAATGGTGTCTCCATCCCTTAAGGTAATATCTTGTGCTGTATTGCCTGTTTGAATAATGTCTTTTAAATTGAGAGTCACAACTTGCTCAGAAGAACGTCCCGTCTTACGCCTGACTTGAACTTGAGTTACATCTGCTGCTAAGGTAACTCCCTGAGCTGTTGTCAATGCTGCTAATACAGTTGGGTATTGTACGCCTGGGTTATTTCCTGCGCCTCCTTGCAAGCTCAGGGTATAAGACCCCGGACGTGTCACCTCACCAGCCACTAAAACATTTATGGGACGAGGTGATAATAGGTTAACTGAGATTAGGGGACGTTTGAGAAACTGAGAGTATTTTTCGGTAATTTCATCAGCAGCCTGTTCTGTTGTTAGCCCTTGAACTGGTACACTGCCAATTAGAGGTAGGTTGATCGCTCCACCCGGAGGAATTTGGTATTCACCTGTATATTCAGGTACTTCAAATACGTTTACACGAATGAGATCCCCGCCTCCTAATAAATAATTTGTATTTAATTGTGTGGTTGGTGAGGCTGGTTGTGTAAATGCTGGTATTGTTTGCGTGTTAGGTAGTACTGGTTGTCTATTAGGTATTACTGGTTGTCTGTTAGGTAATACTGGTTGTCTACTAGGTAATACTGGTTGTCCTTGAGCTAGGCTGGCAGACGGAACGGCAGCATTGAAAGCTATGAACAAAGCCACACCCGCAACTGATTGGGTAAGGAATTTTAGCAAACCTGTGTTAAGCATATTTACCTAATACTCTTAGACGACCGTCGGTAAAGTGTTGTCAAAACATTTTATCTTGACTGTACTTAAATAGTTAAATGAACCGACAATCTTATTTTCGTAGAAAAATCAGATTTTCCGGAGGTTAATTGTTTATTAAGTTTGAACTTTTAGTAAAGTTAGCTTAAAGTTTATCTAGTGTCAATTGGGAACAACTCTAAATCGAATTGTTGTATTAGTTACTTTTGATACTGCTTGATAAAATTGGTATAGATAATAGCATGAATTAGTCTTTAAGTAGTTAATAAAATTGGCATTAGGTAAAGATATTTTTTGATGAACAGCTGAACTGTATAGCTGAAACTTTAGTAGCGATCGCAACTTGAATAGTGTACATTTATATAGTAATAAATAATTAATTAGTGATTATTATTGATTAATATATAGTTAGAAATTTGGGAGTTGTGAGTTATTAATAGCCTTCATGCATTCCTATTTTCTCATATACATATTGTTGCAATAGAAACCCAATTTTATCTTTGAAAAAATCTAGGTAGATGTGGAGTGTGTTATGACCGAAAGTACGGCATCAAAATCTTCGGGTAGTGGGTAGCTAGAGGTATAACGCATCCTATATTTTTGATGGAACCTCACCTGTGAAAATAATTAGTAATATAATTTTTGGAGTTTATATGACCGTATGATTCCTATTGTAGTTATTAAACCTTTACTTAAATATTTTGACTCAATAGACAAATATGTGACGGCAGGCTTGATGTATAAAAAGCTGCATAATGAGACTACTATTACACAAAATCTATGTTCGTTATTAGATGAGGTTCATCGAACTCACGTTAATGCTCATAAATCAAAGCTTACAAGCATTCGACTTTAATTGAAGTATATATGCCAGTTGACATTTTTGGCGTTGCTGATTAGTGGGATGATTTTTGACTCACACAGAGGCACAGAGGCGCGGAAAATAAGAGTTTGAGAGATTAAATTTTTATTTTTCATCCTCATATTCAGCAATGCCACATTTTTTTGTGACACTTGCGTAAATCCTACTCAAAAACAAGCCTTGCAACACATGAATAGACAGTAGGGGCGTACAGCTGTACGCCCCTACTAAATTAGCTATTTCGTGAAATAGTATTAGGCGAATGCAGCAGTTTTCACATCATTATTCGCCAGAATTTCTTGCAGTTCTTCTGCATCTACTGTTTCTTTATCAACAAGCAACTGTGCTAGTTGATCTAAAATGTGGCGGTTACTGACCAACACATCTTTAGCGCGTTGGTAGGCGACATCCACAAGTTTGCGGACTTCTTCATCAATGGCGGCGGCGGTTTCTTCAGAAAAATCGCGCTCTGACATGATATCGCGACCGAGGAACATGTTGCCTTGTTGACGACCAAGGGCGACTGGGCCTAAGCGATCGCTCATGCCAAATCTTGTGATCATCTGACGTGCTACCCGCGCTACCTGTTGTAGGTCGTTGGAAGCACCGGTGGTAACTTCTTCTTCACCAAAGATTAATTCTTCGGCGATGCGACCACCTAAAGCCACTGCCATCTGATTTTCCAGATAAGCACGGCTGTATAAACCAGTGTCCATGCGGTCTTCACTGGGGGTAAACCAAGTTAAACCACCAGCACGGCCACGAGGAATAATACTAATTTTTTGCACTGGGTCATAGTCAGGCATTAAAGCACCAACTAAGGCGTGACCGGCTTCGTGGTATGCAACCAAGGTTTTGCGTTTTTCGCTCATTACCCGGTCTTTCTTCTCTGGGCCGGCTAATACGCGGTCGATGGCGTCGTTGATTTCATCCATCGAGATTTCGGTCAAGTTCCGCCGTGCTGCTAAGATTGCGGCTTCATTTAGCAGGTTGGATAAATCTGCACCGGTAAATCCAGGGGTACGACGAGCGATTTTATCCAAGTCCACATCTTTGGCCAAGGTCTTGCCACGAGCATGAACTTTGAGGATTTCCGAACGTCCAGAGTAGTCGGGACGGTCTACAACGACTTGACGGTCAAAGCGACCAGGACGCAACAATGCTGCATCTAGGACATCGGGACGGTTGGTAGCGGCAATAATAATGATGCCGGTGTTGCCTTCAAAGCCGTCCATTTCTGTGAGCAACTGGTTGAGGGTTTGTTCACGTTCGTCGTTTCCACCACCTAAACCAGCACCGCGTTGACGACCTACGGCGTCAATTTCATCGATGAAGACGATACAAGGAGCGTTGGATTTGGCTTGCTCAAACAAATCGCGGACACGGGATGCACCTACACCCACGAACATTTCGACAAATTCCGAACCGGAGATGGAGAAGAATGGTACACCAGCTTCACCTGCTACAGCACGAGCTAAAAGTGTTTTACCTGTACCTGGAGGCCCTACTAAGAGTACACCTTTAGGAATTTTTGCACCAACTGCGGTGAAGCGGTCGGCGTTTTTCAAAAAGTCTACAACTTCGTTTAATTCCAGCTTGGCTTGGTCAATACCAGCAACATCGCCAAATGTGACTTGGGTTTGTGGCTCCATTTGGACTCTGGCTTTGGACTTACCAAAGTTCATCGCTTGGCTACCTGGGCCATTTTGAGCGCGGCGTAGTAGGAAAAATAAGCCAACCAGAAGCAATACAGGGAAAAATAAGCTGCTTAGTGCCTTAAACCAAAATCCTTCATCGGTTTGGGGCAAAACAGAAATATCAACACCTTTTGCTGTGAGATTATTGATTAAGTCTGGGTCGTTGACCAGGGTTACTAGCTTTTTATTGGGGTCGTATTTGGGTGTCACCACAGCTGTAGAACGGTCTGCACTCAGGCTGACTCTTTCTACTCTGCCTTTTTCCACTTCTTGAATAAACTGACTGTATCGCCATGTCTCTCTGCTTTGGGGTTGCTTGTCAAAGAATGCTGTTCCCAATGCAATGACAACAATAAATAGCAGCGCGTACAGCCCCGCATTTCTCCATCGTTTATTCACCGAGGTCTATCCTCCTGTATTTTTCGTGCGTATGCGTAGCGTCTCTGAAAGAGAGGGGCATTTTTAAGAATTATGTTAACTTATCTTAAGGTATAACAGATTGGCGCTCATGTCATGCTAAAAAACCTCTTTATTTGCTGAAATTTAGGATGGTGGGGATTATATTGTAGCGACCCTGTAGGTTGATAAACGGTATGGATGGGGATAATTTCTACCACACTATTAGTGTAGGCGATCGCTTCCAAGTCTTGAGCTAACTCAGCCGTCCAAGGTGACTCATGTACGACCAAACCTTGATTTGGCAGCCAGTTCACAAGTTGCGATCGCACTATTCCCGGTAAAATTCCGGCCGACAGAGGCGGTGTCCACCAACTATCATCGCGCCACCCCCAGAGGTTGCCTGTGGTGGTTTCTAGCCAATTACCTGCGGCATCCACTAAAATTGCCTCTTGGGCATTTTGTTGAACGCTAATTTTTGCTAACCAAGGGCTGAGGTAGTTTCCAGTTTTATGAGAAGCTAGAGAGCGATAATATTCCGACATTGCCAAACTTGTGGTAATGCCATGTGTTTGTTTTTCTATTAAATCTGGTGGTAGGAATCTACCAATGATCCATTCCCGCCCATCGGGAAAAAGAGTGATTCTGAGGGTGGGGAAGTGTTGCATAATCATTTCTGCACCTTGACGCACACGCTTGAAGTCTGGTTGTTGCCAACCAAAAGCTTGTAGGGAGAAGAGTAGGCGATCGCAGTGTAAGTCCCAGTTGGTTAAACTACTATCGAGGGAGTTTCCATAAACCCGTAGCGTTGTAAAAACTGTTGCACCATATAGTAATCCCGGATCGTTAATGTCTAATTCTATGGTTTGGGATTGGATTAATTTGCCGTTGTACCAAAAAATGTCATTTGTCATTTGTTAGTTATTGTTTTACCACTGACTACTGACCACTGACCACTGACTAATTTTCAATCTTTTGGCGGAAATATAATTTTTTGAGTGCCTTCTGGAGTTGGAATGACTTTGCCTCCCAAAGCCTCGATTTGCTTAATTGCTATTTGACGAGTTCTCTGATCTATTTGATTATTTAATACCATTGCCCAAGTAGCAATCTGGGCATATTTACTGTTAGGATTACGACTGAGGAATTCGGCCGTTCTCAAAGAATAAAGAGCAACTGTTTTGCTTTCTTCGTCAGAAAAATGACTAGCCCAAGTTGCCGCCATAATAAAAGATTCTTTGGCAGCTTGAGAATTTCCGAGAAACAATAACTCATCAATTCCTTTATAGCGCCAAACATAATAATACTTTTCTGGAAGTTTTGGGGATAATGTCTTTAAGCCTTTCTCCATCAATTTTATAGCTCTTTCTGGCATGGCAGCATATAGTGAAGTACTAGTAGAAAGACTTTGATAAGCTGCTAAAAATCGAGGGTCGCGTTCTAAAATTACTTCAAAATATTCTGGGCTGAGACTGTAACCTGTTTTGGCGCGTACTTCATCATCACCAAAATATTGCAAAAAGTTGATATACACCCAATCTGCAATCAAGTTATCATAACCAAAACTAGGCATTTGCTTCAGTAGATTGAGTCTGATCTTTTCTAATTTTAGGTCTTTTTCTAGAACTTCTAAGGAAGTAGCTTGGTTAGTAGCTAGCAGTTTTTGCAGTCTAGGAAATTGAATTATTCCAACTCCTAAAATACATACAAAGATGACAAAAGGTGCGATTACAGCTTGGCGAGATAACAACCACATATTTTTCTTGTCTTTCCTGGTATAGACACCTCATTGTATACACTAGGTTTCACCGTCAGTAGATTTTAGGTAGCATTTCTGTTTGATAAGTTTTGTTGAGAAGACTTGAGTAATATGCATTTACCATCAAAGTGCTAAATTAGCTGATCTCAAATGCTTTATACTCTCTTTTACCTAGCCAAGTAAGTTAAAAACAAGAGTATCTATAGGACTCCTATTTGATTTTTGAAATAAACGTAGTTTTGGTGGGCTTTGCCCACCCTACACTTGAAGCTTAAGTGTACGAATTTTTTTCATAAATCAAACATGATTTCTATATAACTTAAAAATAGAGAAAATCAAACCTGGGTGTAGGATTTGATTGAGGACTCTCACAAATATCGTATAGGTGCTATTGGTAATGCTAACTTTACTTTTCTTTATAAATACTTCTAAAATCATTAAGTAGTTTTGAGTTAACTTACTTTTTTTAAGTAAATTCACTGACTTACTTAAATATCATATAGAATTATACTTTGTTTGTAATTAAACATGCCTGTACCGCAATCATATGGAAACGACAGCTACGGAAAATAGAGAAATTAATGGTCAAGCTATTACCACGAAGGTAAATGATTTTGAAACTATAATTACTAATCTCAATGCTGACAGAAAAGGATTTAACTTTGATGACATTACTGATGCTATCAAGAAAGCAATAGTTGACGTTGTTCAGCTAGAGATTACGACTTGGGTTTCAGAGCCATCTACTGAATCAGATTACGAACTACAAAATAGGCAAGAATTCCCTAAATCAGGCAATCGAATGCATACGGTCATCAATCTCGTGAATGGTGATATCAAAAATGAAGTTGGTAGTCAATTTGTTGGTAGTGGCCCCTACGCAGAACTTCGTGAATTTCATTTAAGTCAAGTTAAAGAAAGTCAAGAAATTATTCAAAAGAATATCGAAACAGTACATAAAATATATGACATTTTGGTGGAAATGCTAAAATCTCGGAAAAATTCACAAGGGTCAGGATCTCGTCCTTAAGTTGTCTTAATTCACTAATATATCAACTCAAATACCTACAGTAAATTAGACAAAACTGTAGGCTAATTTGTTGGTCATTTTACATGTCAATAAAAAGCTAAAGTTAGAATTATTCTACAACTTCAGAGGTTGTCTTATGTCTAATAGTAAAGATATTGTTCCCATGCAAAATACAAATAATATTCAACCAGAAAACCGAGCAACAAAAATATTAAATAAATTATTAACATCCGTGCAGTCATTAGTTGAAGATATCACAGCTTTGGAAGTCAATACTATGGTTGTGGATAAAATTAATGCTTCAAAATTTAATGCTTGGGAAGCATATTTAAAAATTTATTCTATCAATGACAAAGATTATTTTGAAAATAAAGGTATTCCTGATGAACTGCATCAGCGTTATCAAAATTTATTTGCTCAATTAGAAAGGGAATATTTTTATATTCTCATCGATTCCAATGAAAATTTGACTCCAGAGGAGAATGAAAAAATAAAAAGATATCAAAAACGTTTGGAAATGAAAAAACAAAATAATCAACACATAATTGAAAGTGACCCAAATTATATATCATTAGCTCGACCAATATTACCTGCCCCATCTCCTATTTTAGATGAAAATTCCTCTGAAGATAATCAAAATAAACTAGAAGAGTGGAAAAAAAATATTCAAGAAATTCAAAAACTTTTGAGTAATGATAAATTTGTGCGTACTCTTCGGAAAATGGCTGAACTGAGAGCTGCACTTAATAGTGGTGATGTTCATAGTACTGAGATTGATATCATTTACGCCCAAACTGTCATGCAGCTAGATGGAGATATTATTACTAGATATCATAAAGACCTGTTTTCGTTATCTGAAGATGCTAAGAACTTAATTTTAAAAGCACATAGTGAAGGAGTGGTTGCTGGTGAAAAACAGTGGCGTGGAACATTTAGTTTTTTGATTAATTTAGTACAAAATATTGCCAATTTTACTTCTAATGGACGCAGTTAGTAGAAAAATAGATAATCGAAATCGTAATCAAGCTGATACTGCTATTTCTCTTTTTCTACAAATTCCTCAAGGCGATCGCTTGGAAATTTGGATTAGAGAATCACAGTATAATTTTTGTTTGAATGAGACAATTGTTGCACAAATTCAGCAGGCACAGAAAACAGGTAGTACTTTGTATATTCCTCTCAGCCTGCTAATTCCACTTTGGTACTATACTTGCATTAGTTATAATGTTGTGCCAAAAGTAAAAAATCCAATTAAACAGCTAAATTCATCGGCAAAAATCCCAAGTCTCCCCATATTTTATATTCTTCTGATATGGAATATTTCCAAAATAATTTTTAATAAACGTTTTCGCCAAGAAATAATATTACAAACTGAATTCACTTTTAATTCTTATTATCAGCAAGAAGAATTTACTGTGACAATTAAAGATGCAGAACCTATTTTGCAAAGTATAATCTTCTTAGATGGGGATATTTTTCATAAAATTCAGAAAGATTTTTTAGAAAAAAACTCACAATTATCAAATGTTATTTCTGCTCATTATTGGCTATGTGAACAAGTGCTAAACTACTTTCAGACTAACTTAAATTTATTAGTTTGGGAGGTAGCTGCATTTGTACCTGCGGGTTTTTTAGCGCATGATCTGTATCCAAAAAATTGGGGATTATCAATTATTACTTGGGTAGTAGCAATTATAGGGTTTGTTACTATACGTTTTTGGCTAATAGGTCAACGGCAAAAACTTACTAGTATTAACTCTAAATATTTAGATTATTTTGTGTGGGAACTTTTTTGTTTAATTCCTGCTGCTATTAATATTGTTAGGGATAATAGCTTACAAGCATTAATAATTATGGTTTTGTCTTTGCTTTTACCCCCAGTTTCCAAACGTTTTTTAGCTTTAATCTGGCCACAAGTAGGTAAACTATTAATGCGTCGCTTATTATATTAAATGTGGTTGTTGAATGATGACTTTTGGGTGTCTAATTGAGTCTAGTGTAGTCTCTTTTTTACGTTTTTAAAAAATGATAGCATTGTTGAGCGATCGCCCAATCTTCTTGAGTATGGATTACTAATATCCGCACTGCGGAATCAGGAGTAGCAATATCTTGATCTACAGGCTTTTGCTGATTTTTCTGTGAATCAATTTTCAATCCCAAAAATTCAAAGCCTTCACAAGCAGCTTGGCGGATTTCTGGAGAGTGTTCACCTACGCCTGCGGTAAACACCAAAACATCCAATCCTCCTAAACTAGCAAGCATTGTACCAATACCAGACCGCAAACGATGCACGTAAATATCCAAAGCAAGTTTAGCGCGGTTGTTGCCTTGGGCGATCGCTTCCATTACCTGACGCATATCGCTGGATACTCCCGAAATTCCTCGTAATCCCGAAGCTTTATTCAGCAGATAATCCAAGCTTTCGCCAGAGTAATTAGCATACTGCAACAGATAAATCAGAATCCCAGGATCAACCGAACCAGAACGACTACCCATCATCAATCCATCTAAGGGCGTAAATCCCATAGTTGTATCAATGCTTTGACCGTTTTTAATCGCCGCTAAAGAACAACCATTACCCAGATGGCAAGTGATCATTCGCAAACATGCTACATCTTTACCAAGGATATCAGCAGCACGTCCAGAACAGTACTGATGACTGATACCATGAAATCCGTAGCGGCGGATACCTTGGTCTACCCACTCGTAAGGGCCGGGATAGATGGCTGCTGCATCTGGTAGAGTGGCATGAAATCCAGTATCAAAAACTGCTATTTGAGTGACTTTTCCTAAGCTTTGCTCAATTGCTTCTATTCCTTCTAAAGCAGCTGGATTGTGTGCTGGTGCTAGATTAGACCAATTAGCGATCGCCTTTTTCACCTCCTCCGTAATGATCACAGGCTTTCGGTAATTTTGCCCACCATGCACTACACGATGTCCCACCACATCGATTTCTGACAACTGATCAATTACCTTAGTAGCACCGTCACTCAGAGTATTTAGTATATAAGTAAGGTGGGCGCATCTGGAGTCACCAGAGATTGATTCTTGCAGCGTTTCACCTGTAGCAGTTTTAACCTCAATTTCGGCTGCACCGTGGTCTTGCGTCCAGTTAACTTTTCCTTCCCAAAGAGGCTGGGGTGCTTCTTGAGGTAGACCCTGATCTGCAATCTCATACAGACAACTTTTTTGGCTGCTTGAGCCAGCATTGAGTACTAATATTTTCATATGGTAACGAGAAACTAACCTGTTCTCATCATGTCACAATGGTAAATTTGCTGGTACAAGTTCTAATAACTAGAAGTCGCCGTTCATCTCTATTCCTCTGCGTTCTCTGCGTCCTCTGCGGTTTGTTAAAAATTCAATATTAAACTTATTACTTACTGTTTAAATATTTTTTGCCTCACGCCAAGGCGCAAAGACGCAAAGAATATTGCTTAAATAATGATTTTTCTAATAGATATATTATACTAATTCCTAATTCGTAATTACAATATATTGAGAATTCTTATAAAACTCTTATGTTATTTTTTAATAAACTCGGTACACTATGAAAACGCTGATTTCCTCTTCTCTACTTCCTACTAAGTATCTAAGCAAATAATTTCAGAAATCAAAGCAGATTACTATTACTATGTTGGCGACTATTGAAGAAATAGCGATAATTCCTATCTTTAGTAACTTGAAATTGGAAGAGTTAGAGCAACTACAACCCCATACAGAAGTACGAGAATATTTGCATGAAGAAATCATTTTTCATGAAGGAGATTATATAGCAGCACAACTTTATACTGTGCTTTCTGGTAAAATTCAAGTTAAGAAAACAGCTGCAACAGGAAAAGAAACAATTTTAAGAGTTTTACCAGCAGGAGAAATTTTTGGCGCACCAGCCTTGTTTGATGATCCACCCGTTGCACCTGCAACTGTAATTGCTGAACAAAACTGTCAGATTCTCACTGTGAAGCGAACGGCTTTGTTGTCAGCGATTCAGCAAACTCCAGAAATAGCATTGCGGATTCTGCATGTACTTAATCAACGCCTTCAGGAACTTCAGAATACTGTACACGGGTTAATTTCAGAGCGAGCAATTGTCCGCTTGGCAAAGTTGATTTTATACAATAGTTTACAATATGGAACTGAACCAGTTAAAGAAGGGCAATATTTAAAAGTAAAATTGCCTTACTATGAAATGTCGCGGAAAGTGGGAATTACTTATGAGGAATGCGTCCGTTTAATAAAAAGTTTAGCATCTGTGGTGGATTATCGGCGAGGTGGGAAAATCACGATTTTGGATGTAGAAGCTTTAAATGCGATCGCGAGTGGTGAAGGCTAAGAATTAATAAGAAAATTGCTCCAAAACTACACAATCAATTGCTGCAATACCATTTTATGAAATACCTGATACAGTAGGGGCGTACAGCTGTACGCCCCTACTAAGTTTTTCTCATTATTGAGAGTCTATGTGCAGAAACCTTAACACTCTCTCCCCTGCACCGAAAGCACCCTTCATGAAAAGTCTTTACCTACACATAATTTTACTCGTTCTCTGAGCTAGCTCATAGTCATTAATATAAATATCCGTTAAATTGAAGGTAATCAAAATTACAACTGAGTCCAGAAAGAATGATTAGCCAACAAACAATAGATATCGTCAAGTCTACAGCACCTGTCTTAAAAAAGAACGGTCAGCAAATCACAACTCGGATGTATGAAATTATGTTTCAAAACCATCCAGAAGTTAAAGAACAATTTGATATGTCTGCTCAAGCAAATGGTTCTCAACCTGCAAAGTTAGCTTCAGCAGTTTATAGTTATGCTACTCAAATAGATAATCTACCTGCTTTAAAGTCAATGGTTGAAAAAATTGCCCATCGCCATGTAGATACTCATGTTCTACCAGAACAATATCCAATTGTTGGAGAGAGTTTGTTGCAAGCAATCAAAGATGTATTAGGTGAAGCAGCCACAGAAGAAGTGATGGCAGCTTGGACAGAAGCTTATCAAGCATTGTCTGAGGTTTTTATTAACAGAGAACATGAAATCTATACGGATGAATTGGCAACCAAAACGTCCTAGTAAAAAATGAAGTAGCTTCTATCTCAAATTAATATTTTTAACATATTTAAATGGAAGCGGCTGTTGTTTTTGATAACTTGACTGATAAATGCGATCAGCTTGATTGATCGCATTTTGTTTTATGGAAATGCTTTTGAGTATATTAACTTACTGATAAAAACTACCCTAAAAGATGATTTATAAATAGCCTCTAACTCAAATCATCAATTATGCTAGTGAGTAATTATATAGCATTTCTCAAGCATATAAAATACACCCCACCCGCGCTGTCGCGCACCCCACTTTCATCACTCCTTACCAAGGGGGAACAGAGGGGGGTAGGGGTGATTTTGTACCTCACCAGAGTTGGAAACGCTATATCATATTCACGCACTTTGTCTGCTCCTCTAGCTTGCAAAGTATAGTGTTTTTATCATGTCATGTTTGCCGCAGACGCTATTAAATAACATAGTTTGATATAACTTAAAATTCACCCTAAGACAGAGATAAATAGAGAAAAAGATAGAAGATATAGTACCTGAATTAATGTTAAAATAAGGTGCAAAAGCTATTATTTGTTGACTTGAAGTGTTGAATAACTTTATTAGTTAAAGTCTAGTAGAAGTAAAAACATGAAAGGTTTTAGGAAGTTATCCTCAATAGCAATATTGCTATTTGCCTTCGTGTATCCGCCCTCATTAGCTGAAGCGAAGGCTAGTTCTCTAAGTAACTCTTTCAATGAACAGAGTGTTGGCTCACAGGTAAATTTAGTTGAAGGTACAACCGGAGAGTTTTTGATTGCTCAACGGCGATATCAAAGAAGACGATTTCAACGACAGCGGATCAGACGTCAAATTAGGCGACGGCAGATTAGACGACAGATTAGGCGACAACAATTTAGGCGACAACAATTTAGGCGACAGCAGTTTAGGCGACAGCAGTATAGACGGCGACCGTCTGTTATATTACGGTTTTGACAAAAAGCAATGGAGAATGCAAAAAAGCTTTTTGTAATTCTGTTGAAAAAGGGTAAAGAAAAGGAGAAAATTCCCTTCTCTTTACCCTTACTCTTGTTCTAACTTTCGGAAGATGTTTTGATGACTGTTATCATCTATTTGCTAGTGGCTAACTGCTACCTCTTCTTCAAGGCGAGTGAGTCTTTGTGCCAACAGTTTTTCTAAATCTTCCAACGCTTTGGTGAAGCCTTGAATACCTTCTGATAGTTTGTCAGTTGCCATGCGATCAGCGGCGTGCAATTGATCAAAGGTAGCTTTGTCGATGGATATTTTTTCAATTTCCAAGTCTGCTACTTTAGCGGGGTCAAGTTTGCGTGGCAATTCGCCAATGGTTGCTTGTAATTCAGCTAAAAGTGATGGAGAAATTGTCAGCAAGTCACAACCAGCAAGTTCGGTAATTTCGCCAATGTTGCGGAAGCTGGCTCCCATAACTTCGGTTTTGTAGCCGAATTTCTTGTAATAGTTGTAGATTTGAGTGACTGACAAAACTCCTGGATCTTCAGCAGAGGGGTAGCTATCCCGTCCAGTATCTTTCTTGTACCAGTCGAGGATGCGTCCGACGAACGGAGAAATCAAGGTGACACCAGCTTCTGCACAGGCGATCGCTTGGTGCAAACCAAATAACAATGTTAAGTTACAATGAATACCTTCTTTCTCCAGAATTTCCGCAGCGCGAATGCCTTCCCAAGTAGAGGCAATTTTAATCAGCACGCGATCGCGGCCAATTCCAGCAGCTTTGTATTGGGCAATCAATTCTCTAGCTTTGGTGACAGTCGCTTCCGTATCGTAGGACAAACGAGCATCTACTTCTGTGGAGACTCTTCCGGGGATAATTTGTAAAATCTTCAATCCAAAGGCAACCGCCAGGCGATCAAAAGCCAGAGAAACTACCTGTGCTTGGCTGGCTTCTGCTCCGGCATCTTTCTTAGCTTGGAGTAAAGTTTGATCGACAATTTCTTGATACTCCGGCATCTGGGCCGCAGCAGTAATCAGTGAGGGATTGGTGGTAGCATCTTGGGGTTTGACCTTCTTGATAGCTTCAATATCCCCTGTATCTGCAACCACAACGGTCATTTGGCGCAATTGTTCTAGTAAACTCTTAGACATAAAAGCCTCCGTGATGTTTTTTTAGGATTTACCCTATTCCCTCTTCCTTAAATTCGTTCCTGCTCCTTACAATTCTGATTTTGGCAATTTTTCTTAACTATTGCCGTTTTTTACGCTTCTTCAGCCTCATATCAGGGGATGAGGGGGATGAAGGGGATGAGGAAGATGAGGGGGATGAGGGGGATGTAGGAAAATAATAGTTTTTTACTTGCTTCCTCATCTCCCCTCACTCCCCCATCTCCCTCATCTCCCCCCACTCCCCCATCTCCCCCCACTCTCTCGTCCTTATTCTAGATGCCCTATGCAGTAATTGGCTGTCCAATAGAATGCACTTTAATTAAACTAGTTGTTCCTGATTTACCAATTGGCACGCCGGAGGTAATTACCACTTTGTCACCTTCGTTGACCAAACCCATGTCTAGGACTGTGTTCACCACATTCATAAACATTTCTTCCGCATGATGGACTGGGGGAATGAGTAAGGGTATCACACCCCAAGAAAGGGCTAGCTGATGGTAAGCAGTTTTATCAGGAGTCAGGGCAATTATTGGCGTGGTTGGTCGGTATTTAGACACTAGTTGCGCTGTACCTCCTGAAGAGGTATTACAAAGAATTGCCTTTGCGCCGGTTTCATAGGCGATGCGACACACTGCTTCTGCCACAGATTCGGTGACGCTGAGACTACCTGGTTCATGACACCATGCATGTCTGCTACCTTCTTGCAAAGATTTTTCTGTCCGTACAGCGATATTGTGCATTACTTCCACGGCGGCGATGGGAAATTGTCCCACGGCTGTTTCACCAGAAAGCATAACTGCATCCGTACCATCCAAGATGGAGTTAGCAACATCGGTGGCTTCGGCACGGGTGGGATCGGGGGCGCTAATCATGGACTCTAGCATTTGGGTGGCTGTAATCACTGGCTTACCAGCTTGATTGCAGCGGCGAATAATATCTTTTTGAATCAGCGGTACTTCGTGAATGGGCACTTCCACCCCCAAATCGCCACGAGCAATCATAATGCCGTCGGCAACCTTGAGGATAGAGTCAATTTGCTCTACTGCTTCTGGTCGTTCGATTTTGGCAATCAAGCGAATCGAAGCACCGGCTGCTTCAATCATCCGCTGGGCAGGTTCTAGGTCTTGTGGCGATCGCACAAAGGAAACTGCCACCCAATCTACACCCAACTGAATGCCAAAACGTAAATCCATCAAGTCTTTTTCGGTGATGGAACTTACTGGTAAGGGAGTTTCTGGTAAATTTACCCCTTTATGAGTGGAAATTAAGCCGCCAATCTTCACCAGCGCTCGAATTTTGTCGGCATCGCGATCGGTGACTATCAATTTGACGCGACCATCATTAATCAGAATCGATTCGCCTGGACGCACCATTGCAAACAAAGTTGGTAGCGGTAGCGGCAGTTCGTCAATACTATCGCCTTTTTCCTGCAAGACAAAGGTAACTTCCTCACCAGCTTCAACTTTTAGCCCTTCTGGTGGTAAAGTACCCAAGCGAATCTTGGGGCCACACAAGTCTTGCATGATGGCGATCGGCTTTTGCTGCTCGGCGCTAATCTGCCGCAGATACCTGGCAGTTTGAGCATGGAATTCATAAGCTCCGTGAGAGAAATTCAGTCGTGCCATGTTCATCCCAGCTTCTACCAAAGCTTGCAGCCGATCAGGTGCAGATGTAGCAGGGCCAACAGTACAGATAATTTTGGTTCGGCGCATAGGGATTAGGGGGTTGAGGAATAACCTGCAACATGGACGCTTTGTGCAAGAGTGCGATCGCCTAGCTCATCCATATTACAGGTGTTTCATATTACTGCTTTCCTATGTAAAAATACTTTTTATATTCAGTCCTCGCAGTCATATATCATTTGTCCCAAATCCCGGAAGTTGTTAGTTGTTAGTTGTCAGTTGTTAGTTGTTTATAAGCTGTTCAACATTTAAATTGCATATAGTGGGCGGGCAAGATGCCCACCCCACAAGAGTTTAATGAAATTTAGTTATGCAAATTAAATGCGTTTGAACTTATTTACTTTTTAACTTCTAACTCCTAACTCCTAACTCCTAACTCCTAACTTTTAATTAATTAAACTGCGGCCCCTACGGGAGCGAGTTGTTCTTTTTCTGCCATCGACAAGATCAGGTCAACTACGCGATTCGAGTAGCCCCACTCGTTGTCATACCAAGCAACTACCTTAAAGAAGTTGGAATTCAGTTCGATGCCAGCACCAGCATCGAAGATGCTAGAGTGACTATCACCTTGGAAATCGGTGGAAACCACTTCTTCATCGGTGTAACCTAAAATACCTGCTAGCGGCCCATCGGCAGCTTGCTTCATCGCTGCACAAATTTCTTTGTAACTGGTAGCTTTGGCAGTTTTAAAGGTTAAATCAACCACAGAGACATCTGGAGTAGGTACTCGGAATGCCATACCTGTTAACTTGCCCTTCAATTCTGGTAGAACTAGTGCCACAGCTTTAGCTGCACCTGTGGAAGAAGGAATGATATTTTGGGCTGCACCTCGACCACCGCGCCAGTCTTTTTTACTGGGGCCATCTACAGTTGGCTGGGTGGCAGTCATGGCATGGACTGTGGTCATCAATCCTTCAGTCAAACCAAAGTTATCATTGATGACTTTAGCGATGGGAGCTAGACAGTTGGTGGTACAGCTGGCATTGGAGACAATGGTATCTTTGCTAGGGTCAAATAAGTGATGATTTACACCAACCAACAAAGTAGGAATATGTTCTGGATCTTTAGTAGGAGCAGAAATCACCACTCGCTTTGCACCAGCTTTCAAGTGGTTTGCTGCTCCTGCATGATCGGTGAACAATCCCGTAGATTCGACAACATAATCTACACCTAATTGTCCCCAAGGTAATTCTGCCGGATTTCTCACTGACACGCAAGGGATGAAATACCCATCAATAACGATACCGTCATCTTTGGCTTCAATTTTGTTGTTCAACCTACCATGGGTTGAATCGTACTTTAACAGGTAAGCAAGGTTATCTGGTGGAACTAGGTCATTAATACCCACAAATTCGATATTGGGGTTGTTGAGTCCAGCACGAAGTACAAGCCGCCCGATGCGGCCAAATCCATTGATACCAACTTTCAACTTCGTCAAAATTAAACCTCCTGTTATGGAACGCTGAAGAAAAAAAGAACGTTAAAAGTCAAAAGAAATTGCTTTTTACTCTTTACTTATAATGATCCTGACAGTATCAGTCGGTTAAAGCATATTTGCTTGGCATATTTTAAGGTTTGCACAACCTTCACCTATATCCCTTTGTTGTCAAGGGGTGGGTTGACAATTCATTTGACTCCAGAGAGAGCATTTTTACCTAAATTTTGTTTTGTCTTTCTTTATTTTCAAGGATAAAAATAACAGTTAAATTTGATACCAATTCTCTAAAATCCGGCGATATATTCAAACTCCAAGGGACTTCCAAATCAAAAAATATACAATTTTTCCTGTGGGGCGGACAAGATGTCTGACCCAAGCCTTGTGTGGGCATCTTGCCCACCTCACAAGGTTGGATAATTTATTTCTTGGTAATTCCCAAAACTCATACCATATCTGACGAATCTTAATTACGAATTAAGAATTACGAATTGTAATGTGTAGTTTTGCCTAAATGTAATTATTTGAAAATTTCAATTTCGATTTTTACATTACTTAGCAATTGCTGACGTTGCCAAAAACTAATCATTTGTTCGCCAACTTCTTGAGGATAGAAATAGTGAAAAAAATGATACCCTTTTGGGCATTCCCAAAGCTGATCTTCTGGTTTCAACCAATTCACCCAGTCCTGTAATGCTGAAGGATTAACTACTGGGTCGGTGTTACTACCGCATACCATCATTGGCATGGAAACGCCGCCTTTGGGTAAATTAACCAACTTAAACAAAGAGTGTTCACAAGGAGATTGGACTAAATCTTTATCTAAAACAGCTAATAATTTCTTTGTGGTTGATGCTGGTTGATTGCCAAATAAACTACGAACACTGTGTACCAAAACTTGCTCACGACTCATATTAAAAAGTTGTCGTTGAACGTAATAATGAGCTTGCCAATTATTTGCAGGTTGAGATGCTACAGCCAGCAAAGTTAGCGATCGCACTTTTTTGGGATATTGACGAGCGAAACTTAAAGCGATCGCACCACTAATCCCATGTCCTCCTAAATGCACTGCATGAGGGTAAGTTTCTAAAAATTCATACAGCGCCCCTACAGCTTGATCTATAGAACTTGCTTCATCTTTAGGTTGATAGTATTCCCACTGAGCCACCTCCATATACCCAGCTATATATTGAAGTAATGGTCGATCAAAACGCTTCAAAATAGGACTAGCATTTAACCACAGTACATCAAATAATTCAGACATAAATACCCACTAAACTTAGAAGTTAACGTAGTCAGGGCATGACAATACATGCTTTGAATAGCCATACTTGTTACGGCGTTACCTGCTGAAAACTACAAACAAGCTATTGACTATCTTTATCAATAAACTTTGTAAGTATCCTACCAGATTTATTGCAAATTTTTTTCAATAAATTTATATAAAGTTTTGTAAAACTTTTAGAGATTTTAGACTGTGAAGGTACTCTAGACTGATTTTTGACGATAAAACCTCTTAATAATTCTATGTGATTGGAAAGTTTAGAGGTAGAAAAATGCTACTCAATCTCAATAAAGAGTCAGTACTCAATGATTAATGGCATTTTTAGTTATAATTTATACAAATTATCTAGTGATTAATATTTAATATCAAGATACATTCAGCACTAATTTATAACGATTGCAAGTAGCACATCAGTATTCTGTTCCCTGGGCATAAAGCCTGCTTTACTTCTCAAACGTGAGTTAGATAATCAAACAGGTTAAATGTGAAGGGATATTACAAACCTTGCAAAAATATTTAGAAATTGTCTGCGAGCCAAACATGGTTCTAACGTAGAACCTATAGGAGAGACTTGAGGCAAATATGATGAACAAGAATAATATTCAAAACTATCGGTTTGTCTGTACCCTGACATTTGGTGATATATACGGTCAAATAATTGTTTGGTTAATCACAATTACTATAAGTTTGGCATCGGCTTTGGCCTTGATGGGTGCTAGACGACCAGTTTATGCCTTAGCAACGGTGGGACTTGTGGTGCTGCTATCGCTGCCTTTCTTGCTATTTGCATTTGTGACTACATTGTTAAATCATATTGAATTAGTTTCTGTAGACGCAAATACAAAAACTGAACCTATACCTGGTAATGTTTCCCAGCAAAAACCTATACAAGCAACTAGCTGAAGAGTTAAAAATTTGGAGTTAGTAGGGGCGCAATGCCTTGCGCCCCTACAGGAATGCTTACGTCTGCATCCTGACTTCTAAGCTGAAATCATGTCCCTGTCTCCAGGCAGGGAATTTTTTTGTAGAGAAGCGATCGCACTTTAGCAAGCTACTTAATCACATCTCTACAATAGAACAGCAGTTATTGGCGATCAAGGTCTAAGTATGCTGGAACATGATGTGATTATTGTTGGGGGTGGGTTGGCGGGATGTCGTGCGGCTGTGGAAATTGCCCGAACTGACCCCCAATTAAATATTGCTGTGGTTGCAAAAACCCATCCTATCCGTTCTCACTCGGTGGCTGCACAAGGTGGTATGGCCGCATCACTCAAAAATGTGGATTCACAAGACAGCTGGGAAGCACACGCTTTTGATACTGTTAAGGGTTCTGATTACTTAGCAGACCAAGATGCAGTGGCAATTCTCACCAAAGAAGCCCCAGATGTAGTAATTGACTTGGAACACATGGGTGTTTTGTTCTCTCGCTTAAGTGATGGTCGTATTGCCCAACGGGCTTTTGGCGGACATTCCCACAACCGTACTTGCTACGCTGCTGATAAAACTGGTCACGCAATTTTACACGAATTGGTTAACAATCTGCGGCGTTACGGCGTGCAAGTTTATCAAGAGTGGTACGTTATGCGCCTGATTTTGGAAGAGGGACAGGCCAAGGGTGTGGTGATGTTCCATCTTTTAGATGGGCATATAGAAGTACTGCGGGCAAAGGCGGTAATGTTTGCTACAGGTGGTTATGGTCGCGTTTATAACACCACCTCTAATGATTACGCATCTACAGGTGATGGTTTAGCAATGACCGCGATCGCTGGTTTGCCCTTGGAAGATATGGAATTTGTGCAATTTCACCCCACTGGCTTGTATCCCGTGGGGGTGCTGATTTCCGAAGCTGTACGGGGAGAAGGTGCTTATTTAATCAACTCCGACGGCGATCGCTTTATGAAAAACTATGCACCCAGCCGTATGGAATTAGCTCCTCGTGATATTACCTCACGAGCGATCGCTTACGAAATTCGCGCAGGACGTGGTATTCATCCTGATGGTAGTGCAGGCGGGCCGTTTGTCTATCTTGATTTGCGGCACATGGGCAAAGAAAAAATTATGAGTCGTGTCCCCTTTTGCTGGGAAGAAGCACACCGCTTAGTCGGTGTTGACGCTGTAACTCAGCCTATGCCAGTACGTCCTACTATTCACTATTGCATGGGTGGCATACCAGTGGATACTGACGGACGAGTGCGTAGTAGTGGTGATAATTTTGTTGATGGCTTCTTTGCGGCTGGTGAAACAGCTTGTGTTTCCGTTCACGGCGCGAATCGTTTGGGGAGTAATTCGCTGCTAGAGTGTGTAGTTTATGGTAAACGGACTGGGGCTGCGATCGCTCAATATGTGCAAAAACGTAAGTTACCGACTGTAGATGAGCAACGTTACATTACAGAAGCCCAGCAACAAATCCAAGCCTTGCTAGAACAGCCAGGACAGTATCGGATTAATCAAGTCCGTCAAGCCTTCCAAGATTGTATGACTGAATACTGCGGCGTTTTCCGCACTGAGGCATTAATGCGTGAGGGTTTGCAAAAACTCGCAGAATTACAACAACAATATCCACAAATTTATTTAGATGATAAAGGCAGTTGTTGGAATACAGAAATTGTAGAAGCTTTAGAATTGCGGAGTTTGATGGTAGTAGGTCAGACGATTTTAGCATCAGCCTTAAATCGCCGAGAAAGTCGCGGCGCACACTTCCGTGAAGATTATTCCCAGCGAGACGATGCTAATTTCCTGCAACACACAATGGCTTATTATTCACCAGCAGGTATTGATATTCAATATCGCCCGGTGACGATTACCATGTTTGAGCCACAGGAAAGGAAATATTAAACAATGATAAATCGAGGGGACTGCAACCGCCTCGTCCACCTCGATTAACAACAGGAGTATAGATTTTATAACTATTGAACAGAGCTTATCTGTTTTTGAATCAGAGCTGTTATTTTTTCTTCCCAAGCTGGATCGTTCAACTCTATAACAGTGTCACGAGGACGAGATTGCCGTCGCGCCATGTAAGCATAAAACGCTTCATCATCATCCCGATAGCACAGAAGGTAACGCTTTAGCTCTTGGTCACTCATACCAGCATAGTTTACCTTTGTCATGGTTCTATATTACCATCTGGTCGAATTTCAATACCATAATTTATATATGAAACATATATAATATATTTTATATAAAAACCCCACTGTGCAAATATAAAGTGAAAAGTGAGGTTGATTAGCATTAATTACTACATGCTATTTCGGACTCCAACAGAGTTTACCTTTCTCACCAGGATAGGCTGCTCCCTCTTCGTTTCCCCACTTAAAGTATATTTCAATTGGTAATTTCAATTTTTTCATTAAGTACAACGTTTTACACCAAGCAACATTTGCTCCTACTCCTTGCACTGAAATGTTTATCTCTGGTAGGTAGCGAAAGCCATCTTCATTTTTCTCGCCTGGAACTACATGAAATGGGGTCAGTTCGAGCAAATCCTCTACAGAGATTCCTTTATTAATAGCAATTTCGTGTGCTTTAGCTATAATTCTATTCCAATTCGGGTTATGAATTTCTTGGTGATCAACTAAGGCTCGCAGTACCTTGCTATAGGTTAGATTACTGGGAGTATCAGGATCGAGAATTTTATAATTATCTATTTCAGAATAATTTGCAGTTTGAGAAAAATTTTCTATATCTATATTAGAAACTTGCTGAGACTTGTGATGTAGCTCATATTCATTTAATAGCTTCTCAATAACAGTGACAGGTGTATCCTCAAAAGGGACAGCTATAGCTTGAAGCCTCTTGTAAATAGGATCAGGTATTCTAACGACTGGCATTGGTATAAATTATGTGTTGATGGAAAGTTCGATCTATATCTATATATTGTTGTAACACATATATTTACTATTTGCAGTAGATCTTTTAAGGTATGGTGGTACTCGCTATGATATTGATAACAGTGTATGCCTACCACAGAACAGGCTCTCACCTGCGTCAGAATATGCCAAATGCTCTCAAATGGATATCAGCCAATCTATTTATTTCGCTATAACTACAATACAAAGACAGTATTTATCCTTGCTGGTGTAACTGAAAGTCTTGAGATTGTAATTTTCCCTGATGGTCAATGGAAATTTAACGATGACGAAGCCTGACTTTAGCAAAATGACCCGTCAAGAACTGAGAGCATACGTTTTGGCTCATCGAGAAGATGATGACGCCATCGAAGCTTTGATTAAACGTGGAAATCCTAATAGTCCAAAATATCCATTTCCCCAGACAGAAGAGGATTTGAGGGAAATGGAAGAGATTCTTAAAAGAAAACTAGGTAAAACTGAAGAAGCGCTCTAAAGCATTTTGATTTTAGTCAGATATTTGAATTAGTAGTAGCGATCGCACCAACACAAACTACAGTCACAATCCTCTTTGGAAACTGCCATGTCTTCTTTAAAAACCCATTCCCAAGCTTTATATGAAACTGACTACTTGCAATGGATAGAAACAATTGTAGAAAAATTGCAAAGTCAAGACTACGCAAACGTGGACTGGGAAAACTTGATAGAGGAAATCGCGGACATGGGAAGGAGTGAACGCCGCAGCCTCAAAAGTAATCTCATTGTCATTCTGGTACACTTGCTTAAATGGCAGTTTCAGCCAGAAAACAGAAGCGGTAGCTGGGAAGGAAGCATAATTGAACATCGCAGACGTGTCAATGAAGGTCTCCATGATTCGCCTAGTCTCAAATCCTATCTTGAGAGCATCTTTGCAGAATGTTATGCACAAGCTGTTAAGCAAGCAAAAGCTGAAACTGGTTTGACAATAGAATTTTTTCCTATTCTGTGTCCATACGAACTACTAGAAGTAACAAATGATGAGTATCTACCTGATTGAAGCTTAATCCCGACATTTTGCTTAAGATTTCGTAACAATTTGGCTGTAATAATTAATATATTTAGCTATTTATTACCAAATGTTAAACTCAAGTTTACAAAAGTATTGGTACAACAACGTGATGTAAGATCCTGAAGATAGGAAAAGGCGATTAATAGAGTCTGAATAGAAATGGCACAGGATCGGAAGTCAACGGTTGTAATCACAGGTGCCTCCTCTGGGGTAGGTTTGTATGCTGCAAAAGCATTTGCTAACAGAGGATGGCATGTAGTCATGGCTTGTCGAGATTTGGCAAAGGCACAAAAAGCTGCTCAAGATTTGGGAATACCCCAGAACAGCTACACCATCATGCTTATTGACCTTGGTTCCTTGGACAGCGTGCGACGGTTTGTGAATAACTTCAGAGCCACTGGCAAATCCTTGGATGCATTGGTCTGCAACGCTGCAATTTATATGCCTTTAATCAAAGAGCCATTACGCAGTCCAGAAGGTTACGAGTTAACCATGACCACTAATCACCTTGGTCATTTCTTGTTGTGTAATTTGATGCTTGAGGATTTGAAAAAGTCTCCTGCTGCGGATCGGCGACTGGTGATTTTGGGAACTGTCACCCATAACCCAGATGAACTAGGTGGTAAGATCCCGCCGCGTCCAGACTTGGGCGATTTGGAAGGTTTTGCAGCTGGCTTTAAACCACCGATTTCCATGATTGACGGCAAGAAGTTTGAACCCGTCAAAGCTTACAAAGATAGTAAAGTCTGCAATGTGCTAACTATGCGCGAACTGCATCGCCGCTATCATGAATCAACTGGTATCACCTTCACTTCTCTGTATCCAGGATGTGTGGCAGAAACACCTTTATTCCGCAACCACTATCCTCTGTTCCAGAAAATTTTCCCCTTGTTCCAAAAGTACATCACTGGGGGATATGTATCTCAAGAACTAGCAGGAGAGAGAGTTGCAGCGGTCGTCATCGATCCTGAGTACAAGCAATCTGGTGCTTATTGGAGTTGGGGAAATCGTCAGAAAAAAGATGGTAAATCCTTCGTGCAAAAAGTTTCCCCCCAAGCCCGTGATGATGCCAAAGCTGAGCGTTTGTGGGAACTGAGTGAACAGTTGGTTGGACTTGCATCACCAAAAACTGAAAAATTGTTGACTGTTGACTGATGAACAATTAATTACTAATTCGTAATTCGTAATTCGTAATTAAATAGTTACAAGCCCTTTTGATTCATGAATCGAGAGTAAACGCTCTTGACAATCATTATTTCAGAACAAGCAACTGAAGTCCAAGGGTGACAATTACGAATTACGAATTATCAATTACGAATTATTCTGACTTGACTCGTACTAAAGATAGATGTACAATTTTTATCGAATAGAAGGGGAGTAGCTACTGGCAAAAAATATCAAAGCCAGTTAACCTAAATCAACATGCTGGCGATGAGCCTGGTTTAGGTGACAAATGAAGACCCCGTTCTTAAGGACGGGGTTAAACAAAGATTTGGCAGCGAGACCTTCACTGAGTTCACACAAAAATGTGTGAAGCTCGGTGAGGTCTTTTGGTTCTCATTGAGCTTCACATCAGTAGATGATTCTTCAGGAGCTTGAGAGAGTGCTGACAGCTTTTACCGCAGGTTTACTACTAATTACAGTTTCAGAACTAGGGGATAAAACATTTTTTATCGCTATGATTTTAGCGATGCATCACTCCCGACGGTTGGTGTTCGCTGGTGTGATAGCTGCTTTGGCTGCCATGACGATACTTTCGGTCTTACTGGGACAAACAGTGTCTTTGTTGCCAAAAATTTATATTTACTACGCCGAAATAGTTTTGTTTATTGCCTTTGGTATCAAGCTGTTGTATCAAGCTAAGAAGATGCCAGCTGCTTATGATCCAGAAGTTGTAGAAGAAGCAAAAGCAGCAGTGGAACAGGCGGATTTGCAACTACCAAAGCGAAAAAGCTACTGGACAATTTTTACAGAAGCCTTTGTTTTGACATTTATGGCCGAGTGGGGCGATCGCACCCAAATTGCTACCATTGCTCTAGCAGCAGGAAATAATCCCATTGGTGTAACTGTAGGTGCAATTTTAGGACATGCCATTTGTGCTGCGATCGCGGTTATCGGTGGCAAACTGATTGCTGGACGCATTTCTGAACGTCAACTCACCTTCGCTGGTGGATGCCTATTTCTAATTTTTGGTGTAGTTGCAGCGATCGAAGGAGCGTGAGGGAGATGAGGGAGATGAGGGGATGGGGAGAAAATTTGTTGCAAATTCTTCTCTGCTCCCCCTGCTCCCCCTGCTCCCCCTGCACCCTCATGGCTGCGAACTACTTTCAGGTGTCGCCGATGCAGCAGGAGTTGGAATAGGAGAAGCGGCTGCTGCTTTGTTAATTTCGTCTTTATACTTAGCAGGAGCTAAAGCCACAGCACTATCAAACAAAGGTTTTGCCTCTGTAATTTTTCCTTGTTGCTTTAATAACATCGCTTTTGCTAAAACGGGACGGAAATCCTTGGGATCTTTATTAATTGCTTGGTCAAATGCTGAAATAGCTTGAGGGTAGCGTTTCTGTGACGCGTGAACATTACCTAGTAACACCTGCACAGCCACCGTATCCACACTTCCAGGCTGAATTGTATTTGCTTGTGTTGCATTTTGAAGTGTTTCTTGTAGCAAGCCAATAGCTGCTTCTGGGCGTTGCTGGTCTATCAAAAGAGCCACCATTCCCCGCAAAGCATTCAAGTCACCTGGCTTCGTAGCTAAAATAGAGCGATAAGCTTGAGCAGCCCCTTCTTTATCACCTATTTGCTGTTTGACTTGAGCTAGTAGCACACCATATTCTGACTCTTCAGGATTGAGTTTGGCTAGCTTTTCTAGGGGTTCAATTGCCTGTTGAATGTCAGATGGTTTAATCTCTCCTTTTCCTTTTTGACGCAGTAATGTTAACCGTGCTTTGAACAAGCCTTTGAGGGCAGTTTGATTTTCTGGTTCCCTTTGCAAAACCAGTTCATAACCCCGTACTTCGTCTTCCAATTTTGATTTTTCCTCGGAGGAAGCTAAGCTACCTCTGGGGCTGGCATTATTCTGGTTTGTAGATGGTGTATTATTAAATGCTCCAATGATGGGAACTACTGAAACTCCCACAAAAGCAAGAATTGCCACTACCAAGATGACCTGAACTACCCAGCGGTTGCGTGGTTGAGACACAGTTTTATACTTCTCCAGAACTCTAATGACCGAAGAAAGGATGAAGTATGAAGGATAAAGTATAAAAAATTAAAGTTTTATACTTTGTACTTCATTGAATCAGGAATACAAGCAAGCGGATTAATCCGTAATGAAGATGATTAATGTACAGCTTCTTTTTTCCAGCTCAGATTTACCTGTTAGTAGTACTTCATCTTACTCTACGGGAAGCCGCCTTTAAGAGCGTCTACATACTTTATACTTTATCCTTGCTTGACATTATCATTTACATAAATCACAAAGTTAAAAATTTCCAAAAGTTTGCGGAATACCGCCAATTGTCTGTGAATTTTATAACAAATAACTATTTATGCTACTCAAGTAATTGATGACTTTAGGAGGAGCCGTCAAAATAGTAGCTATGATATGCTTCCGAAACTAGTATAAAAGCGCTAAATTACAGGTTTAGTCTGTAAAGTTGAATTTAGCGTTTTGCAAATTGCGTAGGGCGCTCTGGTGTGAGTTAGTGGAAAGCTAATATACTTTCATCAGCCGCACAACGCTCTTTTCAGCTGCTTTTGTTAAATCCCACAATGGGATGTGTCTCCGCCGCAAGGAGTTTTTATGAATTCCGACCTGATGCCTTCGCCTGAATCCTCCAACCAACCTCAAACCAATACAGAGCCAGCCGCTAATGTGAAGACAGTAGCAGCCCAAGCTCCAACAGCCCCAGTTCCAAAAGTTGATAATTCGCCTGTTAACTCTAGCGAGACTGCTTCAAATGGAAACCTAGCCAATCGGCAACAGCCGATTCCACCTCCAAGTGAACCAATGCAGTACCGCGCGATCGGATTAGTCCGGGGTCGCTACCATGCTAGCAGCGAACAATTTACTCAAGGTACTTTGCTGACCGCAGATGGCGTACAACTGAACGCCGTGCTACTCGGTCGAATTATGAGCTTAGTCAAAAATCATTTAGACCTAGAAAGAGATCATCTGTGGGTAGTTTATCCACGCACAAGGCAAGAAAATGACGCCTTGCACCTCCAAATTGTAGGCGTTTGGGAGCCAGAAAACCTGGCTAAACAGCCAACAGAAGAAATTCAGCAAGATTCGGGGTCACAAGAATTACAGACACCCGATGATGATTTAACTGAAAACCATGAAGAAAGTTTAAGCGACTTAGCACCCTCATCTGATATTCCAGATGGTGGTTTTTCTGTTCGTGGCGAGGTAGTATACCAGTCTTTTGACGCTAAAAGTTTAGTGGTCAAAATCAAGCAAGCTGCACGCAAAGCAGATGAGAAACCCAAGTATTTTAAGTTGAAATTGCGGGGTGTGCTGACCACAAAAGCAGTGGGTAAGTTCTGGGACTTCCAAGTCAAGAGGGAAGCTGACGTATTGGTAGTAGAACATGCTGAAGTGATAGCTGATTTGCCCAAAAAACGCAGACCACCATTCAAAGGTGGGCCTCGCGGTGGAATGAGAAAACCATTTCCTCCCAGACGCAGTAGTGGGGAAACGCCACGTCCAATTAAGAAAACAAGCGCCAGTAGCGAACCTTCTGTAGTGTCAAAACCGATACCTAAAACACCCGCTCCCAAGCCGATTAAACGACCAAAGCCAACGCAAGAGTAGGGATTGGGTATTGGGGATTGGGTATTGGGGATTGGGTATTGGGTATTGAGAAGAAATTTCCTAGTCCCCAGTCCCCAGTCCCCAGTCCCTAGTCCCCAGTCCCTAGTCCCCAAGATCAAAAATCTGTCCAGCGGTCTTGGGGTAAAAACGATCGCTCTATAGGAATTGGAGAAACTGGTTCTGTGAGGGTAAAAGTGCCTGCTTCAATCCACTGTTTTAACTCTAGGGCGATTTGTCGAGAATAAAACATACTGGCAAGGGGAGCAACCCGCACTGTTTTACCCTCAATGGTGACACGCCCAGATTTGAGTTGGGCGTAACTCACTAACCCAAAGGTGGGACGGACGCGCCGAGGAATAGAAAAGTCCACTATCGGTGCCACCAAATCTTTGTCTTGAACTGCACAGCGTTCAATTACTTCTTGATTTAATACTGGTAGTGGGACACCTACGCCTAACATTAAGGAAGGCCCATAACTTTTAAAGTAACAACCCCGCACCCAACGAGCATCCATTTGTTTGGCATCACCAATTAAAGCTAAAGTCGCAGCTGGCCCAATGGGTGTACGATTAGCTAAGCGCTTTTGTAAAGGGAAATGCTGAGTGCCTTCCCAAGCAACATAACCAATACCACCGCCTAAGAAAATCCTTGTACCAATACCAATTAGTTGCAAATCGGGGTCATTGAGTAGGGGAGAAACAGCACCAGGATTAGAGTAAACTGCATTTCCTAAACGCGGTTGTAATGGGCCCAGATAAGTAAAAAGTGGGCGATCGCCTCCATTTACCCCCACAATAAAATTTTGATAGAGATTGCGCGGATTGAATAAATAAAACTGATTTATCGTGTCGGAAGTAACTGTTGTTTCAAAAGTTGCTCGTGGATAACAGTCTGTTACTTGTCCTATGGCCCTTACGTGTACAGGTTTGCCTGCTATCAAATCTTCTATCACATGACCCCCGCCGCGTTCCCGGACTTCTTCTCCGTCCATGACATCCACGGCACAACTAGCACCCAAGTATAAATCTACAGCGCCAAAACCACTATATGCTGGAACACCATCTATCCAGCATCGGCGAATTTTGATTGGAGGGTCAGTGTGTCCCAGATTAATAATTGCACCACTTGATTCCATCGGCTCAAAAGTGCCTGTAGTAATCACATCAACTTCTTTAGCAACTTTGGTAGCACCGACTTCTGCTATTCGTGCTTTTAATTCTTCAACCGTTAGCACTACCGCACGTTGGCGGTTAATTTTCTCGTTAATTTCTGCAATTGTTCGCATTTTAAATGTAGCGGACTATGCCTTTGCTTGATTTTTTTGGTTACTTTTTTGTCTAGAACTTTTCTAATTTCTTTATTATTCAGACTGTAGTAAGCAGTTTATCTTAAATTATCTAACTTTGGTTCACTGATTCAGTAATCAAAAGCCTAACCCTTTCCCTATAAAGCGATTTTCTAGTCATATCTTTTTTTACATTGCTCTGGGCCGATGAAAAAATTAGTATCAGGCTTTTCATAAAATGGTATGAGCAGGCGACAGAAGTAAACAATTACGGCATAGTTGACTAAAATAAGATAATATGCATTCCTAGTAGGTATGGCGTGGTACATTCACCACAGGCGATCGCCAGCTACTATCATAGATAGCTTCAATCTGGGCATGGAACTTTCACCAGACCCAGCTTTGGATATCCTCAGTCAAGTATTTTGCTATTCTTTCACTACAAAAGAAGTAGTCAGCAGTTTTAGTGATTGGAATTTTGATAAAACGCGATACACAAGTAAACACTAAAGAGATAGGCTACTGCGAGGATGCAAATAGTTAAGATAAATTCAAAATCGCTCATCATATTATAAAGTGTTTGTTGATTGTATGTAGTTGATTTTGCAGAGTAAGTCAGAGTTCAGAAGTTATATCAGGTTATGAGAAACACTTATAATTAAAGCTGACACCCAAACGCGCTGAAACGAAGAACTGCCCAACCTTTTGTAATCAGGTAAAGCCGAAGATAGACGCGTAGAGTTTTTAATTATAAGTAATTAACTGAACTTGATATCAAAAGCCAACGCAAGTTAAAAGGTAAACACCAAAAATCTAAATACCTCTTCAGAAACACTTTTTCAAAGGCTGATAAAATTGACCTTTTTTATTAAAAGTGTTGCTTTCATTTGTAGCGAAGGAATTTAATATTTGATAATTTTTAACCTGAGTTGCGCTCGTCTGTCGGCAAATTTTCAGTCCTTAAGCGAACGTGCTAATTGTAGAGGCAATTCATGAATTACTTCTACGGTGTAGCAAAATCAATTGCTAGTTGCTATAACTTTGATTTTTAACTTTAATCTAGCCGTTTTAGTGTGAAGTTATTTTATTCATATTGCATCACAAAAACTAAATATATAATTGGATAATGGGCTTGCAAATTAAAATTTGTCAGCCTTGAACTGAGCATCCAAATCGTGGAATGCAAAAAAATAAATTTACGTCCAAAAGCTTGGACTAAGCAAAGTTAATTAGGTCACTAAATTATCTATAAAACTTCAGATATAGGCAATAGTCTATGTCTGACTAGCCCCAGAAGTTCTTTACCAAAAGATTGACCTGATAAATCGAAGCAGATGCAGACTGCCTCAACTTTGCTGAGGTAGATAGTCAATCAGTCGTGATGAATTCAGTACTTGGCAAATTCTTGACCAGCTTTTCAACAAAGCTTGATAATGCTGCTAAACCTTAAACTACTGCCATGTGGAGTAGCAATAACCAGTTAGCTAACACTTTTTAGCCTTATACATGCACGCGATCGCTACGTTCGTCTATCTACTATAACTCTATGCTAGAGCAAAGTGGCAAAAATAGATAAAAAATTTTGTCTACGAACAGATGAGCCAGAAGGCTGTGCAAAATATAGCTGGGGACTGGGGACTGGGGACTGGGGACTGGGGACTAGGGACTGGGGAACTCGGGGCCCCCACGACCGCAGGGAGGAGCCACTGCGTTGGACGGGTTTCCCGGCTTGAAGCAAGTGGCGTTGGGGATTAGGGGTAATGGGTGAAAAGTCTTTTTGTGTCTAGGTTTTATTATCTGTTGATGTCCTAACATTACTGGCGACAGCTATATATCTAGATAATACAGCCTACCAGGTAACAAAAGATAATACCAACTGTATTTCCGATTTGAGATCTAAGACTTGAGATTTGAGATTTCAAATTTTAAAAGAGTTAATATATCAGCGTTTGAGCGCTGTCAACCTCATTAAATAGGTAGTGGGGAGCTAAGAGTTATTTCTGCCTCATCTCATGGCAATTGCTACAACAAATACGTGATGCGGTGAGGCAGTACCATAAGATAGCCCCAGTCATGGACAACATTTGATGCCAGTCGCGCGGATCTTGGAAAACCATACTCTGCAACGTACTGCCTCCTCAACGTCATCATCTTTCCTGCTGCTTTGCTCCCCTGCTTTCTAACTAATTTTCCGGTTCTTGGTGAAAATTACCAGCGCTTTTATCTGTTTCCTGTAATCGTGACATAAACACGTCTGGTTTTCTGCTAACAACAGACTTAACTTTATCAACAGCAATTATTTCACTGATTTTGACAATCATTTCCCACAGGGTATCTTCCTCTGTCTCTTTGTTGTAAGTTCTGTGTTTAAACCACAACAAATCATCCCAAACCCCGATAACTGTGGCGAAGTACCACTTATCTCTTATTAGTATCCAGATTTCTTGTTCCAAGTAGGTCTGTAGAATAGATTTCACAATGACTGAGAAAATAAAAAAACGTTGTGTTACATACTACACAAGTATTCAACTATAATGCTTCAGGCAAATTACGGAATTAATGAATACAATATGAACGATTGATTGACATCTAACTAAAGTATGATTTAATTATAAAATTGAGGGGTGATTTTAAGCTAAAACCCTGATTGTGAAGTACTTTGACTCTTTGAGCAAATACTTCCGTAGTATCTCTTAAATAACCATAGCTTACCCTTCAAAGGTATAAACTATATCTTCAACTGTGAATCGGGCATTGGAAATTGGCAAGAATTGATTATCTATTCCTGATGTCTGATGGACTTATATAGCTGGGGACTGGGGAACTCGGGGCCCCCACGACCGCAGGGAGTGGGGATTAGGGGCAATAGGGACTGGGTACTGGGTGAAAAGTCTTTTTGTGTCTAGGTTTTATCATCTGTTCATGTCCTAACACTACTGGCGACAGCTATACATGTTTGCACTTGCACAAGCAACAGTTACTGCTAATGAGCAATTTCTCCTACAAAAGCAGTTAAGGCGATCGCAAATTGGCTGCTGCAAATCCATTTGTCAGAAAAGTTGTAATTTTATCCTGATTTAGCCAGTGCTGAGGCGATAACTGTGTGTGATGCGATCATCAGTAATTCACACACTTTCTCAAGATTTCAGGATTTTTACAAGTTTTAACTTAGCTATATTTATTTACACCTATCTAGCTTGAAAGTGCTAGTACTGAGTTCGCTCATTCTAGGAGGTGGGTTTTGCAATCTGATTCAATTAATAGCAAGATATGCGTGCCTTACCCGCCTGTACAGAAGTTAGTAAAGTAAAGTTTCATTATTTCTCGTCTACAAAATTTATCATGGCTACTTACTTAGGACTTCAGATCTTCCCACAAATTGCTACGCAGGGTTACTCTACTGAGCAGTTTTTTACGATTGAGTTTCTATTCAAAGTCTTCACTACAAGACTACCCCACGAAGTTTAAACAATATTTAGTCATCCTAATTTTGGTATCATACCTAAAAAATATTGGCGGTTGAGTGTGCAAACTCCTACTCTATACTGACTTAAACATTGACAAGGTAGACAAGATGTGGTTCGGTGAAAAAAGCCTAAACTGAGTGTGTTCAGCACTCACAAGTAACTGCACATAATGGTGCAGTTAAACTGAGGGGAATATGTATTTAATCAAAATATTAGATGCACAACCAAAATCATTATCATTCTTACTAAGTATTTGTCTTACTATCATCATAGGTTTAATAGATTACTACATACCCTCAGACATTTCTGTATCAATTTTTTATTTACTTCCTGTTGGTCTTGCTACATGGTTAGCAGGTAATTGTACTGGATTGGTAATCTCAATTACCTGTTCAATAACATGGTTTATGGTCAACCCAAGAGTAGCAAGTTATTATTCACACTTTTTAGTACCGTACTGGAATACAATTGTCAATCTAGCTTTTTTCCTATTTACTAACTATTTGTTATCAGAACTGAAATCTACATTAAAAAATCTAGAAAAACTGGCTCGAACTGATGCTTTAACTGGCTTAACAAACAGGATGTTTTTTCTCGATTTGGCAAAACATGAAATCAATAAGGCTGTCAGGCATCAAGAAACCTTGACATTTGCTTACATAGATATTGATAACTTTAAACAAGTAAACGATCAATTTGGGCATAGTGTTGGTGATCAACTTCTGTGTTTAGTCGCTGATGCTGCTAAAAGTACCCTTCGTAAAATTGACATAATCGCCAGAATTGGTGGTGATGAATTTGCTATTTTACTGCCACGGACTAGCTACGAATCAGCAGAGGTAGTACTTCATAGAGTTCAAAGACTTCTTTTAGCATCTATGAAGCAACAAGGTTTCTCAGTAACTTTTAGTATTGGTGCTATTACTTTTAATGAACCTCCAGATTCTGTTAGCGACATGATAGAAAAAGCAGATACTTTGATGTATTTTGCCAAAAAGCAAGGAAAAAACATGTTACAGCACGAATCATCAGTAAGTTTGCAGGATGCTAGTTAGTGGTGGGGTGCTTTCGGTGCAGGGGTGCAGGGGAGATGAGGG
>NZ_AP018288.1:6329220-6708363 GCF_002368335.1 Nostoc sp. NIES-4103 | reverse complement strand
AGATGGGGGAGATGGGGGAGATGGGGGGATGGGGAGAGTGTTAACAACAACTGACAACTGACAACTTACAGATTTTCAATTATTACTGGTTCGATTGGTTCAGCAAGTTCAAAGTTGAAAATACGTGAATAGAAGTAGAGTTCTGCTTCTAATGAGCGTTTGATGTTTTGGGCTTGGCGAAAGCCATGCTGTTCACCTGGAAAGGGAACATAAGCTACAGGTAAACCTTTACCTCTCATGGCTGTTACCATTGCTTCAGTTTGGTTGGGTGGGACTACCCGATCTTCTAGTCCTTGAAAGAAAATTACTGGACAGGCGAGACGGTCGGTAAAGTTGATTGGCGATCGCTGTTGATAAATTTGACGCTGTTGTGGATAAGCACCAATTAACCCATCCAAGTACCGGGATTCAAACTTGTGTGTATCCCGTGCTAAGGCTTCTAAATCACTAACTCCATAGTAACTAGCCCCTGCTTTGAAAGTATTTCGGAAAGTTAAAGCACAAAGCGTTGTGTAACCACCGGCACTTCCACCAGAAATGCAAGAGCGATCGCCGTCTACTTTCCCTTGTTCGACCAAGTAACGCGCACCAAACACACAATCATCGACATCGACAATTCCCCACTGACCATTTAATCGTTGGCGATACTCCCGTCCATAGCCTGTGCTACCACCGTAATTCACATCCAGAACTGCTATCCCTCGGCTAGTCCAATACTGAATGCTAAAACTCAAGCTACTGGAAGCTGCTGCGGTTGGGCCGCCGTGGCTTTTGACAATTAAAGGAGGTTTTTCACCTTCTGGGGCGATGTAATCACGGTTTTTTGGTGGATAAAATAGTGCATAGGCTGTTTTACCATCTGCTGTGGGGTATTCAATTGGCTGGGGTAGGGCAAGATAACCAGAATCAATTGTTACATCACTAGAGATGCGTAGTACTTCTAGCTTCCCACTAGTCAAATTTAGTTGTGCGATCGCTCTTAACTCTGTAGGAGAACTTCCCACAAACACTACCTTTCCTGGAGCTGCATGGACAGAACTAATATCTGTATAAGGTGTTGCCAGTGGTTCTAGTTGTTTCGTTGTGATGTCAAGACTAGCTAAATACCAACTGCCTTGTTGGGTGTAAGTGCAAATTATCCGACTAGCCGACTCGAAAGCATAAGTAGATGTGCCTAAAACCCATTGAGGACGACCAAATTCTGCTTGCATTTGGGTCAGTGATTCTATATTCCCATTTTCCCAGCGGTATATATTCCACCAACCTGTGCGGTCAGAAATAAAGTACAGTTTGCCATCCGGTGACCACTCTGGCTGAAAGATAGATTCATCTAAACCGCCTGCAACTTGTTGAGTATCTGCTAACAAACCATCAGCTTTCACTTCGGCTACCCACAGTTGCGTACCATCCCACGGCATATTGGGATGATTCCAAGTTAGCCAAGCCAAGCGAGATCCATCAGGACTAAGGCGAGGCGAGGCATAAAAGTCGTTTCCAGATACTAATTGTTGAATTTGGCTATCTTTCTCTAGCCCAATACTAACTACTGTATTGACGGCTTCATGCTCTGCAACTGTATGATCTTCGCATACACAAATAATTCGCTGGCGTTGACGGTCAAAGATATAGTCTGCATAGCGCATAGCTGCTTCAGGTGTAATAGCTTGCGGCTCACTACCAAAATCCTGACGATAGAGGCGTTGGTCAGTAAAATTACTAAAGTAAACAGTACCATCAACTACTAAAAAAGAGCTACCGCCATATTCATGAACACGAGTACGTACATTAAAGGGAGCTGGTATAACATCCTGAATTTGATGATTTGCAGTTTGTCGCACCACTACAGTTCTACCTAACTCTGAGGGTCGTAACTCGCTCCAGTAAATGTCTTCGCCATCAAGAGCAATCTGTCCCAATCCTATGGTACGTGCAGTAATTAAATCTGTGGTAATAGGCGATCGCCAAGACCCGTAAGATGCTACCTCTGGTTTAATCACGCGCTATACAACTCCTGTATTTCAAAAAACCAAGCATTAGTCATTAGTCCTTTTTACTAATGACTAATGACGGTTTTAACTAGATAATTTGCAATTTAGACGCACATTAGCTTACAACGCCTAAATTACAAAATCCAGATTTTTTGAGGAGATAATGCGTTTCCAACTCTGGTGAGGTACAAAATCAACCCTCCCCTAATCCCCAGAGGGGGCCCCGAGTTCCCCAACCCTCCCCTTAGCAAGGGGAGGGTGCGCGGAGTACGCGGGTGGGGTGTATTTCATATGCTTGGGAATTGCTATAATGCGATCGCACTACAGAAAAACATCATCGCTTAGCGCACCACTGGGCCTATTTGTTGATCAGCGTGGAAGCTTTCAAGCCACTACAACTGTCAAGTTGTTTTCTTTTGATGTTTGCGTTTCAACAATGCTGCACCCCAAACACTGATTGCCAGCGTCCCCAACGCTGTTGAAGGTTCAGGGACAGATTTGAATGTAAATTTTGTTACTAATCCTATTGTATCTTGTCCATTAGCAGTAGCAAAGTTAGGATCAAAACTCCATTGACGCGATACGGAATCTCCGTTAATAATGTCGAGATTTCCTTGGGCATCAAACTGAATAGTATTACCTCCAGCAAAATTTTTCACATCAAGTAATAAATTACCTTTAGTTGGATCGTATAAAAATGGATTTTGTAAATTGATCACAATGTCAAAATTTTTGGGGCCAGCATCTGGCCCTTCATCGGCACTTTCAAGTAGCAAAGATCCACTGTAGACTGTAACATTGTCTGCCCCGACATTATTTGCAAAAATGCTGCTCAAATTATCAGGTGTGCTTGTTGTAGTGGAAAGATTAATTAAAATATTAGAAAGTGTGGATGAGAAAGCGCCTTGATTGCCGAAATCACTATCGGGACGAAAGGTAATTTGGCTAATTAGTTGAGGTACAGATAGCGATGCAAACTCTGAAGCACTGTAAACTTGCTGATAGCGGCCTTGGAAACCTAAGCCGAACGGCCAACCGTTGTTGATGTTACCCTCTGTAGCTTCTAATCCATTAGGCACAATAATTGCTGCCTGTGCTAGCCCTCCTGTGCTTAGAGCAATAATTCCAGAACTGACAACAGCCATTGATATTTTTTTGATAACAGTTGCAGCAACCATAATTCTTCTCACTTGACTTTTTGGGGTATGTCAGTAAAATTATTTACTTTCACACTATACATTATTCTGGTCATTTTTGCTACTGTTCACCTATGTAAATGCAGCTATTTTATTCTCATAAGTAACACTGAATAATAAAAATAGGAGTTGGTTATTTGGCAACAATTTGAGTCATGTCTCAAGCAGTCATCTTTCAAGTCTTTGTACAGTTAGCAGATCCTCGTCATACAAGCGATCGCTTCCCTCTAGACAGCTAATCACGAGAAAATGCCATAACTAAGCATGAAGCTGTCTCTTTTACAGCCCCCAGACTCTATTTTTAAGCTAGATGCTAATGTTTAACTTCGGTAAATACTTGTGTAGCATCCTTACATTCCCAGGAATCCTTCGTTTTAGTTGCGTATCATGAAGTATGCGACTCAGTAATACTTAGCCTGCATATAGTGCCTGATTGACTTGTACAATCGGGAATTTTTATGTGATTGTACTGCTAAATTTTTGCTTTTAGCAGCATTTTTTACTTTTAAATTTAGGTGACAGCAAGATATGACTAACGAAATTCAAAACCCAGTTGACCATCTCGTTGGTGATCCGAGAGTCCGGGATATTGAGCCAAAGTTTTCTAAAATTATTTCTGATATTGCGCGGGTTTTTGGTCAGATGGCCCAACTGAAGGGAAGACGGGCAACCCATTCCTTTGGAACTGTGGCTAAGGGGGTACTTGAGGTTGTCAAGCAACCGGATATTCCACCCCATCGCCTATTGGAAGCAGGAAAAAAATTCCCAGTTCTGTTGCGCCATGCCAACATTAAGGGGTTTCGGGATGATGCAATTCTAGACGGACGCGGAGCAACCCTACGCATTCTCAACGGCCCAGCCGATGCCCCCATCACCGCCCTCGACTTGCATACACCTATTTTAGATGTGTTAATGAGTACGGGGCGTTGTTTTATCTTACCGGATGCCGCTTCGTTTTCCCGTTGGGTGGCTAGTCCGCTGCAAGACCGAGCCAAATTGCTGGTGGAGTTTCCCAAGATTACACCGATATTTGCAGAAATTATCCGTAATCCCGACTCTTACACCAAACTGCACTATTATTCTGAAACTACATATTTATTTATAGGGCTTGATGGTAAACAATATTACTTGCGTTACCGCTTGATTAATAGCGATCGCTCGGCGGATACTGGCTTTATTAACTCGGCTGACCTGCGGCTACCTCTTGATTACCTGCCTCGCCTGGAAGATGATACTAGACCAGAAACTTATCTGCAAAATGACTATCAGCAGAAAGTCAAGAATGGCGGAGTTAAGTATATTTTACAGTTCCAATTACGTGCAGTTTCAGACAATCAAGCAGCCAACGAAGAAGCAAAAGATTGCACCATTCCTTGGGATGAAACTCAGTATCCTTGCAAAGATGTAGCGGTGATTTCTTTAACTGAAATCGTACCCAGTGAACTAGCCGAACCCTTGGAATTTAACCCATATCATGCCCCACCTGATTTATCGTTAATCCTGGCTCACTCGATTAATGAGACTGCTTCGGTGAATCATTTGCGATCGGTTGTCTATCAAATCTCGGCTAATATGCGTAAGTTCCAGCAACCAAGTGCTGAACTCGTAGACTGGGGTATCAAGGGCAACCAACCAGATCCGAAACAAGTTTACACCTACTACGGGCAGATAGGTCAAGATATCCCACGCTATGATTTTCGCCGTCCTTTACCCGACCGAGTAAAACCGAAGCCACGTTACATAGCTAACTTTGGGCTGCATCTTTTCCCTGCTAGACCCTTGGGAAGCATCCCCATGTTGGGTATCGTCGGTGTTGCGGAAACCATGCAAGCATTAGGACAAACTGCTCCCCAATGGATGCCGGCTAACCTCACCCGTACACGTCCTGATAAGTATGAAGATCAGTTTTTTGTGGAACGCCGCCTGAACGGCTTCAACCCAGGTAAATTTAACCGAGTGCATACCTTTGAGCCTTGGCAATATACTATCCGCTACGATTGCCGCAAGTATAAAGTAGAAGAAGCAGGTATTTTACCCGCAGAAATCGAGGCACGCTTTAAGTTTGAAGATCATAATTTACACCTGCACTCGATTAAATTTATTCTCAATGGCAAAACAGAGACTCATAAGCCTGGTGATGCAGACTGGGAGTGGTCAAAGCGGTTATTTCGGACTGCTGAGTTCGTCTTTCAGGAAATTCAATCTCACCTGGGGCGTACTCACATGAATTTGGATCAGTACGCCATGGCGTACTATCGCAATGTGGTTAACAACCCGATTCGCTTGCTGTTAGAACCCCACTTTGACGGTCTACTCAACATCAATAGTTTAGGAGCAGCACTGATTCTTGGTGCTACAGGCTTCATTCCCGAAGCTTCATCTTTAAGCCCAGAGGAAGTAGACATAGTACTCAAAGATGAAATTAGTCGCCTTTCCTACCGCAACTGGAGTCCTCATATTCAAGCATTAAAAGATGAAGTCCAGAATAACCACTTCGATAGAGCAGCATTGAGTGTATGGGAAGCTATAGAAGAATATGTGTCAGAATTCTTCCAGAAACAAGAAGCGGGTATAAAAGCTTACTGGTCAGAAATTGGGGGCATGTCTGAGGATTTAGTCAAGCATTCAGTTCTGGGACAGAAATCTCAGTCATTAGCGATCGCTAATATTAACGACCTCAAGCAGTTATGTATCTATGTAATTTACCTTTCTTCGTTTTTCCATTCTTGGGTGAATAACAAACAGTATGATGACGGAGGCGATCCAGCCTATGCCAGTATCGGTCTTTGGGACGGACACAATCCCCAATACAACCCCATCACTGTGGCTGAAAAACACGCCAGACAAGTCACACTATTGTGGACACTCTCTAGTGTGCGTTATAACCCTGTAATGGAAGTCGGCCCCCCCGCCTTGAAGGATCGGCTTTGGAAACGCCGAAAAATCATACAGCCGGGAATACCTGTGGAATCAATCATGATGAGTACTAATATTTAATTGTGTTGAGAGGATGTCTGAAAAGTCCTTAACTATGTATCAAATGAGTTTAGATCCCCCTAAATCCCCCTTAAAAAGGGGGACTTTAATTCTTGTTCCCCCCTTTATAAGGGGGGTTAGGGGGGATCTGAATGTACTTAAGATAACAGCCGAATACTTCTCAGACATCCTCTGATCGGGACGCACAACTATCATTGCAGTCGATTTCAGCTAGAAATAGCTTAACTGTTGACTTTGTTACCCGCCTGGGAATAAATTCCCAGGCTAATAGCTAAAGTCTACTGAAGTAGACTCAAGATTTTTGAGGATATTTAGCTTGAACTGACAGAAGCCTCTCACTTACCGCTATCGCGGTAAGTGATGAGATGAATGGCGTTTGTGTGTTGACGACAGTTCCCTGACCAATGCCGATAGGCGAGGGAAGGGAACATGGAGGAAACGAACAATTCTTAATCTTCTGGTTGTTGCTGATTTTCAATGTATTTTTTCAAAGTTGAAACGGTAACACCCCCACAACTAGCAATAAAATAAGAACCATTCCAAAAAACATCTTTACTATAAAAAGTTTTTAAATGTTCAAAAAATTCTTGTCTCAATTTTCTAGAGGAAATAGACTTTAAGTTATTGACCAACTTACTAAGTTCTAGGTCAGGATGATATTGGAATAGAAGATGTATGTGATTATCTTCACCGTTGAACTCAACAAGCTTGCAATCCCACTTTACTAATAACTCTTCAAAGATAGTGTGCAAGCGTTCTAACATTGCTGTGTTAAACGCTCTACGCCTGTATTTTGTTGTTAAAACAAGGTGGACTTTCAGGTCACTAACAGACCTCCCTTTGGAAACAAAGTCATTTTTCATTGGATTGTAGACTTAAATAAAAATCAGTGTATACTAAAAACCTAGCACTGATTTACAAAGGTGGTGATAAACAGTTGAGGACAACGTATCAGTACAGATTACGCCCGACAAAACAACAAGCGACAGAAATAGACAGATGGTTGTCTATGTTGTGCGCTCAATATAATTACTTGTTGGCTGATAGATTCAACTGGTATGAGCAAAATTGTTGTCCTATCAACGCTTGTCCTCTTGTTTGTCATTTACCAGAATTCAGAGATAACCCGGATTACTATTCTCAAAAAAAAACTTTACCCGAACTCAAGAAAACCCATCCACATTACAGCGAGATTTACTCGCAAGTTTTACAGGATGTAGTCAGGCGAGTTCAGGTAACTTTTGATAGGTTTTTAAAGGGTGATAGTAACGGTAAACGCAGTGGCAAACCCAGGTTTAAACCTCGTGACCGTTATAGAACTTTTACTTATCCTCAAATGAAGGATGGATGTTTGCAGGGTAATTTAATTAATCTTCCGATGCTTGGCAAGATTAAGGTAATTCTGCATCGTCCTATTCCTGATGGTTTTAAGATTAAAACCGCATCTGTAACTAAAAAAGCCGATGGGTATTACCTAACTCTTAGCCTAGAAGATGCCACAGTTCCAGCAATCAAGCCTGATTTTAACCCTGAATCGATAACAGGTATTGATGTTGGACTAAAAGAGTTTTTGACAACTGCTGAGGGTGAGGTAGCTCCTATCCCCCAACATTACCGCAAATCTCAAAAACGTTTACGAGTCATTCAAAAACGTGTGTCACGGCGCAAAAAAGGTAGTAAACGCAGGCTAAAAGCTGTTAAACAATTGGGTAGGCAGCACAAAAAAGTTGCTGACAAGCGCAAAGATTTTCATTTCAAAACCGCTAATAATTTGCTTAAAAAGTATGATGTTATAGCTGTTGAAGATTTGAATGTTAAAGGACTTTCACGCTCTAAGCTAGCAAAGTCTGTACTCGATGCCGGATGGTCAAGCTTTCTGTCAATCCTGACAAACAAAGCCGAAAATGCTGGTTTGTTGGTTATCCCAGTTAAAGCATCTGGCACTAGTCAAGATTGTTCTAGATGTGGGGCAAAAGTTCCTAAAAAACTGCATGAACGTTGGCACGATTGCCCCAATTGCGGGTGTAGTCTTGACCGTGACCACAATGCAGCAATAAATATCAAAAATAGAGCGGTAGGGCATTCCGTTCTTAAAGCCAAGAGCCTCCTAAGCAATAGCCGGATTGTCTTGGAAGCCTACACTTACCACGAAGTGGAAGTGTAGGAGTATGTCACTCATCGAATAGATGACTTTTGCTATAAAATCTCTTGGTAATAGAGCGATCCCACTTGCAAGCAGTTGCTCTAAGTATGGAAAGGAAAATTATACCCTTTAAGAATTCTGAAACAACCTCTAAGTTGCGTCGTGAAAAATTATTCCTAGACAGTAGCGTTGACCCGAATGGATTTGACTGACGCCATGTTTGAGATTCACCCGATAGAACCCTCGTGTGCCTTGAACCGGGCGATGGCTCACCGCAAAAATTACAGCTTCTCCACGATGTAATGGTACTACATGGACTCTTGATTGTGTTCTCGGTTTTTGCTCCACTAACACAAACTCTCCACCCACAAAGTCTTCCCCAGGCTCACTGAGAAGTATTGCCATTTGTAGTGGAAATGTTAACTCACCGTACAAATCTTGATGTAAACAGTTGAAATCACCCGATTCGTATTTGAGTAAGAGTGGCGTTGGTCGGACTTGCTTAGCACGATGACAAGTTTCGAGAAACTTTTCTAGAGAATTGGGGAACGCGAAGACATTACCCAATTCTTCATTCCATGTATTTGCTACTGACAACAGATAAGGATAGACCGTCTCCCGTAACGATTGAACGATCGCTGGTAGTGGGTAGGCAAAGTACTGATACTCTCCCTGTCCAAAACGATATTGCTCCATCTTGACATGACTGCGGAACTGAGTGCGATCGCCATAAAGATTAATGATCTGATGGCACTCTTGAGGATTGAGAATTTGCCCAATCTTGGCAAATCCTTGAAAGTACAAAGTTTGCAGAATCTTTTCCCAATCTAGGGCTTTGATCCGTTCGGGAAAAGATGGGGTGTCGATGGAAGAACACATCATTGTGAATTAGAAAATTGAGTAACAGTTTGTGCTGCTTCACGTTCTAGTAAGGCACGTTTGCGATCGCATCCCCAGCGGTAGCCTTTTAAAGTATTGTCACTGCCAACCACACGATGACAGGGAATAGCAATGGCAAGCTGATTGGTTGCACAAGCACGAGCCACCGCACGAACTGCTTTAGGATTACCAATCTGTTGAGCAATTTGCGCGTAGCTAGCGGTACTACCAGGTGGAATGTCTTGGAGTGTTCTCCAAACACGCTGCTGGAAGGCAGTCCCTTGAATGTCAAGGGGGAGATTCAGCCCTTGCTGAGGCATCTCTATAAAGGCAATAACTTGTTCAATCCAATCCTCGAAAGTTGAGTCACTTTCACTCAATTGGGCATTGGGAAATTGGTTTTGTAACTGCTCAATCAAAACTTCTTCAGTATCACCCAAGTGAATTGCACAAATTCCTTTGGTTGTTGCTGCAACTAAAACCCAACCCAACCACGATCGCTTGACAGCAAACCGAATCTCAATGCCATCTGCACCCTGCTGATATTTACTAGGTGTCATCCCTAACATCATGGTTGATTTCTCGTAAAAACTGCTACTTGTCTCAAACCCTGCATTGTAAATTGCCTCAGTTACAGAGCTTCCCTGTTGTAGTTCTTCACGAATTCGCTTTCCTCGATGGGCGTTGGCATACTCTTTGGGTGTAACACCAACCATTTTCTTAAACAAGCGATGAAAGTGATACTGGCTGAGTCCTGCTATCTGAGCCAGTTTCTGAAGAGATAAAGGTTTTTGGGATTGCTCAATGAGTTTGCAGATGTGAGCGATCGTTTCTATCTGTTGCTGATCAACTGAAAGGGCATGAGGCTGACATCGCTTACAGGGACGAAATCCTGCCTTTTCAGCATGAGCGCAACATTCAAAGAATACAACATTTTTTTGCTTTGGCAGACGTGATGGACAAGTTGGGCGACAGTACACTCCAGTAGTTTGAACTGCATATATAAACCCACCATCAGCCTGTGGATTGCGTTGTACAAGTGCCTCCCAACGCTGAGCATCCGTTGAAAATGATGAAACTAGGGTACTCATAATCACTTGCTCTGTTCGTTCTGCTTCAAATAGTATGCAGTTCAACTCAACACTACCATCGATTTATTGCTGTCTAATCTTAGAGCTTGTTTGAAAAGTGGTTGACTGTGATTTTAATTACGTTCTTACCCCCCATTATCCCACGCAACTTGCGCGGCTGTCGGCAAAGCGCGCAAGTGGCGTTAGGGTTAGGGTGGGGTAAAAAATATTTGATACATCAATCATGACTTTTCAAACATTCTCTCACAGTAGTAAATCTTCGTAGAAAGCTCCAAATAATTTTTGAGGATGAACTAAGTGTGTTTCGAGTACCCAATACCGTTTATTACCAAACTTATCAGGAGCGCTCATTGGTTTGGTATTTTCCAGACAGATATAGTCAAACTGAGTATTTCCAAGTATTCTTTCATGTGGAAATACTCCTATTAAATGACCTGAATGAAATTGTGAACTCAGTTGCCAGCCATTGCTTTTAGCAAGATGCCACATATATTCATATAAATCTTTGCCAGTCATATCTTGATTTTGTAGATAATAAGCTTTTCCTTCCAGAAATAGACGTTCACAATCATTGCATATTTTCACTTTATCAGGGTCAATATTCGGTTCAGGTACAATCATGCTACGTCCCAGGTCAGTCTCTATTCTCAAAACGGGATTCACTTCCATATTCAGAACAGTACCCAGGTCAAAAAAAACAATATCTCCTGGCTTAATTACATTATTTTTAACCTTGGAACTATAGGGATTAATTGTATCTTCACCCACACGTAATATCTGTCTATGCCAAAATCGTGGTTTATGATCTACAGAATCAAGGACTTGTGCTGCTAACTCGTAAATTGCCTTTTGTACTTCTCTAGTTTGACATCCAGCCTGAATTAAATTACGAATTTTAATATGTTCTATGAGTAAAATGCCACGATTACGAGCTGAGATTAGCTGATGTTCTAAAGTTGAATCAGTACATAACAAATTATTCATAGGTTGAGGATTTATACAGTTTTACTCTAATGTTCAGGAATTACACAACTGACACACATATTTTCTGCGATGGCAGTAACACTTTATCAAAGTCAATTTTTACGAACCGCAGAGGCGCAGAGGACACAGAGTAATATCAAGTTCGTTTAAACACTTATTATATCGTTGGGGTTGGTAATAGGTAATGGGTAATGGTTAATGGGTGAAATGTGATGACTAATAGTAAAATCCAATTCCTAATTCCCAATTCCTAATTCCCAATTCCCAATTACCTATTACCAAAAAGACCAACCATATTATGAGTAATTAGCCGAACTTGGTATAATATATAGGCGGGGTAAGGGCGTACATCTGTACGCTCCTAGCTGTTTATTTACACGAGCCGCTGCCAAAAATTTCGTAAAATGCGAAACACCTCTTCTGGTTCTTCAACATGAGAAAAAGATCCGCTGCGTTCGAGTATATGAAATTCTGCTTTTGGGGCATAGGTAAGGAATTGATACTGTAGTGCGGGGTACAGTGCGCGGTCAAACCGTCCTGCAAGTACTAATATGGGGACAGTTATATTTTTTAGCCGAGGTCGAAAATCCGGTATTTTAGCAACCTGATTGCCGATGGTAAAGTCCACATCCTCACCACAAAACAGCGGGTAGAGATCTAAATTGCGTGCCCCAGGCTCGGTGGCTAGCAATCGAGCGTTTGCTGGATTGTAGAAGCGTACAAGCTTAGCAGCGCTGGCAAATAGTTCTTGCATCTTCGGATCTGTGGAGGGAACGCCATTTGCACGTAATGCCTGAATTTTTGCCCAAACTTCAGGGCATTGGTTAGCAATTTCGCGGTTGATGTTGACGTGGTTGAGTTGCCACATTTCTGGACTGTGGAGACTGTTTGCCAATACTAGACTACGTACCAGATGAGGATGGTCAAGGGCGATCGCCTGTGCAAGAAGACCCCCGTAGGAAAATCCGTATAAATGAACTGGCCCCAGATTAAGTTCTGATAGAAGCGCAGCTACATCAGCAACATCACTCTCAAATGTAATTTCATTGAGATTTTCTGGTCTATCAGAGCGGCCGCGTCCATACAGATCTACGTAAACTATTCGGTAATCAGTAGTTAGCCTGTCGAAATGAGGGTGAAAAATAACGTGAGAACCTGCTGGGCCAAGACCAGACAGTAAAATTACAGGTTCGCCAATTCCGTCTTGCTCTACCCAAAGTCTTCGACCTCGAACATTGTAATACTGCCCAGGTGGGTGTATGAAGTCTATTGTTGCTTGAGGATGGTTCGTAGACATTTACACTTTGATAGTTATTTTTGGGGAATTGAGTTTCAGTTGCTGCTCTAAGCTGCGGATCAGCTTATAATCCTCCATAATTTGGGATTGATCTGCATGAGCCAAGACAACGAAGCCTAGTTTGAGACTAGCGAAAAGATCCTTTGTCGGTTCTAACCAATCGTTGTTTTGGATGTTAATCACTGAAAAATGATGACTTTGCAGTTCCTTTACCTGATCAAAGATTTCGGCGTTACTTACTATGCCTTCAACCCGACAGATTAAAAACACTACTAAAACGTGAGTGATTAGTTGAAAGCTATCAGGAATAGAGCCGTTGCGGGTAAAGTAGCGAACCGCTCGATCCACTTGACTATCCCCAGTAGCGATGCGACAGAAGCGCGGGTGACCACCTCCATGGGGTCGAGTACCAATCTCGATGAGTCTTGGCCCATGTTCTGTGAGCATCACTTCGAGGTGGGACGTACCATACCGCATACCTACCGCATCAAGTACACCGCGGGCATAATCTACGATTTGGTCATATTCTGGAATCGTCGGAGGAAGCCATTCCATGCGATCGTAAATCGCCATATATGGGCCATTATCAATTTTGTGATATCTACATATATCACTAATTGAGTGCTTACCCTCATAGCTAATGGTATCGATCACGTATTCCACACCTACGGTATATTCTTGTATAAGTAGCTTGTCGTTGAGTATCCCTAAACGATTATGTTTGCCCAGCATTTCATTGAAAATCTGGCGCCAACCTTTACCTTTAGGCACTTTGGTTACCCCATCGGTACTAGCGCTCTTGGGTGGTTTGATCACCAGATCACGCCCAATCAGGCCTGTTTGATATAACCATTTTTCTACTTCGTCAGCATCATTAGTACATAACTGGGGAATGATTGGTAGCCCGGCTTTTGCCACCGCTGCGGCCATGTCACCCTTATGGCGACGAGCGCTGGCTTTTTCTGGGATATTGGCTAGATCCTCGACCACCTGGGGGGCGATCGCGTCTGCAAGTTCCACTCCTGATTCACATCCAGGTAGTACACATCGTGGACGCAATTCTCTGAGTTTGTTTACAACCTCACAGAGATCCTCAGTTGCAATGATAATTTGTGAAAAGTCTTGAGGTCGATAGGATGATGCATATACATCTGGAGGAGTAGGGCTAGATAAAACTGCTACAACGGGCACTCCTGCTTGGGTGAATGCTGGCGCAAAGAAAGCACCAGAAGAATATGGATCAACAATTACTACTGGGCCCTGTGAATTACTAGTTGTCATAATTAGCACCCTCCTCAGCAGCAAACAAAGCGGCATGATGGCAGAACCTTTCCCAAGCGTTAGCAACTTGCGGGCTTAAGCCCCGCGCTCTCACAGCAGAATGTACTAAACCTGGCTCAACAACCAACTTAACTGGTGTTCCTTGTTCACACAGGAGTCGGGCGTATTCCTCAGAGTCAATTAAAAGTGAGTCCATTTCGGCTCCCATAATATACGCTGGTGGCAAATCATGAAAAGTTCCACTGATCAGCGGAGAAACGTAAGCATGTTTCGCCTGTTCAGCTTCAGGTACATAGCAAGCTGTGTAGTATTCCATTTCACCGCCGGTTAACAAGGGAGCATCCACACCTCCTTGACGCCAGCGAGTAAAGTCCAGAACCGGGCTGATCAGTGCTTGACCCCGTAACTTAGGGCCACTGCGATCGCGACTCATCATACAGACGGCGACAGCCATGTTCGCCCCAGAACTATCCCCTGCAATGACAATTCGATTGGCATCAATATTCAATCGTTGGGCATCGTTAACAACACCGCACAGCACACCATAACAGTCTTCAAGGGCTGCCGGAAAAGGGTGTTCGGGGGACATCCGAAAATCTGGGGCGATGGTGACTAATCCCGATTTCTCGCTCAGTTCTGCAACAACTGTGTTGTGTGTCTCTAACGAGCCGACCACAAATCCGCCACCACGAATATAAATTAGCAGTCCTTGACCTTTTCTCTGTTTTGGACGATATACCCTAATGGGCAGCTTTCGACCTTCATATAAAACCGTATCATCAGTCACCAATACCCCAGACGGCATCTGGTAGGGAAATTCTTTGGTCAGACCAAAGTACATATCCCGCTGCTGCTCAATAGGCAAAGTGTAAAAATCAGGTGGCATGACTTTATTGCAACGGTCTACAAATTCATTTATGCCTTCTGCGTACATCATCTGATTCTCCAAATAAAGTTGATAAAACTTGTGCAGATATGCTGCATCTGAGTATGAATTGAGATTTTTGACTCAAGCTCAAGGTAGATTTTTTACGCCTAGTAGTCTGGCAAAATATCTTTGCAGGCTTGATAACACAAGAAGAATCTTTTCTCCCCTGCTTCCCCTGCTCCCCTGCTCCCCTGCTTCCCTTACCGGGTGGAGCTATCCTTTTATGTTTTCGACCTGCTTTGAGCCAGAAGCGAAGTCCGAGGATTTAACAATTCGTTGAGGATGCCTCTACGCATTAGTAAAGGTAGACAGAAAACAGTTCCAAAACCGCCGACCCATAACACACCGCTCAATCCAAAAAGTTTTATGGTCAAGGCAGCAATCAGATTACCGATTGGAATCACACCCCATATCAAAAATCGCTGTACCGAGTTGATTCTGCCGAGCAAGTGGTCGGGTGTATCGGTTTGTCGTAAAGTCAATGCAGTGGGGCCAAAAACACCCTCTCCAATACCATGTAATATGTTGGCGGCAATCAGACCAGGAACTGAGCTTAGGGAACCGGCTACTGCTATAAGAATTAAACCTGATACCGAAACAGCAGCGCTCACCACAAGAGTACGGGCAACACCAAAACGGCGGACAGCCCTAGTACACAGGAGGTTACCCAGCGGAAAACCTGCGGCAGCTGCACCGACAACCAAGCCAATGGTGATCGTGTTTAAACCCAGCACATTCAGGCAGTAAAGCACAAGGCTAGACTCGATCATCACGGAAAACATCACATATACCACCCCGCACATAATAACTGGCTCTAGCCGTTGGTGGCGGAATACGAAATGCAAACCCTCACGAATATCACGGTATATCCAACCGCGTTCTTGCTTTTTGACTGGACTGATTCTGGTCGGATGTCTATGCTTAATGGCTAATAATGACAGCACAGATAAGATAAATGTCGCTGCATTCACTGCAATTGCAACAGAAGCTCCCAACCAGGCGATGACTGGCCCAGCAGCCATAGGGCCAAGTGTCTTAGTCATCGACTCAGAGAAAAAGAGGCGTGAATTAGATTGCTGCAAGTCCCGCGCTTCGGAAAACAGTTCTGGAATATAGGAGGTGTAGGCGATTTGAAAAAACACTACAGCCGTGCCGGCAATGCTAACCAGCAACATGAGGATTGGAAAGGTGAGAGTACCGCTGAATGTGAGCGCAGCCACAATTGTAAAGATGACTGCCTGTATACTGTCGCAAACGATCATCGTCAATCGTCGTGGTAGCCGGTCAACGATCGCACCTGCTGGCAATCCAAACAGCAAAAACGGTATAAAAAGGGCAAAGGGTAGCAGCACGGCTTGGGAAGCAGAGGCTCCTATTACCTGCACGGCCAGTAATGGTAGGGCAATCACCAGAAATTGGTCTCCCAAGAGGTTCAACGATTGCCCAGCCCACAGCATTCTAAAATCGCGCTTTGCAGTAGTCAATTTAAACCTCCTACTGTGGAGAGTTGTTTGGTTTTTAAGGTAAAGGCTTGGACAGCCGATTCAATAGTTGCTGTACACTCTTGGGCGTTGTCTCCATGCACAATTAGGTAAGCATAGCGACAGGAGACATGATCAGCTGGGGGTAGTAATAATTTTTGTCCAGGTGAAACCAGGGAAGCGGCAACATCAACTGATGCTGGAAGCGCAGCATGATTAATGTGGACACTATCTGCGATCGCATCATTTTCAGGATAAAGAAACTGAATTGCAGCAACTCTTTTATGTCTTTTCTCAACGTTTGGTTGTTGCCCACAGGCAACTGCGACAGCCACTTGACCAGGGTTAATCCCAGAAGCAATGCAACCAACGTAGGGAATCATATCACCACCAAGTCGAGCATTGATTTCTACTATCTTGGGGCCAGTCTGCGTCAAACGTAACTCGGTATGTGTGATTCCGTTGCGAAATCCTACAGCTTTGTGTGCTTGCTCTAGAACAGAGATAAATGGCGTATACTCAAGCAAGGGGTCGTGAGAATCCACTACATGCCCAATTTCTTCAAAATGAGGGAAAAAGCCAGTTACCTTGCGTGCAACGAACAGGGGATACATGATTCCGTTAACCCATGCAACATCAATGCTGACTTCTGGCCCTTGCATATACTCTTCAACGAGTACACGCTGATCGTAAATAGGTACACCATCCTCAGTTGCAGTTTTAGCATGTTCAAACGCTGTATTTAGCTGTTCTGCTCCATTTACCAGGCTGACTCCATAACTTGCACCCAATGCACGCGGCTTGATGATCACAGGATAACCAATAGTTTCTGCGGCTTTGGTTGCTTCATCAATGGATGAAACAAGTATTGAAGTAGCTTGCGGTACTCCTGATGCCGCCAAAAAGGTGCGTGTTAGGTGTTTGTCACGACACCGACCGACATTTTCCGGGTCTGTACTTGGAAGACCAAGGGCTTGGGCGAGTTTGGCAGTTTCCACCATGCGTATTTCATCCCAGCAAAGCACCCCATCAATTTTGATGTCGTCAGCTAAGTTACGTGCTACCTCAATCATCATTTGGGCATCGAGTGTATTAACCACTGTGTAACCCACAATGTAAGGTATTTGCCAGTTCGGTTCAGAATCGAGAAATAGCCAAACATTTGAATGTTCCGCCACCATTTTTAGCAGATACTCACGATACAGATGGTAGCCACTGGTTACCAACAGAATGGTAGGGAGGTGGGGAGAATTAGTCTTTTTGGATTGTGAAGTCACTATTTTGGTTCCTTATGAGTACTTGGTATTCAATAAGTGTTGTGGCATTTTTGCAAACACTTTCCTCATTTGATTGACAGAATAATTAGTAATTCGTAAGTCGTAATTAAAAATTTATTAATGAAGAATTAATAATTACATCATTGAGGATACAAGCCCTTACCTTGAGGTAAGGGTAACAATTACGAATTACTAATTATCAATTACGAATTATTTTGACTTTGCTTCAGGTAAAACAGCTACTGCAATATCCTGACGCCAGACTAAAGGTACAGCAGACTTTTGTAGGTGATGAATAGAAACAACCAAGTCATGCCAAGGACAGATGATGGTGTTTTTTTGACAATCAAAGTTACCTAGATGAAGCGGCCCGCCTCGATGAGGGCAATTATCTCTTACTAAGAATGTGCTGTTATCCAAGGATATGAGGAAGAAACGCCGATCACCATGAATCAAAAAGTTTGATAGATGTGGGTCAAATTTTATGATAGACATTTTTGATAGTCTCCGATGGAATAGATGTTGTACACACATTCTTCGGATTCAATGATGGCTCCGTGCAGTCGATTGTGCTGAATAACTGTGCCTTCACCAGCATTGAGTATTGTATAGCGATCGTCACCAGTAACGAACTTCATCACACCAGACTCGATATAACAAAGCTCATCACCATCATGAACATGAGTCACTGACAATTCACCGCGAGGCTCAATGAACTGCTGCATTTTCGGATTGATTTTACCTTCTTGAATTTTTGCATAGACTGGCAATGCTAGGGCTTTGTAGTTAAGTCCGTTGTCAGCCCAATGTACCTGGTCGATGAAATCTTGATCGGCAATTTCAGATATCAGTTTGGCTTCCTCAAAACCCCGCACAATATCAGGAATTATTCCTTCTCCATAAGTGGCTATTGCTGGTTTAATCAGCTTTTCTAACACCATGCGGCTATGATGATGATCGATATGGACATGTTCGGTGAAATAGCGATTATTAATGGATGAGCCAAAGATTTTCCTCATTGTTTTGGCAGTGAGTTCGCAGAATTTAATGAAGGTGGTTTCTGCGTAAAAAATTGCTCCTAAATAGCGGAAGAAATGAGAGTGATCATTGCAGATGTAATTGAAGTAATTATTTAGCATCAGTGAAGATGTTAAATAAAATTGCCAATAGGTATGTGGTGTCGATTCTAAGCCAACACTTTCAAGTGTTTCTTCAAATAACTTGCTGTGTTTTGTCTGATGAACACCGTAGCCGTATTCGTCAATCACAACCTTAAATAGCTCTGATTGCAGAGAGCCATAGTTACCCAAAATATTCCTAGACATTGCGGAAGATTCAACTAGGAAATCGCCAGCTAATTGGATCAAAAAGGTTTTGGCAGCGTGGACTGGATCTTTAGAACCTTCGATGGTTTCCATTACCTGACTATTTTCTGTCTTTTTGACTGTTTCGATATATTCTTGGAAATACTCCTCAACAGCAGCAGTATTCCAATTACCAGTCACAGATATTTCAGTATCAAGGAATGAGAAAATGTAGCGTTCTAACCAAGGTCGGATAATATTACCTAGAGTTAGAAGTTTTGGATCATAGAATTTTTCAAAATCTTGGCGTTTATGAGCAAAATCATGTTTTGGCATGAATACAAAATTGCTTTCATACACAGTCAACAATGTTCGATTAGCAGTCAAACTATTGTAAGTTAGCAAATTATTGCGAGTTAAAGGTTTTGAAAAGTCTAAATGATGGAAAATGTGGGGTCGCAAGGTGCGACGATAAGGATTGTCTTCAAGCAACCATTCCTCTGTATCCTTAAATAAATTGCATTTGCCATATTCAATTAAACATGACTTGAAAAAGTCATAGTCAGTAATGTTTAGAGTAGTAGAGGTTTCTTGTGACAATCGAGTTTTTGTTTGCATGATATTCTTTCCTGTTTAACCTAAATAGAAATTTGTTGATTTGTAGAAAAACTACTCAGAGGATATTTCGACAATCGAAGTCAGTGAAAAATGATGTAAGTTCTCAGATTGTGAAATGAATTATCGATATAGATAAAAGCCTCTGAGGTTGTGCGCTCACCAAAGTTTAGTCTTTGAGATTTCAGCTTTAGCCTTGTGAACTTTGTTATAACAGCACCCCTGTTTTAAAACATCCTCTCATTTGCTCATGCTTTGATAATCTGAAAATCGATATTGGTATCGCTTTGCCGCACCATTAATTTCAATAGATCGCCTTGTTTAACAAACATAGGTTTTTCAAAGCATTGCACTGCTTGCATCCAGTGTGATTTTTCGTTATCTACTGCATTGCTCAAAACAACTCCGTTACCTAAATCCAAATCAAACCAAAAAACAACACCATGAAGAGTCCCGTTGTGTTCAACTTTTACAGATATTTCTTTCTGGCGTGGTTTTAATGGATCGACTCGAAAATCGAATTCAAATGCTGTAGTCGGTTTACTTAACAAGCGATGTGGCCAAATCCATAGCCGAACTGGAAAATACCCGGCTGTAGAAAAAATATTGAAGGATGAAACGTCAAAGTTAGCTGCATGGGATGCAAAATTTAGATTATGTACTGAATCGCTCTCTAACAGGCTAAATTTAACTACTGCTTTAGCTGGGATAATTGCTGCATCTGGAGTCAACAATGCTTGCCGAGCATGACGAATGATTGGTAATATACCTTCACCTACAAGCCCACAATCAACGGTTTCAGTAATTAAAACATCGGCTCGTTTAGCTAAATCTAAACCAACAATCAGATCATCTGACTTTTTCGAGACAATTTTAATCTGGTCTTGAAATCCGTTGATAGCAATGATTTTCTTCGCCATTTGTGCGATTGGTTGGATCATCTCACAGGATGTTACACAACTAGCTCCATGACGAGCAGCCATCATCGCCAGCAATCCCGAACCCGCTCCTACATCTAGCACTGTGCTATTTGGATGTATGACGTGTTTGATAGCAGTTTCAAATGCTTTATTACGTTCGACATCATTGAGCATAGCAAAGTGCCAGCGTGGGATAAGTGATTCCCAACTTACGGGGTGAAGTACACCTACAGATTCTGTGCGCGTAGAATTTGGATTTACAAAAAATTCTAAGTTATCCCCATTAGCAATATTCTGATTTTCAACTCTAGATGTTGGCATTTTCTCATTAACTCCGAAAAATTAATTGGCTGATAAATTGTGAAATTTCAACATATATAGTGTTTGCAATTATGGCAAAATAACTATATTTTTAATACAACTAAATCTCAGGATATATGTACTCTTCTTCTAGCTGAGAATATCGTTCATTGACTTGTTGGTTAGGAAAACGTGTACTTACAGAAAAAATGTCGTTAAATCTATAACTTGGCGATTCCATAAAAGTATTAATTACTTCATTGGTATCAGCATTTCCTGTATTTGAAAAAAGTTGATTGTCAACTGAAGGAATTTGAGTGTCATCGGTCATTTTTACTTACCTGAGTGCTAATAGATGTAATTAGATAAGCAAATTAATGCTTTGAGTTGTTGTACAAAAAATAATTTTCGCAACCCGATTACATACCAAATATAGAAACTATGAGTTTCAACAACAATACAGATAAGTTCAGTTAAGTTCAGTAATTCCTCACAAAAAATTAGGTTAAAAAGCGAAAAACTGAAAAAAGTTCAGGAAAATTCAGGAAAGTTCAGTGACAAACTTGTATAATCTGACGTAAACTCAGCCATAGGAGAGTCATTACTATGAACCTTGAAGAATTGCTGAGATTTGTTGATCAAGTGGTTTTTGCAAAAACGCAAAAGCACTTAAAAGATGTGCAAATATTGATTCTCCAAGGTGCTTTGCAAGGTCAAAACTACGAAAAAATCGCCGAAGCACATGGTTATTCCGATAGGTATCTCAAGCAAGATGTCGGCCCAAGTCTGTGGAAACTACTCTCGCAAGTGTTTGGAGAAAAGGTCACTAAAACCAATTTTCAGGCAGCGGCAGAACGTCAATTGTATTTATTGGAACAAAAAGATAACGAAAAATCACTGAGTAGTTTTCCAGAACCACAAGCACCCACAGTAGAAGAGTTACAAACTCCTCTTAAATATCAAGATTGGGGAGATGTGGTTGATGTATCAACTTTTTATGGTCGGAATGATGAACTGACAAGCCTGCATCAATGGATTCTCAGTTGCAATTGTCGTCTGTTAGCATTCCTCGGTATGGGGGGAGTTGGTAAAACTACTTTATCAATCAAGCTGGCACAAAAAATACAAGATAATTTTACATATGTAATTTGGCGATCGCTACAAAATGCGCCCCCAGTTGAAGAAATTTTGATACAACTAGTTGAGTTTTTATCTCACAAACAGGAAATAACTTTGCCTGATTCCCTGGAAGATAAGGTTTCACGTCTTTTACATTATTTACGTGCATCCCGGTGTTTAATAATCCTGGACAATTTGGAATCTATTCTGCAAGGTGGTACTAGTGCTGGACAATACAATGATGCTTATAAAGGTTACGGCTATTTACTGAAACAAATCGGAGAAGTTAACCATCAAAGTTGTTTGATACTAACCAGTCGTGAGAAACCGAAGGAGATAGCGCTACTAGAAGGGCCAAATCTCAAGGTGCGATCGCTACTCTTGTCTGGACTAACACCAGTTGAGGGGCGTAAAATTTTGAATGCCAAGGGTTGTTTTGCAGCCAACGATAATGAGTTACAAGAAATATGCACGCATTACGCAGGTAATCCACTAGCCTTAAAAATAGCAGCTGCGGCAGTCAAAGAAGTATGCGCGGGTGACATAGGACAACTAATCCCCTTACTACGGCAAGGAAAGTTGCAGTTTGAGGATATCCAAGACTTGTTAGAGCAACAATTCAACCGTCTGTCACCATTGGAACAGCAATTGATGTATTGGTTGGCAGTAAATCGAGAACCTGTTTCTTTACCCCAGTTAGCAGCAGATTTTGTTTTTGAAACAGTAACAGGAGAGTTGGTAAAGGGGATACAGTCACTTGCTCGTCGTGCATTGATTGAACAAAAAGAAAAGCAACTGGTGTTGCAACCTGTGGTTTTGGAGTATGTGACACAGCGCATAATCGTTGGAGTCTGTGAGGATATTACAAATGGTCAGCAGAAATTCCTCAATGATTACGCCTTGATTAAAGCCGAAAGTAAAGACTATATCAGAGAAGCACAAATTCGCTTTATACTTCAACCAATAGTTGATAAATTAGCATCAGAATTGGGTGGCTACATTAATATTCAAAATAAATTAGTATCTCTTCTTACCGAAATTAAACAAGAATTATCATTTACACAAGGTTATATAGCTGGAAATCTCCTTAACCTATTTATTCATTTAAAAATAAATTTAGCTGGTTATGATTTTTCAGATTTAACAATTCGGCAGGCTTACCTTCAAGGAATAGAGTTACACGGTGTAAATTTCTCCAACTGTGATTTCCAAAATACTTTATTTACTAAAGTTTTTGGTGCAGTGATAGGTGTGAAATTTAGTCATGATGGTCAAGTATTAGCAAGTAGTAATACTAACTGCTCAATTAAATTATGGCAAGTTGATACAGGACAAAACATTTTAAATTTCAACGGTCATAATAGTTGGATATATAACATAGATTTTAGCCCAAATAATCAAATTATATTAAGTGCCAGTGAAGATAAAACAATAAAAATTTGGGACTTAAAAAATGGTAATTGCATTCATACGATTGATGCCCATAAAAATATATTACGTACAGCAACTTTTCATCCTACCGGTAATTTAATAGCGAGTTGTGGAGATGACGGACTAATAAAATTTTGGAATGTTGAAAATGGTGAATGCTTGCAAGTTTTAAAAGGACATGAAGGTTGGGTTATTAGTGTTAGTTTTAGTCCAAATGGTAAACTGCTTGCAAGTAGTAGTAATGACAAAACTATCAGGATTTGGGAAGTAGAAACTGGTAGATGTATCCGAGTTCTTAAGGGTCATCAAGACTGGGTTATGAGTGTCAGTTTTAGTCCTGACGGTCAAATGATTGCTAGTAGTAGTTTTGACAGTAGTATCAGGCTTTGGAAAGTTAGTAATGGCGATTGCATACATATTTTACAAGGTCATACATTTTGGGTTTGGACAGCAGCCTTTAGTCCAGATGGCACGCAAATTGCCAGTGCAGGTTCTGATAAAACAATAAAAATTTGGGACATTAGCGACGGTAGATGTTTAAAAACAATTACAGGACATAAAAATCAAATTTGGTCGCTTACTTACCATCCTGATGGGCAAAGAATAGCAACTGGCAGTGATGACCAGACAGTGAGAATATGGGACATTATCGATGGTAAATGTCTCAAAATTATCCAAGGTTATACTAACTGGGTGAAATCGGCAAAATTTACTTCCAACGGTAAACAATTAGTCAGCGCTCATCAAGACCATACCGTGAGAGTGTGGGACGTTTTCAACCACCAAAATATTCGTACACTAAAAGGACATGAAAGTCCTGTTTTATCGATAGCTGTACATCCTGATGGTCAGTTGATTGCTAGCGGCAGCGAAGATGGAACAATCAAAATATGGGATATAAATAACAGTAATTGCTTGTACACCCTTAGCAAACATGCTGGTGATGTATGGGGTATTACTTTTAGTCCCAATGGCCAATTGTTGGCAAGTGGAAGTTATGACAAAACTATCAAAATTTGGCAATTAAACGAGCAAGTATGCATTCATACTTTAAAAGGATATGACGACCGAATAGGAGCAGCGACTTTTAACCCTGAAGGTTCCTTGCTCGCTACGGCCGGAGAGAGTAAGGTAGACATTTGGGATGTAGCTTCTGGCAACTGTCTATACAGTTTGGAAGAGAAAGGGCACAAAGGTCGAGTTAAATCGGTAGCTTTTAGCCCAAATGGTCAACTATTAGTCAGCGTAAGTACTGATAAAACAATTAAAATCTGGGATTTACGCAAGCGTCAGTGTATTCGCAATTTAACAGGGCATGATGCTAGCGTGTTATCTGTAGCTTTTAGCCCTGATGGGCAAAAAATTGTTACTAGTGCCTGCGAACGAACTATCCGCATTTGGAATGTTCATGATGGTAAATGTATTCAAGAGTTAACTGGGCATCAAAATTGGGTTTGGTCAGTAATATTTAGCCCAGATGGTCAACTAGTAGCAAGTGCTAGCCAAGATGAAAGTATTATTCTTTGGGATGTGAACACGGGTGAAAATTTGGCAGTATTGCGAACCAAAAGACCTTATGAAGGAATGCAAATTACAGGAGCAACAGGACTCACTGTTGCAGAAAAATCCGATCTAATGACTTTAGGAGCAATATAAAAAACCAATCCAAAAACTTGGTTTTTTATATTTATAAAGAATTTCAAAAACTATTTTTTTACAAATTTTAAAATCAAGGATAACTTTAAAATGCATCAAGCTAAATATCAAATTCCTAATTCGGTAGTGAAAGCTAGCCGGGATGAAATCGAAGAACTCGAATTACTAATATTTCAACAATTTCCTAAAAGTAATGAATTATCTCTTGTAGAAAATTTACCTGATGATTTATCAGGTTATGTTTTTATTGCTGCTCCTTTACCCTATGGTGACGGGAGTTTCGTTCTCAATGGTGATGGTATGATTTATCGCCTAGATTTTACGGCATGTCAACCAAAGCTAAAGGCAAAAATTTCTAAAACTCCTTGTTACTATGCTGATTTAGCTATCCAAAAGCAACTAAACAAGTATCCTAGCAACTTTAAGTTTCGCAATGGTGGGCCTAGCCGCCGTAGCCGAGTTCTTGGTTCCCGTAATCAGCTAAATACTGCTTTTTTGAAAACGAGTAATCAACTTTTTGTAACTTTTGATGCAGCTCGTCCTTATGAAATTGACCCCGAAACTTTAGAAATATTAGAGCCTGTCGGAAACACCAACAACTGGAGAGAGATATTCCCCTTATCAGATATTTTTGGGGCTTATTCTAATCCTGCTCATCCAGTTAGTGACGTGATGGAATTAAAATCTCAAACAAGTGAAAATTATCAAGAAGAATTATTTTCTATCAATTACTCAACAGGCTATAAAGATAGGCTGAGAAAACCATTAGCAAGAATATTACAGTGGATTAAACACAAATTTCCAGTTCCTAAATCTATTAAAAAAATTATCGATTCTATTCGCTATGGTTATGCAACCTTGATTCGCTATGATTTGAAAACAAAACATTTTTCTACATGGGAAATGATACTTCCAGATGGACAAACAGTTAGCCCAGATCAAACTATCCATCAAATGGCTATAACCGAAAATTATATAATTTTTATGGACATAGCCTTTAAAATAGAAATTCCTCAAATATTTTCTCCCTTTTTATTAGATCGCCTAAGCTGGATTGATCAGTTAGGTAATTTCCTAAAGTTAAATCTTCTCCTAACTTTTATTAGAAATTTTCTTCGCATATCTGTATTGGATAAATATAAAGAAAAAGGTGTCACGGAAAATATCCTAAAACTTGGGACGTGTATTTATAGCATATTATTGAGATTGATTCCTCCAGAACCTTATACTAATTTATATATTGTACCTCGTCAATCATTATCTAAGAGACATCAAAATCATCTGAACTCTGCAAACAGTGAGCAGGAATCAAATAAAAAAATAAGAGTTAAAAAGGTTACTTTACCTCGTGAAGTTTCCCATTTTACTGTAGATTACAAAAACCCTGAAAATAAAATTATTCTACACGTAGGACATAACAATGGCTCGGATGTAACTGAGTGGGTAAGTAAATACGATTTATCAGCTCGCAAAAATAAACTGCGGCAAGAATTAGCAGGTATGATTGTAGGAACAATGGATTTAGGTTGCCTAGGTCGGTACGTTATTGATGCCGAAGCTGGGGTAATCAGTGATGCCAAAGTTATCAGTGACCCTAGATTTACCTGGTCTCTATCTGTCTATACACGTCGTGAATTATGTCATGAGTCCATAAATGAAACCGCAGATAAAGTTAAAAATATTTACTGGATGTCATGGGGTTTTTCTTGGGAAACTATCCCTGAACGTATTTATAGAGCTTATAAAGATGCTAAGTTTCGCCATATACACTATACTGAGTTACCTGAAGACTATAAGCCTACACAATTATTAAGGTTAGATGCAGAAAAGATGGAAATTGTGGATTGTTTTGAATTTCCATACGGGCATTTTGCTTGCACACCACAATTTATTCCTAGTTCTTTACCCTGCCCAGAAGATAAAGATCCTTCAATTCATGGTTACATAGTTTGTGTTGTTCTTGCTGATAATCCAGAAGATCCAAATCAACCTCAAGACGAATTTTGGATTTTACATGCGGATGACTTCAATAACAATCCAGTTTACCGATTGCGTGCGCCTTCTGATAACTCTAGCCTCAATATTGGATTAACTATTCACTCAACTTGGTTGGAAGAAATTAACAAAGAAAAGTATACAGAAGATGAACGTCGTAAAAAACGCCAAATCTCTGTATATGAAGATTACACCGAATTAATCAAAGACTCTAATTTGCAAATCAAAGAATTATTTGAGGAAATTATCTATCCACACTTTATCGAGCAAACTTCCGAAGAAGTTATGAGCAAGATTTTGCTAAAGAATAGACACAATTGATGCAATTTGTGCTGTGACTCTTAATAATTTAATTTTAGGCATTTTACCGCTTTTGCGCTTTTTGCAATAAATAAGCAACTAGCTGTTCTCCGGCTGTGTCAATATGTCGTTTTAGTAGCCGCACAGCCGCTTTTGTATCCTGCTGACGACAAGCATCTAAAAGTTGATAATGTTCCTTCTGAGAACGTTCTTGATAATCCATTTGTGCCATTTGTAACCGGACATAGCGGTCTATGTTGACGTGCAGGTTTTTAATCATTGTCAGCAGTCGCGGACGTTTTGCACTTGCGTAGAGTGTGGCATGAAATTCCCAATTAAGTTTTGCCAATACTCCCGCATCGCTGGTTTGGTCGCTTGCTTCTAGAACCACAGCAGCTTTTTCTAAGTCAGATGTATTTAACTTGGGTATTGCCAGCTGCATCGCTTTCACTTCCAAAGCACTGCGAATCTCACAAATTTCCTGCGCCTCGGCTGCTGTCAACACCGACACCATGGCCCCACGGTTGAGATGCAGTGTTACCAATCCTTCTGCCTCTAAATGTTTGAGGGCTTCACGCACGGGAATGCGACTGACTCCAAACTGAGTAGCAATTTCATCTTGCCTTAAAGATTGCCCTTCCTCAAAAATACCCCGCAGAATCGCTTCTCGCAAAGCGTCGGCAATTAAATCTGGGGTACTGCGTTGTTGTTGCAGCACATTGGCTGCTAGTTCATTTAAGTTCATAATTTATATTGTATACAATATCCGAAAAATTGTATACAATATTCAAAGTCAGGGACTGGTGATTGGGGACTAGGGACTAGGAAAAAATTTTCCCAATTCCCAATCCCCAATCCCTAAATACCACGGAGACAGTTATGAGCATTAGATCACAAGCAGACCGAATTATTATCTTCGACACAACGCTGCGGGATGGCGAACAGTCACCAGGCGCAACTCTAAATGTAGAAGAAAAGCTAGCGATCGCTCATCAACTGGCTCTATTAGGGGTTGATGTGATTGAAGCCGGCTTTGCTGTCGCTAGTCCTGGAGATTTTCAAGCTGTTAAAAGTATTGCTGAACAAGTAGGGACAGCGGATGGCCCGATTATTTGCAGTTTAGCTAGAGCCGTGCGTCAGGATATTCAAACAGCCGCCGAAGCATTGAAAGGTGCTGCTCGTCCGAGAATTCATACAATGATATCTACCTCTGATATTCACCTGAAATATCAGTTGAAAAAGTCTCGTAGCGAAGTGCTGGCGATCGCACAAGAAATGGTTGCCTATGCCAAATCCTTTGTAGAAGATGTAGAATTCTCACCAATGGATGCTAGTCGTACTGAGCCTGAGTTTCTTTATCAGGTGTTAGAAACAGCGATCGCAGCAGGTGCAACCACAATCAATATTCCTGATACCGTTGGCTACTGCACACCCAAAGAAATCGGCAATCTCATCCAAGGTATTCGAGAAAACGTTGCCAATATCGACCAAGTGATTCTTTCAATTCACACTCAAAACGATTTGGGTTTAGCTACAGCCAACGCCTTGGCAGCAATTGAAAATGGTGTGCGTCAAGTAGAGTGTACGATTAATGGCATTGGCGAACGAGCCGGAAATGCAGCATTAGAAGAAATTGTCATGGCCCTGCAAGTTCGCAAACCCTTTTTTAACCCTTACTTTGGTCGTGCAGTCGATTCTGAGGCACCCTTGTGCAACATCAAAACTCAGGAGATTTACAAAACCTCTTGTTTGGTTTCCCAATTAACAGGAATGTTAATACAGCCGAATAAAGCAATTGTCGGCGCTAACGCTTTCGCCCATGAGTCTGGTATCCATCAAGATGGTATCATCAAGCACCGCCAGACCTACGAAATTATGGAAGCCTCCGCCATCGGTTTGCCAGAAAATCGCATTGTGTTGGGTAAGCACTCTGGAAGAAACGCCTTCCGTACTAGACTGAAAGAATTGGGGTTTGAACTGAGTGAAACAGACTTAAACAAAGCCTTCAATCGCTTCAAAGAAGTTGCAGACAAGAAAAAAGAAATGTCAGACTGGGATTTAGAAGCGATCGTTCGAGATGAAACACAACTTTATATAGACAGTGGCTATCAACTCGAACATGTGCAAGTAATCTGTGGTGATTGCACTTGTCCCACTGCAACAATCACAATTGTCACCCCCGAAGGCAAAATTCTGACGGATGCGAGTGTAGGTACTGGCCCAGTGGATGCAGTGTATCAGGCAATCAATCGACTGGTGCAGATTCCCAATCAACTAACTGAGTTTTCCGTCCAATCTGTCACCGCCGGAATTGATGCATTGGGAACCGTCACAGTTCGTATAGGGCATGAAGAACGCATCTTCTCTGGGCAAGCATCCGATACTGATATTGTGGTAGCAGCAGCTTATGCCTATATCAATGCCTTAAATCGTCTTTATCGCTACTTGCAAACCCAAAGCCAGACAATGGTTTCTTGCGCGATCGCGGCTGGGATAGAAAAATAGAAGTATAGCCAGGGACTGGGGACTAGGGACTGGGTACTGGGTGAAAGGTCTTTTTGTGTCTAGGTTTTATCATCTGTTGATGTCCTAACACTACTGGCGACAGCTATAATATTATGTCCGCGTTTATTACTTATTAAACCGTAAGAACCCCACCCCACCAAAGCGTAGCTTTGTTTCCCTGCCCTAATCCCCAGAGGGGGCCCCGAGTTCCCCGTTCACGGGGAGGGGTTTTATTATCTAACCTGAGTTCGGGATAAGCCCAAACCATGATTCTATCGTTAGTCGAAACTCCTAAAATTTACGCAAAATGTCTCTCAAACTCTCATAACTCTGTGATCTCTGTGCCTGGGGCGGTTTGATAAAATCTTCTTAACCCGAACTGAGGTTATCTATATATCATGCCTATCTACAGCCCAGATGCAATTAATTTTGCAGGTGTGAATGGCGATCGCTACTGGTTTCACGAGCCTTTTCCTTATACTGGGGTAGCTGATATTGATGAGCGATTAAGTGGCTTTCCTGTTGCTGTCTTTCTCCCACAGAATCGACCTATAAAGCATACGCCCCTGGTGATTGGTTTACAAGGGATGTGTGCGCCTTATGGCTGGAACGCTTTCATCGTGCCAACTTTGACACAGATGGGCATAGCTGTAGCTTTGTTCGATACACCTTTGTCTGGTGAACGTAGCCTAGTACGTAGCTTCACCGCTGTAGTGGAAAATGAGGTTAAGCCATTATTTGATCGGGGTGTCTGCTTTGACACCAAACTACTCTTACAAATCTTTCGCCAGATTGCAATGGACATTGCTAGAGTACGTAACTTTTGCTATGAACGCTACGGTATCGGCGATAGTCGCTTGGCATTGTTTGGAGTCAGTATGGGAGTTTTACAAGCGGCCTATGCCTTTACTGCTGATGGTCTTGGAGAACGGTTGTTGGGAACAATTGGTCATGCTAATCTCCAGTCTTTTGCTAAAAGCTGGGGATACCCGATTTTACCGGAATTAGCAGCTTCACCCTTTGGTGGACTAGCAGAAGTAATTTTGGAACGAGCCAGACCACAGATGAAACCTTTAGTTAAGGTTTTACAGTTAGTCAATAATCTTAAATACCCTGACAACTATAGTTGCGCTTGCAACCCCATGACTTATGTTGAGCGGGTAAAACCTCCGCGTCGAGTTCGCTTCTTAGTCGGTGCTAACGACCCCATTGTCAGCATTAGAGATGCTCAAGAGTGTGCTAAGTCTTTTGGCGATGGCGCTTGTTATGTCGTTCCTGGGATGGGACATGGCACTCACAAATGGGGTTCTGCTTTCGTTGACCATGTGCGCTATTTTCTAGTAACGCAGTTAGAAGACTGGCGATATTAGTTTTATACAGATATTGATTTGATAGCCAATGTTAATTATGCCATTTTAAGGTTGAATTGCTCTGCTTGAAAATTTTCTTCCAAACACAATCAAAAATAAACCTGTCAAAATTAATAATGATGCTACTAAGTTGATTGTGGTAATTTTTTCATGAAGGAATAAAGCAGAAGAACCCAATCCAAACACCGGCACAAGTAGAGCAAAAGGTGTCACAATATTCGCTGAATATATTCTTAATAACCATCCCCAAATGCCAAAGGCAATGACAGTGGCAATTAGTCCTGTATAAAGAATTGTTCCTACCCCAAGCAAATTAATATTAGTAATAGCATCTTGCTGACCATTTTCAAAAATTATTGATAAAGCAAGTAGTGGTAGAGGAGGGACAATACTCATCCAGATCATGAGCCTGAACATATCAACTTTACCTGCCAATTTTAAGAAAATATTTGCAAAAGCCCAAGCTAAAGATGCCATTATAACCAAGCAAAAACCCAAAAAATTAGCACTATTAATCATACTTGAAGCAATTAATCCCAGCCCAGTAAAAGCAACACTAATACCAATTTTTTGCCAAAGCACTGGGGCATCATTCAATATCCTAGCAGAAAGCAAAGAGGTAAAGAGAACCTGCGACTGAAGAACAAGAGAAGCAAGTCCAGCAGGCGTACCAACTTTAATCCCTATAAATAGAAAAGAATATTTAACAACACCTAGAGTAAAACCTATTACTAGAATCCATTTCCAGGATATTTGACCTCTTTTCAAAAAAATTACAGCAGGAAAGGCTGCAACAGTAAATCTTAGACACGAAAACAGAAGTGGGGGAAATGCATCAAGTCCGAGCTTGATAACAACAAAATTAAGCCCCCAGATAAGTGCAACAAGCACTGCTAGCAAAGTATCTTTAGCTGCCAACTATTTTGTCTCCTTCTAAAAAATACTTGATGATAGAAAGATTAATTTATCTAATGATTTTTAAATTTCTAGCGTCGTAAATTCAGCTAAGCTTGATTTCAAATAATACAAAAAATTTTATTATTTGTATATTTATATCTACCCTATGAATCGTACTTATATCATGCCTGAAAGGATGTTTAAAAAGGATGATAATAAACTTTAAAATGATCAAAGCCTCTCTCCGTTTAGGGGAGAGGTTTGGAGAGGGGTATTTAGTATATTTTACTACTTTCCAAACAACCTCTAAGCCTAATTAATACTTGCAATCAGCAATGCAAATTTTTCACTATAATGTGAAATCTGTACAGCTAATTATTAACTCCAAACTACACCATGTTTTAGCTCAGTGTCAAAAAAACCAATAAAGAAACCTACTGTAACCCGTGTTTTACCTAACACCTCATCAATTTCATGATAATTTGTTGGATTTATAAGATAAACATCACCCACTTTCGGTTTAAAAACAAAACAAGGTTTGTCTTTTACAACTTCATAATCATATCCAATTCCATTTTTAATTTTATACTTTTCATCATCAGGAGTCCAAGGTTTCATATAATGACGTAAGTTACCTCCACTATCACACTCTTGAATACAGATAATACAACTCAGTTGATATTTTAGCTTTGCAAGTAACAAATTCGTTGATCTAGCATCCCTCATAATATTGTCGTTATGTAAAGGATTCATCACACCATGAGAATGAATTCTGACAATAAACGGCGCATATTTTCGTCCATCTGATTCTTGTGCTATTGTCAGACTTTGTAATTTAAAAATGCGTTGTAGTTGTTCTCTGACATAATGAGAAATATCAAAATCTTTTGGAAACAACGAGCTATTTGCTTGAGCTTCTATAAAATATTTGTCAGGTTGGTTGAGATATTTCGCCAGATACGGGCCTATCGTGGTCAGAGTTCCATTAGAATACTGAGTGGCTACTGCTTGTTTAAGATTATCCTGGATGACTTCAAGAGTATTATCAAGGATATTCTGAGTGAGGAGATTTTTGATAACAATTGCTGCATAATTGTTTTCAGCAATTCCTTTTAATGCATCAATATTCAATGATTGTTCACCGAAATTATAAACAATCTCTTTCCAAATTTTGTTAATGCTTTTCATTTTTTATAATCCACAAATGGAAGTTCTATAATTTCCCTTTGAACTAATGGAATCCAGTTTTCATGGGAGGCAATTTCGGGAATAATTTCAGAAGCAATGAAAACTGCGGACTGTGTTTGTAATTTATACATTGTGAAGTATGACGGAAAACGGGTATCTTTTGGAGTCCAATGAATTACATAAGCCCTTTTGGAATTTACAACTATAGCATTAGCAGAACTACCACCTGGTGCAAGCTTTTCTAACTTTTCTATGATTTCAAGGTTGTTAGGAAATTTCTCCTCTCCTTGAGGAATAATGTAATCAAAGTACTCTCTAGAATCAAAGCTTGAGCGTTCAAGTCCCAGCTTTTGGTAAACAGTAGGAAGAAAGCCGTTATGGAAAAGATACCAGGGCACAACCATTCCTTTTTGTGTAATAGGATGAGTGTATTCAATACCCTGGTTGTGCGTGAGGGTTGCGTGTCTTACATGTACCACGAGAAAGTCAGTTTCAATTTTGTGAAGTAAAGATTGTTCAAAACTTTCTTTAAAAGAACGTGTATCCTTGTGAACAGATAATCCCTCAGAGACGGTCTTATTTCTCCACAAAGCACCCCATCCGTTTGGATGACGACAAATAGGAGCATCATCAGATGCTGTAACACCTTCACTCATGGAGAGGGCTGCGTTGAGTACAGAATGGGTTGAAAAGCTACCCATAGCAAGAATCATTCTACACATGGTAATTCATCCTATTTTTGATAGTTTAACCGTGGAGAAATACACTTTTGAAGTAGGTTTTTCACTTCTGTTAAACTTTGAGATGAAACCGTAATTCGCCCCAAATAACCTGTATGCCGCATGAAATCAGCCGCTAGACTTTTGGGAATATATGTTGCTAAATCAGATGGATATTTAAGAGGTGAAAACTTTTCTATTTCAACAGCGAATCCCAAATTGTGTAAATGCTCACCTATTTTTATTTCTTCAGAAGATACAGCTGTCATTTGCCCTACAAACTTATTCTTGGTAGAAGTGAATGGCAACAGATATTGGTTTTCGAGATGGCTAGCAAAGGATGCCTCTGCCCAGTCAATGCTTGTAACTTTTTTAATCAGATTTACTAGCCCTCCGCCTGAAAGTCGAAAGCCCATTTCAATAAAGTAAATATTTTGGCTGTTTTGTATCAAATCAATATGAAATGGCCCTTGAGAATATCCAACTGCATCAATACATAACTGAGTGAATTGTTGAATATCAGAGTTATTCCAACTACCCGCAGCGGCTACATGACCAACTTCTCGAAATCCTGAGATATTGTTAATTTCAGAAATATGTTCTTGCAAAATAATTTTTTCGCACACTGTTAGGATTACCGCTATACCTCCCTGAGAAATTCCTTGCACAGAATACTCTACACCCGAAACGTATTCTTCAACAATAATTTTGTCAAAAATACTCCCATCGTAATTTGTAAGCTTTTTTAGTTCAGTTAATGATTTCTCCAACTGTAGAGGGTTTTTTACCAAAAAAACTCCGAGTCCACCACCACCATTAACAGGTTTAATCACAAGTGGATATTTGAGATTACCTAATGAGAATGCTTCTGCATGATGCAAAGAGAGCATCATATAAGCTGGCTGTAAAACTGAAGAAGTTTTTTGAGATAGAAGTCTTCTTTGATTCCACTTATCAGGAGGAACAAAATGAGGAGATATCGTTTTCTGCCATGGTGGTATTTGCAAGATTTCGGCAAGAGTGTACACACATTCAACATAACGCTCAAAACCTGGCAGAATTAACTTCAGTTTTTTGCTCAAGTCACCTAGTGCATTCAGAACTTGATTAGGATCATTTGGCTGTTCAACAGGTAGTTCAATATCAAAAGTACGCCTACCTAGCTTTCGCCGCCATTGAATATAATCTGGCGTTTCAATGAGAACTGCCTTCATACCCCGCTGCCAGCATGCATCTAAATAGGGGTCTAATCCATCTCTAGTTGCTCCAATTTGGAGGAATATATTTTGAGTTGTAGATAGCATACTTTTTCTTTTTAACTTTATCGTCCGGAAATCATTTCATACACAATTGAACCATTGGGGCTGTGGCGGGTTTCAATTATGCCTTTATGAGGATCTCGGTCTAAAATCAAATTCACTATGTCAGATTTTCCATTATGGTTCGATCCCAGCATTGGTGAATCATAACATGTTATTAATTGTGCTAAGTTTAGTCCAGTTATATCATGCAAAGCACTAGCTATATCGTTAGCTTGCTGTGATATTTCACTCTCTGTTTTTCTCTCAAGAAGCTTGTGAATCTTGTTGATATCAGGTAGAAGGTGAGGCTGTTCTCTTATAAGATATGTCTCTAGATTTCTGCCTTTTTCTGAGAAGGGGGCATAGACCATGCAAATTAACTGTTCTTCAGTGATGCCAAAAGACTCAAGAGCAAAAGCATTGATCTTTTGACGCATCAGTTTTATAGCCTCTTCGTTACTGTATCGCTGGCTAATTTGGTCTATTAGAAAATCAGGAAAATGCTTTTGGCGCATCAAACATATAGCGAACTTAACATATTCTTCTATGCCTTCAACATAAGTTCGACCGTAAACATGTTGACATTTAAGTCCACGTAGGTGAGCCATGAGTGCAGGATTAGCACAGTCAGATTCAGAAAAGCTAAATGCAAGTTCGTCGAACTCAAATCCCAAATACTTGGTCAATAGTTCCCAATGGTCACCAACAGCATATTCTGTATAGTTATAGATAGAAAAAAATAATGGTTCTAGAGCCAGTTCATCAGCAACTATTTTATGTGCTTCGATCTGATCATTAGCTTTCTCTCCGTAGATTTCACTGAAATAACTTTGAGAAATGATATCTAGAGTCTTGAGGAAATTTCTAAATCCATGTCCATGAGGTAATAAATTTGGATTCAGTTTTTGGGCAAGACGGTTAACCCAAAGCATATAAGCTCTTTGTTCTTTACGAGAATCACCAGTGATGATTACATCTACACCACCTTGGTAGCATGAAGCAACTCCAAAAGAGTTAACCATACTGATATTACAGGCATTGCAGAATGTAGGACGAGAAGCTGCCTGAGTTCGATGTCCAGTCATCAAAATATCTTGGCGGTTCTGCTCAATAACAGTATGAGGAAGTGGAAGACGAGGGTCAAAAGAACTGACTTTGTTACCATCAATCAGCAGAAGTTCAACATCAGGATCATCATAGAGTTGCAAAGCACAGTACACTCGATGAATATTTTCCATCACACTGTTTGGCATACCACCGTGACGGTTAGTTGCTACACGTATTTGAAATGTTTCTCCATTTTTTTTGAACAGAAATAACTGTACCATCCTTACAAAAGTAAGCATGTAAGAGCTATCCTTCCCTCCTCCATAAGCTACAAGAACTTTGTTTTGTTGTAGATGGGATTGAATAGGAAGCACTTCTTTAAGTTTGGTAGCACAATTTTTTACACCTTCAAGTTGAGCTAAAGAAAAAAATTGGCTAAGTTCAAAAAAAACTTGATTACGTAAAAAAGATAATTGTTGGTTGTTGACTGTGGAGTGTTGAGATAACATATTTGTTGTCACTAATAAAAAATCGGCAATTTCAGTTAGAGCCTCAGCCCATTAATATTCAGGCTTAGACTCAATTAGTTTTGTAAAAAAATCAAAGGATTTTATATATCGTCAGTAAAACGATAAAAATTAGAACCAAGCTTGTAATTTCCTGATCCCATTTAGATCATCTTTTATTTTTTTGATGATTTCAATATACGATTAACTATATAACGCACATAAATAATGTATTTTTGAAACTCATTACACCTGAAATTTCAATCTCATTAAATGATTTTAATTAGGTGGTATAAACAAATATAAGATGCCAGCTATAGAAACCTACTGCTGTTGATGGTTTGACATTACGCTGACTGCAATTGTTGTAAATAACAACTGTTTACTGGCTCATAATTACTGCATTTAAGCTTTGTTTTTTATCCAATTCATCAAATAATCTGTATGAAAACCATTCTCATCAATATTCAGAAAGATTTGGGTAACGCAGGACTTACTCACAGGTAATGGAAAAATGAAACGCAGAGTACCGCACAGAAGCCAGTGCGTTGTGCGGCGAGCCGCTCTTGTTGCAACTGGCGCGACGCACAGGACATGGAGGAATGAGGGTTTAAGAGGTTTTTTGCGTAAGTTTTATTAGGATGTCGTTTGTACCAACTGGATCATGATGATCTTAATTTTCACGTTGCTTGATTCTCAATTCCCAATTGCTAGACAAATGTATACTACAAGTGTATTATGAATATTAGCCTTTATTGCAAAGATTACAACTTGTCGATTATGAGCAGATTTTCTTCAAACCTTAGTCACACGATGCATTGCCGAGCCAGCAAGGCTTCAGGCGGAATGGTTGTACTGTTTGGGTTTGAGAGAAAATATCAATTATTAGGCGGTAAATCTGCAAGGGTTGGCGTAGAGGCAGCGATTTCCAAATTGATCAATCCAGATCAACTGATTCAAAGCAGGGGGTGCAGATGCTTTCTGGCATCTATATAGGGCAAAAAAGTAAGTACTTCTACACCCCCGCTTTTGATAACCAGAGGCGGGGGTTGTTTTTTGAGGAGTAAATCAACATATGCAAGCTCGACAGCGAAGTCAACAACCACATGTATTACAAAACTCAGTGGTAGTCTTTTCTAAGAACTATCTACCATTGGCACGTATCAATATTAGACGAGCGATCGCACTCTTAATCACAGGTCAGGCAGAATCGTTGGAGTTTGGCAGCACCAAGCTTTGGGAAGTGCGTTCACCAAATATTGTATTGCAAGTTCCTGAACATATCCGTTTGACCGTTGGCAATCCTGAACGGCATTGGAAAGTACCTGCTGTGAATCGCCGTGAAGTGCTAAAGCGAGATAACCATACCTGCCAATACTGCGGTAGTAGCAAGAATTTAACCCTTGATCATGTCATTCCCCGCTCAAAAGGTGGACAACACAGTTGGGACAACGTTGTAACCGCATGTGAGAAGTGTAACTCAACCAAAGGCGATCGCTTACTTCACGAAACCTCTATGGAATTGAAAACCAAGCCAAAAGCCCCAATTCACCCAGCAGTTGCATTTGCAGAACAATTCTGGAACAGTCAACGCCTGAATGACAATGATGAGTTTGCAGGTAGCCTATAAAGTCATATTTAATTGTCATAGACCCGCGACTTATACAAGAAGTCGCGGGTCTTGTTACAAAGCCTTACTACTTCCAATATAATTACTAATTTACTTTCAATTATTACTAGATTTATAATTAGAAAACATGCTGTAAATACTTTTGTATTTACTATTACAAATGTATTTTTGATAAATGTTTTTTGTTGTACATTTAAATATTCTTCGATGTGCAATTTATGAAAAATGAAAAAATCAGCTATACTATAAAGCTTTTTGGGCTTATCTTCTAATACTTTGACAATTACTAAAAAAAAACTTAAGCTATTAGATAGGACACACTAAATCAAATTTCCAACATTGATTTTATTTATAAAAATTAAAAATCACTGTTGCAGAGTATCAGCATGAACAAATAAATTAAACGCAATCATTAACTATAAAGAATAGCCCCCCATCATTTGGCTACAAGAAAGCTTACACAAGAGCCGCCGGATTTCGCTACGCAGATCTGATCATAAATTCCGGCTATCTGTGAATGCTTGTAGTGTTGTGATTGCATGTCAATCATAGAAGTTTAACGAGGAGCGGTAGATATGTCCAGGAGAATACAATGCTTGAGTATCTTACATCTTTGAACGATCACAATTTACCCTACCCAGATACGATCCATCCCATCGTAGTACACTTCGTCATTGCGATGGTATTGTTTGCATTCTTCTGTGATGTAGTTGGTTACTTTACTGGTAAAACTCATCTTTTCGAGGTGAGTTGGTGGAATATGTTTGTTGCCACGATCGCCATCTTCGTTGCCATCATTTTTGGTCAATTTGAAGCAGGCTTGGCACAACCTTACGACCTAGCTAAATCAGTACTAAATGTACACACCTTGATTGGCTGGTCACTTTCAGGGCTGATTGCGACCATTACAGCATGGCGCTATGTAATTCGTTCTCGCAACCCACAAAAATTACCAATTTATTATCTTGGGGCAGGACTGCTGTTAACTGCGATAGTTGGCTTGCAGGTATATCTCGGAGATGAACTTGTTTGGGTATATGGACTGCACACAGTTCCTGTTGTGGAAGCGGTAAAGGAAGGAATTTTGCCATGAACTCTGAACTGATTAATCAATTGAGCGATTTGGGTGCAAATGGGCTACCTTATACCATTCCCATTCATCCCAACTTGGTACATCTGACTCTAGGTTTGTTCATCATTGGCATTACCTTTGATATCGTTGGTGTGCTGTTTCCCTTCCAAAAATGGGTCTTCAAATTTTTAGCGATTTCTGTTGAACGTGCCAACTTTTTTGATGTTGGTTGGTACAACATGCTAGCTTCCAGCATCATCACTTTTTTCACCGTCGCAGCAGGCTTTTATGAAATGCTGCTGGCAACTCCACCAACCGATGTCAAAAGCGCCTGGGGATTGCAAGCAATGGAAACCATGCTTTGGCATGGCGTTGGTGGCGTATTTTTATTAGCGCTGATTCTGATTATGACAATCTGGAGAGGATGGCAGCGCTTTGTGTGGAGTGAAGATGCAGATAGACAAGTGCATTGGAGTTATCTACTCACAGGTTTAGTAGTCATGTTCATTATGTACCTCCACGGCACCCTAGGAGCGCAAATGGCTGCCGAATTTGGCGTGCATAACACAGCAGATAATTTGTTGCGATTAGGCAAAGACCTGAACACAGTTCTTAAGTAGGATTTGTCAGTTGTCATTGGTCATTTGTCATTAGTCATTTGTCCTTTGTCTAATGCCCAATGCCCCATGCCCAATTCCCCATTCCCAATTCCGCATTCCCAATTCCCAATTCCCAATTCCCAATTCCCGTTAACTATGAACATCCGCAAGATATTAAATATATTGACCCTGCTGACGGGTGCGATCGCAGTGACTCTCACGAGTCTCTGGATAGGTAAGCAAGCTTATTCTTGGCTTCCCCCACAAGCAGCAGCCGAATCGCACCTGATTGACGATTTGATTAGCTTCTTGGTGACACTGGGTGCATTCATATTTTTAGGAGTAACTAGCACTCTGGTGTATTCGATTATTTTCCATCGGGCGAAAAAAGATGACTTCAGCGACGGCCCAGCAATTGAAGGTAATATCACCTTAGAAGTTGTTTGGACAGCCATCCCTGTTCTGCTAGTGCTTTGGATTGCAGGTTACAGTTCTCAAGTTTATGAACAAATGGCAATTCAAGGCCCAGCGCAGCTAGTTCACCTACATAATCCGATGGGAATGGAATCGGCTTATGCAGCAACAAAAGACGCACCTGTGGATGCCTTAGCTGAACCTGTAGAAAAGATAGACGTATTAGCTAAACAATGGGCTTGGGTATTCCACTATCCAGAGAGAAATGTTACCAGTACTGAATTGCATTTGCCTAGCGATCGCCGGGTGCGTTTAGCCTTGCAATCAGAAGACGTTTTGCACGGCTTTTATATTCCTGCATTCCGTCTCAAACAAGACATCATCCCCAACCACACCATTGACTTTGAATTCACTCCTATCCGCACTGGTGAATATCGCCTCACCGACTCTCAATACAGCGGCACATACTTTGCAACCATGCAAGCCAATGTAGTAGTGGAATCTCCCGAACAATACCACCAATGGCTAGCCCAAGCTGCAACCCATAAACCATCACCAGCCAACAACCAAGCAGCTTCTGAGTATGCCCAAGCATCCAGCCAATCAGTCAAAACTGGTTGGGCGACAGTTGCACCTGCACCATCTCCTTTGGTTAATTACCCAGGTTGAAAGGAAACTCACCAATGACAAATATCCCTATTGAAGGCCTCAGTCTCCCGACTGAAAAGCCTCACCACGAATCCCCAGGTGACTGGAAGCGATACTTCAGCTTTAGCACTGACCACAAGGTCATAGGTATCCAGTACCTTGTTACTTCATTCCTCTTCTTTCTAGTCGGCGGTATCTTTGCGATGGTGCTGCGGGGAGAACTGATTACACCCGAAGCAGATTTAGTAGATCGCACCGTTTATAACGGCATGTTCACCATGCACGGCACTGTGATGCTGTTTTTGTGGACATTTCCCTCGCTGGTTGGTTTTGCTAACTATCTAGTACCCCTGATGATTGGGGCGCGAGATATGGCATTTCCTCGCCTCAACGCCGTCGCCTTTTGGATGGTGCCTGTAGTTGGGATTCTTTTAATGGGTAGCTTCTTTGTTCCTGGTGGCCCAGCCCAAGCCGGTTGGTGGTCTTATCCACCTGTGAGTCTCCAGAATCCTACAGGTAACTTAATCAATGGACAAGTAATCTGGCTGTTGGCGGTGGCAATATCTGGGGTGTCTTCGATTATGGGGGCAGTTAACTTTGTCACCACAATTGTGAAGATGCGGGCGCCAGGTATGACTTTCTTCCGGATGCCCCTATTTGTCTGGGCAGTATTTAGCGCCCAGATTATCCAACTATTCGGACTACCTGCATTGACTGCTGGTGCAGTGATGCTACTACTGGATCTCACCGTTGGGACTGGCTTTTTTAACCCAGCTAACGGAGGAAATCCTGTAATGTTCCAGCATTACTTCTGGTTCTACTCCCACCCTGCCGTTTACGTGATTATTTTGCCCGTCTTCGGCATCTTTTCAGAAATCTTCCCAGTTTATTCACGTAAGCCTCTATTCGGCTACAAAGTAGTTGCGATTTCATCCCTCTTAATTGCCGTAGTTAGCGCTATTGTTTGGGTACACCATATAAATTTGTTAGTAGTTTCAAAAGTTGATAATTAAGCTGTTTCAGGTGCAACTTTACTACATTACTTAAATTTGGATTATTTTTCTCTATTTAAAGTTTTAAATTTCCACGGATATATGAGCATCGCCAGAATCTCGTGAAACAGTTTTGTAATACTAGCAACACTTTGTAATGCTTAGTTTTTGCTTATAAAATAAAAATCCATGCCTTGGTGAAAAACAATAAAGTTTAGTTTAAATCACTTTATTCTCTGCGCCTCTGCGTCTCTGCGTGAGACAAAAAAGATTTATGTTAGAGGTTTAATCCGTGCCATAATTATTTCAAAGTAAACACACTGCATAAAGAACAAAGGGAAGATATATCTAGACTTACGCAATAGTTACACAATAACGAACCACAGAGACGCAGAGTACACAGAGAGAGAAATGAAAGTTTAAGAGATGTTGTTAATAAAGTGGATTGAAGTTTGGATAGATGTATATGCTAACTATGTATTAATACTTCGAGGTTATGAGAATGGACAAATACAACTTTACGATCCTCAAAAAGGCAAAGCTTCAGAATCAAATTTTGATAATTATGAAGAAGCATATCTCTGGCTTCGGGAGGATGAGTACAATCTAGTTGAAGGAAGAATGGATATTATTGATTAAATCCAAACACGGGAAAACAAAGGTAATACTGTTATTGCAAGTTAAATGCATGATAGGTTAAACAAATAAATTTTAAAAATTTAACTACTATATTTTATGATTGCTACAAAGTGATTTTCTTAATGTTTCATTCTCTAATTGTAGCAATTTTATCTCTAATTTCAATCTTTGGTTTTCTTCCCTTAGCGTTTCTAAATCAGACTTTTTACTCAGTGCTTCATTAATAGCCTTTTTGCGATTATCTAGCCCAAAATATTTTTGATAAACCTTGGTATGCATTTCTACAGAATGCCCTAAGTTATCAGCTGCTGCTTTAATTGGTATTCCCATTAAATGCGCCCGAATAGCCCAAGCGTGTCGTAAGTCGTAGGGATTGAATGGTATTTGCACTTTGTCATCAAACCATGAGGCATTATGTTGTACTACATAGCTACAATCTTTAAATGATGTAAATTTTGAGATTTTTTCTGCCAACATTTCTATACATAGTTGATTTTTTAAATCAAATAAATCAACCCATTCAGGATATAAAGGTAAAGTTTCTCTAGCTCCTGTCTTACATTTTTCGCTAACTTTCCAAGTATGATCCTTATTGTCTGGATTTAACCACCAATCTATATCTGGTTCTAAAATAATTTCTCTCGGTCTTAACCCATAAGTTGCAATCATGCCATACATCCATCTCCAAAAGAGCCAATTATTTTCAAAACCACTTCTACGTCTACTAGGTGTTGCATAAGCGTATTTTTCATATTCATAAAAGTATTTAATAATGTCTGCATCGCTAGGAATGTTTCTGGCTTTCGGTAATGGTTGTTTTTTAAATATTGATAAATCAATGTCAATATTAAAACAGCCAGCCAAGACATTAAGGATTTTAAATAATTGCCATCTTTGTGATTCACTAGAACATTTGGAAATTTGTGCTTTTAAAGCATCTGATGTAATAGGACAATCTAAATTGATATGCTGCTTAATGCGTGATTCATACTGATGATAGGTATGTTCACTTTTTATTGTTCTTTTTCTAGTTTTAAAATACTCTTGTTCAAAAGTTTCTAAAGCTGTTTTAATAGTTAAAACTTGTTTGGGTATTGAAGCTTGTTTACCTAAATATTTATCTGTCCATGTAAACTGTTTACGAGCTATTAATTTACCAAGTTCATAAGCTTCCTCTTCCGCAGTTTTGAGTCCATCCAGATTAGCGGGAATATTCAAAGATATTTTGTACTGTTTAGTTCCCGTACCTTTAGTATCGCTATCACCTGGCTTGATTGGTAAAGTCGCCTGTAGCTGGATGCTTCCTTTATCACAACATAAGCCTACCTTGACTTTAGCGGACTTGAGACGCGCTTTAGCATTTTGCAACTCATCATCAAATTTATCACTTAGATAACTAGCGATCGCTCGTTTTTGATGTGCAATACCCATGTAACTCCCGTCGGTTGTAGCTGGAGGTTCAAAATCTGCGAATAATTCGCTTTTGTTCTGATGTAATTCAGTTGTTGACATTTTCTTAAATTTTGCTTACTTTGAGCGTTCAACATGCACATTGTCCAAAATGAGCAATGTCTCTCAGATAACACAAAAGTGCATTTACTCATCATACTATTGCTGAGTTTCACCATATGTATGTCAGCGGTACTCCTGGCTGGATGCGGTTGATATTCATGTTGACTACGATGTTTGTGTCTGTACCCACTGGCATTAAGGTGTTTGCTTGGGTAGCAACCATCTGGGGCGGTAAGCTGCGGTTGAATACGCCGATGCTGTTTGCCTTGGGTGCATTAGTGATGTTTGTGTTTGCCGGTATCACAGGCATTATGCTTTCCTCTGTGCCGGTTGATGTCCACGTTAACAATACTTACTTTGTAGTAGGGCACTTCCACTACGTCCTTTACGGTACCGTGACCATGGGCTTATATGCTGCCATCTATCACTGGTTCCCCAAAATGACTGGACGTATGTATTACGAAGGTTGGGGTAAATTGCACTTTTGGTTAGCCTTCATCGGTACTAATCTCAACTTTTTACCGATGCACCCATTAGGATTACAAGGGATGTTACGGCGAGTTGCTTCTTACGCCCCAGAGTATGAATTCTGGAATATTATTGCTAGCCTCGGCGGATTCCTATTAGGAATGTCCACTTTGCCTTTCATTTTCAATATGGTGATTTCTTGGATGCAAGGTGAAAAAGCACCAGACAATCCTTGGCGGGCCATTGGCTTAGAGTGGTTGGTTTCTTCACCACCCCCAGTAGAAAATTTTGAAGAAATTCCCATCGTCATTTCTGAACCTTACGGTTACGGCAAATCTGAACCGTTAACAGCAGAAGTTGATAGCAAGTTGCATTCAGAAATAGCACTTGACAGATGAGAAAGTAGAGGGAGATAAAAAAGTTTTTCTGTAATTAACGTGAGTTCGATGAACCTCTCCCTCCCGGCCTCCCTCTCCTTTGAGGAGAGGGAGGAGGAACAAACAAATCACGGTTTTACTCCCCTCTCCTTGTAGGAGAGGGGCCGGGGGAGAGGTCAAAACAGCACCTGTCGAACTCACGTTGTAATTACTCTTCCTCATCCCCCTCATCCCCCTCATCCCCTTCATCCCCCTCATTCAAGGATATTTCTACCAATGGACAGTTATATTGTTTCAGATGAATTGCAGCAACATCTGCATGAGACAGGCGGCGAACATGGTCACGATGAAGAAGGCAGTAAGATGTTTGGCTTCATTGTGTTCCTTCTGTCTGAAAGTGTGATTTTCCTGAGTTTTTTTGCAGGATACATTATCTATAAAACAACTACTCCTAACTGGCTACCAGCTGGTGTTGAAGGATTAGAAATTAAAGAACCTGCAATCAACACAGTAATTCTCGTTGCTAGTAGCTTTGTGATTTACTTGGCGGAACGGGCGCTACAACGTCATAACTTGTGGGGATTTCGCCTATTTCTCTTAGCAACGATGGCTATGGGAAGCTACTTTTTGCTGGGACAGGCTATTGAATGGAGTCACCTAGCTTTTGGGTTTACGGCTGGCACCTTTGGAGGTATGTTTTATCTATTAACAGGTTTCCACGGTTTGCACGTTTTTACCGGGATTCTGTTGCAGTTGATTATTTTAGTGCGATCGTTCATACCTGGCAATTACGAGACAGGTCACTTTGGAGTCAATGCCACTTCTTTGTTCTGGCACTTTGTCGATGTCATTTGGATTGTTTTGTTTATCCTTATCTATATTTGGCAATAAGGAGTAAAGGGGACTGGGGATTAGAGATTGGGAACTAGGTTTTCAAAAGAAAAATTATGGAATTTGCTCTGACACCTCCCAAATTTTGTTACAAATTCCCAGTCCCTAGTCCCCAGTCCCTTTTACGGATAAAGACCTCTGTCAGTCAACGCTTGGGCAACCCTACCTACCCCCAAGGTGTAAGCTGCTAATCGCAGAGGAATTTGCCGTAATTTCGATTGTTTGGTGACTTGGTGATAAGCTTGTACCATCAAGTGTTCCATTTCGCGGTTGACGCGTTCTTCATCCCAAAATAGATAAGAAAGACCTTGCACCCACTCTAGGTAACTCACGACAACACCGCCAGCATTGGCCAAAATGTCTGGTAAGACTGTCACACCCCGCGCCTCTAAGATTCGGTTGGCTTCAAGGGTAATTGGGCCATTTGCTGCTTCTGCGACAATCTGCGCTTGTACTTGATTGACATTCTCTTGAGTGATTTGATTCTCCAAAGCTGCTGGTATTAAGACATCGCAGGGTAAAGTCAATAAATCTGCATTGCTAATTGATACAGTTTGGGGAAAACCAGCAATACTCTTACGGTTAGCAGCGACGTAGGCTTTCAATGCTGGAATATCCAGACCATTTTCGGAATATATTCCACCTGCACTGTTTGAGACTGCTATGATTTTGGCTCCTGCTTCGTGTAATAATTCAGCCGCAGCCATTCCTACATTACCGAAACCTTGGATAGCTACTCGCACTCCCACCAAAGATTTTCCTTGGTCTGCTAGCGCTTCACGCACAATAATCATTGTGCCACGTCCGGTTGCCATTTCCCGTCCCAGTGAACCACCAACAGAAAGGGGCTTACCAGTGACAACGCCTGGTACAGCATGACCAACATTCACTGAGTAAGTGTCCATCATCCAAGCCATCTCACGGGCAGAGGTACCCACGTCTGGTGCTGGTATGTCTACGGAAGGGCCGATATCTTTAATCAACTCGCTGGTATACCGACGGGTGATGCGTTCTAATTCACCAACGCTATAAAGCTTTGGATCTATGGCAATACCGCCCTTACCACCACCGTATGGAATACCTAACAACGCACATTTCCAAGTCATTAGCATTGCTAAGGCTGACACTTCTCGCAGTGTTACGGCTGGATGGTAACGAGTTCCGCCTTTGTAAGGGCCTAAAATATCGGAATGCTGTACTCGATGCCCAGCGAAAACTCGCACTTCACCATTATCTAGTTTTACAGGAATAGAAACTGTTACTACTTTGCGCGGCTGGCTGAGTATTTCTACTACTCCTTGATTTAACCTTAATTCCTTAGCTGCTGCCTCTAGGTAGCTACAAGCTTGATCAAATGGGCAAATGTGCGCTGGAGAAGCAGCTTCCAACGGCAGCACAGGTGTTGAAACCATAAAATTTTCTCCTCATCGCGGTTTATTCGCGAGCCAGATACATATATGCCTAGCTTATCCTTGTTTTTGGAGATTATAGAGTTTTTGTAGTTTTTGTTACATTTTTATTTTAAATTTATGATATATCTGACACTGCAAGGAAACACAAACCTAAATCGTGAGGTTAAGTAATCACCGTGGCTTGAGCAACGGTGAGGATGTCAACGGCTCAATGGATTTCTGTTTTCCGCTGCTGAGATTATGGCTTGCTCAATTCTTTTTAACCGGGTTTCTGGACGTTTTGCACTCTCAATCCAAAATAGGATATTCTTCTTCAATGAATTACTAAATGCCTCAAAATTAAAATTGGCTTTGGGGTTTGCTTCCAAGGCTTGTTTCAAATCTATCGGAATTGTCAACGCTTCAATAGCATCCAAATAGTTCCATGAGCCATCTTCTTTAGCTTGTTGAATTTTTTCTAAACCTGCTTGAGTCATTAGGCCTTGTTCAATTAGCTCTTCAATATATTGCTTATTTAATTTTGACCATACACTTTTGGGTTTACGAGATGTGAAGATTTGCTGATAACGGTCTTCATCCAATGATTTAACTTTACTGTCAATCCAACCAAAGCATAAAGCTTCTTTAACTGCTTCGCTGTATTTAACGCTTGGTTTACCGCTTTTGACTTTGTAGTAAATTAACCATATACCAGGAGAAGTCAGATGATTGTTTGACAACCATTTACGCCAAGAGCTGCGATCGCTAGCATAAATGCTTTCCAATTGGTCATCAAATTTTGGCATAACTGAAGATTGACATATTTTGCACAAAGTCTTGTGGGCTAAATATTAAGTCGGGGAACCGCGATAGCGCAGTGGCTCCCCTACAAGATTTATCATATTAAGATGTGTACTTGATTTACCTAAAAATTGCTGTATATGCTTTGATACCATTTCACGAAATACCTGATAAAGGCAGAGACGTTACGGTGGGATGTCTCTACAGCCGATTCATCTGTTGCAAATAAAGTATAAAATCCAAAATGCTATAAGTTTTTTATACAAAAATTGCCTGTTTCTTCTTGAAATTGTCCTTTGTCATTAGTCACTGGTATTTACAAACGACTAATGACAAATGACAAATGACAGTCTTAATTAAATTGGTGCAAAAATTTCAGAGGTAAAGCTGCCATGTAGACCATAGGGTATGTGGTGCTTGAGATGCAAGCGAGCGATCGCTCCTTTGGATAAATCACTGGCATCTAAAATTACCACATCTGAACGGTGAGCCGCAGCATCATAAACCAAAGCCAGCACCCAACCATCATCTTCCTTCTTTGAACCTGGACGAGGAACAAAAATTGGTTCACTCATGAAACCACGGGGTGCTGCACTCCAAAGTTGTTTTTCTCCTGACTCTAAATCTATTTTCAGCAATGCTTGTAAAGGAGCATTACCAGTTTCTGCATGAGCCGCACCAATGTATAAATATTGATAGTTTCGTCCCACATTAGCCGGGTTGATAGTAGGAAATTCACAACAGCGGCTTTCAATGAGCTTAGTTTGCACTGTCTCATCCTCGAGGTTGAGATAAAACCGCCAGAGTTGTCCAGGCGAACCTGCATCAAAATTAACTTGCCGAAAATCGCTTTCTGGTTCTACTTCAGGTAAAGATTCGTAGCAAATGGAGTCAATAAAAATTTCATTTTCTACCTCAAAAGCATTAATGTGGTGGAATATGAAACCAGATTGAGTTTCTAAAATTTTTACCTTAGCTTCCTTTGTTTGGGGAAAGCGAGGAATAACTATGATGCGAGTTGGCTGATGTGGTTGAAAATTAATACATTCTCCCGCTGAACGTATTCCCAAAACAAAAGGTATAGGGTTGAACTGGACAGGATTTTGAAAGAAGATGCAGTAATGAGGAGTAATTACAAAATCATGAATAAAGCAGAAACCAGGAACACTATGAGCATGTTTTCTAACAATTTGTCCTGCCAGATTTACCTCGAAAATAGTAATTGTGGTAGAGAGTCCCGGTTTAATAGAAAAGTTTACTAGACAAGGTTCACCACCATCTTGCTTACAACTGGGGTCAAAACGGGGATGAGCGCTAAAGGCTTCACCAGTTGACAAAACACCGTTGAAATATTCTCGTCCCAGTGTTTCTAAAGTATAGGGGTCGAGGAGATGGGGTTCGGCTGCTTCCCATAATGCCAAAAGTTTACCACCCCAGTAGATAACATTGGTGTTGGCAATATTTTTAAGTTTGAAGTCAAAGATATTGGCTAGCCAGCCTCCTGGTTTTTGAGTACCAAAGACACCACGATAAAGAATTTTGCCAGCTTTTTGTTCTGCTACATAGCCTTCGGTGCGGATAAAGCGGTTGCGAAAATGGGCACGACCATTGGCAAAAGTGACACGGCTAATCATCCCATCACCATCAAATGGGTGATGAAGGCGTTGTCCATTGACATCAAATAAACCAGGGCCATTTCTAAACAGCGTACCTTGCAATTCTGGAGGAATTTCTCCTTCTACATCATCAATCCAATAATCAAACTCTTCTTTTAGGGATTGATATCCTCCTTGCCAATCTGCACGAGTGTAGGATTTTTCTAAAATTGGGTTTTGTTGAATTTTTAAACTCTGCATATGTTTTATATTTTTTTGTTAACTTGCCTTGCTGGTTCTAATTAGGGAGTCGAAAGTAGGGAATAGGGAGTAGTAAGGAAAAACTTTTTTATATTTGGTTGTAAGATTTGCCTGTGATTGACTAGCTTGAAAATAGGGAGTTGGGAATGGAGAGTGAGGAGTAGGGAATATTCCTTTTTTTCATGCTTAGTTTTGGAATTTTCCCATGATTGACTGACTTGAAAATACTACTTCGACAAGGCTTGAAGTAGATACCTAATGCTCAATTCCCAAAGCCTATTTTTCAATTCTTTGTTAGTCAACTGTTTCTGATTCTGATTCTCGCAGTATTAACTCAGGCATGAAATCTGGTAAAAATGGTTTTTCTTTATTATTGGCTAACACTGGTTGTGATACTGGTTTTTCGGTTTGTGAGTCACTATCTGGTAGCCAGCTGAGGAATGGTAACGGTAATAAAGTGCTGAGGTTAGTAATGATTACCAATAGCCAAAGGTAGTCAAAGTTAGTTTGAGTAATTCCTAGCCAATGCATGATGATGGCCCCAGATCCGTAGCTAACTATTCCTCCTAAGTTCATCACCGACATCAACAAGGCAAATAATGTCGCCTCCACTCCTGAAGGGCAAAGTCTCGCTGCTAGTACTAATACTGGCATATAAGCAATTTGCCCCATGACAGTGAGTATGAGACTGTCACCCAAGCTAAACCAGTAGTCGTCTATGCCTAAAACTCGGTTGGTATGAGTCACCAACAGCAACATGGTCATTCCTAAAACTGATGAAATGACGGTAGACCAACCAAAAATTACGCGAAATGGAACACTTTTAAGGTATCGTTGAAAAATCCAAACACCAGCTAAAGAAGCAGCACTTGTCACCAGGCGTACCCTACCTAAAAATTCTGGTTGAAAGTGGAGTTCGTTGGTGGTAAAGAAGAAAAAGGCTGAATCAGCGCTTGGGGTTGCTTGCAAAATGAAAATGAATGCTGCTGGCAACCAAATTGCTTTTTGGCTGATGGCTTGGCGTAATTGTCCCAGTTGATGCTTGACGTTTAGAAAGTTAGTGTTATTACTTTCATTGTTAGCATCTTTGCGAATGGGAGACTCGGCAATGAACCAAGCCATCGCACAGACTAGAAGAGGGAATAAAGCAGTAATCCAAAATATCGTGCGGGTAGTGAAATGTTCGAGCAGCATACCGCTAAAATAGGCAGTGATCAAACCTCCCAAGGCGGAACTACCCCAGCACAGAGATTGCAGTGAACCAATGTCTGCCTGCGATTCAACTCTTGCTCGTTCGACGACTAGTGAGTCAACTATCACATCACTGACAGCCACAGAAAGGCTAGTAACAGCGATGGTTGCTGTTGCAGCCCAGCTAGTATGAACTATTGTTGCCATACTCACCCAAGAAAGAGCGCCCAATATTCCCGATAGCACTAGATATGGACGCCGACGGTAGCCGAATACAGGTAAGCCATCAGAGATAAAGCCATAAAGTGGCTTCATAATCCAAGGTAGAACAACTATTCCCATTAGGGCTGATACCTGAGATGGACTCAGTAGCAGTTCGTCTTTGAGGAAAAAGCTGACGGCTAGACGCGCCAACCCAATAACGCCTTGGACAAAGTAGACCGTAAGAATGGCAATTAACTCGGCACTTGGTTCATGACCGAAGAAAATTTTGTCTTTTACTGAGTCTCTTACTTTGGACAAACCAGAGGAGTCAATCAACATTTGATAAATCTTTTTGAAGTTTTATCGACTTTTTTATCATATCGATTTCTCATGATTTCGGTTGTAAAAAGAGCGGATCTATCCTTGTCGAGGTAAAAATCGTGATTTGCCGCCAGCATCGCAAATATACCTGGCTGTTCAACTATAGTTCTGTTGACCGATGACTGATGATTGACGGTCATTATTTAAGGCTAACGTCGTTCATGAGTGACTGTACAACTCAATGATGTATATTTTAGGTTATTATTTCTTAAGCAAAATTTATGAATTTTTGTTAAAATAAAGCAGATTTTAAGCATTGAGTGGTGCGATCGCTTTAAGCAAAATCGCTGTAAAACGAAACCCTTCCTTCGGCAATTCATAAATTGCTGTTAGGTGAAGATAAAAGTTTTGGTTGTAGTTCAGACAAAGGATTAATCAGTAAACTAGCTTTTATAACTACACCTAAAAAAGGTGGAAGACTGAAGGGTAAAATTTAATCTTACTTTCGCTGTTTTTTTTAATTATCTACTTAATATTGTATTTATAAATAATATTTAACTAGCTTATTTTTTAGTTTTAATATATTTATAAATAGCCGCAATATTCCTTGCATCATCTATACCTCGATGATGTGTACCTTTTAATTCTATACCCAAAAACTCGAGAGCCTTTGCCATACCAAATCCTTTAGATACACCAATATATTCTGAAAATTCCTTTTTAATATTTATATGTTCTTGAGTAAAAGGATAAGGAAGATTATGAAATTGGCAATCTTGTAGAAATTGCTTTTTATCGTAGTTTCCCCAAGAACAAAAAATATGATTTGGGAATAATTCAATCCATTTTCTAAAAGCAGAAATTGCCTCTGGAAATAGTGGCGCTTGATTAATATCTTGTTGCCTAATACTAGTTAATTCAGTGCAAAAAGATGTCAGTTGTGGATGTCTAACTGGTTGGATAAATTGCTGAAACTCTGAATCAATTTCCCATGTTGCTCTATTGAGCATTACTGCACCGATTTCGATGATTTCCATTTCATGACTCGGAATACTGCCATTGTTGCAACAAGTAGCCTCCAGATCGATTATCAAAAAATAGTGGTCTTTTTGAGTTTTCATCTTAAGAAAGATATAATTATTGTAGCATAAATAATACAATAATACGACGTTAGTCAACTTTCAAGCAATACTCGCCCAAATCCTTATAAAATCGAGCTTTTAATTTTCGAGTGTTTATTTGATTTGTTTTGGCGTAAAATTTAGATTTATGGAAAAGGCTTGAGCCAGCCAAATTGAATAGCGGTATAGAGAGCGATCGCTCCCACTGCAAACAAAGATATACTTTCAACAGCCAGCACTAAAAAGGGTAAAACTGTGCTGTGTGAATAAGAGCCGATTTCTATCTGGGTTAATCCCCGCACCAAACCAAAAGCCAACACACCACCAGCTTTGAGTTGAAGATTTTGATCTGAGCGGATGATATAGCGATAAGTGACGCCAAATAGCAAACCAGAAAAACCAGCGATACCGCAACTTACCCACCAGTGCCAATTAAAATCCATTTGTAGATAGGCTAGTGATGGAAAATACTTTGCCAGCACTAGCGTATTGACAAGACTGGCGACAATAAAAGCAAAACCAAGAGAAAAACCTCCAATGATTCCGGCTTTGAGAGATTCTAGGCGTTCTGCCATCAGTTGATGATCTGAAGTTTCTTTCACTTGACTCCTGTATTCATGGCGACTGGTATTGAGCAGGGGAGCAGGGGAAGATGAGGGAGATGAGGAGCAATAACAACTGACAACTGACAACTGACAATTGACAACTAACAACTAACTTCAAAGTCCCCAGTTCCCAGTATGATAAATATTAGATACGGTTTGTAAATAATTTCAAAAGTAAGACTATGGCGATTTTGACACTGGGTTGGGTATCACTTTTGGTTGTGTTTACTTGGTCAATTGCAATGGTAGTTTGGGGACGCAACGGATTGTAAGGAAATCGTGGAAAGTCAATTCCTGAGTATTTTGGCTTTAGTTGCTTTTGTGCTGTTGCTAGCAGTTACTGGTGGCATTGGATACTTAACGCTGGCAGATTGGCGCGATCGCCGTCGTCGAGAAGACGAAAAGCGCGAAACCCGACGCACCCCTGCTAAGCGGCGATAATTATCTCACAGCAAATTTAGCCTAGTTTTCTAGTTTCAAAAGTATTTGAGAAGGGACACGTAATAGCGTGTCCTTTCGTTTTCAGTATCCAAAAATATCATGTCGTTGATGAGCGATCGCTTTTTTAACGAACCGCCAAGGCGCAGAGAACGCAAAGGAAGAGGGGCGATCCGCTTGGTGAGTTTTGGAAAAAGCGTTGTGTACCACTGCTAGAATCAAAGCAACGATGAGAAAATAGCAGATGGTCTCTAGCGTCGGAATTACTGACAGTATTAAAAGCTTGAGTGATTTACAGACTCGTTATAATTTAACTCAAGCTGATAGCGATCGGTTTTTCTTTGAGTGGATTGATGACTTACCCGAACTCAACCAACAAGAACAGGCGGGTATTGCTCGAATTAAGCAGCGCTATGACTACCACCGCGTTGATGGTCTACTGTTAGAAGGTACGATTAACCTTTTAGTGGTTTCGCCGTTGTTGGAACTCGCAGGTTTTCTCGATCCACCATATCGAATTCGTTCACCCTATGGCGTTGGATTAGAACTTGAAGATCCTGATGAAACAATTCGCGGCTTTATTGACACACTAGTTGTACAAGAAAGGCTGTGGATTTTGGTTGTAGAGTCGAAACGAAATAGCATTCCAGTACCAGCAGCATTACCGCAATTATTAGCTTATATGCTAACTAATCCTCAGAGCAATAAACCTGTATTCGGAATGGCAACAAACGGCGATGAGTTTGTATTTCTCAAGCTTACTCTCACAGACACTCCGCTGTATGATGTATCGCGGACATTTTCTTTATTTCCTCGAAGACATGAGTTAGTTGAAGTCTTGCGGATTCTCAAGCGATTGGGACAAGCTGTGTTGGAGTAACAAGTTATCTATTTTTTTACGAACCGCCAAGGCGCAGAGGACGCAGAGGAATAAGGGAGCGATCGCACACTGTAAAAGCAAGCAATTTATTACCATAACTAATATTAGTGGCTCAATAAATTGATATGGAAATTCAATAAATTATCCAAGTATTACAAAATCTGAGTATAAGCATATGTCATTTACTATAATTTTTAATTACTTACAATTTATTTATGAAAATATCATTAATATTATTGATAAATTTGAAGCTCCTAGAGACTATTTGACTGCTTTTAATATATGTCTTAGTATTGATTTAGCAATTTGGAATTATAGGAATACTCAAGAAAAATTTGCTGCATCAAACTATCCAGTACTAAAAGTAGAATTAGAATTACCACCCTATAAAGATAAGCAAAAATTGTTTCCTATTTATCCAAATTATAAAATAAGTAATATAAGTGATAAGAAAGTTATCGATATAAAAATTGAAGTGAAAATCTATTGCCTTAAAAATAAATGGAAAATCTGGAAAAATCAATGGATATATCTTAATCTTCAAGATTTTGACAAGATTGATGAATTAGAACCAAATGCAAAATTAAGATTTCTAGGATATGACCAAGAATTTCATGTTTTTAGGGGCAGGCTAGGCAATGGTAGGATATCAAAAGAATATGCGGAACAAAGTTATATAGAAAATATTCCTATTCAAGCAGTTATAAATGTTTATTATAGTCCTGTTCTTTATCAAGCAAAAAAACTTAGAGCTTCTAAAACTTATAATCTTATTCTTAAACGTGCTTCTCAAGTAGATTTCACACAAGAATATTTTCTTGATTTAATGCCAAATTTATTAAAATTAAATATTAAACTTTTTTTATGCATAGTTAATCAATTATTTGTTTACCAAAATTTATTATCTAAACTTGAATTACGAGAAATGGTGATGTCTCGTACTCATTACTGGAAACTTCAAGAAATAGAAAAATCATGGCAATTTCCATTTAAGTTATTCTAGTCTATTTCTAAATAGCAAATCTTTAAATAAAACCTGCTTACTCACTAAAAAAACTTGCCTCAAAAGCATTATGCCTCCAAGGCAAGCCAAATCTCTAAATGTTTTACTCTGCGCTCTCTGCGCCTCTGTGGTTCGTTTAAAGCTGCTTCACTTCCGAAACCAACTTAGACACCATATCTTTAGCACTTCCAAAAAGCATCGTAGTTTTATCCTTGTAGAACAACTCATTATCTACACCAGCAAAACCCGTACTCATCCCGCGCTTAATCACAATCGTTTGCTTCGCCCGATCTACTTCCAGAATCGGCATACCATAAATTGGGCTATTGGCATCACTACGCGCCGCCGGATTTACCACATCATTCGCCCCAATTACTAAAGCCACATCCGCTTGTTCAAACTGGGGATTAATATCATCCATATCGTACAACTGGGTATAAGGCACATTTGCCTCAGCCAGCAACACATTCATATGTCCCGGCATTCTCCCAGCCACAGGATGAATAGCATACTTAACATCAACACCCATACGTTCTAATTGATCTGCCAATTCCCGCACACTATGCTGTGCTTGGGCTACAGCCATACCGTAACCAGGTACAATCACGACGTTACGCGCGTAACCCAACATCATCGCGCCTTCTTCGGGATCGATGCTGCGGACGGTTTGATCAATTGCTGCACCACCAGCCGCACCACCACCAGCGGCGGCTGTACCAAAAGCACTGAACAATACGCTGAACAGCGAACGGTTCATTGCTTTACACATAATTTCAGTAAGGATAATACCAGAGGCTCCCACTAATGCCCCAGCGATGATCAACATGTTGTTCATCACCACGAACCCAGCAGCCGATGCTGCGATACCCGATAACGAGTTTAACAACGAAATTACCACGGGCATGTCGCCGCCACCAATGGGGATGACGAACATGACACCCAACACTAAAGAAACCGCAACCACTCCCAAAAATATGGGTAGGCTATCCGGTGTAATGATTAAGTAAGCACTACCCACCACGTAAGCAGCCAGAAGCAACAAATTAAATGGTTGCTGGAAAGGAAATGTAATTGGGGAACCACTTATTAAACCTTGCAATTTGGCAAAGGCGAGAAAACTACCTGTGAAGGTGACACCACCAATTAACACGTCCAACAACATGGAAATGTTTACATCCAGGGGTATGGGTTGAGAACTTCCCAACAACCGCCAGAATTCTGCAACAGCCACTAGGGCAGAAGCCGCACCACCTAAGCCGTTGAGTAAACCCACCATTTGGGGCATTTCCGTCATTTGCACTTTGTAGGCTGCGATCGCACCAATTCCCGATCCAATGGCCAAGCCTAACAAAATCATTTCATAATTCAACACATGCTGATCGAGCATTGTTGCCACAATAGCTAGCAACATCCCCACAGCGGCAATTACATTACCATTTCTGGCTGTGGCGGGTGAACCCAGCTTTTTCAAACCCAGAATAAATAAGGATGCAGCGACTAAGTACGTCAGCTGAATGCCAGTTGGTAAAAAATCGCTCACGCCTTAATCTCCTTTTTCTTGAACATTTGTAACATTCTGTCAGTGACTAAGAAGCCACCTACGACATTGACTGTTGCCAGTACCACAGCAATTAAGCCGAGAATCACTGAAACACTCGTCTCTCTGGCACCAGCAGCCACTATCGCCCCTAGTACCGCAATGCCAGAAATCGCATTTGAGCCTGACATTAAGGGTGTGTGTAGAGTCGGTGGTACTTTGTTGATGACTTCAAAGCCAATAAAAGATGCCAAAACAAATACAAATAAAGCAGCAAGTAATGCTTCTGTCATGAAAAAAACTCCTTTTGGAATGGGTACTGGGTACTGGGTACTGGGGATTGGGTATTGGGTACTGGGTATTAAGAAAGTATTGCTAAGTATGTATTTCCTAGTCCCCAGTCCCTAGTCCCCAGTCACTAATCCCCAGTCCCTAACTAACCGCTGGTTCTTGAGTATTCAGGGCTTGTAGCGCATCGCGGACTCGTTGATTGCGAATTTCACCTGCGTGAGTAATGCAAGCTGCATCAACGATGTCGTCGCCAAAGTCTACTTGCAAAGCTTTGTCTTTAATTAACAATTGGACTAAGGATGTCAGGTTCTTGGAATACAATTGGCTGGCGTGGACTGGCATTGATGAAGGGAGATTGATGGGGCCAATAATTGTCACGCCGTTCCATACAATGTCTTTGCCGGGTTCTGTGCAGGCACAGTTACCACCTTGTTCGGCAGCTAAATCTACAATTACCGAACCTGGTTTCATCTGGGCTACCATTTCTTCTGTCACTAGTAATGGGGCTTTTTTGCCAGGTACTTGGGCGGTAGTAATCACTACATCAGCATTTTTGATGTGTTCAGCGACCACTTCTTGAGTACGCTGTTTGCTAGCTTCGGAAATTTCTTTGGCGTAGCCGCCGGCGGCGGTTGTTTCTTCTTCTAGTTTGACTTCGACGAATTTTGCCCCTAAGCTTTGTACTTCTTCCTTGACAGCGGGACGAATATCAAAGGCTTCTACTACTGCACCCAAACGTCTAGCGGTAGCGATCGCTTGCAATCCAGCCACACCAGCCCCCATGATAAATACTTTAGCTGGGGCGATGGTGCCTGCGGCGGTTGTCAGCATGGGGAAATATTTTGGTAATGCCGCAGCAGCTATCAAAACTGACTTATAACCCGCTAGCGATGCTTGGGAAGATAAAGCATCCATACTTTGTGCCCTGGTGGTACGGGGGATCAATTCCATACTCAAGGCTGTAACTTTGCGATTTGCCAGTTGCTGTGCTACTACAGGATTTCCCAAAGGATTGAGGAAGCTGATTAACACAGATCCTTCCCGCAGTAAGTCAATTTCTGAACGTCCATCTTCTCGCTCTTGCGGTGGGCTAACTTTCAATAAAATATCTGTTTCGCCCCATAATGTGGCGGGATCGTTGATAATTTTAGCTCCTGCTGCTTCATAGGCAGAATCGCTAAAAAATGAACGCTCTCCTGCACCTGTTTCTACCCAAACTTCTAAGCCTTGTTTAACTAAACGGGCTACGGTGTCAGGATTTAATGCCACACGACGCTCACCAACTTCTATTTCTTTAGCAACTGCTATTTTCATGAAAACTCCTAGAGATAAATACTTAATTCCTGCTAAATATGCAATTTCCCTGTTTACGGATGTCTCTAACTTCTGGTTCCAGACAGAAACTTTGGGAACTCCAAGAAATAAATAATCCTGCTTTCAGTTATTGACTGTTGACTGTACAACTGTGAAAAGTCACTTGGGGGGGATATTTTTTGATTTGGAAGTCCCTTGTTGGTAGATTTAACCTTGAATTCACTTGCCAGTCTTGGTTTTCCAGACAAAGCCTCACTTGACTGTTTGCAGACTCACGCTTGCTGATAGTTACAAAATAGATTTACATGCTATTGCAAATCCTATGTTGATTCCCTTTCTTTGCATCCTGGTCTTCAACTTGTTTTAGGGATTGAAAAATTTTGGTCTTCCTTCTCTTACATAGTGCAATATTTAGCAAATTTTTGAAGCTTGATTATTTCTCAACTAATTTTTAAGGATTATCACTTTGACCAAGCTTATTTTAAACAATTTATCCCAAGTTCAATGGCGATCGCTAATGACAACGCTCAATTTTTATAACAATAATCTTAAATTAAGATACACTTATACATATTTAGAAACACAATCAAGTCTGTCCTGTGTTTCTATGTAGTTCAAATTTGACTGAGCTGAAAACAGAAATGGCTATTATACAAAGAGATTCTTGTTAAAATGATTGCAGTTATATAAATTACAGCGTATTTTTACTGAGGGCAGTTTGCTAAGGCAAATGGCACTTTTTGTTTACATTTAACGTCAAATGTCAGGAAGTCAGTAGTAAAGTTTAGTTACGAATACTAAATCTGAGTTTTTTAGATAAAAACCTAATTTTTGTGAGAGGAGCCTCAATTATGCGCCGTTTACTTTCTGCTGTCGCCGTAACTAGCTGCTTGCTGACTGGGTTTCCAGTCATAACCTGGGCGCAAAGCCTACCTGGTTTGACGCTGTTTAGCGGTGTCAAAAGCGAAAATCAGCTACCCTATCGCTTAGATTTTGGTGGACAAACAAATAGCTGGGATCGCTACATTCTCAGGATTCCAGAGAAAAAAATGAAATTGGCAGTTGCTCAGTTCGCCATTACCTACCCAAATTATTACAAAGGAAAATTTGATACCAAAAAGGTAGAAGTAAAAGTCAAAGGTAAAAAAGTTGCCCTATCTGAGGTGAAATGGGACAAAGAAGGCCGCGTATTAGAAATTTTTCCCCAAGAGCCAGTCCCAGCAGGTAATAAGGTCGAGGTAGTCCTATCTAACGTGCAGAACCCAACATTTGGTGGTACTTTCTATTTTAACTGTCAGGTTCTTTCCCCAGGCGATGTGCCACTCTTGCGTTACTTGGGAACTTGGATTATTGGTATCAATTAAGTTAGTTGTTAGGTGTTAGTTGTCAGTTGCAAGTTACCACTGACCAGTGACAACTAACTTTTTCCCGGAATCTTTATTTTACAAACGTAAAGTGATACAATAATAGATTGTGAGTTTTTATAGAAATCGCCTTACAGGAGAACCATATGCAAAGAACCTTGGGCGGCACTTGCCGTAAGAGAAAAAGAACCTCTGGTTTTCGTGCCAGAATGCGAACACCAGACGGAAGAAACGTGATCAGGGCAAGAAGAAAAAGAGGACGTTATCGTCTAAGCGTTTAGGGAATCAGAAGCTAAAAAGACTGTGGCTTTGCCCAAGACGAATCGACTAAAATCTCGAAAAGATTTCCAAGCAGTTTTCCGGGAAGGAATTCGGCGCAATAGTTCTTATTTCACATTGAGAGCCTTACGACCGACATGTTCAACAAAGCCTTCCTTGGATGCTGTGATTAACACTCAACCAACAGCCGACTTAGGAAAGCTTGTCAGCACACGAATCGGCATTTCGATTAGTACAAAAGTTAGTAAGAGAGCAGTAGTTCGCAACCGGATTAAACGCCAAATTACTGCTATTTTGCATAATTTATTGCCGAAATTGTCACCAGGCTGGCGGCTAGTGGTTGTTGTCAAACCAACAGCAGCAGAATCTAAGTGCGTAAGCCAACAATTTCTGCAAGAATTAGAGCAGTTGTTGGCACAAGCCGAGGTATTCAATGGGCATTCGTGAAGAAATTTTTTATGAAGGCGGCCCTCACGTTGGGGATTTGATTCTCAACCTATTAATTGGGTTAACAGTCGTGGGCATACCATTGACAGTAGGGGCGATTGTCAGGGCGCTGTGGTTGCGTTTCCGCATCACAGACCGCCGTGTCACCGTGATGGGCGGTTGGATGGGACGCGATCGCACTGACGTAATTTACTCAGAAATTGTCAAAGTTGTCAAAGTGCCCCGTGGTGTTGGCATTTGGGGAGATATGGTTCTAACCCTGAAAAATGGTAGTCGTCTGGAAATGCGGGCTGTTCCCAAATTTCGAGAAGTATATGACTACATCAACGAAAAAGTCACCGCCAAAAATCCCCAATATAGCGGTGCTGCCAACAATTGATGGGGAGATCGAAAGATGGGGGGATGGGGAGATGAGGGGGATGAGGGGGATGAGGGAGAACATTCCCAATGCCCAATTCCCAATGCCCAATTCCCAATTCCCAATTCCCATTTTAGAAAGTGCGGCTATCCGTAGCGTAGGATAGTCGCAGACTAATCTTGATTTAGATAAATTAGATTCAGTTCAGTTTACAGTACCTCAGGTTGAATTCAGAATAATGGATTTTGGTATCGGGTTTCTCTCGAACAACGTAATGCTGCCAATCATAGATTTTTTCTATAGCATTGTGCCTAGCTATGGATTGGCGATCGTTGCCTTGACTTTGATAATCCGCTTCGCGCTCTATCCCCTGAGTGCTGGTTCAATTCGCAATATGCGGCGGATGCGAATTGTGCAACCTCTGATGCAAAAGCGGATGGCAGAAATCAAAGAGCGTTATAAAGACGATCCGCAGAAGCAGCAAGAGGAAATGGTCAATGTCCAAAAGGAATTTGGCAACCCACTAGCAGGATGTTTACCACTGCTATTGCAAATGCCAGTTCTGCTAGCGCTATTTGCCACTTTGCGGGGTTCGCCTTTTGCCGGAGTGAACTACTCTGTCAACCTGCAAGTCTTTCCTGCTGAACAAATCGAACGAATTCAACCCCAAGCTTTTGCTACTCCTCCCCAAAACATCTACGTTGCTGATGGGGAGCATATTCCGGTAACTGCCATCCTTCCTAGCGGCAACAAATTAGCCGTGGGAGAACACACCAAGATACAATATCAGACCCTTGAAGGCAAACCATTTCAGGTGCTTTTAGCAGAACATCCTGATAACAAGTTAATTCCTCAATGGAAGGTGATCAAAGGCGAAGATCGAATCAAAATCGATGCAGAGGGTAATATAGAAGCCCTACAACCAGGAGATGTGACTCTTCAAGGCACTATCCCAGGTCTAGCAGCCGATAAGGGATTCTTGTTCATTGATGCTTTAGGAAGGGTTGGTGCCCAAGATCCCGATGGCACTATCCACTGGGATATCGTGGCAATGATAGTATTCTTTGGAATAAGCCTTTATGTCAGCCAAGCGCTTTCCGGGCAAAATTCCAGTGGTGGCAACCCACAACAGGATACGGTTAACAAAATCACCCCAGTTATATTTTCTGGGATGTTTTTGTTCTTCCCTCTACCTGCTGGGGTATTGATGTATATGGTGATTGGAAACATTTTCCAGACCGCCCAAACCTATATACTTTCCCGCGAACCTCTACCAGAAGAACTCCAAAAAATCGTAGCTACCCAAGAGAAAGAAGCAGCAACCGCAGAACAAAAGGCGCTACCCTTTGAACCAAAAAGTTCTAAGAAAAAGACTACAGGTTGATAGATGAGTGACAGTCCCATGCAACGAGGTCAGCAGTGGTTAAAAACACTGCTGCAACTCACTGGGATATCCGCTGAGATTCAGGGTAATTTAGAAGCTGCCCAATCTCAAGACGGTGATTCCCAAGAACCAGATAACTATTGGTTGACCATTGATGAAACCAACTTGACACCACAACAAATTCAAGTTCTGATTGGCCCTGATGGCTCTGTGCTAGATGCAATTCAGTATCTAGCTAATTCCATTTTAAACCTGAGTCAACCACAGGAAGGTCAAGCTTCTTACACCATTGAATTGAATGGTTATCGTCTTAAAAGACAAGCAGAAATTCGCTCATTAGCAGAAGCCGCTGCTGAGCAAGTGCGCTCTTTTGGTCAAGAAGTGGAAATTAAATCTCTCAGTTCAGCTGAACGTCGTCAAGTCCATACCTTCTTGAAAGACTTTAGAGATTTGGAAACCTTCAGTCGTGGCAAAGAGCCGCATCGTCATTTAGTCGTGCGTCCGGCTTCGTTTGAATGAGTTAGGAGTTAAATGTTGAGAGTTAGGAGTTGTAGGGGCGGGTTTTATAAATTTACTCAGTTGGTAGCAAGATATGTCGGCTAAACCCGCCCGTACAGGAGTTAGGAGTTTAGAATAACAGTACAAGTTCGTTGTGAGAATTTAGGAATTAAGTAAAAATTTATAGCTTACAGCCCATAACTCATAAAACTTCAGAATGACTGTTGTCCTTAAAAATTAGACTACAGGGCTGACAAATAAACGGTAACCCATAGTAATTTTTCTAACTTCCTGTTGACAGTTAACAGTCAGCGGTCATCAGTAAAAACATAAATTTTCGTGAGCATATCTCACAAATCCTATGGACGCAATTTATATTCCGCAGCTAACCAAAGCCCCGGAGCGGACAGAGGAAATTCAGGTTAAAGAGTTTCTGCCTGGTCTGGAAACGTTGACACCAGTTCGCGGCCGCGTCCGCGTCCAGCATCATGGCAATTACCTGGAAGTGTCCGGTCAAGCAGAGGCAATTATTACTTGTACTTGTAACCGCTGCTTGCAGCAGTATAATCATCGTTTGACGGTTGATACTAAGGAAATCATCTGGTTAGATGAAACCGCTAATCAAACTAATGACTTGCCTTTAGAAAGGGAAGTGGCTATGGAAGATTTAGTAGAAACCTTATTACCTGATGGTTATTTTTATCCCACCGAATGGTTGTATGAGCAGATGTGTTTAGAATTGCCTCAGCGCCAACTGTGTGATCTAAATTGTCCTGGTATTTTAACAAGTGATACTGAGAGTTCAGATCAGCCTGTTGATAACCGCTGGGCTTCTTTGGAAGCAATCAAAAAGCAACTTCCAGGATAAGTAAAACACATTTAAGGTCGTTAACTGATGACTGATAACCGATGACAGTTATCAGTCAACATAGTTATTGCCAAAAATCGGTGACATCGTATCCTAGTTCCGCTAGCATTTGCCTTAGCAGAGGTAAACTTAGTCCAATAACATTGCTGTGACAACCTGCGATTTTTTCCACAAATAGACTACCAAAACCTTCAAGGGCGAAAGCACCAGCACACTTGAGGGGTTCGCCTGTGGCAACATAAGCTTTAATAGCGCGATCGCTCATTGCAGCAAAATAAACTCTTGTGACTTGGCATTTTACTATGGTGCGGTTTTGGGAAAGGTCAATCAGTACATGTCCAGTGTATAAGTCTCCGAAGTTACCTTGCATTCCTTGCCAGCGAGCGATCGCTTCCGAGGCATCCACTGGCTTACCATGAATCTCACCATTGACCGCTAAAACTGAATCACAGCCCATAATTAAAGCTGATTCAAACTGGGAAGCAACAGTTTCTGCTTTGTGTTGGGCAAGGGTTTGCACTAGCTGTGCAGGATCAGTGAGTTGAATTTGCGACTCATCGAAATCACTAGGTTTAACTATCGGTTCAATACCAACAGTTTGCAGCAAGCGAAGCCGTGCAGGGGAAGCAGAGGCAAGTACAAAGGTTGGAATACCCATAGAGAAGTGGGGGAGCAGGGGAGCAGGGGAGCAGAGGAGTAGGGGATGGGGGAAATAACAACTGACAACTGACAACTGACTAGTAAACAGAAAAAGAATTTACAACATCTTCCATAGTCCGTTTAACTCTCTGCCAACGTTTTTCAGGTATCGAAGCGTTAAAGGTAAAAAGTTTGCCACGGCTAACGGCAACGCTAGCAATGTTGTGCCGTTGTTGCTGATTCGGAAGTTTCACCAAATACTCTAAAATGTAGTATGTTTTGCCTTTAGATTCTCGCTCAAGCGCGTTCACTAATTCGGCTGTGCGCCCAGAATCCGGAGGAGCAAGAGCGGCTTTTCCTAGTTTATACCCTACTTCTGTTGGCGCTCCTAGTTCTGCCAAAGTTTTGCCATCTGGAACTGGACTAATAACCACAGATACATTTTCAGATACTTCAATCAAATCGTGGAATACCACATCAGGGCCATTAGCAACTTTTACCTGCAACCAGCCATTAGGATACAAAAACTCATAACCATCAGTAGTATCGACAAAACTTTTAAATCCAGCCGCAGCAGCTACACCAGGATTACTCAGGCTGACACTCAATACCAGTAGTAAAATAAATACAATTCGTTTCCACATTTTTACAGATTCCTTTGGGCTGGGAGCAATGAAAGCTAAGCATCATTTATCGTTTACATTGTCCCATCAAGCGGGCAATTGCGGATGAGGAGATGGTGAGATAGGGGGAAAAGGAGATAGGGAACTCGGAACCCCCATGACTAGATAGGTGGGGATTAGGGGCACAGGGGAGCAGAGGGAAACAAATCGTACTAGGTCAAACTGCAACTGAGTATAGGGACTTCCAAATAAAAAAACACACCCATGTTCACAGTCAATAGTCATCAGTGAGCAACTTTAACTGGAATAATTTATTTTTGGAGTTTCCTGAGCAATTCTATCGTTGCACTTTAATTCAGGTAGAGGCTATTCATGAATTTCCACTACAACTTTCACTTTTATCATTTACCGCCGCTGATCTGCGTCACAGTTTGAGCAAATTGGATTATTTGATGCCAAATGTCTTGCGGTGTAATGCCAAAACCAACGTTTAATAATACGAGAATCGCAGCAATAGTCAAGGCATAGCTCACAGTGGTTTTCAGTATCTTCCACAATATTACAAATACGATCCAAGCAACAATAAGGGTAGGAATCATAAAGACCAATTCCTTAAGAATCACTCTTATGTAAGAGGGTTTTATTTAAAAAGGGATAATTTCATGCACTTAACAATTACTGGCGCAAAAGCTGTTTCACCCAAGTTATAAGAATTACTATGTATTGGAATATGTTGGTAGATTTTTTAGTAACTGCCGTTTTTGTACCATACCATAATTTGACACCAAAATTTGTGAATTATAAGACTTTTATAGAAAAATTACTGAAAATATTTTTATTTTTTGAGAGATATATAGAAAATATAAATTTCTCTAAAATAGATATAGTGAGGGTGGCGAAATGATTACACCATCCTCATCAGTATTTTGATACTCAGTAGCTTTTTAGCGCAGAGAAATAATGGGTGAAAGAGTTGCTAGCTTTTTAGTTGCTGTTAAAACTTCTTGTCTTGCCCATTTATCTGCTGCCAAAATGTCATCTAAAGAGGGATTTGCACAGTTATCATTTTGATGGCGATCGCAGACAAATTCGATACACTTGGGAATATCTAAAAATTGAATTTTTTCTTCTAAAAATAACGCCACAGCTTGTTCATTAGCGGCATTCAACACAGCTGGCATTGATCCACCAGCCCTACCCGCACTATAAGCTAACTGCATACAAGGATACTTTTGGTGATCTGGTTCCCGGAAAGTTAAATTTCCTGCTTTCACCAAATCCAACCGTTCCCAATTAGTATAGATGCGGTCAGGCCAAGATAATGCATAAAGTAGGGGTAAGCGCATATCAGGCCAACCAAGTTGGGCTAAAACTGAAGTATCTTGCAACTCAATCAAAGAGTGAATAATGCTTTGGGGATGAATGACAATTTCGATATCTTCGTAATTCAAACCAAATAAAAAGTGAGCTTCAATAACTTCCAGTCCTTTATTCATCAAAGTGGCGGAGTCAACTGTAATTTTACGCCCCATTGACCAATTAGGATGCTTAAGGGCATCGGCAACTGTGACTTCTGATAACTTTTCTACATCCCAATCTCGAAAAGCCCCACCAGAAGCAGTCAATAAAATCCTTCGCAAACCGCCTTTTGGCACACCTTGAAGACACTGAAAGATTGCAGAATGTTCTGAATCAGCGGGTAATAGTTTTACACCGTGTTTTTCCACTAAAGGTAAAACCACAGGCCCCCCAGCGATGAGGGTTTCTTTATTAGCTAAAGCGATATCTTTACCAGCTTCAATAGCAGCGATGGTAGGTAACAACCCAGCACAACCAACGATACCAGTCACAACTGTTTCGGCATCGCTGTAACGGGCGACTTCGATGACTCCAGCATTACCAGCCAGTAAAATAGGTTGGGGATCAAGGTCTTTTATAGCTTCAGTGAGAATTGGCAATTTCTCTTCTGAGTAAATCGCTGCTATTTTCGGCCGAAACTGTCTAATCTGGGCTGCCAACATCTCTACATTGTGCCCAGCTGCCAATCCCACAATCCGAAATTGATCTGGGTGATGGCTGACAATATCTAAAGTCTGAGTACCAATTGAACCAGTGGAACCAAGAAGAGTAATAGCTTTCACAATTTTTTTTAGAATCTATAGATAACTTTCACTATAAATTGGTTGGGACTCATTGATAAGAGCGATCGCCATATTAGGGGATGAGGGGGATGAGGGAGATGGGGAGATGGTGGGATGAGGGGATGAGGGGGAAAATAGTAACTCCGCGCCTCAGTATCAAGTACTTTCTTGCTGCACTAGCCATCGATTACTAAAAATACAATAATATAACCTCAGTTCGGGTTAAAAAGATTTTATCGAACCGCCCTTCGGGTGACGCTCGCAAGCTCGCTAACGCTACGCTAACGCCAGTTCCCCATCTCGGCAGAAGCCCTTCGGGTTCGGCAGTCCCCCAGACGCTCGAAGACTCGCTAACGCTGCGCTAACGCCGGGAACCGCTCCTGTCGGGGGCTGCCTCACCAAGACGGGGACTGGACTCACAGAGGCACAGAGAACACAGAGTTATGAGAGTTTGAGAGATATTTTGCGTAAATTTTAGGAGTTTCGACCAACGATAGAATAATGGTTTGGGCTTATCCCGAACTCAGGTTAATATAATTATTTATATAAGAAATATGTATACAAATACTAGATATATAATTGTAAATGCTTAGTCATTTGGCAATAAAAAGTTAATAGTGACTACTTAACATTTGTATAACTTGTCATCTGGTTATGCAAATGTTAGGTTGTTTGCTGGTTTTTTCGTGTGATGGATGTGGGGAATGTTACTAAAACCTGACAGTGACGCAACCATAGGTAAAAGGATGCATAAAGGAGATAATATTAACGCCCAAGCCTATGGATAAAGCTCAAATATTTATAACAAAATTCTTATGGAAAAATGATTTCCTGTTTCCCACAGCAATGTGGTTTCTCAGCCGAATATTGATTTGGACAGCTATGTTGCTGGTTGCGCCAAACTTACCTTTACCAGCAGCCGGAACTATGCCTGACTTTGGTTGGAAAGTTTTTGATGCGTGGGATAGTATGCATTATCGGGCGATCGCTACTGTTGGGTATGAATTTGTCAATGACAGTAAACAACATAATTTAGCTTTCTTTCCCTTATTTCCCCTCAGCATCTGGGTTTTAATGAAGTTGGGCTTGCCTTTTGAACTAGCAGGACTGTTGGTAAACAACCTGGCATTTTTGGCAGCACTTAACTATTTGTACTTTTGGACAAAAGAGCATTATGGCATCACAATAGCGCAGTGGGCTAGTGGTGTGGTTTGCTTGTATCCATCGGCTATGTTTACAGGAGTGATTTACACAGAGGGATTGTATTTGTTTGCGAGTACAGCTGCTTTGCGGGCTTTTGATCAAAACCAGTACGGCCGAACTGCTTTTTGGGGTGCAATGGCCACAGCAACTCGTCCTACAGGTATGGCACTCATCCCGGCGTTTGCGATCGCAGCTTGGAAACAACGTAGACCACCCATTGCCTATATTGCTGCTTTAGCTAGTGCTGCTGGGCTAATTTTGTTTAGTTTATATTGTGCGATTCGTTTTCACAACCCCTTGGCTTTTATTGAAGCACAAAAGGGATGGCGACCATCCCTAGGATTTGATTGGCAAGGTTGGTTAAACATGGTCATGCAAATTGCAGTTGGTGCCCAGAATTGGCAATTTGGTTGGATTCAAAATCCATCTGGCGGGATTCAAGACCCTTGGCATCCTCTTTTATTTAGCATGATTGTTGCCAGTAGTTACCTTTTATGGCACTTCCGTAAAAACTTGATTTATATCAAAGTGATATATGGGTTTTACGCTACTATCGCATTTTTGTTGATACTCGCAAATGAACAGTTAATTAATAACTTACTCAATACATTTATGGTGTTGGGTGGCAGTTACTTATTATGGCATTTACGTAAACAACTGACACCAGTAACTACAAGTTATGGCTTTTGTGGTGTAGGTTTACTCCTAGCTTCTGGAGGTACAATATCTCTGAGTCGTCTTGCTTACGGTATTGTGCCCTTGAGTGTAGCCATGGGTGTACTGCTGTCTCGCCATTCTTGCCAGGGATATTTAAGCTTGGGTTTGTTTGTCACCTTACTGACTAAAATAGCCGTAGGATTTGCTCAAGAGCGCTGGGTAGGGTAGGTTGGTATATAATGCCAATCAATTTGATTTTTAGTTAGATGCGATCGCTGTACAAATGAAAACTCTTTGTGTCTTAGTGTCTTTGTGGTATGTAACCACAAAGACACTAAGTATTTTCGAGTGCTTTGCACCCCTACTAATTCACCAAAAATATTGTACTTAAATGAATAAAAAAGAAATTGTCAAAGCAATTTTCTTACCTTTACTAATATGTAGTACATTTATTTTGTGTACTACTATAGCGATGCTAATATATCCAGAAGCTTTTTATAAATTCTTTTCGCCAACACAATTATTTCGAGAAAATCCTCCACAATTACCCCATAGAAGCTACTACTGGGATGTAGAACATTATGCTAGATTAGCTCTAAATCCTAGTTGTAACGCCTTCTATCCTCTGTGGCCTTTTATCATTCGTACCTTATTTCATCCTCAGACAATTGAACAGGCTGCACATTATTGTTTAGTCGTTGCAACTACTTTATTTTTTATTTCGACATTTATAGTATTTTGGGTTTTTCAAACAGCATTACAGCGTTTAGATTTAGTCTTCTGGTTAGTTCTTGCTTATTCTGTGAATCCTATGGCAATATTTCGAGTCATAGGTTATACGGAAAGCTTGTTTGCTTTACTTAGCACTTTATTTATTTGGATTTGCTTACCTAAATTAAAATTAAATGAAAATCTCAAGTTGTGTTTAATTTTTGCAATTACATTTTTAATGGCTTTAACGCGACCAGTATTACTGCAAATATTATTTTCTGCCATAGCCAGCCTAGCTACAATATTTTATTTTCAAACTTTGGTAATAACAGGTTCATCTCGTAATAAATTATTTGCCATAATTCACAAATACACACATGAGGTTAAAACAAGTATCACTATTTGCGTATCAGCATTATTAGGCTACTCAATTTATGGAAGTTTCTGTTTAATAACTAGAGGAGATTTCTTTGCAACATTCCAAGACCAAAAGTTGTGGGGTAAAAAGTTTGCTTTACATCTAGAATTACTATTGTTCCCGAAATCACCATTATTTGACTTGCTAGGACTTTATTTACCTGCAATTATTTTATTTGTAGCACTTATTTTTGTTTATTTTAAGTTAACTCAGCATGAATTACAGATATTTGTGCCTCAGTCTAAATTATGGAACATCTTATTAGTTTATCCACCTTTATTAATTATTTTATATTTATTTCATTACTTCAAATCTAAAAAACAAGCTAAACTAACTAAATTAATAACTAATAAACACACTCAAGCTTTGAGTGAAAATTATATATTTTGGTTCTCTACTTATTTTTGTTTCATCCATTGTGTAATTATATTTTTCACCCAAGACCGTCTTTTTAGCTTAGCAAGATTTATATTTGCAGTACCTTTCTTTTTTCTGTCAATTGGATATATCTATCTTTGTGTTGACAATAAAAAAACATATAATACTCTGTTTTACTTCATATTCATTTCAGCCATTGCTTTATTTGAACAATGGGCAAACTACAGTCAAGATAAATGGCTGGGTTAGTCAAAATAATTCGTAATTGATAATTCGTAATTCGTAGTTACAATCAGTGTGAGCTGCTGAGAGGATGTCTGAAAACTATTAGGCGAATATAATTCGCTACTGCCTCACGAATTATGAATTAGAATTATTTGGTCAAAAACATCTCTCTGCGTTCTCTGCGCCTCAGCGGTTCGTTATCAAATAATCTCAGTTATTAAGATGAATAGAAATAACTAGTTCAAAAAATTATCTATTGTGTGGCGCAATTAAAGTAAAATCTTCCGCTGTACCTAGAACTTGGCTTGCAGTTAAATTTATTGTTTTCAAACTAGCTTGATCTAACAACAAATAAGAATTACTTTGCCACATTTGCTGTAAAACTGGTAAGCTTGCGGGAATAACTTTGCAATCGCAGTAAAAGTCTAAACTCGGACGACCATAAGCAAAAGAAGTATAAACTTTTGTGCCTGGGGATACATGTGAACGAATTAATTCAGCTACAGGTTTGACTGCAAACGCTTCATTTAACTCCCAAACCCATGAATGTGAACTCATCAACAGTGCTAATACCAAATACATGCCAGAAAATAAAACTGGAATAAAGTAGCGATCGCGCTGTTGAATCAGCCATGCTACGATACCCATGCTGATGGCCAAAACCATACTCATGGCGATTAAAACAGGTTCTTGGCCGATAATGACAAAGTAAACACAACCTCCTAAACCTGCGATCGCAATCACAGCAAATAATATTGCCCACAACCTTTTAAAATGCTGGTGCTGCCAAATTTCGCTGAGTTTAGCACCAATTGCCAAAGCTAAAAATGGATAGACAGGCATGATATACCAAGGAAGTTTCGTTCTCATCACAGAAATAGTCAGCAAATAGACTATTGTGCCAACAAGAACTAGACAACCCCAAGTAGTATCACGCTTTTTCCAAGCTAGATAAAATCCTCCTGGCAAAAATATCAGCCAGGGAAAACCATATTTGAGTAACTCAATTAAATAGTACCAAGGTGGGCCACTATGACCTTCTACAGGTTGGACAAGGCGGCTAAAAGTTTGTGCTTGAAAATTTATCTGTAAGAAACTACTGCCATAATATTGCCATTGAGCAGCATACCAAGCGATCGCGCTCGTATTTCCCAAAAACATGCCCACCCATAAATAAGGGCTTCTTAACAAAGCTAGCTGTCTATTTGCAACCAGGAATAAACAGGCAATTCCTGCCAGCAACACAACTATCATTCCTTTGGTTAAAGTAATTAAGCCAAGACTTATACCCACACCTAAAGCGTAGCGTTGGTTTTGACGTGCTTTTAGCAAACAAAACAACAACACCAGAAAAAAAGTAATGACTGTACCATCTAGCATTGCTAGTCGCCCGTGACGCACCACAGGCAACATCGTCAAGTAAACCAAAGCAGCAAACAGAGCTGGTAAACTTTGGTTAAAAACCATACGCCCTATTAAATAAAGTAAAGGTACTCCCAAAGCAGTTAAAACTGCACCAGGTAAGCGTGTTGTCCATTCACTCACACCTAATAAGGAGTAAGCCCAAGCAATTAGTAGATGGATTAGTGGCGGCTTGTTATAATACGGTTCACCTCCTAAAGTGGGGTAAAGCCAACGCATTGAACCAACTGGGGCACGCCAAATTTCGCGGGCAACTTGTGCCACAGTACCTTCATCCCAGTCTCGCAAGGCGGAGTTTCCCAGAAACATCAGCCACAAAACTAGAGATGCCACAAGTAAAGTAGATAGCCATTCTTGTTCTCGGATATGATGATTCACTTCCATTACCCTCTAGCCCATTTTGGTACTGAGAGGCACATAAATGTACTGAAAATTGATTAGTTTTTTAAAATCCTAAACATTAGGACTTACGCAAAACCATAACCTAATTTAGGCATTTCATGTAGACGCAAAGCGGTGAAGCAGTACAGTTTTGGGGTCTTTCCTTACCCTTTTTATTGAAAAATAATTTTAGTATTATATGTTACATTTTGAAGCTGAGAAAATACCTTAATCAATTACCCACAGAACATATTAACATTTTTTAATTGTAAAGCTGCTGTGAATTTCAGTATTTATACTGTAACAAAGTGTCTGAAATTCTAATATTAATGGTGTAATCATAATTTTTAGCTTACGACTCATACTAGCAAGCAAAAAGCTTGATTAACTTTAACTGACTATAGGTATTTAATAGCTAAAGTATTACCAGCAAGCAGAACTCAGCAGATGATTAAGACAATTTCAAATCCATGAGTGAAGTGTATATAGATTAACTATTAAAAGCCCCTTGGCAATGGGAAACTATATTTAGTCAATTATCGTCTATCTTTTTCTAAAAAGCTCTAACGTGGAATTTTTTAAGTAAAAATTTTAACTTTTTCTTAAAAAATCACTAATATCACTAAGCAGTAGAATATACTTTGTCAAGTATATTACTTATAGTTAATTCAAGCTTTTATTGGAAAATAACTAAATTACAATCAAATAATTTACTGCTCCACCTTTTGAAGAAAGCTACATAATAGAGATACTTCACAATACAGATAGGAGATAAGAGTGATTTAATTTTGGACTACTAATCTAATCATTACTATAGGCGTGGTCAATCATCTGATTCAGCTAGTTGTATTCAATAGCTATATGTAAGGATACGGAAGTTAAAATTATATCCTTCATGTATCAGGTAGTTGATATTATAGCGGTTTTGTTTTTGCTCCGATGAGGTACATTTTCAAAGTTGCAATGATTTATCTATGAAATTTAGCTGCACCTCACCAGTATAGAAGACGCTATAAATAATACCAAATATTATATAGACAGCAATTGCTCAAAACCTAATTATTTAGGTTACAGTTCGAGTTTTAGAAGCTATTACCTAGTTCTTTGAATTTCCGTTAATTTATATCTTTAATTTCAGGATTAACAGAAAATAACTAGGTATTTAATATTTTAGAAAAAATGTGCTAAAAACTACTGTCAGAACCGTAACTGATGGTTCTACCTTGAAGGAGCTATGAAGTGGAAAATAATAAGTCGTTTCTTTGGCCGCAAGGAATATTAATCTCGCTACTTGCATTAAGTGCAAGTTTGAGCGTTGGTTCGATGATGCTGCTCAAACCAAATACTTCTGATGCTCAGAGCAGGCAAAATATAAGTACAAACACAAACCCCATAACTGCCAAATCAGGAACTCGGCAGCGTATTGAGGGTTTAAAAGCGACGATGCTTACAACTTGGCAGCGTGAGGCACAAGTAAAAGGCCTTTCATATGCTGTATCGCCACGCTTTCAAGGGGCAATCATTGAGTCAGCAAAACTATCTCAAGGTCAGAAAGTCATTGCTCTCACCTTTGATGATGGGCCCTGGCCTCAGACCACAGCACAAATACTAAATATTCTTAAAGAAAATAATATTAAAGGAACTTTTTTTGTTGTTGGACAGAACGTGAAGCGTTATCCAGACTTGGTAAAGCAGGTAATTGCTGAAGGTCACGCTATTGGTAACCATACTTGGCATCACTGGTATCATTACATGAATCCACAGGCTGCTGCTTATGAAATTGACAATACAACAAATTTGATTTATCAAACAACAGGCGTTAAAACCAATTTATTTCGACCACCCGGAGGAATGATGCATAATGGGGTGGTTGCTTACGCCAGAAATAGCAAATACGCCATCATCATGTGGTCTTCTGATTCTGTAGATTACTCCGTTCCTACTGTACCCAAGTTAATCAATAATGTGTTCAGGCTGGCAAGACCAGGTGGTATTGTGTTGATGCATGATGGTGGTGGTAATCGTGCCAGAACTGTGCAGGCTTTACCAGAAATTATTGCTGGCTTTCGCAACCAAGGTTATAGTTTCGTTACTATTCCAGAACTTTTAGAAATGCAAGATAAAGACCACAAATTGATTGCAAATAAAAAATAGTTGGCTAATGATTGACGGCTGATAACTAGACCTCTTGCATAAATCTTTTTTTGCCTCATACAATTTCACGAAATACCTGATACAGATACATGAGTAGGGGCGTACAGCTGTACGTCCCTACAGCACAAAATTTGTAAATGCTAATAATTAGTGATTAGCCATTTGTAAAACAAATGGCTAATCACTAATAACTAATGACTAAACAGGACTTAGCTGTTTGTCAGTTAAAGGAGGACTCGCTTCTGGGCCATCAGCCTCAGAAGGCGGAACCAACTGCCAGAATTTAGGCAAGTATTCTTGCCAGTTTTGCAGAATCATCTTAGCTTTTGGTGAACCAGTGCGATCGCTATGAGTTTGAATTAACTCTCGCAATTGCTTTTCACCCGCTTCTGTAATCACCCGTTGGACTTTGACAATTTCCCGGTTGACTAACTCAGGGAATGAGTCATCCTCATCTAGGAAATATGCCAACCCGCCAGTCATCCCCGCCGCAACGTTACGTCCGACTTTGCCAAGGACAACAATCACACCACCAGTCATGTACTCACAACAGTGATCCCCAGCGCCTTCAATCACGGCTACCCCTTTGGAGTTCCGCACCGCAAAGCGTTCTCCTGCTAAGCCGTTGGCGAACAAAAAGCCACCAGTAGCACCATAGAGGCAGGTATTGCCAACTATGACATTTTGTGCTGAGTTATAAGTAGCATCAGCTGGTGGTTTAATAATGATTTCGCCACCGTGCATCCCTTTACCTACGTAGTCGTTGGCTTCTCCTTCCAAGGTGAGGGTGATACCTGGGAGGTTAAAAGCGCCAAAGCTTTGTCCGACGCTGCCTTGGAAGTTAAGATTAATCTGTCCTGCAAAACCGCTATCGCCGTACTGAGAAGCGATCGCTCCTGCTAATCTTGCGCCCACTGTTCTATCAGTGTTAACTATCGGTAAAGCCTTGGTAACAGTGGTTTGCTGGCTAATGGCAGCTTGAATGTCTGGATCGGCAAGTAATTGGTCATCTAAAACCGCGCCGTTGCTATGGACTTCTTCATGCACCAACCAGCTACGATTTTCTTTTGTATCTGGTAGCTGAAGTAAGCAGTTTAAATTCAACCCTTGGGTTTTGCTAAGATGCACATCTGGGCGCACTTTTAACAAATCTGCACGTCCAATCACTTCCGATAGAGAACGATAGCCAAGGCGTGCTAACAAACTACGTACTTCTTCGGCTATGAAGTAGAAGAAGTTAACAACATGTTCTGGCATTCCCGTAAACCGCTTACGGAGTTCTTCTTTTTGGGAAGCGACACCCACAGGGCAATTATTGGTGTGACAAATTCGCGCCATGATACAACCTTCCGCAATCATGGCGATGGAACCGAAACCGAATTCTTCACTACCCATCAATGCAGCTGTGACGACATCCCAGCCACTCTTCAAACCGCCGTCTACACGCAAAATCACGCGATCGCGCAGTTTATTGTCCATGAGAACGCGATGCACTTCGCTTAAACCGAGTTCCCACGGAGAGCCAGCGTGTTTAATCGAACTTAAGGGTGATGCTCCTGTACCACCATCGTGACCGGAAATTTGGATGATGTCGGCATTAGCTTTGGCGACACCAGCGGCAATTGTGCCAATACCGACTTCTGCCACTAATTTCACTGACACCTGGGCTTTGGGGTTAATTTGGTGCAGGTCGAAAATTAGCTGTGCTAAGTCTTCAATGGAATAAATATCATGGTGGGGTGGCGGTGAAATCAAGGTGACACCAGGCTTAGAACGCCTTAACATAGCGATGTAGTTGCTCACCTTGGGCCCTGGTAGTTGTCCGCCTTCCCCAGGTTTTGCACCTTGGGCGATTTTGATTTCTATTTGTTTGGCACTGCTTAAATAGGCAGGTGTGACTCCAAAGCGTCCTGAAGCAACTTGCTTGATGGCACTAGAAGCAGTGTCACCATTCCGTAAGCCTTTGAGGTGAGGTAAAGTTGGCGAGTGCCCATCGATGACATCATTGAGGATGGTATAGCGTACAGGGTCTTCGCCACCTTCCCCAGAGTTAGATTTACCGCCAATGCGGTTCATGGCGATCGCTAAAACTTCATGGGCTTCTCTTGACAAAGCACCCAAAGACATGCCACCAGTGCAGAAGCGTTTGACGATCTCCGTCACCGATTCTACTTGTTCTAAAGGTATGGGCTGGCGATCGCTGGTAAAGTCGAGCAAGTCACGTAAAGCTGTAACTGGTCTATTTTCCAGATGCTTTTTGTAAACTTCGTAGTGGTCGTAGTTCTTGCCATCTACAGCTTTATGCAGCGCTTTTGCCAGTTCGGGGTTGTTCATGTGGTACTCGCCTTTGGGGAAGTACTGCACAAAGCCCAGGTTTTCTAACTTCTTGACTGTCAGTTCTGGGAAAGCTTTGCTATGTAAGGAAAGCACTTCTTGTGCCAGTTCACTGACACTCAAACCACCGATGCGGGAAGTGGTACCTTTAAAGCCCAATTCTAATAAATCGCCACCGATGCCGATCGCTTCAAAGATTTGCGCGGCTTGATAGCTAGAGAGTAAGGAAATCCCCATTTTCGAGAGGATTTTCAGTAAACCTGATTCTACAGCTTTGCGATAGTTAGCGATCGCTTGCTCTAAGCTGATAGCAGTTAGTTTACCCCGCTCCATGAGGTTTTGGGTTTTGGTATCAAACCACCAATCCCTTACACTGTCCAAAGCCATGTATGGGCATACAGCACCAGCACCATAACCAATCAAACAAGCAAAGTGATGGGTACTCCAACATTGGGCGGTATTGACAATCAGGGAGGTTTTCATCCGCAAACCTTCTTGAATCAGGTGATGGTGTACCGCACCCACCGCCAACAAAGGAGGAATGTAGCTGTATTCTGTACCGATTCCTGCACCAGCCCTGTCACTCAAGATCAAAATCTTCGCACCTGCACGGACTGACTCGGCGGCTTGTGCTTGTAAAGCTTGCACTGCTGCTTTTAATCCTTCTGGGCCGTTAGCGATGGCGAACAGAGTTGACAATTCAGCCGTAGCAAATCCTGACAACTTCACGGCTTCCAACTCTGCCTCTGTCAATACAGGCGATTCAAGTTTCAGCCTTCTGGCATATTCTGGTTTCGGTTCTAATAAGTTCCCTCTCTCGCCTAGTTCGACTTTCAACGACATCACTAGCTTTTCCCGTAAGGGATCAATAGCTGGGTTCGTCACCTGGGCAAACCGCTGTTTGAAATAGTCATAAAGCAAGTGAGGTTTTTCTGACAACACGGCTAGAGGAATATCATCCCCCATGCAGAAAGTCTTCTCCGCACCTGTAGCCGCCATTGTCTCAATCACCATTTCTACATCTTCTGTGGTGTAGCCAAAGGCTAATTGATGTTGCAGCCAGGTTTGTCTATCAAGTTTGTCAGTTGTCAGTTGACCGTTGTCAGTTGCTTTATGTCCATTGCCATTACCGTTGTCAGTTGCTTTATGTCCATTGCCATTCACAGTTGCGTGATGCCCGTTACCATTGACAGCTGACGAATGACCATTGACAATTTGCTTGAGTTCTTGACGGTATTTTTGCAGCCATTCTCCGTAAGGTTGCTGTTTGGCGATGCGCTGCTTAATCTCCCAATTCTTCAGCACTTCATGATTTTCTAAATCCACGGCAATCATTTGCCCTGGCCCAAGTCTACCTTTCTGGATAATGTCGGCTTCTGGGAAGTTAACTACACCTGCTTCGGAACCGACGACGATGTAATCATCTTTGGTGATCACGTAACGTGCTGGTCTTAAACCATTGCGGTCTAGTGTTGCACCGACTTTTTTGCCGTCGCTAAATACTAAAAGTGCTGGCCCATCCCACGCTTCTTGCAAACCGCTGTAATATTCGTAGAAATCGACAATTTCTGGATAGTCACGCAAAGATGGTTGATTTTGATAAGCCTCTGGCACCATAATCATTAAGGCTTCCAAGGGGCTGCGTCCAGAACGCACGAGTAATTCAAGTACGTTGTCTAGGGTGGCTGAGTCGCTATTGTCAATGTGGACTAAAGGCTTGAGTTCGTCAACGCGATCGCCCCACACTGGATGAGTCAGGGTAGATTCTCTGGCCATCATCCAGTTGATGTTACCTAACAAAGTATTGATTTCGCCGTTGTGTCCCAAAAGCCGCATCGGTTGCGCTAAGGGCCATTTGGGCAAAGTGTTAGTACTAAAGCGGCGATGGTAAACTGCAAAAGCACTCTTGTAAGCGGGATTTTTTAAATCCTGATAAAATTCTCCCAAAACGGCAGAACGCACCATGCCTTTGTAAACAATTGTGCGGCTTGACAACGAGCAGATATAAAACTCGTCTGAAATACTATTAGCTGCTTTGCCAATGCGACGACGAGTGATATATAACTGCCGTTCGAGTTCATCACCACTTTGTTCAGCGGCTAAAATAACTTGTTCTATTTGGGGCTGATTTTCTCTTGCTTGTACTCCCAATAAATCAGGCTGCACCGGCACCACTCGCCAGCCCAGTACAGTCAATTTTTCTTGTGCAGCTACCAATTCAACCGCTTCTTTAACTTTTTGGGCTACTTCTTTGTCTTGCGGTAAAAACATCATTCCCACAGCTATATTGCTGTTAGATGAATCTACTAATTTTTCGGGGAAATAATCTTTTTGAAACAAATCCCAAGGAATAGCTGTCAATATGCCTGCACCATCACCAGAGTCTTGGTCTGCACTACAACCACCCCGGTGTTCCAAGCAAGTCAAAGCAGTTAAGGCTTTTGTTACAATTTCGTGGCTGGCTTGATTCTGACGATGAGCAATAAAACCTACACCACAAGCATCTCTTTCCTCAACTAACCATTTTTGTCCTTGGTAGATATCTGAAAATGTCATTGTTTGCAATTGATTCATCGATTGGTCGTTCATAGTGCATTCCTGAAATATTGAGTCACAAATTTTGCCACTACTTGTGAGGAAAAATTTCTAAGTTACATCTTGGGGAAATCCATAAATTACCGAAATTTAGGGAAAAAAAATTTTAACTTCGGTTTTTCGTTTTTGCTCACCCGTGTTAAAATCAATGCGTTATTTATTTGTGTATTTATGCTGTGTTAGACAAAATACCTTTGATTTCACAGTCTTTTCTCTTAAAGCTTTACTTGAAGCAAGTTATAACTTACTTGCGACAAAATTTCGACTGAAAGATTAGTGATTACATCACAGAGATCATCCTGTTTCTGTAACAAAATCACTGTATTCAAATACATACCCCTTTGAAAATTCCTAAATATATCTGTTGTCGTCTAACCTTTTGTTGCTTAACTTTTACTACTAAATTAGATACTACCAGTTCAACCTGACTTAAGTGACAACAATAGTAACCATCAATGAAGATGGAATCAATATACTAATCCAGTTTTGGCTCACAAGATTACTATGTATACTATGGTTGCAGTTAGTGCTTTTGAAAACACTAATTGACAGTGGTTGTGGTAAAAAGTCGCTCGTTGGATTCTACAAGAGACAACAAGCCAATATATAGATTATCACGTTTATTAAAAAATTAAATCACTAATTTTTAAGATTCCCCCATAATCTAGTTAATCTGCGCCTTGGGTGATAACTTTCAAAAGTACTTAGTCAACTATGGTAAAAATGACGAATTGTTGCCGCCAACAAGACCACAGCGTTGTTGCCAATCAGTTTAAACAGAAATTTTTCCGGGCTACTATGTCACCAATCATGACGACATTACTGTGGTTGTTTGCTACCTGGCAAGTAAACCCCCAGCAGCCCCCAACAAATACTAAACCAGTCCCAACGGCAATTTCACAGCCCCCAACACCCCCTTTGACAGGAGTATCATCTTCTGGTAATCAAATTTTGCTCAATGGACGCACCCTACCAGGGAACTGGTTGCAGCAATCAACAAAGGCAGGTAAGGTGACAACCTATCTCAGTGATGGCCCATTCCGACAATTAATTGGGGTAAATTTTTTAAACAGTAACAATCCAGCAAGACAACCAGTAGCATGGTTTTCGTCAGCCACCAAGCCAGTAGTTTTAGCCACCAAGCTGTTGGGTGGATATCGCTATCTCAATATTACTAATTTTGCTCAAGCGGCGGGATGGCAATTGCAAATCAATGGTAATACGTTGGTGATTGCTACGCCACAAGCACAAATAAGAAATATTCTTGAAAGTCCGCAACCTGCTGAAGTTAGTAGCGTTGTGCCTTTGCAGCCAACTCGCGTTGTTCTAGATTTAGATCGTCCCACACCTTGGCAAGTTACACAAGGGCAACCAATCAAAAGACCGGAAATACCGACTCCTGACCCGGATACGGTGACAATTAAGTCTCCCACACAACCGAATAGAGAGTGGATAATCACCCTTGATGGAATAGCCGATCCCAGCTTAATCCAGCGTTATACTCCTTTACCACCAGCACAGCTACCGACATCATTACCAGACCCACTCAAACAATTACCAGCAGCACCAGCACCAGAAGCACTGATTCAAAAAGTCGAAGTAGTTAATAACCAAACAATTATTAGTCTTAGCGTTCCCTTTGGTCAGTCTCCTCAAATTAACACCGTAGCTAACCCCAACCGCTTAATTATCGATATTCGTCCCGATGCGATGGTACAACGCGATATTACTTGGGCATCAGGATTACGCTGGCGTCAGCAATATGTCAATTTAGACACAGAAAGTTTTCCTGTGGTGTGGCTAGAAATCAATCCCCGCAAAGTTGGATTAACATTGAAGCCCATTTGGACGAACCCAGATACATTAACAGGCACAGCCCCGATAATTCAAACAGCACAACGTTACTTAGCAGCAGCTGCAATTAACGGTGGTTATTTTAACCGCAATAATAAATTACCCTTGGGGGCACTGCGTCGAGATAACCAGTGGTTATCAGGCCCCATTCTCAACCGAGGTGCGATCGCTTGGAATGATTCAGGACAATTTTACTTTGGTCGTCTCACCTTAGAAGAAACTTTAATCGCCCCCAATAACCTACGCTTGCCAATTCTGTTTCTTAACAGCGGTTATGTCCAAAGTGGTATTGCCCGCTACACACCGAGTTGGGGGTCTAGCTATACTCCGCTGACTGACAACGAAATTATCATTGTTGTTCAGAAAAACCAAGTTACGCGTCAATTATCGGCAGGTAAAGCTGGTGAAACTGCTGTTCCTATTCCCCAAGATGGCTATTTATTAATTTTACGTGGAAATAGTACTAGTGATGCATTACAGTTGCCTATTGGCACAACACTCAGTATTTCCAACACCACTAATCCTGCTAATTTTAACCTTTATCCCCACATTGTCCAAGCTGGGCCACTTTTAGTACAAAATGGTCAAATAGTCCTAGATGCCAAAGCTGAAAAATTCAGCAATGCTTTTATTGCCGAAAAAGCTATTCGTAGCGGTATTTGCAGAACAGCAACAGGTACACTAGTGATTGCTGCCATGCATAACCGTGCTGGTGGCCCTGGCCCTACATTGGCAGAACACGCTCAATTAATGAAGCTTCTGGGGTGTGTTGATGCCCTAAATTTAGATGGTGGTAGTTCAACCAGTCTGTATCTGGGAGGCCAACTACTTGACCGTTCTCCCAGTACAGCCGCTCGTGTGCATAACGGAATTGGCATTTTCTTACGAAAATAAGGGACTGGGTATTGGGTATTAGGGATTGGCGATTAGGAATTAATTATGACTATACCTCTTTCCCAGTCCCCAGTACCTAGCCCCCAGTCCCTAGTCCCTTTTTAAAGTTCAGAACAAGCCGCCATTTTACTTGATGAAGACTTGGTGTAGACACAATAGTTTTAGTAGTAGTTGTTTACACTGCCAAACTTGATTTTGCTATGTTTAGCAAGGTGGAACTGAATTGCCGATTTTTACGGTTGCAAGATTGCGCCAGATTTTTCCATCAATGGTTAAGAGTAATGACGGTTTGTTATGTCTCCAAATGAGGTAACTATGGCTCAATATCAAGAAACCACACAAATTAACGCTCTGCCCCTATCCACCGCTATCACTAACCGAGGTATTGCTGCTACTGAACTGCGTCCTTGGGGTTCTTTTACTGTTTTGGAAGAAGGGCGGGGATACAAAATCAAGCGCATCGAAGTCAAGCCCGGACACCGCCTCAGTCTCCAAATGCATCATCACCGCAGCGAACATTGGATTGTCGTTTCTGGTACAGCTAGGGTAGTTTGCGGCGACAAAGAAGTACTGCTGGGCAATAATCAGTCAACTTATGTACCTCAATGTACATCTCATCGTCTAGAGAATCCTGGCGTAATTCCCTTGGTGTTAATTGAAGTGCAAAATGGTGAATATTTAGGTGAAGACGATATTATTCGCTACCAAGATGACTATGCCCGTACCGAGAATTAAAACTCAGTACAAAACTAATCAAGGTGTAACGGCTTAGCGCTAAAAACGAAATAACAAAAATAATTGTGCAAACCGTCTGAGGTAATAACTGCGCCCTGAATGTCCCTACCTAGTCTAGGCAGGGATATTTTACTGTTATAGGAAGATACTTAAACTAACTTATGCGGTAGCTGAAGCTAATAATATGCAATATTTGAAATGGGGTATTCTATTGCCAAAACTAATTCCATGATTCATCTGAGTCCAGCAGCCGCAAGTGAAATTGGGCGATTAAAGTCAAAGCAGCCAAATGCCTTGTTTAGATTGGCAGTTAAACCGGGTGGTTGTTCCGGTTTGTTTTACGATATGTGCTTTGATGAAACGGTAAAAGCTGGCGATCGCCTTTTTGACCTCAATGGCATTCAAGTAGTCATAGATGCCGAAAGCTTAGATTATGTCAATGATTTAGCCTTGGATTATTCCGAAGACTTGATGGGCGGAGGTTTTCGCTTCCATAACCCCCAAGCGATCGCCACCTGTGGCTGTGGCAATTCCTTTTCGATCAGTCAGTTGTCAGTTGACAAATTACAATTGACATAAAACCATAAAAAAAGCTATAATCAGGATTTGTTAAAACTTAGACCTCTAAGCAGCTTCACGCGCTGTGACTCATGCCAACAATACAGCAACTCATACGTAATGAACGCGAACAAGCGCGTCAGAAAACCAAGTCCCCAGCTCTGAAGCAATGCCCACAAAGACGGGGTGTTTGTACCAGAGTATACACAACCACACCTAAAAAGCCTAACTCAGCTCTACGTAAAGTAGCAAGGGTCAGACTAACTTCTGGATTTGAAGTTACCGCCTACATTCCAGGAATTGGTCACAACTTACAAGAGCATTCCGTTGTGATGATTCGTGGCGGTCGGGTTAAGGACTTACCAGGTGTAAGATATCACATTATCCGTGGTACTTTGGATACAGCTGGAGTTAAAGACCGCAAACAAGGTCGCTCCAAATATGGAACCAAGCGCCCCAAAGAGGGAGCTAAAAAGTAGAATAGAGGCGATTAATCGTGTTTGAGCCGATTAACCGTCTCACCCACAAGGGCAAAAAAACACAAATTGCTTTTGTGTTGGCTTTTTCAAGAAATCAATCTACACCCTTGAAAGGGCGAGCAAATTTAGGGAATTTTAAGTAGCATCCTGTAAGTGACAGCAGCATTTTGAACAAAATCATAAGGTTTTCAATGTTGTCGCCTTGTATGTCTAAATAGTAGGCAACAAGTTAATTAGTAAGCTGTGCTGCAATTGTAGAAAAAATTAAGTGAAGTCTGAGCGGTGACAGCCTCCGCTCAGAGTCCAGTGTCTGATAGCATATAATTTCGTTGCCAAATCCGAATTAAAGGTTGAAGTATGTCTCGTCGTGGTGTTATTCAAAAGCGCCCAGTTCCGCCTGACTCAGTGTATAACAGTCGCCTTGTGAGCATGATCATCAGGCGGATTATGCGTCATGGAAAGAAATCCCTAGCAGCACGCATTGTTTATGATGCGTTGAAAACTATTGAGGAACGGACTGGGAACGCTCCTTTAGAAACCTTTGAAAGAGCGGTGCGGAATGCAACGCCTTTAGTAGAGGTGAAAGCTCGCCGAGTCGGCGGTGCAACCTATCAAGTACCAATGGAAGTGCGGCAAGACCGGGGAACCACCCTAGCGCTACGTTGGCTGGTGCAATTTTCCAGGTCTAGGCCAGGCCGTACAATGGCAAGCAAATTGGCCAATGAGTTACTTGACGCTGCCAACGAAACCGGGAATGCAATTCGCAAGCGTGAAGAAACACACCGGATGGCGGAAGCGAACAAAGCCTTTGCCCACTATCGTTACTAAGTAAAGAAGCGATATATCGTACTGAGAGAGCGATATATCGTGAAATTACAAAAATTAAAGACGGTTTTCCGTAGAGTATAGAATCTTAACAAAGAGTAATATACAAGATATCATGAGGCAAAAACTATAGGAGGCTACTGTGGCACGTACAAACCCGCTAGAGAGAGTACGCAATATCGGTATTGCGGCGCATATAGATGCGGGCAAGACAACAACAACAGAGAGAATATTGTTTTACTCTGGGATAATTCATAAAATTGGCGAAGTCCACGAAGGAACAGCCGTAACAGACTGGATGGATCAAGAGCGGGAGCGGGGAATCACCATCACTGCCGCCGCGATCAGTACCAGTTGGAAAGATCATCAAATAAACATTATCGATACTCCAGGTCACGTAGACTTCACAATTGAAGTTGAACGTTCCATGCGCGTGTTGGATGGTGTAATTGCAGTATTTTGTTCTGTAGGCGGCGTGCAACCGCAGTCAGAGACAGTTTGGCGGCAAGCAGACCGCTACAAAGTCCCTCGCATAGCCTTTGTGAATAAAATGGATCGCACAGGAGCGGACTTTTATAAAGTTCATGGTCAAATGCGCGATCGCCTGCGTGCCAACGCCATTGCCATTCAACTGCCAATTGGTAGTGAAAATGATTTTAAGGGTATTGTTGACTTGGTAAGGAAGCGTGCTTATATATACGCCAACGACCAAGGAACCGATATTCAAGAAACAGATATTCCGGCGGAATTGCTTGAGCAAGCTGAAGAATACCGCAACAAACTCATAGAAGCGGTGGCAGAAACAGACGACGATCTGATGAACAAGTACTTCGAGGGCGAAGAACTGACAGAAGAGGAAATCCGTACTGCCCTGCGTAAAGGCACAATTGCGGGTACTATTGTGCCAGTACTTTGCGGCTCAGCATTCAAAAACAAAGGTGTGCAGTTGATGCTGGATGCAGTTGTAGATTACCTGCCAGCACCAATTGACGTACCACCAATTCAAGGTGCGCTGCCCAATGGCGACACTGTTGAGCGTCGGGCTGATGATAGCGAACCTCTATCAGCTCTGGCATTTAAAATCATGGCTGACCCTTACGGTCGCCTGACCTTCGTTCGCGTCTATTCTGGCATCCTGAAAAAAGGTAGTTACGTTCTCAACGCTACTAAGAATAAAAAAGAACGGATTTCCCGTTTGGTGGTATTAAAAGCAGATGAACGACTAGATGTCGAAGAACTGCGAGCAGGTGACTTAGGAGCTGCGTTGGGATTAAAAGACACCTTGACAGGTGACACATTATGTGACGAGGGTTCACCAGTCATTCTGGAATCTCTATTCATTCCTGAGCCTGTAATCTCGGTGGCGGTTGAACCCAAAACCAAGAACGACATGGATAAATTATCCAAGGCTCTGCAATCTCTTTCAGAAGAAGATCCAACCTTCCGGGTCAGCGTCGATCCAGAAACCAACCAAACAGTGATTGCAGGGATGGGAGAACTCCACCTAGAAATCCTGGTAGACCGGATGTTGCGTGAATTTAAAGTGGAAGCAAACGTCGGTGCGCCGCAAGTAGCTTACCGCGAAACAATTCGTAAACACGTCACCAGAGTCGAAGGTAAGTTTATCCGCCAAAGTGGTGGTAAAGGTCAATACGGTCACGTTGTCATCGATTTGGAGCCAGGAGAACCAGGTAGCGGCTTTGAATTCGTCTCCAAAATTGTCGGTGGTGTCGTACCTAAAGAGTACATTGGCCCCGCAGAACAAGGAATGAAAGAAAGCTGCGAATCCGGTATTTTAGCCGGATATCCGCTAATTGATGTCAAAGCAACACTAATTGATGGGTCATACCACGATGTAGACTCCTCGGAAATGGCCTTCAAAATTGCTGGCTCAATGGCAATGAAAGAAGCAGTGTTAAAGGCTTCACCCGTTCTCTTAGAGCCTATGATGAAAGTTGAGGTAGAAGTTCCCGAAAACTTCCTTGGGGATGTTATGGGCGACCTCAATTCCCGTCGTGGGCAAATCGAGGGCATGGGATCTGAGCAAAGCATTGCTAAAGTGACTGCTAAAGTCCCATTGGCAGAAATGTTTGGCTACGCCACCGATATCCGGTCGAAGACCCAAGGTCGTGGCATCTTCTCAATGGAGTTTAGCCACTACGAAGAAGTGCCTCGCAACGTGGCTGAGGCAATCATTGCAAAAAGCAAAGGGAACGCTTAATTAAAAAAGGAAACGAGCATTCATGGCACGCGCAAAGTTTGAAAGAACTAAACCCCACGTTAACATCGGTACTATTGGCCACGTTGACCACGGTAAAACAACATTAACAGCAGCTATCACCATGACCTTGGCAGCTTTGGGTCAAGCTGTAGCCAAGGCATACGACCAGATCGATGCTGCTCCTGAAGAAAAGGCACGGGGTATTACCATCAATACAGCTCACGTAGAGTATGAAACCGCTAATCGGCACTATGCTCACGTGGATTGTCCAGGACACGCTGACTATGTGAAAAACATGATTACAGGTGCAGCCCAAATGGATGGAGCTATCCTTGTAGTTGCTGCTACCGATGGCCCTATGCCCCAAACTCGTGAACACATTCTGTTAGCACGTCAAGTAGGTGTTCCTAAGCTAGTAGTCTTCTTAAACAAGGAAGACATGATGGAAGATGAAGAACTGCTAGAGTTGGTGGAACTAGAACTGAGAGAACTGTTAACTGAGTACGGTTTTGATGGTGATGAGATTCCCATCATTAGAGGTTCAGGTCTGCAAGCTCTCGAAGCGATGGTCGCAAATCCTAAGACTCAACGTGGAGAGAATCCGTGGGTAGATAAAATCTATGCACTCATGGACGCTGTAGATTCTTACATCCCTGACCCAGTACGTGATATAGACAAGCCCTTCCTGATGGCTGTAGAAGACGTATTCACCATTACAGGTCGTGGTACTGTAGCTACTGGACGTATCGAACGCGGCAAAATTAAAATTAACGAGACTGTCGAGCTAATTGGTATTAGAGATACTCGTAGTACTACCGTCACCGGGATCGAGATGTTCAAGAAGAGTCTCGAAGAAGGTATCGCTGGGGATAACGCAGGTGTACTTTTGCGTGGTCTGAAAAAAGAAGACGTTGAGCGCGGTATGGTGCTAGCGAAACCTGGTTCCATTACTCCTCATACCCAATTTGAAGGCGAAATATACGTGCTTAAGGAAGGAGAAGGTGGTCGCAAGACTCCATTTTTCCCAGGCTACCGTCCTCAGTTCTATGTACGGACAACAGATGTAACCGGCACTATCCAATCGTTCACATCTGATGAAGGCGCTGCGGTGGAAATGGTAATGCCAGGCGATCGCATCAAAGCGACAATAGAATTGATCAGCCCGATCGCTATTGAGCAAGGAATGCGCTTCGCTATTCGCGAAGGCGGTCGCACTATCGGTGCTGGTGTCGTAGCTAAAATCCTCAAGTAGCACCTTTTTGATTTCATAACCAAGGAGCAGAGATAATTAAATAAATCTCTGCTCCTTTCTCTTCCCTCTATAAAGGGATTGAGTACTGGGTATTGGGTATTAGGGATTAGGGATTGACTAGATTTATGACTATATCTCTTCCCCATTTCCCAGTACCCAATACCCAGTCCCCAGTACCCAGTCCCCTTAAAACTCAGAACCTGGACAATTCAAGATGGCAACTCTACAGCAGCAGAAGATTAGAATTCGTTTACAAGCTTTTGACCGTCGGTTATTAGATACATCTTGCGAGAAGATTGTAGATACAGCTAACCGCACTAACGCCACAGCTATAGGCCCGATTCCTTTACCAACAAAACGTAAAATCTACTGTGTGCTGCGATCGCCTCACGTAGATAAAGATTCTCGCGAACACTTTGAAACCCGCACCCATCGCCGGATTATTGACATTTACCAGCCTTCGTCTAAAACTATTGATGCCTTGATGAAACTAGACTTGCCATCGGGTGTAGATATTGAAGTCAAATTGTAATTAGTTATGTTATTTAGTCCAAAGTCAACAGTCCATAGTTTTAACTATTGACCATTGACTCTTGTACCAATATTTACCTAGCCCTGAAGAAATTTCTTTCAGGGCTTTTTATTGGCTGGGAAACAAAATGATAGAATGTAAACAAAGTACGGGAAAAGCAGAGAAGAATAAATTTTTAAAGATTAAAATTATACCAAGGTAAAAATGACATTTTCTTCTAAAATTGCAGTCCGCGAACTACCTCTGTTCCCGTTACCTGAAGTAGTTCTGTTTCCCACAAGACCATTACCCCTACACATCTTTGAATTTCGCTACCGAATCATGATGAATACGATTTTGGAGAGCGATCGCCGATTTGGAGTGTTAATGGTTGATCCAGTCAAAGGCACAATTGCGAATGTTGGTTGCTGTGCAGAAATTATTCATTACCAGCGACTGCCAGATGACCGGATGAAGATGTTGACATTGGGGCAGCAAAGGTTTCGTGTTTTAGAGTATGTTCGTGAAAAGCCCTACCGTGTGGGCTTAGTAGAGTGGATTGAAGACCAATCGCCCACTAAAGATTTGCGCCCTTTGGCAAATGATGTAGAACAACTACTACGAGATGTTGTGCGTCTGTCTGCTAAATTAACTGAACAAAATATAGAACTGCCAGAAGAATTGCCTGATCTGCCAACAGAGCTATCTTATTGGGTGGCAAGCAACCTCTATGGTGTAGCAGCAGAGCAGCAGTCATTGTTAGAAATGCAAGATACTGCCGCTCGTTTAGAACGAGAAGCAGAAATTTTAACTTCTACTCGTAATCACTTGGCGGCTCGTTCTGTTCTTAAAGATACTTTTAATCAAAACTCATGAGTCAATAGTCAATAGTCCAAAAGTTTTGGACTATTGACTACGGATTTATAACTCCAGAGGGCTGATTGGCAAAACATTGTAGCTGCCAAAAATTTTAATGACTTCTGTGTAGGTAGTCAATTGTTCTAAAGCAGATTGCATTTGTGCTGAGGTGGTGTCTGCTTCTAGGTCAATGAAAAATAAGTATTCTCCGAGCGATCGCTTTGTTGGGCGTGATTCAATACGGCTAAGGTTAATATTTAATTGAGCAAATACTTGCAGGGGTTTGACCAGCGCTCCTGGCATGTTACTAGGTACGGTAAAAGCAAGGGAGGTATGACTAGCATTTGCTGATGATATATGGTAGTCTGCTTCTATTTTGCTCTGACTAACTACCCAAAAGCGAGTACAGTTTTCTGGATAATCGTTAATCCCATTAGCTAAGATAGGCAGGTTGTAGAGCTGAGCAGCTCTGCTAGATGTAATCACTGCTGCGGTGTTATCACTTTTTAAATGCTGTAACGGCTCCGTCGTGGAATTAGTGGGAATCAACTTCACACTAGGGAGAAACCGTTCTAACCAGCCTTGACATTGTGCTAAAGCTTGCGGATGAGAATAAACAGTTTTAATGTTATCTAAACCAGTAGCACAGGAAACAAAAGCATGGACAATGGGCATGACCAAAGCCAATTGAATTCGCAAATTGTCCAACTGCCATAGAGTATCCATTGTCATAGTTACACTCCCTTCAATAGAATTTTCCACTGGTACAACAGCGAGTTGGGTGTGTCCTACAGCAACAGCTTGGAGTGACTGGGCAATGCTAGGATAGGGGCATAAGGTAGCTGCAATTCCCGTCTTCTTGGTTAGCAAATTAACATAAACAATAGCTGCTTGTTCAGCGTAAGTGCCACGAGGCCCTAAATGGGCAATGGATAAAGTCATAAAGTTAACCCTGAGTTATCTGTTAGCTCCATAGACTATATCTTAGGAAAATCAAGCCTTTATTCATTAGTAAGATTGGTTTAATAGCCATTATTGTTTTGAGTGACACAATGATATAGTTTATAGCTGTATTCGCCAGCAGATTTTCCATATTGGTTGTCACGAAAACATTGCTGAGATTCCAAATCTACTGGAGTGCGAAATTCAACCAACCATAAATCAAAAGGTCGTGGAATTTCAGAGATTTGTTCACTAAACACTTGCATAGCTTGGCTATAGTCTTTAGTCTCTGGGTCTTGATGAGCTAAGAAAAACTGCAAGTTTTGGGCTGGTAAGTGTGGGAATTCCCAAGCTAACCCCATCATTCTACCAGTTTGCCCATGATGGAGGTGGTTAGTAGCAATTAGTACTTTTTCTAGAGATACTTTTTGGATCAAAGAAGCAAGGATGTCAGGTCGTTGGTTTTGCAAATAGCCCAGATGATAAACTACTGTTACCCCTCCCAGCATTGCCATCAGCCAAATGATGCTGACCGCAACTTTGCCATTCACAAACAACCAAAATTTTTGTTTATACTGGTTTAAATTCTCTACTTGATGCCAACAGCCTGCTAATGCAGCACTCAAAAGTAAAATTATGACTGGTGCATAGATAAATTGGAACCGAGCAGCCAAGGTTAAATCCTTGCCTAAGCCGTAGGTAAAACACAGGCATAAAGCGATCGCACCGATGACATACCCACTCAAGATTTGTATGGCTAGATAGGTATCAGGCTGTTGCTGCTGTATTTTTAGCCCATAAGTGAGATAAGGTAAGCTCCAAAGCAAAAACAATAAAGTTACTAAACCAGAAACAATCACAATCACCATAGGTAAATTTGTGATTGCTGAAGGTAGCAGCAACAGCATACTCATAGCCCAAAGTAGTAATCGTCCTATTGGTTCTAACCATCTCAGATGAGGATTGCTACTTGCAACCCAGTTTGTCAGTTCATTGCCAGGAATACTTTTCATGGCTGGTATCCAAACAAGACATCCAATCACTGTACCTAAAGTAACTACCGCAATACGCCACCAATGGCTGTGTAAGTCAGCACTTCTACTGTGCTGAATTTGTCGCCATATTTGCCACAGCAGTACAAAGCCTTCAGCACAGAGAGTTAGGATGAAAAAATAATGGGTGGCTACCCCTAAACTGTTGATTACTACCCAAGCTAATACTACCCAGATAGGCAAAGATTTTTGACGATGGATAGTCCCAATTGCTTTGACAAAGCAACATAGAGAAGCAATCACTAGCAAAATTACCAAAGTGTAATGACGCGCTTCTCTAGCTAGAAAAACAGCATAGGGAGAAACTGCCATCATTGCTGCTGCCAGTTGACCGACTGACTTAGAACCAAAGGCTAAATAGCCAAAGCCAAACATAGCAGGAATTGATGCAACCCCCAATAAAGCACTAAGCGATCGCGCTGTCCAGATTGAAGCTAGTTCCCCTGTGGGTGAAAATAATTGCATCCAGAAATGGGCTAACGCAAAATAGGCTGGAGGATGAGTACTTTCATTTAGCAGATGTTGGATAACAGCGCTGATTCCAGCACTAGCAGTAGGTTGCAGTGGCTGCATTAGAACATCTGAACTAATAAACTGGTTCAGCGGTACTGTGCGGAAACTATTGCCCAAGCTAAAAACAATCGTTGCACACTCATCAGTCCAAGGAGGTAGAGATTCTAGACGCAGAAAGCGTAGACCAGTGCCAATAGCTAACCATAGCAGCATTAGCAATAAATGATAGTGATTCTTCATCAACGCGATGTCATACCAGTTGCAATCAAAAATAGTAAATGACTGTTACTAAATTAACAAGCAACCCAGAGGCTAGGGAAAATTAATACTTTATTCTTTTTCTTTCTCTACCTGTCTTGTCGAATCACTTGACAATTGACACTAAATATGATTTTTTAAGCTAAATAATTATTTAGCATATCATGTCTGCTAAACTACTTGTGATATGTCCGCAGCGAGCGAAGCGAAGCAATTGACTTCTAATCAACCGGACATGATATCACTTCAGCTATAATTTATCTTTCTTAAGTTGTAAAACAAAGTTTATAAAACTATCTCAATGATGAATGATAACTATAAACAAATATAGTTTTTAAAATAAATCAGTCGAGATAAATAGTGTTTTTAGTAAATTAAAATTAATAAACATAATAAATTAATTAATAATAGAAGTATTAAACAATTATTTCCAGGAACTCATGGCTACCAAGTTTACTGCCTCACAATCGGTAGAAATTGCTGTGCCACAACAGCCTATTCCCATTCAGCACTACTTGCGTCAGCCTCAACGTCTAGTTAATGCCTTGGTTGACAGCAGCCGTATTCAGCAGCTTTCTGAGGAAGTATTTCGCTTAAAAATGCGTCCTCTAGCTTTTATGTCCGTAAGTATTCAACCCACTGTAGACATGAGAGTCTGGTCAGAATCAAATGGAATAATTTATTTGCGATCGCTCTCGTGTGAAATCGTTGGTCTAGAGTATATTAACCAGCGCTTTACTCTCAATTTACAGGGGCATTTGTCTCCTTACCAGCAAAGTACTGGTACGCGCCTGCAAGGAAAAGCTGATTTAGAAGTACAAGTGGATCTGCCACCGCCATTTTCTCTGACTCCCAAACCAATTTTAGAAGCTACTGGTAATGGTTTACTCAAGAGTGTGCTGTTGACAGTTAAGCAAAGATTGCTTCATCAACTGTTGGTAGACTATCGCAAGTGGGTAATTTTGCAAACGAAACAAAAAGCGCTAGATGATAACAGTACTGAACTACCAATCTTGAATCTAGAGTAATGTTTTATTTGCTACGTTATAGAAGTTATAAGTTAGGAGTGAGGAGTGAAGAGTTAGGAGTGAAGAATTATCCCCCTTATCCCTCTCATCTCCCTCACTCAGCACACAGGACTAAATTTGGCAGGGACTAAAGGACTTGCGATGTAGGGGTGAGGGGCCATATTCTCGCAATGCCAACAAATGCTTTTGACTGCCGTAGCCTTTGTTACGTGCTAAGTCATACATCGGATACTTGGATGCTAGACGTAACACTAACTCGTCACGCCAAACTTTAGCCATAATACTAGCTGCGGCAATAGTAAGCGATCGCTCGTCTCCTTTAACTATTGTTTGTTGCGGCACTAGCAAATCTTTGACTAACTGATTACCATCAACCAAACAAATTTCTGGCTGTACCTTCAGCTTTTGTACAGCCCGCTTCATAGCTAACAGTGTAGCCTGCAAAATATTTATTCGGTCAATTTCGGCAGTGGAAGCAAAACCTATTTTCCAGTCAATTGCCAGCACGGAAATTTGCTGTGCTAGCTGAGTTCTACGAACACTAGACAGCTTTTTACTGTCTTTGATATTAGCTGCCATCAGTTCGCTCAAAGCACTAGCTGGTAGGATCACAGCTGCTGCAACTACGGGGCCAAATAAAGCACCTCGCCCGACTTCATCCACGCCAGCTACCAACCCTGGAATAGCTGACATGGGCGACAATTCCAACCAACTCGATTCACTCTTGAGTACTGACATAATTAAAAATTAAAAATTGAGAATTAAAAATTTTTAATTTTGCATTTTTAATTTTTAATTTACTCTTCAGAGGACGTATCCTCTACCGCAGAGGAACGACGGCGGCGGCGGCGGCTACCAGTCGTGGTGCTATTTGCTTCACTTTCCTCTGAAATAGGTGCAATTTCTATTTGCTCAGATGTATTTTCGGGCAAGGATGGCTCTTTGATTACAGCTTGTACTGTATTTGTCTTGACTTCAGTATTGTCTATTTCAGAAATAGCTGAGTCTGTTGTTGATTCCGTGGGTACAGTTGGCTGTTGTCCAGGCTGGACAATGTTAATAATTACGGACTTGGGATTTTTGACCTCGCGATCTAACTTGACTAGAGGCGAAACTCCCATTAAGGCAAAAACATCCTGCTCTTCTAGGCTCATTTCTACAGTTCTAATTTCCGGTGGTTCTACCACTGGTTTGACTGGTTCTACCTTGGTAACTACTTTGTTACGTTCTGCCCGTTCAGTCCAACCTGATTTGCCCAAGGTGGGTGAGGGAATATCTGGCGTTGTACCCAGTTCTGCTTCGCCATCTAAGTCTAAGTCTGGCTCATTGTCAAAACCCAGTGGATTAGTACTAATCCGGGGTTCATCTTTCCCATTTCCCCCATTGATGCCAATGCGTCTACGACGGGTGCGTGTAGTACGTTTGTTCTGATCACCAAGTTCTTGATAGCTGGGATGATTAATTAAATTCAAGCCGCTCAAGTCGGAATCGGCATCAAATCCTTCACTAAAGGTATCGTAGGTTTCTCTTGGTTCCGTAATTCGCGCAGTTGGTAGACGTGGTTCTCTGTGAGGCAGAGATACAAAACGTTCTGGAATTTCTGCTGTTGTTGGTAATCGGCTTTCAGTTTCTCCAGGCAGACGCACAACATGTCCTAAACCACCACAGGTGGGGCAAGTTTCGCCAAACAATTCGTAAATATTTTGACCTTGGCGCTTGCGGGTCAGTTCTACCAAACCTAGTTCGGTTAGTTGGGCAATCTGAGGACGAGCTTTGTCTGCTTTGAGTGCTTTATTGAAGTGTTCTAGAACCTGCAATTGGTCACGTCGCGATTCCATATCAATGAAGTCAACGACGATTACACCGGCAATATTCCGCAGCCGTAACTGACGGGCAATTTCTGTTGCTGCTTCACAGTTTGTCCATAGAACTGTTTCTCTGGCTGTTGCCGATCGCGTAAAGGAACCAGAGTTGACATCGATCACGGTTAATGCTTCAGTTGGTTCAATGATGATGTAACCGCCAGAAGGTAAGTCTACTCTGGGTTTGAGGGCTTCTCTAATGGCGGCATTGATACGGAAATATTCTAAAATCGGAGAGCGATCGCGGTGATGGTCAATTAACAATCCTTGTGGTGTCTGACCGCCACTCCAGTTCTGCAAATACTGTTTGACCCGCTTCAAGCCAGTACTGGAATCCACAACGATGCGATTCACATCCGCACCGTACATATCTCGCAATACGCGCTGGATAAAGTCATCGTCTCGATTTAACAAAGCTGGGGCACGGGTAGAATGGGCTTCTTGCTGAATCGCTTCCCATTGCTTTTGCAGCACCTCCAGATCTTCCATAATCGCTTCTTCGGGTTTGCCTTCGGCTTCGGTACGCACTAGCAAACCCATACCCGCTGGTTTGATCAAGATTGCCAGGGCCCGCAAGCGGTTACGTTCGTTTTCACTCTTAATCCGCCGCGACAAGTTCACACCCCTACCATAGGGCATCAACACAACATAGCGTCCTGGTAAAGTAATGTTACCAGTGAGCCTCGGCCCTTTTGTCCCTGTTGGCTCCTTCATTACTTGCACCAACACCTTTTGCTGTGGTGCCAATAATTCTGTGATGGCTGCTGCTGTTCGCTTCAGCTTTAACGGTCCCAAATCAGTTACATGAATAAAACCGTTGCGTTCTGGATCACCAATGTTGACAAAAGCCGCATCTATCCCAGGTAATACATTTTCTACTACACCTAAATATATATCACCTATTTGGTGATGTCCTGTGGCTACAACGAGTTCTTGTATTTGATCTTCAGAAAACACAGCAGCAATTTGATGCTGCTCAGCGATGATAATTTGTTTTGGCATTCAACTTCCTCAAAAACTCGCAGCACCAATGGGCTTGGAGGTTTGTTATCCCTCTCGCCCCTGTTAGCCCTCAAAGGCGCTGCTGATAATAAAAATTGTGAAGCAGAGCTTCAAAGTTAAAGAGCTATTGGCTAAGGAATTGCGTTTACACGCCTGATTATTCCAGAACGGCTGCATATTGTTTAAGTAAATAAATCAACCGTCCGTGGTTGATTCTTGATGTGATACCTTCACCACCTAGGGATTAGGCATTCAGCAGGTGTTTTAAAAGCATAGAGTAAGAGTTGCCGACGGAGCCTGTTATTAGTTACTAGTTCACAAGCTAGCTATAAACAGAGAGCATTCTATAATCTGCCTGTTGTTTGTCTGGGATAAAATCCTAGAAGTTGCACTCTAATATCTTTGCTTTCGCACCCTGAATATCAGGGTAGTGAACCAGTTCATTCAATGCAGCGCCAGAAAATTTCTCTTCACCCTATTCTAACGCAACCTTGCCAAAAATCAATTCCCATGATGTGTGTCACGTCAGGGCAAGTACTAGCAAGCTATCCTTGAGGGATTATACTCCTAAAATTAGCTGATTGCGATGAATGTGAAGAAGTTGAAATTCTTCATTAGAGACTACTTCTAGCATCCACAGGATTTGTTCCGGACGCAACAGCACACCGTCGGGGCGACAACTGCCCACATAACGCAATATAACTGTTGACTCTAAATCGCTAGTGTTGGTTTGTACTAATTCTAGTTCAAACAAGCGTGAGCGCAGATTTACTTGCTGACTCTTGCCTGACTTAGTTGTTTGTTCGTACCATAGCTCGTTTTTTGCTTTGATTGTATCAATCCATTGTTGCCATTGTGCAAGTGTTGCCTCACCAACTGCTACAGTAATCAAATACTCTGCGGCCTCTATGGCTTGACTGGCAGCACTAGCTTTTAAATCTATCTCTACCACATCATATATAGGTATGTCTTTTGGTAGTTCTCCAGCTAATTTTTCTTTAAAAGTAGCAACTGGTACTGACTGAGTTAATTCAAAATCTACAATTTCGCCACTGCTGGTAGCTCCCAAAGCCAAGGCATTGGCTACAGAGATCCGGGGAGACGGATGAAATCCACCCGTAAAAGCGACTGGTAAACCTGCTCGCCTGATCACTCTATCAAATAGACGCATCAAATCTAAGTGACTCATCAAAGCCATATCGCCCTGTTTGCCAAACCACACACGCAAACGTTGTACCTTGGTTGTATTGGGGACAAACTCGCCAGCAAATTGTGGAATTGCAGGTGGCTCAATCACGATGTTATGACCAAAATCTGTGCCACAAACACCACAGTGAGAACAACCTTCAAAAGAGCAGTCCGGGACAGTTGCGGCTTCGAGAGCGCGTTGTAAGTCCTCTATGAGCCATTTTTTATCAATTCCCGTGTCGATGTGTTCCCAAGGTAGGGGAGTGTCGAGGGAGTAGGGAGTGGGGAGTGGGGAGTGGGGTGAAGAAGATGTTCCTACCTCATCTTCCTCATCTCCTCCGCGGCTCTGCGCGACGGACACTTTGCTCAAGTCGGCAGAGCCGCCCACGCAAGTGTCCTCCTCTGCGTGAAATAAATTCCACTCACCATTTTCCACTTGGCGATATTTCCAATCTAAACCGGCTTGGGCGATCGCAGACCCCCAAGCACCAAAAGCTTTATCTAAGCTGTCATACCAGGAATCCATACCAGCGCCCAATTCCCAAGCACGACGCACTACTTTCCCCAAACTGCGATCGCCTCGTCCGATAAAGTCTTCCATGGCCGAAATTCGCACATCGGTAAAATTTACCTTCACTCCTCTAATCCTACGAAATTCTTGCCGCAGCAAGTTTTGCTTGCGTTGAAATTCCGCAGTGGAAACTGAGTGCCACTGAAAGGGTGTATGGGGCTTGGGCGTAAAGTTAGAAATTGTCAAGTTGAAGTTTAAGGGCTTTCGTCCTCTAGCTCGACATTCTCTTTGCAGCCAGCTGACTGTTTCGGCAATACCCACAACATCGGCATCTGCTTCACCCGGTAAGCCGATCATGAAATATAACTTAATTTTGTCCCAACCTTGCTCCCAAGCAGTTTTCACACCCCGCAATAGTTCTTCATTCGTCAAACCTTTGTTGACGATATCTCGCATTCGCTGGGTTCCCGCTTCTGGTGCAAAGGTGAGTCCTCCTTGTCGCGTACCGCCAAGAATGTTGGCGATATTTTCATCAAATCTGTCTACCCTTTGGCTAGGAAGAGATAGAGAAATATTCTCATTTTTTAACCGATTTTTGATTTCCATTCCCACTGCTGGAAGGGACAAATAATCAGAACAACTCAGAGATAGTAGCGAAAACTCATTGTAACCAGTTGCCCGCATTCCCTCTTCGATGGCTTCTACCACTTTCTCTGGTTCCACATCCCTTGCTGGTCGGGTGAGCATTCCTGGTTGGCAGAAGCGACAGCCGCGAGTGCAACCACGTCGAATCTCAATTGTCAAGCGATCGTGTACAGTTTCTACGTAGGGAACTAATCCGATGGAATAAGCTGGGATGGGGGTTGCTACCCGTCGCAAAATTCGTTTTGGCACATCTGGGCGATTGGGATGTACTGAGCCATCTGCCGCCATATCATAGAACTGAGGAACATATACACCCGGTATTTGTGCCAAGTCTAATAAAGTCTGTTCGCGACTCAAGAGAGCTTGTTTGGCTTCTTCCAACACCAAACCGATTTCTGGTAAAAGTTCTTCACCATCTCCAAGGGCGAAAAAGTCGAAAAAGTCAGCGTATGGTTCTGGATTTGAGGTCGCCGTCTGTCCCCCTGCGAAAATTAGCGGATAAGGAGATGAAGAGGATATTTCTCCCTCATCTCCCTCATCTCCCTCATCTTTTCTTTGCTGCCTCTCTTGCCAGGTTAAAGGAATCCCAGCTAAATCCAACATTTCTAGAATGTTAGTTGCACCCAGTTCGTAACTGAGACTAAAACCTAAAATGTCGAATTCTAAGAGCGATCGCTTGGACTCTACAGCAAATAAGGGTGTATTCGTCGCCCTCAGTTTTGCTGCTAGGTCTTGTCCTGGCAAGTAGGCGCGATCGCATAACTGCCGTGGTTGGGCATTCAGGATGTTATACAGGATGATATGCCCTAAATTGGATGCTCCGACTTCATATACTTCTGGGTAGGTTAATACCCAGCGTATCGCTGCCGTATCCCACGGCTTATGTACTGATAAGCGTTCGTTACCGAGGTAACGCGCTGGCTTTAAAATATCCGATGTTATTAATTTTTCAACTGCAACAGCCACTGTGCTATCTTTTAGCTTTTTTAATTACAGCCAATCACCTCCAACTTAGCATTGATTAGGTCTTTCAATCAGATTTATTCTCACAAGTTACAACTGTTTTACACTAATTTGGTGTCAAGCCACATTTTGTGTTATAATTATCTGTTAAAATTCACGCTACTGCTAAATTTACTTCCTCTTCGAGGATCTCAAAAACCCCATCTAGTTGCGTTAGTTCAAAAATAATCTTGATTGATGGGGAGACAGAGCAAAGCCTGAAACTCCTTCCTAAGCTCTGAGCTAGCTTGAGTGCAGACACCAATGCCATGAGGCCTGAGCTATCTAAGGATTCTACTGCTGCTAAGTCTACTAACAAGATGGAAATATCATCTTGGGTCAACGCCCTTGTGAAGTCTCGTTCCAATTCCAGGGCATTAGTGGCATTTATAAAGCCCTGAGGACGAATAACGGTTATTTTTGGACACTTTAGTAAAGCTTCCATTATTGACATTAGAGTTATTTAAAGTTTAAGTCTAGGTTTATTTGAACATAAACTGTTTTTCCTCACATCGACCATATGTCTTAGAACTCTTTGCTGAATCTTTATTGCTTTACTACCTGTATTTAAAGATTGTCATAAAGACAAGAACAAATGTGTTTATATATACTTTTTTTTTAGCTGAGTTCAAAAACAATCAGCATAGACAGCATTCATCCCAGACCAATTCACCGTATCTATGCTGAGAAAGTCTGAATGGTCTGTAACTGAAGCCAATTTAGCCAAGATATATAGCTGGGTTAAATGCCTTAACTTTCACAATTCTATTGATGGTATATTGCAGAGTTAATGGCAAGATACTATCTAGTTCTTTGTGATCTATATCACCATTTGTATTGCAATAGATCACATTTTATACCTAGATTTTTCTTGGATAATTTAGTAGTATATACTGTTGGATTATTACTGATGAGAACTAAGTACGTTATCCGTCAATTGGTAGAGAAAGCTCTTTACATTCAAAAACTAACTCCTGAGATAGAAAATGAAATCAACTCAGAACTGACTGAGAATGGTTATATATCTGATGTTGACTACGAAGCTCTGGAATTATTAATGGCAGAGATGGATGCTGGTAGAATAAAGTTGGTTCCTAGCTGGGGATATTAAGTAGATGCGCGTAAATACACTGAACTCGTGAGGGTTGTCAGTTGTCAGTTGTCAGTGGTCAGTAGTAAGGGTTTCAGGTGTATTTACTTTTCGTAAAATAGTTTGGTTTATTCAAGCCTACCTACTTAGCTTTGAGCATTAACATTGCTGCTTTTTCAGTATTTCAAGTTAATTTTGACAAGAAGTAGAATCAAAGCTTCACAATAATTAACATTAGTTATATTCACAGCAGTACCGATCAAAAGCACTTCGGCGATCGCTAGTATTTTTCTGTAATGTTGACTATATTTAGTTGCCTGGTGTGGCGTAAACTGTGCTAATGAGCATCTACATTTGCATTAGTAGTAAGTCGCCATGCAGCCCGCTAAACGCTTAGAAAAAATTCCTCCCTATTTGTTTGCTGAAATTAATCGCAAACGAGAAGAACTTGTAGCCAAGGGAGTTGACATCATTAATATGGCAGTAGGTGATCCAGATAAACCTACTCCTGCTCATATCCTCCAGGTAATGCATGAGGCGATTGATGACGCTTCCACCCATAATTATCCACCTTATCAGGGTATGCAAGAATTCCGGGAGGCAGCTGCATTGTGGATGGAACGTCGGTTTGGGGTGGCTGGGTTAGATCCAAATACTGAGATTATTTCTTCTATTGGTTCCAAAGAAGCAATACACAATACCTTTTTAGCCTTTGTGGAAGCAGGAGATTATACGCTGATACCAGATCCTGGTTATCCCGTATATCGAACTTCCACAATTTTCGCTGGAGGTGAGGCTTTTACTATGCCTTTGAAGCCAGAAAATAAATTTTTGCCTAATTTGAGTGCTATTCCTGAGGAAATTGCTTACAAGGCAAAACTCTTGTGGATTAACTATCCTAATAATCCGACTGGGGCTTTGGCAACGCTAGAATTTTTTGAGGAATTGGTAACTTTTTGCAAGCAGTACGACATTTTGTTATGTCACGACCATGCTTACTCAGAAATGGCATACGATGGCTACAAACCTCCGAGTGTGCTGCAAATTCCGGGAGCGAAAGATGTAGCGATTGAGTTTCATAGTTTGTCTAAGTCGTACAATATGACAGGGTGGCGGATTGGTTTTGTCGCTGGTAATGACATCGGTATTGCAGGCTTGCGACAAGTAAAGACGAATGTTGATTCAGGAGTCTTTAAAGCAATTCAAAAAGCTGCGATCGCAGGTTACTCTACCAGTGAAACGGAACTCCAAGGGTTAATGTCAGTTTATCAAAATCGCCGCGACATCATCGTCAAAGGACTACAATCTCTAGGCTGGCCAATTGAACCTCCGAAAGCCACCCTTTACGTTTGGGTACCTGTTCCCCCTGGATATTCCTCGACCGAATTTGTCAGCTTGCTACTTGACAAATGCGGCATTTTGGTAGCTCCTGGTAACGGTTATGGTCAAGCAGGAGAAGGTTTTTTCAGGATAGCCTTAACCATAGCTGATGAGCGGATGCATGAAGCAATTCAACGCATGAAGGATGCTGGTATTCGCTACGCCTGATAAAGGGACTGGGGACTGGGGACTGGGGACTGGGGACTGGGTATTAGGAAAAAAAGTAATAAGATTTGGGATTTTAGATTTTAGATTCTTATATCAATTCTCTCAAATCCGTCAACACATTCAAACCTTGAAACTCAGACTATGTATAATTTTCTCAATTACGAATTACGAATTACGAATTACGAATTGGTATTACCCGACTCCCGACTCCCGACTCCCCACTCCCTCCTGATATGCTTGCCATAGTTGGTGGATAAACTGATTGAACTGCTGTTTAGCGGCTAAATCAAATTCACCTTTTGGTTGTTTTGCCAAAACTTGGGTCAATAGGGTAATGACTTCTGTGTCTAAAGCTGGTCGAAATAACTCAACAGGCCAAAGCAGGTCAGATGCATCTCGCAAGTCAGTAGTTAGCGGTTGTTCCTCGGTGTGGGTGGCTAGGAGTAATGGACGCACCCAGCACAACTGGCGAGAAACTACAACTTGAATGACTTCTGCATACAGATTTCTGTCGCCATACTCTAAATAGACAATTTGTCCTGGTTGAAAGTTGAGGCTGATCTCCATAATTAGGCAATTAGTGCAGTGGCATGGATAATATTGCAGCTTCCTTAATTTTACGAGAATCAGATGTTTTGATGAATAGATCCTGTAACATTAACTTACTACATATAACGGTCAAAAAAGTCGAAAATCGAGGAAGATAGTTACTGTAGGGACAGATGCCTGCACTGACCAGCCTATTGCTGCATGACTTTGTTATCAGTTTGACATTGTTGCCATCGCTTTTTCAGAAGATATGCAGAGGGAGGAAATGATAACTTGATTGTCAAGTTTTGTCCTCGTAATTCTTTGCAAGCTGGTTGCTGATAACTGTCGTTAACATCATTTAAGCTACAGCGGTTTTGTGTATACTTACGCCACAACTCTTCAATATCTTTGAGAGTTTGACAAGGGAGACTTTTCTCTTCTCCTTCTGTAAGATAACCATCATTATTCATGTCAGCGTTAGCACCTTGTTTCCTCATGAGAATTGCATAAGATATTTTCAAAGCGCCTGTATATTGATTTTCTAATTTGGACAAATCAGTTGTTATTAAATCACCAAAATTACCTTGTTTGAGTTCTGCTTCCAGTTGGGGAATTTGATATTGCCTAATTAATTCTGCTAAGGAATTTTCAGCTTTTTTTAATGCTTGCTGAATAGTGTATTGATGATTGTTAATAAAAGTAAATATTTTTGGCTCTTGAGTGACTTTTTCTTGTAAATTATGAGTAATTAACAAAATTTTGCGGTAGTCATCAAGTGCTTGATTGACATCACCTGCTTGTTGATGTGTGTGGGCATTTTCCAAAAGTGTAGGTAGACTCTTCAATATGCTTTTGGCTATCTCTGGTGTAATAATGTTAAATGAACCATAGCGAATTAGTTGAGCTAACTGATTCTGCTGTTGTTGCTGCCAAGCAACTATACCAGAAGAGACTATTAATAGTAGAGAAACAGCACTCACACTTGTGATTAGCAAACGACTTTTGAGTCGAGCTTGTTTACTAGCTTGGATATATTCCCTTTCTTGGGGTTTGAGTTCATCTTTGTATTTGTGATAAAATGCTTCTGCCTCTGTAAGTTGGGTCTTTTGTAGTAAAAAATCAGGATGCTTGTTTTTTGCTTGCCACTCTTTCAGTTTTTTCTCTAAACGCTGTTGTTGGTGCAAGCGATCGCGATTTTCATCCAGCCACCAACGTAAGGTAGACCAGTGACGAATCAAAATTTCATGGGCTACTTCTACGGTAACTTCACTTTTTATCAGTTGCAACTCCTCTGTGATTTCTTCATGAGTGCGACTTTGCCCAATATTTGATTCATCTTCTGCCAACTTGACTACAATTAGTTTAGCTGCAATAAACTTTTGCAGAGTACTTTCAACTATGGCTGGAGAATATTTTCCCTCAAATAAATTAGATTTACGTACCTGTCGCTTGGTATCTTCAGTTCCTTCACCCAGTCGTGTTAAAGAAAGAAAAATCCATTGAGCTACAGCCTTTTCTTCTGGTGCTAAACTATCGTAAACTGCTTGAGATTTTCGTTCTAAAGCTGACTGAATACCACCAATTTGTTCTCGATAAGCTTTAACTGTTAACTCACCAGTATTTTGATCACGGTGTTCCCATAACTGTTCTAAAACAAATTGGAGTAACGGTAAATCTCCAGCAGATTGCTGTAAATCCTGTAACAGCAACTCAACTAAACCTGATTGTACTTTTAGTTCTACTTGCTGTGCTGGTTTTTCGATCACCTGACGATAATTTTCTTCTGTGAGTCGGGGTGGAACCAACACATGAGATTCTTGTAATTTTTTTGATAGAAGTGGTACTTCTAGACACGAAGCTATAAAGTCAGCCCGTAGAGTAATGACTAACTTGAAACGATCCGCCGCGTATTCTAAAGCTTCTAAAAGAATATCTAAAAAAAGCTGGCGATCGCTTGCAGCGGCTAGGGTAAAAAGTTCTTCAAATTGGTCGATTACTAAAACCACCATTGGTTCAGTTCGTGTACGTAACCAGCGGACAAAACCCTCACCTCCTAAATGCAATAGTCCTTCTGTTTGTAATGGGTTTTCCTCCCCATCTGCCATAATTCGTGCTAATTCTGCAATGGGATTTTCTCCAGGACGCAAACATTTAATCCACCATTGTTCACTTGTGGGGAGTTGTTTTCCTAAACGCAATTGCGCCATTAATCCAGCTTGTACCACTGAAGATTTACCGCTACCAGAAGCACCAACTATAGCTAAAAATGATTTTTGATTAACTTCATTAATTATCTTTTGAGTTAAAGCTTCTTGACCGTAGAAATATTGAGCATCTTTTTCACTAAAAGCTTTTAAACCCATGTAGGGACAAATCCCTAAATCTAATCGTTGAGATTTCTGTTGTGAAGCAGCAGGTATAACTTCAATTACACCTTGCACACCTCCTAACCAATAATTCCGCCAGATTTTACTTTCTGCAAGTTCTCGCTGTACTCCTGTAATCCATCCAGCTACAGATAAACCTGTTTGTAAATTAGCTGTTTGCAAAGTATTGAGTAATGCTGTAGGAAATTCAGCAGAATTTTCAGCCTTAGCAGCACCAATAATTAAACACTGACTAAATTCTAATTCTTGTCGCAAATCTTCTAGCCAATCTTGTAGAGAAGGGATAGATTCTGTTTCTCTTAACAGACAATCTAATACCACAATTTGTTGAGCGATATTTGACTGGCGTAGATTTTGACGTAACCAATCACGACTCAGTTTAATCTCATCATTAAGTACTAAAAAAGCTTCACCCGTTTCCGTTTCTTCAATTTGTCCCCGCAGATAAAGTAGAGATGTAACATCTTCTAAAAACACCTCAGACTGATTGTTAAGCAAGCAATTTTCAATAGCTTGGCGGATATCAGGTAAATCTCGCACTTGGGGATGCCAATATTTGAGGTCAAAACCACCTGCACTACTTAAAATTTTACTAATGGCAAGAGGCAATTCTCCATTTGATAGCCCATCTACTATTAAAGCTTGTCGCAGCGATCGCGGTTCAACTTCTGAAGTTTTGTAACCTATAATTAGCTCGCCCACTGCTTCTACAATCAATTTGGGGGTTTGCGGTGGCTGTTCTTTTTTAAAACCGTTAGTTTCACCACGACTGCGTTTTTGTAGATTAATCAAACGCAGACCTTGGTTAAGTTTATCAATATATTGTAGGGTTTGGTGATAAATATATTTATAAAGCGTTTTGATTTCAATTTCTCCCCTAGAGTCAGCCGCCTCACCTAACAAACCTCGAATCAAGAAGTAAGTAAAGACACCATGACCCAATTCGGGAAATTCCCATGATTCTTGCTCTTTGTCACAGGAAAGTAAGGCATAAAATCCTTGATTATGTCCTGTTTGTTTTTTTTGTGCAGCGACTTTTTGTAACTCTTCCACCAGCTTAGGAGTTGGAGAGTTTCTCAAGGTCAAACTACCACTATGGCAAGCATCCAGCACAACTAATTGTTGTGAAGCTTGACAATTACCCAACATTTGTAAAAGTTCTTGCATTACTAAACCAGTGTTGAGTAAATTGTCTGTCTGGGTGTCAGTTAGACACAACACCGCCTGCTGACTTTGAGAGTCAAGCATACCGTGTCCAGAAAAGTAGAAGAAAACGGTATCTTCAGGGTTAGCGGATGTGATAATTTGCTGAAGACTGGCACGAATTTCTGAGAGATATGGTTTTTGTGATGTTTGAAAATTATGCTCAATAATTTCCGTTTCAACAAAATTTTGATTTGATTGTTTTAAAGCTTTAGCTAATCCCTGACAATCTGCCAATGCATAAGATAATGGTCTAAAATTTTTATCTTGGTATTCGCCGACACCAATTAGCAGACACCAAATTTTTTTGATAGCTGTTTGCTGAATTTTGACTCTTGGCTTATTAGTTGAAATGACTTTAGGCATTGGATAAATTATTGTTTGTATTTACCTAATTACGGCAGATTTCATGTGATTTAGGTACAAAAGGGCGGGCAGGATGCCCACCCTACAATATTTATAATATTTAAGATATGTACTTCATTTACTAGCAAACTTCTGTATGTAATAGCCATTAATTAATAACTAAACAATAGTAGGAATTTAAAACATCAATATCTCTCTGTCGTAATTGTCGGGAGTTGGTTCAATTTCCCATACTAAACCTTCTCCTGGTTCAAGTTCTAGCTCAAATTCTAGCTTTTCTGTAGGTTCAATAGCTATGCGTTCGTTGTCTGGAAATGGTTGTAAATCTTCAGTCAAGAGTCTCAACTTAAAGCCAGAAGGAATTAACCCATTTGAGGATAAACTATGCAATTCAATCCGCCAAATTCCTGCTGTATTTTCTGGCGATCGCACCTGTAATTCATATGCTTGACCTGCAATAATTAATTGACGATATAAAATGACTGATGCATTTTTTTGTTCTGCACTTCTACTGACAAAACTAGTTTCTAACTCTAAATAGTTCCAGCCAAGTTGTTGTGCTAAATCTGAAATTCCGCCTTGCAGCCATTGCATAATTGACCACTGTTCTGCAAGTCCTAATCTTTTTTCATACAAGTGTTGTCTCCAACCTCCATGTTCTAACAATGCTCCCCATAAGCTAAAAGGAATTGCCCGCCTGGGAAATGCTAAAGCAGGATTTCCTAATCTTTCGAGTAAATTATTTGCTTGTGTTAATGTTAAAATGGGCAAAGGCTCAATTTCTGTTTTGGTTACCGATTCTGGACAAAGTTCACGCGCTACCCAGAGAACGTTTATATCGTGTATGAGGTCTTTTTCGTCTAGAGAATAAGTGCGATCGCGTGCTTTATAGCTACCTTGGTTTTTCAGTTGCAAATGGGTTGTGTATCCCCAAATTCTTAGCCAGCCATCTTCAGTATTGATTTGTACTGCTAAATAATAATCAGCAGCCCAGCTAGGAATATCCACCCACTCTTGAGGAACGCGAATCTCATTAGTATCAATTGCTTGACTAGGAATCAATACGAGTCGGGTTTTATTAATAGTAATAGCTGTACCGTTTACTACTTCCCAAAAGCTAGGAAGGGTAGTTAGGTTTGGTGCTGGTTTGGCTGTGATTTTTAATGTTTCTTCTAGCCAAGGTAGAATACTTAAAAGGCAAAGTCGATTTAAATAAGCTTGTAAACGAGTACTTGCTGTTGCTTGATTTTGGCTTTGTTGCCAAGCTGTATCTTGTGTGGTTTCAGATATTTCTAACCAGGGTTCGATGGGAATTGTGAGTATGGGTGAGTCAAGATTCATATATTAAACTGAATTGATTGTAATATTTTGAGATGAGGTGTATTGTGCTAGCTAACAATGCACTTAGAGAATTGATGCGATCGCACTTATGAATCTTCACTAATTAAAGTGACGTGAGTTAGACAAGCGCTGTTTTGACCTCTCCCCCAACCCCTCTCCTACGATGAGAGGAGAGTAAAACCGTTATTTTTTCGTTTCTCCTCCCTCTCCTTACGGAGACGCAACGCGATCGCTTGCTTCTTGGAAGGAGTACGCCTTTCAGGAGAGGGAGGCCGGGAGGGAGAGGTTCATCGAACTCACGTTAATTAAAGGGATGGAAAATTCACGCAAAGGCGCAAAGGCGCAGAGAGACTAATTGAGTTTTTGTGGCTAATTTTCTTGGTTTTACTGGATTTTGCCGAATTTAAATTGATGAAGATTAACGTTCTAGTCGTAGCAAAGTGTTAATTAAATCATTTTTAGTAACTATATGAACGCCTTTAGCTTGATTTCCTGGAATATCTATGTCTGATTGAGTAAAGCATAACAAGGGAGTGACCCACGATGCACCTTTTTTACGTGCTACTGCTGCCGCTTGACCTTTGACTTTGGCAATGATATCGCCTTCTTGAAAATCATAAATTTTATTGCCAAAACGCTTTTTTATACGACCATTTTCATATACTTTAGTACCTTTATGAGACTTGACATCGATTACATACCAATGCCCACGAGGAGAACGCAAAACTACATCTGCATCACCCCATCTTTGAATTTTTAGATTATATTCTAATTGCCATTGTTTTCTCTCTAATAAAGAAAGTTCTTTGGCTACTTCATTCTCTGCTGTGGCACCACGATGAGCATCTGTTGCTCGCCGCATTAGTTTGTTTCCGTTGCTATACAAATAGTATGCACCTACGAATCCCACAACATAAAATAATATTCCTAATCCAGAAGTTCCCAAGACATTAAATAACAGTCCTACGCTCAAAAGCGCTACTATCACACCTAAATAATGTAACAAGGCTTGCTGGCGTCGTTCTTTACCTAATTTCCGAACAAAATCGCCAACCTGTATTTTTTCCTTTGATTTATACATCATTGTTTTTTCCGTAATGTTGTTCTAGCCATTCATCGAGCAACCCGCTCATGCTATTAATTACGTCAGGTGTCAAAGAAATATTCAGGGTGGCTTGTGTCCATTTGGCTAATGTTAAGAGCCATTCGTTTTTTAAGTTGTGGAGTTTTGCTAGCCGCCGAGAAACTGTTGGTTGGGATATCTGCAACTGTGAAGCTATTTCTTTTTGGGTGAATCCTTCACCGTAATACATTTCAAATAGCTCTTTTGTCTGTGCGTCAAGATGAGTGATGGCGTTACTCAAAAGCGAGTTTATCTGTTGCAGCAAGGAACGGCGGTTTTGTGCTTCTTCGTCATCAATCAGTTGGGCTAAGGAAGTTGTATCACTACTAGGTAAAATATCTTGTAATGTATTGTCTTCGTTGAATACAGAAGCATCTAATGAAGCAGTAGGAGGAGCCATATAAGCTCGAATAGCTGTGATACAAACTGTCATCAACTTTTGGATAGTTGCAGCATTCAGTGGTTCTGATTGTGGTAGCTGTGTAAGTCGTTCTTGATTGTAAAGCTGTGCGATCGCGTCCCATGTGGTAGAGTCAGGAGCATCCAACTGGCGGTTTCCTCTGGGTTTTTTGGGAACATAGACTAGTTTGAAGCATTCCCAGGCGAAGATGTAGCGCTCAATTTCTGCTACAGACAAGCCACGCTGTTGTAAAGACTTGTAAATCTGCTTTTCACTACTGTTCTGTAACAATGACCAATCGCTTCTAACGTTAGCTTCTTCCAGCCCCTCTTTAATCAACCCGTCTTTGATCAAATTGCACAATTTATAGTAAGCATAAACTTCCAGGTTGGAATTACGCACAGGGTCAAATCCTTTTAAGACTTTATCGACGCTGGCGATCGCTATCTGGAAGTAATCCCCTAAAGTATATTGTGGTAGCCTAAATCTCGGTTTCATTTTGTTGGCTGCTTTATGACCAACTTCTTGTAGGTAAGCATACAAATGACCTCTGGCCAAGCTTTTTGGCTGATTTTGCCAAATACTATGCCAGTATAGCGCCCAAGCTATGTTAGAACGCTCTGGTAGCGCAGACTGTGTGAGGTAACGACGCATATTTTGAGAGAGTGCGCTATCCGACACCCATTTTGTCGAATCGCCGGATGAAAATTGCAGAAAGCTAGAAAAAATCTCAACAATTTCTTGACGAGGGAGCATGAAGTGTCAATGAATATTTTTAGAACTTACACAGTATATTTACATAGGTTAAAAATCTATTGTCGGAGAATAATACTTTTTTAGGAGTGGATAATGAACAGCCCCAAATTGCAACAGCCTAAAAGTTCTAAACACAAGCATCAGCAAGGAAGATTGAAGTATGCGATCGCAGCTTTAACCATTCCTCTTTATACTGTGGCTACAACCACACACAGCTATGCCATTCTCCCAGAGAAAGCAGAGGTATATCAAATTTTAGGAAATCATGACTTATCAGTTCGTCGTGGTTCGCAATATGGCCCTGCTGCAATTGGTACTTTTTTGCAAAGATTTTATGATACTTTATACCTTCCAGGTGATGGTAAGTCCTTTGCTCAATTACGCTTTCAAAATCCTTCTGGTCAGGATATGGGACTGCAAATACAAGCTAGTACTAAAAATAAACAATTAACACTTTACTACTTACCTTGCACAGCTAGACAAGGAGATTCATTAATCATTGAATGGGCTAATCAGACCAGTGGAAAACGAGCCTGTGAACAAGGTATACGTCTACAACGAGGTGTTCGTAATCAATCTAAATTTATAGAGAAAATATCTGCTTTTGAGCCTCTTAAACAGTTATTAATAGCACAGAGCGCTGGTAGTAAATTACAATACTGTAGTGTAGTTGCAGCTAATGGTCGTGCTTGGAGTGCAGTCACATCAACTGACCCGTGTGAGGAACCGTTGCAACAATGTCAGACAAACGGTGGTCAGCAATGTGTAGCCATCACCAGAGATGAATGGGCTGTCAGAAACTCAAATTTAACCGCCATCATCAAGTGTGCAAATAATCAAGAATTCTCAGAAAATGGCAGTGGTTCAGCCATGACAGATATTGTAGCCAAACTTTGGGAACAATCTCAAGCCCAAAAAGCAAAATTTTGTGGGCTGCATGTTTTGAACAATGAACAAGAAGAAGTAATTGTTGTCCCTGATAGTCCGGCAAAAAACTTGATACAAACACGAAATATTGAAAATGGTATACAAGTTGATGTGATCACAGGAGCGGCGAATGTGATCTCAAGTAAAAATCCGCGGGGTGTCACCCTCAAACCAGGACAAAGATATAATTATTTTGGTGAAAATCAAGCAGATAAAGTAGAAACATTTGACAAAAAAAATGAGTCAATTGAACTGCAAGTTTATATGGCTCCCGAAAGGGGTTTAAAACTGTGTGACCAAGAACAAGTGAGTGGCGGTCAAGAAGGAGACACTAGAGAAATTCAACTCACTGCTAATGAAGGCAGAATTAATATAGATTATGAAATGTATTCTGTTCCAGATAGGTTAAAACTTACTTATGAAGGACAAACTCTTGTAGATACAGATTTTGTTTCAGGTAGCAAGAAAATATCAACAGTATTTAAAGGTAATTCTGGGCGAGTCAAAGTAGAATTAACCGGAAACAAAGACATATCAAGTACTCAGTGGAAATATACACTTTATTGTCCACAATAAAAGGAACTTGGTTAGTAGTAGCGTTACGGCGTTCAGCCTAACGCACCATCTAATATAGTAGTCCTAAATTATTTGTGAAAATCTTTCAGGACTAACGCACAGGTAACGGAAAATCGAACCACAGAGGCGCAGAGGACACAGAGAAATAAGAGTTTGAGAGGTTTTTTGCGTAAGCCCTATCTTTATTTCTTAACTCTCTGCGTCACGGACACTTTCCTCAACGGGGGGAACCCCCGCACGGAAGTGTCCTCCTCTGCGTCTCTGTGGTTCAATTAAAAAATATTTTTCCCAAATCAGGTAGGGTTGCTATAGTTAAAACTCTAAATTAAAAAGATATACGGAAAAGCCGTCCACCTCCGGTACTTTCTTTAATAACTAAAGTCAGATTTTGTGAACCTTGACTATTCCAAGTTTGCCCTAACACTTGCACAGTACCTTTAGTAGTTCCACCTGCGGGGACGAGAACATCTGCTGATGAAAATCTAGTGGACAACTTCTTGCCATTTTCAGTTACCACTTGAGCATATAAAGGTACAAAAGCAAAGGAGCGATCGCTGCGATTTACTACAATAAAATTAATACTAAAGTTCCTATTGCTTTCAACCTTAGCTCCATCTATCCGAATCTCTATATTATCTCGTGTCTGTCCTCCAGTAATAGCCACGTTTCCCCTGATTGGTTTACTTCTGGGGGTGTTTTGATTAGCTCTTGAAGTATTTTGATTAAGTCTATTAGCTTGTGCAGGAGGTTTAGTATTTGGGCTAGGAGAAATTCCTTGTAACAAGTTCTGAATTTCCTTGTGTTTCTTCACCCCTTCATAAGCATAACGATTATATTTATTACGCTCAATCAAACTTTCTAAATATTCAACTCGCTCAGCTGGGGCGGGGTGAGTTGACTGCAAATCAGTGCGTTTTTTCCCTCCATATTGGGCATTTAATGTTGCCATTAAATTTCGCAACCCATCCGCAGCATAGCCAGCTTTATTTAAGACTCTAGTACCCAAAATATCAGCTTGACGTTCGTTTTCTCGGCTATGTTCTTTCCCTACCATATCTTGAAACATATTAGACATAGGAATTACATTGCTCAAACTGCTGATAAACTGACTTTGGGCAACGCGCTGAAAACCATGAGAAAGAACTGCATGAGCTATTTCATGACTTAGTAATCCAGCTAACTCTGCTTCTGAATTAGTATTCAGTATTGCCCCAGTATTCACAAAAATTTTACCCCCAGGCAGAGCAAAAGCATTGATAGAACTGTCTTGAATGACATAGTACTCATACTCAAAATTTCGTCCCATTAGAGGAGCTAGTCTCCCTCCAATTCCTCTGACATAATTAAGAACTTGTGGCTCTTGTACCAGCTTGTCTTCTTGGCGATATTTTTCAACCAATTTATCAGACATAAATTTACCAAATGCTGATTCACCCTGTAAAAGCATAGATAAAGTCTGAAATCCTGAAATCTGAGATTTCCAATCTAGCGTACTGATGGTTTTACCTGCGCTAACTAATGCGCTAAAAACTCCCTGTATTCGCAAACTTTCATTCAGCTTAGATTGATGACGCTTCAAGTTTTTTTCTGCCAAACTAGCAAATTCTGGTGCTTCTGGATAATCTACAAAAATTGTGGCAAACTGTCGCGCTGCTATTGAAGCTTCTAAAAACTGCTCTTGCTTTTCTAAAGCTTTGATTTTAGCTTTGAGCAAGTCTGGCTCATCAGGATATAATTCTCCTGCTCTTTCTAAAACCTCTAAATCATTTTTTGGCTGTTCCGCTTTTGCATTATTTTTGCAAGCTTCAGATTTCTTTTCGCAAGCTTCAGCTAACAGTAAATGACCTTTGATAAATTCAGGATAATTTTCTGTTAATAATTGCAGCGATAAAAAAATCTTGCTGTCCAAATTTTGTTGTAAGCCTTCATTCGCATTGCGCCAGTATACCTGACCATCACCTGGTAATTGCTCAACTTCGTAAATAGCAGTACGTTTATTCTCTACAGGCGGAAACGGAGGTTTGACTCGACGGTAGAGATTTTCTGCTTCTTTTGGTTTTCCTCTTTGGAAGAGTTCATCTGCTTCTGCTAAAACTTGAAAACGGCTAACAGCTTGAGACTTTTGTGCCAATTCAATAGCTGTAGTATGAAGTTTGCCCCTAGTAACCGTTCTTGACTCAGCATCAGCTGTAAGATTGACTCCCAGCAACCAGCTGCCAGTTGTCACGCCTAAAATCAAACTTAATTGTGCAGCTTGAGCAAGTTGAGATGTTTTAGCCATAGAATTTACGTTCAGTTCATGCTACTAGTAACAATACTGGGTGATATTACTGTTTATTCATGGTATGACCAAGTGTACTTAAGTATTTGCAAAAGCGATCGCTTTGATTAAATGCCACAATCATCCCTAAGCAGGAAATTGCGATCGCGTCACTAAGTTTGGACAAAGATGCTATAAAATGAGTAAATAAGTGTGAAGTAAATCATAAACAGATACTCTGTTGTAGTAAACCATAGAAGCAAGAGTAAAGAGCAGTGTCCGTCGAAACCATTGAGAAGCCTTCCACAACCCGCAAGCTTGCACCTCGGTATCGCGTCTTGCTCCACAACGATGACTACAATCCTATGGAGCATGTGGTACGGGTACTACTGACCACAGTGCCAAGCCTCACTCAGCCCCAAGCTGTTAGTATCATGATGGAAGCCCATACCAACGGGCTAGCTTTAGTAATTACTTGCGCTCAAGAACATGCTGAGTTTTATTGTGAAACATTAAAAAGTCATGGTTTGACCAGCACAATTGAACCTGATGAATAGTCAGTAGTAAGTGGTCAGTAGTCAGTGGTCAGTGGTAGGTAAATAACAACTAACAACTGACAACTAAGACTAACTTTTGACTAGTATGAAAATTAACCTTGTCCGTATAGCTCAACGCCCTGCCCCTATTAGGTTGGGTTATTTTATTATCGCTTTATTACTGCTTTGGTTGCCCTTGGCTGCACCAATTTACTTACTAGTACGTGATTCTAATTTAGTAAGTATCTTGACAATGGTGTTATTATATGCACAGTTTATTTTTCTGCTCAAGTTATGGGGTAAACAGGTTTACCAGCAGCCTCAAATACTTAAGTCTTACGGCTTAGAATTCACGCGGCAAAATGGTGTGGAATTGTTGCGTGGTTTAGCCATAGGGATAATTAATATTCTAATACTTTTTGGCATACAAGGCTTTTTCGGTTGGCTAGTTTGGCAACAACCAAAGATTTTCTTGTTCAAAGTGATTTTAGAAGGTTTAATTGTCGGTTTGGGCGTTGGCTTTGCCGAGGAATTATTATTCCGAGGCTGGTTGCTAGATGAGTTACAACGAGACTACACTCCGCGAGTGGCATTGTGGACAGATGCCATTGCCTTTGCTGTATTACACTTTATTAAGCCACTGGAAGCAATTATTCAAACACTGCTGCAATTTCCAGCTTTGGTAGTGCTGGGGTTAACGCAGGTATGGGGAAAGCGTTGGCGCAGGGGACGCTTGGGTTTCCCCATGGGTTTGCATGGTGGCTTAGTCTGGGGCTACTACATTATTAATGTTGGACAATTAATAAAATACTCTGGTAAAGTTCCTGAGTGGGTGACTGGTGTCAATCAAAATCCGCTGCAAGGAGTGATGGGAGTCTTGCTAATGAGTATACTAGCGTTGTGGATACGGGGGCAATCTCGGCGATCGCTTGTCTGATAAAATCAGCGTTGGCTGAGAATACCACTAATTACCTGTGGAACTGTCAAATAACCCTCCAAGCCTAAGTGCGCCTTGAACTTAAGTTCAAGGCTTATAGCTAAAGTCCGTTTTAACGGACTGAAATTGATGTTTAGTAAGCTTGAGCTTACTTGGGCTTTGAGCGTGTGAAATTTATTTCTTGGTGGTAAATTGGGCAGATGCAAGATATGAGTCACCCCTCCCCGTGAACGGGGAGGAGTTGGGGGTGGGGTGCAATGACTGTGAATTATAACTTACTCCTGCGTCTCAACCACTGTACCCACCACACACGCTTTATCCAAATTAACGCCGTTCATATTTGCACCTTCTAACTCTGCACAAAGCAAATTCGCCCCGGAAAAATTCGCCCCTGCCAAATTCGCCCCCCGCAAGTCAGCTTCTTCAAGGTTTGCCTCACTTAACAATGTCCCTTGCAAATCGGCACGACTCAAGTCTGCACCTTTGAGATTTGCCCTGGTGAGATTTGCGCCACGTAAGTCAGCACCGCGCAAATCAACACCTTGCAAGTTGACATTCATCAAATTGGCACCACTTAAAAAAGCACCTGCCAAAGACACATCGCTGAGTCTTGCTCCCATTAAGTTAGCACCGCGCAAATTACTACCACGCAAGTCAGCATTAGTCAAGTCTGCTTGCATCAAGTTAGCTCCCATGAGGTTTGCCCGCAAGTCAGTTTCTTGTAAGTTCGCTCCCATCAAATTTGCTCCCTCTAAATGCCCACCTTCAAGTTTGGAACCACTGAAGTTAGTCCCCACAAGGGTAGCGCCTGCAAAATTGATGCGGCTTAAATCGAGTTGGGAGAGTTCCTCGTCTTCTAAATTTGCCCCTGGAAGTTGTTTAAGTTTTCCTAATCTAATGGCTTCTATATTCATTTGGGGTAACACCAATTCTCTCAAATCCGGCAACACATTCAAACGCCGAAACCCAGACTATATCTGAATTTCTTAATTACGAATTACGAATTACGAATTACGAATTACGAATTACGAATTGGTATAACTACCAATTTCCTCACTAGTCTTGCTGTGGCTATCCCATCGGGAATCGAGTAGCCACATACCGGTGCTAACTTTGGGTGACATCAGGGGTAAGTCAAGTCCCTGTTGCAAACCCATGACTAACAAAGTTAGGGCATCTACCAGTTTAGGATCAAAGCGGATTGATTGTAGCTGTCTGCATTCATCTAATGCTTGAGCAAATATTTCTTCGCGGCTTTGATTCGATGTTTTTCTCTGATTGACTCGCCACTGAAAGTCTGCTACTAAAGCTAGAATTCTAGACTCTAAAGGAATTTCATCCCCTGCTAAATTAGCTGGTTGCCCTGTACCATTCCACCACTCGCTTTGATGTGTGATAATTTGAGCAACTGCCCGCAGTCGGGGCATAGTTCGCAATACTTGTGCGCCTGGTACTAATGGGCAAGATAAAGGTACACTGGGAGCTTCTTCTTCGTAGCGGTTGGATGTGCCAGGGGTGAGAACGCTTTCTGCTTTCTGTAATGGATCTATGCGGTGCAACAAGCCTGCTAAGCGCAGTCTCTTAATCTGCCATGCGGGTAGTTCTAAAAGCTGTCCCATTGCCTCAGAAAGTGCTACTACTTCCGCCGCTGCCATTGGGTTATTGATATCTGCCATATCCATCAGCTGAGCCATCCGCAAAAATGCTTGGATTTCGTTAGAAACCAAGTTGCGATCAAGTGCTTGTTGCCTTAGCGCTGTGGAGATGGATAAATTTTCTTGCCCTGTCTGGAGGTAATCTACGACACGGGAAACTACGGCGCTGAGTTCTTCTGGTGTAGATAGACTAGGTTTAATTGATTCTTTGTGGGCAAGGAGTTTTTGTGCTAGTTCTGGGTTGTATTGTTGAATATGAGCGATCGCTAATTCTGCTGTTTCTTTGACTAACTCTGGTTCAAATGTCCATAAGCCATAAAATTTACGCTCTACATCTGAAGCAGGTAAACCTCCTACTCCATAATCAGCTTCCGATAGCTCTTGACAAAGCACCATTGCTGTGTAATTAGGCGACAGGATAATCAAGTGCCACTCCTGCGCCACTGGATCACTTGCATCCAATGCTACCAAATCTACATTAGGTAAAAGACTTGTGGGGTGTTCGGCAAAGCCTGTATCTGGCGATGCTAAGATGACGATTTCCTCGCTACACTTAGCTATATCTGCGTATCGTTCTGCTTCTTGTAGATACCATTTACCTCTTTGAAAGGCTGTGATGACTAAGGGGTTGCCGTTGTCAGTTAATATATGGTCTTCGAGGGCATGACACAGGGAAACCAGGGTATTTTTGTAATATACGCCAAATCTAATTGGTCTATTGCTATGGCGATGTGCTGTTTTTAGCTGTTCTAAAATTGAACCTTCTAACATAGGGTTTGATAAAAGGAATTGGGGATTGGGAATTGGGGATTGGGAATTGGGGATTGGGAATTAGGAATTGGGAATTGGGAATTGGGAATTGGAAGTATGTATGACTATATCTCTTTCCCAGTACCCAGTACCCAGTCCCTAGTACCTAGTACCAATACCCAATTCCTGTATTTTATGATACGCTTACTAACTTTTTTTCTGTCGTAGGCAAGGGAGCAGAAAGTGCTGCTTCTAAGTCGGCACAACCCAGCTTTTCTTCTAATATTTTCATAACTTCGCGTCCGAAGTCATTGGGATTTTGTTGCCAAGCTTGCAAGCAGACTTCTCCAAAGAATGAACCAAGAGGTTCAGGATTCCAAAGAAGTTTTTTCGCTGTCCACGGCATCAAGCTCATGGGATTGTACCCTGGTTTGAGGATGCCTTGTTTCAGCGCATACTCTTCTAAATGAGTATGTGGCTGCAATCCAATAAAGAAGATGGCTGGTTCAACTTTGTCAGCGCCAAAAATCCGTTCTAGTTCGCGGTGGTAAGCAATTGTTTGGCGAATGGTTTCGGGGCGTTCGTCAATGACGTTAAAGGAGTAGTTGACGGAAACTAAGTCGTTAAACCCAGCTGCTTTTAAGTCACGGCAGTTTTGTAAGACAGTTCGCAAGTTATACCCCATCCGCATTTTCCGCACGAGTTCCTGAGAACCGCTAGTAATACCGATTTCAAAGTAGTTCATTCCTGTCTTCACCATCAACTCACACAACTGGGGTGTGAGGTTATCGGCTCTGATGTATGCTGCCCAATGAATATCTGTCATCCCAGAATCGACGATTTTCTGCAAAAGTTCCACAGCATCGTCAATAAATTTGCGTGCTGGAATAAATTGGGCATCGGTAAACCAGAAGTTGCGAATGCCGCGATTATACAATTGCCGCATTTCTGCAACCACTTCATCCGCTGGATTGATGCGTACTTGTTTCCCTTCCACAACCGTGTACACACAATAACAGCAATTGTGAGGACAACCGCGTTTGGTTTGCACGCCGATGTAAAAGTCTTGTTCTTGCAGATAATAGTTAAATTCGGGCCAGATACTTTCTATATAGTCGTAGTTACAGGCAGTTTTTTCTAGAGGGGTGGGTTGTTCGTGAATTAGCCGTTGCCGTGGTTGAGCTTCTCCCACAATGTAACAGCGTTCATCTCGGAACTCTCGTCCACTTAAAAGTTTCTCTAGCAGGGTTTCGCCTTCACCTACAGAAATGATTGTGCCTTGGGGTAAGCTTTTACCCAACTGTTCGTAAAATACGCTAACTGCACCACCACCCACAACTCCACGTGCTTGAGAATGGTATTTTTGGGCGCGTTTTAAACCGCGTTTGATTAATCCCAGATTCCGCCACAACTCTACGTAGTAAGCGATGAAGATTCGCAAACCGCCTAATGCCCCACGTAATTTGATCAGCGGATTCTTAGCGTAATAAAATTCAAAGGCGTTTTGCAGTGGGTTACCACCACGCCCACCAACTGGGGCATAAATTTGAATATCCCGCCAAGAAAAGACTAATAGTGTCGGTTGAAATTCATCAATACAGCTATCTAGGGCAGAGGCGTAGTCTAGAGGAGGTACAGTGCCCAAATCAAAAATGCGCTGTTCAATATTGGGAAATTGCTTGTGGACATGATCTGACAGGTAGACAACCCCAATAGGAAAGATAGGGTTACAGGGAAGGCGAACGTAGAGAATTCGATTTTCCATCATCAGGGTTTTAACTTCCATCTTGCCGTTTTTCAGGTGAAAGCGAGAAAGACCTCAAATATTAAAGTATGTTTGTTTTAGTTACCCTTTTTGCTTGAAATACTGCTTGACATTTAAGCAGATTTTTAGTAAGCGTTAACTTACTATAGGCAACTGTGGGTGTAGCTAAATTAGATTTTATGAAAAAATTTTCATATATCTTTACCATAACATTGAGTTTATTCATTAAGCGATGATCCCTGCGTCTAAACCTTGGGATAGATGAAGCCAAAAAATCTCTGAGTAGGAGCAAGGCGAGGATTTTTTAGCTTTGACTAATTTATATAGTTGCCTAAAGAAAAATTTCACAAGATATCTGTACATAGTGTATAATTTCAAATTATGTGAATTTTTTTATTTAAATTTCATAACTTGAACATATCTTTAGATATAAATAGCGTAGAAAATTTCAGTTGGTAGTCGCAGTTACAGCACAAGGGGATCACCAAGTGTTAGTTTTGGTGGTGTAATGTAAAATTGTGGCGTAAAGCTCCTCAGCAGTTATGGCTCAAATATTAGATCCACTACCACCTGAGCAATCGGGGAACATTCTCTGCTGCTACGTTAATGCCACGAGCAAAATCCAGGTGGCTCGCATCTCCAATATTCCTAACTGGTACTTTGAAAGAGTTGTTTTTCCTGGACAGCGCCTCGTGTTTGAAGCACCGCATGAAGCTCAAATGGAGATTCATACCGGGATGATGGCAAGTGCAATTTTATCCGATAAGATTCCCTGCGATCGCCTTGCGATTAACGAGCCTAGCAGCAACGAGTTTGATACAGACTCAATAGGGATCGACCCTATCAGTAAAAATCCAATAGTCCAGTCAATTAATACAAAAACCGGAGATACAACAAAATCTTTAACTGTCGCTGGTTTAGCATCCATTGATTAAAAAAACAATTTTGCTTAATTTGAGGGTTGCTGAATTCGGCAGCCTTTTTTGTTTGAGGGTCAGTTGTCATTGGTCAGTTGTCATTGGTCATTAGTTATAGCAGTCGAATCATAGATTAGGACATTTTAAAATCGTCAATGACAGTAACAGTAAGGTTTTTACCTCCTGCCTCCTGCCTCCTGCCTCCTGCCTCCTGCTATATTCCTCCATCCCCCCATCCCCCCATCTCCCCATCTCCCCTGCTCCCCTGCTCCCCTGCCCCCTTTGCATCTACAATCATTACTTATGAATCTGCCTTCTTTTCTTTGGTTGTGGAAAATAGCCGCTTGGTCAATGGGGTTATCGCTGTTGGCGTATGTGCTGTTAGCATTCACTGGTATTTCAATGTTTCGCGCCAGAACTTCACAGGATAACCCTGGTTTGTTTGCGTTTCTTGGGGGACGACGAGGGGTGCGATCGCTCCACTATACAATCGGCATTAGTATGGTAAGTTTAGTGTTGCTGTTGCTGGTAATTGGCATTATTGGCACATTGGGACACTTTGGCTCTTTGGGGCACTCGTCACACTTAGTTGCTGGGTTGGCAGTAGTAGCATTAGTTTTGCTATCAGCTTTTAGTGCTACACAAATTTCTACTAGGCGAATTTGGGCTAGACCTTTACACATCGGTGTGAACATTATTCTGTTTGTAGGATTTGCTTGGGTGTCCTTAACTGGTTGGAGTGTAGTGCAAAAATATTTACCTTAATTTAAAATCATGTATTTTTCTTTGTGTCTTAGTGCCTTGGTGGTCAGAAAATTGGCTTTTTAACCACAAAGACACTAAGACACAAAGGTCAAAGCAGGCTATCAAGCAAAAATCTTGAGTATTTTTACTCGTTTTAAAAGGGCTGGCCGTTACAGCTTATGAGTAGAACAAAGGGCTATCCTACAATAAATAAAGAAAAGCATTACGATTAAGCCGTGACAGCAAACTCAGCCAATACCTCAACTTCTGTTTTTCGCCTGTCTCCGTTAATTCGGATCACTCTATTGAGTCTATATGTGGCACTCACAGTACCATTACCTTTTTTATCTCAAGTAACAGCTGCACCCGTCCCACCAGTGTTGTTGTGGATCGGAATTACAATAGGTCTGGTTGGTTTGTATGCGGTGTTGACTGAACAAGTAATTTTAGATGACCAAGGAATTCAGGTAACATATCCTGTTTGGGTTCCTCGTTTCTTTCGTAAAGGTTGGTTTTTGTCTTGGTCGGACATAAAACAGTTAAAGCCCCGCTCGACTGGTCAAGGAGGGCTGGTTTATTATTTTCTGAGTCAAGATGGAAAAGCTTATTTACTACCAATGCGTGTCGCAGGCTTTGCCCGTCTAGTACAAATTGTAGAAGCGAAAACGGGCATTGATACCACAGATGTCCGTCCTTTGGCACAGCCGTGGATGTATGCGATTTTGCTATTATTCACTTTGCTGCTGTTTCTAGTGGATGCTTGGACAATTACCACAGCTTTAGCGACTGGACAATTAACTTAATATGTTATTTGTCAGTTGTCATTTGTCATTTGTCATTAGTTATTTTCCCAGTCCCCAGTCCCCATTCCCAATTCCCCATTGCCCCTAATCCCCACTCCCTCCGGTCGTGGGGGCCCCGAGTTCCCCATTCCCAATTAAACTTGGATAATTTCATTTCTAAAGCCCAACTCAGGCTTGAGCAAGTTAATCTATTTACAAAGCTGAAGAGCAATCAACAGGGATATCCTATATTGCAGGATATTTCTTTTGAGGTCTTTTCAGGTGAATGTATTGCCATTGTGGGCCCTTCCGGCGCTGGTAAAACTTCTTTATTACGTCTTATCAACCGCCTGAGTGAACCCACTAATGGCAAAATCTATCTGGAAAATCAGGAGTATCCCCAAATTCCTGTAATACAGTTACGCCAATTAGTGACACTGGTATTACAAGAATCTAAGCTCTTGGGGATGACAGTACAGCAAGCTTTGGCCTATCCTTTAGTCTTGCGTGGTTTGCCTAAACAGACAATTCAGCAAAGAGTCAACTATTGGATAGAACAGCTGCATATTCCTAGTGATTGGTTGGGACGCACTGAAGTACAACTTTCGGCTGGACAGCGACAATTAGTAGCGATCGCCCGTGCCTTGGTCATCCAACCGAAAATGTTACTATTAGACGAGCCAACCTCTGCCCTTGATATTGGTACAGCTTCTCATCTGATACAAGTATTAACCCAAGTTAGTCAAACTCATCAAACTACAATTTTGATGGCAAACCACCAGCTAGACCTAGCCCAAATGTTTTGCACTAGGCTGTTACACTTACAACAAAGTCGCCTTTTAGCAGATCAAACAGCTTCTAAGATAGACTGGGCTAACCTCAAAGATAGTCTGATACGCGCAGAAGCTCAAGCTGCTGAAGAATGGGGTTAAAAAGTCCAGAGTGCTGAGTTAAAAATTCATAACTTTGCGCCTCATAACTCCTAATTCATAACTTCTACACACAGAAGCTCAAGTCGCTGAAGAATAGGGTTACAAATTACTGAGTTAAAAATTCATAACTCCTAACTCCTAACTCCTAACTCTCAAGCCTACAACCTTTGAGTACTAAGTGTGGCACGCTGATTGCTGAATCTTTCTTTAGCTAACTTGGTTTGTGACTGCGGAATGTTCGCATTCAAAATTTCCATGTTAAATCGGTATCCCACGTTACGGATAGTTTGAATCAAACTAGGTTGGCGAGGATCAAGTTCAACTTTTTTTCTTAGCGATAAAACATGAGTATCAATGGTGCGCGGGTTGTCGATAGCGTCAGGCCAAGCACGACGCAGCAATTCCGACCTTGAAAGAGGCACTCCCCCAGCTTGCGCCAAAACGTACAGTAAACTAAACTCCTGGGGCGTTAAGTCGATAAATTCCCCTTGGAATCGCACACGGCGCTGTACTAAATCAATTTGTAAAGTGCCATAATCTAAATATGCCGGTGCAGTAGGTGTACGCTTACGGCGAATTAATGCCTCTACCCTTGCCAAAAACTCCTGCATACCAAAAGGTTTACTCAGGTAATCATCTGCGCCCGCCTTTAAGCCTGCGACTATATCGGCTTCATTGGTACGGGCTGATAGCATTAAGATTAAGGGTTGCTGCTGACGATGCAACCAACGGCAAAACTCAATGCCATCACCATCAGGCAGATCCGCATCTAGAATCACTAGAGTAGGTTGATGAGCTAGAAATTCTTCTCTAGCTTGATAAATGCTGGCTGCTTGATGGACTCTGTATTCCAGCTGTTGCAAGTGCCAACCTAGCAACGACCTCAAATGGGGATTCCCCTCAACGATTTCAATACAAACCGAACCCACGGTGGTAAGACCCCTTAGCGTCGATGAATTTCAAGGTAACAAGCCCATGCTCAAGGTTTTGTAGTCTTTGTTACTTCAATAGCAATTAGCTTTACTTTCCGCAAACAAACAGTGAAAAAAAGTTTAACTTATGCCTTGTGCAAAGCGGAGTTAGTAATATTCTTTAATTTATTCTTAAATTTTTGTTAGACTAAATCAAAAGTTCTTTTGGTGAAACATCCAGCCCTAGGAGGATGTGATGTTTCCAGGAACTATTATTGAGACCAGAGAATCCCTACCTTGACCATCTTTCAACTTGATGGCTTCCGGGGACTCCATCATGGCACAACAAAGCCTTAACTGCCAATACACTTGAGCAGTAGGTTAAGGAAATCCTAAGAATAGCTTACTAAATCATCATATTCACCATTTTCTGGAATAGGATGAAGTTAAGTTGTAGCTGCTGGAGGATGTAGCCCAAAGGAAATCTAGATATATTTGTCTAATGTTGATGGCAAAAGACTAGAAGTGATACTTCACATTTGAGCGTGAATCATTTACAATTCTCATTCCAAAGAGACTAATACAGCAGTTATGCTCCAAGACACACAAACCATCCGCTATTACCAAAGAATTACCGACGCCTTCGTCGAGTTATGGAATCGCGGTTATCGTACGGATGATATGCGGATGTATTTGGATGGATACCTAGCCGCGCTGCGACATGGAAACGCTATTGAACCTTATCTGATTCATCGCCTAGAAGAGGAAGCCAGCCGCTACTTGTACGATGCATCAAATTTTGCAATGACACAACCACAACCACAACCAGATTACTACTAATACCTTCAAGCAGGCATTCTTAGTAACCATAGCTGAACGCAGATGATTATAGCATATCATGTGCTTTTATCAATAGTGCAGTGGTGTAAAATTTTGGTGATATTTTCTTGATAAAACCATCCCCTCAGATTACTTTTGGTTATGCCAATTCCTCTGAGGGGATTTTTAATGATTTTCATTTCATCAAGCTTACCAGCTTGCGGACGCATTGAAATTAAGCCGCGATCGCAACAACAGAGGCGACGATCCTACATAAATGTTTATCAATGCCTATCAAGTAATCATGATGAAATTAACTATGGAATTGAGCGGTTTTAAGAAGATGTAGTAAGAAACAGAATTGATTGACTTGCTCAAAAGCTGTGTTTATAAGGGTTTTAGCTGCCAGGGCTGCTCAACTCCTTGCGAGGTTGAGGCTGGGGGAGAAAACTGCGATCGCCCCGACTTCGCAATCAAGGTACTCAGCATTGACTGCCGAAACTCTTATTAGGCGTAATGCTAAAGAGCCTGTCTTGAAGTGCCACGCAGAAATACAAAGTTCCGATTTTATTCTTGGTTTTGAAACTTCCCTTGATCTCTCCTGATTTAGATACCAGAAATTCATCAATTTCTTTGACTTCTGAAAGAAATGTTCCAACACTGTTGGAACTCGGAACTGTATAAAGTTTTATATACTTCGGCGTTGGAGCAGAAGCGAAAGGCTGTTTCGGTGATTGGGTTTTAGTGCTGGTGCAGTAAGATAATCTAATCAAAGCTGCTGCTGGTTTAATTAGCTATGCTTAGAAAAATTGACAATAATATTTGGATTGCCGAGCAACCATTAAGGTATTTTGGATTGAGTGTTGGTACAAGAATGACGGTAATTCGTTTCAATAATGGTGAATTAGCTGTTATCTCTCCGATCCAAGTTGACAACGAAACTACTGAGCAACTTAATCAGCTTGGAAATGTTAAGTATATTATTGCTCCAAATCTTTTTCACTATCTGTTCTTATCTAATTTTAAGACTCTCTATCCTCAAGCAGAAGTCTATGCTGTATCAGAATTGAAGGTCAAAAGACCTGAGATATCTATTGATCAAGCATTAGAGGATAATGACGAAAATCTTTTAGGTGAACTTGAATTTTTCTTATTTGAAGGATTTAAAACCTTTCTTCCAAGTGGAGCATTACCTCTAAATGAGTATGTTTTTTTTCATGCTGAAAGTCAAACTTTGATTTTGACAGACACAGCTTTTTACTTTGATGAAAGTTTTCCCATGTCAACAAAATTAGTATCCAAAATAATGGGAGGGTACAAGAAACTGAGACCATCATTGTTAGAACAGTTAGCTACTCAAGAAAAGCTATTGGTTAAACAATCAGTTCAAAAGGTAATGCGATGGGATTTTAAAAGAGTTATTGTGGCTCATGGCAGCATTGTAGAGCATGATGCGAAGAAGCAGTTCAAGGAAGGGTACGAGTGGTTTTTAGGGGAATCTTTTTAAAATCACGCACTGCCGAAAAAGTTTTTTGAGCCTCTTCTGAGCAATCGTGAACAGTTCAGCCTATCAAAACCTTTATCTATAGTGATTTTAAGCTAAGTTATAAAATCCCATTCTTACCTTTTGATTACTTGTACTGATTTTCAAAAGAAAAGCCCTCAAAAAATCTCTAATTGCATTGATAAATATCTATGTCAATAGTTAAGTACGGAAATGTTTTTTACACTATCTATGCATAGTAATTTATTTAAGCTCGCGTTTTTTAATATTCGTTCCCAAGTGACAATAAATTAAGTTTCTGAGCATTCCTTAAATCATCATCTACTCGACTATGCCCATGCTCGTAATTTTTTGTGTACCTGTGCCAGATACCACATATAATCATCAATTTTGTAATTATCAGCAGCCTTAACTATATATTCTTGAGCTAAATCAAGATTATTCTCAGCTTCGTAATATAATCCTAAGTAAAGATGGCTGTAAAAATTACCGCGATCGCCTTCTAATTTCCCAACAGTTAAAACATCATCTGGCGTACAATTTCCCGCATATAAATTGTAGACAGTTTGCATAATACGTCGCGGGTCATTTTTTACAGTTAATAAGGAATTACGTGCTTCTTTAACACCCACTAAACGCGCCATGCAGAGATATCGCCATACTGTCTCTTCTACATCTTGCGCGTTTACTGTCAAATCTATCTCAAACTGTTGAGCGCCTTCAGCAAATCTTTCCGCATAGTAGTAAGATAAGCCACGTTGCCATAAGTAAGGTTTCAGCCGGTTATCCAACTGTTCTGCCGTGTCAAAATCTTGAATAGATTCATCAATCTTGGCCATCTGAAAGTTAACCATACCGCGTCGAATGTAAGCATTAGGATTTTTTGGCTGATTGCGGATAATTCCGTTCCAGTTCTGGAGTTGGCTTTCTAGAGAATTTGAGAAAAACATGTTTTGGCTAAGTTTAACGATAGAAAACTGTTTTATGCCATACTAAATTCTTGGTGCTATGTATTGACTTAATTATGAACAGCATTATTGAATTCCCTTGGCAACAAAAAGCAATTATTCTTCACAGTCAACGCCTATTAAATAGCTTCAAGCATTGGACGGGGAATTCTTTGCTGGATGTCAGCGGTTCACCTCAAGAAATAGCACAGGTATTATTTGAAGCACCTTTTGTTTTAGTTTCTCACGGCATGGAATCAGACCCAATTTTTAACTACGGTAATCGCACTGCTTTGAAATTATGGGAACTTCCTTGGGAAGAATTTACTAAAATGCCTTCTCGCAAAGCAGTACAAGAGGTAGAAATAGAAGACAGAGAACTTTTGTTAGCAGAAGCAGCTACCAAAGGATTTGTCAAAAATTATTCTGGTATTCGTACCTCCAATAGTGGTAAGCGTTTTCTAATCGAAGATGTGCTTCTGTGGAATGTAATTGATGAAGAAAATCAGCGATGTGGTCAAGCTGCTTTCTTCCCTACATGGAAATTTATCATCTGACTACTGCCTTGCAAGATACCAATTTTGCACATGAGATAATAATTCTGGAAAAAACTCTTGAAAGTCCAACTCAAACGCATCGTAGTTGATTGTAAGTTCACTCACAGCCCCAGTCAATACAAAAGATCTGTTTAACTTTTGTGATAGGCGCTTGGATATCCTTCCTAACGTGTTTTCTACACCTACTACATTACGATAAGCTCCTAGCCAGTCTTCAGCTATTACACGATTAATTACTTGAGTGACAAAGGCGGGTATTTCACCTTGATAAGCTCGAAAGGAATCGTAAATTTCCGCTGTAAAATCATCAAGAGTGACCTGAGAATAATCACACCAATTCTTTGCTAGGAAGTGGTCATAAAAAACATCCACCAATACTCCAGAAAATCGTCTGTAGCCTAAGCCAATGCGCTCTTTACTGCGTTGCACGATGATGTGGCTGTCTGTAAATCTATCAATTAATTGATGACATTCAATTCCTCTTTGAAGATTAGAGTTCAATAATTGCCGATCTGACCCCTTTACAATATCAGCCAACAGATTACCCAATCTACTTTCAACATCAGGTTCAGACAAAAATAAGTGTGCCAGCCAGTTCATGAGTGTAATGCATTTATTTAACTGCTTAGCTTTAGCACAAGCAGTGCAACTAGAATATTTTACTAAATTATTACTACAAAAAATTAGAAATTTATTCTTACAAATTGCCATAATTAAACCGGGCAAAAGAAAGCGTAAATTTTCATAATTTGAAATTAAAATACCAAACAGTAGATTAGTTCATCAGAAAGTTTACCCTTGACAAATTCTGCATCCTTCTTAACAGAATGTAAAGCAAAACCAAGCTTTTCAATCACTTTACGAGAGGCCAGGTTCTGCTCGTTCACCGAAGCGTATAGCACGGGGAAGTCAAAGCGCTTTCGTGCCTTGGCGATCGCTAGCGAACAGTAGACAGAAGCTAACCCCTGGTTTTGAAAATCCACAAATGTCATGAAACCGATTTCTGCGTATCCATCTTCAAAAATACCAATCTCGACAACTCCAACATACTGGTATTGTGGAAGCATCGCCACCCACTTCAGCCAGGTCATAGTGTCGTTATCTGGTGATTTTTCCAGCGCAGCAAACTTGAACTGATGCTTTAACTGCAAAATAGTCGGAATTTCACCTTCTAAATACTCGTATAACTTCGGTTCACTCAGGTGTAAGTAGAGTAATTCGGCGTGGTGTTCCATCACCTTTTCTAGATGCAAAATCATGCAAAATCACTAAAATAAGGATTTTTACGCCATTGAGTATAGTATGTTTATTCGATTTTGAGAGATTGGCTATATTTTAGTTCAGCTTGGCTGTACACAAGAGACTTTGTTTAAAGTGAGACAATTGTTGCTTTTTCTAGCAAAATCTCAATGAAGCGATCGCATATCGTTAGTACCGTTCGACTGAACTTAATCCATCCACGAGGTAGAAGAAAATACTTTTGCAATTCAGTACCTTAAGGCTAGGTCTGAAGAATTAGGAAAAACGCCCGTGGTTCCAATTAGAGATAATAATCCTACAAACATCACGCCTTATGTAACTTATGGGCTGATTGCTGCTAATGTCCTCGCTTTTATTTATGAAGCAAGTCTGCCTCCCCAAGCATTAAATGGCTTTTTACATCTTGCGGCTGTGGTGCCGCGAGAACTCAGCTTAAGCTTTGCTGGTGTCTCAGTTCATCAACCAGTACCAGAGTGGGCAACTTTAATTACCTCCCAATTCCTCCACGGCGGTTTATTACACCTAGCTGGTAACATGTTGTTTCTGTGGATTTTTGGCAACAACGTTGAAGATAAGTTAGGTCATGCCAAATATTTGCTTTTTTACTTAAGTTGTGGTATTTTAGCTTCTTTAGCTCAATGGTACTTTGCCCAAAATTCTAACATTCCTTCATTGGGGGCGAGTGGTGCGATCGCTGGTGTTATGGGAGCATACATTCTTCGCTTTCCCCAAGCTGAAATTCTGGGTGTGGTGCCTTTGGGATTCTTCTTCCCTACTTTCCGTGTTCCCGCATATTTCTTTTTAGGGTTTTGGTTTCTCCAACAAGCTTTTTACGGGATTGCTAGTTTAGAGACACCCACCAATATCGGTATGGAAAGCGGTGGTATTGCCTACTGGGCACACGCAGGCGGTTTCATATTTGGAGCGGTTCTGGGGCCGATATTAGGTTTATTTAGCGATAAATCCCAGGAAGAATCTTGGTATCAATAATTCTTTGGGGTATCACGGGAGCTTGTGTGATGGCTGATGATTTCAAAAGTTAATTTACCTCACATTGAATGACTGCCAGCCATACAAGCTATATTGCAGTTAATGATGAATAATTAGCAAAAACACCAGTGTTTCCCCTTTACGACGAAAACCCAACGCGAATCACCCCGTATTTCACTTACGGGTTGATTGGAATGAATGTTCTCGTTTTTCTTCATGAATTCAGCCTGTCTAGTAGACAGTTGGAGCAATTTTTCCAGCTTTACGCGGTAATACCACAACAGTTAACCACCAACTTCACCTATGAGTGGACGACGTTATTCACATCGCAATTTTTACACGGTGGTTGGTGGCACTTAATATCGAATATGTTATTTCTTTGGGTCTTTGGCAACAATGTAGAAGACCGATTAGGACATTTCAAATATTTAATTTTTTATTTAGCTTGTGGTGCTTTAGCCGCCTTGTGCCAATGGTTTATTGGTATGTATTCGGAAATTCCTTCTTTGGGTGCAAGTGGTGCCATTTCTGGAGTTTTGGGTGCGTATATTATTCGCTTCCCTCAAGCTAGAATCACAACCCTAATTTTCTTGGGTTTTTTTGTAACTACAATCAGCGTTCCGGCGCTATTATTAATTGGAATTTTCTTTATACAGAATGTCATATCCGGTCTAGCGAGCCTGCAAGCCGCTGCCAATATGAGTGTGGAAACAGGCGGAGTAGCTTACTGGGCTCACATCGGCGGTTTTGTTTTTGGCATGATTCTTGCTCCCTTTTTTGGTTTGTTTAGGCGCGACTATTAGGGGGATGAGGGGGATGAGGAAGATGAGGGGATGAGGAAGATGAGGGGGATGAAGGTTAGAACTTACGCACTCAGATCCCCCAACCCCCTTAAAAAGGGGGCTTTAGACTTTCCCCCCTTAAAAAGGGGGGCTAGGGGGGATCAGGGTTTCAGGCTTCAGTGCGTAAGTCCTAAAGGTAATAATTCCAAACTCCAAACTCCAAACTCCTAACTCCTAACTCTCCTTTCCTGACAGTGGCTTTTGAGTGGGTATCCCAGCAGCACGGGGAAACTTTGCTGGTGTGGTGGCTACTTTACGCAAGTACAAACAATGACGGATGCTTGTACTTATGGGAGTAATGAAGCTTTCGATTGATTCAATGATGCCGCCTAGCTGATTAACAGCATTTTGCAAAGCGGTTGTTTCCTCTTGTGTCCAATTACCGCGGTAAATTACAGCTAAACCACCCTGTTTAATGAATGGGAGAGCATATTCTGCACACACAGAAGCCGGGCCGACAGCGCGAATGAGAGCAAGGTCGTAGGTTTGTCGGTACTGAGATTGCTGTGCTATTTCTTCAGCTCTTCCAACAACAGTTTTGGCATCAGTCAGGGCAAGTTCACTTAATATTTGGTCGAGAAAAACAATTTTTTTCCTAGTTGAATCCATCAGAGTAATTTTGCAATTAGGTGCAGCAATTCCTACTGGAACGCCTGGAAATCCTGCACCTGTGCCAATATCAATCACACATGCACCCTCTTGGAGAGACGGGATAAATTGCCCCTGTGGTGCAATTCCTCGGAGAGAATCCCAAAGATGTTTTTCCCAAAACTCTTGAGGCTCAGTGATACGAGTTAAATTTAACTGACGATTACCCTCTAAGATTAATTCATAAAGCTGCTGAAATTGTGCTTGCTGTTGGCTAGTTGGTTGCCAATTGAGAGTTTGCTGCCAGATTTCTGCCATCTCTGGTAGTAAGGGAGTGGTGGAATTTGTCATTTGTCATTAGTTGAGAATTGGGAATTGGGAATTGGGAATTGGGAATTGAGAATTGGGAATTGGGAATTGTTATTAGTTATTTCTTCCTCATCTCCCTCATCTCCCTTATCTCCCCATCCCCGCAAGCCCTTCACACGGCTGGCTGCGGTTCTTTCACTCTAGCTCCCAGTTCTGCTGGATCGATTGATTTTAGTTCACCGTGGTTGAGTGTCCAGCAATTATCTGCGATCGCTAATAAATCCCCAGCATCATGTGTTACTACTAACAGTGTCCAATCTTGTTTCAGTTTTGCCAATAAGTTGACTAGTTGCCGACGCATTGACCAATCTAACCCGGCTGTCGGTTCATCTAATAATAATAAATTGGGCTGGCGGATCAATTGTACTGCTAAAGCTAAACGCCGCTGCTGACCTCCACTTAAAGCATAGGGTGCTGCGGAAAGAGACAAATGCTCTAATCCTACCTCACTGAGTGCCTGCCTAACCCGTTCTGACCCTAACTCAGGATGCCCTAAACGCAATTCTTCTAAAATTGTACCTCCACAAAAATGTCGTTCTGGAAACTGAAACACCAACCCAGCCAATTGCTGTAGCTGTTCAGCTATAAGTTCTTGTTCTCGCCAGAAGACTGCACCAGCAGTCGGTTCAGCTAGTCCTGATAAAATTTCTAGTAATGTACTTTTGCCGGAACCACTGGGGCCAATTATTAAACCGAGTTTCTGAGGTGCTAGTTCCAAATTAAGAGTTTTGAGAATTGCTGTTGGGCAGGCTGTTGGATGATAAATTAGATTTCTGAGATAGAGCATTTGTTAAGATTACCAAAAAGTTGGCGATTAACTGAATTAACTAGTATTAACTACACTAAGAGCGACTGGAAAATTCTGAAAGATTTACAGCGCATTACCTGCGTTAAAACCTTAATCTAGCAGTAAGAGCTATACTTCTCCTTCCATTGTGACAGACTACGATTTAACAATGGCTACAACAATTATGGGAACCTGGAAAAATTACTGAAGTCAATCTGTATACAATATTTTGGCTATCATCAACGCCTGTTAAGCTTAACGATTTTTGCATTCTAAGTAACATATACAACTATTACAACCGCAATTATCCTGTGATTAACCATGACTAAACGGTTATCTACTACTCAACTAATAGTGTTTTCTAAGCTAACCAAAGTTGTTCAGGCAACTTTTGTAGCTGCGATCGCACTCAATCTGTGGACAAGTCCATCTTTGGCTGGTGATCCGTTTTTGCGTAGGGAACCTCATCCAATTGGCGACAAAACAGAAGCGGCTTTCAAAGCAATTTTTCAACAAGGCAATTATCCAGCAGCAGAGCGTTACCTCAAAGAAGCCTTATCCAGTGAGCCAAATGAGCCTCTAGCGTATGCTATGAGGGCATCCTTGGCATATATGAAAAAAGATATGGCTGGGCTAGACACTTACAGCAAGAAAACTCTGGAAACCGGACAAAAGCTGCTGGCTACTGACGAATTGCGCGGTAACATATATACTGCTGTGGGTCATTTTTTTGAGGGAGCAGTAATTTATACACGTGAAGGTACAGGCAGTGTACCAAAAGTCCTAGGTCGGCTAAGGCAAGTCTATGAATATTTGGACAAAGCAGAAGCGATTTCTGCCAACGATCCAGAATTAAATTTACTCCGGGGCTATATGGATTTGATGCTGGCTGTTAATCTGCCTTTTGCTGATCCCGATGAGGCTATTAAACGTTTAGAGACAAATGGTGGCCCCAGATATTTAGTGGATCGGGGTATTGCCCTTGCCTATCGAGATTTAAAACAGTACTCTCAGGCTTTAGAGTATGCCAACCGTGCTTTAAAAGGAACATCTGATAACCCAGAACTTTATTATCTCAAGGCCCAGATTCTCAGAGAACAAGGGCAAAAAGAAAAAAGTCAGGCATTAATTCAGGAAGCGATCGCTAATTTTGACAAAGCCTTGACTAAAAAATCCCAACTTCCAGCTAGTTTGGTGAAACAAATACAGAATGAACGCGGTGGTGCCGTTAAAGGCCTTGCTGAAGTGAGTAGATAGTAGGGAAAGATGAGGGAGATGGGGGAATGGGGGATGGGGGGATGGGGAGAAATAACTAATAACAATGCCCAATTCCCAATTCCCAATTCCCAATTCCCAATGCCCCATGCCCAATTCCTTTAAAATGAGTTTTAAGCAGTACACACCTTAATTTTTGACACAATGCACATTCAGTTTCGTGAGTTCAATCCTTTTGATGTATGGTTTTGGTTGAAGTTCAGTACAATTCCTTCTGGACGTGAAAGGCAATATGTTGAAGAAGTTTTTAATTCCTGGTTTTATTTAGGTAAGTTGGGGGCATTTAATGCTGAAAACCTGCAAGTACAGGAAACAGGGCTTGATATTAGCTACATGAATTATGATTCACAAGGATATGATAAAAGCTTGCTAGCTTTGATGCATAACATGGGTGAGTTTGAATATGAGGGTGAGTGGGCACGTTGTTGGTTTGATCTGGGAACTAGCGATGCGATCGCTATTGATGTTTTAATCAATGCTCTCACACAGTTAAGTGAAGAATACGTCACTATTGAAGAATTGTACATTGGCGGCGAAAATGAAGATTGGCCTGTAGAAGATAGTGACAGTCGTTCTTACTCTATTTACGATAATTAGTTTCAACAATGAGCAAACCAGGCGAAATTCGGGTGTTAGCCTTGGGGCTGATTCGAGATGGCGATCGCATTTTTGTTTCTGAAGGTTACGACTCAGTAAAGCAAGATAAGTTTTATCGCGCTTTGGGTGGTGGGGTTGACTTTGGCGAAACCAGCCGCGACGCTTTAAAAAGAGAATTTCAAGAAGAGATTCAGGCTGAATTAACGAATATTCGCTATTTGGGTTGTATAGAAAATTTGTTCACATTCAACGGTCGGCAAGGACATGAAATTATTCAACTTTATCAATGTGACTTTGCTGAACCTAAATTTTATCAATTGGCAAGCTTAATGTTTTCTGAGTCTGGTACTCATCATCATAAAGCTTTGTGGATAGAGATTTCTCGTTTTAAATCTGGAGAATTCAGATTAGTTCCAGAAGTTTTTTTTGAATATTTATAAATTTGCTATTATTTAATTGATAAAAGTTTTATTAAACTTTGTCACATTCTCTCAATATAACTTTTTTGTTGGGGGAAATCCCTGTAAATTAAGATTTGTAAGTAAGCTAAAGCACATCTAAACTGCATGATCGATTGTAGTGGTTGTACTTTGTCATTAGTCCAAAGTCCAATGTATTTACAAATGACTAATGACCCTTACGGGTTCGGCAGTTGCTCCACTTGGGGAGACCCCAAGACCGCACTGCCTCACTAATGACTAATGACTAATGACTAATGACAGTATTACACTTTTATTTAAATACATGGATGCTTTTGCCCCCGTACCACCTGAATGGACAAATAAGGCAGTTCACGCTTATGAATTTTGCTGTCCAAACTGTCGCTCAAGTAGCTTAGAAGCTGTGCAAGTTTGGATCAATAGGCGATCGCCTGTGATGACAGAAGAGCATCGTCGCAAATGGCAAGAGTTCTATTATTGCCATTGTGATTCTGTTTGGTGGGCGTGGAGTAGCGATCGCCCCCCATCAGATCTACATAATAAGCGAGATTGTAATTCTATGTAGCTATTTTTTCTATGCAAAAGCCCGCCTTTGAGCGGGCTTTGTGCTTAAGGTGAATTCAACGAACCTCACGCTGTCAACTTCGCTCTCCTAAAAGGTGAAAAATTAGGGTTTTGACTCCCCTCTTTGCGTCAAAGAGGGGTTGGCGCAGAGGTCTAAACAGCACTTGTCGAACTCACGTTGTGCTTATTCTCAAGTTATGACCAATTTTAGAAAGTGAAGGTTGTACGCAGCGTACCTACGTATACGGTATCGTTAGCATTGTTGTGTTCGGGGTTAAAGATCACTAACAAGCCAGGTGTAACTTGAAGGTTATCGCTAACCTTTATTTTATAGAGTCCTTCTAAATGATAGGAGGTATCTCCATTTGCTCCACCATCGAAATCGCTCTCAATGACTTTAGGTGGCTGACCAAAAATTACACCGAGTGTATTACCTTCTTTGCCAAAATCTCTCAAAGCTAGATTAGCAGCCCAGTAGAAGATATCAGAATTTCTACCTCTATTAGGGCCTGTTTCAGCTGTAGCCACAGTGTAACCAGCCCAACCACCAATGATAATTTTCGAGTTGGGTTGGAATGTTGCTTCTACACCATAGTTGTTGGATGTGGTTGCCAATCTACCAAATGGTTGGTTTGCCAGAGCGCCACCTGTGCTGTTAAACAGGTTTACATTACTAGAGTTATTTTGATAAGTATAGGCGTAGCTCAGACCCAAGTTAAAAGCTTTGTTGGGTTGGAAGGCTATTTGTCCAAAGGCTGTACTAGCACCATCGGTAAGACCATTACCGTCAGTGGGGTTATTAGCTGTGGTTGCTAGATAAGCTCCTGTGAGACTGATAGGGCCTTTAGGACTGAAGACGACTGTTACACCAGCACCGCCCTGACCTTGGCGATAGATGGGGCTAAAACGTCCATAACGAGATAAAGCACCTTTGCCAGAACTAGCAAAGTCGGGGTTAAAGGTGTTGACGTTTTCATATAACTCACCGCCAGTAGCGTCAATTTTGACACGAATTGCGTCACTGAAGTTGAAAGCGTAGTTGACTTTATCAACTACAACGCTATTGCCGTTATCACCATCAAAGCCCAAGCGGGTCATGTTAGTACCAGTTACACCGTTATTGCCGACGATATTGCCAGCATTTAAACGGACTTGCAGTTGGTCTTTACCACTGAAACTGCTTAACAAGCTCAAGCGCACGCGATCAGAAAAAGTGGTGTTGCTTTGTAAGTCTCCACCACCGACTCTATCATCACCGAAAACATCAGATATATTGAAGATTGCTTCCCCAACCAACTTGGTGGTGGTGGAGAATTGATTTGCTTCCAATTCAGCGGTGCGGGCTTCTAGGGAATCTACACGACCGCGCAGGGTTGCTAGTTCAGCAGAAAATTCTTCTTGTAAACGCTGTAAGGTAGCTAGGTCTTGTTTAGTTACTAAATCAGCGGTAGCTGTAGCAATCAACTCGTTAACTCTGTCTAAACAGGCGTTCAAACCTGCGGCAAATTCATAACGAGTCAAAGCACGGTTTCCACGGTACACACCACTGGGATAACCTGCAATACACCCATAGCGCTCAACCAAAGACTGCAAAGCTTGGAATGCCCAGTCTGTAGGCTGCACATCCGAAAATTGAGAAACAGATGTTACTTGGCCCATGCTGTTAGATTCTTGGGACAGCTGAGCAACACTTGTTGCCTGTTCATTCACTTCCGCAGCCAAACTGCTATTAGCAGCACAAAATGTAGCGGCGACAACAATTGGACTAACCTTCAGAACGTTCCAGAATGGTTTCGTCATAGTTTTAATTGTTTTAATTTCACTCACACCAACTAGTCCAAGTCATGGTAAACTACTTAACTTTGTTTTCTTAAGGAAATTTACCCAAGACTTCACGGTTGATTATACAGAATTCACACTAAATAGCACAAGTAATCATTAGTTTTTTGGACTAATTTCTAGTTAATTTGTTTGGAGAACGCAGAATAATCCGGCGTTTGTAGCGTAACAGCGCTCCTTGTTCTTCAAATTGCTGTAACAAGCGTGTTACTGTCACGCGAGTTGTGTTTAATACTTCTGATATTTCTTGATGGGTTAAATTGAGTTCAATCAATTTACCCTGTTCTACATTACGCCCAAATTTTTCACTCAACCACCCCAGAAATTGCCACAACCTTAATGAAATTGGTTTACGATTGATTATGGTTAACAGCTCTTCTGATTGTTGAATATGAGATAATAATGCAGTTGTTTGTAAATACCAAAGATGAGCTGGTATGATGGTTACTTCTAGACTTGTCAAACATTCAATTTGATAGGGTTGGACTTTGGTCAAGGGATACCCAATCAAATCTCCTATCCCCCAATAACCCAGCGTCATAAATGTTCCTTCTTCGCTCCAGGTTAGTGTCCTAACTGCGCCACGCTCAATACGCCACAGTACATCCATGCGTGATGGAATTATTTCTCTGCGGCTAAATAACTGTTGCGGCAACTCTCTAATAAGAGTAGAGTTGTCTGATGTAGTAGAAGAATTGGTAATCAAACTTGTAGAAGACATTTTAATAGATTAAACCTGGTGGGATTGATTGATGATTGCTGAAATTTATTTTACTAATTAACAGGGTAAGCTAGTTGATCAACAACGTTATGAGATATTCAAGAAATCAAGATACTTTCAATTATCGAGGTCAGTAGATAAATTACTATTCAAGGAACCAAAATTTTACCTTTATTAGTTAAACTGTAAATTTACAAAGTAATTACTAATATGCAAGAGTCAGTTCTAAAAACAATTTTGGTGAAGTGATGCTAAATTTATCAAGAAAATTTGATAATATAATGATTAGGATCAAAGAGGTAATAAATACGCAATTAATATGTATATTCTCGGATTTGTATCTAAACCTCCTCAATTATTACTTGATAACAACAAATATTTTTAGAACTTGATTGTTAAAAATCTTACTATCTTGATCCCAGATGGGATTCTGACTACACAATTAAAGGCTTTAACTGATTTACTGATGCTCATAACTAAAAGTTTATACGTAATTTGTAAAACTTAAAGTAAATAGTATGACTGCAAAAAATATCAACAGATGATTTAACAAAATCATCAGTTATCTTAGCTTTGTACTAAAAGACACAGAAAATTGTTTGTAATACTAGCTAGCAGTTACCCATATAGTTGCGATCGCAACTGAACTAATTGTCAATACGCCCTTAGAATAGTTAGCCAAAAACGTATTTTTTCAGTTGACTTTGGTTACTTTAATCGCGCAAGTTTAAGAATAGGTAATCTTTTGGTAAAATACACATTACTTAACCCAAAGATTTATATTTTTTTAGTATTAAAAAAAACAATTATTTCACGTGTACTTGTTTAGTAGACGTATAAATTAAGTATGTTAATGTCAAAATTATTCTGACTAATAGCAGCAAAAATGTGATTTATGCTGTTTGCACATCTATCTCAAGTAGTATTTATTCAATATAGCAGTCGCCAGTAGTGTTAGGACATCAACAGATAATAAAACCTAGACACAAAAAGACTTTTCACCCAGTCACCAGTCCCCAGTCCCTAGTCCCTAGCTATAAATAAGTTTTCTTGATTAGAGACGAAGTGAGAGTGAAGATGAGGATGGGAAATGAGTAAGTTACCAATTCCTGATACCTCATCTTCTGGCCTTACTTCACTAAGAACGTTGACCAGTAACGATGTATGCCACTCTTTGACCAATATTAGTCGCATGATCTGCCATACGTTCTAGACAACGAATCGCTAGTGCTAGCAGCACAATTGGTTCAACTACGCCTGAGACATCCCGTTGCTGGGCTAAAGTCTGATAAAGGCGATCGTAAGCATTGTCTACAGCATCATCTAGATGTTTGATACTCCGCCCCCCGGCTTCATCCAAATCGGCTAAAGCCACCAAGCTAGTTGCTAGCATTGCTTGCGCATGGTGGGACATGACAGCAATCTCTGGTAAAGACGTATGAGGCGGATAAGGAAACAGTTTAATGGCAATCTCAGCTAAATCCTCAGCGTAATCCCCAATGCGTTCTAAATCTCGCACTAGTTGCATGAAAGCACTTAAACAGCGCAAATCTTGGGCTGTAGGTGCTTGCATTGTCATGATTGCTGTACAGTCTGATTCTATTTGTCTATAAAAACGATCAATTTTTTTATCTAATCGGGGAAGTTCCTCAGCTGCTGTTAAGTCACGGGCAAATAACGCTTGGTGGCTAAGGCGAAATGATTTTTCTACCAAAGCTCCCATCCGTAGTACATCCTGTTCTAAGCGCCTAATTGCGCGTGCCATCTGAGGTCTTGGAGAATTGGGAATATAAACAATAGCTTTCACACTTGTAATCTCAAACGTGAAGATATTCTTAACTATAGTCTTGCTCTTTTGAGTTTGCCATAACTTCAGGAAGTTGAATTTGCATCCATGCGCCACCGGTTTGTGGATGGTTCATGGCTTTGATGGAACCACCATGAGCTAGAAGAATTTGCCGGACGATCGCTAAACCTAAACCATTGCCAACAATTGATCCCATAGAATAATTATCTGGCAATGAGGAATGGGTACGCGCTTTATCTCCTCGGTAAAATCGCTCAAAAACATGGGGTAAATCTGCTTGTGAAAAACCAATTCCGGAATCAATAAGATTTATTTCTAAAACCGGGGAAACAAAATCGCCCCGATAATTATCCTCTGTTGGTAAGATTTTTGCTTGAATTTGAATACTTGTACAAGGCAGACTGTATTTAATACTATTATCCAGTAAATTGAGAAAAACTTGGTAAATGCGGGATTGATCTGCTTTAATCCAAAGTTTTTCTGGCCCAGAATAGCTAAGAGATAGATGTTGGCGTTGTGCCAGAGGTTCTAGAGTTTCCCAAACAGATGTAATCAGCGATCGCAATTCTATAACTTCAGTTTGCAACTGAGTGCTGGGGTTTGCTTCCATCTGGGTAAGTTCTAACCAGTTTTGTACTAAGTTAATCAGCCGATTGACTTCTTGCATCAGGCGGTCAACCCAGCGATTTAATGGTGGTTCTAAGCGGTTTTGTAAGGTTTCTACCACCAGACTAATAGAAGTCAGTGGGGTTCTTAGTTCATGGGCTAAATCAGAAAAAGAGCGATCGCGTGCTTCACTCATATCCAAGAGGGGTTGGCGATTCTCTAGAAAAACTCCTACTTGTCCATTTGGCAGTGGCAAGCTGGACGCCCGTAAAGCCAAGGATTTGATTGTCGGCATTTCTGCGGCGTTATCACAAGAAGGATGAAATATCCACTCTTTTGTTTGTGGTTTCTGGCGATCGCGAGTTTGCTCAATTAATCGATCAAGTTCATAAGACCGTACCAACTCCAACAACAAGCGCACCTGTCCTGGTTGCCATCTTTCCAAATACAAAATTTCTCGCGCTTGCTGATTACACCACAGTAGTTGATTTTCTTCATCTAAGAGCAAATATCCTATTGGTGCAAAATCTAGCACATCTTGGTAAGTTTGCAACGATTGCTGCCAATGTTGCCGCTGCTGCTTCACCATTGCTATTTCCTGGCGCAAGGGAGGAATCAGCGGCAGCACCACCTTAGAAGAATAGGAAGTTAACGGTTTGTGTACTCGCCCCAGGTAGCGGTTAAGTTGAACCTGTTGCCAAATCCAAAACCCAATGCCGACCGCTAAACCTAGAAGAAATCCCAATAAGAGCATTTGAGTTGAAGTTGCTAGTTGCGTTATGATTTATCAAAACTAACAACTATCTCAATAGATTATCCGAATCGATAGCCAAAACCTCGGACAGTCACAATATATTCTGGATGGCTGGGGTCTATTTCTAATTTTTCGCGTAACCAGCGAATGTGAACGTCTACAGTTTTACTATCACCGACGAAATCAGGCCCCCAAACTTGATCCAACAATTGCTCCCGTGACCATACTCGCCGGGCGTAACTCATGAAAAGTTCCAACAGCCTAAATTCTTTGGGGGAAAGATTCACTTCTTGACCGCGAACCAGCACGCGACACTCTTGGGGATTCAAGGTCACATCTTTGTATTTCAACACTGGTAGCTGTGGCAAAGTAATTAGGCGCTGGCGACGCAGTAAGGCGCGACAACGGGCTACTAACTCTCGCATACTAAAAGGTTTGGTCAGGTAGTCATCTGCTCCTACTTCTAAACCCAAAACGCGATCGGTTTCACTACCTTTAGCACTAAGCATTAAAATCGGTACAGGGTTGCCTTGATGGCGTAGTAAGCGGCAAATATCCAGCCCATTGATCTGAGGCAGCATTAAGTCAAGAATAATCAAGTCAAAAGGAAATTCTCCTGAGTTGGGTTCAAAACTTTTGAGATATTCTACAGCAGACCGCCCATCAGGAGCAGTTACCACCCCGTAACCTTCCTCTTCTAATGCTACAGCTAGCATCTCTTGGATTAATTCTTCATCTTCAACCACTAGGATATTGTTGGTTTTTCCAATATCTACTCTGGCAGAATACTTAGGCGATTCACTGGTGTACATTGATATCACGAAATTTGGGGTATGTTTTCTGTATCAATTTAGATCATTGAAACAATTATCTAAGTTTCAGTGCATCTATACTTATACCGTCGTGAATTCTTTAGTAAAAAGTAATATATGCGACAGCATACACTATATCATTATAAATCACGGTGGTTATAACTTGCCAAGATTATTTTTGCTGTCTTTTCACCGTTAAAGTCGGAATACCTGCAATTATGTCTTGACAATCGCAGATTAGCTTGGGTATATTATTTAGTACAAAAGTACTAAAACATCGAAGAGGAAATTGTACCAAAGAAACATAAAGACGCTGCTGTGGGTAATTCCATCGTGGCAAAGTATTTTATGTTGCTTTAATTCAGTATTTTCACTGCGCTTAAATTCCTGGATTAAAGGCTACCCTGATGTCTGCATAGGGTAGTACTTGGTATGGCTTGCTACCTAAGAGATTTTTGCTTATTCAAGGGAGTTGGAGTATGACTACAGTTGCAGTCAAAGACAGCAAACAACAATTAATGCAAGCGTTTCAACAAATTATCACAGAACAGAAAAAGCTAGAGTCAAAAATTGCAACTAAACAAGAAGAAGCAGAAAAAGCAAAAAATCAAGAAATTTTAGCTACGGCTTCTACTTATACAGTTGATAACATTGTCAAAGGCTTAGCTGATTTACAGTTGGAATTTGGTAGCATTGTTACTTCACTATCTGAAAAATTAGCTCAAGAAAACTCCAAGTTAGATGAACTGAACCGAGCGATAGAGATTCAAACACAGCGTTTACAAGAACTTCAAAAAATCAGAATAGTTGCAGATGCTTTAGATATTTTAACTCAAGAACATCAAGAAAAGTTAAAAACATTAGAGCAAGATATCGCCAGCAAAAGGGAGACATTAGAAAAAGAAATTACAACTCAGCGTAAAGAATGGCAGAAAGCGCAAGCAGAGTATGAAGAGGCACTGCAATTATACAACAATTTCTTAGCTAAAGAACGCCAGCAAGAACAGGAAGAATATCAATATAAATTAGAAACTACTCGCAAGCTAAATACTGATGCTTACGAATCCAAGAAACGCAAACTAGAAAGAGAAATACAAGAAAGTACTGAACAAAAAGATAAAGATTGGACGCAGCGGGAAAAAGTAATTACAGAACGTCAAACTTTATTTGCCGAATATCAACAAAAAATAGCAACCTTTCCTAGCGAACTGGAAGAGGCAGTGAAAAAAGCTAGAGAAGAGGCAATTAAAGAAACTAGTCAAAAAGCCAAAATAGAGGCTGATTTATTTGAGAAAGAGTGGGAAGCTAGTAAACAAAATTATGAGTTAAGAACTCAAGCATTAGAAGAAGTAATCAAGAAACAATCCGAGCAAATTGAAAGTATTTCCACTCAATTACAAGCAGCATTAAAACAAGCACAAGATTTGGCAATGAGAGCTTTTGATAGTTCCAATGCTAAATAATCAAAGTTTCGGTTTTTTGATGTCTTACTAATTTTGAATCAGCAGAGGTTTGTTGTGCCAGTTAAAAAACCAACCGAGAAAAATACAAAAGTTGAGATTCTGCAAGCATATGAGGATTTAGTAAAAGAAACAGCCGCGCTAAAAACTCAACTTAACCAAGCACTGAAAGATAGCCAGTCTGCAATCAAAGATAAACCTAAATTACAGCCAAGCACAACTATGAATCAGCCATCAACTGTACAGCAAAAAATGAATTATACAATTGAAAGTCTGGCAAAGATTCAGTTGGGTTTTGGCAGTGCTGCTAATGAATTATCAGAACAGTTAACTACAAGAGCTTCTAAACTAGAGGAAATTGGACAAAATGTCGAGAAGGAAGTTGAGCAATTAAAACAGTTGCATAATTTAGAAATTGCTGACAATACTTTGGATATTTTGATTAAGGCTTATGAAGATAATTCCAAAGCATATCAAGAAGAGTTTAGCCAAAGCTATGAAGTATTATCCCAAGAAATACTAGAACAAAGGATTGCTTGGCAAAAAGAGCAAGAAGAATATAAACGGGTGATAAAAGAACGGGATGAAAATCTCAATAAAACTCGCCAACGAGATACAGCAGAGTATAAATATGATTTAGAACTCCGGCGCAAACTAGATATTGATGAATATCAAGAAAGACAAAAAGCATTATCTAAACAACTAGATGAATTTCAGCAAGAAACAGAAAAACAATGGTCTGAACGGGAAAAAGCAATTGCTGAACGGGAAAAGCAATTTGAGGAATCTAAAGCTAAGGTAGAAGCTTTTCCTAAAGATAAAGAAGCAGCTATCAAAAAAGCTACAGAGGAAGGTAAAGGTATTGCCCATTACCAAGCGAAAGTCAAAGCAGATTTGTATGCTAAAGAAGTTGAAGGTCAAAAGCGTTTTTACGAACAGAGATTGCAATCTCTAGAACAGACAATTACCAATCAAGAAACTCGGATTCAAAATCTTTCCAAACAACTAGAATCAGCCCTAAAACAAGTTCAAGATTTAGCAGTTAAAGCTATTGAAGGCACTGCAAATGTGAATTCGTACCAGGCAATTAAAGAAATAGCTTTAGAACAAGCGAAAAGTCAGGTGAAAAACAAGTAATTTTCATTATTAATATATAGAGACGTAATTAGCATTACGTCTCTAAAAGTTTATTAATGAAGGAACAATTAAATTATTGTAGGGTGTGTTAGTGCGCCTTTTTGATATGATGTGTTACGACAACAAAATCAAACTAGCTAACTCACCACTATATAAAATGGTGCGTTAGCCTGCGGCATAACACACCCTACTTAAGATTTATTTTATAAGTAGTCTCTAACAATCAAGTCTTATCTAAATATTTATTGGTCTGTTTTCTTTGGCTTACCGTTATTAAGGGGTTTTTTTCTATTTTTGTTTGTTTCGTTGGCTAGTTTTTTCGATGGTTGGTTGGAACTAGGTTGTTGGCTAGACATAAAACTGTATTTGCACATTGACTACATGTTTACATACAACCAGGATATTACTGATTTCAGAAAACGTCAAAAAAAGTACATAAAAAATAGAGACGTAACCATATATACGTCTCTATAAAAGAGGTAACCCATTATTTAATTCGTAATTCGTAATTCGTAATTTTAAGGTTGAAGACCTTCGCCTGTAGCGCTGTTTTTACAGCACATTTCACATCAATGAGGTACACAAGGGCGGGCAGGATGCCCACCCCACAAGATTTATGATAATTAAGATGTGTACTTCATTTACTTGCAAACTGCTGTAATTAGAAGGCGTCAGCATGTCTAACAGTCTTGGTCGCTGCTTCCAAACTTTTAAATTTTGAAATTTGCAAAAATAAAATTTTTAATCGGTGTGTTGACCCAATTTATTATTTTAACCTCAGATACGGTAATTTATGCTGTTCCATCCGGTTTTGTGGGCTGCTGTTGATTGTTGATGTTTTTGTCGCTATTGAACCGGATAGCACCAGGTTCTGTTTTACGCGGCTTACCATTGTTACGAGGTTGTCGGCGAGTCATGAAAATACACTCACTGGTTAGTAAACTCTCTGCTAGTTATAACTACCATAGTGTAAATTGCTATTCCAGAAATCCAAAAAATAACCGACTTGTAGCTGAATACTTTTCGCGTGTCTACTTTCCCCACAACTCTTGTAAAAAGAGGAAACAGAGAAATTATACCAAGTCCTGTTTATTAGTTATAGTTCCCACAGTCATTGCACCCCATTCCTAACCCCTCCCACCCCCCTTTCATCCCCCTTGCTAAGGCTACGGTGTACACACAAGTTATCTAATCACATGAGTCTGTTGAATTACCCCACCCTAACCCTCCCCTTTGAAAGGGGAGGGAACTAGATTTTCTTATTTCCCCCCGAAGATTGGGGGGGATTAAGGGGGGTAAAACCCTGATCTGACAAGCAACTCGATTTGTGTGTACACCGTAGTTTGGTAAGGGGGGACAAAGGGGGTAAGCGTAGCTTTGGTGGGGTGGGGTTCAATGGGTTTAATAAGTAATAAGCGCGGACTTGATATTACAAGTCAAAAACTATCGGCTTATGGTCGGTTAAAAAATTAAGTTTTGTGTCGAAATTCAGCTTAATGTCAAGCAAAAGTAGAAAAATCTAAATTTGGTGGAATGTCTTGAATACGACCTGGCCCGATCGCTTGTAATGCTTCCTTAAGAGAAATATCGCCAGTATACAAGGCACGACCCACAATTACACCAGTGACACCTTGTGGTTCTAATGCCAACAGACTTAACAAGTCGGTGACAGAACTAACTCCCCCAGAAGCAATTACAGGGATGGAAATGGCAGCAGCAAGTTCTCGCAAAGCATCTAAATTAGGGCCTGTGAGAGTGCCATCACGATGGATATCGGTATAGATAATGGCGACTGCACCCAATTCTTGCATTTGTACAGCTAGTTGTGTGGCTGCAACTTCCGAGGTTTCTAACCAGCCGCGAGTTGCTACTAGTCCGTTACGGGCATCAATGCCGATGATAATCTGTTGGGGAAATTCTTGGCAGAGTGCTTGTACTAACTGGGGTTGTTCTACAGCGATGGTTCCCAGAATTGCCCAGCGCACACCTAGATTGAACACTTGTTGCACACTAGCGCGATCGCGCAATCCCCCACCAACTTCAATTGGCACTGACACCGCCTGAGCGATCGCTTCAATTGCTGCCAAGTTTACTATCTTACCAGCTTTTGCACCATCTAAATCAACAATGTGTAATCGAGTAGCACCTTCATCAGCCCACTGTTTAGCAACATCAACAGGATTTTCGTTAAAAACTTGCGATCGCTCATAATCTCCTTGATAAAGTCTGACACAGCGACCTTCTAGTAAATCAATTGCTGGGATTACGTCCATTTAATTTTCCCTCTGTGACTGAGTGTTTGTTTTACCTCACTCTATCTTCAAGCAAGGTGACCGCTATCCAAATTTTTGTCGAAGTAAATGTTGCAAGCTAGCTTCAAAGTGCTGAGTGAAGAGGGAAGAGTTCTATCTCCTCCTTATACCTGCCTTGAAAATAGGGAGTGGGGAGTAGGGAGTAGAGAGTGGGGACAAGAGATTTTCATAATTTCTTGTGAGTGCAACTCATGGAGTCTCTTGCAAAGAGGTATCACTTTGTCTCCATCCAGTTTTCACCTGCACGCACATCTACCACCAACGGTACACTCAATTGCACAGCATCTTCCATCACAGATTTAATCTGCGGTTGCAATTCTTCCCACTCATCGGGAGGGATTTCAAACACTAATTCATCGTGAACTTGCAATAACAGACGTGCTTGATATTTCTGCAAAACCTCATGCAATCTCACCATGGCAATTTTAATAATATCAGCACTGGAACCTTGAATTGGTGCATTGGCCGCAGAACGGAGTAAACCTGCATCATAAGCACCCAGGTTTTTCAATTTACTCAAATCAATGTCTTGAGGATTGCTATTTTTTAATTTGCGTAAACTGTTATTGGTGAAATCAAAATAACGACGACGACCCAGAATAGTTTCTACATAACCTTGAGCGATCGCTTGTTTTTTTACCTCTTCCAAATATGCAAAAATTTTCGGATAACGTTCGTTGAATCGTTTAATAAACTCGTTGGCAATGGCTCTATCTATCCCCGTTGAACGAGAAAATCTCACAGAACCCATGCCATAAATCACACCAAAATTGATAGTTTTAGCTACCCTTCTTTCATCTGAGGTAATATCTTCTTTTTCAAAGATTAACTTTGCCGTTACAGTATGAATATCTTGATTCTGCTGATATGCTTGTACTAATACTGGCTCTTGGCTTAAATGAGCTAAAATTCTCAACTCGATTTGCGAGTAATCCGCAGCCACCATTAACCAACCTGGTTCTGGCAAAAATGCTTTACGAATTTGACGGCTAAAAGCTGTACGAATGGGGATATTTTGTAAATTTGGATTGGAAGAAGATAACCTACCAGTTGATGTTGCTGTTTGGTTGAAATCGGTATGCACGCGCTGAGTATCTGAACGTACCAAGGCTGGTAATGCATCTACATAAGTAGACTTTAACTTAGATAAAGTGCGATACTCAATAATCGCTTCAACAAACCCACTTTTATCAACTTCTTGCAGTTTTTCTAAAGTTGCTGCATCTGTAGAGTAACCACTTTGAATCTTACGAGAATATTTAGTATCTAATTTTAATTCTTCAAATAATATCCGGCTCAATTGTTTAGGAGAACCCAAATTAAATTTTTCTCCAGCTATATCAGTTGCTTGATTCTCCCACTTTGCTAAATCTGTTTCTAACTGCTGTGAGAGTTCCTTGAGATAAGCTGAATCAATGCGAACACCTGTGTATTCCATCTCTGCTAAAACTGCTTCTAGCGGCTGTTCCACTTCCATCAATAGCTTATATAAAGCTGGAACTTTATCTAGTTCTTCACGCAATTTCGGCACAAGTTGGAATGTTGCATAGACTTGCAAACAGCAATAATTTGCTACAGCATTAATATTTATGTCAGCAATGGTTTTCCCTTTAGGAACTAAATCTACATAATTTTGCAGGGTTAATCCCAAGTTTCGTAATGCCAAATCACTTAAGTTATGGCTAGTATCAGGATTGATCACATAACTTGCAAGCATGGGATCAAACACAACTCCCGCCAAGTTGATTCCCTGACAGCGGAAAACTAAGCGGTCAAATTTTCCATTCTGAAACGTCTTAGGATAATCCGCACTTTCAAGAATTGGGCGTAGTGCTTCTAATACTATATCTTGATTTAAATTTTCCCCAGTTTTGTGATTAATAGGAATATAAGCTGATTCATCTGGGTTCGTTCCCCAGCAGCAGCCAATTCCTACTAAATCAGCATCCCGTGGTTCTAAATCGCTGGTTTCAGTGTCCCAAGCAACTGGTGTTTCTGGGTTTGTGAATTGTTGCAGCAGATTCACTAACTCAGTCAGTTTAGCTTCGGTGTTAATGATGCGCGGCTGAATTTGGGAAACAAATTGCTGTTGTGCAGCTTGTGTTTCAGCAAAAGTGAAAAAATCAGGGTCTTCGTCTGCAAATTCGCTTTCTGTATCACTTGTTTCTACTTCTGGTGCTTCTTCAACTGTGCCACCAAAACGTTGCTGAAGTTCGTTGACTTTACCTAAAAAAGTTTTGAATTCTAACTTTTCTAAAATTGGTATCAGATTACTTGTGTCAAATCCTTTTAATTTACAAGTTTCAAAATCAACTTCTAAAGGCACATCGACAACTATTTTTGCCAAGTAGCGAGATTTTTCAGCATCATCTTTACCCTCTGAAAGCTTTTTCTGAGTTGCTCCTTTAATTTGATCAAGTGCAGCATAAATCTCTTCCAGAGAACCGTAGGTATTAAGTAGCTGTACTGCTGTTTTTTCCCCAATTCCTCTAACTCCAGGAATATTATCTGATTTATCACCACAAAGGGCTTTAAAATCGACAATTTGTGTAGGTAATACACCTAATTTTTCTTTAACTTCTTCTGTGCTAAATTCAGTAATGCTATTTGTAGAGCGCTTCAGAGCATCAGGACTAAAATTTAAAACAGTAATTTCTTTGTCTGGGTCAATCAATTGAAATAAATCGCGATCGCCCGTCAAAATTTTCACTTTATACCCAGCGGCAGTTGCTTTTTGTGCTAAAGTCCCTAAAACATCATCTGCCTCATAACCTGGTGCAGTGAAAATTGGCAGATTGAAACCATCAAGCAACTCATGCAGATTTTTCAAATCTGGTACAAAATCTTCTGGCGTTCCGGGGCGATCGGCTTTATAGGTATCATCAGCTTCGTGGCGGAAAGTTGGCAAACCCAAATCAAAAGCGATCGCCATTGCTTGTGGCTGTTGTGTAGCCATCACCTCTAGTAGCGACTTGAGAAAGCCAAAACATACACTGGTAGGAATCCCTGTTTTGGTACGCAGTCCACCATCTCGTCCTTTGGCAAAAGCGAAGTAGGAACGAAAGGCGAGGGAGTGCCCATCTACTAAGATGAACGTGGGGCGTGTTGCAGTAACAGAAGCAGAATTTTCAGACATAGCCCTATTCTAGCCACTTGCTTCCATCAGGGAAAGAGTCAATGTGAAGAAATAGAGGCGGGGGTGCAGGGGTGCGGAGGTGGGAAAATTTGTATCAATAGTTGAGTGAAATGGTGTAATATTATGTCCGCTTAATTACCCTTAATATCCGCGTTGACCCCACCCCGCCAAAGCGACGCTTTGTCCCCCCTCCCCTTGGTAAGGGGAGGGGTTAAGGGTGGGGTGTTTTTATTATGGTCAATTTACTAGACTTGATATAAGGACTTAACCATGTGAAAAAATAAGGGATAGGCGAAAGCCTATCCCAAAAACTATCAAAATTATGCCGCAAATATACAACGCCTCAAAAATCTATTTTATGTAGTTTTATTTTTGCGTTGACGCCTGCTGATCCAACCTACCATAGCTAAAGCACCCAAGCCAGCCATACCACTAGGTTCGGGAACAGTTTCTATTTGTAAATTCACACCATCACCAGTGTTAAACAAGGTATTTTTGTAGCCGTATTTAAAACCAGGATTACCCATTTGAACTACAAACGATTGCACATCATTGAGAATCAGTGACTGTACATTACCATCTTCTTTCCCAGTAAGCAATTCCTGAATTGAAATAGTTTCGCCCTTACTATTGGTATAACTCAAAATTCCTGAGTATTTTGAGTCTTCAATATCAAAGAAATTAAACCTGATTCCTGCCAATGGATTTTTGAAATCAAATTGGAATTTACCAACTTCTAACTGCCCATTTTCAACAGGCTTGCCTGGGGTAATTGTCGTTGTTTGAGTAATTGTCTTAGTAGTAATCTCTTGTATTAGCTTGGTTATACCGTTAACCTTAGCTTGCTTGGTAACTGTTGTTGTTTCAACAGTAATGTTTTTGATAATTTTTTTACCATCAGCAGTTGTTGTTGTTTCTGTTGTAGTGGGTGCTGTCACCTTTACTGTTCCAATGCTAGCTCCTGGGGGAGCATCAATAGTCTGTTTGGAAGTATTGGATTTAGGCGAGTCTTTTTTCTCAACGGCAGCACTATAGGCTACTGGACGTAACCAAACAATGTCTAAATCAGTATTAGTACCTGCATCCTGCGCCAAAAACTGAATTCCAAATTGTGAATAATTGTTGGCAGTGTTCCTTTTATCCGCAAACAAGCGGCTAGCTGAAAACTGTGGATCGTAATTCAAACTGGTGACTGTATAACCGTATTGACCCGAACTAGTATCTATACATTTGGGGATTAGACCGCTGATACTATTCAGACATTCCAGATTTGTGAGTTTAATTTCTCCTTCTTCTTGAGGAGTTAAGTTAACAGCATGAGCAGTAGATGCAATAGACAAAAAGCCAATGCTAATTGTAGATGCTGCTATCAGCCTAGACATAACCTTTAATTTCGGCATGATTTTCTGTCTTGTTTTGAAAATAATTTGAGTGAACGTTATCCCAACGTCATAAGAATATCTCTCAATAATTCTTAATAACAAGAGTAAATAGCTAATTTAAATAACTCTTTAATATCTAATGTTTTGATAAATTTTTAATGTCTCAAAATCCCTCTTAAGAAATAAGTAAATACGCAGGCTTATCTGAAATAAATAGCTTTTTTATATCAAAAAACTTTAAAGTAACCGGAAATTTACATATGTTATTGTGTCAATTAAATATCTAGAGATATTGTTTTCAGTAAAATCTTTCATTTCTAAAACTCGTAATTGTGAAGAAGCCTCAGCTATGAGCGATCGCGTCCACAGAAATAGGCAAAAACCTACCTAAGTCAGGGTAGTTAGGGAGGAAATAGACGAGATTGTGGGTGATTACAGGTTTAGTCTGTTCTCCTAGACAGTTCAAATATTCCATTCTTTTGCAGATCCCATCTCAATAGGTGAATTATTCGTTAATATTGGTTGGATTTACTGATGGTGGGGTGTTAATCTCTGTGTGGTGTAAATATCTAATTATTGCTCCTATTAGTCTCAGTATCGCTTTATTAGTTACTGCTTGCAGTGAAAATAAGGCTTCCCAGTGTCAAAGACTCATTCAGGTGGTGAATGAAGGAAATGCTCTTATTGATCAAAAAAAAGGACAGCAGGTCATAACAAGTATGCAACTGTCTAAAGATTTGGAAGCTGTCACTGGTTCTTTAAAGCAGCTGAATTTGGCAGATACCAAAATCAAAGGCTTCCAAAGCCGTTTTGTCAAGGTCTTTGAGAATCTCAGTCAAGCGATCGCTAAAGCAGCTAGGGCCCTAGGTGCAGCGAAAGCAGCCGAAGCCTCGCCAACTGGTAGGGAAAAATTACAAAAGGCTAGAACAGAAATTGATACAGCGCTGACAGCAGCAGCTAAAACTGCTGGTAAGGAGTCGGATGTATTAGTAAATGAACTAAATAAATACTGTAGCCAGCCTGAATAATTTATCTTTGGTGACTGGAGACTAGGAACTGGGAAAACTATTACCTGGTTTCTAGTCTTTAATCGAAAGGTGTTAGAAACCCGATTTTTGAAATCAACCGGATTTCTGCGTCAGTCTTTGAAAAGTATTGTTATTAACATGAAAACCTCAGTAGCCTAATTACCCTAGCCTCTGTCCACAAGGGAATAGGGGTTTCCAGGCCTTTTTTATGATCACAGGTTTGGAGAAGGTTTTCTAGTATATTTAACGACTTTTCAAATACTAAAATCTCAAATTACCATGACTCTTCCCAATCCTGGTAGCGTCTTGGCTACATTAATTGAACTTACTCAAGTCAATCGCACCCACGCTTTGCTGTCTCGTGTCAAGGACTTATCTGTTAACGAGTTTGTTTGCTTACTTGACTTTATCACTGCTGAATTTCAGCAATTTCTCAGAGCAATTGATCTAATAAATAATGAAGCTCTAGAAACAATGTTGGAGCAAGTTCTAGAAGCAATTACACTCAAAATTGCTCAAATTCTCCAAGCAGAACACACAGCAATTTTTTTATTAGACTATGACAAAAGTCAACTTTGGTCAAAAGTACCTCAAGATAATACTCAAAAATTTTTAGAAATTCGCATTCCTATTACAGTTGGAATTCCAGGTCATGTTGCCAGTACAGGCAAATATTTAAATATATCTGATACCTCTACACACCCCCTATTCAGCCCAGATTTAGAAAAACAAATGGGCTACAAAATTCGTAATCTTTTATGTATGCCTGTTGTTAGTAGTAAAAATCAGACTGTAGCGGTCGTTCAACTGGCAAATAAAGCTGGAAATATTCCATTTAACTATGATGATGAAGAGCGTTTTCGAGACTTTGCCTCTTCTATCGGAATCATTTTAGAAAGTTGTCAATCTTTCTATGTAGCAGCTCGCAATCAACGGGGTGCAACAGCTTTGTTACGAGCAACCCAGACCCTAGGGCAAAGTTTAGATTTAGAAGCAACTTTACAGATGGTCATGGAACAAGCCCGAATCTTAATGCAAGCAGACCGCAGTACACTGTTTTTGTATCGTAAAGAAATGGGCGAACTGTGGACAAAGGTAGCAGCAGCAGATGGTACAAACATGATAGAAATCCGCATTCCAGCTAACCGTGGTATTGTTGGCTATGTGGCATCTACAGGTACAGCGCTCAATATTACTGATGCCTATAAAGACCCACGTTTTGACCCAAGTACAGATAGAAAAACTGGATATTTAACCCGTAATATATTGTGTTTGCCAGTCTTTAATTCGGCAAATGAACTAATTGGAGTCACACAGTTAGTTAATAAGCAACAAGGTAGTTTTAGCTCTTCTGATGAAGAGTTCATGCGTGCTTTTAATATCCAAGCAGGAATAGCTTTAGAGAATGCACGTTTGTTTGAGAATGTGCTATTAGAAAAACAATATCAGAAAGACATTTTGCAAAGTCTGTCAGATGCCGTTATTTCTACAGATATGGCAGGACGAATTGTCACAATTAATGATGCAGCATTAGCTTTATTAGGATGTCCATTGGGTGAGGTGAACACCAGAAGCAACAAACTTTTATGGGAACAACAATTACTAGGTCGCTTCGTTTGGGAAGTTATGCCCATTGAAAATTTACAAATGCGTTTAGAAGATAGCTTAAAAACTGGGGCAAAGCATTATGTGCCAGAGCAAAATTTAACAGTAGGACTTTATCAAGTTAACAGTGAAGAGTTAGGAGTTCGGAGTGAAAAAGCAGAAAGTAGGAGGCAGGAACCAGTAGTTAGTTCTTCCTCATCCTCCTCATCTCCCCCATCTCCCCCATCTTCCTCGCTCCCTACTCAGCAGTTAATTTTAGCGGTACGAATTAGCACTAATCCAGATATTTTTGTTCCTTGGAATCTTTCTTTAACTCCAAAATCTGAGTTTCTTACCTCTAATCAAGTACAAAAATTAGAACGTAGTATTAATCTAACTGTTAAGCCCTTGACGAACCCAGAAGGCGGGGTGCGGGGCGGTTTAGTGGTTTTAGAAGACATCAGCCAGCAAAAACGCATGAAAAACACCATGTACCGTTACTTAACTCCCCATGTTGCTGAGCAAGTAATGGTGCTGGGCGAAGATGCGTTGATGGTGGGTGAACGTAAGGAAGTGACTATTTTGTTCTCTGATATTCGAGGCTACACAACACTTACGGAAAATCTCGGTGCAGCTGAGGTAGTATCACTGCTGAATCAGTATTTTGAAACTATGGTAGAGGCAGTTTTCAACTATGAAGGCACTTTAGATAAGTTTATGGGTGATGCTTTAATGGCAGTGTTTGGTGCGCCGTTACCACTTACAGAAAATCATGCTAAAAGAGCCGTGCAGTCAGCGTTGGATATGCGGCGTCGTCTGGAGGAGTTTAACCAACGCCGCATTATTCAGGCACAGCCTCAAATCCATATAGGTATCGGTATGAGTTCTGGGGAAGTAGTTTCAGGCAATATTGGCTCTCACAAACGTATGGATTATACAGTCATTGGAGATAGTGTAAATTTAAGCTCTCGTTTGGAAGGAATTACCAAAGAATACGGTTGCGATATTCTTTTGAGTGAATCTACTTACCAACTTTGCAGCGATTTAATCTGGGTGCGTCAGTTGGATAAAATTCGGGTTAAGGGTAAACATCAAGCAGTAAATATCTATGAGTTGATAGGCGATCGCACTAATCCTCTAGACGCTACCACCCAAGAATTTTTATACCATTACCACGCTGGGCGCACTGCTTATTTATCCCGTGATTTTGCACAAGCGATCGCTTGTTTTGCAGCAGCTAAAAATATTCGACCTACAGATCAAGCCGTAAACATACACTTGGAACGCGCTCATGCCTACCAGCAAACAAACCCCCCAGTTTCTTGGGATGGTGCTTGGACAATGATTGCCAAGTAGTCAATAGTCAATGGTCAATGGGCAATAGTAAAAAATCTTGACTGTTTACTAAAGCACTTCCAAACAAAAACCATACCATAGTAATTTTTAATTGCTGTCAGCCATCAGTCAACATCCAATTTAAATTTCTTAACTTTTCATTCTTCTGTATTACCAGAGTCACTCTGAAAAGGGTTTTCGCCAATTTTCAGTTGTTTTTTCGTGTTTTTTAACTGCTTCCACAAAACTTTTATTTGTTCGTATGCTTCTTCTGGTGGGAGTTTTCCTCCGGTTTCTAAGTTACAGATGTAACTTACTCGTTGAGCAAATTCTTGTAAATTGGCATTAAAAACCAAGTTTTCTGGCTTTACCTGACCGTAGTAACGACCACGAGGATAGAGAAAATCATCTTTGTCCACTATTTTTTTCTCCATTTTTGCAGTATGCCTCCTGTTTTATCTGAAGCTAAACTAATAGCTACCCTCATCTTTCTTTTGTCAGATCAGGAGAAACTAAATCATTAATACCTCTTTAGTAAAGGTTAGTCAGGAATTAGTTGATTCTGAATTGAGATACATGAAGATAGAGTTTAAAGTGATTTGGCAGTAAGCTTGACAAATAAAATTTCTGTAAAACGGACAATAGAGGAGAGTTGACTCTTTGCACTGATTGTCAATTTATTTCATCAATTGTGAAATTGAGATTTTAATTAACGATAGCCAAATCAAGGACATCTCCTAAATTTTAATATACTACTATTGCGAAATAATACTTAGCCTTTTAGTAGTAAATATTACCTTTTTACAACGAAATAGCACTTACAGCAGATATTAGCACATAGTAAAAGCAATTGTCGTATATCATAAGTTGGATCTTTAGGGTGATTTTTGTGTCCTTGTCTGTTTAGCCTTAATGACTAACTAACGCCTAATGGTTAATCTCGGATAACTAAAGATAAAATGGTTAAGCCCGAAAGGACAAAAGCTGCACATCGCCCAAAACTTTACCTGCCATCATGTCTGTTCATTCCAAGTTATACGAAGGCAAAGCCAAAATTCTTTATACAACGGACGATCCGGAAGTCTTATTAGCTGACTTTAAAGATGATGCCACTGCATTTAATGCCCAAAAGCGCGGCAGTATTCACGGCAAAGGACAAATTAATTGTAGCATTTCCAGCCATTTATTTAAACAATTGGAAGCTTATGGTATAAAAACTCACTTTATTGACAGTCCAGCCCCAAATCAAATGCGGGTGAAGTCAGTCAAGATTTTGCCTTTAGAAGTAGTAGTGAGGAATATTGCTGCTGGTAGCCTGTGTCAACAAACAGGATTACCATTAGGTAAAGTTTTGCAAAAGCCTTTGGTAGAGTTTTATTACAAAAATGATCAATTAGGAGATCCACTACTAACACGCGATCGCTTGCTGTTGCTCGAACTGGCTACTGCGGAACAAGTGGATGTAATTACCAATCTAGCATTGGAAATCAACAAATTCCTCAGAGACTTTTGGCGGCAATGTGGCATTACTCTAGTAGACTTCAAACTAGAATTTGGTTTGGATTCACAACAGCAGATACTCTTGGCAGACGAAATTAGCCCAGACACCTGCCGTTTGTGGAACACAGCAGAAGCAGACCCAGACCGTCGGGTAATGGATAAAGACCGCTTCCGCCGAGATTTAGGGAATGTAGAAGATGCTTACCAGGAGGTTTTAGAACGAGTAATACAAGTAGTAGAAAGTCAAAATTAAGTGGGCAACATAGATTAAACTCATGTGAAATGTCGGTTGTCAGTTGTCATTAACTATTAACTAATGACAACTGACCACAGACAAATGACTAGTTTGTGATGGTGTGTGGATGTAAAGAGGAATTTAAATAGAATGCGTTTATCTCCCGTATTGCTGGCTGCTGTAGCAATTGCAGCACCCTTAGGTGGTTCGCTGAGTGCTAAGGCACAAACCGCTAACAGTCTAAAACAGACAGCAGAGGTTTTCACACCCGCGACAAATCAGCAGCCAGAAAAGAACACAGGTAAAGATTTAGCTAGCCAGAGTCTAGAACCTCACTCCAAGCTAACCGAGGTGAAGCCGCCGCAAGATTCTGAGTCTATTGTTGTGGGAGTGTTTCCAGCTAAGTCAGCAGCAAAAGCAACATCAGGGGTAATAGTGCCTACTTTACCAACGTCCACAACGGCACAAATACCACAGACAACCCCAAACCCAACAATTCAACAGCCTAATTCCACTCCAGAAATTTCACCCCCAACAACTGAACAACAAGCGCCTTCCCCAACCCTAGAAACAACCCCAAACCCGGCAATTCAACAGCCTAATTCCACTCCAGAAATTTCACCCCCAACAACTGAACAACAAGCGCCTTCCCCAACCCTAGAAACAACCCCAAACCCGTCAATTCAACAGCCTAATTCCACTCCAGAAATTTCACCCCCGACAACTGAACAACAAACGCCTTCCCCAACACCTGGAACAACTCCACCTCCAGAGAATTTCAACACTCCAAACGCCACGCCAGAAGCGAATGAACCCCGTGTGTTAGTGTCGGAAGTTGTAGTCACACCTCAGACAGGACAGCTATCACCGGAACTAGAAAACCAAGTTTATCGAGTAATTCGTACTCAACCAGGACGAACGACAACGCGTTCCCAGTTGCAAGAAGATATTAATGCCATATTTGGTACTGGCTACTTTTCCAACGTCCAGGCAGTACCAGAAGATACTCCCTTGGGCGTGCGAGTCAGCTTTGTTGTGCAACCGAACCCAGTGTTAACGAAGGTAGAAGTGCAAGCTAATCCTGGCACTGGTGTTCCTTCGGTACTGCCTGCGGCAACCACTGATGAAGTCTTCGGTGAACAGTATGGAAAAATACTTAATCTGCGTGATTTGCAAGAGGGAATCAAGCAGCTAACCAAGCGTTATCAAGACAAAGGCTATGTGTTGGCAAACGTAATTGGGGCACCCCAAGTCTCGCAAAACGGAGTTGTTACCCTACAAGTAGCAGAAGGGGTAGTAGAGAACGTTAAAGTCCGTTTTCGTAATAAAGAAGGTCAGGAGACAAACGAAAAGGGAGAACCAATTCGGGGCCGGACACAGGACTATATTATTAAACGAGAGTTGGAATTAAAGCCAGGACAAGTATTTAACCGCAACACGGTGCAAAAAGACCTACAGCGGGTATATGGATTGGGATTGTTTGAAGACGTGAATGTCTCCCTCGACCCAGGTACAGACCCTAGTAAGGTGGACGTGGTGGTGAATGTGGCAGAACGCAGCAGCGGTTCTATTGCTGCTGGGGCTGGGATCAGTTCTGCTAGTGGGCTATTTGGTACAGTTAGCTATCAGCAGCAAAACCTGAACGGCAGAAACCAAAAACTCGGTGCTGAGGTACAAGTAGGACAGCGAGAACTGCTGTTTGATCTGCGGTTCACCGACCCCTGGATTGCAGGAGATCCCTATAGAACTTCCTACACAGCTAATCTTTTCCGCCGTAGCTCTATTTCGTTGATTTTTGACGGCAAAGATGATCAGGATATTAGAACCTTTATACCAGGGCAAGGAGAAGATGATGCCGATCGCCCTCGTGTTCTCCGTTTAGGTGGCGGTATTACTTTTACCCGTCCCCTTTCCGGTAATCCTTATGAAAGATCGGAATGGACAGCTTCAGCAGGTTTGCAGTATCAACGAGTGTCTGCACGCGATAGCGATGGTGACATTAGAAGAGAAGGAGCGCTATATGATGAAAATGAAGAACTCATCCTAGACAGCAACAATCAACCTCAGACAGTGCCACTGAGTCTGTCTGGGGAAGGTCAAGACGATTTACTACTATTGCAATTGGGCGCCCAACGCGATCGCCGTAATAATCCTTTACAACCAACTAGCGGCTCTTACCTCCGCTTCGGCGTGGATCAGTCAGTACCCATAGGGCTAGGTAGTATTTTCCTCACAAGATTACGGGGTAGCTACAGCCAATATTTACCCGTCAACTTTCTCAGCCTGACTAAAGGACCACAAACCCTAGCATTTAACTTGCAAGGGGGGACTATCCTAGGTGACTTACCTCCCTACGAAGCTTTTACCCTTGGTGGTAGTAACTCTGTTAGAGGTTATGAAGAAGGTGGATTAAGCAGTGGACGCAGTTATGTGCAAGCATCCGTTGAGTACCGTTTCCCAGTTTTCTCAGTTGTCAGCGGCGCACTATTTTTTGATGTCGGCAGTGATTTGGGAACCACCACTAGGGCAGCTGAAGTGCTAAACAAAAACGGCACCGGCTACGGCTATGGTATTGGTGTGCGTGTGCAATCTCCACTAGGCCCAATTCGCATCGACTATGGTCTCAGCGACGATGGTGATAGCCGGATCAACTTTGGTATTGGTGAAAGGTTTTAAGTTAGTCAAGAGTCAAGAGTCAAGAGTCAAGAGTTTAGCAATTTTTGACTCTTGACCATTGACCATTGACTCATCAGAGTCTTTGCCAAAACTTCACATGAATGATACAAATCTAAATATATTTACTTTTCGCTTATGCCACAGCATACAATAGCGGCACAAATCATCCATACCGGAGTGGGACTGCATAGCGGTGTGAGTACCCTTGTACGAATACTACCAGCTAATGCGGGAAGTGGGCGCTACTTTGTGCGCGTGGATTTACCGGATTTACCGATAATTCCAGCTCAAATTGCGGCAGTGAATCAGACTGTCCTCTCAACTCAATTGGGTAAAGGTGAGACATGTGTTCGGACAGTAGAACATTTGTTGGCGGCGCTTGCTGGTATGGGTGTGGATAATGCGCGAATTGAAATTGATGGGTCTGAAGTACCCCTTTTAGATGGTTCCGCGCAAGTGTGGACAACCAGTATTACCCAAGTTGGCTTAATATCACAACCCGCCGCTAACAACCAAGAACCTTTGACTATTAAAGAGCCGATCTGGGTTCATCAAGGTGATGCCTTTGCTTGTGCCCTCCCAGCATCAGAAACCCGCTTTAGTTATGGTATTGACTTCGACCTATCCGCTATTGGTAACCAATGGCACAGTTGGGCGGCTCCTACTGATTTAGGAAAAGCTGCTGCTAGCTTTGCTGCGGAAATTGCCCCCGCCCGGACTTTTGGTTTATTGCATCAAATTGAACATTTACAACAAACAGGGTTAATTAAAGGTGGCAGCTTAGATAATGCACTCGTTTGTGGCCCTGAAGGTTGGCTAAATCCACCATTAAGATTTGCAAATGAGCCAGTTCGTCATAAAATCTTGGATTTAGTAGGAGATTTGAGTTTATTGGGAACTTTTCCTCATGCTCATTTTTTAGCGTATAAAGCCAGTCACAATTTACACATTCAACTGGCTCAGAAAATTTTAGATTTGGGATTTGAGATTTAGGGTCTGAATCTAAACTAAAATCCAAGATAATTAAAGGTTTCAACGCAAATCTACTTTAATTTACAGACTCAAAATCAACCTTACTGCCAATGTCAATCCTGAGCGAAGCCAATATTACAGATACCACAGCACCTACATCTACCGAACAACAGCCTAATGATGAAACAACACCCACACCTGAAATTAAAACTACTTTCACATCTGAAGAAATTCAGAAGTTGCTACCCCACCGCTACCCATTTTTACTTGTAGATAAAATAATTGACTATGTGCCAGGGAAATTGGCTGTAGGCATTAAGAACATTACTGTCAACGAACCCCAATTTCAAGGACACTTCCCAGGACGACCACTGATGCCAGGAGTGCTAATTGTAGAAGCAATGGCACAGGTAGGCGGTATTGTCTTAAAACAATTGCCTGGGTTGGAAGAGGGATTATTTGTTTTTGCTGGTATTGATAAAGTGCGCTTTCGCCGCCAAGTAGTACCAGGTGATCAGCTGGTGATGACAGTGGAACTGTTAACGATTAAACAACGTCGTTTCGGTAAGATGCAAGCACGTGCCGAGGTTGACGGTCAACTCGCTTGTGAAGGCGAATTGATGTTTTCTCTAGTTAACTAAAAATTTGCTTTCTTGGTGAGGGTACAGCCGTGATGTACTCTTACCCAATCTCGAAAAGAATAGCAGCAAAAAAGCAATCTACAATAGCTTTTTAAAATTTCTTGATTTTCGACGCCCTCACACTTAACTTACTTTGCCCGACACTTCCTTTCACTGAACACTTACACAAAAAGCAACGCCAGTCGCCTCACTTTGGCAACCAAAGCACAGCGCTGGCTTCTCAAGACAGTTCTGGAGATTCACCCTTGAAGACGCTTATTCATCCAACTGCTGTAATTCATCCTAAGTCGGAACTCCACCCAACAGTGGAAGTCGGTGCCTATGCTGTGATTGGAGCGCATGTCAAAGTGGGGCCTGAAACAATCATTGGCGCTCATGTAGTGCTAGAAGGGCCTTGTGAAATTGGGGCGCGAAATCAAATTTTTACAGGTGCAGCGATCGGCATGGAACCCCAGGATCTCAAGTTTGTGGGGGAACCGACTTGGGTCAAAATTGGCGATAATAACTTGATTCGTGAGTATGTCACCATTAATCGCGCCACTGGTGCAGGTGAAGCAACGGTCATTGGCAATAATAATTTGTTGATGGCTTATGTCCATGTAGCTCACAACTGCGTGATTGAAGACAATGTGATCATTGCTAACTCTGTGGCATTGGCAGGTCATGTGCATATAGAATCACGGGCAAGACTGAGTGGGGTTTTAGGTGTCCATCAATTTGTGCGTATCGGTGGTATGTCAATGGTGGGTGGCTTGGCACGTGTTGACCGGGATGTGCCGCCTTACATGCTGGTGGAAGGTAATCCTGCACGAGTAAGAACTCTGAATCTGGTGGGACTTAAACGTTCAGGGATGTGTTCAGAGGATTTGCAAATACTCAAAAAAGCCTTCCGCATTCTCTACCGCTCTGGCTTAAGCTTTAAGGATGCGTTAGAAAAGTTGGAGCAGTTAGGAGAAACTGAACAACTGCAACACCTACGCCGCTTTTTGCTACTTTCTCAGATGTCAGGAAGGCGTGGTTTGATTCCTGGCAAGGGAAAACGGACTGTAAGCGATGAATGAAGAGTTAAAAGTTAGGAGTTAGGAGTTAGGAGTTAGGAGTTAGGAGTTAATAATTATACATATTCTCTAAATGTTTACATTTAATATTTATTAAACGAACCGCTAAGGACGCTAAGGACGCAAAGAAAAAAATAGGAGTCTGGCGGCGGCAAAGGAATAATTGTTAAGTGAAAGTTTATAGAGAATCGGTTTTAAGAATTAAACTATTCACTCCTAACTCCTAACTATTCACTCCTAACTCCTAACTATTCACTCCTAACTCCTAACTATTCACTCCTAACTCCTAACTATTCACTCCTAACTCCTAACTATTCACTCCTAACTCCTAACTATTCACTTCTAACTTTTAACTTTAATTACCAAATGCGGATATTTATCAGCACTGGCGAGGTGTCTGGCGATTTACAAGGGTCGCTGTTAATTACGGCAATAAAACGTCAAGCTGCTGGTTTGCAGTTAGAGATTGTGGCCTTGGGTGGTGAAAAGATGGCAGAAGCAGGAGCAACCATTCTAGGCAATACCTCTGGTATTGGCTCAATGGGTCTGATAGAGTCTCTGCCTTATATTTTGCCTACTCTTTGGGTACAACGCCAAGCGATCGCCTATTTAAAGCAAAATCCACCAGACTTGGTGGTGCTGATTGACTATATGGGGCCAAATCTCGGTATTGGTACTTATATGCAACAGCATATGCCACAAGTGCCTGTGGTATATTATATTGCCCCTCAAGAGTGGGTATGGTCAATGAGTTTGCGTAACACTTCCCGAATTGTCGGTTTTACAGACAAGCTTTTGGCTATATTCCCAGAAGAAGCGCGTTATTTTAAGGAACACGGCGCGGATGTCAGTTGGGTAGGACATCCTTTGGTTGACAGGATGCAGCACGCTCCCAGTCGCTTGGAGGCTCGTGGTAAATTGGGCATTGAAGCAGAACAAATAGCGATCGCACTCCTCCCCGCCTCTCGCCGCCAAGAACTAAAATATCTCTTACCAGTCATTTTTCAAGCTGCCCAAACTATTCAAGCGAAATTACCCCAAGCTCATTTTTGGATTCCTTTGTCTCTAGAAGTCTACAGACAGCCGATTGAGGAGGCTATTAAGCATTACGGTCTACGGGCTACAGTTGTATCAGGTCTTCAAAAGGAAGTATTTGCCGCTGCTGATTTTGCCATCACTAAATCTGGTACTGTCAACTTGGAACTTGCTTTGTTAAATGTGCCGCAAGTTGTGGTGTATCGCTTAAATCCTGTTACAGTTTGGATTGCCCGAAAAATTCTCAAAGGTTCCATACCTTTCGCTTCGCCAACTAATTTAGTCGTGATGAAGCCGATTGTGCCAGAGTTGTTACAAGAGCAAGCCACAGCAGACAATATTACCCAAGCGGCAATGGAATTATTGCTAAATCCTGACCGACGGCAGCAAACTTTAGCAGATTATGCTCAAATGCGGCGTTGTTTGGGAGAATTAGGAGTATGCGATCGCGCTGCTGGCGAAATTTTGCAAATGCTATTGGGGACTGGGGATTAGGGACTGGGGACTGGGGACTGGGGACTAGGAATTAGTCAATAATTGTGCTAATACCCTATTCTCGATACCCAATGTCTGTAGAGGTGTGATGGCTCATGAGATGAGAAGACAACGGCCTATAGCAGTTGATTTGTTTGCAGGTGCCGGTGGTATGACACTTGGCTTTGAACAAGCTGGCTTTGATGTGCTGGCATCTGTGGAAATTGACCCCATCCATTGTGCCACACATGAATTTAACTTTCCTTACTGTTCAGTATTATGCAAGAGTGTTGAAGAGACAACAGGAGCAGAAATTCGGAATCGGTCAAAAATTGGCGATCGCGAAATTGATGCAGTTATTTGTGGTTCACCATGCCAAGGATTTTCACTAATAGGTAAACGAGTTTTTGATGACCCACGCAATTCTCTAGTTTTTCACTTTCATCGCTTGGTTTTGGAATTAAAACCGAAATTTTTTGTCATGGAAAATGTTCGAGGCATCACAGTCGGCGAACATAAAAAAATCCTTCAAACCTTGATTGAAGAGTTTCAAAATAAAGGTTATCAGGTTGAAGAAAATTATCAAGTTCTTAATGCTGCTCATTATGGTGTACCACAGTCACGGGAGCGATTGTTTTTAATTGGTGCAAGGGAGGATGTAGAGTTACCGAAATACCCCCAACCAATTACCCGAGTAGCGAAGCCAAATATCTCTGCACGTCAAAAATCATCTACACTGCCAATTTGCCCCACAGTACAGGATGCAATTGGAGATTTACCGGAAGTAGAAAAATACTCAGAGTTACTAGAGAGAGACTGGGTTGTAGCAGAGTATGGTAAGCCTAGTAAATATGCTGTGGCACTTCGTGGCATCAAACCTTTAGCAGATGATTATTCTTATAAACGTGAATTTGATTCTCGAATCCTCTCTTCCAGTTTAAGAACAAAACACTCGTCGGCGACTAGTGAACGCTTTGCTGCTACGATTCCAGGAGAAACAGAACCAATTAGTCGTTTTCGTAAACTGCATCCTGCTGGTGTCTGCAACACTTTGCGCGCAGGTACAGACAAGTATAGAGGTTCTTTCACCTCTCCAAGACCGATTCATCCATTTACACCCAGGTGCATTACAGTCAGGGAAGCAGCAAGACTACATTCTTATCCAGATTGGTTTAGATTTCATGTCACCAAATGGCATGGATTTCGGCAAGTCGGTAACTCTGTACCGCCACTATTAGCCAAGGCGGTGGCAAAAGAAATTATTCGTAGTTTGAATATTTCACCTGTTAAACCTAGTGTTCGGCAACAGTTGGGTGATGATAAACTACTGCAACTGAATATATCACAAGCAGCACAACGTTATACGACTTTGGATTCTAGATTTTAGATTTTTGATTGTGAAAGAGTTTGTAGATCAGATTTTGGGCAATTGGTATTACTCCTTTTGCTGTCTAAAACTACCTATACTGATTTAGTCCTCTCTCTGTGCCCTCTGCGCCTCTGCGGTTAAAAATAAGTATTCTTCTGGCGGGAAGAGAGTAAATGTGTTTTCGCTTATTTGGAAGATTTCCCTAAGTCCAAGCACGGAAAAAGGTGCTATCTTCCCAGATACTAGCAGTTTGTTGAGCGATCGCAGTCAATTCTTTCTCATTCAAAGGCTGAAAAGCACGCGCTATCTTTACATTACTTTCTAATTGTGATGTTGTTTCAGCCGCAATCACGCAACAATGAACACCAGGCTGAGATAGGGTGTATCCCAAAGCTTGCTGCATACCACTTAATCCCCCTGGTTTAAACAGCCGTCCGTAGGCTGGAACTTTCATCGCAATCACACCGACGTTTTTATTTTGCGCTACTGGTAGAACTACGGGGATGAAAGGACGCGGGTGGTGTTTGTCCGCAGCATTAACGGGAATCAAGGTAGTGTGGAAGGGATAACGACGCAACCCTTCAGCAATCACTTGCGGATCATGATGTCCGGTAATACCAGCAAAGCGTACAAGTTTCTGCTGAATGGCTTCTTCTAAAGCCTTGATTGCACCAGATTTACTAAAGATAGTGTCAAGTTCAGCAGCAAAAGAAACATGATGCAACTGCCACAAATCGAGATATTCTGTATTCAGACGCTTGAGCGATCGCTCCAATTCTCGCCATGCACCATCGCGGTCTCTTTTATCGGTCTTACTGGTTAAAAAGAGCTTGGAACGATTAGTTGGTAAGACTTTGCCTAAATAATCTTCACTTGGGCCATAACTAGCGGCAGTATCAAAATATCGTATACCAAGTTCCAGCGCTTTTTCAATAATTGCTACTGCATCGCGTTCTTTTCCTTCCCAGGATAGCGGTGTTTGTCCCGCTCCTCCCAACCCGAAGATAGGCACTTTTACTTGTGTGCGTCCCAACACTCTTTCTGGCATACTTGCTGGTGGTGTAGCCGTGTTGGTGGCATTTTTTTGCAAAGCACTAGTTGCGACAATACCGCCAGTGACAGCAACACTGGTAATTAAAAAATTCCGCCGTGTCTGTCTTTCTGTCATGGTTAGCTTTGGGTACAAATTGCTTTTCTTCTTGTATGTTAGCTAAGGACAATTAATTTGAGACAGCAAAACTACGGTTAGACTCAATATAGTTTAGTTAAGCATTTATTCTTACTTTTTCTTCTCTCTGCGTTCTCTGCGCCTTGGTGAAGCAGTCGCAATCTTGGGGCCTTGCGTCGATTGCGATCTCAAGAGCGTTAGCGACGCAGGAGCGTCACTGCTGAACCCGTTCGCTGAAAGCGTTCCCGAAGGGTAGGGCGGTTCGTTCTGCTAGCGATCGCCATTATTTACCATCTGTAGCATTTTTTTGAGCATAGCTGAGATTGCGTTGATACTCCGTAATTTTTTGCTGGGCTATAGAATAATTGGGGCTAGAAGATGGTACTTTATTCATCAGCGCGATCGCTACTTGCCAATGATTCACTATTATCTTCCATTCATCTGTTCTTTTTGCTGTTTGGGTCAACTTAGCTGCACTAATCGCTTGATTAACAGCCTCTCGAAAATTATCAGACTGAGATATCAAATTAGGCGATTTAGTAGTTAATGCTGAAGGTGTAACTGTTATAATTTTTGATGGCAATTCTGTTTGAATTTTAGAGGCAGTTGGCAAAAGCATAGTTTCTTGAACTTGTGAAAATTTAGAAAATAAGTATATCCCTAAACTAGCTAAAGGAATCAATAGCAATATCAGTAGTTGCTGATTTAATTTTTTAGGCTTTTGATGATGCTGCTGGGGTACAGAAGTCACCTGGAATTGCTGTTTTTTTCCCTTTTTCATCTGGGTGACACCCATATCACCTCGTAATGTGTCCATACCTAAATCTGTATTATCAACACTGTCAGGTTGGCGCTTAGACTGATAATTTTTGAGTGTAGTTTTTAATTTTGGTATGCAGCGGTGTCTAAATAAGTACTCAGCTTGGTAAAGATATGCAGCAGTTACAATCAAAATTAATGATCCAATTTTATCAATATAGTACTTTTCTATATATTGATTTAATTCAAATTCACTATTTGCAAGACAGTAAGTAAATGTTTGCAGATAGTGGCAATTGTTGATTGGTAAAAATGGTAAAATCATGATAATAGAGACCAAAATAGATAAAAACATCACCACTTCCGCATAAAAACCTTCCCATAAACTATTAGCATTAGGCAACCATCTAGGCCAGTTAGATGATGTTGGTTGTTTTTTCCATAAATACACAAAAAAAGTATGAATATAGGCAACCAAAAGCATTGGCAGTAATATTCCAAAACTTAAACATATAATTAATATTTCGAGACGATTGGTAATATCTGATAGAATCAGTCCCCAAAAACCTGTAAACCTAAAAATTATAATTACAATCAAAGCTATTAATGGAATTAAAACAAATGCTCTACACCATGAATTAAAGTAAGGTATCCATACCGGCCATATAGCGGCTTTTTGATTATCCTTATGTTTTACTCCCAAATTGCTTAAGTCATTTTGTGATTTTTCAACATCATCACTTAAAGTTAGATAATCACTCCAAGCTACTGATTGTTGTCCAGTCTTTTTTGCATATATTTTCACTGACTTGATAGATTTAACTGCCAATTTTTTCATCAGATTACGAATAAATGTGACTGATGATTGTTGTTCAGGGACTTGAGTAGATTCTAATAATACATGTAAGCAAACGTCTTTTAAAACTGCTTTAGCAGTGATGTGTTTGTCTTGCAAAAGGTAATTAATCGTCGAGGCGATCGCTTGTGGATCTCCCTGTTTGGCAAGTTTTAAAAGATTAGGCTGTGTCATAAGCAGTAAACGCGAAAACCTGAGAAAATAACTTTCTATACTCAGGATTCCCCAGTTACTGATGAAAACAACAGTTTCTAAATTTTTCAGGACATATCATATTGATTTTTTGCTGATTGGGTTAGGTTAGCTGCACTAATCACTTGATTAGCAGCCTCTCGAAAATTATCAGACTTAGGTGTAAAAGTAGATTATTAAGAAGTTGCTCATCAAGGCGTAAATGTTACAGTTTTGGATGGCAATTTAGTTTGACTTGTAGGGATTAGATGAAAAGGAATATTGTCTTTAACTTCTGATAATTTAGGAAACAAGTATATTCCTAGAGCAGTTAAAGAAATTAAGAATAATATCAGCATTTGCTTCTTTCGTTTTCTAGGCTTTTGATTATGGTACTGTGGTAACGAAGTCATATTTGATTGCTGTTTTCTTTCCTTTTCTATCTGGATGACACCCATATTACCTTGTAATATGTCCACATCTAAATCTGTGTTATCAACACTGTTAAGCTGGCGCTTCAACTGCTTTTTTAGGAGTATAGATATCACCTTTGGTATTAAGCATTGACTAAATAAGTATTCAATTTGATAAAGGTAAGTTGCGGTTAAAAACCAAATTAAAAACCAAGGTTTATTGATAAAAGTTTTATTTTCAATGCTTTTAAAAATTACTTTTGTAGCGCGTCCAGTGATACAACCTGCATAGCCGCTTAATTCTTCTGCGATTTCATAGGATAATTTACAATTTGAAAAAACTAATTCTGAAAAAATAAATAAAACTATGAGAAAAGATAAACCAATCACAACCGTAGCATAGAAACCTGACCATAGACTAATTAAACTAAGCATCCATTTAGGGAAGCGATTATCATAACTCCTATTGCCCCAAAAAAACCAAAAAATGTGGTAAACGAATGCTAAAAAAATTGTTGGTATTAATAAGCCAAATAAAGTAGACAATATTAATAATTTAGGTGTATTTCTACTAAAGGATATAATTGCTCCTGTTAAGCTAAAGGCTATCAAACGTATTCCAAATAAGACTATTGGAACTAAAATAAGCGCTCTCAACCAAGAACTAGGATAAGGAAACCATACAGGCCAGTGGAATTTTTGGAATTTATGCTTTGCAAATTCTGAAATTTTTGGCTTTGTCATAACTAGTAAATGCAAAAACCTGATCAACTATTGTCATAACATCAGGATTCCCCATTTATAGTTGAAAACAACATGATCAAAAATTTTTATTCAACTTATATTGGCAAGATTTATATAAGTTTACGGTAACTATACCTGCTAACTCACAAATAAGGTGAATATATTGACTTATAAATGTAAAAAACTAACGCTCTTTTGTGATTACAGAGCTACCATTAATTACACTCACTTTTTGAATACAAATATCACCAAAGTAAGCAAAAATATCTTTTGTCATTTTATCAGCTATACTTTGAAAATTTTCAGATGTTAATCCAGATGTGCTGTCACCACTTAAAGTAATAGAAACAGTGAAAAAATGAGGAGTGTTAAAATCATCTTCATTATCTCTTACTTCTAATTCAGTTTCTGCTGCATCTACATTAAATTCTTCACTCCAAGCGGGGAAAAATTTACCCGTTTGTTGCCAATAAACTTTCACTTTCTGAATGGATGCAGCACCTAAACCAGTGATTCCTTTGTGAACAAATGTAACTAAAGCTTGCTGATTTGGCGTTTGCAATGATTCCAGCATTACTTGTAAGCAAGCATCTTGGAGGGTGACTGTAGCAGTGATACCCTTGGGTTGTAAGTGGCGATTCATCAAAAACGCGATCGCCTCTGTATCTCCCTGTTTCGCAAGTTCCAAAGTATTTGGTTGTATCATAACTAGTACACAAAGCTGAAAAAATAGTCTTTCATCTCAGGATTCCCAATTGAGAAGTGCAAGTAACATTGTGCTAATTTTTCAGGCAATATTTTCTAAGATTGATTGAAATCACCACATGAGAGAATTTCATAACTCAAGTCATAACCATCATGCCAGGTTTATTAACACACACCCAACAGCCTTGGACAGCAACTTATAGTGAGATAATTGATGTGCGATCGCCAAGTGAATTTGCAGAAGATCATATTCCTGGTGCGATTAATTTACCAGTGCTAAATGATGCTGAACGCGCTGAAGTAGGAACTATTTACAAACAAGTTTCTCCCTTTAATGCACGGAAAATTGGTGCCGCTTTAGTATCAAAAAATATCTCTAACCATTTGATAGAACACTTTGCAGCTAAAAATAAAGACTACTATCCTCTAATTTATTGTTGGCGTGGGGGACAGCGTTCTAATAGCATGGCTTTAGTGCTAACACAAATTGGTTGGCGTGTAACATTACTTGAAGGTGGATATAAAACTTATCGTGCTTATGTACGCGAAAAATTAGAACATTTACCAGAAAAATTTAACTACCAAGTATTGTGTGGTCTAACTGGTAGCGGTAAGACTTATATCTTAGATAAAATGTGTCACTATGGCGCTCAAGTTTTAGATTTGGAAAGTTTGGCTAATCATAGGGGTTCTCTACTGGGTGAAGAATGGCAGGAAAAACTTTCGCCTCAACCGTCACAAAAATATTTTGAAACTTTGCTATTACAACAACTAGAAAAATTTAATTTTCATCTGCCAGTGTGGGTAGAATCAGAAAGCCAAAAAATTGGGAAACTTTATTTACCTCAGTCTTTGTGGCAGAAAATGAAACAAGGTAATTGTATAGAAATTCAACTACCATTAGCTGCTAGAGTTAACTTTCTTTTACAGACATATCGACATTTGGTAACTCATCCCGATATTTTAAAAAACAAGCTGGAGAAACTTAAATCTTGCTGTGGTGGCGAAAAAATAAGCTATTGGTATAAATTGATTGATACTGGCGAGTGGGAAATATTTATACAAGATATTTTGCAGTTTTACTATGATCCCATCTATAGCCAGTCAATCAAACGGTTTTTTGGTAACGCTGAACAACAGTTATCCCTACCAGATTTATCAGATAATAGTATTGACAATTTTTTCAAGTCTTTACTATTAAATTAATTTTCAGTAAATAAGCAAAAACGCACATCCAATCAACTTACTTAACAGCTAAACGAAAAAATAGAAATAAGCAATTAATTATTGTTTTCACTTGCTAAACTTCCAGGATTAATATTTACTAATGGCAGTGAACCATTCCCACCCATAACCATCGGAAAACGACCATCCCATTTCTCAATAGCTTGTTTTTGCAATAATTCTGGTGTTAAAGTTAGCCTTTGTAATCTTTGCGCTTCTGCTTGACCTTTAGCGCGGTTGACTTCTGCTTGAGCTTCTTGAGTTGCTTTTTTAGCAATAAATTCTGCCTGTTTAGCTTCTTGTTCAGCTATTTGTTTAGCTTCAATAGCTTTGCCAAACTCTGGAGAAAACGCAAAATTTACTAGAGAAACATCATCTACTATCACATTATAGGCTGCCAGACGAGTTTTGAGATGTTGATCAATCTCCTCTTTTAGTTCTGTTCTTTTAGTAATTATTTCCTCTGCTGTTTTTTTAGCAGTTGCTGCTTTTAGAACTTCAGATACTGCTGGTGTAATTATTCCTTTAATAATTTGTTCTTGGTCACCAATTTGCTGGAAAACCTGATTAACTCTTGTCGGATCAACGTGCCAGTTCACAGCGAGTTCTGTTGTAATTTTCTGAAGGTCTTTAGAAGCAGCATCCGACTGAAAACTGTTTTGCTGTACGCGGACGCTGAGTCTTTTAACTGATGTCACAATTGGCATGATTGGATGAATACCTTCATCCAAAACTTTATTTTGGACTTTGCCAAATTTCATGACAACACCACGTTCGCCTGCATTAATAATTGTAAAAGGACGCAAACTAATAAGTAAAAATAATACAATTATTCCTCCAGCTATATAGAAAATATAGTTGAAGTGATTCAAACTATTGCTGCGTAGATTATGCATACTTAGCCTACTAAATTAACTGAGTATTTGTTGTTGATTGATTCAGCCAAAAATAGTACAAAATTGTTAAAATTAATCACAAGGGTAGATACATCGTTGCCTATAATAATTCCGCAAAATATATATGAAGATTTATCAAGAGCATAATTGGCCAGTGACGCTGGAAGAAGCCATAGCTATTCAAGAACAATTGCGATCGCAGGTCATTACAGAGGATAAATTTCAAGAACCCGTCCAGTATGTCGCTGGAGTAGATATGGGTTTTGAATCCGATGGAACTATTAGCCGTGCAGCAGTAGCTGTACTGAGTTTTCCTGATTTGCAGGTGATTGAAACTACCTTAGCATATCGTCCTACGACCTTTCCCTACATTCCTGGTTTTCTCTCCTTTCGAGAAATTCCCGCTGTCCTCGATGCCTTGGAAAAGATTAAAACAATACCAGATATAATTCTGTGCGATGGTCAAGGAATTGCCCACCCTCGCAGATTAGGTATAGCTTCTCATTTAGGAATACTCATTGATATACCAACAATAGGTGTAGCAAAATCATTACTTATTGGCAAACATCAAGAATTGCCAGAAACAAGAGGCAGCTGGCAACCACTAATAGATCGAGGTGAAACAATAGGAGCAGTTTTAAGGACACGCACAAACGTTAAACCAGTCTATGTCTCTAGTGGATATAAAGTGAGTTTACCTACAGCAATTGACTATGTATTACGTTGCACGCCAAAATATCGGTTGCCAGAAACCACACGCATTGCTGATAAATTAGCATCTGCAAGATAAAGTAAAACACATATTCTTTGCATAGCCATTTGTGAGAGCTTTTGATAAACAAAAGTCAACACAACTATACATGATCGAAAAGATTAATTATATTGCCACCAATGGAAAAAGATGTCGATAAGTATGCTTTCTCGACATCAACAAAGAAAAGGTAGGTAGGGAGCAGCTAGACCCTGATTTATTTTTGTGCATTTCAGAGGATGTCTGACAAGTATTGTCGCTAACATCAAAATCTTAAAAACCTAACCCCCTTAGCCCCCCAACACTCAGGAGGGAATGGGGGTTTCAAAGCCTCTCTCCGCTTCGGGGAGAGGTTTGGAGAGGGGTTTTTAGTATAATTTTCGACTTTTCAAACATCCTCTCAGGTGGAGCGAATGCTAAACTTGCTCACACAAGTGATGTGCAGATCTCATGCTAGACAGGCGCAGCGTGGCTAACTTTTCCTAGACTGGCAACAGCGCTAGGGTATTGCTGCTTACTATTGGAGAAGCTGCCAATTACGCTAGAGTCTACTGGCTCATCTTTTATCTGATACAGTGAGCTAATGATACTTTTACCTGTTTCCCAGTCATCGCCAGTAATATCCCAAATAATAACCCCTTGCACTCCTACATACTTTAAGAATTTCAATTTCTGAACAGCACTCTCAGGAGTTTCAAAGTAGATATTGTGGGCATATGGATAGTTTCCTGGAATATGACTGAGGAAATCAGGTCTGGGAGTGCTTCCTAGCTCTTTAATATTGGCATAGGGAGCAGTATCAGCATAAGGATAATTTTTCACGATATCTTTATACTGAATCACTCTGTATCCTGGAGGTGTCTCACCAGTTACGGGATCTGGATCTTTTTTAGCAACAAAATCATACCCATAAGTAGGTACTCCAAAAGCCAGCTTATTTCTATCAAGCTTTTGTCCTTGACCTTGCCAGTTTTGATAGTATGGATTCGACCAGTACCAAAGAGAATCTTCCACGGAAAGAATGGGATTGTCATCAGGTCTTCCGTTTGGCCATGGTCTTTCCTGTTGCTCTGGTATATAAGCTCTTTGATCCCATATTCTAAAAAGCTTTGTATGTGGGCCTACCGGAGAATTATTTGCAGCACCAGTCAGGTCATAGCTCATCACGCCAATCCACTCTACATGGTTAGCTAGTGCTGGATCATAGTTATTCCCATACCAAGATGTGGCAAATACAGCTGCTGAAACTGTTTTATCTGATGGCAAAGCTTGCTTTAATTGCTCGGCAAATTTAGTCAAACCAAGTCCAGCAGGATGAGGATCACCTGAAAGTCTACCTCCTTGATCCGCCCCTGGATCACCATCTTTAGACCACCAACACTCTAAGTCTAGGTCTACACCATCTAGATTATGGTCGTTGATAAACTGCACTACCTTATCTACAGTTTCCTGGAGAAGCGAACCTGAAGGATTATTTCCTATCTGCTCCATGAGATGCAAGAATCCATAATCTGTTGCACCTCCCAGAGCAATTAAGATTTTGGCGTTATTATTGTGTCCGGTGGTAACAACATCATCAATGATTGCATTTACATAATCCAATGATTCCTGAGTAAACTGACCAAGGTTTTGCTCATCAAACATCAGAAAAGAAATGATGCCATGAGTGATGTTTTGATATAAGTTCGGGTTAGCATAGTTAAATCCCTCTTCCTTTCTCCAAGTTGGGATATATGCAATCACTTTGAATGATTCAGTTGGATCTACAGGGTTTGCATCATACATCTCGTCATACAATCGCCATCCATTGTAATTGGGGTCGCCTGCTCCTGGCGCTGTACCATCTTCTGTCCAGAAAGCTGCCTGAAAGACATTACCCTCATACTGAGCCTTTATTTCTCCCTTATATGGCCCTTGAAGTTCATTGAATTGAGGAATCAGTCTTCTATTTTCATCGTTATAGTCTGCAAATAATCCCATTTTTTACCTCTTGTAACTGAAATAGTAGGGCTTTACAGTGTCTACGGTCAGATATAGCAGTCCGCTTTGATTTCTGAACTTACTTGCGTAGTGCGCGAAGCGCAGCGCAAGCGCAATAGGCAGAGAACTCTAACAGGGAACAAGAACAAGGGAGTAGAAATGTACTGGATTTTTTCAAAAATCAAATAGGATTCCTATACGTGCCTTCTGTTTGAGGCAAAGTTAGCTAGATGACCTTGGCGAGAGCTAGGGTAGCTCTGCTAACAAAGGACGAAGAATGCTTTTTATACTTAACCTCAAAACTATAGGCTGTAAATATAAGCTTATTTGCGATCGCTCAACAGCTTATTTGATAGATAACTTACAGCCTGATGTTAACGTTTTAAAACATTTTAATGAAAGCTTTAGAATTTAGTGAAGGTTTTTACTGGAGAATAATGGTTATAAACAGTATTAATACATAAAATAGCTAGCTTAAACTTGTTAATTGACACTACAAAGATACCTGTTAACTGAAAGTGACAATCAGTCAGTAATACCCACACCACTGTCCTCAACTATGCTTCGACTGCCATACAAGAGTAGGTAGATACAACAAGACACTCGATATTATACCTGCCTGGAAAATAGGGAGTGGGGACAAGAAATTTTCATAGTTTATTGTGAGCGTCGCTCATGGAGTCCCTTGCAAAAATATATCCGTAGCCAGATGTTTTAGGAAAATATTAATTGTTAACAGGTTGAGAGCAACTGGGTTTCCACTTAGCACGAGCGCACTTTGCTATATGTAGTTGCTTATAAGGAGAAAAGGGAAAGGGTTTTGAGTATTTTTCCCTTTACCTCTTAACATGCTGCTTAACTTTGCAAGAAGTCTATTGTTTTGTTGAAGTTTGTTCTAAATACTTGCTTGCCCACACTCAATCGTGTTAGGAATCGCACAGAAAGGAGTTGAAGTAGCTAAATACGAGTTACCCAAGTTAGAACAATGAACGCACTAACTTTACAGTGGCACGATGCAGGTCAAAATAAAACTCAGAATATTTACGAACAACAGCCAAGCAAAAATCCTGGTACAGTTCGCATCGGTCGCGATCCACTGCGGTGCGACATTGTTATGAGTAACCCGACTGTATCAGGTTTACACGTTGAAATCTTTTTTCATAGCCAGCAGCAGCAGTTTTTGATTAGAAATCTGCGATCGCAAAATCCCCCTCTCGTAGATGGACAGCAACTAGTCCAAGGTGAAAAGCCTTTAAAACAAGGCAGTGTGATCTATTTAGGTCAAATGCAACTCCAAGTTATTGCCATTGCAATTAACAGTATACCTGCAACAATTTTGGCACCACCCCAGCCAGCAATATCAAATCCTTATCCATCAACACCGCCACAACAGCCACAGCTAAATCTGAGACATCACCACCATCCACCAGCACCACCACAAGGGGTCTATGGCTTAGAGTGTCCTAAATGTCATAGAATTTCTCCGCCTGCAAATCTGCAAATTGGCTGTCCTTGGTGTGGCACATCTTTAGCTGCCGCAGTCAGTGTTTTAGTTGCACCCAGTAGTTAGGGGGATGGGGAGTAGGGGAGAGGGGGATGAGGGGGATGAGGTAGATGAGGGAGATGAGGGGGATGGGGAGCAGGGGAGCAGGGGGAGATGGGGGGGATGAGGGGGATAGGGGAGAAATAACTCCTAAATCCTAACTCCTAACTCCTAACTCATAACTCATAACTCCTAACTTCTTACAACTGACAACTGACAACTGACCAATGACTAGCTTACAAATTCAATTAAGTTGGGATGATCCGGCGACGGGAGAACGGCGAGAACCAAAGTTGAGTGTGCCCATAGCTTTTGGTCGAGAGTTCGCCCGCTTACCTGCTGAATATGGAGGACAGCGTGTCTCTAGGATACTGCTGAACAGCAGCGAAGTTTCTCGCTATCATGCCCTCATTAACCTGGAACAAAACCAACTAGTAGTGATTGACCAGGGGAGCGTGAACGGTGTATCTGTCAACGGTCAACGGCAGACGCGCAGTGTTCTAGCTAATGGGGATACGTTGCAAATTGGGCCGTATATGATTACGGTGACATTTGGTATCAGTGCAACTACGCAAATTACCAGCCCGCCTTCCATGATTCGGTTTAACCCGAATACCGATATCCCAGACCCCAACATCCCGCCAGCCCCGCCTGTAGCACCTACAACTAGCAATTTTCCACCGCCAATATTTCAAGCCCAAAAAGTAGATGTACAAGCACTTCACGCCACAGGCTTGTCTGTGGACGAATCTGATTATCTTGCCATTGGGGCAGGATTAGGTAGCTTTGTTTGGGTTGATTTGCTGCGGCTTAGTGGTGTGCGTGCTGACAAGATTGTGGCTTTAGGATTAGAAGCAGAACCATATGCACGTTATAGGCGTTTGTGCCAAAATTCACAAATTCCTTTACATGAAAGACTGCGATCTAATTCTGACTCTTGCCCTGATAATATTTGGGGCTGGCCTAGTTATGCCTTACGAGAAGCTTGGCACGACTTCACCAAAGGTCAAATCAAATCAGCAGCGAAGTACTTGTGGCAAGTATTTGCTGAACCAACCTTTGCCGAAACTTATACCCCCCGTTCCGGTAATGTCTTCGATTCCATAGACCGGGAAGTTAAGCGTATTGGTTGGAATCAAATTTATCGCTATGGGCGAGTCAGGGCAATTCGCAAAACAGACGATGGCAGATATTGTGTAGCTTATTCTCGCGGCCCGGGAAATCATGCTTTTTTAGTTAGTCGTTATTTACATTTAGCTACTGGTTATCCAGCAATTCAGTTTCTTCCAGATTTGCAAGCTTACAGAGAAAAATATCAAGATTTTAAGTCTGTGGTAAATGCCTATGAAGCCCACGACCATGTTTATCAGCAATTAGAACGGCAAGGTGGTACCGTGTTGATTCGGGGGCGGGGAATTGTTGCTTCGCGGATAATTCAACGCATTTATGAAGCTAGAAAGCAAAATCGCAATATTACAGTTTTGCATTTAATGCGATCGCCCAAACCCCAAGGCAATAAATTTCAATATGCCACACGTTTAGTCAAAAATCATTATGAATTTCAACCCTTCAACTGGCCGAAAGCCTGTTGGGGTGGTGAACTGCGCGAAATGCTAGAAAAAGCTAGTCCTGACGAACGCAAGCGGTTATTAACAGACTGGGGCGGCACCACCACCGCTGACCGCCTCGACTGGCAGCACATTACTGAACAAGGTTTAAGGGAAGGCTGGTATCAAATTACTTTCGGGCAAGTAGTGAGTGTGGAAAGGGATGCCCAAAACCGCACTATTACCCATATCCAAGAAAAAGGTTTTGGGGAAATGAATTTGGCAGCTGACTTTATTGTTGATGCCACCGGACTAGATGCCAAAGTGGAAGCCAGTCCCTTGTTGAACGATTTGGTAAAACATTACAACTTACCTCTCAATGGCTTAGGGCGGTTAGTTGTGGCAAACAATTTTGAGTTAGTAGAAATGCGTACTGCCAGAGGTCAAATGTATGCCGCTGGTGCCACTACCCTCGGTGGCCCCCATGCAGCAGTTGATAGTTTCCTCGGCTTACAGTACTCTGCACTAGTCGCCGTTGATGGACTCGCCGCCACCCGTGCGCCAGGAGTCCAACGTTTGAATGTTGTAAGTTCCTTTGGGCAATGGTTGAAGTGGGTATTCAATCAGTCGCCTTAGTAGGAATTGGGAATTGGGAATTGGGAATTGGGAATTGAGCATTATATTAGTTATTTGCCCCCATCTCCCCATCTCCCCATCTCCCCATCTCCCCTGCTTACTTCCACTAGCGAGGCATTACACGCGGTAGAGGAAGAGGTCGTACCTGGGGAATACTGGGTATCTTTTGTGGGCTAGAAGGTAAGCTAGGTAGAGGTGGGATAACAAACGAGTTGTTAGATTCCGCCGTCATTTTAGTGATTTCTAAGGCTTGAGATAGTAACCTCGAAGCTTTTTCTGCTTGCCCTGCTTTGGCGTAGCTACCAGCTATATTGGTGAGCATATCCGCTTTTTCAGCAGAATTTTTCATCATTTCAGCGTAGGTTAATGCTTGGTCAGGCTGTTTCGCTTCCAGATAATAGTTAGCTAGTTTAGCTAATGCTTGGTTTTTCCAATAACCTTCTACAAGCGTTTGGGTCAATTTCCAGCCTAAATCAATCTGTCCAGCATCAACATACCCAATGGCAACTTTAGACAAAGCATCAGTTTTCGGAGATTCAGCTTTGATGCTTTGAGCAATTTGAAATGCTACAGACAATCTCTCTAAAGTTTCTTTTTCTTGATTTGTTTCTAAGTCAGGTTCCTTATAATGCCTACTGAGGAGAGTTACTACTGCCGATTTAGTACAGTCATCAGAAATTGCCTGAATAGACCCAACCACTTGAGCAGCTTGTCGCGCCTTGAGCGCTTGGCGAACTATTTTATGTAAAGCATCCGCCTTGTCATAATCGTATTTCAGAGTTTCCACGATTTGTAAGGCTTGGTCGTACTTGCTTAAATCTGCGTAATATTCAGCTATGCTTATCAAAGCATCATTTCTTTTATACTCATCTGGCAGAGTTTGAATCAGTCTGATGGCTTGGTCTTGGCGTCCTTTTGCTACGTACTGAATTGCGATTTTGCTGATAGTGTCATATTTTTGACTTCTATCCTTAATTCCTTGGGCAGTCTGAAGGGCTAATTTAAATTCACCCGCTGTTGCATATTCAATAGCGATCGCCTTTAATACGTTATTACGACTGTAATCTTCCTCTATGCCAGCAACTACACCCAAAGCTTGAGAAAGCAGTTGCAGTGATTGTTTTGGTTGCGTTTGACGTTGAAAACTGGCTATTTTAACGAGTGTATTGGCTAATAAATATTTATCTTTTATCGATTGGGCAGTTTTGATAGCTTGGTCATATTGCCCAGATGCAGCATACTCAACTGCGATTTTAGCTAAATTGCCAGCTTGCGAAGAGATGAATTGTAGTTTGGCTAAACTTGGTAAGCTAAATGAACGAAGGCTAGGAGGTAGACAAATTAAGGAATTATTGACAGGAGGAAGTGGTGGCAGAACTAAGGAATCATTTGCAGAAGGAATTGGCGGCAGAACCACGGGTTTATCCGCTATTTGATACACCTTGTCAGCTGCTTGAAAGCTAGAAGCGAAAGATGGGGGCGTTATAGCTACCCACAAGATACAAGAAGTCAGTAGTGGACGTAAACACAAAGCAATTTTGCGGTAAGACATAGCCTAACAAAAGAAGATTGTCAATAAAAAAAATCTTACCCTTCTATTATCTTGGTATCAAATTTTTTGGCATTTGTTGGCTACTCAGATAAATCCTATGTGAAATTACCCTTGACTTACGTAGGGCTATTTCATGAATTGCCCCTACAGACCGTAGTTTTGCGTAAGTCCTGTAGGCATATTTGAAATATTATTGAAGTAAAATATGCCCATTGAAAAGCCTGTTGCTTGCAGAATTTACTAAGATAACCGTTAATGGTATAGAAATGTATAGAATATTGTAAAAATTTAAAATATATTCTTTTTAAAATGCAAACAATCGAGCTTTCTTCCTCAATGCAGCTGTCTATAGCACCAAACCAATGTCAGCCTTTGAAGATTGTCGCACTGGGAGATAGCTTAGTCTATGGATTCGGCGATCCAGACAAAGGAGGCTGGGTTGAGCAACTGCGGCGTTGGTGGATGTTACCTGATAGTGCCGGACATGTACTATATAACTTGGGAGTGCGAGGCGATCGCACACAACAAGTAGCACAAAGACTAGAGGTAGAATTCCGCCATCGCGGTGAACTGCGAAATCGCGTCCCTGACTTGATCATTCTGTCAGTAGGAGTAAATGATTCAGCCCGGTTAGCTCGCCCCAATGGACGAAATTATACAGATTTTACTGTATTTGAATCAGAAATAGCTTCTCTACTAGATATGGCGCAGCAACTTTGCCCAGTACTATTTATAGGCATGGTGCCAGTGGATGAGTCTAAAATGCCATTTTTAGACTGCTTCTACTACAATCATAGCGATCAGTACCGCTACAAAGAAGCCACTCGACTTGCTTGCCTCAAACGGCGAATTCCCTATCTAGATATTTTCGAGAAATGGATGGAACGCGGTGAAACTTGGCTACTCCAACGCCTTAGCGAAGATGGTCTTCATCCCAACACATTAGGCTATCAAGCTTTGTTCGAGGATGTAACCCATTGGCAAGCACTGGCAGCCTACAATAGATTTGATTTGCAAATGCAAACATCCTAAAAATTGATTAGCTAATACTCATTAGGTATAGGCATAGCAAAAATATAGCAAAAATCGGCGTTGCTGAGTGAAAATATGAATTAGTCTCACGCAAAGACACAAAGAAAAAGAAGCGTGATTTTGTAATTTTATATTATGATTCAGCAATGCCTAGAAATCAATTAAGTGTAGGGTTGTTAGGCGCATATATCAATATGGTTTGTTACAAAAATATGATCAAAGCACCTCACACATCATGCTAGCATCTAACGTAAAGTTAGGCTAAATAGGCACAATTTTATTAATACAAAATATTTATATTATTTAATTTATTTTGCACTTTATGACTCCAACTTTATTTGGTCGCTGGCAAACTCGATTGTTATTACTAGCCACTGTCGGTGTATTAGTATCTATACCATTTGCAACAGGCTTAATTGGGCCTGGTGCTAATTCAGTTTATTTTTGGATACTTGGCTATGTTGCCATCTTTGGTTTGGGTTGGGATTTACTTTATAATTATTTGCAAAAATTACGCTGGGATAGGGACTGGCCAGCAGTTTATCAACTCTTGGCTGGTATCTGGGAATTATTCTTTATCTACTGCGGAGTCAAACTTTTTGGCTTCTTACCAATACCTCTGCCTAAAGAAGAACTATCACTGGGAGCTTTTTTACTACACTACAGCTGTGTTTGGCTAGCAGTTTTTATTGCCTCACAAAGTCTCATGCGGATTATTTTTCTCCGTTGGCGTTTTCGGGGTGGACAGTGGTTATAATGCCTTCAATTATTGATTAATCATTAAATTCAAACATAGTTATTCATTACAGTTAAAAAAATATAATAAAGTTTATATTTCGTCAATGTACCATCAGCTAAGCTTCACCACAGATGGTGCATTTACGAAATATGTGATTGTGCTGTTGTAGCTATTTATTGAGAAAAAAACAGGGCAAACTAACTGTATAGTTGAGGGATTCTGTAACCACCAGATGTAATATTTGGTGTTTATATTTATATAACTATTTTGTCATCTCAACTAAAGATTGCTACATTTATTTGAATCATTCTCGCCATCTATTATCAGGAAATTTCAATGTCAAATTTTGAGCTAGTGCTGAAGCTATTGCTCCAATTAACTATTATATTAGTTGCCTGTCGATTAATAACTATTGTTGGGCGACGCTACCTTGGGCAAACTGATGTTGTTTGCGAAATGATCGCTGGTGTAATGTTAGGGCCATCATTATTTGGCTTAATTACCCCTGATTTACAGCAATGGCTTTTTCCCAAAGCTCCAATTTTGCTAGCTACAGGAGAAAAGATTCCTAACCCATCAATGTCAATTCTTTTTGCCATCAGTCAGATTGGGTTAGTAATTTATATGTTTTTAATTGGCTTAGAGTTTAATACCAATTTGATTAAACAGCGAGTCAAAAGTGCAGGTTTAGTTTCTGCGGCGGGAATACTTGCACCATTTATTTTAGGCGGAGCAGCCGCTTTTTTATTGTATGGCAAAGCTGAACTCTTTAAACAAGGAGTGACTCCTTGGGCAGCAGCTTTGTATTTAGGTGCTTCCATGTCAATTACAGCATTTCCTATGTTAGCCAGGATGCTATACGAACGTGGTATTGCCAAAACTCGCTTTGGAACTTTGGCATTAGCAGCAGGTTCCATAGATGATGCAACTGCATGGTGTTTATTGGCTATTGTACTGGCAAGTTTGAAAGCTAACACAAGTATTGCCGTCTTTGCCATTGGTGGCGGTATTGGCTACGTACTATTTTCAATTTTTGTTGGGCGTCCAGCACTAGCAATTTTTACTCACATGACAAAACGTGATGGTGGCGTAACCATCCAAACTCTAACTTTGGTATTAATTGTTTTAATGTTTAGTTCCTGGTTTACTGACGCAGTAGGCATCTATGCAGTATTTGGTGCGTTTATTTTGGGTACAGCAATGCCAAGAGGCGAATTTGCAGATCAAATACGCGATCGCACAGAATATTTAACCACATCATTTTTACTACCAATATTCTTTGTCTTCTCTGGACTCAACACTCAAATTGGACTAGTCAACACACCTGCTTTATGGGGAATTACACTATTAATCATAGCGATCGCTATTCTCGGTAAAGGCATTGCTTGCATGTTAGCCGCAAAAATTGCCGGGGAAAATTGGCGGGAATCAGCAACCATTGGTGCCCTCATGAATGCTCGCGGTTTGATGGAATTAATTATCCTTAATATTGGTCTAGAGCAAGGCATAATCACTCCCACTTTATTTACTATCATGGTAATTATGGCAATTGTGACTACACTCATGGCATCACCACTAGTTGCCTTTTTGTTGCAAGGCACAAGCTATGCAAAATCTTCTGTATAAGTAAATTTAAATTACAACATGAATGTTAAACATTTAATATTTGTGTACTGAAACTAGGAACACACAGCTTTGCTTATCTAATGCAAATATTTTAAAAAAATTGGTTTTTCCTAGATTTACACCTGTTTCTTGAAAACTCATACAAAAGTGATGGAAAAATCAAACTACACCAGAGGAGCCATTAGTTTGGAGAGATATCTCTCTATTCTTGCAACTGGCTAAAGACGTAAAAATGAAAATTTGAGAACTATTTTGTTTAAATGCTATTCTTTAGCAATCAATACAGTTTAGCTAAACATTTCTTTCCTCCTCTGTGTTCTCTGCGCCTCTGTGGTTTGTAAAATTAACTTTGATTACACAATCTTAGCCTGAATTGAACCGTATTCATTTATGGATGACGTAATTTCATCTTTAATCTTTCATCCTTGAGGTTGACATTTTGCTGTGATTTAAAGAATCATCTAAGGGAAACCAGATAGCGTCTTTTATTGAGGAAACCATGCAGACAGTTATTCTTGTTCTGGTTGAGGTACTAATTGTGATTGGACTATCACGGTTAGCAGGATTAGCATTCAAGTCAATTAAGCAACCGTTAGTAATTGGTGAGATTGTCGCCGGGATAATGCTTGGCCCATCTTTATTTGGTTTAATTGCTCCCGATGTAGCAGCTAGCTTATTTCCACCAGAAACAATTCCTTTTTTAAATGTCTTGTCTCAAGTGGGACTGATATTTTTCATGTTTCTGATTGGGTTAGAGCTAAATCCTAAATATCTGAGTGGACAGCTAGAAGTAGCAGTTTTAACTTCTCACGTTAGTATTTTAGTACCATTTTCCCTAGGAACACTATTAGCGGTGCTGCTTTATCCGCTGGTTTCCAATGCTAGTGTATCATTTACTGCCTTTGCCCTGTTTTTAGGGGCAGCCATGTCAATTACAGCATTTCCAGTACTAGCTCGTATTATCACCGAGAATAATTTGCAAGGTACACGCTTGGGAACATTGGCATTAACCTGTGCAGCGGTAGATGATGTCACGGCTTGGTGCGTTTTAGCAGTGGCGATCGCTGTTGCTCGTACAGGTAATTTCGCTGGTGCAATACCCACAATTATCGAAAGTTTAGTATATATTGGCTTTATACTGACCGTAGGACGTTGGTTTTTGGGACGCTTTGCCACCTACTACCTCCGCACGAAACGCTTAAGCCAGTTCGTTCTAGCTGGAATTTATATAGCAGTAGTTGCTTCTGCATTGATTACCGAACTTATTGGAATTCACCTAATTTTTGGGGCATTTTTACTGGGAGCAGCAATGCCCAAGAACGCAGATTTAGTACGGGAATTGGCAGAAAAAACTGAAGATTTTGTACTAGTATTTCTGTTACCAGTGTTTTTTGCCTACAGTGGTTTGCGGACGCAAATTGGCTTACTGAATCGTCCTGATTTGTGGCTATTATGTGCATTGGTGTTAGCTGTGGCGATCGCAGGTAAGTATATTGGTACTTATGTAGCAGCTCGCGTCAGCGGCATTAATAACCGAGAAGCATCAGCACTGGGTTGGTTGATGAATACTCGCGGTTTGACCGAGTTAATTGTACTCAATATTGGTTTGGAGTTGGGAGTAATCTCGCCCTTAGTGTTTACCATGCTGGTAATTATGGCATTGGTCACTACATTCATGACTTCGCCATTGCTGGAATGGACATATCCCAAACGGCTCATCAAGTTAGATTTAGTAGAACCACAAGCAGAACAGCAAACAGATATAGATACCACAAATCAAGGCGAATATCGTCCTTACCGAATTTTAGTGCCAGTAGCCAATCCCAGCACGCAAAAAGGTTTGTTACAGTTGGCAGTAGCGATCGCTCTTAATTACCAACAACCCGCCATTGTCAATCCCCTCAGCTTGATTGAATTGGAAGAAGACTATGCTTTTGAAAGTACCCCAGGTGAGGCTGACCGATTAATTGACCAGCGTCGAGTGCAGTTAGAAGATTTAATCAACGCTCTAGAACCAGCGATCGCACAGTCTTATGTACATCCCATCATTCGCATATCTAACAATGTTGCCAGAGAAACAGCACAGATTGCCACAATTGAACAAGCTAATCTAATTCTTGTAGGATGGCATCGCCCAGCATTTAGTAACAATCGCTTGGGTGGACGAGTCGGGCAAATTCTCAGTACTGCACCAGTAGATGTAGCAGTTTTCATCGACCGGGGAGGGGAGCGATTAGAAAAGTTATTGGTTCCTTACTCCAGCAATATTCACGATGATTTAGCATTGATACTGGCTCTGCGATTGCTAATTAATATTGAAACCTGTACTTTGCAAGTTTTACAAGTAGTCTTTGAAAATTACCTCCAGGATGAACTGAGTGATGAATTGCACAGAATATTTAGGCAATTGCCAATTAGTGTACGCGATCGCATTGAAATCAAGATTGTCGAAGCCCCAGAACCAATTCAAGCTGTAATTGCAGCCTCAGAAGCTGTTGACTTGACCATAGCCGGTACCAGCCGCGCTTGGGGTATTGAGCGCCAAACCCTAGGACGATACACTGATGCACTAGCCATTCAATGTCGCTCCTCGCTGCTGATCACCCGACGCTACAATCAAGTCACTTCTCATCTCACATCAGTACTTTCTGAGGTTAGCAATCCAGAATCAGCACTCAGGATTTGAAACAATGAGTCATTTTAACTTTAAATCTTTAACTTTCTACGGAGTGGCAATAGGTTCAGTTCTACTCTTATTTAAAGTTGTAACTGCTTATGGAGAAAAAAATCTCCAAGCCCCTCCTGTAATTAACGGTCGCTATCGTCTAACCTTGGCTGAAAATTTACCAAACTGTGAAACATCAAGCCCTCTGTTGTTAAACATTCAGCAATCGGGTATTTACTTAAATGCCTCATTATTACCAGCAAACGCTAATGCAGACACGGAGAAACAACACTCCCTCACAGGTCTATTCCAAAATCAGCAGTCAAGTCTATCTGGAAAAGTCGAGGAATACATTCTTTGTAATACTCCACTGGCTCAGGGCGATCGTAACAAATTAGTCACAATTCAAATGAAACTAGTAGATCACGGTAAGATTACTGGTCAACTAAACGTCAATGGCATTTCCCAAAGCTTAGGATTTACCGCAATGTTACAGAAAGACCAAGAAAAATCGCAGAAATTAAACAGCCATTGAATTATGGGCAATTTAAATCAGTAAACCATTACCAATGCCTGAAAATGCTTCATGGCTCAACATACAGGGTATAAAATAATGTACAAGAGACTGACGACTAGGCAACTTTTCCAATGGAGCCAGCAACTATTTAGTGTTAGCTTGTTCGGCTTGTACACAGTAATTATGCTGGAAACAGCAACCAGTGCTGCTAAACCAGTGCCCAAAAAGTCACCAAGTCAGAATCATCAAACTGTACAATTGCCAAATGTTAAGAATACTGCTTTGCCAATAGCAAGACTAGATGATTGGCGCTTTTACCCAGAAGCTTTACAACTAGAAATTACACTTTCAGCAGGCATAACTCCCAAATACTTCTACCTTTCTCAGCCCCCCCGGATTGTTGTAGATTTGCCGAAAACCAAATTAGGTTATGTTCCCACAAATCAAAATTATTCTGGCGCAATCAAAGGAATTCGCGTTTCCCAATTAAATGCAAATGTGACTCGTATTGTCCTAGATTTGGCAACAGAGACTTTTATAGATCCCAATCAGATACAACTGCAACCTGTTTCCAGGCAAAACCCCACTCGCTGGGTATTACGTGCTTTTAATTCTAACTATAGCCGTTCCTCCATACAACCAGGATTACAGCCTTCGCCCAATAACTTAGCGCCAAATTCTAATAACTACTACCCGCAACCGTCTAATATCTTACCTCCAACCCCGAACTACTCGCAACCCAACATATCTCCAAGTAACTACCTGCAATTTCCTAGCACTCTACCCCCAACAACTAACCAGCAGCCGTTTGTCACGGTTCCACCTCTGACTCCCAGTAACTCCTCGCAAGTACCAAGTTCTCTTCTTTTGCCACCTTCTTTTCCCAATCAACCCAGTAATCTTAACAGCATTCCTCCTGCGGCGAGTCCTAATTTCCCTACCCCAACAGTACCAACAATCAATCATGATTATTCAACCCCTAATGAACCAAATATTGAGGTGATTGAATTTGGTCAACCCCTTCCTCAACGCAGATATTAGAGTGACCTATTTCTCCAAATTTAATTAGGTAGAAGTTAAGAAAGATGAACTTAAACAAATTGTACTTAAAATTTATATCAGCAACAAAATAGTTGGAAGCTTTACCCGATAATTAGGCAGATATAGAACCGGATACTGTATATCTTTCAACTAGTAGACTGCTAGTTTCATTTGCAAGTGAACAAATAAAGTTAGGATTAAAATTCACCTGTGATAAATATTTAAAAGTTTCGGCAGGAATACTAAAAAGAGGATAATTAAAGATTGCCTCAGTCATACTTTAATATCCTCTAAATGTTTGCCAGCCTAGTCATAGCAATTTGCAAAAATAATGCGACAGTATAGATTCACATAACTCAGACAATCCAAACCAATTGCCAATCATGCCACTTGCATTTAACAAGGTAACGTCTGCAACACAGTGGCTCCAAAATCCAAAATCCAAAATCCAAAATGTATTAGAATCTTTCTGTTTCCTGATTCGGTGCTACTGCCCCTGGTTGAGCCATGAAGAAGTTTTGCGCTGCTTCATTTTGGTAGATACATCTAATATCAGGTTTATCACTGTCTAAGTTACCTGTAAAGCCAAAAGTATTCAGACGATTCTTACATTCATTCACTTGTTGAGATGTTACAAGCTTGCGTTGCTCTAAAAGTGCCCAGTTATTTTGACGCAGAACGCATCCTGGACGCATACTTGGTTGAGCTACGTAGACATTGAAGGGGTTAAGAGTAACAAACAATCTGGCATCCATCACCATTGCACTGGCACCATACTGTACGCAAATCTCAGGGTTCGGTGCTTTAGTATCAATAAATTCACGAGAAGCTACGTTTGATGGACTCAACGTAGTTGTAGAACTAAAAGCAATGCCAATTCCAATTCCCAAAATCAGCACCCCTGCCAAAATAGCAATGGTAGTGAGGTTAAACATCGGGGATTGGAAAGCAGAAGGTTTAGAAACAGTAGCCGATCTACCAGTAGATTTACGTCTCATTTCGCTCTTTCAGTTTCACGCCTAGGAAAACAGAGAGTGGTCTAACCTGCTCTCCTTCTTTCAGTATGCCGAGTCTTGACCGTAATTGCCTGCAAGTTTCTGGAAATATTTTATTGAAATGATAAAACTAACAAAGTTTGCGCTAAGTGTCTTGACCGAGTAGCTGGCAAAAAAACAAAATAAAGGCGATCGCACCTCAGCTAACTACACAAAAGTAGCGATCGCCCCTATTTTAATTAATTACCCAGCTTTATAACTAGCTGAGAATGTCTCTGTTAGAGGTTGCCAACGAAAAGCGCGATCGCCACCTCTTTCAACGACTACCTTAACTCGTGGTTCCAAACTAGGCAAAGTTGCTAAAAACTCAACTTCCTGATCGGAAAGAATATGCCCCTCAATAATCCACAAGACCAGCCCCTTTGATTTTGGTGGTAGCTGTTCCAGGTGAGAATTGATAATTGGTGGCACATAATATACGTAACCTACTGCCGCACCACTACCAGTACTTTTTTTTCCAAGATGTGGTGGTCTGACTCCATGAACACCTGTGAGATAGGCAGCCACGTCGCCCAGCCCCCTAGCAGTAATGTGGAGAGTAGTATAGCCAGCAGCCCGCAGTCTGCGTTGATACCGACCTTCAAAACCTCCTTCCAAAGGAACGTACACACCAACAGAACCAAATTTTTCCAGATCGCGAATTAAACCGTTGCCAGTGGTTATTAGTGCCATAGATTTTTTGTCCTATCCCACCTAGATATCTCTATTATTTACCTTGAAGCGATAGATTAAGATAGATAAACTTTATCCAAAACAGCAGAAGTTACTATTGAACCTGAAGAAGCAGAGATGCTTCACTGCTCAACTTGCTTTTGCAGCCCCAGAATAAAAGCATGAATAATAAAAGAGAAATTTGAACTGACCATAGAAGCAGCCTGTTTAAGCATCTCCTAGCTTGTAAAAAGGAGTAGGGAGTCGAGATATTCCTTTTTTATGCTTATTTGTGGGATTTTCCTGTGAATAGCTGATTGAAAAGCCAATGCCTTTAGGTATAGGTTCGCTCCCCTGCTCCCCCGCTCCCGTCCCTTTACAGCCAAAAATCGATCTACAAATTACTAGACAACAATAAATAAATGATTTATAATGTTAGATTGTGACCATATTTGCAATTTAGTATGCCTTCTTATTGCCATCATGAACTGGTGTTAGCATCAGGTAAATGATGACTCTATTTATTTAAAGAGTATAAGCTAGCTCAAAGTAGCACAAGACTGGTAAACTAAAAAAGCTTTCAGGTCAACAAGGAGCTAGAGGCTAAAAAACAAAGTCTCTATTGAGTTCCAAAATACGTTCACTCCTGTAGCCCCCTGAAACAACCAGGTAAAACCTTAAGCTATAGTTTAAGGTGTTTAATGAGGTAGGAACTGAGCAGTGATGTTGGTTTGATGACATTGCATCAGCCTCAGTTAACGGATACTGAGCATTAAAAACCTGCTTAAGTCCCACTACAGCAGGGCAGTTGCACGCCAGTTGCTACAACTTTGAAAACGAAAGCAACGCACTGGCTACTCCAGTCGGGAAACCAACCCACAGCACTGCCAAAAGAAAGTGCCAAAGCAATTGCTTGGACGAAAGCATTGCTGCACAAAGTGCAAAGCTCTAGAGCATTGCCTTGATTCCAGAAGTTATCTCTTCCCAGTGGGAAGACGCTTGTGGCTGTTTGGGTGACCAACTGAGTGAAAGTAACCGGATTCACCAAACAGTAACGACACAGTTGGTTATGTCCGGGAGAAGTTGAAACAATTAACTTCTGGAGGCTCGTCCACCTTCAACCGACATAAAAGCGCGTGTCTCATCAAGTCCGATTCCAAGGTAAGCAAGTAGATAAGGAGAACCAGTTACTGTGTCTGTAGGGATTCTCGGCACCAAGCTGGGCATGACCCAAGTATTTGATGAAGCAGGAGTAGCGATTCCTGTAACCGTCATTCAAGCGGGCCCATGCACTGTTACACAGATTAAAACCAAACAAACCGATGGTTACGCTGCCATTCAAGTTGGCTTTGGCGAAGTTAAACCAAAAGCGTTGAACAAACCGCTGCTAGGTCACCTAGCAAAATCATCTGCCCCAGCATTACGTCACTTGAGTGAGTATCACACAGATAGTTCTAGTGATTATGCTTTAGGTCAAGAAATTAAAGCAGATATTTTTAGTGCAGGTCAAATTGTAGATGTAGTGGGTACAAGTATCGGTCGCGGTTTTGCAGGCAACCAAAAGCGCAACAACTTTGGTCGCGGGCCCATGTCCCATGGTTCCAAAAACCATAGAGCGCCAGGTTCCATCGGTGCTGGTACAACACCAGGTCGTGTTTATCCAGGTAAACGGATGGCAGGGCGTTTGGGTGGTAGCCGCGTCACCATTCGCAAGTTAACAGTAGTGCGAGTTGATGCGGAACGCAACTTATTGCTAATAAAGGGAGCCATTCCTGGGAAGCCAGGGTCATTGGTGAATGTTCTGCCCGCAAAGAAAGTTGGTAAATAGTCAACGGTCAACAGTCAATAGTCATTGGACTATGGACTATGGACTTTTGACTATGGACTTTTGACTAATGACAAAGGACACAAAGATGGTAGAGAGTGTAGTTAAAAATTGGCAAGGAGAACAAGTCGGTCAGACGACCCTTGAATTGCGAGTTGCCAAAGAAGAAACAGCGGCTCATATTGTACATAGAGCCTTAGTAAGACAATTAACGAATGCTCGTCAAGGCACTGCCAGTACAAAAACTCGTTCTGAAGTTAGAGGTGGCGGTCGCAAACCTTGGCGGCAAAAAGGTACAGGTCGCGCTCGTGCTGGGTCTATTCGTTCACCATTATGGCGTGGTGGTGGTGTGATCTTTGGGCCTAAGCCTAGAGAATATAACTTAAAATTAAACCGCAAAGAGCGACGTTTAGCACTGCGGACAGCACTAGTCAGCCGCATCGACGACTTAATTGTAGTAGAAGAATTTAGCAACGAGCTATCACGCCCAAAAACCAAAGAATTGGTAGCAGCATTAACTCGTTGGGGTGTAGAACCAGAAAATAAGACACTTTTAATTTTGTCTGAGATTGCGGAAAATGTTCATTTATCAGCCCGCAACATAGAAAATTTAAAGGTAATCCTAGCTAACCAGCTAAATGTTTATGATTTGCTGCACGCTGACAAAATTGTAGTGACAGCATCAGCCCTAGAAAAAATCCAGGAGGTCTACAGTGCCTAACTTCGACCCCCGCAACCTTCCTGACTTAATCCGTCGCCCAATAGTTACAGAAAAGGCGACCATCCTAATGGAGCAAAATAAATACACTTTTGAAGTGACTCCAAAGGCAACCAAGCCAGAAATTAAAGCGGCAATAGAAGATTTATTTCAGGTCAAGATTGTCAAAATCAATACGACATTACCACCACGCAAAAAGCGTAGGGTTGGTAAATTTATCGGTTACAAGCCGCAATACAAGCGAGCAATTGTCACCGTTGCACCTGGGGACGAAGAGAAGATTAGACAAGTTCTATTCCCAGAAGTCTAAATAAAGTTATGAGTTAAGGGTTATGAATTACGAGTTAGTAAACTCAAAACTCATCACTCAAAACTTAAAACTCAAAACTCAGCACTTAGCACTCAGCATTTAAAAATATGGGTACTCGTTCTTATCGCCCTTATACCCCCAGTACTCGTCAAGTTACCATCTCCGACTTTGCAGAAATTACCAAAACAGAGCCGGAAAAATCGCTAACGACGTACAAACATCGTCCCAAAGGTCGCAATAATCAAGGGCGGATAACCAGCCGTCGTCGGGGTGGCGGACACAAACAACTTTATCGGATTATTGATTTTAAGAGGGATAAGCGTAATATCCCAGCGAAAGTAGCAGCGATCGAATACGATCCCAATCGGAATGCTCGGATTGCTCTTTTGTATTATCAGGATGGTGAAAAACGTTACATCCTGCAACCCAACGGCTTGAAAGTTGGCACAACACTTATTGCTGGGCCAGAAGCTCCGATTGAAGATGGTAATGCTTTGCCACTTGCCAACATTCCTTTGGGTACAAGTGTTCACAACGTAGAACTGACCCCTGGTAAGGGCGGTCAAATTGTGCGTTCAGCTGGTGCTACAGCGCAAGTTGTGGCAAAAGAAGGCAATTATGTGACTTTGAAACTGCCTTCAGGAGAAGTTCGCTTGATTCGGCGGGAATGCTACGCCACAATCGGACAAGTAGGCAACACTGATGCCAGAAACTTGAGTGCTGGTAAAGCAGGAAGAAATCGCTGGAAAGGTCGCCGTCCCAAGGTTAGAGGTAGCGTGATGAACCCAGTTGACCACCCCCACGGCGGTGGTGAAGGTAGGGCGCCTATCGGTAGATCTGGGCCTGTAACACCTTGGGGTAAACCTGCCTTGGGTGCCAAGACACGTAAACCCAAAAAAGCTAGCAGTAAATTGATTGTGCGTCGTCGCCGCAAATCTTCCAAACGCGGTCGTGGTGGTCGTGAATCGTAAAGAGTTAAGAGTGAAGAGTTATGAGTTATGAGTTATGAGTCAAATCTAATTCCTAACTGCTAACTTTTAACTCCTAACTTCTAATTCTTAAATCCAAAATCCAAAATCGAATTATGGGTCGTTCTCTAAAAAAAGGTCCTTTCGTTGCCGATCACTTGCTCAGCAAAATTGAAAAGCTGAATGCAAAAAACGAAAAACAAGTTGTTAAAACTTGGTCGAGAGCATCGACAATTTTGCCACTGATGGTAGGCCATACCATAGCTGTTCACAACGGGCGTCAACACGTTCCAGTTTTTATCAATGAACAGATGGTAGGGCACAAACTAGGTGAATTTGCCCCCACACGCACTTACAGGGGTCATGGCAAAAGTGACAAAAAAGCAGGGAGATAGTCATTAGTCCAAAAGTCCAAAGTCAATAGTAAAAAGTGATGGCTGTTGACTATTGACTATTGACTATTGACTCTTGACTATAAGGAGAAAATTATGGCTACTGATACTACTGAAGTAAAAGCGATCGCCCGTTTTATACGCATGTCTCCCTTTAAAGTGCGTCGTGTACTCGACCAAATACGTGGCCGATCATACCGAGAAGCACTGATTATCCTGGAATTCATGCCTTATAGAGCCACTGAACCAGTATTAAAGCTGCTCAGAAGCGCTGCCGCTAATGCCGAGCATAACGCCGGATTAGATCGAGCTAAACTAATCATTACCCAGGCATACGCAGATCAAGGCCCAGTGCTAAAACGGTTTCAACCAAGAGCGCAGGGACGAGCTTACCAAATTCGCAAGCCGACGTGTCATATTACTGTAGCTGTTGGTGCTAGTGCCGATGCTGAATAAGCAGACCGACACGAAAAACTGCGTAAAGTAAGAAATATTAGAGGAAGCATTAGTGGGACAGAAAATTCATCCAGTTGGTTTTCGCCTGGGTATTACACAAGAACATCAATCCCGTTGGTTTGCTGTTCCTGACCGCTATCCAGAACTTCTCCAAGAAGACTACAAACTCCGTAACTACATAGAACAAAAGTTGGGCAGACTCGCTCAAAACAACGCTGGAATCTCGGAAGTCCGGATTGAGCGTAAAGCAGACCAAATCGACCTGGAAGTACGCACGGCTCGCCCAGGTGTAGTAGTAGGTCGCGGTGGGCAAGGCATTGACGCATTGCGTACCGGACTTCAAGAGCTATTAGGTAGCAATCGTCAAATTCGGATCAACGTAGTTGAAGTACAGCGAGTTGATGCTGACGCCTATTTAATTGCAGAATACATTGCTCAACAATTGGAACGCCGCGTTTCCTTCCGGCGGGTAGTACGGCAAGCTATTCAACGCGCTCAACGTGCTGGTATCCAAGGTATTAAAATTCAAGTCAGTGGTCGGCTCAACGGTGCAGAAATTGCCCGAACAGAGTGGACTCGTGAAGGTCGAGTACCCCTACATACTCTAAGAGCGGATATTGACTATTCCTACACAACAGCGAAGACAGTTTACGGAATTTTAGGTATTAAAGTGTGGGTGTTCAAGGGAGAAATTATCCCAGGACAAGAAGAAACTCCACCTCCACCCGCAGCCCGCGAACGTGAACCACGTCGCCGTCAACAACAACGTCGTCGTCAACAATTTGAAGACCGCTCAAATGAAGGATAAGAAAGGGACTGGTGACTGGGGATTGGGGACTGGGCTAAGAGTCTTCAATTTCTGTCTTGGATACTTCAAACACATTTTCCCAATCCCTAATTCCCAATCCCTAATCCCTAATCCCTAATCCCCAGTAGCAAATCATGTTAAGTCCAAGAAGAACGAAATTCCGCAAGCAACAGCGCGGACGAATGGAAGGTCTAGCCAACCGTGGCAGCACCCTCAACTTTGGTGACTTTGCACTCCAAGCTCAAGAACCAGCTTGGATTACCTCTCGCCAAATTGAGGCTTCCCGGCGGGCAATGACTCGCTATATCCGTAGGGGTGGTAAAATCTGGATTCGGATTTTCCCAGACAAACCTGTAACCATGCGTCCTGCTGAAACCCGGATGGGTTCCGGTAAAGGTTCGCCAGAATTTTGGGTAGCAGTAGTTAAACCAGGGCGAATTTTGTTTGAAATCGCCGGTGTTTCCGAAGAAATAGCCCGTGAAGCCATGCGCTTGGCTGCGTATAAGCTGCCGATTAAAACCAAGTTTATTGTGCGCTCTCAAGTTGAGGAGCAGGAGTAGGAAATGGCTCTTCCCAAAATTTCAGAAGCTAGAGAATTAAGTGACGAGAAACTGGCTCAGGAAATTATCGCCACCAAAAAACAACTGTTTCAGTTGCGTTTACAAAAAGCCACAAGACAGCTAGATAAGCCCCACCAATTCCGACATACTAAGCATCGCTTAGCTCAATTGCTGACGGTAGAAGGTGAGCGCAAACGGGCAGCAACTCAACCGCCTCAAGAAGAAAAGTAGGAGATTATGGCAATCAAAGAACGAGTTGGCTTGGTAGTGAGCGACAAAATGCAAAAAACGGTAGTAGTTGCCGTGGAAAACCGCGCTCCCCATCCCAAGTACGGCAAGATTGTAGTTCAAACTCGGCGCTATAAAGCTCACGATGAAGAAAACAAGTGCAAAGTGGGCGATCGCGTGAAGATTCAGGAAACTAGACCCCTGAGTAAAACCAAGCGCTGGCAAGTCACAGAAATACTGAATACCAAAGCTACAGCTTAATAGTTGTTACTTGATAACAACTACAACAAGGGAGATTAATTGTGATTCAACCCCAAACCTACCTAAATGTCGCAGATAATAGCGGTGCTCGCAAACTCATGTGCATCCGCGTATTAGGTGCAGGCAACAGCCGTTATGGTTTTATTGGCGACAAGATTATCGCCGTTGTCAAAGATGCCATTCCCAACATGGCTGTGAAAAAATCTGATGTTGTGGAAGCGGTGATTGTCCGCACCCGTCACAATATCCGTCGGGATAGCGGTATGAGTATTCGCTTTGACGATAACGCCGCTGTGATCATCAACAAAGATGGTAATCCCAGAGGCACACGGGTATTTGGCCCAGTCGCACGGGAACTACGCGATAAAAACTTTACCAAAATCGTTTCTTTGGCTCCGGAGGTGCTGTAATGGCAAGCCAAAAGCCCAAAGTTTTCCACAAAATGCACGTCAAAACTGGCGACACCGTGCAAGTGATTGCTGGCAAAGACAAAGGTAAAGTTGGTGAAATTATCCAAGCATTTCCCCAACTGAGTAAGGTCATTGTGAAAGGCGTGAATATTAAAACTAAGCACGTCAAACCCCAGCAAGAAGGGGAATCAGGACGGATTGTCACCCAAGAGGCTCCCATCCATAGCTCCAACGTGATGCTTTATTCCACCAAGCAAAACGTTGCCAGTCGTGTCTGTTATACCTTCACAGAAGAAGGTAAGAAAGTCAGAAAACTGAAAAAAACTGGCGAAATAATTGATAAATAAACGCCAGCCTACTGAAAATTTTAGATTTTAATTCTAAGCAAAAATCTAAAATCCCAAATTAAGAGTTCCCTGACCAAGCCCAGGGATAATCAGGACAAAAAACTATGGCGACAACAAGACTCAAAAATTTATACCTTGAGACAATTGTTCCTAAACTGACCAATCAGTTTCAATACACCAACATTCATCAAGTGCCGAAGTTGGTAAAAGTTACTGTTAACAGAGGTTTAGGGGAAGCGGCTCAAAATGCTAAGGCGCTGGAAGCGTCTTTAAATGAAATTGCAGTGATTACTGGTCAAAAACCAGTAGTGACCAGAGCAAAAAAGGCGATCGCAGGCTTCAAAATCCGTCAAGGTATGCCTGTTGGCATCATGGTGACACTTAGAGGCGAACGGATGTATGCCTTTCTCGACCGCCTAATTAGCCTGACACTACCTAGAATCCGAGACTTTCGTGGTGTTAGTCCTAAAAGCTTTGACGGTCGTGGAAATTATACTCTGGGTGTAAGAGAACAGCTTATTTTTCCAGAAATTGAGTACGACAGCATCGATCAAGTCCGTGGTTTGGATATTTCCATCACCACCACAGCAAAAAATGACGAAGAGGGCCGCGCCTTACTTAAGGAATTGGGAATGCCCTTTCGCGATCAATAAGTTCATCTAAAGAGGGAACGATGGCGGCTAACGACACAATTGCAGATATGCTGACGCGCATCCGCAATGCCAACTTGGCAAGGCATCAAACTACACAAGTGCCAGCCACAAAAATGACACGTAGTATTGCCAAAGTGCTGCGGGATGAAGGTTTTATTGGTGAATATGAAGAAGCAGGAGAAGGGGTAAAGCGGAATTTGGTGATTTCCCTGAAGTACAAAGGTAAAAATCGCCAACCCCTGATCACTGCCTTAAAGCGGGTGAGTAAACCGGGTTTGCGCGTTTACTCCAACAGAAAAGAATTACCAAGAGTACTAGGTGGCATCGGCATTGCCATTATTTCAACATCCAGTGGGATTATGACTGACCGCGAAGCGCGGCGTCAGAACTTGGGTGGCGAAGTACTTTGCTACGTGTGGTAGTTATTAGTCATTAGTCATTAGTCATTTGTCACTAGTAAAAGACAAAAGACAATGGACTTGTAACAAAGGACAAAAAGTCATGTCTCGTATTGGTAAACGTCCAATTCCTATTCCTGCCAAAGTACAAGTAGTGATTGATGGCACAAAAGTTGTTGTGAAAGGCCCTAAAGGAGAACTTTCTCGCAATTTGCCTACTGCTGTCACAGTCTCCCAAGAAGGAGAAATATTGCAGGTTAACCGTAGGGATGATTCCCGTACTGCTAGGCAACTGCACGGCTTGAGTCGTACATTGGTTGCCAATATGGTAGAAGGAGTTTCCCAAGGTTTTCAGCGCCGTTTGGAAATTCAAGGCGTTGGCTACCGGGCACAAGTTCAAGGTCGTAACCTAGTTTTGAACATGGGCTATAGCCACCAGGTACAAATTGCTCCACCAGACGGAATTCAGTTTGCAGTAGAAAATAACACTAATGTTATAGTCAGCGGCTATGACAAAGAAGTGGTAGGCAACACAGCAGCTAAAATTCGTGCCGTTCGTCCACCAGAGCCTTACAAAGGTAAAGGTATTCGCTATGCAGGTGAAGTGGTAAGACGCAAAGCTGGTAAGACTGGTAAGAGTGGTAAGAAGTAAACATGAAACTTACTCGTAGAGAATCAAAACAGCGCCGCCATCGGCGTGTTCGTGGAAAAGTTCACGGTTCTTCAGAACGCCCACGGTTAGCAGTATTTCGCTCGAACGAGCATATTTACGCTCAAGTAATCGATGATACTCAGCATCATACCTTGGTAGCAGCCTCAACTGTAGAACCGGATTTGAAATCTAGCTTAGGTTCCGGCTCAAATTGTGAAGCATCAGTGCAAGTCGGCAAATTAATCGCAGCGCGATCGCTAGAAAAAGGCATTACCAAAGTAGTCTTTGATCGCGGTGGTAACCTCTATCATGGTCGGATTAAAGCCCTAGCTGATGCCGCACGCGAAGCTGGTTTAGATTTTTAAATTAGTCAAAAGTCCAAAGTCTATAGTCAAAAGTAATGACTATTGACTGTTGACTCTTGACTGTTGACTATTGACTCAACAGAGAGCATTTGATTATGGCAACTGGTCGTCGTAAAGCTAACCGCACAAAGAAAGAAGAAACCAATTGGCAAGAGCGGGTTATCCAAATTCGCCGCGTGAGCAAGGTTGTTAAAGGAGGTAAAAAACTCAGCTTCCGAGCGATCGTTGTCGTTGGTAACGAACGTGGTCAAGTTGGTGTAGGAGTAGGCAAAGCCTCAGATGTAATTGGAGCCGTGAAAAAAGGCGTAGCCGACGGCAAAAAACATCTAATTGACATTCCGATTACTAAATCCAACTCTATTCCCCATCCCATTGATGGTATAGGTGGTGGCGCTAAAGTGATTATGCGCCCAGCTGCACCCGGTACCGGGGTAATTGCTGGTGGTGCTGTCCGGACTGTGCTGGAGTTAGCTGGGGTTCGTAACGTTCTAGCTAAACAACTCGGCTCCAACAATCCACTCAATAATGCCAGAGCCGCAGTTAACGCCTTATCTACACTGCGTACCTTTGCCGAAGTTGCTGAAGATCGCGGCATTGCTATTGAAAATCTCTACATCTAAGTAGTCATTAGTCATCAGTCATTGGTCATTAGTGAATAACAAAGGACAAATGACAAAAGACAAATGACATAAGACCAATGACAAATAACAACTTTTAGCTTATGAGACTCAACGATGTTAAGCCGCAAAAAGGCTCAAAAAAGCGCCGCCGCCGCGTAGCTAGGGGTATTTCTGCCGGACAAGGTGCCAGTGCTGGTTTAGGTATGAGAGGTCAAAAGTCTCGCTCTGGTAGTGGTACGCGACCGGGTTTTGAAGGGGGTCAACAGCCATTGTACCGCCGTTTACCCAAGCTCAAGGGTTTTCCGATTGTGAATCGGAAAAATTACACTACGATTAATGTAGAGAAGCTAGCTTCCCTTCCTCCCAATACAGAAGTAACTTTGACCTCTTTAAAAGAAGCGGGAATTTTAACTGCTGTCAAGGGGCCATTGAAAATTTTAGGTAATGGAGAATTGAGCGTTCCGCTCAAGGTACAAGCAGCAGCTTTCACAGGTCAAGCTCGTAGCAAAATTGAGGCAGCTGGTGGGAGTTGTGAAGTTATATGAAGTTTCAAGTCTGAAGGATGAAGGACGAAAAATTTAGACTTCACATTCTGTACTTCTGACTTTGTGCTTCACACTTCACACTTGCGACTTCATACTTCAAAGGTAGCACTCTATGATCAGTCGAGACAAAGCCCCAACGGCTCAAGAAACTTTTATGCAGATGGCACAAGCAGCCGGACTGAGAGGTAGGCTGCTTGTCACCGTCGGTATTTTAATTTTGGTTCGCTTGGGCATCTTTTTGCCCGTACCAGGGATTGATAGACCTAGGTTCAGTGAAGCTATAGCGGGCAATAATTCCATATTTGGTTTGTTGGATATATTTTCTGGACGAGGACTTTCGACTTTGGGAGTCTTTGCGTTGGGAATTTTGCCCTTCATTAATGCGTCCATTATCATCCAATTGCTCACTGCTGCTATTCCATCTTTAGAAAATTTACAGAAAAACGAAGGCGAAGCAGGTCGGCGGAAAATTTCCCAAATCACCCGCTATGTAACTGTAGGTTGGGCGATTGTCCAAAGTGTAGCTTTTTCGGCATTATTTCTCCAACAATTTGCCTTAAACCCAGGGCCATTATTTGTAGCTGAAACTGCGATCGCCCTGACTGCTGGTTCAATGTTCGTAATGTGGGCATCGGAACTGATTACAGAACGTGGTATAGGGAATGGAGCATCATTGTTGATTTTTGTCAATATTGTTGCTTCATTACCAAAATCATTAGGCGATACCATTGACTTGGTGCAAGTTGGCGGTAGAGAAATAATTGGTCGGGTGATAGTGCTAGTTTTGGTATTCCTGGCAACGATTGTTGGTATTGTGTTTGTTCAGGAAGGAATCCGCCGCATCCCCATTATTTCAGCCCGTCGCCAAGTTGGTCGCAGAGTGTTGGCAGAGCAGCGTAGCTATTTACCTCTGCGTCTCAACTCTGGCGGTGTAATGCCGATTATCTTTGCCGCTGCTATTCTCAGTTTGCCGCTTTTGATCGCTAATTTCACCAAAAATCCAGAAATAGCTAACATTGTAAACACTTATCTTAGCCCTGGTGGTTCTGCGCCTTGGGCTTATGCCCTGGTTTACTTAACTTCGATTATTTTCTTCAGCTACTTCTATTCTTCATTGATTGTTAACCCAGTTGATGTAGCACAAAACTTGAAGAAAATGGGATCTAGCATTCCGGGTATTCGTCCAGGAAAGGCTACAAGTGAGTATATCGAGCGAGTGATCAATCGACTGACTTTCTTGGGTGCTATCTTTTTAGGCTTTGTTGCTATTATCCCTACTGCTGTCGAAAGTGCTTTGGGTGTACCAACCTTTAAAGGACTGGGTGCTACCTCTTTGTTGATTTTAGTTGGTGTGGCGATTGATACAGCCAAACAAGTTCAAACTTATGTCATCTCTCAGCGCTATGAAGGAATGGTGAAACAATAGTGACGCGATTAATCTTCTTGGGACCACCTGGATCTGGTAAAGGAACTCAAGCTCAAACTTTGGCTTTGCACTTAAATATTCCTCATATTTCCACAGGTGAAATATTAAGGCAAGCCATGAAAGAGCAAACTCCTTTGGGAATTAAAGCTCAAAGCTATGTAGATAGCGGCGAGTTAGTCCCGGATGAGCTAGTACAGGATTTGGTTCAGGAACGCCTAAATCAACCAGATGCCAAATCCGGTTGGATTCTTGATGGATTTCCTCGCAAAGTAACTCAGGCGGTTTTTCTGGAAGAATTACTGGATAAAATCCATCAAAGTGGCGAAAAAGTAGTTAATCTGGATGCGCCAGATCAAGTTGTTGTAGCACGTTTACTTGCTAGAGGACGAAAAGATGATAGCGAAGAAGTCATTCGTCGTCGTTTGGAAGTCTACCGCACTGAAACCGCACCCTTGATTGACTATTACCGCGATCGCAATAGACTTTTAACTGTCAATGGCGATCAAACCCAAGAAGAAGTCACCACTGAACTCCACAAGATAATAGCCTCCTAGAGCTAAAACAGGGAGTAAAGAGTAGGAAGCGGTGAGTAGTGAATCTTCTTTACCACTCACCACTCCTCTATAATTTACGGGAACTAAGTCAATTTTAGCTAAGATATATTAATAAACTGTTGATATATTTCTCGAAATGTGTTCTTTTGCAGGTAAAGTGCTGCAACTGAACTAAAAATTGTTGAGTTGAGGAAAAAACAAATTGTCTAAGCAAGATTTGATTGAAATGGAAGGCACGGTTACAGAGTCTTTGCCCAATGCAATGTTTCGCGTTGACTTGGATAATGGCTTTAACGTGTTAGCCCACATTTCTGGCAAAATTCGCCGCAATTACATCAAGATTTTACCTGGTGACCGCGTCAAGGTGGAGTTAACTCCTTACGACTTGACAAAAGGTAGAATAACTTACCGCCTGCGTAAGAAGTAAGTACCAGCAAAATCATTTTCATTGGAGGTCAGTAGATTATTAATCAACCCAGAAGCAATTGAAATGCAAGGCACTCCTACTAAGTTATTGCACTGTGGCAGCCTTCTGTTAAAGCAGATGATGGAGCAATGGATACAATGTGTTGGCTTATTTAAGCTTTAGCGCCATTATTATACAAAAATTTTATCTGGCGATCGCGTCAGAGTAAAGTTGAAACAGCAACAACCTAGGGAAAAACAGAATCAACTATCGGCTAAGGAACAAGTAATCATATGTATTAAAGTCTACCATAAAAGCATCTTTTTGGATAATTTCTAGTTAAATAATTGAATTAGTTTCCCTAAAAATGCTATAATTTACCATTTGGAGTCAGTTAAAAAAGGCATGAAAGTCAGAGCCTCAGTCAAGAAAATTTGTGAAAAGTGTAACGTGATCCGGCGTCGTGGTCGTGTGATGGTGATCTGCGTGAATCCTAAGCACAAGCAACGCCAAGGGTAGCGCTCTTAGATATCTAAGGGTAAGATGCAACGTACCCAGTCACCAAAAACAGGAAAAGACGCGATCGTGATCGCGTTTTTACTACAGCAATTGCGAGAACAATAGGGAGAAATTCATTGTGGCACGTATTGCCGGAGTAGACCTACCACGCGATAAACGCGTCGAGATTGGTCTGACTTATATCTACGGAATTGGATTATCAAGGTCGCAGGAAATCCTGGCGGCTACAGGTGTTAACCCAGACACCCGCGTTAAAGATCTAACTGATGCGGATGTAGCAGCCCTGCGAGCAGAAGTAGAAAGCAACTATCAAGTTGAAGGGGATCTGCGGCGCTTAGAGGCAATGAGCATCAAGCGCTTAATCGACATTGGCTGCTACAGAGGGCGTCGTCATCGCATGGGCTTACCAGTCAGAGGACAAAGAACTCGCACCAATGCTAGAACCCGTCGTGGGAGAAGGCAGACAGTGGCAGGTAAGAAGAAGGCTCCAGGCAAGTAATAATTTCTCAACGCTTGCTCACCAGAGCAAGTTTTACCTTAAATTAACTAAACAAATATGGCGAGACAACCAACTAAAAAAACCGGGAGCAAGAAGCAGAAACGGAATGTACCAAACGGAATGGCCTACATTCAGTCTACTTTCAACAATAGCATTGTCACCATTACCGATCAAAATGGAGATGTGATCTCCTGGGCAAGTGCTGGTTCTAGCGGTTTTAAAGGTGCAAAAAAGGGAACCCCCTTTGCAGCACAAACTGCTGCTGAAAGTGCAGCACGTCGAGCGATAGATCAAGGAATGCGCCAAATTGAGGTAATGGTCAGCGGTCCAGGAGCAGGTAGAGAAACTGCCATCCGTGCACTGCAAGGGGCTGGACTAGAAATTACACTGATTAGAGATATTACTCCCATTCCTCACAATGGTTGCCGTCCCCCCAAGCGCCGCCGAGTTTAGATACAACTTGTTGAGCAGGATGTAGGCAAGAAGTTAGAGCCAAGATCAAGCACCTACAATAGCAGCTTGATGTTTAGTTGACAAACACTCTACCAGGTGAAGAAAGCCAGATAGGTTATGTCAGCTTGTGGAGTGGATAGTGTTGACACTTCTAGCTTTAGTGCAATACAAAATGTTAGCTTTTGTTAGCATTTTTAGATTTGGCTAAATAACTTCTAACAACTTGGGCAATCAAAAGCAAGTCACCTCTTTTGATCAAGGAGGTTGCTCAGCTTCAGAGAACCCACAAGAATGATAATCGCTTGTAGGACTAATAGGGGTGTCAAACTCAACCGCCATAGGATGTTGGCAGTTTGATACACCTAAAAAGCCTCAGAGCAATAAAGTAAATTTCGAGAGGCAAATTAATTGCCTGCTAGCAGCACCTTAAAACAAGGGAGGCTACTCCGTGGCGCAGTTTCAAATTGAATGTGTAGAATCTAATACCGAGGAAAGTCGAAGCCATTATAGTAAATTTGTTCTGGAACCTCTAGAGCGCGGTCAAGGAACAACAGTTGGCAACGCGCTGCGGCGGGTTTTACTGTCCAATCTAGAGGGTACAGCAGTAACAGCAGTGAGGATTGCAGGCGTTACACACGAGTTTGCTACAGTTCCGGGTGTACGTGAAGACGTACTGGAAATCCTGATGAGAATGAAGGAAGTCATCCTCAAAAGCTATTCCTCCCAACCCCAAATTGGTCGATTGCTCGTTAACGGCCCAGCAACAGTAACTGTGGCTCATTTCGATTTACCCAGTGAAGTAGAAGTCATTGATCCGACCCAGTACGTGGCTACTCTAGCCGAGGGCGGAAAACTGGAAATGGAATTTCGCATTGAAAGAGGCAAAGGGTATCGTACTGTAGAGCGAGGACGGGAAGAAGCCACATCTTTGGACTTTCTGCAAATCGACTCAGTGTTTATGCCAGTGCGGAAAGTCAACTATAGCGTCGAAGAAGCCCGTGGGGATGGCTCGATTACCAAAGACCGATTGCTGTTGGAAGTTTGGACAAATGGCAGCCTTTCTCCCCAAGAAGCACTATCCTCAGCCGCTGGGATCTTGGTTGATTTATTCAACCCCTTGAAAGATATCTCCCTAGAACCAACAGATCTAGGGAATGAGATTCCAGACGACCCAACCGCCCAGATTCCCATCGAGGAATTACAACTTTCTGTGCGTGCTTATAACTGTCTCAAGCGAGCGCAAGTTAACTCTGTAGCCGACTTGTTGGATTACACCCAAGAAGACCTGTTAGAAATTAAAAACTTTGGTCAAAAGTCAGCAGAAGAGGTAGTTGAAGCTTTACAGCGACGCTTAGGCATTACCTTGCCACAAGAAAGAGGATCTAAACACAGCTAAGCTCAAATTGTTGATCATACCATACATAGTCCATTGTTATGCGTCACCGGAATCGAGTCAAAAAACTCAGTAAACCTGCTGACCAGCGCCGTGCCTTGTTGCGGGCGCTGACCACAGAACTGATCCGTCATGGTCGAATCACCACTACTTTAGTCCGAGCTAAAGTATTGCGAGGTGAAGTAGATAAAATGATTACCTTAGCCAAAGACGGCTCCTTAGCAGCACGTCGTGCAGCCCTCGGATACATATACGACAAACAACTTGTTCACGCTTTGTTTGAGCAAGCTCCTACTCGGTATGGTAATCGCAATGGTGGTTATACCCGCATTTTGCATACTGTGCCGCGTAGGGGAGATAATGCTGAAATGGCAATAATTGAACTAGTTTAAGTCATTGGTCATTAGTCATTAGTCAAGAATCCTAGACAAAATGACAAATGACAAAGGACAAAATCTGTATGTTAGAAAGCCACCAGCCTCAAGTAAGTCAGCGAGTAGCCTTGGTAATCCAATACCTGGGCACTCATTTTCATGGCTGGCAACGGCAAAAAAAGCACCGTACAGTCCAAGAAGAGATAGAAGTAGCGATCGCGAAAATTCTCGGTCATCATGTGACACTACACGGTGCAGGACGTACTGATGCTGGAGTTCATGCTGCTGCTCAAGTAGCTCATTTTGAAGCTACAGGTTTAATACCAGCTCACAAGTGGGCGACAGTGCTAAACAGCTATTTGCCCGAAGATATATTAATTAGGGCTTCAGCTGGTGTAGATCAGCGGTGGCACGCACGCTTTAGTGCTGCTTATCGTCGCTATCGCTACACGATATATACTGAAGACCGACCGAACTTGTTCGTGAAACCCTTCAGTTGGCATTATTATTATGCACCGCTGGATGAATCCTTAATCCAAGCTGCCCTGAAACCTCTGTTGGGAAAGCATCATCTAGCTGCTTTTCATCGTGCAGGTTCCAAGCGATCGCATTCCTGGGTAGAGGTACAAGCAGCAGAGTGTGTTCGCAGCGGGCCATTTATCCATATTGAAATACAAGCAGATGGATTTTTGTATGGCATGGTACGGCTATTGGTAGGGATGCTAGTGCAAGTTGGTTCCGGCCAGCGGACACTGGCTAACTTTACTGAACTCTGGAAAGAGCAACGTCGGGAAGAAGTCAAACATGCTGCACCTTCACAAGGCTTATGCTTGTTGCGAGTCGGCTATCCTGATTTTCCCTTCAAGAGCGAAATTTGGTACGACACCCTGCCAAAGTTAGTTATTAGTCAAGAGTCAGTAGTCAGTAGTCAGTAGTCAAATACAAACAACTGGCAACTGACAACTAACAACTGACGACTAACAAATGACAAATGACAAAGGACAAACAACAATGAGTAAAACATACCTTCCTCCTCAAGAATCTCTTGAGCGTGAATGGTACGTAGTAGATGCTACTGACCAACGCCTCGGTCGCCTTGCTAGTGAAGTCGCCCAAATCTTAAGAGGCAAAAACAAACCTGAATTCACTCCGCATTTGGATACAGGTGACTTCGTGATTGTCGTTAACGCTGAAAAAGTCGCAGTCACAGGCAAAAAACGTACCCAGAAAGTTTACCGTCGCCATTCCGGTCGTCCCGGTGGGATGAAGACAGAAACCTTCGCTAAACTACAACAACGCCTACCAGAACGGATTGTAGAACATGCTGTCAAAGGTATGCTACCCAAAAATAGCCTAGGTAAGCAGTTGTTCACAAAGCTGAAAGTCTACGCAGGGCCTACTCATCCCCACGCAGCGCAAAAACCCAAAGAACTAATACTTAACACAATTCCTGGAGCAGAAGATTAATGGTAGTAGCAGAAAGCAATAGCGGTCGCGCCGTGTACTGGGGTACTGGTCGTCGGAAGTCCGCAGTAGCACGGGTACGCTTGGTTCCTGGTAGCGGTCAATTGATTGTGAATGGCAAGCCTGGAGACTTGTACTTCCAATTCAACGCCAACTATTTAGGAGTCATTAAAGCACCCTTAGAAACTCTGGGGCTAGAAAATGAATATGACATTTTAGTCAAAGCAGAAGGCGGCGGCTTAACCGGACAAGCTGACTCTGTACGTTTGGGAGTTGCCCGTGCTTTGTGCCAATTAGACCCAGACAACCGCCCACCTTTGAAAACTGAAGGTTATCTCACCCGCGATCCACGAGCCAAGGAGCGGAAAAAGTATGGTTTGCACAAAGCCCGCAAAGCACCTCAGTACTCGAAGCGATAGATGGGTACTGGGTATTGGGGATCGGGGATTGGGGATTGGGAAAATTAGTTATTATTTCTTTCCCAGTCCCCAGTACCTAGTCACCAGTCCCTAATCCCTAATCCCAATTGAACCTTGAAAGTTATAATTTATATAGATTCACCACAAAAGGAACAATGGCTAAACCTGATATTCATCCCAAGTGGTATCCAGAAGCAAAAGTGTACTGCAACGGTCAAGTTGTGATGACTGTTGGTTCTACTAAGCCAGAATTACACGTAGATGTCTGGTCTGGAAACCACCCTTTTTACACTGGTACTCAGAAGATTATTGACACCGAAGGACGAGTAGAGCGCTTCCTTCGCAAATACGGTATGTCCAGCGAACAAAGCTCTGGTGACAAAAAGAAAAAGTAGCGACTTGGCTCTGCTGTTAACGACGACCTGGCAACGGCTGGGTCGCTTGTCATTTTATGCTTGAGCCAATTTGTTATTTTTAAGGAGCGATCGCACTCATGGCTGAAACATACCTGCTGGAGAAACTTAAATCTGTTGAACAAACCTTTAATGAATTAACTCGTCGCCTGGCCGACCCAGATACCGCCAAAAACCCCGATGAGTATCAAAAAATTGCCAAGTCTCGTTCTTCTTTGGAAGAGGTTGTGAATACCTATGAAACTTGGAAAACTGCCCAAGAAGAATTACTAGGGGCGCGTCAAGTACTCAAAGAGGCAAATGGCGATCCAGAGTTGCAAGAAATCGCAGCCATGGAAGTGAAGGAATTAGAGGAAAAGCTGGAATACCTAGAGAGTCGCTTGAAAATTTTGCTGCTACCCCGCGACCCCAATGATGATAAAAACATCATGTTGGAAATTCGCGCTGGGACTGGCGGCGACGAAGCGAGCATCTGGGCAGGTGATTTACTGCGGATGTATTCCCGTTATGCTGATACTCAAGGTTGGCGAGTCAAGCTAGTCAGCGAGTCCTTGGGTGAAATGGGCGGCTTCAAAGAGGTGATTCTGGAAATTCAAGGTGACAGCGTTTACAGCAAGCTGAAGTTTGAAGCGGGAGTGCATCGCGTGCAGCGCGTACCGGCAACTGAAGCTGGGGGACGCGTTCACACCTCTACAGCCACCGTGGCAATTATGCCGGAAGTGGACGATGTGGAAATCCACATCGACCCCAAAGATATTGAAATGACTACAGCTCGTTCTGGCGGTGCTGGTGGACAAAACGTCAACAAAGTGGAAACTGCCGTTGACTTGATGCACAAACCGACAGGAATCAGAATTTTCTGTACAGAAGAACGTAGCCAGTTGCAAAACAAAGAACGGGCGATGCAAATTTTGCGGGCGAAGTTGTATGAAATGAAGTTACGCGAACAACAAGAAGCTGTAACTTCCATGCGGCGATCGCAAGTTGGTACAGGGTCGCGATCGGAAAAAATTCGCACCTATAATTATAAAGATAACCGCGTTACTGACCATCGTTTAGGTCAAAACTATTCCCTTAACCCTGTTTTGGAAGGCGACTTAGAAACAGTTATTCAATCTTGTATTTCTCAAGACCAACAAGAACGTTTGGCAGAGTTAGCCGCTTCTGGTGCTGTTAGCTAATAGCCACTATTAAATAACTTGGAAAACCGCTTGTTGTGCAGTTATTTTTAACAAACACAAGCGGTTTTTTAGTTCAGTGTGGAGTACATTTCTATTTCACTAATATAGTGGTATAGCAGGAGGCAGGAGGCAGGAGGCAGGAGGTAAAAACCTTACTGTTACTGTCATTGACGATTTTAAAATGTCCTAATCTATGATTCGACTGCTATAACAAACAAATTCGCAAAAATACTTTGTGCCTTAGTGGTAAAAAATTAAATAACCACTAAGACACTAAGGCACAGAGAGCAAAAGGCTTTTTATGCGTTCTGCTGTAGGCAGATTATAACTACTACTTATAAATTTGTGAAAACTGACACTATATTTTATCGTCTGTTTCAAGAATATCCTACTATTTTCTTTGAACTCATCGGTAATTCTCCTGATACAGCTAGGGTCTATCAATTTTCATCAGTTGAAATTAAACAAACAGCTTTCAGAATTGATGGTGTATTTCTATCTACCCATAGAGAAAATCCAGTTTATTTTGCTGAGGTGCAGTTTCAAATAGATGAAGAATTTTATTCACGATTGTTTGCAGAAATATTTTTATATTTGCGCCAAAATCAACCACAAAATGATTGGTGTGCTGTAGTTATATACCCAAACCAGAGTGTAGATACAAAAAACGTCAAACATTATCGGGAATTTTTTGCTAGCCAGCGAGTTAAATGTATTTATCTTGATGAATTAGGTGAACCTGCATCGCTGCCAATTGGTATTGCAACCGTCAAGTTAGTAATTGCAGCTGAAGATGCAGCGATCGCCCAAGCAAAAGAGTTAATTAACAGAACCAAGCAAGAGATAGAGTTTCCACTGCAACAACAGCAATTATTACAATTAATAGAGACAATCTTGATTTACAAATTTCCCAATATGAGTAGAGAGGAAGTAGAAGAAATGTTTGGATTAAGCGATTTAAAACAAACCCGAATCTACCAGCAAGCCTTTGAGGAAGGTAAAGAAGAAGGTAAACAAGAAGGTATAGAAGAAGGTCAGCGCCGGGAAAAGTTAAGAATGGTTTCTCGATTGTTGAAATTAGGGTTGACTGTAGAACAAGTGGCTGAGGAGTTAGGTTTGAGTGTTGAAGAAGTAAGACAAGCAACACAAAATTAGTTTTGCTTAAGGTGCGGTAGTTTTGCGTGTAGCCAAAGCCAAACTTGATGCACTGCTTTCTGGAAGTTCCCTGAAAGAATTTTTGGTTAATTTTTGTTAATATTGGAAGCGGTGTTAGTATTGCGTCCTTAACTACCCATTCCCTACCTGAGAGAAACTTGATGCTGCGACTTGAACATATCAGTAAAATTTATCCTACAGGCGAAGTTCTCAAAGATATCAACTGGGAAGTCAAACCAGGCGATCGCATTGGCTTAGTCGGTGTCAACGGTGCGGGAAAATCCACTCAACTGAAAATCATCAACGGTGAAATCGAACCGACTGCTGGTGAAATTATTCGTCCAGCCAGTTTGCATATCGCCTACCTCAACCAAGAGTTTGAAGTAGACCCCACCTGTACCGTTAGAGAAGAATTCTGGACAGTTTTTAAAGAAGCTAATCAAGTGCAGCTATCTCTAAGTCAGGTACAGCGGGAGATGGAAACGGCTACCCCAGAGGAACTTGATAAGCTAATTAATAAATTAGACCGCTTGCAACGCCAATTTGAAGCTTTAGATGGCTACGGACTAGAAGCACGTATCGGCAAAATCTTACCAGAAATGGGATTTGAGCCAGAAGATGGCGATCGCCTAGTCAGTGCTTTTAGTGGCGGTTGGCAAATGCGGATGAGTTTGGGTAAAATCCTGCTGCAAAAACCCGATTTGTTGCTGCTGGACGAACCGACTAACCACCTAGACCTAGAAACAATCGAGTGGTTGGAAAATTACCTCAAAGGGCTAGTTACTCCGATGGTAATTGTCTCCCATGACCGAGAATTTCTTGACCGCCTGTGTACCCAAATTGTAGAAACTGAACGCGGTGTTTCCACAACCTACCTGGGAAATTACTCAGCGTACCTCCAGCAAAAAGCCGAAAATCAATTAGCCCAACTGAACGCCTACGAACGCCAACAGAAAGAACTAGAAAAGCAACAAGCTTTTGTAGACAGATTCCGCGCCAGCGCTACCCGCAGCACCCAAGCAAAAAGCCGGGAAAAACAACTAGAGAAAATAGAACGTATAGAAGCACCCACCGCTGGAGTCAGAACCCTACACTTCCGTTTTCCCCCCGCACCCCGTAGCGGACGAGAAGTAGTAGAGATTAAAGACTTAACTCATATATATGATGATAAAATTTTGTTTTTGGGGTCGAATCTCCTAATTGAAAGGGGCGATCGCATTGCTTTTCTTGGCCCCAACGGTGCAGGAAAATCTACGCTTTTACGCGTAATTATGGGTATGGAACCACCCACAGAAGGCATTGTGAAATTAGGTGATCACAATGTCATTCCTGGTTACTTTGAGCAAAATCAAGCTGAAGCGTTGGACTTGAAAAAAACTGTCATGGAAACTATCCATGATGAAGTTCCCGATTGGAAAAATGAAGAAGTCCGCACGCTTTTAGGAAAGTTTTTATTTAGTGGTGATACTGTATTTAAATCTGTTGGGGCATTGAGTGGAGGGGAAAAAGCTCGTTTGGCATTGGCAAAAATGCTGTTACGTCCAGCCAATTTACTGATTTTAGATGAGCCGACAAACCACCTAGATATCCCAGCTAAAGAAATGCTGGAAGAAGCACTCCAGAACTATGATGGTACTGCGATCGTGGTTTCCCATGACCGTTATTTTATCTCTCAGGTAGCCAACAAAATAGTGGAAATTCGCGATGGTGAATTTCGTGTCTACTTAGGAGATTATCATTACTATCTCCAGAAAGTTGCTGAAGAAAAAGAACAGGCAAGGTTAGCTGCAATTGCTGCCGAAAAAGCTGCCAAAAAAGCTGCCAAAGCTGCTAAAACTTCTGGTAAACGCAAGTGATATATCAGTCTAGTAGTAGCAGCTGACCGCTACTACTAGACAAAATCAATAGCTAGATATCACAAAAACCACATAATAGTTAGCGAATATTAAAATTATTGTTATTAAATAATAAAATAAGTGAATAAGCAGAAATTCACTTGCACCTGTGATTAGCAGTGGTATCATTCGGGTATTACAAAAAGTAAAGGGCAATTTTACTATGACCAAAGCACCTGTTGCTCCTGTGGTGCTAGTCATTTTAGACGGATGGGGCTACTGCGAGGAGACACGAGGAAATGCTATTGCAGCTGCTAAAACTCCAATCGTGCAAAGCTTATGGACAGCTTACCCCCATACTCTCATCCGCACCTCAGGAAAAGCCGTAGGGTTGCCAGATGGTCAAATGGGCAACTCGGAAGTTGGTCATTTGAACATTGGTGCTGGGCGAGTGGTACCTCAAGAACTGGTTCGGATCTCAGATGCGGTTGAAGATGGTTCTATTCGCCGCAACCCAGCACTTGTCAAAATTTGCCAGGAAGTTCGCTCTCGAAATGGCAAGTTGCATGTAGTAGGGCTTTGTTCTGAGGGAGGGGTACACTCGCATATCACCCATCTATTCGGACTACTTGACTTAGCCAAGGAACAGCGAATTTCAGAAGTTTGTATCCATGCGATTACTGACGGTCGTGATACTGCGCCAGTAGAGGGTGCAAAAGCGATCGCACTCCTGCAAGACTACATAGACAAAACAGGAGTAGGGCGGATAGTCACCCTCAGCGGTCGCTACTACGCAATGGATCGCGATCGCCGCTGGGATCGAGTCAAACGCGCCTATGACGTGATGACACAAGATAGTCCAGGTAACGGTCGCCAAGCTGTAGAAGTCTTGCAAGCATCTTACGCTGAAGGTGTCACCGACGAATTTATCGACCCAATAAGAATTGCTCCTGGTGCAATAGAAGCAGGGGATGGCGTAATATTTTTCAACTTCCGCCCTGATCGCGCCAGACAATTGACTCAAGCTTTTGTCAGTCCTGAATTTACAGGTTTTGAAAGACAGCAAATCACGCCACTGTCGTTTGTCACCTTTACCCAGTACGATCCAGACCTAGGAATAGCTGTAGCTTTTGAGCCACAGAACCTGAGTAATATTTTGGGGGAAGTAATTGCCAATCATGGTCTGAACCAGTTTCGTACTGCTGAAACCGAAAAATACGCCCACGTCACCTACTTCTTTAATGGGGGTCTGGAGGAACCTTTTCCTGGAGAAGACCGAGAACTTGTCAACAGTCCAATGGTAGCGACTTACGACAAAGCACCAACAATGTCAGCAGAAGCGGTGACAGATGTAGCGATCGCAGCGATTGAAAAAGGGATCTACTCTTTGGTGGTAATTAACTATGCCAACCCCGACATGGTAGGGCATACTGGACAAATAGAAGCTACGATTACAGCCATTGAAACGGTAGATCGCTGTTTAGGTCGCCTGATCGATAGCATCGGCAAAGCCGGCGGTACAACGATTATTACTGCCGATCATGGCAACGCTGAGTATATGCTAGATGAAGAGGGTAATCCTTGGACGGCTCATACTACGAACCCAGTTCCCTTGATTTTGGTGGAAGGGGAGAAAGTTAAAATTCCTGGATATGGCACAAATGTCGAACTGCGAGACGATGGCAAGCTAGCCGACATTGCGCCCACCATTCTAGAAATTTTACAATTGCCCCAGCCGCCAGAAATGACAGGGCGATCGCTGCTTAAGCAAGCAGAATATGATGTACAACTCACTCGTACAGCCGTGCAAGTAGGTTTGTAAAAAGTTAGGAGTGAAGAAGTAAAGTTAGGAGTGAACAGTGAAGAGTTAATAATTAAGATTTCTTTAACTGTCAACTCCTAACTCCTAACTCCTAACTCCTAACTCCCAACTTCTGTTTTTGAAACTTGTTATAAATGAGATTGCTACCATGACAGTTACTAATATTGTGCAAGGCATTTGGGCATTTTCCGCATTGGCTTTAATAGTTTTGGTGTTGCTGCATAGCCCCAAAGGTGATGGTATTGGAGCAATTGGCGGACAAGCTCAACTTTTTAGCAGCACCAAAAGCGCTGAAAATACTTTAAACCGAATTACTTGGGCATTGACAGTAATTTTTCTTGGTTTAACAGTAGTTTTAAGCGCAGGCTGGTTGCCTAAATAAGCATAGGAAAATAGGGAAATGGGAAGAACCCAACACCCAAAATTTAACATCCTGAAAAATTTAATTAAAAAGCGGTTATTAGCAGTTCTGGTTTTAGCCATTGGCACAGGGCTGCTAATTATTTTGGCTAGCTTCCAGTCCACTGCTGTATCACCAAAAACACCACAATACACCCCAAAATTCATAATTTCTCGCCCCATCCCCCCATCTCCCCACTTCCCCACCTCCCCATCTCCCCACCCCCTACCGCCCACCTTGGCGCAGTGGGAAGACAAAACAAACAGCGGTGATTATTTTGCCGAAATTCAACAAACTCAAGTGGGTTATTTAATTTGGTCAAAATTTCCTATTCGAGTTTATGTAGAACCACCAAAAACAATTAACGAAAAGCAGTCTGAAGCATGGGTTAATACTGTCTTATCAGCTGTACAAGAATGGAGTGCTTATTTACCTTTGACAGTAGTTGCACAGCCAGAAATTGCTGATATTACCATTATCCGAAAAGCGCCACCTCTACAAATTTCTCCGGGTAGCAAAATCACCCGTGCGCGTTCTGCACAAACCACTTACGAGTTATACACTAGCAACAACGTTTTATTGCACCGCTTCACTATTCTATTGAGTCCCAGCCAGACAGGTAATTATCTCACAGCAGCCGTTCGTCATGAATTCGGTCACGCTTTAGGAATTTGGGGGCATAGTCCGCTACAAACTGATGCTTTATACTTTTCCCAAGTTCGCAATCCTCCGCCTATTTCTCCTAGAGATGTGAATACTTTGAAGCGGGTTTATGAACAGCCAACTAGTTTAGGCTGGGCTTTACAAAGTCTGGACTTACGCAACAATAAATCTTAAGTCTAATACCAATTCTCTAAAATCCGGCAACACATTCGCTCCGCCGAAACCCAGACTATATCTGAATTTATTAATTACGAATTACGTAGACGCGATAGCGGCTTCCCGAAGGGTATTACGAATTACGAATTGGTATAATTCATCGAACCGCATTAGGCACAAAAATACTAAAGCAAAAAAACTTGAATCAACATAAAAAAACGTTTATTTATATCAATTAAATAAACGTATAACTCAGTATAGTAGCTAGGTTTTGATTAAATTATTGGTTTTCTGCAATATCGACACCTAGCCTATCTCCAGTTTCTGCGTCCACCACCATTAAAATTTTGGATTTTTTAAATTTTTCTATACGTGGTGTTTTTTGATCACGGACTCGTTGTGGTACATCAATCCCATTTGGTGCGTCAATTTCAATTAACCATACGCGACGCTTAGGATGTACTTGAGCGTTTTCAATTATATCGCCGCCAAGTTGAGTTTTAAATTTGATGTAATCGGCGTAAGTTACAAGTCGTGCATTTTTTAGATTCAAGCCTTGTCGCAATTGTCCAATCGCACGTTCTTTTTTAATCATGCGCCATTCAGGTTTGGCGCTGTTATCTGGGTAAAGATATTCTGTAGGCGTTGTTGGTGATGGTGGTTCAGGAATAATAGTTTTGCTAGCTGTTGGTGGTCTTCTGTATCCAGGAGGACTACTGTTATCTGGGTTATCTACTGCATTTTGCGCTAATAATGATGTCATTGGAATTGTAATACCAATTCCTAAAAGACTTAAAAACAAAAGCTTTTTCATTTTTTTACTCGGTTAATTACAATCTATTAAGGACGTAAGAATTGAATAATATTCGGGTTCCCATTTTGTGCAGGAAACCAAACCGAATACCAGCCACGGTTATTATTTTCTGCTGCTATAGGTTCTGTTCCCATATACTTCTGAAATCCTGATGCACTTACAGGATAAGTCCAGATATTTTCTACAAAAGTTCCATTTGTGAACGAATGCGCGGTATCTTGTGACTCAATACCAATGATTAACTGTATTCCAGCATTGTAATTACTCGCACCTGCAATTGTAATCAAATAAGCAGCCACATTATTAACGTATGACTTCCATCGATTAGGTTGGGTTAAATCCCGCTCTAGTTTATATCGATGAAATCCTGTAGGATTTGCATTACCAATCTTGCCTTCGTAGTACCATCTACTACCATCCGTAGTAACACGTTGGTATGTGAAGTAATGCCCATTCCAATAAGTTTGTTCTTCTGGTTGTGGATTAGGAATTGCAATTGATGTGGCAATTACTCCTTTACCTCCGCCCAATTCTACCCATTCTACTGGTCTATTAGGTTGTTGCGGAAAATTGATCCACATTGTTTTGTTTAGTGGGTACGGCGTAGCGGATGAAGAAATTAAATCTTCAGTCTGTCCTTGTGCAGTAAATGCAGCACCATAAATATCCTGTACAATGTATCGCTGTGTATATTCCGGATTTACTGGTACAGCATTAGCTTTTGTCATACCAAATAGTGAAGCTGCCAATACAAAAATGGCGGTGAATTTTTTGTACATAAGTATGTGAATGCATAGCAAAAATTATTTTCATCTCAGTGCTACAGCTTGTAAGAATGAAAATATCAAATTACGCCTGATGTGAATTAAAAATGCCTCTTTCTCCATAAGGGTTTCAAGACTTGTAAAAAATCGTGGTTTTGAAACTATCGACGAAATTACAAGGTTTTTGGCACTCAATTCACATTAGACGTATCCCTCTTCTGTCACTTTCCGGATTAAACAAGTAATAAATAGTGAAATTATCCAGAAGCATAAAAGGGTTTAAATTGATTCATTGCAGAAATTAGGTGATTAAATCCCAGCAATAAATCAGAATTAGGAAAGATATCTAACCAAGGATAAATCAGCCAAAACAGAAAGAGTGGTTGGACAACTAAACGAAGATTATTGAGAGTATTCTTCCATCCATGTTGATGATTCCATTGTTGATGAGTAGAAAAAAGCTCAGGCTTGCTGTCTTGTATTTGAGTTTCAACTTGATGAGATTGATTAAAAGCCAAAAAAGCTGGGGAATTTAAACTAATCATCGTGTAAACACAAAAAATCATCTCCCACCACTTTTCAATATCCCTAAAATTAGTAAAACGATAATCTGTCCAACCTAATTCCTGTTTGCAAGTAGCGAAAACCATATTCTACCCACGTTCTTAAGCCATAGAGGTCGCCTAAAATCTTCTTGAGATCCCCTTGAAGATTCGTCATAACAAATGAAGTAGAATTTTCCGGCATTGTTTCCGGCTCAGTAGTTATCTCCCAATAAGTTATGGCTCTTCTTTTACCATAAATTATTTCTCGAATGTATCTGGTTTCTGTTTTTTGGTTACTAAACGTTCTGGAGAATTTACACCACTTATTAGCTCTAACACTTTGATTAGCTGGTAGCCAGACTCCGTGATTACTTCTAATTGCTACGACATAAGCCAACTGGTATTCATTCAATTTCTGAAGGAACTGACTACTTTCGCCATATAAACTGTCTGCTAGTATCAATTCAATATTGAAGCCTGATTCAACTAACTCTGTAATAATTTCTGATGCTAATTCTATTTTTGTTTTATATTTGTCTCCTTCTTTTAGCGTCCCCTTCGGTTTATATATTTTTACGCTCAAGGGAAATGTTATATTCTGATAAATGCCATAAGCATTGACTGTTACTATTCCATTATCTATCTTTCCAACACTTCCTAGATACTGTCTAGCTACATAATCCGTCTTTTTACCTTTTTTCCTGTCTCCAGTTTCATCTATTACTACCGTTATTCCCTGACCATTTAACGCTCTTTTTATTTTTTTTAATCTTCTCGCTTTTAATTCCTTTACTGACCAGTCTGAATTGGCTATAAAATGATGTAATGATTGCGCTGAGTTGATGCTGGTAACTTTAGCTATCTCTGGTAATGATTTTCTTTTTATTGGTGAGATTATTCCTAAGTGTAAATATTTGAAACACTCATAGTTTCTTACTTCTTTAAATATGTCTCTATACTCTGCACAATATTCATCTACGAGCGCAACTGTTGGCTGAGCATCTCTTGGCAGATGTTTCAGTATTTGTAATTCTACATCCATTGCTCTACTTACCTTGTAGAGTTTTATCTTTTGTTTCTTCTATTCATTATATCCGGAAAGTGACAGAAGAGGGATAAATTAAAATATATACTCCTTATGAACATGCTAAGAAGCGTATATTTACTTGATGATAAAAATCAGTGTTTACTGAATTAACTAACGAAACTTTATGAAGCTAATCTCAAGAAAAAACTAATAAAAATTGTCATATAACTCTGATATAAAAAAATATTATCGCCTAAGAAAGGTAGGCGATCGCACTAACTATAAATGCTTGTCATAACTTATTTATCACTTTGATACAACAAGCATTTTTTACTTTTACCTACGCCCCCCAACTTAGCCTTACGGGTCGTCGTTGTGCTAAAACATCCCGATACAATTCTTCTAGGGAACTAATATTATTACTGAGGGTATACCGTTCTAACACGCGGTTTCTAGCTTTTTGTCCCAGCACAGTTGTTAACTCAGGATGATCTTGGAATAATGGCAAGAGGGTTTTTAACTGCGATCGCACTGTCTTTGTATTTAAAACTACCCCTGCCCCTTTCTCCAACACTTCTCCATCTGCACCCACATCAGTGGCTAAACAAGCCAATCCACAAGCCATTGCCTCTAACAAAGACAACGATAAACCCTCTACCAATGAAGGCAAAATAAATACATCTGCACCACGTAAAATTTCTATGCGGCGGTCTTCATTAGCAACAAATCCCAACCAAGTAATGTTGTATTCCGAATCATAAAATGGTTCTAAAGATGGCTTTAAAGGCCCATCGCCCACAATCAGCAATTTACTACCAGCTGCCATTTCCGACTGCTTCCAAGCACGCAGCAGAGGTTCAACATTTTTTTCTGGGGCGATGCGACCTTGGTAGACAAATAAGCGTTCAGCTTGGAATTCTGCTTTGACTGTAGAAGGCCCAGGAGAGTATTTGGCAGTATCTACACCGTTGGGAATCACAGCAATATTTTCTTCTTTTACACCCATACGCGCCAACAATTCTCGCTGAATTTGGGAAAATACAATCACGCGATCATAGTTACCCAAAAAAGGCGCGTAGAGTTGATAAGCCAAAAGTTGTGTTCCAGATATTAGTTTTGCCCCCTTACCTGCAAATGGTGTGTGGAAAGTGGCAATTAGGGGCAATTTTAGTTCTTCACAAATTTCCGGTAGAACAAAATCAAGGGGAGACAGAGTTAAAGAAGCATGGACTACATCTGGTTTAATGCGTCGTAGCGACTGTGTTAAGACCTTGGTCGCTTTGAAAGTCGGAATTGTGTAGACCTGAGACTTATAAATAAAAGGTAGGGGAACTTCTTGGAGATTTGGCCAGTTACCGGATTCAGATTCTTCTTGAGCAAAGTGAAGAAAGCTAACTTCATGCCCCCGGTCTAGCAAAGCATTTGTAACTTCCCGACTGTAAGTGACATTACCACAAAAGGGTGATTTTTTTCCAATCCAGGCTATACGCATTCTTTATTAGCTATTGAGAAAAGCAAGTATTATTTATACAGTTCCGTATCTTTGATCGTTTATCTTGTATCTCGTTGCACTTCCTGAATTTTTATTTACCATAAAATTCCGCCTAACCATTCAAAAAAAGCGAAATTATGCACTAATTTTACTAGTGCATTTGTGGCTTATTTAGCCTAACGTAATAACTTGTTTATGGCTATGCATTGATAACAAATTTTTTTGGTTTCTATCAAACTAATAGCCAGCAAGTTTATAACTAATTTTTCTGGCTTAAGTTTACCACGAAAGCAAAAACTTTAATTAAATGAGTAATGGTGTCAAGCTGTTGATTGAATCAGGTAACAAGGACAACAGTTGCTCCACTTGGGTAAATCCCTACGTACCCTTTACTGTCTCTAGGAGACAATTATCAGCAGGTTATAATGCCCACTGATTTCAGTCTGTCTTTATGAAGCCGATGTCTAAAACCCGAAAATTACGAATTACATAATAACTTTTATGATTTGATATTACTCACGGGAGTTATACCAAGTTAATATCGTTCCACAAAAGACGATCGCAGCCAATCCCAAGAATACAGCTTGTAATCCCACAAAGGTTTCCGCTACACCCGCCAAGGCTAGAGGTAAAGAAAGAGCAATATTAATAACATTGTTTTGCAAACCAAAAACTTTACCCCGCATTTCTGCTGGGGTTTCTGTTTGGATTGCAGTCTGCATAGGAATACCGACTAATGCGCCAAAGATACCCAACAATGTGATCAACAGTAGGACAAGCCATAATTGTGTGGTAAATATAGAAAGTCCAATCAGAGATGCTGCCATACCTACACAACCACAAAGGCTTAATTGCGTATAGGAGAAGCGCTGACCGAACTGACCGAGAATTGTTGCTCCTCCAGCAATGCCAACACCACCAGCTGCTAATAAAAATCCGAATTGGGAAGCTTTCAAGTTAGGAATTATTTCTGCCATACGAACGGCCAGAACAGTTAGTGCCGCAAAGACAGAGAACAAAATAATCAGTTGTAGTAAAGCATTGCGGACGTGATGATTGGCTTTGAGGTAGCCGAAACCATCGCGTAAATCAGAGAAAACGTGAGGAAATTCTGTGTCCTCATCGTGGTGTTTTTCGTGAGTCACTAACAGTAATAAAATTATGCCGGCGATCGCATAACTGCCACCCACTAAAATTTCTTTGCCCAATCCATTATGCCCACCAAGTTGTAGCCAAAGTTGATCGGCGATCGCTAACAATGGTTCTCCAACGGCAAACCCAACAATCACCGATGCCATCATCGTTGTTGTGTAAAGAGAATTAGCCGAGAGTAAATGCTGTTCTTCCACCACTAAAGGAATAGCCGCCTGTTCTGCTGGTGCAAAAAACTGCGTCAGTGTGGAAACTAAAAAAGTCACAGCCAAAATAATCACAAAACCCACCGGCAACATTCCTATGGGTTGCCAATCATGAGTTAACCACAACAAAAAAGGAATTGCTAACACCAAGATGCCACGCCAGGCATTTGTTGCCACTAATACAGCCTTTTTTGACCAGCGATCCACAAACACACCAGCTAGAGAACCGAACAGCACAGCGGGAATGGTGAAGGACATCATCAATGCTGATACCCAACCACTAATGCTTTGATTACTGCCCTGAAATTGAGTGTTAATTAAGGCAATCATCAGCACTAAATACACTTTATCTGCCAGTTGGCAAAAAACTTGACCACCCCAAAGAGCTAGAAAATTAGGATTTTTTAATACTGGTGAAAAGCCATACTGTTGGACATTCCCTGATGCTTTTCCAACTTCACCAGATGCATCTAATTGTGCTGGTTCATTACCTGTGGGATTTGCTACTCGCAACTGCCCATTGCTATTTACTTCAGCAGTGGTTAATTGATTGTCGGCTTGCTTTTCACATTGCCTTGACACATCACTTTTAGTTATTCCCAATGTCCTAGGTTGATCGTTTGTAGAAACGTCTGGTGAAGACATTTCATGGCGATTGATTGGACTGGGTGTAGATTTGGGAACAGCACTGAGGTGATTTGTAACACTAGGAGCTGATGCCCTATTCTGTTTTCTGGCGTGGCTTGGTGACAAAGGCAGGATTTTTGTATCCAAATCAGACGGTTGCATCATGGTTGGCAGCAAAATAAGAGTCTATCAAGGTAGCAGAGCGAATGGGGCGACCTAAATGATATTGAGCATACTGGCGCAAAATCTGCTCAACAGATAACCAGCCATCATCTTTGGCTGCATTTATTTGCATTATCTCTGGTTGTGAGAGCTGTTGGAACATAGCTAGTTCTGTAGCACTCAAGCGACCAGAAATCGCTGGTATTTCTTGCCTATGGGCAACTGTTTGGTAAGTAGATATTTGGGGCGATTCTGTGATTGGGTGATTAGGTGATTGGGTGAGTTTTGAATTTTCCCTGTCTGTGCCAATTTTTCCCTCTCTTCGCAAGCGTTCCCAAGCATCTAAGGAAACCATACCACCTGCGGGGATACTAAATCCTACTTGCCAGTTAGGGTCTTTTAGATCCGGTCGTAGGGGTTGCTGAGTCAGGCAACAGACTTGTACTTGAGGTGTTAGTCCTGCTAAAGCTAAAAGGTGAAATACTCCATGAGCTAGATGTGCATAAATACCAAATGTCTCTGTGCTAGGTAATGCTTCTAACCGATGGAGATGTTCATTGAGTAACTCATAAAGTTCTTCTTGGGGTTGTTCGCTCAAAGCTTGACACAGTACTATTTCTGCTAAATACTGCCCAGCAGAGAGTTTTCCCAAATCTTTAGCTAGACCTGGATAAGTTTTTAATGTTTGTGCTTGAGTAATTTTATCAAGCGATCGCCCTTTAGCAATCAGCAGTTCATTCACTACAAACATCCCACTCCTACCGCCAAGGCTGGAGTTGTGCTTGCGCGATCCTGGAGCAACTGCTCGAATCAAACCAAATTCGCGTGTCAAAATTGTCACTATCCTGTCCGATTCTCCCAGTACTTGGGTTTTGAGATTAATTCCAGTTGCTTTATAGGTTCTACTCATTAGTTGTTAGCCATTAGTCATTAGTCATTGGTCATTAGTCATTAGTCATTAGTCATTAGTTAGGACAAGGGACAAATGACAAAGGACATTAGACAAAGACTATTCACCCTTTTCCAGGTTATCGCGCTGACGGATCAAATCAATGCCGCGAGACGTGCCTAATCTAGTAGCACCCGCTAGAATCAAGTCAAAGGCTTGATTTAGTGTGCGGATACCCCCTGAAGCTTTGATTCCCACCCTTTCTCGTGCCACTTCCTTTAAAAGCGCCACATCTGCCACAGTAGCACCACCATTCCATCCTGTACTGGTTTTCAAGAATGCCGCCCCTGCATCCATAGATATTTCCGCAGCGAGTTTTTTCTCCGCATCCGTCAGCAGGTTAGTTTCTAAGATCACTTTGACGGTTTGCCCAGTCTCTTCGCAAATTGTCGCAATCTCTCGGTGAACTTGGTCAGTTTTACCAACTTTTAACCAGCCTAAATTGATGACTACATCCAACTCAGTAGCTCCATTTTCCACTGCTTCTTGAGCTTCATAAAGCTTGACTGCTGAAGTTGTTGCCCCACTAGGAAAACCAATCACCGTACAGACTTTTGGGTTCTTGCCGTGGAGGAGTTCTGCTGCTTGCTTGACATAAGCGGGATACAAGCAAACCGCCGCAAAATTAAATCTGTCTGCTTGTTCACACCATTGCTCAACTTGCTCTGGGGTAGCTGTTGGCGTTAATAGGGCGTGGTCTATAAATGGCGCAATATCAATGTCTGGATAGTCTGCTGCCATCGTTTCTCTTACCAAGGATTGATTATTAAACTTTATAAAAAATTAAAACATTTCTTATATATATATTAAACCATCTAAACCAGATTTATTACGAGTTTATCCCGAAAACAGGCTTCTGGCATAGTCTCACAGGCTGAGTTCGCAGGTATGCTTAAGTTAACAAGGTATTTAAGTTGACATTATTTAACAGTAAGCTGAGTCAGTTCTCCAGGATTTTTTGCGTCAGTTACAAGGAAATCAAGAATAGTTTTCGCTAACGCTTTGGATGCCAAATAGGGTACGCCATTACCAATAGTTTTAAACATATTGGTGAGTGACATATTTTCTGGAAGCACAAAATTTGCTGGCAAAGATTGTATGGCTAAAGCTTCAGCTACAGAAATTCGACGAATTTTGTAGGGATGTAAATGCACTTCATTATTTCCATAGCAAGCTGTGGGTGAATATCGCCATCTGTGAAGACGTTTGAAAGACTTCTTAGAATCATCTCCTTCATCAATAGCAGCGAATTTGATGATACCTGCTCTTGGTTGAAAATAGTGTTTAGTATTGGGATGATTTAGCACATCATTTTTTCTAAACCAGTATTCGACTGTTAGTTCTTGAGGAATACCATCAGGACAAGGCAATATAGAATCTTCTTGGAATGGTTCACATTTAGACCAAGGGTAAGCAAAAACTTTTTCTTGAGGATATAAAATCTGTTTATTCCAAGAAAAATTGCTTTCAGGTAGTAACTGATCAATACCTATTTGTATACCCATGTCTTTGATCAAGTTTTTTCGGAAACCAACGAGAATAATTCTGTCTCGATCTTGAGGTACACCATATTCAATTACATTAATTAACCTTTCAGTTAATATATATCCTGCTTGGTGTAATTTTTGTTTAAGAGATTCATAAAATAAACGATGTTTTATCGTTCTCCATAAACCCTTAACATTCTCAAATAAAAAGAAATCTGGCAGATTACGACAAATTAATTCAACATAAGCAGCAGAAAGTTTACCATTATCGCCTAAGTGTCCTCTATTTTTACCACCAATAGAAAAATCAGGACAGGGAGGGCCACCAATAAAGCCTAAAATATGATGAGATTTGCGACAGTCTTGTACTAACTCCCAGAGACGTTGTGCTTGTCTTCCTTCAGTCAGTTTAGTTATATCTCCTGCTTCCCCTTCTTGATATCCATATTCTGGCGATGGTAAATTCAAAACCTCGCGTGAATAGCGATACGCTGACATGAATGGGGGAAAAATTTCATTAACATAAACAACGTTAAAACCGTTATTTTCAAAACCTAAATCCAGAAAACCAGCGCCAGCAAAGAAAGAGAAAATACAAGGGCGATCGCTCATTCGATGACTAGTTTTTTCATGAAAGATTTTTACTATCATGTAACGTAATTTAATATCACATGATAGTCTCAAGTATATATGAATAATGAACGCTCAAAGTCAGACAGGTAAATTTTCTAAATTTAACGATAATTAAGAAGTATTGTAACTATGTATGAAGAATTTATTGATTTTGAGGGAATTTTAAAACTAGCATTTCAGCACACTGAAGAATTAATTGAACTGGGCTTTGATATCAGTGATCCTTGTGGTGTGACAGAAATTGAATGGATAGCGAATAAATATCCAGAACTGACGAAACGCTGCAATAATGCTTTGATGGAACTTATTAAAAAACAAGCTGCTGCTAATCCGGCATTTGTAGGTGCTGGATATTCTGATAATGATTTAGATAGTTTTTAACTAAAATATCATTTATAGAATGATGAAGTTTCATACTTACTAACCACTGTAAATGGAGATGCTAAAAAAAATAAAGATGGTATTAAAATTTTCCTTTGATTAAAAAATTGTGATATTACCTTGAAAATATTTAATCCATAGGCAATTAACACAGCGTTATAAACAAGCCATACACCTGCAAAAAATAAACCGACGAAAGCAGGTAAATTTTCAAGCAAATTATTGTAAATAATATACATTTGGATTCTTTAATAGAAGTTAGCAGGGTATCTATAATAAATATCCAAATCAAAAAATATAACAGTATGATTACTGAAAGTTTAATGATAAATCCTCAGTACTTGCTGTTATTAGCATAGTTCTTTATCACAATAATTTTTTGGCTTCACACAAAGATGCAAAAACGCATAATAAAAACTGGCATTGCTGAATATGAGGATGAGAAATAAAAATTCAATCTCTCAAACTCTTATTCTCCGTGCCTCTGCGCCTCTGCGTGAGGCGAAAATCATCCCACTAATCAGCAACGCCTAAAAACTTAGCGCCTTTGCGCCTTTGCGCGAAATTATCCCACAACTTCAACCGGCTGCGCCTCTGGCAACAAACGCTTCACACCTTGCTTAACAAAACCTTGCAAAAAAACCATTTGCTGATTTTGTTGAAACACATTTTGCAAAGTTTGCCGCAACTTGTCTAAATTCAAAGCATTACCAGAATCTATTGCTATTTCCTGCTGCTCAAAATACTCAACTAAACTCAACCCTGCTACCCTGGTGAGATAAGCTGCACTAACTCCCTGCACCAAGCCACCAGCCACAAAGGTGACAGCATTACTTTTCAAAACAGTGCTAACAGCCTTGGTAGAAAGTTCCACTAAACCCAGCTTCAGCATCAAACTTCCCATAGTCCCCGCCACAGTTTGCGCCTGTTCTAGGGAGAATTTCTGCTGATAAATATTACCTAAATCCATGACCATCTGGGCATTAATTGCCGCAGTCGCCACAATATCCAGTGCTGGTACTGGGTTAGCAAAAGCAGCAGCCGCGGCTATCCATTGATATTGTTCAATAACTGGGGTAGCGCGATCGCATCTAATTTCATTCAGGCAATTTTTCGCCTCAGCTTTCAGCAACCTAGTTTTTCTCAAAGCGGTTGTCCACACCAGCTGTTGTCCTTGCTGTGCCAAAACATCACTCAATTGCTGCGTTAACTGCTGGATATCTGGTGCTGGTTGTTCTGTCCATTCTTGCACAGAACCATCAGCTTCATGCTTCCGTACTTTGATGGGAACTGGAGACGCAGCAGTCGCCACTACATTGTTTTGCATCCGCTGTTTTAAGGACAGCAACACACTAGCACGTTCATCTGCTAAATACTGGTCTTGTTTGTTGAAAACTAGAATTGTAGGCTGATTTGCTACTTTTAGCTGCTGTAGGGTTTGAAATTCTGAGTCTGTCAAATCACCGTTTGTTAGGAACAGGATAAAATCAGCTTGATTCAGTTCTGCTAAAGCAGTTGCATGTGAATTATCACTTACTTCTCTAAACAAAGATGCTGTTTCATAGAAGCTAACTTTTTGCTGTTTTTCTTGCCAACCGCTAGATAGCAGTTGCATTAAAGTGCTTTTACCCACAGATTTCCCGCCAGTAACAGCCACCTTAATTTCTTGCCTGTCTAACTCTAAAATTAATTGGGCAATTTTTTCTCGTAGTGCTTCTTGTGCTGTGTGGTTTTCTGCTTCTTGTGCCAGTTGGTTAATTACAGCTTCAGCTTTAGCGATCGCATTTTCTACCGTTGTCCGATCAACAACTATACCATCTAGCTGCTCTAAACTGGTTTTCGGGCGATTTTGCTGGAATAACCACAAACCACCACCCACAGTTAAGGCACTCAACAAACCAAACTCACTCAACTGTACTATTGAATGATGCCAACTTTGTAAAATCCACAGGGAAAAGGATAGTCCCAATCCTCCCACTAAAATTGGTCGCTGTAACTTCACAACCATGACTCTCCGCGCTTTTTGGAAGGTTTCTATTTTAGAATAGATCAAAAATAAATCAAACCCCTGCAATTTTTACATATTACAGGGGTTTGATTCATCTTTTAGTTGGTGGCGGGAAGTGGATTTGAACCACTGACCTTCGGGTTATGAGCCCGACGAGCTACCAGGCTGCTCTATCCCGCGTCGGTTGCTTACTTTTCAAGTTTAACTCAAACTTTGAAGTTTGGCAACTATAAAAACGATAATTCTCCAACTACTTCTAAACGCTTGTATTTACCCAAAGTCATAAACTTCTCTGATAAGCTTTCGGCGGCGCTAGGAGTAATCCAACCCATCTGCTGGAGCAAGTGGATAGCAACAGCATATTTTGCTCGTTTTGCGCCATCCATGACTTTAATTGCCAATCCCATCCCTTCACCAAGCCGACCAATACATTGCACTCCTTCTGCACCAGCTTTACTTACCAGTTCCCCTGGAGTTAAACGCATCAGTTCCGTATCGAATTCTCCATCTCCTGCTACCATAGCTGGGTGATGAGTCATAGCACGGACAATACGCTCCATATCCACGTTGCTACTAGAAGCTAGCAGGGCATACAAAGATGCCATTTGGCCAAGTTGCATCAGATAAGTTGGTGCGCCACAATCATCATGAGCGCTAATAAATTCCTCTGCGGGCATTCTGAGCAATTCTGCTACTTTGCCCAATATTAATTGTTGTATGGGGTGCTTGCGATCCAAGTAGTTATTTAAAGGCCAATGACGCTGTTGGCAAACAGCTAACATTCCCGCATGTTTCCCAGAACAGTTGTATTCTAGAGGACTACGTTTACCCACAGGTATCGGACACTGGAGTGTAGTCGGATCGAGATCCGCCCGCCAAAGGATATTAAATGCCTGTCGTACCTGTTCGATTGTTCCCTTGTGGGAACTTGTAATAATTGCTAAGTCGCGATCGCTAAGGTCGTAGCGTTCGAGTGTGCCTGTGGTGGTGACTGCGAGTGCCTGAAATGGTTTTAGTGCTGAACGGACAAATGCAGCAGTTTCAGAGTTGCCGGCAACGGTAAGAACCCGCCCCCGTTCGTCGCATACAACAGCTTGGGCTATATGCCTCGATTCAACAATACCTTCACGCAGCAACCGGACTTCCAGTGCTGTGGCTTGAGTTCGTTTTCCCATTGTCATGGGCTAAAATTATCACTTTTTTATTATTCGTCATTAGTCATTGGTCATTGGTCATTTGCAAAAAACAAATGACAAAGGACAAATGACTAATGACTATTTACAACAAATGCCAAACTATAGTACCAATAAGCAACAATACAGCCAAGCCAGCAAAGGTAAATTGTAACCGTTGGAGAATTGGTTTGATGTCGTATGTGACAATCAAGCGATCGCGACTTAGCACTTCAGGTGGCTTTGTCCAAGTTTGACCATCGTACCAACCTGACTCTTCGTAAAATACGGTCATACTGTAAAGGCGATCGCGTACATAAAGCCAGCCTAAATACAACCGCACCAGAGTCAGCACTACCCCTATACTCGCTCCTGCTGCACCACAGAGGATAAAATGGGCAAGATTTTTTTGCGGGGGAAAGCTGGCTGCTGCTACAGGGCCAGCCACCAGCCACGATATACCCCAAATCCATACCATTTTCGTGAGGTATTGCCGCCAATCTAAAGTGCAATCACGAAATAGCCAGGAAGTTTTTAACTGTTCGTATTCATTGAGTGGTTGTTGGTCTATGGGAACTGGGCAATTTGAAACTGAAGACCTCATCATGTTGGCTTACCCCCACCCTCATCAGAATTTGGAAGGGAAATGCGTTCGGCATTAATCCAGAACGCTTCTAAATTATAAAACTCCCGTTCCTTTGGCATCATGATGTGAACGATGACTTCGCCGTAGTCTTGTAGCACCCAACTCCCCTCGGCTTTTCCTTCTGTCCGCAAAGGACGCCGTTGCCACTCACTTTCTACCTGTGCTTCGATTGCGTCGGCGATCGCTCTGACTTGTACTTTAGAATAGCCAGTCATCATCACAAAGTAGTCTGCCAAGTAAGATACATCGGCTACTCTCAGTACTAAAATATCGCCTGCCTTGCGGTCTGATGCAGCTTCAGCTATGGTTACAGCTAAACTTCCACTCACCTCGGTTTCAGCCTCTGGGCTTCTGGGCGCACTCTTTGTCACTGAGACGGATTTTAATGGGAAATTTCCTTGGAAAAAATCAGACATTCAACCTCAGGTGCTTGATCCCTTTTGTTACAGTTTTTACAGCTACTTACAAACAACTATTGAATAGCAACTGTTATGTATGGGTTTTTTTGAATACTAACAAAAAACAGGTGTCTATGGGATTGGTTAGACAATTGCTTGTTTGGACTGCAATCTGAATCCGAACGAGTTGCGGTTGGCTATTGTGCGCCTATGAATCGATTGATGGATTGATACCAAAAATTCGCAGGAATAACCCCAAATTAGCCAAACTATAAAACACCTTTTTAGACGGTTCCTAGAGTTTTAAAACTTAAAGTTAAGATGCATCGCCGCATCCCAAACTCTAGGGTTTTTGCAAAAAGGTTATAAATAGTATTTAGTATATAGCATAGCAGACTCCTGCACAGTCTACCTAAAGTCTGATTGGCAAGAGTCAGCAATAGTTCTTAATTAAAAGGCGGTAGGGAAACTAATTCCCTTGATCAGCGTGAAGAGAAGCCGCCCTGGATACCTTTAGGTTAAGTGGTAAATGAAAAAAGGCAAAGGTAGGAATTCATGCCTTACCCTTTACCCCTTCAACCTTTAGCAATCCACAAAAGCCTGTAGCTTTGACTACTTGTTAGCTTCATACTTCCTGTTTTGAAACTACTTTGGACTCAATGACTTGAGTATCTGTGGTAACTGAGTCAAATAACTTCTCATACTGATTCAAAGCATGTTCAAAAGCATATTGTTCAACAGCATATTGACGGCTGTTGTAGCCTAGAGTTTTAACTTTTTCTGGATGTTTATAAAGTTCCAAAACTGCCATTGCTAAGGCTTGGTCGTCTTCTGGAGGTACAATCACTCCACCACCACTTTGTCTAACTGCTCTTGCTGCGGTACCATTTTCGGGGACAGATGCAACTAATGCTCGACCACTAGCAAGTAGCACTTGAATTTTTGATGGCATATTGAAAGATATAACATTTTTCTTTTGCACCACTAAACCCACATCGGCAGCTGCTAACATCTGTGGTAGCTCTTCACGCGGTTGAAACGGTAATAGCAAAACGTTATCTGCTCCACACTCTAGACAATAACGTTGCAATCGTCGCAAACCTTTCGCTTCTCCCACAATCACAAAGGCAATCTCTGGAATATGACGTAATAAAGAAGCAGCTTTCACAACGGTTTCTAAGCCTTGGGTTAGGGCAATATTCCCAGAATATAGAACTACAAATTTATCATTCAGATTATGTGCTGCACGGAAAGGATTGTTTTCTTTGGGTAAAGGGCGAATGAAATTCACATCAACCCAGTTAGGAATTTGCTCAATTTTGCTAGATTCTACGCCCTTAGACAGCAAGTTTTCTACAAAGCCATCAGCGATGACACTAATTTTAGAGGCGCTGCGGTAAGCAAATTTTTCTAAGGCAGCAAATACATTGATCAGCAATTTATTTTTCAGCAGTCCAACATGGACTGCTGCTTCTGGCAAGATATCTTGAAGATTTAACACCACAGGGCAGTCACGTAACCATCCTAGAAGGGCAGCTGGTACGCAAACAGGTAGTGATGGCGACGTTGATAGAATTACATCTGGACGCCAACCGATGAGCGCAGGGAAGAAACTAGTAACAACGAAACTAGCATCTAGCAATACTCTATCTAGCAGATTAGGTTGTGGACGAATCCAAACATAACTACGTTGGATTTTAACACCATTTTTATATTCAGTAAGATATAACTTACCCCGATAGGCTTCGTATATTTGACGCTCAGGATAGTTGGGCATAGCAGTCACAATACGAACTTCATGCCCTCGTTTGACTAGTCCCTCTGCTAATTCTGTCATCAGTGGGGCAATACCAATTGGTTCTGGATAGTAGTTGTAAGAGTAAATTAAAATCCGCATAACAAATTAGTCTAAAGTCCCCTGGCTTTTGTGGATAATGAAAATATTTGTCTTCAAAAAATGGTTTTTCTACCTTTTGAAGTATTGTATTTAATTCTGTCTTGAAAATTTTGCTGTGTCAGTGCTTTTTTATTGAAGATTCAGTAAAATATATTATTCCTTGCTTAAGTAATATTTGATAGATTTTTTACTATCGATATTTTTTCAGGATTGTGTAATTTAAAATTGAGGCTAAGTAGATACTCTATGACGAAAACTTCAAGATATACTGAGCAATAATCCCTAGTTATTCATGAAAAGTATAAAATAATAAAATATAAAAATCCATCTTTTCAACCTAGCAATTGATTCTCAATGCTAAAAATATAAAGATTCTTTCTATTCTTGAGTTGCAAACTGCTATGGCAGTCTATTTAATTTGGGAGAATTAAAAGATACAGATGCCTAACTTGTCTGGAACTGACGCCAAACTACACCCTGTAAAGGCAATTCATGTAGACGCAAAGGGGCTTACTGCAGGGTATTACTGCTACATAAAAATAAGTGTTTCAGCTGGTGTTTTTCAGAAGATTACCTCAATTACAGAAAGTTTTCACGACTTGCAGAAACTCCCAAAGGACAGGCGTAATATCCTCTTGTCGCCAGATTATAGTTGTTTCTACTAATGGTGTTTTTTCCTGCAATGGGCGATAGACTACACCAGACCTTTGAAGATTTTGTAAACAAGAGGGTACGATCGCCATCCCCATTCCGGCTGATACTAACCCGATAATGGTCTGCATCTGGATTGCTTCTTGAGTAACTTTGGGGCTGAAATTCCCTTCCTGACAAAGACTGACGATTTGGTCGTAAAGTCCTGGTCCTAAGTTGCGAGGAAACATGATAAAAAATTCGTTCTTCAGCGATCGCACTGATATACATTCTTGTTTAGCTAAGGGATGAGTTTCTGGCAAAGCTAAAATCAGGTTTTCTTGGTGAATACATTCTTGATTGAGTGTGCTGTCTTCCAAAGGAGGATGAGCAAAGCCTACATGGATGTGGCGATTACTTAGTGCTTGCTCTTGCTGAGTCGTTGTTAACTCCTGCAACACCAACTCTACAGCTGGGAACTGTTCTCGAAACCGTCGCAAAATCAGAGGAAGCAAGTTGTAGGTGACTAAGCTGGTAAACCCAACTCGCAGTTGTCCTTGTTCACCCCGTCCTGTTCTTTGAGTTAATTCAATTGCTTGTTCTAGCTGAGCTAATAGCTGATAAGCTGACTGCAAAAACACTTGTCCAGCTTCCGTTAGCTGTACTTGTCGCTTGGTTTTGCGATCAAACAGTTCTACCCCCAATTCCATCTCTAGCTGCTGAATTTGCTGGCTTAAAGGGGGTTGAGCAATATGCAATCGTTCTGCGGCTCTACTAAAGTGCAATTCCTCAGCTACAGCAATAAAGTAGCGTAGATGTCGCAGTTCCATAATTTTGATATTTTATAAGTTTTAATTACTCATAAATATATATTTTATATATAAGAAAAGCTACTTCAATATTGTTAGGACTTACGTACTCGTGGCGAAAAACTAGGCTTTTGCGATTACTTCGCTGCGCTTGTAATGACGTAAAATCGTAGTCCGTGCGTAAGTCTTGATTGTAATTGATGACTGATGACTGATTTTCTAGAGAATTTGTGATAAAAACTTGCGAGTCCGTTCTTCTTTGGGTTTGGTGAAAAAGGTATCAGGAGTCGCTGACTCAACGAGTAAGCCGCTATCCATGAGAACTACTCGGTCGGCTACTTCGCGAGCAAATCCAACTTCGTGGGTAACAACTACCATTGTCATGCCATCACGGGCAAGATTTCGCATCACATCCAAAACCTCTCTGACCATCTCTGGATCTAAAGCTGAGGTGGGTTCGTCGAATAGCATAATTTTAGGTTGCATAGCTAAAGCACGAGCGATCGCTACTCGTTGTTGCTGTCCACCAGATAATTGTCCTGGGTATTTCTGTGCTTGTTCTAAAATTCCGACTCTATCTAGCAATTGCATCGCTAATTCTTCAGCTTTCAACTTTGACCACCGACGTACCCAAATTGGTGCCAAAGTAATATTTTGCAGCACTGTCAAATGAGGAAATAAATTGAATTGCTGAAATACCATTCCCACTTCTCGCCGAATTGTTTCAATATTTCGCAAGTCATGGCTAAGGGTAATACCATCAATCACAATACTTCCCTGTTGGTATTCTTCTAAAGCATTAAACGTGCGGATAAATGTCGATTTACCCGAACCTGAAGGCCCCATTAACACTACTACTTCTCCACGGTTGACTATTAAACTCACACCTTGAAGAACGTGGAATTTTCCATACCACTTGTGAACTTCTTCAGCAACTATTATCGGTGTTTGTTCTGTCATAATATTTCACCTATAAATAATTCATGGAAAAATAGTTAATCTTGAAAACATTCTGAGAGGATGTTGTAAAAGTGTTATGTTGTGATTTTTATCGAATTGTTACCCCCCTTAATCCCCCCTTATAAAGGGGGGAAACAATAAAATCCGGTTCCCTCCCCTTTATAAGGGGGAGCCACTGCGTTGGGCGGCTTTGCCGACTTGAAGCATGTGGCGTTAGGGTTAGGGAGGGGTGAAAAAATATTTGATACATCAATCATGACTTTTCAAACATCCTCTGAGTATCTAAATCCCCACTTCTAAAAGCTGTAAGTTTTTTGGCATGGTCTAAATCACCATTGCAAAACTTAATTACGAATTACGAATTACGAATTACGAATTACGAATTACGAATTACCTAACTGTCTTTCTAAACGTCGAGAAGCTAATGACATGGAATAACAAAATACCCAGTAAATTAAGCCAATAAATAAATACACTTCTGCATAGCGACCGAGAAATTGTGGTTGTGCCAAAATAGAACGTGCAATCCCTGTGAGTTCTACCAATCCTACAAGAGATAAAAGTGAGGTATCTTTAAATAAGCCGATAAATTGACCTACGATCGCCGGAATAACTGCACGCAACGCTTGGGGTAACACAATTAATATAACAGCCAAAGGTGTGCTGAGTCCCAGTGCTTTCGCCGCTTCCGTTTGACCGCGTGGAATTGCCTGGAGTCCACCACGCACATTTTCAGCCATATAAGCAGCACTAAACAATACTAGTCCAGCGATCGCTCGCACTACTCGATCTAAACGTACATCTACTGCCAAAAATAACGGTAACATTACCTGAGCAAGGAACAAAATTCCAATTAATGGAACTCCCCTGACGATTTCAATATACAGAATAGAAAACCAACGTATTACAGGCAAATTACTTGTGCGTCCTAAAGCAAGTAACACACCAATAGGAAAGGAAAGTACAATACTAACTGCTGCCATTAGTAAGGTAAGTAGCAAACCGTTCCACAAATTTGTGGGTACAGATTGCAAACCAAATCCACCACCAATTAGCCACAAAATTATTGGGAAAGATAACAACCATACTAGAGAAAGCCAAGGCGCTATTACCTGAGAAAATCTTTGACCAATCCCAAAGCCTACTAATAGCAAAACGGCAATTAATAATAGCCAAAAGCGGGATGTCAAATCCAAAGGCAAAATAATTAACACTAAGCCGAAAATGAAAGCAAATACAGCTAATGCACGTTTTGTCAACAATTGCTTACTAAAGAATACACCCGCGCTGACAGCACCTAAAGTTGATACGATCGCTAGTACAATCCAAGTTCGCCAATATAGAGTTTGGGGAAACCTACCAACTAAAAATAAACGTAAATTAACTTGAATTACTCCCCATTGTGCTTGAGTAGTTGCCCAAGTGAAGATTAAGCGCACTACCCAAAACAGGAATATTAAGCAGGCAAAAGTTAACAAGCTGTTGTACCAGGTACTAAACAGATTGTTGCGTAGCCAGAGCAATTGGGGATTTTGGATTTGAGATTTGGGATTGCTTGTCATTTTAATTATTTATTCTCCCCATAGCACTGTTACCTTTCAGGAATCTGGACTGTACGATTAAACAAATTCATCACTACGGAGATAGTTAAACTGAGGGTGAGATAGGTGAGCATAATTAGCAAAATAACCTCTACAGCTCTACCAGTTTGGTTAAAGGTGGTGGAGGCGACAAAATAAATATCAGGGTAGCCGATGGCGATCGCTAAACTAGAATTTTTAGTTAAGTTCAAATACTGGCTTGTCAGCGGTGGGATAATCACTCGTAAGGCTTGGGGAAAAATCACCAGCCGCATCATTAATCCTGGTTTTAAGCCTAGCGATCGCGCTGCTTCCCATTGTCCTTTAGGTACTGATTGAATCCCACCTCGAACAATTTCCGCAATAAACGCGCCTGTGTAGAAAATTAACCCCAAAAGTAAAGCTGAAAATTCGGGGGACAAGGTAAACCAAGGAAATTCTAAGCCATTTTGACTAAGGCCAACAAACCCCCAAAGAGAAATTTTATTTTCTGCCTTGGGAAAACTAATGAAAACAGCAAAGTACCAAAACAACAATTGCAGCAGTAAGGGTGTATTGCGAAAAACCTCAACATAAACTAGAGTTATATTCCGCACTAGCCAATTGTCTGATAAACGCCCAATTCCTGCACTCACGCCTACAATAGTGGTCAGGATAATTCCTGCCACAGCCACCCGCAATGAGTTAAGTAGACCCACCCATAAAGCGTGAATGTAAGTATCAGTTGGATTGTAAGAAATTAGCGTTTCACCAATATCAAAAGACGCTTGTTGCTTGAGAAAATCAAATCCGAATTGAATACCTAATTGCTGTAAATTGCGGTTCAGATTACCCCACAGCATTGTAATTACAACTACTGTTAAAAATACAGCAATGAATTGCCCAGCAATACGCCAAAAACGCTGATCGCGCCATATGGGGGGTTTGTCATTTGTCATTTGTCATTTGTTAGTTGTCATTTGTTAGTTGTCAGTTGTCAGTTGTCAGTTGTCAGTTGTTATTTCTCCCTCATCCTCCTCATCTCCCCTGCACCCCTGCACCCTTGCTCATCTAACGAAACGGAGGAGAATACAACAGTCCGCCTTTTGTCCAGAGTTGATTTTGACCGCGAGCGAGGTTAAGTTTTGTTTTGGGGCCGAGGTTGCGATCATAAATTTCAGCATAATTACCTACGTGTTTGACTATCCTGGCGGCAAAGTCGTTTGTCAAACCAATTCCTTGACCAAGGTTGCCTTCTGTTCCCAAAAACCGTTTAATATCTGGGTCATTACTGTTGGTAAACTGCCCTAAATTCTGAGAATTAATACCCAATTCTTCGGCTTTTACCAGTGAATAAACTACCCACTTGACAGTATCGCCCCACTTGGCATCTCCTTTGGCAACTGCTGGTGCAAGAGGTTCTGAAGAAATGGCTTCATCAAGAATGATGTTATCTTCCGGTTTGGGTAGAGTTGTGCGGCGAGCAACCAAGGCTGAGCGATCGGCTGTGATCCCGTCACAACGACCTTCTGCATAGGTGGCAAAGGTAATGTTGATGTCTTCAAACACAACGGGTTTGTAGGTAATACCCCGTTTCCGCATTTGGTCTGCTAAGTTTTGCTCGGTAGTAGTACCAGTTTGTACGCAGATTGCTTTGTCTTTGAGATCAGCCAGTGATTTGATGTTGGCATTTTTGCGAACCATTATGCCTTGTCCATCGTAAAAGACGACGGGAGCAAATTCTAAACCAACTGAAGTATCACGACTCAGTGTCCAGCTTGTATTACGACTGAGAACGTCTACTTCTCCAGTTTGCAAGGCTGTAAACCGCTCTTTGGCATTCAGGTTACGAAATTCTACTGCCTCTGGATTATCAAACAAAGCGGCTGCTATGGCGCGGCAAACATCTACATCAATGCCACCATATTTACCATCAGTTCCCACAAAGCTGAACCCTGGTACTTCACCGCTGACACCGCAAATTAGCTGACCACGGCTCTTAACAGTATCCCAACGATTACTAGTTGCTTGCGTTGCTGGATTACTGCCTGGAGTGCCAGTTGTATTTGCTGTTTGTCCTGAGTCTCCACCACAAGCGCTGAGGGTAAAGATGAGGGGGGCGATCGCTAGAATTAAAGCTGATTTTCGCATAAACTTCATGGATACTGCACGAGCAAAAATGTATCGGGTACTACAATGTTTGCATAAAACAAAGTAGATGATTGTAATATAAAACTTTATCAGCACCTGTGCTGTATTTTCCTTTGAGCAAGGAGCAAAGGCTGTTTTTACTTATTTTTTTAAACTTTATCTGCTACTTATAACTTACTCAAATATCTCTGAAATTATAAAAATAAATTAGATATTATCTCACTTGCTTAAAGGTAAAATAGACCTGATTAAAAGTTTAAATTTTATTAATAAAACTCCGGTTTATTTAGTATTGGGTTTATTATTTAAGATTGATTTTTATATTTTATCATTGAGTTTTGTATACTTGAAGGGTAGTTTCACAATTACGGTAAAGATTTCTACATATTTTGTGAGATTGCTCATACCATCTATTTTTGAAGCACGTTTATACAAATTGTACAAGACTACATACTGTAAGATCAATTTATGAATTAACCCTACGTAAATAAAGTGCAAACTCAGATATAACTGGTCTAAAATTCTTGCAATCAGACAGATTCCTAAGCTCAAAAAATGTAAGTTGCCTGGTCTTAATGGTGACTTTCTCAACCATAATTTATTCGCTTCATGAAACCTGGATAAATTACTAAACAGACTCAACTTTATGCAAAAACTCATTGCATACTTCTAAAAGAGTAGAAGTAGCTATACCAACTTAAGTATGTGCCACTAACAGGTTAAACTAGTTCTGGTGACAGCTGCTCCACCGTTTTTTATGAGGCTTTTATGGGAGCTACTCTCAAACAGATTGCCAGTTACTTAGACAAACTAGGTTGGGACTACCGTTTTGATGATGAAGAAGACCGTATTATTACAGGTGTGGAAGCTGATAACTTAGAAGATTTCCTGATAGTTGTCCAACTGGATGAGGATGGAAAATTTTTTCGGGTATTTGCGCCTCAAGTTCTAGCGGGAGTTCAAGACCATCCTCACAAGGGCATTATCCTACAGACGATGCTGGCCATTTCTTGGGAAACCAAAATGCTGCAATGGGAGTACGACCCATCAGATGGTGAAATCCGCGCCATTATTGAGTTTCCCCTGGAAGACTCGATTCTCACAGAAAAACAATTTCACCGTTGTCTGAGTGGATTAATTCAGATTGTTGATGGTATAGCCTTACCTCGGCTGAAAGAGGTGATGGCAACAGGCCAAGATCCAGGAAATTTAGAGCTTGGGGAAAGAATGTTACTTAGTATCCAAGAAGAAGCTCCTGGACTACTAGAACTTCTAGAAAAGGCAATGGAAGCTAGGAAAAAGCGGGGAAGTTTTCCCAGCGAGTGAGGCGAATTGTCACTGAAATAGCTATACTCCAAAGTGATACCCTCACTATATACTGAATTTTTCTGGGGCTGGATTTTATGACATCCTATGCAACCTCCTCTGCCAAAGCGGAAATGAGTGAACTCCGGCGGTTAAAAGGCTTACTACCGCCAGAATTGCAGAGCTGGGTCACGGTTGAAGGCACAACTGAGGTCAATCCACCCCTGATCCGTAGCGAAGAAATTGGTAAAGACCAGGTAGAAATTCAAATTGACTTGGTGAAATGGGATGCTCTCGCGATGGATCAGCGTAATCTGCTGTTCTGGCATGAAGTCGCCCGCATTCAAAATGACACAATTCCCAAAGATGGTTGGGAAATGGCAGCACTGGCTATCGGTTTAGGTGGTGCTGTAGGTGAGTTGTGGGTGCAGGATGGATTGTTGCTAGTCTTAGCTTTAGCGTTGTGTGGTGTCTCAGGCTGGCGATTGTATCAAAAGAATAATGGGGGCAAGCAGCTCACAGAATTGCTCGAAGCTGACGAAAAAGCGATCGCTCTAGCAACTCGCTTTGGTTATAGTCTCCCCAACGCCTATAAAAGCCTAGGTAGCGCCTTAAAGACCTTAATCGACAATACACCTAGCAAACGCCAAAGAGCCAAATATGAAGCACGTCTTTCTGCCCTCAAACGTAGTGCCAACAAGGCAAAAGCTAAATCCAGACCTGTAGATGAAATTTAACAGTTAACAGTAGCCCTTTCAAAATGTATTTTTCTTGGTGTCTTAGTGTCTTAGTGGTTAAAAAATCCACTTATAAACCACTAAGGCACTAAGACACAAAGGTGAGAAGCTCAAAATTCAGGAAATTTTTGAGGATTTTTACCCACCTTGAAAAGGTTACAGTTAACTATTAACTTTTGACTTTGAATCGCTTTAGCCAGAAACCACTCAACCCCAGCAATATTAGTCCGGCGGTTGTGGTTGGTTCTGGGACTTTTGCTGGCGGCACAAATCCTTTCAATTCGTTACGGCTAGCTTTAAAAGAGTAGAGATAGCTAGGAAGCAAAGACGACCCTTGCGGACAACCACTGTCAAGCTGATTATTGTCACTATCATCCGTACAAACATCAAATTGCTCATTAGTATCTTCATTCTGAGTCACGCTGAAGTCGTTATCCGTACCCGCTAAAATTGCGTAGGAACCATCCGCAAGTTGTGGCCCAATCGCTAAACCTTCTAATTTTTCTGGAATTAGCAGCCCTTCAGCTTTCAAAAGCTCAGCAATGTCAATAAACGGTGATGTAGATTTGTTTACAGGCGTAACTCCAGCAGGTAGGGTATTTAAACCTGCCAAGCTGATACCAGCAACATCTGTTGCTCCTGTCAAACTAATTTTGTAGACGCGTTTACTAGCCACAGGATTTTCACCTTGGGTATCTTCTACACCAACACCCCGATTATCTCGCTCCAGTACTAAAAATTCATCATCATTCAAAGCGATAATGGCGCTGACACCAATATTGCGCCCTTGGGCATTCGCTCCAAAAGTATCTTCAGGAACACGGCTATTGATGTCTGTGAGACTTTCCAACTGATAAATATATTGGGCAGTACTTTCGCCTGTTGCTGTGTCAAATTCTACTATTCTTAAATTACGACTACGCCGCCCATCTGGTGAACCTTCATTAACTAATGGGTCTTGCAGTATTGCGTATAACTTTTTGCCATTTGGGCTAAGAGTTACACCTTCAAAGCCTCGGTTATCTTGGCGACCGCTAGTAATGTCTGGGCGACCATCTACATAATTAATTGTTCCATCACTCTGTTGAGGAATTAGATTACTCGGAGTCTCGAACGCCCGAATGAAAGAACCAGTAGGGCTGAATTCGTAAACAGATGGGCCATATTCATCAGAAACGTAGAAATTGCCGTTAGGTGCAACTACAAACCCCTCTGGGTCGAAGCTTCTCCCCAGATTTGCCACATTGCTGTTGAGTTGACTGGGGTTCAACCCATTGAAGTTTTGACCATCCTGGGTAAAGAGAATAGTCTCTAGTAGCTTAAAGTTGCTGATTGCACCAGTATTGGGATTAACATCTAAGGAAAATTTCTGTACTCTTGTATTGTAAGAAATTACACCACCGCCTGGGCCGCGATCTGCTAGTCCGTAGTAAACATTTTTGTAGCGATCGTAGTAGAGATCCGATAAAAAACCCAGGCGATTGATATTAGCACCGTTGCTACTAGGCTCGTACAAATCTTTACTCTCACCGGGTATAGTGATCTCGTTGATGAAAGAAACAGCGTGAGCAGAAGTTGCAGATCCCGCAATACTCACTACACTAGTCATGAGTGAAAAGCTTAATCCGAAAATCCAATACCTTGCAGAAATCATGTACACTTCCAAAACATACTCAGTTTTCTCAGCTTTGGACTTCCGGATTAAAAAAAGGTTAATCAATTATTAACGAGATTATGGTGACATAGATACTTCATCAAACTTTCACAAGTCTTTTTACCAAGGTCAGCAAATTCATAACTGATTTAACATTTTATGAGTCTGAGGCACTACACGGACATGTGGTACAAACCGCTTCATTAAAGCTTGCCACATTAAAACTTGTTCTGGAGCAGGTGCAAGCACAGGAGTTTGGGTAAACTGTTGAGACGCAGCTAAAGGTGTCACAGGTTGTAAGAATATGGGTATTTCAGGATTGACATCTGCTACCAATAAAGCAGAACGTTCCAACTCACTTGGGTCTGTACGATCGCCAATAATTATCTTGACAAAAACCTCTAAATGTGAATTGTGGCAGAGGTAGAGAAACTGAGCATGTTCCTCCCAGTGACTTTCGCCACTGACACTAGGTAGTTTTAAATCCATACCAACAGAGTCCAAGTAAGGCAGGATCAAAGCTAGTTGGTCTGGGCGATGTCCACCTGTTTCTAAGTAGATAGGTAGATTTGTCAGCGATCGCACTTCGGGCAAAAATTCCTTTAAGAAAGCCACATGAAGAAGTGGTTCTCCCCCAGTTAAGCTAATGCTATCGTGTAGACACGGTAGATTTTGCCTTTCAATCCATTCGATTAAGATGGGTAGTGGGACAGGATTAGAGTGAATTTCAAAGTCACGTAATCCGGGCGATCGCTCTACCTTACAGGTAGAGGGTGCATTCCAAGTATGGGCGCTATCGCAAAAGCCACAACGCAAGTCACACAAAGCAAAGCGAATAAAAATTTGACGTGTCCCGACGTTCAGTCCTTCTCCTTGAATAGCAGAAAAGACTTCTATCAGGCGTGCAGTAGGTTTTACCGTAGTTTGAGCAGTCATGGGATAGTAGCAACGCGATCGCGCTGCGTCAGCACAAAAGCAAAGATGTTTTTACCTCTTGTTCTATTGTGAATCGTCGCTGGCAATCTCTGCTCTCAACCCAAACAACTAGCAATTAGTCCTGATTTTTGCTGATTCAACATCAGCTGAGGTAATTTTCTAGGACAAAATAATGTTTGGAAGATGAAATTTATATGGCAACGAAAGTACACAGCTTCATGACTAGCCAATCCACAGAAGCAGATTTTCCTATTACTTCCCTAAATGAAATGGCAATAGTACAGGTACCCGCGCGGTTAAGCGTGCTTGAGGCAGTGGGTTTTAAGCAAACCTGCCAAGATTTAACACAAGCAAATTCACATCCTCAGCAAATCATTCTTGATTTTCACCAAACTACTTTTATGGATAGTAGTGGTTTGGGTGCCCTGGTGAGTAATTTCAAAACTGCTCAAGAAAAAGGGATTGCGTTAATCCTGCGAAATGTTACTCCTCAAGTCATGGCAGTGCTTAACCTCACTGGATTAGATCAAGTTTTTCCTATTGAGTCTGTCAGTGAAATGCCGCTAATAGAAGCTGTTCATCTCATAGACGCTTCCAAGAGTACTTCTCGTAAGGTAGAACAGCTACCCACTACTCATCCTTCTGTAGCATCTTGGATGAAACGGTTGATAGACATCGTTGGTGCATTAGTGGGTTTGGTGATCACAGGAATTCTGTTTATTCCCATTGTGGCTGCTATTCAAATCGATGATCCAGGGCCCATTTTCTTTGGTCAAATCCGCTGTGGTTGGATGGGAAAGCGTTTTAAGATTTGGAAATTCCGCTCGATGTGTGTGGATGCAGAAGCAAAAAAATCTCAAGTCAAAAACCAAGTAGAAGGTGCTTTCTTCAAGAATGAGAATGACCCCAGAATTACACGAGTAGGACGATTTTTGCGGCGAACCAGCTTGGATGAATTACCGCAATTTTGGAACGTCCTCAAAGGGGATATGAGTTTAGTTGGTACTAGACCACCTACACCAGACGAAGTAGAACGCTATGAAGTACCAGAGTGGCAACGCTTAGATGTGAAACCTGGTATGACTGGTGAATGGCAAGTAAATGGGCGGTCTACAGTACGCAGTTTTGAGGATGTGATTCGGCTAGATTTGCTATATCAAAAAAACTGGAGTTTGCTGTATGACTTGAAGTTAATTATCAAAACTGTCGCAATTCTCTTTAATAGGAATAGTGGTGCTTATTAAATAATTATTTAAATTTGTAATTTTTTGATAAGTCGTAATTCCTAAAGTTGAACTTTAGCTATGCCCAAGGTGATTGTGGACTTGGGTATAGCTTTTTGTTTATGTTGCCAGCGCTCACTCTAGGCTATCTTTTGGCATTTCTAGATTTTCGTTCAAAAATAACAGACAAAAGCCTGATTTTTAATTTCATTTCATAAGAAAATCTTAGTTTCTCCTTAACTCAAATCACTTAAATCCTCTGCATAATGGCTATCAATTAAGCTGCTGTCGATAGACTTTATGCTGAAATCAAGGAGAATACAGTGACCATTACAAGGCGTCAATTTTTCACCCTAGCAGGCACAGGAACGGCTGGTGCTATACTCTTATCCCCATTGCAGGCCTTCTACGCTAAGCGAACTTTAGCAGCCGGCCCCTACGGTTCTCTTCAATCTGACCCTCTCGGTGTTCTGGATTTGCCGGCAGGTTTTTCTTATGTAAGATTGTCTGAAACTGGGCAAACGATGACTGACGGCTACCAAGTTCCTGGTGGACACGACGGTATGGGGGCGTTTTCAGGAGCCAATGGCAATACAATTTTGATTCGCAACCACGAACTCAGTTCAACATCAAGTAATGGCCTTGGGGCACCTAATTCCCAGAAATACGACACCAAAGGCAGAGGTGGTACAACAACTTTGGTAGTCAGTCCCAATCGCACTTTAATTAGTCACTACGGCTCTTTGGCAGGTACATACCGCAACTGCGCTGGAGGGCCAACGCCTTGGGGATCTTGGCTCAGTTGCGAAGAGAGTTTTGAAACGGGTAACAAAAAGCATGGTTATGTATTTGAGGTGCCTAGTAGTGCCACTGGCTTTGTAACACCTGTACCCCTTGTGGCGATGGGTCGGTTCAATCACGAAGCAGCAGCAGTAGACCCTGATACAGGCTATGTGTATCTCACCGAAGACCGAGCCGATGGCTTGTTATATCGCTTCGTGCCCAATACACCGAGTAATTTGAGTGCAGGTGGTACACTGTATGCTTTGAGAATTACCGCCATACCCCAAGCAAACACCACAACAGGGTTTACAGTGGGTCAAGCCCATGCAGTGGATTGGGTTGTGATTAGCAACCCCGATCCTTCCAGTGATACAGTCAGGACTGCCGGCTTTAACCTGGGAGCTGCTAAGTTTGCTCGTGGCGAAGGCATTTTCTATGGTGATGGCGATATCTATTTCTGCTGTACTAGTGGCGGTAGTTCCGGCTTAGGTCAAATCTGGCGCTACACTCCTGCAACTGAAACACTGCGCCTGTACATAGAACCAAACAACTCCGGTGTTCTAGATTTTCCAGATAACATTGTTGTTGCGCCCAACGGTGATTTATTCCTTTGTGAGGATGGCGGTGGTACAGACTTTGTTGTGGGTATTACGCCAAGTGGCTCACTCTATAAATTTGCCCGAAATGCTTTAAACACCTCTGAGTTTGCTGGGGTTTGTTTCTCACCCGACGGACAAATCATGTTTGTGAATATGCAGACACCAGGAATTACTTTTGCTATCACAGGCCCCTGGTAATATTTACAAATAAAGTTTGAGCGATCGCCCTCTTTTTTCTGTTTCCTCTACCGTTTGCTTAGAAAGAGTGCGATCGCTTATTTACTTATACTTTACCTAATATCTTATGTTGCTGTTTACGCTTTAATGCTGACCCAGCACTTAAAGTACTTACTGCCAGTAACGCTGATAGCAATGTAGGTTCAGGAACAGTTGTAGCTGTTTCGTCAAAGGTAAAGTTATCTAATGCAAACTGTGTACCACCGCCCTGATCTAGAAGATAATCTGGCTGAACTCCACCAGAGGACGAAAACCTTAATTCATCAACACCAAAAAAATCAAAATTAACTAAAGTTGGATTGGTGGTATCTACAACTACAGTTTTTGAATACAGGGCTGTACCGTTGTTTAAACCTTCTACGGTAACCGAAAGACCATCATTCCAAGCAGCTGTTAGGTAAGCACTGTTGAAGTCAAAAACACTATCACTGACTATGGCTTGGTTTCCAAACCCATTGAAGCTCACATAGTCTCCTGACACTCTTCCATTGTCATAGCCTGTATCTGAGTAAATACTATCTGAGCCATTTAGGTAGTAAAAATTATTCCAAGTAAATCCACCGTAACCGTCAGGAATTGCAGATAAAACTGGAATAGGCGCTATGTCATCAAATGTTAAAATAGCTGCCTGTGCTACTGTTCCTATTCCCAAAGCAGCAATTGGTGCTACCACAGCAGCAGTCAAGAACTTTTTCATCATTTTCAGGGAAAAATGTATTGTTAGCTGTACTGATTTAGCAAATATTGTATTAAAAATACATTTGCTTACGTGGTACAAATATACAGCAAATATAAACTGAAGTGAGTGTTTATACCTATTCTTTTAGTAAATTTTTGATGAAGAAGATGCACCACAATGTATAAATTTGATAAAAAAACTAGTATTCCTAAAAAGAAAAATAGTAAGTAATCGTTTGAGGGATTGCTTATGCGACAGTTTCTATTTGATGCAAATTTCTAGAATTACAGTAACCCTGCTAATCATAACTAGGGATTTTACAGTTTAGTTTTCTGGAACATCCGACGCTGACGCCTATTATCAGAGTTAGGTTTTCGTAGTGGTACCACCTCAGCTTCACTACTTTCGCGGGCTACCCTAATCAGCAAGCCAGCAGCCACCAAGCTAGCAATCATAGAATTACCACCATAACTAAACATGGGCAAGGGCAAGCCTGTAGTCGGTAGAGAACCTGTAGCAACACCAATATGTAATAACGATTGTCCTACCATTAAAATGGTCACACCGATCGCTATCAGTCGATTGATGGGATTTTTCGCCTTTAATGCCACGATCAGTCCGAGGGTAGCGAATATAGCTAAGAGTAGCAACAAGACAATACTGCCAACAAAGCCAAACTCTTCAGCGAACACTGCAAAAATAAAATCGGTGTCTTGAATTGGTAAATAAAACAGCTTTTGTTGAGAAAGCCCAAATCCCGCACCCCAAGTTCTACCAGAACCTACCGCTAGTAAACTTTGTACCAACTGGTAGCCATCGCCTGTAGCGTCTGCCCAAGGATTTAAAAATGACATTACCCGCTTACGCTGATATTCTTTAATGCTGATGCTGAGTAAGGCTAGTAGTACTCCACCAACTGCTGTTCCCCCCAAGTACTTGTAAGGTAACCCAGCCGCTAGGGCAATTAGCCAAATAGTCATACCGCAAAGTGCTGTTGTACTCAAGTTAGGTTGGGCGAGAATTCCTATCAGCACCAAACCGAAAATACCCAGCCAAGTGAAACGGACTCGCCAAGTTAGCCGTTCCCACTGTCCAAACAGCCGCGCACTTTGCAATACCAAAAAAGGTTTAATCAATTCTGAGGGTTGAATTGGGATCGGCCCAATAGCTATCCAGCGTGCTGCGTCAAAAGCCTTTTTACCCAATCCTGGTATTAACGTGACAAAAATTAACAGTAAAAATAAAGCTAAAAACCAATGGGAAATCCCCAAAATTTTCCGCAAGGGGAGATTAACAATAAAATTGAAGCCAATTAAGGAAGCTAACACCCAAAGGATTTGACGCTTAAAGTAGTACAGTCCATCATTTTGACGCGCATCAGCAACAGCATAGGATGCTGAAAACAACATGATCAAACCAATGAACAGCCAAATCAATGTTAGCCAGCGCAGCAACCGCGCCTCTAATGCCCAGCTGGATACGGAGTCATCAAAAATTGGAATCAGGCGGCGTAGATTCACGATTCGATACAAAAGTTAGGAGTTAAGAGTTAGGAGTCACAAACATAAACTGATAACTTATAACTTATAACTCATAACTCATAATTCTTGAAAATGAATTTTTCCCTAACCTCTAATATCTGTATTTACTAAGTAAACTTCGTTAAATAAAATACATTGCTTACTTAATTAATGAGGATGACACTTGTATAGTAAGCATATACAGTGGAATGACACGAAGAAAAGGTGAAACCTTTGCCTGGAATGAGTTTAGGCTTTTGGGTGTGGTCTTTATTCTTCTCTACACCTAGCTGCTCAGTCCACACCCAAAAGCCTTCCGATTGTAACTACGAATTACGAATTATCAATTACGAATTATTTTGACAAAGGTGGTCAGTCTAACAACAACTGACCACTAGCAACTGACAAAGAGTAATAGACTACCGTAGATAAGATGAAACACAAGTTGGAGTAGTTTTAGTTTCCAACTCTTCAATTTTCAATTCTTCAGTGGAAGACGCATCATTCAATCGCCGATCGCCTTTCACATTGGTTAATTCAGGCGTTAAATAAAGAATACCTTTATAAATCAATTCACACAGCCAATCTTGATTAATTGCCGTTGCGTAAGCTGTCCATTTTGGCTGGCGCTGATTGATGTCTTGCAACAGATGATACATTTGTTCATTTATCGGGTAAGTTGTGAAATAAGGGTTATTGGGCGAGAATAACTCAATTTCACACTCTCCCGTTCTAGGATTAGTCTCGATTCGGAATCGCAAATCGGGAGATAAGGCTAAAAAGTAATCTTGAACCTGCACTTTTGCTAATAACTGCCGTTGTTGGAAATACTCCTGCACCTGTTGGTGAATTGGCTGACTCGGATTGTGGATTGTGCGGCTGTAATAGGAACCTGTGTGAGTAGCCTCGACTCGACAAATGAGAATATAACCAAAGTTAACCGCTCTTAAACCCGTGGTATGAAAGTTTTGTAGCCACTGGTCTAACTCAATATTGTATTGTTCCAACGTTTGATTAAAAGCCGTATGGCAATGGGGAACTGAGAATAAAATGTCATTGCGATCGGCAGTACCTAGCACCAATTTGTCGGCTGGGCCTCCCTGCCACCAGTTTTCCAGTTTAGACTCATACTCTTTGATATTCACCAGATCTGTAACAATAAACAGTCTGCCATTGGGCGCAAGGTAGTTTGCACTTTCAGAAATGATCCGAGTCAGAATCTCTTCACCGGTGCCGCCGCCATCCCGGAAGCGGCATTCCTGACTAGGACTAGGAACAAAGGGAGGATTTGCCAGAATGGTATCAAAGTCACCAGAAACCGCTTCGTAGAGATCCCCTAGATAGAAGTGAGTATTAGATATGCCATTGAGTTGAGCGTTAAACCGAGCAAAGCGAATCGCCCTAGGATTAATATCGACTCCCATCACCACTTGACTATAACGACTGGCAACTAAGCTTTGAATACCGCTACCACAACAGAGATCCAAAACTCGATTGGCTGAATGTTGGGGAGCAGTACAAACCAATCCCATACTATCCATACCAATGTACATTACAGCGTCTTCATCAATTTCATCTTCTACCATGATCATGTAGCGATGATCTGTAGCCACATACAATCCCGCGACGGCAAATACATCGACTCGTGACGCCCAATGTTCACCACGCCCAATCAACATACCCAAGCTACATAGAGTTGAGAATACCTCTTCGCCAAAAATTTCTTGTAGTCTAGCTTTGGTGAATGTGCCACGCAGCAAGAATAGACGAATTAAGTCTCCTAATATAGATTGGGGTAGTAAGTAGCGATCGTAGTAGTGTAAATATGTAGGCTCAATTTGTTGTTGTGAGGTAACGCCTAGCAATTGACAAATATTAGTTTCGTTATAGCCTGCTTGCTGGAGACACTCACGCAGGTTGCCTAGAATATGTCGGGCTGAAAAATTTTCGTTTTCAAAAGCTGCAAAGGTTTGGTTTGAAACTGTTGGTAGTGCAGAGTCTTGGGGTAATGGTTGAATGTAGGAGTACGTAGGTTTTAGCCTGTAAATCCGCAGTTGTTGATTTGCCCATTCAATCTTTTGTCTAAATTCCAACTGAGTCAGACGTAAATCGACTCGCATCTGTTCTAGCCAACTCTCAGGCGCATTCAGAACACCAAGCAATAACTTCACTTCTGCAAAAGTATAGCTTGAGGGCGGTACTTGCTGTTTGAGATCTACAAGAGTAGATTTGCCCAGAGGATTTAGTAGTAGAATTACATCGCTGGAAACCTTTGTCTGTAAGTATCCATAAAAGGGAGTTTCAGGAAACAGTATGCTTGTCTCTTTATATTGAGCGCCCCAAGCAGAGAGTGCTTGCAACTCTTCCATAGACCAAGGACAATCAACGGTGTGACCAAAGAATAATGCTTGATCTAGCTTTGCCATTAATTCAGTGACAGCGGGGGCTTGTGTGGGTAGTCCCGCAGGAAGTACAACGTCACCAACCTTTGCTAGATGATCTTCGTAGCTACGAATGGGAACATGGCGTTTGGAGATCCAAAAGTTCTCGATCGCTAAATAATCAATATCTGTACCCAAGAAAGTAGCGATCGCTTCTAAGGGAGTTTCTACAATGGGTTGTCCGGCTACATTAAAGCTGGTATTCAACAATACAGGCGGCCCCTGTCTTTGTGCTACTAGTTGGTAACACAGTTGATAAAAGTAAGGATTATCCTGTTGAGTTACTGTTTGCACTCGCCCTGTACCATCTACATGGGTGACTGCTGGGATCTGTTCGTGGAATTCCGGCTTAATCGGCGATACCAGTAGCATGAAAGGTGCAGCCACCTCTTGCTCAAAAACCTGATCAACGGCTTCTAGGGGAATGACTGGCGCAAAGGGACGAAATGCTTCGCGGAACTTCACCCTTTTATTAACAATATCTTTCATCTTTTTAAAGGTAGGGTCAGCCATAATTGACCGATGTCCTAATGCCCGCGGCCCATACTCTGCACCACCTTCAAAACGAGCGACAATACTGCCTTGTGCTAAGGCTTTAGCACTACGAGCAATCATTTCATCTGCTGTCAACTCTTCAACTTCGATGGAGTCTTGAAAGTGTTGAATCGCCTGGGAGATTTGATTGTAGTCGTAGCGACGACCAAGGGTGGCTTGAGTTAGGCGAACTCGTTTCTGTCCACCGCCTAGGGTATTGTATGCCCACAAAGCACAACCAGCTGCAACGCCACTATCACCTGCGGCGGGAAAGATAAAGATATCATCAAGTTGCAGTTGCCGTAAAAGTTCGTAGTTGGCAACGGAGTTCAAACCCACACCACCGGCAATACAAAGCTTTCGCAATCCAGTGCGTTTGATTGCTAGCTTGACAACATGCAGCAATGCTTCTTCTAACTCTTTCTGCACTTTATAAGCAAGGTCAACTAAATAAGGGCGTAAGTAGGGTTTGCCTTCCCCTGTGTCATAGTACTTTTCTAATGCTGCAACTTCCAAAAAGATATCGTAGGCAGAAATTTTCAGGCTAAAAGAATCTTCTGTAATCTGAATCCAACGATGCCAGTTAGGCTGTTGTTTACCAAATGGCGCTAAACCCATGAGTTTACCAGCTTCCGCGTGCTGAATCTTTTCACCAACTTGGGTGACAAACCCAGCTTTACGGGTGATGTACTCATAGACAAAGCCAAGGGTTGAGAGTTGAGCTAAATGAGCTGCAACCATTTCATTGTGCAGCGTGGTAATTGTCTGTCCCCGTCCTTCGTAGAGAGTATAGGATTCGGTGTAATGAGCAGGTGTAGTACTACCTGTAGCATCTGCTACAAATATCAGCGCTTCATCAAACCCAGAAGGCCAGTAAGCAGAGTAGGCATGAGCTAAGTGATGGCTAGGAATCCGCATCACCTTATCCGTAATTTCCGCAGGTAGGACTCGACGGAGAATATCGGGGGCACAATCGTGACCAGGCATGTTTGCAGTAATTGATGCTAAGTCGCTGAGGGTGATGTTGCAGGTATCCAAACAGTAACGTATGGCTTCAGATGGAATCTGCATTTGTGCAGCCACACCAGGAGCATGAAGCATGTAGCCAGGGCTATATTTGTGGCGATCAAGTCTTTCCTGCTCGATCGCGACTATAATTTCACCATCCTTGGCGATCGCTACTGAACGTTCATGTCCTAAGTTAATTCCCATGTGGTATTGCATTATTGCTTGATCTCCTCATTCAAAAACTATTGCTAAGCTGAATATTTTTGCCAAATTATTTTCAGCAAAACAGTTTTATTAGATTATCAACATGAGTAGAGTAAATAATCTCTACTGACTCGTTTAAAATCAGGTTTGACTATGAAAGCGCGATTGGTAACTTAATCAAAAACTCTGTTCCCTGGCTTAAGTCTGACCAACACTCTAAGATTCCGCCATGCTTTTCTACAACTATTTGGTAACTAATAGAAAGACCTAAACCTGTTCCTTTACCCACAGGTTTAGTTGTAAAAAATGGGTCAAAAATTCGCTTTCTGGTTTCTTCACACATACCAATACCATTGTCAATAATCCGAATCGCCACATAGCGATCGCCGACAACTTCTGTGTGAATTTGAATCATGGGTGTAAAGCTGGATAGTTTCCTATCTTGCTCATCCAACGTTTGATGCTGTTTTCTATCAATGGCTTCGCTTGCACAACGAGCCATCACTGCATCAATGGCATTGCTGAGTAAATTCATAAACACCTGATTCAGTTGTCCAGCATAGCACTCTACCTGTGGTAATTTACTATAATCTTTGAGTACGTGAATCGGAATACAGTTCTCAATTCCTTTGAGACGACTTTGTAAAATCATTAATGTACTGTTAATTCCTTCATGGATATCAACAGGTTTAATTTCTGCCTCATCTAATCGGGAAAAATTACGAAGTGAAAGTACAATTTCACGAATTCTATCTGCCCCTATTTGCATAGAGGTCATAACTTTAGGCAAATCATCTAGCAAAAAATTCAAATCGATGTTTTTTATCTTTTCTTCAATATCACTCAGGGGACTAGAATAATACTGTTGATAGAGATATACCAAATCCATCAAGTCTTGGATATACTCATTTACATGAATTATATTGCCATAAATAAAGTTAATAGGGTTATTAATTTCATGGGCAATTCCAGCAACTAACTGTCCTAAGCTTGACATTTTTTCTGCTTGAATCAGTTTAGCTTGAGTTCGTTGCAGTTCTTGCAAAGTTGCTTCTAGCTGCTGTTTTTGTTGCTTTAACTGCTCTTTTGATTCTAAAAGTATTGCTTCTGTTTGCTGGCGTTCGCGGTTCTCAACCCGAAGCTGCTCAATTCGCATCTGTAAAGCTGCGTTTGCCTCTTTGAGAGCTGCTTGTGCCCGTTTGCGTTCGGTAATATTTGTTAGAGAGCCAGAAATTTCTCCCTGAGCTTCGGAACGAGCTGATAATTCTAGCCAAATAATCTCTGTATTTTTATGATGAAACCTTAATTCCCAACAGGCAAGATCCTTTTGGATATCCATTTGAGCCAAAAAATTTAGCCAAACTTCTCGATCCTCAGCATGGAGATAGTCATCTATTGGATGATTTAAACATTCTGGGGTACTATACCCCAAGGTAAGTGTCCAAGCTTTATTCAAAAGTGTAAGATTCCCTGCCTTATCACACTTAAATACAATTTCACTGAGATTCTCAACTAACTCCCGATAACGTCGTTCTGACTCTGATATTTGTTCAATTAAACGGTACTGAATTTGCGTATGCAGTTCGTTATCTGCTAAAAACTCTGGTGTCATAGGGCGTCACAGATATATGATAATTTTTATTGGATTCATATGACAAGTCTGATTGGATATTGTTTCATTTTCATATCAAATTAAAACAACTTCTATAATTGTCTTTCATTATGAAAATCAACACTGTTGAATGCATATTTAAAGTTTTGCATTGATGTCAAAGAATATAGTTGATTTCAACAAATAGTAATCCATAAAAAAAACATCACTATCTAACGCACTCTTAATTAGCCTAGAGTCACACTTGAAGAAATAAATGTCAGCCAAATAATTTGGCAATAGACTGAGTTTTTATATGGGAACTGTTAACTCTAAACGGCTAAGTAGTTCTGTATGAGACATGACATCTGCATAAAGCCCAAAAATATTGCTGCAATAGAAATCTTGCTCAAATACGGTACGAGCTGAAGTGCAGTCCGACAGAATTGTGACATGATACCCTTTTTCATGGGCAGATCTTCCAGTTGAATCAATGCATATAGATGTAACAGCACCGGCTATCACAACATGTGTGATTCCATGTTGTTTAAGAATCCCATCAAGGTTTGTATTAATGAAGGCATTGAATCCACGCTTACCAGGTACCTCCAGAATTCTGTCTTGGAAAGGGCGTAAAGCTGCAATTGTCTCTGAGCCTGGAGTTCCGATTTGAAAAGCTTTTGCTTCTTTGATAGTTTTGAGAATACCAACTGGCTCGATTAATTCCTCATAGTTAGGTGTGAAAAATATGGGTGTTGTGACGATCAATGTAGGGGTATAAACGAGATGTTCAAGGAGATGGACAGTATTTGATATAACGTTTGTAACTTTTGATGATTCTTCAATCACAGCATATAAGATACCATTGATTGAAAAATAATCATTTTGATATCCAATTAAAATAAGTGCTGTTTTTGACATTTCCATAAATTATTTATTACTTTAATATAATCCGAAAAAAATTTTTAATTGCCAAATTAGAGAATAGTTTTATTAATCTCAATCGGTACAGTTTTATTTTGTGTAGTCAATAGAGACACTGCTATTCTTCATTAGTAGAATGGTACCAATCGTACCGGAAATTCCGAATCCGTAATTTCTTGGAAGTTCAATAATGCTTGTATTAATTTTCTACTAAGTTTTGATAAATACAGCATTAGCAATCAAGTTCTATCTTGTAACTAAAACAATAACTCTCAAGCGATCGCACGCTGATGTCAAGGGTTCTGATTCAGACTGTTTTTCAGCAAGAAAGAAGGTTTTATGATTTTTGCTAACATACACTCATAAGTAATCAAGCGGACTTGATATGATATTTGTGAAAAAATTTTCCTAGGATTTATCAAGAAATAATAAAGGTGTCATCTATCACAAGGCAGAATACATAGCCATCCTATGGTGAGAAAATGATAAGTAGGTAAAAGTATAATTATCTATAAGTACAGAAAAGATATTAATGGATGGGAATGCGATCGCTAAGCTAAAACACATTTAATTTGTACAATCACTTGATCTAGCTGTTCTTTGTCATAAGTGAATCAGTGCGGTGAGGTAGCCCCGGTCTTGGAAGCCATCATTAATAATGAAGAGACGCGAAGCTTCGCGTCTCTTCAACTTGGGAAAAATGCAAAATTTTTATTTGGTAAAGCGTGAAACTCAACAGTGTTAGTCACATAGAGTACACAACATGGTATACAAGCTACTTGGCACACTTTACATTAAGAACTGTAGTTAATTAATCTACATTCCTTAACCAGGAGTTTTAACTTGACGTGCCAGTTCTAGATAAGCGCTCATGTTTGCTCCTGGACGGCGACGACCGTTAGAACCATTAGCTGTAGGAGCAAGATATGTAGGCGCAAAGGTGGTTTCTTTTGGCTCTTCTTTGACTGCTTTGGCTGCTGCTGCTTTGGCATTTTTGCCGGGTTCAACCTTTAGACCCTCAGCTGTCTGGACTAGTTGAACATCAGCTGGTTTTGTGTTTTTGGATGTTTTAGCTTTGGTTTTAGTAGCTGCGGCAGTTTTTGTTCCGTTCAAGGACGCTGGCTGTGATGGAGCTGGTGCTTCTGATACAACTGTTTCCACTGCTTTTTTAGCGTTTGCTGCAACTTCTTTAGCAGCCTCTACCGGCTTTACATCCTTGGCTTCATCTAGTTCCAAATAGTATCCGCCACCTTTTTTCTTACCAGGTAATAACCCAGTAATAAAACCCACAATCCCACCGATTAAACTTGTGATTAACTTTTTGATAGAACCGAACATTAGAATTGCTCCTGCCTTTGATATCTGTAATGTTGGCCGTAATATTAAAAACTACAGCGAAATGTTACATTTTTTTGCGCCACACGATTGCGCTGACCAGCTTTATAGATTTGTACTAATCAACATTGTAGTAACACTACAGGGCAAATGTTATCAACTTTGCAAGCATTTGCAACCTGTATACACCGAGAATTAATTATTAAATTTTACTGTAACTGAGGGCAAGATTCTGAAAGTTTGCTTAACATAAATTAACATTATTTTAGGCAGCAAATATTTATTTGCACTCAACCAGTAGGAGGAGTGTCACAGCCTGGAGACAGGTAACCGCAGTACTCAGTTAAATTTTCTACAGACTTGATGCAGGCGAGTTTGGCAGATGAACACTAGAGATCAGCAACATAATCCTGTTTTATTAGTACATGGCATTGAGGACACAGGAGCAGTTTTCGACAAAATGGCGGCTTACTTGAGACACCTGGGGTGGTCTGTGTACACTCTGGATCTCGTGCCCAACAATGGTGATGCCGGTCTTGATGTATTAGCAAAGCAAGTAGCTGATTATGTGGCAGCCAACTTTGCCTTAGATCAACCGCTAGATTTGATAGGTTTCAGCATGGGAGGAATTGTCAGCCGTTACTATGTTCAACGGTTGGGAGGTATTAACCGTGTGCAGCGGTTTATCACTATCTCTTCACCTCATCATGGAACTGTGATTGCCTATGCTTCCCAACGTCGTGGTTGTATGCAAATGCGCCCAAAGAGCGCTTTTATCAAAGATTTAAATTCTGATGTTGCAATGTTAAGGCATCTGAATTTTACGTCTATATGGACACCTTATGATTTGATGATTGTGCCAACGAGCAGTTCACAATTGCCTGTAGGAAAAGAAGTGATATTACCGGTGGCACTGCACTCTTGGATGCTGGGAGACTCTAGATGTTTGGCAGCAGTAGCAACTGCTTTAACAGAACCGATTAACCCCTATCCCCAATTTGGGTATACTCATAGCTTCCAAAAATTGCCTCTGGGTGGCGGTAATATTTGAGTTCTATCAGGTTGTAAAAAGGATCTTCTAAAAAGAAAGTGCGATGCTCTAGGGGAGAACCAACAAAGCGATTTTTTGGTTCTTCACGGAAAAGCAGCTGTTGCTTTTGTGCCTTTTTGAGGCAATCCTCCCAATCACGCTCTTGGGTGAAAATTAGCCCAAAGTGTCTGGGATAAATTGTGCGTTGGCGTGTTAAATCCTCTCTAGTGACGTGAGCTACCAATTGATGACCGTAGAAGTTGAGAATTAAAGCTTGGGGGTTTTCACGACCGGGGATACAGCCCAATCCATCGACATAATAAGCCTTTGTCTGAGCAATATCAGTTACGGGGAAAGCCAGATGAAATAAAGTTTGGCTCATAGTTAATAATAAATACACTCATGGGGCAGGGCATTGGGCATGGGGGGAAGAAAAAATATAGTTAGATTTAATTATGCCCAATTAGTTATTTACCATTTTAGATCTTACGTACTGAGGCGAAAAATCAAGGGTTGGGGCAGGAATGTACTACAGCAGCTGAGTTATTGAGCAGGGGGCAAAGAGGTCAGTTCCAAATTTTTTGTTTTAAACTTCGTTTGTGGTCAACCTGAATACAGTTTTATATAAAACTAACTTATATTATATTAACGGTGTTTGCATGAATTTTTAAGTCTAATATACTTTATTTACTTGATTTTACGAGCAAATACTGTGTCAGAAACTTTGAGCTAAAGCATTAAAATTTACTTATCATTTAACTCTAACTTTTCCACGTCTTTTGGTAAACAAAAGTTGTTCTTGAGATTAGGCACTGGGGCTAGGAAGGAATTTAGTTTACAAAATGAGTTGTTCTTGCTAACATCCAATCCTTAATCCCCGTAAAACACCCAAGTTCCAAAATTGGTTATTCTGTTGTTATTCTGGCAAAACTACTCGTGATTCATTGTTGATGTTATCTTTAATTGACTCTGCGAATCCTTGGTTAGTGGGAGCAGGATTAAACACAATTTTATTGGGTTTAGCTTGGATTGCTCCTAAAAAGCTGCTGACTCCAGCAGGATTATTCCACGCGTGGTTACTAGGCGTACTCATTTGGGGAACTTTAGGTTGGCGGGGATATGTGGTTGTAATGTTTTACTTTTTGGTTGGTTCTGGTGTGACACGCATCGGCATGGCACAAAAGGAAGCTGAAGGTATAGCTGAAAAACGTTCCGGGGCAAGAGGGCCCGAAAATGTCTGGGGTTCGGCTTTAACTGGGGCGTTGTGTGCTTTGGGAGTCGGCATCATAAAATCAGGATTTTTTACATCCAGTCAAGAGTCCCTAGTGTCCAGTCTCCACTCCCTACTTTTATTAGGCTACGTGGCAAGTTTTAGTACCAAGCTTTCTGACACCTGTGCTAGCGAAGTCGGCAAAGCATACGGTAAAAGTACGTTTTTGATTACTACACTACAGCCAGTACCCCGTGGTACAGAAGGGGCAGTCAGCTTGGAGGGAACTTTAGCTGGTGTGGGGGGTTCAATTGCGATCGCAATCATAGCCTGGGCAGTCGGTTTGATCAATCTATTGGGGATACTTTGGTGTGTATTGGCAGCTTTTATTGCCACGAATTTAGAAAGCGTTATTGGCGCAACGCTGCAATCTAAATACACCTGGCTAACCAATGAAGTAGTCAATATTTTGAATACATTAATCGGTGCGATCGCTGCAATACTATTTGCTTGGATCTGGACAAGTACCTTGGGCTAATTATTTTCCTGACTTCTTTTGGACATTTAAAAGTAATTTCAAGCAACGCACTTGTAGGGTTGTTGCTGTAGTGCTATGCAGTAAATAGCATGAGCATTAACCCTTTGCTAAAAAATGTCAGTTACAATACTAAATTATTTTATGTAAAGAATTGCTGGCTTCTATAGGTTTATACTATACATTTTAAATTTTATAAAATTTTAGCTGTTTTTATTGGTTCAATTCATGGAAACTTTATCATTTTTGACAGTCGATGACCAACCAATTTCTATTGACAAAGCAGTAAAATATCTCCAAGCCTCTGGAAAATTAGCACAGTTCATTGGCGATATTCTTCGTCAGCACGTCATTGAGCAAGAAATACAAACACGAGACGATATTGAAATCAGCCCCGCTTTAACAGAACAGGCAATAATCGATTTTCGCCTTAACAACAAACTTACAGACCCCCAAACTTTCCAAGAATGGCTCAAGAGTAATGGCACAGATTACACTACATTTCACACATCAGTTGCTTTTAGCTTTAAGTTAGAAAAACTTAAAGCTTTAGTGACAGAACCAAAACTTCCAGAATATTTTATTGAACGTAAGATTTTTCTGGATCGGGTGATCCTCTCTCGGATCGTTGTTAAGAATCAAGAACTCTGTGAAGAACTACAAACCCAAATCGAAGAAGGAGGTAGCTTTGAACAACTAGCTAGAGAGTATTCAGTAGCAGATGATCGAATTGTCAACGGTATGATGGGGCCCATTAGTCGGGGAACAATGCCAGATAAACTCAGAGCTGCTATTGATGCGGCAAGCCCTGGACAACTGGTAGGGCCAATAGAAATCGAAGGAAGTTATGGTTTGTTTCGAGTAGAACAATTTGTGCCAGCTTCTTTAGAAGATACTCAACTCAAGCAAGCATTACAAAATGAATTATTTGAAAAATGGCTAGCCCAGAAAATTCAAAAGCTGACAGTCAAACTACAAGTGAACTAAAACTTCTGGATAATGAATCTCTACAAGTAAACGTACTAGCTTGCGTGCCTTGGGATCAGCCGCCTCTATGCTGGCTGACTCCCGAACAACAAACTCACTTACAAAATCAGTGCCAAACCCGTCAATATCGTCTTGGAGAAAAAATCTGGTCAAGTGAAGTAGGAGGCTACCAATTCTTCATTGTTGCTGGTAAAGTCCGCTTGCGGAGTGAAGCCCGCAATCTTGGAGAGCAAGATGTCGGTAAACCTTTGGCAGCCTTACAGGTAGGAGATTGGTTTGGCGACTTACAAAAGCTTTCTGTCGAGTATAAAGCTGTAGCTGCCAGTAAAGAAGTAGTAGTGGTGTGTTGGGACACAGCATTATTAAAAGAAGTTGCTACACCACAAATTGAGGAGTTCTGGCAAAATTCACAAAAGGATGGGGAGAGCAGGGGAGCAGGGGAACTCGGGGCCCCCACGACCGAAAGAGAGTGGGGATTAGGGGCACAGGGGAGCAGGGGAGCAGAGGAACAGGGGAGCAGAGGAGCAGGGGAGAAGTTAGTACTAGATTCTCCCCATCTCCCCATCACCCCATCCCCTTATCCCCCCATCTCCTCATCCCCCTCATCTGTAATATCTGGTTATCCTTTTGTCTATAGCTGGAATACGGCTGCTGCTTGTTTAACAATGGCAGCTCAACAGTTGGAAAATCCTGTGAAACTGGAATGGGTACAACGCCAACTCAGGGGAGAACGCCCGAAACATGTTATTGAAGCAGCAGAAAAGTTAGGGTTAGTTTTGCGTCAGTTGCAAGTGAGTTGGCTTGATTTGCGCCAGTTATCATTTCCAGCTTTACTACAGTGGAAATCTGACTCACAGCCGACACCATCTTGGGTAGTGGTTTATGGAGTTAAAGGTTCTAACCTAATTATTGGTAATCCCTTAAATGCCGATCATACTTGTGAAAGCGTTCCTCAATCAGTAGTTGAAGCTGCCTGGAATGGCAAGCTGTGGCAAGTAGAAGTTATATCCAAGCAAGAAAAATTTAACCTGGGTTGGTTTACCCCAGCAGTTTGGAAGTTCCGCAACTTGCTAGGAGAAGTTTTGCTGGCATCGTTTACGTTGCAGCTTTTGGGGTTAGGTACACCGCTAATTACGCAAGTCGTTATTGACAAAGTGATGGTGCAAGAGAGTTTGCCCACTCTTGATGTCATGGCGATCGCGCTTTTATTGGTAGCCTTATTCGAGTCCATACTCGGCATTCTGCGACTATTTATCTTTACCCATACAGCTCGTCGTTTAGATTTGAGCTTATCGGCACAACTATTTCGCCATCTGATGCGTCTGCCTTTAGCTTATTTTGAGTCGCGGCGCGTCGGTGACACAGTAGCTAGAGTTCAAGAACTCGAACAAATCCGTCAGTTTCTGACTGGTACAGCATTAACTGTAATTCTAGATAGCATCTTTGCTGTGGTCTACCTGGCATTGATGTTTTACTATAATATCCCGCTGACCTTTGTGGCTTTGGCAGTACTACCACTGTTTGCTACTTTGACCATAGTTGCTACACCAATTCTTCGCGGTTGGCTCAACGAAACTTTTAACCGCAGTGCTGATAGTCAATCGTTTCTAGTTGAGACAGTCACAGGCATTCACTCAGTCAAAGCTCATGCAGCAGAACCAGTAGCACGCGATCGCTGGGAAGGATTATTTGCTCGTTTCATCCGTACTGGCTTTAAAGCTTCTACTACTTCCAACATTAGCAGTAATATTGGTGACTTTCTTACCAATCTTTCCTCATTACTGATTCTGTGGTTTGGTGCCAAGTTAGTTATCGAACAGAAACTCACTATTGGTCAGCTTGTAGCCTTTCAAATGCTATCGGGGAGAGTCACAGGCCCGCTTCTGAGACTAGTGCAACTGTGGCAAAATCTCCAACAAGTCTTACTTTCTGTAGACCGCATAGGAGACATCCTCAACGTTGCCCCAGAAGCAGAAGCCGGAACTGGTCTAGTTTTACCACCCCTCAAAGGTCAAGTCACCTTCGAGCAAGTATTTTTCCGGTATCAACCACATACTGAACCAGTGTTGCGAGGCATTTCCTTTAATGTGGAACCAGGGCAGTTTGTTGGCATCGTCGGACGTAGCGGTTCTGGTAAAAGTACCCTCTCTAAGCTGTTGCAACGCCTCTATCAAATTGAATCAGGACGCATCCTGATTGATGGTTTTGACATCAAAAGCGCTGATTTAGCTTCACTGCGACAACAAACTGGTGTAGTTCTCCAAGAAGACTTTTTATTTAACGGTACTATCTTGGAGAATATTACTCTTGGCAATCCCGACATTACTGCCGAGCAAGTGGTAGAAGCTGCAAGGCTAGCTGTAGCTCATGACTTTATTAGTCAATTACCCTACGGTTACGAGACTAATGTTGGTGAACGCGGTACAGCTTTATCTGGCGGACAGCGCCAACGCATTGCCTTAGCACGGTTATTTCTTTCCCAAGCACCGATTTTGGTATTAGATGAAGCTACCAGCGCTTTGGATAGTGAGACTGAACAGCAGGTACTGCAAAACCTGCAAAAAATATCCGCTAATCGTACTGTATTCCTGATTGCTCACCGCTTTGCACCTCTCAAACGTGCTGATTTGATTTTGGTGTTAGAGCGAGGTGTCATTGCTGAACGTGGAACCCACTCACAGTTGTTGCAACAAAAAGGCTTGTACTGGTCACTATATCAACGGCAGCAAGCAAATATTTAGAGGATGTTTAGAGAAACAGTGTGTTGGTATCTATTCAATCTCCCACCAAGAAATAAATTCTGAGCTAATAGCTTAAGTCCACGTTGAAAGGTTAATATCCAGCAAATAATAGCTCAATTTTGATTAATCAGACTTGAGCTATTAGTTATACTCCCAAGAAACACAGGGAGTAGGGGAAGAAAGTGTTTCTTAGGAGTAAAAGTATGTAATTAAAGTTACATAGTTTTATATTTTTCCCACTTTTTTACTGAGATTTACAGACAGTTTTTTCTTTACACCTTTGGTGTGACCTTAAATAAATAATATTATTTAAGGCAATTTCAGATGCTTATGAATAAAAATTAACCTTATATTAATGCTTTGGAGTCTCAAATTTAAAAAAATGTAGTGAAAACATTAAAAATATAGAAAGTAAGAAAAGTAAGAAAAGTAGTAATAGTAGATAAAGTAGGAAAAAGACGCTAATGATTCATTAATATACTGCTCTTGCCGTAAGTCTTCCAGGCTTGACATTAATAAATTTCTAGCTGCTGAAAGTAAATCTCACCAGATAAAATTAGCAAATTTAATATTGACAATGTAAGAAAATAATTTAATAATACTTTATATTAATTACTCCTTTAGATGTACTGATATTGTAGTAGGGCTAATGCTAAATTCTTGAAAAGAACAACAAATTTCTTTCAAAAATGGCATCAAAAACTTTAATTTGGCTTCTTATAAAAAATAATTACTGCGTCTTTATGATTAATTAAGAAGGCATATAAGACTTCATAATCATAAATTTGGGGAAGCACCTATTAATAATACTTTTACTTAATAGCCAGTATAAGCCTGTGTAACAATTAAAACCTGAGAATTTCTGTGATGGGAAAATGATTTACGAATCATCGAAAAAAATTCTGCTAATTGAAGATGATACAGCCACCTGTAATCTTTTCTTAAAAGGTCTTGAAATTAAAGGTTTTAATGTCATAACTGCTGAAAATGGTCTTACTGGTATCCAGCAAGCACAAGAGCATTTACCGGACTTGGTAATTTGCGATATTGTTATGCCTGATATGGATGGTTACAGTGTTCTTTTGAAGTTGCGCCAAGAGCCTACGACAGCGATTATTCCTTTTATTTTTGTTACTGGCATTGACACTAAAGCATCTATTCGCAAAGGCATGGACTTGGGAGCAGATGACTATCTTACTAAACCCACTACAATAGACGAATTAATTCGAGCCATCAGTACTCGACTACAGAAGCAAGCTACTCTCAAACAATGGTGCACTACTAAATTTCAGCAAACCCTAGAATCATTACCCACAGCGGAAGCTTTAGTAACTGCCCCAACAAAGTCGTTTTTTCCCTGTGTTCCCCAACTACAAGATGTTTTCGATTTCATTGAAGCTAATTATCACCGAGCGATTACTTTGTGTGATGTAGCTGTTGCTGTTGGTTATTCACCTGCTTACTTAACTAACCGAGTTGCTAAGCAGACAGGAGAGACTGTCAACAGTTGGATTATTAAACGTCGGATGGCACAAGCCCGTTTTTTACTTCAAAATAAACATCAGACAGTTGAGCAAATTGCTAAAGCATTAGGCTATCAAGATGTGTCTCATTTTTCACGACAATTTAGGCAACATCACGGCTTACCTCCTGATACTTGGCGCAAAGAGCATCAAGTGGTTGCTTTGCCTTCTACTTAAATAGGGCTTACACACACTCTACAATTCTTGACCTTCTTGGCGATGCCAGTGGGTGCGGCTGTTGGCAAAGCCTTTCGACTGTTCATAGATGTAGCCTGCAAGACTCTTCGAGCGTCCCTGGAAAGACGCTTTGCGTTACTTCTGCATTTTATTTGCTGTCAAATTTGGTACAGATTTAAATTGTATTTAGTAAAAATATTGGTTTTTTAACAATCATATTTTTACTCATTTGATTTGTAAGAAAAATAGCATTTTAGTATTCATATCTATAGTAATTATTGGCAAAGGAAGCAAAATTATGTTTGAGAACCTAAGCAAGGGTTTGAACATTTAATGCCGCCAAATAATAATTAATTTCTTTGAGGATAAAATACTTATGCCCATTAATGATACTAGTAGCCAATTACTTTCTCATAACGGGCTAAATTCTGCTTCTATCTCCTCAGTAGATATTTTTCATGTCCAGGATGACTATAGCTTGGGACTGGGTGGTCGTAGTAGCTTTGATCAAGAGATAGAAATTCTCAGTGATGCTACTGCTACAACCACTGGAAACTATAATTCTACCTTTGGCTATGGCTTGGTCAATGCAGGTGCAGCAGTCAGTAAAGCAGTTGGTCAAAATACTTTCAGTAATGTTCCTAACCTTGGTGGTAAAAATTGGGGAGCAGACCTAGTTAATGCCCCAGAAGCTTGGGCAAATGGATATACAGGTGAGGGTGTTGTTGTCGCTGTTGTAGACACTGGAGTTGACTACAATCACGAGGATTTAAAAAATAATATTTGGACTAATACTAAGGAAATTCCTGATAACGGTATAGATGATGATGGCAATGGCTATATAGATGATATCCGGGGCTGGAACTTTGATAGCAACAACAATGACACTTTAGATGATAACGGTCATGGTACTCATGTTTCTGGCACGATCGCAGGCGAGAATAATGACTATGGTGTGACTGGTATTGCCTATAATGCCAAGATTATGCCTGTGAAAGTGTTGAATGAATCAGGCTCTGGGTATTATAGTGCGATCGCTAATGGTATTCATTATGCTGCGGACAATGGCGCTAATGTAATTAACCTCAGCCTCGGAGGCGATTATTCTAGTAGTACTCTCAAATCAGCTATTGCATATGCCAGCAGCAAAGGAGTAATTGTGGTTATGGCAGCAGGTAATGATGGGGAATCATTACCAGATTATCCTGCTCGTTATGCAAATAACTACGGAATTGCTGTTGGTGCAGTGGATAGCAGCAATAACATAGCTGACTTCTCTAACCGATCTGGTAATAATGAACTTGCCTACGTTACAGCCCCAGGAGTTGATATCTACTCTACAGTACCAGGTAATGAGTATGCCACCCTCAGCGGCACATCTATGGCTACTCCCCACGTTGCTGGTGTAGTTGCACTGATGCTTAGCGCTAACCGTAACTTGACTGATGCCGAAGTACGTCAGATCATCAAAGACACAGCAGGAAATAGCACACAATCGGCAAACTCTAGTGCTGATATTAGTTCAATCAACATCAGTTCTTTAGCGCAGCAAGCATTTGCAGATATATCAGTCAACAATCCATTAACTACGAATTTTAACTTCAATACTACTTCCACAGCCGAGAGCGATCGTGAAAATTCTACCTTGAAAGCTGACTCCACATTTGAAAGCAAAAGTATGTCAGTGAGTTCACAGATCTGGTCAGAATTTCGATACTACGATAGCACTCTCACCAGCAACAATAGTACAGGCAACAATGATGATGACAAAAATGAGGAGAATCAAAACAATACAGATATTGAAAAGATGCTCAATCAACTACAAAAGCAGATAGATCAGTACAGTAGATGGTTTAATCGCTTTTAACATTAGACAGTCTAGAGCATCAATTGATGAAAGGAGAGTTTCATCAGTTCATACTATTTCACTAAAATCCTGGTAAAGTGAAACGGTATCAGTGAGGGCAAACTCCTCATTTTGCTCAAACGACTGGATACAAAAATAACCTTACATCCTCTTCATCGTGATCAGCTCAACCAATCTGCTGAAACTGTGATATTGTTATGGGGTTGTGAGTAGGATGTTGACTCTCAACATTTGTTTGCCAACGTGCAGCTTAATTTTTTGGCTTGACTACAAATATACATAAATGGAAGCTGTTCAAGTTTGTCAGCTTCCAGTAATTGCTATATCAACTGTAAGTCTATGTAGCAACAATAATCCTAATTGGGAGAATTAGGATTACAATTAATCAAAAGAGAAGCGTCAGAGCTATAGTTTCTATCATCCACAATAACGATTGAACCGTAACGTTTTCTATTTCCGCTTTCGGTAATGCTGCTAAAAAGCTTTTTAAACTCAAGCAACATTAGCTGTATTTTAGAAGTTTTATCTAATTTCCCCCACCACAAGGAAACTCGATCTTAAGCACTCAAAGTTAAGACTGGAGTAAGCTGCCATTCTAACTTTTCTTTGCTCAGACTTGATCGGAAAAAGAACCACCAGCAGCAACGGTAGATCGTTAATCTGGGTGTAATATTTACTTCCAGATACACTGACTGGTTCAGCAATAACAGCCAGTTGTATGTGTTTGATAGTCAGTTAATCATGGATGTTATTTTTGAAAACAAATTTACTCCTTAGTCTTCTCTATTTAAATAATTATCTATAATTTATAGGAATTTTTTCTTAAATAATTGCCATTTTGGCAGATTTTACCAATATAATTCCTATTTTTTGAAAAGAGTTAACACGAAATAAACCTGTCAGGCGATGATTTTTCATCAACCTGGCAGGCTATGAAACACTCAATTCAATCTGAACCCAAATCCAGTTAATAAATAGCTTTTTTAGCTAATTTTACAGAACTTTAAGGAAAAATCTTCAGTACTTTCAGTTTGTGACTCAGATTTGATAGGTTGAGATTCATGAATTTGTTTTGTTAATAATTCATCCAAACCGCTACCGCGAATTTCTGTTTTTTTCCCTACTACATCCAGATAAGCAATGTCTTTTATTTTACCTAAGCAACTTGTTGCAACATTGGTATCAGATTTTTTATTGGGAGATAATTGTGCAGTTTTTATACTTTCGTCACACTGTTGAGGAAATTTGTTACCTTGCGAGTTTTCTTTGAGTAATCTGTTATAGGTGCGGTAGGGAATGTAGTGTAAAGGATTGTAACCAGCCAAACGTAGTATTAAAACACATGCCCAGGAATACTTTCCGGCCAAAATCGCCTCAACTATTTGGTCAAATTGTTCAGGATTGATTTTTTGATTGAAGTTGTTACTAATGCCGGCAATGTGTTGATTCATAGTTTTAATTGTCTTGGATGAAACTAGTGCAATACTCTTATGTTGATGGGGAAAGTTATTTAGCTGGTGATCCTGGGAAAATTGAAAAAAATCTGGCAGTGTTCAGTGTAAATTTCATAATTTTTTTGCTGCTACTTAATCCCCAGTCCTTTTTACCTGTATTTCGCCTGATGATTATTTTCATGAGCTGATCTTTTAGTCCAAATCTTGAGTATTTTTAATTAACTATATTTGCTACTCTGCCGTATTCCTTTAGATTTTCCTAATCTAATCTATGAAAGTTACTACTGCTGAGTTTTCAGATGTAACTTTTATTTAGCAGTAAATTCAAGGTAAAATTTTACCTCTTTTATGTAATTTAAACGGCAGTCAAAAGTTTCCGTGTAGCTCTAAGTAGATGCCGTTTTTACCCTTTTAATGTCTGTATTTTTAACTTAATCTTTTCGCCTGTTACTTTTATTGTATTACTTTTTGCATGAAAATTATGAGCTAATTTGTAAAAATTCAATGTATTTAGGTTAAAAGATAAAAATAAATAGCCACTGACTTTTAAGGAAAGAAATCGTATTTATACTCTTTCTGTACAGAATGTTATTTCTCATATTAACTCTAACTACGTTAAATTTACTGAATATATTTTGACATTCATTTGTGTATTGTGCAACTTTGTTTTTTGTCCCATATTTATTATGTAATGAGGGGTGTAACCCCTCGCCAGCTATGATTTATAAACTTTCATTTACTTGAGTATACCAGCAAAATATACCATCAATTACGTTTACAAACAACTGATAAATATAGCACCATAAATATTATTAAAAAAATCTAAAATATACTTGTTAGATATAGTTGAAAAAATTTTTTAATATTGACAATATAATACTTATGTGTATATTCTCTGTATATCGCCATTGGTAAGCTTTACAGCTATAGTCTACATAGCAAGTGCAAAATAAAAATCGCTGTAAATCTTGGTTGATTTTTAGCAAGTATCCACGATCAAGAATTTGTAAGACTCGCAGGTGTATGCTACAATGTGCAAACTGGGTTTCCAATTATAAATTGCATGTAGTACAAAGTTTACATGTAACTCTTGGAAAAAAGATTTAGCAAGCTAAGCCTGAACATCATTGATGTAATTTAGTAATTCTTCAAATTTAATTTAGAGAGAATATTACTCAGGTTATCCGACAGAAAAAATTTGCAACTAGGTCTAGGTCTAATTATCAATTATGTATAAAGGTCTGCCTTATTAGTTCCCTGGCTTATCGTTGAGAGCATGTTTTGAAGTCTATATTACTCATCGCCAAAAACTTCAGCCGCAAGGGGATAGAGTTTTTATACTTTTAAAGATATAGTTGAGGTGCGATCGCGCTTGATGGCAGCAAAACCCAAACTATATAAATTGTTAACTGATGACTGTGAGTTTTAGCAGGAAAAGCCGAACAATTAGCAACTAATAATACAGAATTGCATATTTTTTATTTTATTCATTTACTCAGCAGTATTACCTTTTATTATGTAACGTTTATTTCTCACCATGACTTCATTTAATACCCTGAAATCAAACTGGTAATTCTTCAGGAGTTTTATATAGGTTATTATGATAAGATTGTGATACATAATTGGTATTACTTTAACCAAAAATCCAGTCACATCAACACTTTGGCAGCACAAAATAGACAATAAATATAAAAACTGTATTATCATTAACACTTTTATTTGAACTGGGAGGGATTTATATTTGTTGAAAGCAGTCTAAACTTGCCACTGCAAAGTATTTACTAAACCTACTTACATTTTCTTTTCGTTAAGAAAATAACCGGAAAATAATATTAAAAGATATAAAATTTTATTGTTTTAAATTTAAATAGTATATCGTCCAAAAATTAAATGTTAAAAGATTTTTGAAAGATAAAATGTATTTATAGATACAAATTGCTTTTATAGTATCCTACCTTGTGGAAACGCTTGATGGCGGATAGGTTCTCCTGTGGAGTACGGGAAACCAATTATTGTCTGGATTATTCTGTGATGTCATGTCCTTTGCTTATTACTTACAGCACTTTTCAGGTAAATGAACCTCACCCCCAGCCCTTCTCCTTACTAAGGAGAGGGGCGTTGTGTTCTATTCAAATGAAAATAGCTGTAACATCTCTGTGTCTCTGTGCCTCTGTGGTTTATAAATACAATATTTTAGCCAAGCCACGCCTCTACTGGACTGACACAGCTAAAATGTGGCAATATAATTTTCTTGTGGGGCGGGTATCTTACCCGCCAATAACGGACGGGCGAGACGCCCATCACACAAGAGTTGCTAATGGACAACTTTAGTCTTGACACGCTACTACCAAACTCAAATCTTTTGTAGAAATGCTTTTTTGATTTGTGTGTACACCGTAGTCCTTGCAATGTTTAGTGACATACTCCTACACTTCCACTTCGTGGTAAGTGTAGGCTTCCAAGACAATCCGGCTATTGCTTAGGAGGCTCTTGGCTTTAAGAACGGAATGCCCTACCGCTCTATTTTTGATATTTATTGCTGCATTGTGGTCACGGTGAAGACTACACCCGCAATTGGGGCAATCGTGCCAACGTTCATGCAGTTTTTTAGGAACTTTTGCCCCACATCTAGAACAATCTTGACTAGTGCCAGATGCTTTAACTGGGATAACCAACAAACCAGCATTTTCGGCTTTGTTTGTCAGGATTGACAGAAAGCTTGACCATCCGGCATCGAGTACAGACTTTGCTAGCTTAGAGCGTGAAAGTCCTTTAACATTCAAATCTTCAACAGCTATAACATCATACTTTTTAAGCAAATTATTAGCGGTTTTGAAATGAAAATCTTTGCGCTTGTCAGCAACTTTTTTGTGCTGCCTACCCAATTGTTTAACAGCTTTTAGCCTGCGTTTACTACCTGTTTTGCGCCGTGACACACGTTTTTGAATGACTCGTAAACGTTTTTGAGATTTGCGGTAATGTTGGGGGATAGGAGCTACCTCACCCTCAGCAGTTGTCAAAAACTCTTTTAGTCCAACATCAATACCTGTTATCGATTCAGGGTTAAAATCAGGCTTGATTGCTGGAACTGTGGCATCTTCTAGGCTAAGAGTTAGGTAATACCCATCGGCTTTTTTAGTTACAGATGCGGTTTTAATCTTAAAACCATCAGGAATAGGACGATGCAGAATTACCTTAATCTTGCCAAGCATCGGAAGATTAATTAAATTACCCTGCAAACATCCATCCTTCATTTGAGGATAAGTAAAAGTTCTATAACGGTCACGAGGTTTAAACCTGGGTTTGCCACTGCGTTTACCGTTACTATCACCCTTTAAAAACCTATCAAAAGTTACCTGAACTCGCCTGACTACATCCTGTAAAACTTGCGAGTAAATCTCGCTGTAATGTGGATGGGTTTTCTTGAGTTCGGGTAAAGTTTTTTTTTGAGAATAGTAATCCGGGTTATCTCTGAATTCTGGTAAATGACAAACAAGAGGACAAGCGTTGATAGGACAACAATTTTGCTCATACCAGTTGAATCTATCAGCCAACAAGTAATTATATTGAGCGCACAACATAGACAACCATCTGTCTATTTCTGTCGCTTGTTGTTTTGTCGGGCGTAATCTGTACTGATACGTTGTCCTCAACTGTTTATCACCACCTTTGTAAATCAGTGCTAGGTTTTTAGTATACACTGATTTTTATTGAAGTCTACAATCCAATGAAAAATGACTTTGTTTCCAAAGGGAGGTCTGTTAGTGACCTGAAAGTCCACCTTGTTTTAACAACAAAATACAGGCGTAGAGCGTTTAACACAGCAATGTTAGAACGCTTGCACACTATCTTTGAAGAGTTATTAGTAAAGTGGGATTGCAAGCTTGTTGAGTTCAACGGTGAAGATAATCACATACATCTTCTATTCCAATATCATCCTGACCTAGAACTTAGTAAGTTGGTCAATAACTTAAAGTCTATTTCCTCTAGAAAATTGAGACAAGAATTTTTTGAACATTTAAAAACTTTTTATAGTAAAGATGTTTTTTGGAATGGTTCTTATTTTATTGCTAGTTGTGGGGGTGTTACCGTTTCAACTTTGAAAAAATACATTGAAAATCAGCAACAACCAGAAGATTAAGAATTGTTCGTTTCCTCCATGTTCCCTTCCCTCGCCTATCGGCATTGGTCAGGGAACTGTCGTCAACACACAAACGCCATTCATCTCATCACTTACCGCGATAGCGGTAAGTGAGAGGCTTCTGTCAGTTCAAGCTAAATAAATAAGTAAATTGCCCAAATCGCCATTGCCCGTAAATAAGTACTAGCGCGGAATGTGCCAGCGGCAGTGATAGCTTCAGGAGTACGGAATTGTAGTCCATTTGCGTAGATTTGCTCTACCACAGCTTGTGTCAACCGAAATCCCTCGTCTTTCATTCCCATCTGTACTAGAAAAGCTGCTAAGCCGAAGTTAATACCTGTCCAAACTTCCAGAGGATGAGTAGCTTGAGGATTTTCCGGTGAACCGTCGGGACGAACACCGTTAGCTGCACCAAATTTTCCATCGCCAAATTTCAAAAAGCAAGCTTCATAAACAGTTTTTAAGGCAGAGAGGGCGCGATCGCTCGGTACAATATCCGGTAATCCTAGTAGTCGGGCGTAGAATTGTCCACACAATTGATCTGCCATCACTACATCGGAACCACTCTCACTATCTAATCTGTAATATTGACCATTCCAGAGTTTTTCTTGGTAAATTGGGCGAGATTGTTTTAACCAAGTTTCATAGGTGGATTTTTGAACCGCCAAGACGAGGCAGTGCGTTGCGGAGGTTCCCTCCGTTGTAGCAACTGCCGTGCCAAGGTCGCCAAGGTTGTGATTTAATAAGATTTGGCTGATGGCGATCGCTGCTTCTAAGGCTGCTAACCACAATCCGCCACAATAGGCGCTGACACCTTGTAACCGCCAATCATCAAAGGTTTGGTCTGGTGCGCCTGAGTTTTCCGGAATGCCATCACCATCTAGGTCAAAGGTTTTGAGGTAGTCGAGGGTTTGAACAATTGCATTCCAGCAGTCTGCCAAGAATTCTACATCATTAGCACCTGTAAGCAAATAATCTCGGTATACTTGCAAGACAAAATCACAACCTAAGTCTTTCCACAAATTACAGTCTTGATAGCTGGTGTAGTTGGTTTTCTCCCAAACATGCTCATTGGGTGCGCCTAAATCGTGGGGTGTTGCACCTGCAACTTTGCGTACAGCGATGGGACTTTCTGCTTTAATTGTGTAGTAATAGCCAATTACGCGGGGAGTATCATCACTGTGGGGTATTGCCCGTGCAAAGGCACGTATGACTGACTTTTCTAATTCTGGGAAAAGTAGCAGCAGCCCAAAGGAACCATACAACCGCACATCTAAGCTTTCGTACCAGCGGTAATCTAAGCACTCTAACACGGCAAACTGACCGATGGGGTCAAGTTCTGATGCGGCACTCCATAGTGTGCCGCCGCTGGTGAGGTCGTAAAGCTCATTAAATAAAGCCATTTTGAACCAAGAAGGTAAATCTTCGCGGTCAATAATGGGTTGTTGCCAGCTTTGGATTTGTTGTTGCCAAGTATGGTATTGTTCTAAGGCGGTGGTAGCGATCGCCCAAGCATTTTGTCCATTTTTACCAAAGAAGTCTGTATACCTGCGGTAATAATTAATTCCAGCAGCAAATTCTGTTACAGGCAAATCCCAAGCCAGGACAAAGGGAATTTGAAGAGTTTCCCCTGGTTGGAGAGTGAAACGAACTGCAAGGGCTGCCCCTAACTGTTCATCTGCTGCCGCTGGAGTTGCATTAATATAGTTATCTAAAGAACCATTGTCAGCAAAGCTTGACCATACTTCCTCACCAGTACCCACAGGATTCCATTTCGTGTGGTGAAATACTTCTACTTTTGCATCTTGCAGCGTCGCAATGCACCAACTGCCGTCTCCTTCTGGCACAGGTTCAGCAATGTCAACTCGTCCTAAAAAGCAACCAAGGTATTGAGGACTTTCAACTAAATAATTGTAGTTGCCTTGACTTTCACCCCAGCGTGGCTGATACTCATAGACTGGGCTACCATCATCCCGTACCCGCACTTCAGGAGACTTTTGGGCATTAGTAAACCAGCCCACCATATTTTGCCAGGTGAGCATAATACTCAGAGTGATGGGTGTATCAGTGGGGTTGTAAGCATTCCAGAGAAACACCGCTACAGGATAACTAGTTTCTTGGTAATTATTTGCCCAGATGGGAGAGAACTGTTCACAAGTTAATTGGGCTTGAAATACATTTTCGTAAACAAACCAGCTACGAGGATACAAAGCATGATATGTACCTGTTTGATCGGCTGGATACCATTGCCAAGCCTTGAGACTACCATCATCAGGCGGTTGAGTAGACAAAGCGTAGGCTTGGGAAGATGTACCATTTGATTCAAACACACTGAATTGACAGGCGGGGGCGCTTTTGAAGAGATGTTCACCGCCGTCAATGTGCCATAAATTAAAGTCTCCTCGTGAAGAACGCCCAATGCAACCTGCACCAAAGCCACCCAAAGGCATACCGTGCCAAGGGCCATCATCAATATTACTAGCGTAGCGGACGGTATAAGGTTTATCCCAACCTAAACCGATGGGACGATTCCAAGTGCAAGAGGGAATTTTTGAGGAGGGCTGATTTGTCATCGCCTGATTTGACAGCGTGCGGTTACGCTAAGGAAGTTTAACGCGATGTGCAAATTTAATCAATAAAATTTATTGCACAGATGATTAAAAGTATATAATTATACTTTATTAAAGTGTAAGATTCGCGTTCTTCTTAGCGCCTGAGCGTGAGGCTAAGAAAAATTTCTGGTACAGAATATGGGAGAATTTGCTGACAAATTGGCTGCATATAATAGTGATCCTGCATGTCTTAGAGCTTATCTAGGCAGCTTGGAAAGTCTCAAGTCGAGTAACTTAGAAAACTATTACAAACTGCTGACTGATTTTGATTTTATCGCTGCTAAAGTCAACCATTTTGATTTTGGTGTGCAGTCACTTATTGATGATTATGATTTAATTGACAACTCAGAACTTGACCAAGAGAAAATTCAAACGTTGAGATTGATTCAAGAGACTTTGCGACTGTCTGCACATGTGTTGCAAAAAGATAAAAGGCAATTGGCAACACAATTTTGGGGACGAATGCAGTCTTTTGCACAGACAGAAATTCAAACCATGCTGGAGGTAGCAAAGCAAAGGCAAGTTTTACCTTGGTTGCGTCCTTTAACAACAAGCTTCACTCCTCCTGATGAAAGGTTACGCCGCACCCTCATAGGTCATAGTGACTTGGTTCGTGCGATCGCCGTCACCCCTGATGGCAAATACATGATTTCTGGTTCAGAAGACAATACACTCAAAGTCTGGGATTTGCAGTCACAAAAAGAAAAGTTCACTTTTACAGGTCATAGTGGCTCGGTTAATGCGATCGCCGTCACCCCAGATAGCAAATACATGATTTCTGGTTCAGGTGACAATACAATCAAAGTCTGGGATTTACAGTCACAGACTGAAAAGTTCACCCTCACAGGTCATAGTGGCTCGGTTCATGCGATCGCCGTCACCCCAGATGGTGAATATGTGATTTCTGGTTCAGGTGACAATACACTCAAAGTCTGGGATTTACAGTCACAGACTGAAAAGTTCACCCTCACAGGTCATAGTGGCTCGGTTCATGCGATCGCCGTCACCCCAGATGGTGAATATGTGATTTCTGGTTCAGAGGACAGTACAATCAAAGTCTGGGATTTACAGTCACAGACTGAAAAGTTCACCCTCACAGATCATGGTTACCTGGTTTATGCAGTTGCCCTCACCCCAGATGGCAAATACATGATTTCAGGTTCAGAGGACAATACAATCAAAGTCTGGGATTTGCAGTCACAGACTGAAAAGTTCACCCTCACAGATGATGATGATTGCTGGATTTATACAGTTGCTCTCACCTCAGATGACAAATACGTGATTTATGGTTCATCTGACAATACAATCAAAGTCTGGGATTTGCAGTCACAAAAAGAAAAGTTCACCCTCACAGGTCATAGTGACTGGATTCATGCAGTCGCCGTCACCCCAGATGGCAAATACGTGATTTCTAGTTCAGGTGACAATACAATTAAAGTCTGGGATTTGCAGTCAAAGATAGAAAAGTTGACCATCACAGGTCACAGTTACTTGGTTAATGCCATCGCCCTCACCCCAGATGGCAAATACGTAATTTCTGGTTCAGGTGACAATACAATCAAAGTCTGGGATTTGCAGTCACAAAAAGAAATGTTCACCCTGACAGATCATAGTAGCTGGGTTAATGCAGTTGCTGTCACCCCAGATGGCAAATACGTAATTTCTGGTTCACATGACAATACACTCAAAGTCTGGGATTTGCAGTCACAAAAAGAAATGTTCACCCTGACAGATCATGGTCGCTGGATTTATGCAGTCGCCGTCACTCCAGATGGCAAATACGTGATTTCTGGTTCACATGACGATACACTCAAAGTCTGGGATTTGCAGTCACAAACAGAAAGGTTCACCCTTAGAGGTCATAGTAGCTGGGTTAATGCAGTTGCTGTCACCCCAGATGGCAAATACGTAATTTCTGGTTCACATGACAATACAATCAAAGTCTGGGATTTGCAGTCACAGACTGAAAAGTTCACCCTCAAAAGTCATAGTGGCTCAGTTAATGCGATCGCCGTCACCCCTGATAGCAAATACGTGATTTCTGGTTCACATGACGATACAATCAAAGTCTGGGATTTGCAGTCACAGACTGAAAAGTTCACCCTCAAAAGTCATAGTGGCTCAGTTAATGCGATCGCCGTTACCCCTGATGGCAAATACGTGATTTCTGGTTCAGATGACAATACAATCAAAGTCTGGGATTTGCAGTCTAGGTTAGAAATTGCCAGTTTTACTGGAGAAAGTTCTATCAGATGCTGCACTATTGCCCCGTATGATATCACAATTGTTGCAGGGGAAGCATCTGGGCGCTTACATTACCTCAGCCTAGAAGGCATAATACCAATTCGCAATTCGTGAGGGAGTTGCCGTCTTGGTGAGTCCAGTCCCTGTCTTGGTGAGACAGTCTCTTCAGGAGCGGTTTTTGCCGTTAGCAAAGCGCGAAGCAATCTTCGACGCTCCTAGCTAAAAAATTCAGATTGTATCTAGGGCTACACCCCTGCTCAATAGCTCCCTTGCTCAAGTAGGTTTAGCATAGGCTATAACAGCTTTTGTCTTCCCTGTAGTAGCTCCCGCTTTGACATTTTTGGCTTCAGCCAGCCCGTACCAAACATCAAAGAATCAGCGTCACGCGTTTTTCAGTTCCTTTAATGCTCCCAGTATTAGTTTGTTGTTAGCCGCTTGACTTTTTAGACAAGCACCCAATCCCCAGTGCCTTTGACTGCCGATAAAAGAGTTGACCTTGGGAACATTCTAGAGTGAAGATGATAAAAGGGTTAGGCTTTACGCTAAAGTACCAAGCGCATCTAATGTTGGCACATTTTTGGAGTGAAATAACAGTGAGGAGCAAAGCTTTTATTAATTAATATTAAAAGTCCGCCTATACAGGCTTTATATAGTAGGTATAAATGCTTTTGATACAATATCAAATTCAAGGTGACAAACAATGTATAAAATTACAAATAATATCAAATTCCCCAAAGATGTATTATTTTACTATGGCAGTCCTAAATTATTCGTGAGAATTTAAGATAGTCGTAACCCTCCTGTAGTCCCCCTTGGTAAGAAAGAACGGCGTTAGTCGGGGGGTGAATTTTATGAAAAATCATTTAGGATTGCTATAGGAGACTAGCAGCTGGGAAACAGCCTGTATAAAAGCTTGTTATGTGTAACTGAATTACAAATTAGTCAATTCAGCCAAGAGTGACCAATATTAAAAAAGATGCGCTTCACAAATCTACCAGATAAATTTGCTAATAATACACTGTAATTGTGGTAAAAAGTTTGAATAATGTTTAGTAATTTATTTTCTGACAGATGCTTGTGGAACAACAAAAGTTAGGTGTAAATGTTGTTATGAAAATTGGCGATCGCGTCCGCGTTAAAGAATCGGTAGTGGTTTACCATCATCCTGAGCATCGAAATCAGGCTTTTGACATCAAAGGTACAGAAGGTGAAATCATAGGTATTGCTACTCAATGGCAAGGTAGACCTGTAAGTGCAAACTTACCATATTTGGTACAGTTTAATAAAAAATTTAAAGCCCACTTGCGTGAAAGTGAGCTAGAAATAATTGAATAAATAATTATTTCAAATTTTCATCGGCGGCGAAACCATCGGAAAATATTCAGTTCGCCGCGCATTTTTTTTAGCTCTTGGCGATTGCGTTCTGCGGTAATGTAATACCATTCACAATGACGCTGAAACTCTGAACGCGTCTGCATTTCTTGGTAAAACTGATGGGTTGTTTGATAAGCTGCAAAACTCTCCTCAACTTGAGGCTGAGGGGATGGAATAATATAAGGTAAGTTTTTAGACATAAATTTTAAATCAATGAAAAGTTAGGAGTTAGGAGTTTAAAGTTAAATAATTGGTATATTTGATAACTGTGATAACCCAGGCTGTAAAAATTCTCAAAAAAATTACCGGATTTTGGGCTTTTCACCTTTGTGTCTGCGTGGCTTTGTGGTTCATAAATTAATTTGAAAAATTAATTTTTAACCACTAGGACACTAAGACACCAAGAAAATAAAATTACACTTTGAAAAGACTATTCCTAACTATTCACTCCTAACTTTATTAAAGCCAACCACGCAAGTGATATATAAAACTGCCAATATATTCTTTTAAAGCGCTAGTAAATTGATTTAGGTTGCCAGTATCAGGTAATAAATTTAGTATAGCGGCTTTAGGAGTGCTACCAAGTTCTTCGATTTCAGCCTGACTCACAAGAAAGTCAGTAGGTGCAGCAATTACATCAATACCTTGACGTTGAAAAATTTTCAGCGATCGCGGCATATGCATTGCCGAAGTCACTAATAGAACTTTACGAATACCACGAGTTTCGAGAATTTTCTTGACATTTACAGCATTTTGGTATGTGTTGAGAGATTCCGATTCTTGGACAAGAGCTTGAGATGGTATACCAATGGAAGTGAGTATATCTGCCATATCTGCCGACTCAGCCAAACCACTACCACGCCAATCGATGCGACCCCCACTGAGAATGATTATAGGTGCTTTTTTTTGGCGATAGAGTTGGGCAGCATAAATAACGCGATCGCCTGATTCACTTAAATCGACACTTGGTCTTGGAGGTAAAGCTGATTTAGTCGCACCCCCCAAAACTACAATTGCTTCAGCATTAGGCATTTGGGTAGGAGGGAGATTTTGCCATTCCAGCGATCGCACCAGAGATTTAGCAACCCAAGCATTACTGGAAAAAAGTAATAAAATTAACGAAAGTGCGATCGCACCTGCTGCGATGCGCGGTCGCTTCCACAATGTCACAAAAGCTACTACTAAAAGGATACTAGCTAGCCCCAGCGGATAAAAAAATAGTGGTAGTAATTTAGAAAGATATAAAAACATAATAATTAGGGAATAGGGAATAGGGAATAGGGAATAGGGAATTGGGAAACAGTTGTACTTAACACCCAGTACCCAGTCACCAGTCCCCAGTCCCCAATATTATTTTTTCCAAAATTGCAGATTGAAATTCCCACGAGTACGACGGAAACGGCGGACGGGTCTTCTTTTTTGCTGTTTGGTAATTCTCTCGTTAGACTGTTCACCTTCGGCTGCTTCTGAAGTCTCAACTGGTAACTGAGTTTTAGCTGCTTCTTTGCTTCCCCACCAACTAATCATCCAGCCTCCACCGATAGCAGCTATACCGCCTAGTAAGATACTCATCGGTGCAGAATAGCCTAAAAACACAAAGCCAACTAAGAAAAATAACCAATATTTTAGTCCTGCATCAATACCATCAGAGGAAGCTACTGTTGGGGGTTGGGGACTATTTTTACTGGTATTTGTAATCCATCCCAAGGTGAAACCAGCGATAACACCCAAAAATATACTTAGAGATAAGGGAGATCCTGTCAACGTTAATATGAGTATTAAAAATGACCCAAATATTAGTTGAGAAAAGAAGCTGGGAGAGATAGTGAAGAAGTCGTTTTTTTTCGATGCCATAAGTTCACTATTGGGGATTGGGGATTGAGGACTGGGTATTGGGTATTGGGGACTGGGTATTGGGGACTGGGTATTGGGGACTGGGTATTGGGGAAAAATTCTTTTAAGATTTGAAGTTTAAATAGCGATTCATTCTCTATCTAAATCTTATCTTCCTAATCCCCAGTCCCTAGTCCCCAGTCCCCATTCCCCTGAGTTGTATCCCAAACTTGGACGTAAGGTTTTTCTGTATCGCTGAAAGGTTCAGCTTGCTTGAGTTGTGATTCCACTAAATCCACGGTAGCATCTGCAATATCACCAGTACGGTTGACAAGGCGCTGTTTTATAACTTCTAAAGGTGCTGTGCAGTGAATAATTTTCAGGGGAAGATGGTGTTTTTCAGCTTCGGCGATCGCTTCGAGGCGTAGCTGTTGTCTGTCATACTTAGCATCTAAAATTACTGAGAAACCTTGTTTAGCTAGTATAATCCCCAAATTTAGCAATCGTGCGTAAGTTTTTTGGGTCATCTCAGGTGTATATAAATCATCTCCACCACGTTCCCACAGGGAAATGCCTCCCAAATGTTTACGTACTGCATCTGAACGAATCTGAATTGCTCCCAATTGCAAAGCCAAATGTCGTGCTGTTGTACTTTTTCCAGAACCAGACAATCCCGACATCAAAATCAGTTGTCCTTGTTGAGGTTGAGTATACTCCCAAGCCTGCCTGTAATAGTTAGATGCTGTTTTTGTAGCTTCTTCCTTCACTGAGAGCGGTACGCTTGGATCATCTAACAAAAATGAAGTTACCTTTGCTCTCACATAAGCTTGACGAGTTAAATACAAAGGCAATACCTGCAAACCTTCCCAATCTCCTGTTTGCTCGATATAAGCATTTAAAAATGCATTACCTAAATCTCGGCGTTGCCCTGCTTCCAAATCCATCACCGTAAACGCTACATCATACATGACATCGACAAAGCGAAACAGTTCATTAAATTCAATGCAATCAAACAGCGTGATTTTATCCTGCCACAGAGCAATATTCTTCAGGTGTAAATCCCCGTGGCATTCACGAATATAGTTATTTTGAATTCTGCTAGCAAATAATTCTGTACGTTCTGTGAAAAATTTATCTGTGTATTGCTGTGTTTGGGTAAACTGTTCCTGTGTCTGGGGGCCACCGATATACTTTTTGGTTTGCTCGTAATTTTCATCAAAGGCAGCGCGTACTTGCGGCACTTCACCAAAACTACGAATATAATCATTAGTCTGTGCTTGGGCATGGTACTCAGCTACTATCCGTCCCAATTCCTCTAAGTGTGTCGTATTTAACTTACCCTGTTCAAAAAGTGCGCTGAACAACAACTCTTGGGGAAACTGCCGCATCTTCAGCACATATTCTACAGGCTCACCAGTTCCATTGAGATGATATTGCTCGTTTACCAAAGTCACAGGTAAAACTTCCAAATACAGCCCAGCTGCACCCCGTTGATTTAGTCGCAACTCCTCATGACAAAAATGCTGCCGCTTTTTTAAAGTCGAAAAATCCAAAAAGCCAAAATTCACAGGTTTTTTCAGCTTATAGACGTAATCTCCAGTCAGCAGCACATAAGAAATGTGGGTTTGAATTAATTCAATCGGTTCTGTCACTGCATGGGGGTAAAATCCAGGCTGTAACATCTGCTGAATTAAAGGTGGAAGAGTTGCTTCTGTCATATTTGGGAATGGGGAATGGGGAATTGGGGGCCCCCACGACCGAAGCAAGTGGGGATTAGGGGCAATGGGGAATAGGCAAGAAACAATAAAGCTGCAAGACCTTACAGCCATACATCAGTCATCAGTCATCAAATTTAACTAAGATAATAGACTTCTTACATAAATCAAAAAAAAGAACCCCACCCCGCCTTTGACTTGCGTCAAAGTTCCTCCCCTCCCCGCAAGCCTACCTTGTACACACTTTGTCGTATTACCCCCCTTAATCCCCCCTTATAAAGGGGGGAAAAAACAAATCCAGTTCCCTCCGTTGCGTGAACAATTGCGTCAAGCTCAGATGATGCCCTTATAAAGGAGGGAAACAACAAATCCAGTTCCCTCCCCTTGATAAGGTGAGGGTTAGGGTGGGGTAAAACTAAGTCTAAACCGAAGTCAATAAACTGTTTCAGACAAAGTGTGTACACGGTAGCCTTTATAAGGGGAGGGTTAGGGTGGGGTAAAACCCAGATTTCTAAACAAATTCAGACAAAGTGTGTACACCGTAGCCCCGCAAGCGGGGAGGGGCTGGGGGTGGGGTGTTAGGGAACTTTTGCAAGAGGTCTAATTTATGAGATTTCACTAAAACTATAATTTGAACAAAAAACCAGGGTTTAATCCCTGGTTCCATTAGCAATTATCACAAATTTTAAGTAGTCAGACAGACAAAATTATTTGCACTTGCTTTAGCCTTTAGAAGCAAAAAAGCTTAGGTGATAAGGTGTACCCTTAGCTGGATGGATTTGAACTTCTCGCAGTACGGTTTTCCCACTCCACTCAAGTTCAGGGATGTTAAGTTCAATTTCTGTTTTGTTAACAGCAGCTTGTTTGAGCAAGCGCTCAACAGTTTTGGCTTCAACTACTAAAGAAATTGATTCGGCACCGTTGTGACCGTATAAATTGGCAGGTATCAGTCCAGAACGGCGCAAAGCTTTGGGCTTGCTACCTTCTGGTCGCTTTTGAGATTCGACTGTAACAGGCATACTAGTTGTTAGTTGTTAGTTGTTAGTTGTTAGTTGTCAGTAGTTAGTAGTTAGGAGTTAGGAGTTAGGAGTTAGTAGTTAGGAGTTAGGAGTTAAGAATGATTCTCTTTGTCTCCCTCATCTTCCTCATCTCCCTCATCTCCCTCATCTCCCTCATCTCCCTCATCTCCCTGCTCAACACTAAGCACTCAGCAAAGAGGCAGGTGTGCCATCAGGGTGCAGCAAGGCGCGTTTAGGCCCGTGAATGGGGTCTTCTACAATTATGGTTTGATCGCGGCTAGCTCCTAAAGAGACGATCGCAATCGGGACTTCCATTAATTCTGCTAGGAATTTTAGATAGTCCAGTGCTTGCTGTGGCAAGTCTTCTAGGGTGCGGCAGTGTGTTGTTGGCACTTGCCATCCTGGTAAGGTTTTGTAGATGGGACGACAGCGGGCAAATTGACGGGAACTGGTGGGGAAGTGTTCGCTGCGTTCGCCATCTATGTCATAGGCGACACAAACTTTGATTTCTTCTAGTTCGTCGAGGACATCGAGTTTGGTAATTGCCATACAGTCCATGCCGTTAATTCGCACGGCATAACGACCAATGACAGCATCAAACCAGCCGCAGCGACGCTTACGTCCGGTAGTGGTACCAAATTCAGCACCGCGATCGCACAACAATTCTCCCACTTCTCCATCTAGTTCGGTGGGAAACGGCCCCTCTCCTACTCGCGTTGTGTACGCTTTCGATACTCCAATTACCCGATCTATCATTGTCGGCCCTAGACCCGTCCCAACGCAAGCTCCGCCAGCCACAGGGTTGGAGGAGGTAACGTAAGGATAAGTCCCATGATCTAAGTCCAGGAGCGTACCCTGTGCCCCTTCAAACAAAATATTGCGCCGCCGCTGCACAGCATCGTATATTTTCAGTGAGGTATCAACTACGTAAGGTCGTAAGCGATCGGCATACTCCAAATACTGCTCGATTACCTCTTGAGGGTCTAAAGGCGGCAAGTTGTAAAGTTTTTCTAAAATAACGTTCTTATAATTAATCGTCCATTCCAACTGCTCACGCAGCGCTTCTGGGTTCATCAAGTCTAAAACCCTGATGCCTGTGCGCTCTGATTTGTCAGCATAGGTAGGGCCAATACCTCGACCAGTGGTGCCAATTTTATGACTTCCCCGTCGTTCTTCCGATGCCTGGTCAATCAACCGATGGTAAGGCATCGTTACATGGGCTGTCTCAGAAATCAGCAGATTGCTGGTAGAAATGTTGAGTTTTTCTAGTTGGTCGAGTTCTGCTATCAAAACCTGTGGATCTATGACTGTTCCACAGCCGATGATGCATTCAGTATCTGGATACAATATACCAGAGGGAATCAAATGCAGTTTAAAGGTCTGACCTTTCACTACAATGGTGTGTCCAGCGTTGACACCCCCTTGGTAACGTACCACAACATCTGCGGAGCGGCTGAGTAAGTCAGTTATTTTACCTTTCCCTTCATCGCCCCACTGGGAGCCTATCACAATGACGTTAGCCAAGCGTTTATTTTATAGAGGTAAAGTTTCCACGAAGAACCATTATGAACATATTCTGTTCGTAATGTCAAGATAAATGCATAAAATTACATATTCGGCTAAAGCTGAAAGTAAAGCTATTACTGGGTTAAATAGTATATATTTATACTATTTAAATTGCCTTATAAGAAATCTTTTTTCTATAGATAAACATAATTACCTGCAAACAAGTGATACATAATATCAAACTCAAAACAAAGCCCTTCTGTTCTTTCTAGAAGGGCTTTTCGATATTTTTACTAAACAGATAATATTTACCCTTGCGGCTTTTCTACAAAAAAGTCAGATAGGCCTAATTTACCACCAACTTCAGGACTTTTGAAAAGATTTTCCCAATCTGTATAAGTCCGCACTGTTCCAGTACCAGCTTTAACTTGGTCTGGAGTTAATTGGCTGCGGACTACCCCAAATAGTTTCCTGGTGTTGCGAATATTCAATCGCGGTAGTGCGTGAGAATTTAAACGCATGAACTTTTTCTTTAAAAATACAGGATTGTTTTTAGCTGAGACATTGCACCACTCTCAATTAATCCAGAGGTGGGTACTGCCAACAACATAAAAATTCAGCTTTGAGCAAACGCTAAACAGTGCCCACCCTACAAAAATGTCAATAACTTCCTAACCTCAACAATTATGTACGAAATCATCAAGGTTAGGAAGTGAAAACTGGGAAAGTCGAAATTTTTTCAATTGAGTATTGACTCTTTCAGTAGTACATTTACTTGCCTGATGTACCAGTCTGCCACACAGCAGTAGGTTTATAAATTACAACATTTCCATCATTTTGTACCTGAAGAAAAGCGCCATAATTACCCTGTGTCCGTGTACTCCAAACTGCGCCTTGAGGCCCATAGATAACAAAATTGCCATCACTCTGTTGTATGGCATAATTCACAGCTCTACCGACAGTTCCTGAGTTCCAGAGGGCAATACCATAATCAGTCCTATAAAGAACAAGGTTTCCGTCACTTTGCAAAATAAATTTATATATACCATCACTCGAAAGTAAGTATTGATTTATTTGCAAAGTTTCATTTACAAGAAGTTTATTTGATCCGGCTTCAGCTAAAACCTTGTTTTGTATAAATAGTGATGTTGTCTGTGATACAGCAACGATAAAAGCTGTTAGCCCTAAAGTCTTGAAAAGCTTAGACAATTGCATGAATTTATCAAACCTCTAGTAACATGATATTTACAATACACATAGTACCAGACTTGTAAAATAATGTAATGATCGCAGACTATCGAATTACCAAGATGGGTTAACACAAGCCCTACACAATCTCCCTTGGGGTATAGATTTTTTCTGTCTGAGTTTTTGTTACAATTAGTAAAATTTTTCCCTAAAAATACCACTATGGCTTTATATGCTGAATTGCATCGGCATCTGGGCGGTTCGGTTGTACCTCGTGTTTTGTGGCGATATTTTGAACGACATTCTTCTGAGTTGATTTCTCGCTTTGCTGACTATTCAGACTTTGAAGACTTTTATACACGACCACGTAACACCCTAGATGAATATCTGGAATTGCACACTTTAGTAGAAAGTGTGCAAACTGTCGAGACTTTGCCTTACTTTATCTACCGCTTGGTACGCGGTGCTTATATTTTTGAAAATTTGGCTTATCTGGAACTGCGCTACACTCCCTATTTGCGGACACCTGAACATCTAAGTCAATCTCAGAGAATTGACAAGATGGCAGAAATTGTCAAAGTGGTAGGACAAGCTAGCCACCTGTCTGAATATCCAATTGTCACCAGTCAAATTCTTTGTATGCACTCGCGCCTACCTTATGAGGTAAATAAGGCAATTGTTGATTTAGCGGCGCAAAACAGAGAACATGTTTGTGGTATAGATGTAGCAGGTGGTGATAGTTACTACGCCGATCGCATGGAAGAATGGATTCACTTGTATGATTATGCGCGATCGCTTAACGTTAACACCACAGGGCATCTATATGAAACCACAGCTGGTTGCTATCCCCAACTGTTACCTTATTTAATGCGGATTGGTCACGGTATCCAAATTCCCCTATTGTCTCCAGAGTTACTTCAGGATGTGGCAAGACGTGGACAATGTTTAGAAGTTTGCCCCACAACTTACTTGAAAACTGGTACTTTAGAGGATATTCGCCAACTCAAATTAGTTTTTGACCGTTGTTTTGAGGCTGGGGTAGATATTGCAATTTGCACTGATAATGCTGGGTTGCATAATGTCCGTTTGCCATTTGAATATGAAAATCTTTTGACTTACGACATTATTAGTTTTGAACAACTACAAGCTTGTCAAGATGCAGCTTTCCGTCATGCTTTTGCTTGGCCTTATAGTCAACGCCCTGTATCTTTGTTAAATGGATTGCTAAAACCCGATCATGACAAAGTTTTGGCAACTAAAGATTAATTAATCACTTAATAAGTGGCAACAACCTAGGTGATTAAATGTTGATTTTCTAACTCGTAAATTTTTCTAATTCTGTAAAATAAACTGTACTGCACAGTGTGCAGTACATAAAAAACCATATTCAATTAAGTCAAGTTTACGCTTCTAAACCCTCTATAGCACCGCCAACTGTTTTCCAAGCAGCAAAACCACCTGCGATTTCACCTACTTCACCATAGCCGGCATCACGCAATAGCTTAGCTGCTTCGGCTGTTTGTTGGTCATTTTCGCCATAAACATAGATATGGCGTTCTGTATGCAAAGCAGCTTTGGCCCTAGATTCCAAGGTGTCCAATGGAAGGGTTATTGCCCCGCTGATATGACCATGATTGTAGCTCGTGCGATCGCGCACATCAACAATTGTCAAAGCTGGTTGTCCCCATTGCAGACGGGACTTGAGATCATGAACATCAGCCGCTAAATTACTACTCATAAGCATTTCTCGCTTAGAACTTTAAGAGCAATCTATCAAAAATCTTTTTTGAATCGAGCTTTCTTTACAATTAATAAAAATTTCTGTTGAGGTGTAAATACAATTGCTTATTCTATTCAGTGGTTGGCTAATCGCCTACACTGTAATTTATGGCATCTACTATTCAAGCTTTACCCACAGAAGTCGTGTATCTCATTACAGCTGGAGAGGTCATCGACTCTTTAGCAGCTGTAGTGCGGGAATTGGTAGAAAATTCTCTCGATGCAGGTGCAACGCGAATTGTCGTTTCGCTATGGCCTTTGCAATGGCGTATCCGTGTTGCAGATAATGGTTGCGGGATGAACTTAGACGACTTGCAACAAGCGGCTACAGCTCATAGTACTAGTAAAATTCGCTCTAGTGAGGATTTGTGGAAAATTAACAGCCTGGGTTTTCGTGGTGAAGCGTTACACAGTTTGACAACTCTGGCAGAATTGGAAATTTTGAGTCGTCCAGCAGACGGAAAGTTAGGATGGCGGGTTATTTATGGCGATGGCGGTAAAGCTATACAACAAGAAGCAACAGCGATCGCGCCTGGTACAGTAGTTACAGTCTCAAATTTATTCGCCAATTGTTCATCTCGTCGTCAAGGCTTACCCACAACCGCACAGCAAATGAAAGCTGTGCAAGCAACAATTGGGCAAATTGCTTTGTGTCATCCTCAAGTCACCTGGCAAGTTTGGCAAAATGACCGTCAATGGTTTACCATCTATCCTGCCGCCACAGCCGGAAAACTGCTACCGCAGATTTTATCACAAGTGCGACCAGGCGACTTACAAGAAGTTAAATTAGACCTCCCCAACCCTCCCAACTCCTCACTCCTAACTCCTAACTCCTCACTCTCACTAGTGGTAGGATTACCAGACAGGTGTCATCGTCGCCGCCCAGATTGGGTGCGAGTAGCTATTAACAGGCGGATGGTAAAATCACCAGAACTAGAGCAAACTATTCTGAGTGCATTTCACAAAACATTACCACGCGATCGCTATCCAGTTTGTTTGCTGCATCTTAGTATTTCTCCTGAACAAATTAACTGGAATCGTAATCCTGCAAAAACGGAAATTTACCTCAACGAAATTAATTATTGGCAAGAACAAATTACTAAAGGAATTGATCAAGCACTCTGCCTTAATTCTGCCAATTTCAAAGAATCTGTTCACACATCACGAATAAGTAAATTACTCAAAGCCGCAGAAGCAAAAGGCAACTACAACTTTAAGCCTCAAAATCCCAACGAGGATAATAAAACTCCTAACTCCTTAAAAGCGATCGCCCAAGTTAATAATACTTATATTGTTGCCGAACATCCTGGGGGAATGTGGTTAGTAGAACAGCATATTGCCCATGAACGAATTTTGTATGAACAATTGTGTGATAGTTGGCAACTTGTTCCCGTTGAACCAGCAATTATTCTTTATCAATTATCGCCAGCCCAAGTTTCCCAACTGCAACGCATCGGTTTAGATATTGAAACCTTTGGCGAACAACTTTGGGCGGTTCGTAATCTACCTGCAATGTTACAACAGCGAGAAGATTGTGCCGAAGCAATTTTAGAACTGAGTTTAGGAGGCGATTTACAAACAGCCCAAGTCGCCGTCGCTTGTCGTAGTGCCATTCGTAATGGTACACCAATGAATCTGCAAGAAATGCAGAAATTACTCGATGATTGGCAACGTACCCGCAACCCCCGCACCTGTCCTCATGGACGACCGATTTATTTATCGTTGGAAGAATCAGCTTTGGCGCGGTTTTTCCGGCGTAATTGGGTAATTGGTAAAAGTCATGGGATTTGAGATATTTATAGATGAAGGGGCGATCGCAAAAGTCAGAGAAATTTTTAGAGTTGGTGCGATCGCGCTTTGCACCATAAAAATATAGCGATTCTGCTCGATTAAGCTAAAACCTCAGTTTGTAGTAGCGCCTTACGTAATGCAGTTACCGCTTCTTCTGTTTCTACCAACCTAGTAAGAGCAAAGGCAATATCATCTTCAACCTTCAACAGTTTAGCTGCTTTTTTTACGGCTTTTTGTTCTTCAAGTGAGTATTTATCATCGGCACGAGCCATTTGAATTGCATGATACAACAATGTCCTTGATTTCGACCAAGTAGAAACATCAACTGTAATCTTAGTTAATAGAGTTTCTAAATCAGCATTTTTGTAGTCAAATTTCTTGTATTGTTCTATTACTTCTTCAGGAGCGCCGACAAGACGCTGATGATTTATTAACCAGTTAAATTCTGCTTCTGAAACCTCTCCATCAGATCCAGCAATAGCGAGTAGTGCATATCCGTAGTTAAGGTATGCTTCAATAGGAGCTTCGGTAATACCTAAGTTCTTTTTCATAAATTCTGAAGCAGGCACTAGTTGATTGGTATCGCTCATAAATCACCTATTTTATTCTTTTGAAAGTTAACTTTGTTTTCAGAGTAGCTTATTTTTGATAATTTCATATTTTAAAAATAATTGCAACAAATTGATTTACAAAACCCAAACGCATAAAGCGATTTACAATCTAAAATCTATCGGTTGTCAAAAATGATTGGTTGGGTAAGGTTCATCTTTACCCAAACAAAGCTTGATTGCTCTTAAGACAACAGCATCACAACTTTATTGAGCTTTGACAAATTTCAAAACCCCGGCATTTGGATTGTCGGTATTAATTGTTAGCTCTTGGTCGCTTACCTTGTAGGACTTGGATGATTCTATTGCACTTAAATATTTAACTCCATCGGGACAATATGCACGTGTGCTGATGACAGAGCCAGTAAGTTTGATTGTATCCTCTGTCGATGTGTAAGGAGCAAAGTATATGTTGCATTCTGCGTTGCCTGAAATTCGCTTTTCAGCAGGGTCAAATGTGGCTGTAATTACAACCTCTTTTGGAACAGAAGAATCACCTAAAGAAGTTAGTTTCCAAGTACCTTCTAAACCTGCCGCAAAACTAGGGCTTTGCAGCGCCCAACTCAAACCAAATACGACCAGGGCAAAAGCGATCGCCTTTTTGACATATTTAAATATGTTCATTGTTCCATTTCCTCTTGATATTGTAATTTGAGACTGGATTGCTTAACCTTTCAGTTAGACTTTTTTGTATCAAAGAAAAAACTAAACCTACCTCTTTAGTAGGTGGTGATTAGTCAGCTTTTCAAGTTCAATTAAAGTCTCCCAAATAAAAAAATATGCAAACTATTATTATAGAATAGTGTTCCCACACATCCCATGATTCAGTGCGGTCAGGATGCTCACCCCACAAGATGATTTATTTCTTGGAAATCCCTAAATTAAAACTGATATGAATATAATTCTACATTTTTATTGAAAATGCAAGGACAGATAAGACAGTTAAGGAATTAATTTAAAAGACAGTTAAGACAGTTAAGACAGTTAAGACAGTTAAGACAGTTAAGACAGTTAAGTAATAACGCACCAAAAGATTGGGATGGTGCGTTATGCCTCTGGCTAACGCACCCTACTAAAGCGATCGCGGTTACTAACTATTTTCTTTAAAGCGTCTTTATCCTCAATTAATTTCTGTAGCTTTTCTGCTTATTCAACTGTATAAAATATTTGATTGGGTTCAGATGTAATTTGATCCATCAAGGCGTGAAAAGCTTCAGTATCGTTGCGATGTTTTAGCAGATAAGCCTTTAATTCTGATTTACTCATTCCTGCAAAGTTAGGTTTCATAATTCTTCATTAACCAATATTCGCAGTTGCTTCAATATCACCGTTGATTTTAGCAACTGCGATCGCACTCCAAGCGCCTAAAATTACTTAAAACAACAAGCGATCGCTAGTTCTGCGTGTTGTAACAATGTATCCTTATCAAGAAGATGCACTGAATATTGCGGTGTCACCGCCAGTAATTTCTCAATTCTATTTTTAGCTGCTTCCACCACAGATTCATCAAGGCTACCTTTCTCTAGAGAATCTACAAAATCTTCAGCCATTTTATAGGTACGTTCCAAAGTTGCTGAATGAATGTTGCGTGAGACAATAAACAAATCACAACCAGCTTGAAATGCTCTGGCTACAGTACCACTTTGAGTAAACATATCTGACACAGCTTTCATATCTAAGTCGTCAGATACAATCACTCCTTCAAAGCCAAGTTCTTTGCGGAGTATGTTTTTCAGAATAGCTTGGGAAAGCGTCGCCGGCACATCAGGATCTATCTTGGGAAACAAGATATGTGCTGTCATAATCAAAGGAATCTGCGCTTCAATTAAAGTTTTGAAAGGTATCAGTTCCCGAATTCGCAAATCTTCTAAACTCAGATTCAATGACGGTAACTCAATGTGAGAGTCTTGGCTGGTGTCTCCATGTCCGGGGAAGTGCTTAGCGCATCCCAAAATTCCCGATTCTTGCAGTCCTAAATAATATTCAAGCGCACCTTGTGCAGCAGCTTCAGGAGTGTTACCAAAGGCGCGAGGCCCAATAACAGGGTTTTGGGGATGGGAAAAAATATCTGCATCAGGCGCCCAAGATAAATTGATTCCTAGTGATTTTAGTTCTAAGGCTGTTGCTTTTGCTACTTCGCGCGATTGCGATCGCCACAACAAAGCATAGGGAAATCGCGTAATTGGTAACGGTGTGCGAACAACACGTCCTCCTTCATGATCTAAAGTTATGAACATCAAATCACGTTCAGCGTATTGTCGGATCTGCTGGTTTAGCTGCTGGAAGCTTTCCAACCAAACTTCATAAGGGATACCATCGAGAAAGTTTTTAGCGAAAAAGATCACGCCAACCGGTTTCAATTCGTTGATTGCACGTTTATCCTCATCACTTAATGTAGTACCAGAAATACCTATAATTAAGTGGTGTCCAAAGCGCTGTAAATTCTGTGATACTGCCATAATGCTTTACCTACGGTTGTGTAGTAAACAACTGGAATTTTCAACCTTAAGGATATTAGCCCCGATCCTACATCCTGAAGCGGCATTCTATAAAGAAATGTAAATGGTAATTAACTTGCGTAACTGATATTTTGTTCCCTGTCAAAACAGCGCTTCATCTCTAAATTTGCTCCTTGAGTCGCCTTTACAAACTCAGTTCAAATGAACTCATGTGCTTTTAACATAGACAAGACTTACGCAAGGAATAGCCGAAAACCTTATTCTTCTATAGCAGCAATTCATGAATTGTTGCAAAGAGCGTGTAGTTTTGCGTAAGTCCTAAAAAGATTACCCTCTTAATTTTCATTTTCCTGGAGATTAATCTCATCTTGTCGAACTTGAAAGCACTATTTTGCCTAATTTTTCAGTAACTCTTTACAAAATTGCTTTTTTATACAAAGAAATAATAAACAGACCAGAATTTTGTAGCGTAATTAACCATTATCTATTAATATTTAATTATAGTAATTACGTATTCCTACTTAGATAAATACCGATTGTATAGACTCACAAAAATATTTGTGCGATAGCTTGTTGCTGTTTTTATTTCAGGGAGCTTATGTCTACTAGTCTATTGAACAACTTTCTGGAGAACGTCTTTACAAAAATTTATGAGAATTTATATGAAAATTACAAGGGATTAACTCAAAATCCCAAATGGCTTTTGATGCGTAAAGTGGCTCGATTTCAGATTGGAAGAGCCATAATGTTATTTTTCTTCAAACGCTCATCTCAATCATATTTAACATTCATCAATGAAAGTAATTCTTGTTTTGGAGAAACTAATTTAGATATAGCTGTTAATCAATTAAAAACTGAAGGTTTATATTTAAATATTAACCTTCCTCAAGAAATGGTTCAAGAAATCATTAATTTTGCTAAGTCAACAGTTTGTTATGGAAATCGCAAATCGAATTTAGGTTTTTATTATCACCAAAAAGAGCAAGTAGAAAAAAAGTTAAAAAAGCATTTTACTACAGGCAATTATTTCAACACAGGTTTGCTATGTCCAGCTATTAAAAAACTGCAAAATGACCCTTTATTATTAGCCATAGCTGCTAGATATTTAGATACTCAACCTGTACACCAAGGAAATCATTTGTGGTGGAGTTTTGCAGGAAAAGCAACATACCATGAACAAAGTCAAGCGGCTCAATTTTTCCACTACGATATGGATGATTATCGCTTTGTTAAATTTTTCTTTTATTTGACTGATGTAGATGAAACGTCTGGCCCTCATGTCTGTGTGCGTGGAAGTCATAAGAAAAAAAAGTTGTCGCACCTTTGTTTACGTAAACGAGAAACAGACAAAGATATCATTGCCTATTATGGTCTAGATTCTTTAGTAAAGATTTGCGGCAAAGCTGGTTTTGGGTTTGTAGAAGATCCACTTTGTTTTCATAAAGGCATTCCTCCGACTCATAAAGACCGCTTAATTTTACAAATAGAATTTGCGACAACAGATTATAATATGCAACACGATATTAGAGAAACTTCTCTATTGAAATGTATTGAAGAACTCATGTAATGAAAAGAAAAAAATTCCTCTTTTCCCCATCTTCGCTCATGAATATGGGGTTTTTATCTTTAAAACTGTCAAATAGAGTCTTTGTGATTATTTTTCTTTACTAGGTTGCACTCGCTTCGGACACTACACATTTAATTAAATTGAGCTACCAACCTAATTTATGATCAACTGCATCATCTGTTTAGATATACATCTACTTAATAATAAGTATTATTGGATAATACAGTATATAAAACTACTATAGATGTTTTTTATAATTGTCATCAACAATGCTGCAAGTAGGCATCTATTATTGGTATGTGTAAGTAAAATTCCTTTGAAATAAGTTTTTTGGGAAAGCGATCGCACAACGGATACCAAATGTAACGGATTGCAACGTATAATGAAAACGGCAAAACGATTAAGAAATATTGAAGAATAGTAGGTTTAAATGCGAGTAGCGATCGCGGGTGCTGGTCTAGCAGGACTTTCCTGCGCGAAATATCTCACAGACGCAGGTCACACCCCCATTGTCTTGGAACGCCGGGACGTATTGGGAGGTAAAGTGGCGGCGTGGAAAGACTCTGATGGAGACTGGTACGAAACGGGTCTGCACATTTTCTTTGGGGCGTATCCCAACATGTTGCAGCTATTCAAAGAACTGGATATTGAAGATCGGTTGCAATGGAAAGAACATACAATGATCTTCAACCAGCCCAATGCACCAGGTACTTACAGCCGCTTTGATTTTCCCGATTTGCCAGCACCTCTAAATGGTATAGTGGCAATTCTGCGAAATAACGACATGTTGACCTGGCCTGAAAAAATTAAATTTGGGCTAGGACTGATTCCGGCGATGATTCAGGGGCAAAAATACGTCGAAGACATGGACAAATACTCCTGGACAGAGTGGCTGCGTAAGCAAAATATTCCGGAACGGGTGAATGATGAAGTTTTTATTGCCATGTGCAAATCACTGAACTTCATCGGCCCCGATGAAATTTCTGCTACCATCCTGCTAACAGCCCTCAATCGCTTCCTCCAAGAAAAAAATGGCTCAAAAATGGCGTTTTTGGATGGTTCCCCAACAGAACGATTGTGTCAGCCTTTGGTAGATTACATTACCGAACGTGGCGGGGAAGTACGGCTGAACGCCCCCTTAAAAGAGATTTTGCTGAATCCTGATGGCACAGTCAAGGGATTTTTGCTGCGGGGGTTAAATGGAGCAGAAGATGAAGTCTTCACGGCTGATTTGTATGTATCTGCCATGCCAGTTGATCCGCTGAAAGTCATACTCCCGAAACCTTGGCAGCAGATGGAATTCTTCCAAAAGCTAGAAGGCTTGGAAGGCGTACCGGTGATTAACTTACACTTGTGGTTTGATCGCAAACTCACAGAAATTGATCACTTATTATTTTCGCGATCGCCCCTCCTCAGCGTTTATGCTGATATGAGCAATACTTGTCGCGAATATGCTAATCCGGATCGCTCGATGCTGGAATTAGTTCTAGCACCAGCCAAAGATTGGATCGCCAAATCTGACGAGGAAATTGTCAGCGCTACGATTGCTGAATTAGAAAAACTCTTCCCCGACCACTTTGGAGGAGAAAATCCAGCAAAATTGTTGAAATATCATGTGGTGAAAACGCCGCGTTCAGTGTACAAAGCGACCCCAGGTCGTCAAGAATACCGTCCGTCGCAAGTAACCCCCATTGCCAACTTTTATTTGACTGGCGATTACACCATGCAACGTTACTTAGCCAGTATGGAAGGTGCCGTACTTTCTGGTAAGCTAACAGCGCAGGCGATCGCTGAAGCCAACCCAGTGACGAATCCTTCTCACTTGCCAACGCTAACCCGACCGCCTGCAACGAATGCTGCAACTGTCTGATTCCCCCCCGCGCATGAAAACGCTGGTCTCAGTAGACGAGTCCTATAACCTATGTCGTCACCTCATAGCCAAGTATTCCACGACGTTTTACCTCAGTACCTTGCTCCTGAGCAAGGAAAAACGTCCCGCTATTTGGGCAATTTATGCTTGGTGTCGCCGTACAGATGAACTAGTGGATGGCCCCGCATCTGCTATGACAACACCAGAAACCCTAGATCTATGGGAACAGCGGCTGGAATCAATTTTTGCTGGACACCCAGCAGACAACTTAGATGTGGCGTTGGCGGATACTGTCCAGCGCTTTCCAATTGACATTCAGCCCTTTCGGGATATGATTGCCGGACAGCGTATGGACTTGTACCGTAGTCGCTATGAAACTTTCGAGGAATTATATCTCTACTGTTACCGCGTAGCTGGTACCGTCGGCTTGATGTCAACGGCAGTCATGGGGTTGGATAACACCAGAAATACAGCTCCGTGGAACCGTCAACAACAGCTCTATGTTCCCATAGAAGAAGAAATTGCCTTGGGAATAGCCAAGCAACTAACCAACATCCTGCGGGATGTGGGCGAAGATGCGCGACGTGGGCGAATTTATATTCCTCTAGAAGATTTGGCAAGATTTAACTACACAGAGGAAGATTTATTCAAAGGTGTAATCGATGAGCGCTGGCGGTCTTTGATGCGCTTTCAAATAGTACGGGCACGAGAATTTTATACCAAAGCAGAAAAAGGAATCTCTTATCTATCTTCTGATGCCCGCTGGCCTGTATGGGCTGCCCTTACCCACTACAGTGGAATTTTAAGAGTAATTGAGCGCAACGATTACAATGCCTTTACTCAGCGTGCCTACGTGCCCCAATGGCAAAAGCTACGTTCTTTACCCCTAGCTTGGATGCGATCGCAAGTACTGTAATTAGGTTAGTGGTTAGTCGTCAGTAGTCAGTGGTCAGTGGTAACTAAGAAAAAACTAACAACCAACAACTGACAACTGACAATTAACCAATTAACTATTTACTTTCCTAAAAAAATCTGCTAACATTAATATTCGTGACCGAGGAGAGGTGGCTGAGTGGTCGAAAGCGGCAGATTGCTAATCTGTTGTACGGCAGGCAACTCCGTACCGAGGGTTCGAATCCCTCCCTCTCCGTTTTCATTCTTAGAAACGTAAAAGAAACACTAATGTAAGAGTAAATACTTTTACACCTCCATAGGGATGATATTATTTATCCTTTGGAGTCTTGTTAAGATTGAACTAACCTGAAAATTTAGTCTAAATCTTACTTTCAGGCTCCCATATATCTGAGGAGTGAGAGTAATATATGCGAAAAATTAGTGCTGCCCTAGCCCTGAGTTTAACTACCATAGCATCTGGTTTTCTGTTGGCGGCTTGTGAAAATTCTGGCGGCCCTGGTGCTACCAATACTCCTGGTGGTAACGCCACCCCAGCAGCCAATACAACGTCTACAACCAGTAGTGCCGAAGGGCTAAAAATTGGTACTCTACTACCAACCACCGGTGACTTAGCCTCCATTGGACAGCAGATGATAGGTTCGGTACCTTTACTCGTCGATACCGTTAACGCTTGTGGAGGAGTCAACGGTAAACCAGTCACCTTAGTACAAGTAGACGACCAAACCGACCCCAGATCTGGTGCAGCTGGGATGACCAAACTGGCAACTCTAGATAAAGTAGCTGGTGTAGTAGGCTCCTTTGCTAGTAGTGTCTCCACTGCTGCTATCTCCATTGCCACTCCCAACAAAGTCATGCTGGTTTCCCCTGGTAGCACCAGTCCCAAATTTACTGAAAAGGCGCAAAAAGGGGACTTTAAAGGCTTTTGGGCGCGTACAGCTCCCCCAGATACCTACCAAGCTCTAGCCTTAGCCCAACTAGCTAATCAAAAAGGTTTCAAGCGAGTTTCCACAGTTGTAATTAACAACGACTACGGTCTGGGGTTTGAAAAAGCATTTGTAGAAACTTTTGAGAAATTGGGCGGCACTGTGGTAAATAAAAACAACCCAGTCCGCTACGACCCTAAAGCCCAAACATTTGATACCGAAGCTGCTGCCGCTTTTGCTGGTAAGCCAGATGCGGTAGTTGCTGTGCTTTATGCTGAAACAGGTAGTCTGCTCCTCAAAACTGCCTACCAACAAGGTTTGACTAAAGGAGTACAAATTCTGCTGACAGATGGGGTAAAATCACCCTCCTTCCCCGAACAAGTTGGTAAAGGCCCTGACGGCAAATATATTTTAACTGGAGCGCTTGGTACAGTGCCCGGTTCCGACGGTAAAGCATTAGAAGCTTTCAACAAGCTGTGGAAAGAGAAGAAAAACGGTAGTTCTCCTGGGGAATATGCTCCCCAAGCTTGGGATGCTGCGGCATTATTGGTTTTGGCAGCGCAATCTGCCAAGGAGAACACAGGGGTTGGCATATCTAGCAAAATCCGCGAAGTTTCTGCTGGTTCTGGTACAGAAGTGACCGATGTCTGTGAAGGCTTGAAGTTACTTAAAGAAGGTAAGAAGATTAACTACCAAGGAGCTAGTGGCAACGTAGATATTGATGCTAACGGTGATGTAATCGGTGTCTACGATGTCTGGACAGTAGGAGAAGATGGCAAAATCAAAGCCATTGACAAAGTGACTCCAACTAAGATTTAGGAGGCGCGGAGTTAGGAGTTAGGAGTTGACTAATTAGTCACTCCTAACTCTCAACTTTTAACTAAATTAGTTACTCCCAACTCTCAACTTTTAACTTCTAAAAGCCAAAGCCACGGAAGTTATAACCAACTCCGATCAACAAACCTAAATCAGTTTCATCAAAAAATGCAGCGTTTACAGCAGCTGTTGCTGTAAATTGACTAGTTAGAGGTACATCGATACCACCAGACAATAAAAAGCCAACTTCTGAGTTATCACCAGTTGAAATGGCTGCACCAGCACCGATGTAAGGTGCGATCGCTAACGGTTCACTAAATGGATCTGCTTCCTGGAAGGTAAAATCGTAAGATAGGGGAAGGAGAATTGTGGTATTATCCCCAAACACCGCCGAAGGTCTGAATGAGAAGGTATTTGTTAGCCCAATTTTGCTAACAGCTGCGAAGTTGCCATCACCCAAGGATGATTCACCACCATCCAAACCAATGTTACCAGCAATACCAATATAGCTGCTGCCACCACGGGTAGGTCTGCCGACATCAATATCCGATTGTGCCACCTTGGGAGCCGACGTTTGAGAAGTTTCAAAAGCTGGTTCTGCATACTCAGGTATCAGTGCAGATGATGAAGTTGCTACTGTTCCAGGAACAGGCGTAAATGTTCGACTGGCAGTTTCTGCTGTGGTAGCACTGGGTAATTCCTGCAACGCAGTAGCATCAGATTCTATTGCTTGATTCTCAACTGAGAAAGTAGAATTGGCAGTTGTTTCAGTGGAGAAGTTTTGACTTGGGGTCTCTAGTTCAGCATTCAACTGGTTGGGAGACACTACAGTTGCAGAAGGCTCAGTTAGCTGCTCACTGCTGATATTGTCCACTGTTTGAGCAGCAGCAGATAAACTACCACCCAGAACTGCAACAGCAGCTAAACTTGGCAACAAAACACCTTTACGAAGAAAAATAGTATTCACATTCACTCCTAACAGAACATTGCCACAATATATATTCTGCGCTTATGATTCAACGAATTCTGGCAATATTCAAACTTTAACCCAGAAAATTGATTTCTTACATCCATATCTGGACTTAGGTACTGAAAATTTCACACCAAACAAAGTAACAAACTACAGCATTCTGCTGAAGTCTGAATTCTCAAGTCTTAAGTAAAGCAAGTTTGATGCTTGGTGTTGAAACCTAGTTTGTCTATTTCACTACTTTTGAAATTCACTGGCGATTTTTGGTCTAGCTGGGTGAAAGCCGCGCTTTGAACAGGCTTGTTGCTAATGTCGATTAACTAGGCTGATCCCGACATCCCCGCCCACAGACCACAGCATCGCCAAGCTTACCTCTTGATGTTTAAGCTATGAACAGTTAACCTTAATCTGTTGTGAGTGATTTAGAACAAGCACATAGTTACCCCCAGTCCCATCTCCCCCGAAGAAAAATCGCTCTCAACACGACTTTTAATCGAGTTACGGTATATCACTGTATAGAGGTGATGGTATCCAGTACTCTGGACGACCATTGTTTTGAATCACTTCGTCAAAGATTTTGATGAGCCAGTCCTCAAAAGATTTAGCAATTATGTGTTCTGCTTGCCACTCTTCAAACGAACAATCATGCTGACAATCAAGTACTTTGTATTCTGAATTTGCATAAGTTGTGATATCAAAACTACAAAAATCACCTGTAGCTATATAGCCTAAATAACAAAAAGCAATATACTTTTTCTCGCTATCTTTCTCAACGTAGACCTGATCTTGATCTTGATTAAATGGAACAATAGTACTTGTGCTATGAATCAAAATTCCACTATCAGCTAACCAGGGCAAAGTAATTTTAAATGTCGGCTGTTCGCTGCAAAAAACATTTGCCCCATTGCTAAATTTCAAAAATTCCTTGTAACTATGAGGCAGAATGAATCCTAGTTCTGCCTCACATCGCTGGATTTCAGCTTGATTAGCAGGAGGGTTGAATTTAAATCCTAATTCAATGTTTTGCTTCTCTAATATTTGTTGTGCCTGCTTAACTTTTTGTGGAAGTCATGTATACATAAGTCACCCCAGTAGCTATGTTAATTATACCTCAAAAGACAGCTCAATTCCCAGCTTGTCAGTATGGACGGTCTAGAAAATATACTATTTAAATTACACAGATGAATAAATTACCTCGCCATCGCTGGAATGTCGAGAGGTCGCTTGAACCAGAGAGTCTTATAAATTTCCCCAGTTGACAGTAGCTATAAGCACCTATGCGATGGCATTGGCACTACTAAATGAAGGGGCAAATAGTTTGCCCGCCTCAACCTGAAAATCACTCCTGTCACCTTCACAGACTACTAATCGCTTCTGCAACTAACTTCGAGACAAAAGGCAAAATAGCGCGGCTTTTGGCTTGTGCTTTGCCTTCAGTGAATACCACCAAGAGGTAAGGTCGCTGTTCTGGTAACTCTATATACGCCGCATCGTGGCGAACTTGACTTGTCCAACCGGCTTTTGACCAAATTTGAGCATCTTGGCTGAGTCCACCACCTAAAAAACCTGTGATTTGGTCTTCCTCTACATCGGTAGGTAAATCATTAGGATTAAGACTACGTTTGAGCAAAGCCATCATAGCTTGCGATCGCGCACTCGAAACCGCTACCCCACCAATTATGCTATGCAGTAAGCGAGCGATCGCATTTGTTGTCAGCATATTGCGATTTTCTAACATCTCACCATAAAACGCCCGCTCTCTGCCATAGGGGCCATCACCCCAAGTTTTTTGGCAAATGTTAATTGTCTGCATTTCCTCCCAGCCTAAAGACTGGTAATAGCGGTTGACAATATGACGCTGATATTTCCAAGTTTCAAATGGCCCCACAGGTAACTCCGGCCCTGATGTGGTACCACTCAAAATATCTACAACCAAGCTGGTGGCATCATTGCTAGAATCAACAATCATATCGCGCAAGGCTCGCTCTAACTCCTGGGAAGTTTGGCTCATGCCTTTCTCTAGCCATTCGTTGACTGCCACTAAGTAAAATAGCTTGACTACACTGGCAGGGTAAATACGCTCAACACCGCGATAGCAAAAACCACGGACTGGGTGATTCCAAAAAGCATCCGGAGTCAATGCGCCGCCAGTGTTGACTGGTACAGGCGGATCGTAAACTATCCAAGTCACGGCAATTTGGTTACGAGCTAAGCTGGGAAATGCTGCCCAAGTGGCCTCTAAAATGCCATTACCAAGATTTTCAAGTTGTTCGTCTTTTTTAAAGAAAACCATTGTTAGCTATTCACCTAAAATAATGCTTTCTCATCCCGAATCTCAAATCCCAAATCCCCAATTGGGAGAATACCAGTGTCTTGCTGACCTGAATTTATATGATTCTCCTGAATGTACCCGCTTGGCAACTCAAGCCGCTGCTGGGCGACATTTACAGGTAATATCATTTCATCAGGATTCAGCAGTTGAGGTGTATTTATGTGAGGATGACTATCCAGGGTGGCTATCCTTTTCTGATTTAGGTTTAATACAACCTGCTACTGTACTTTATCAGGCTAAATCATTTTCTAAATTTGACATTCAGAAACTGCTACCAGAGGTGATCTCTTTTACCCAAAAAGCGATGCAACAGTCAAATTATTACCTTTGGGGTGGTACAGTGGGGCCAAATTATGATTGTTCTGGGTTGATGCAAGCAGCATTTGCCTCGGTGGGTGTTTGGTTACCTAGAGATGCCTATCAGCAGGAAGGTTTTACTCAGGCAATTGCTATTGCTGAACTGGAAGCTGGGGATCTGGTGTTTTTTGGTACACCCCAAAAAGCCACCCATGTAGGGCTTTATTTGGCAGATGGTTATTATATCCATAGTTCTGGGCAAGACCAAGGACGAAATGGCATTGGCATTGATATTCTCTCGGAACAGGGAGATACGGTCAGTCAGTCATACTATCAGCAGCTGCGAGGTGCTGGCAGAGTTATTAAGAGTTACGAACCACAGAGACGCTGAGGACGCTGAGGAATATGAGGAGTGGGTTTTCTGGAGAAATTGCTCAAGAGAATGGGACGATTTTAGCAATTGTTCCAGATGTTTCGGTGGTGGTGCCGGTGCGCGATGAAGTGGAAAGTTTACCGCTTTTATTGGAGGCGATCGCTTCTAGTTTAGCTGGCAGTCAGTTGAGTTATGAAATTATTTGTGTGGATGATGGCTCTTGTGATGGTTCTGCGGAATTTCTCAAAGAACAAGCACAAATCCGTAATGATTTAAAAGCGGTGATTTTACGTCGCAATTATGGGCAAACTGCGGCGATGTCGGCTGGTTTTAATTATGCCTTGGGCAAGGCGATCGTGACTTTAGATGCTGACCTCCAAAATGATCCTGCTGATATTCCCATGTTGTTGGCAAAGTTAGAAGAAGGTTACGATTTGGTGAGCGGTTGGCGGCAAAAACGTCAAGATGGAGCGGTCAATCGGTTACTTCCTTCTAAAATTGCTAACTGGCTGATTCGGCGTACTACTAGTGTGTATATTCATGACTATGGCTGTTCTTTGAAAGTCTATCGTGCAGAACTCGTGGCAGATATGAATCTTTACGGGGAATTACACAGATTTCTACCTGCTTTAGCTTACATTGAAGGTGCAAGAATTACGGAAATGCCTGTCCGACATCACGCCCGCCGCTTTGGTCGGAGTAAGTATGGTTTGTCACGGACATTCCGGGTGTTGATGGATTTGCTAACCATTTTATTTATGAAGAAGTTCCTCACACGCCCAATGCATGTTTTTGGGCTGTTGGGCTTAAGTTCAATGGTGGCAGGAACGGTGATTGGTATTTACCTAACTTTTGTAAAATTGGCTTTGCAAGAAGACATTGGTAATCGTCCTTTGCTGATTTTAGCAGTACTGTTGTTAGTAACCGGAGTACAGCTGTTTTGCTTCGGTCTTCTAGCAGAGTTACTGATGCGTACTTACCATGAATCCCAAGGTCGCCCCATCTATCGCGTGCGGGAGGTAGTAGCAAAAAATGTTAACTAAGGTAACAATAATAGTCATTGGTCATTGGTCATTTGTCATTAGCAAAGGACAAATGACTAATGACAAATGACAAAAAACTATTAAACAGCATCTGCCTTGAAAGCTTTTAATACTTTTGATACTGCTTTGCGACTAAACTTGCTGACATTATTTACAGCAGGTTTAGTATTCTGGTCAAGTATGGGTTTGTTGTTGCCAGTTCTACCGCTGTATATCCAAGATTTAGGTGCAAGTAAACAACAAATTGGCATGGTGATTGGTGGTTTTGCCATCGGACTGTTGCTGTTTCGTCCTATGCTGGGACGGTTAGCAGATCAACATGGTCGAAAACTACTGTTGTTAATTGGCACAACCATAGCCGCGATCGCACCCCTTGGCTATTTGGCATTCACATCGGTTCCGCTGTTGATGCTGGTGCGTATCTTTCATGGCATTAGTATGGCTGCTTTTACAACTGGATTCAGTGCTTTGGTAGCCGATTTAGCACCGCTGAAACAACGTGGTGAAATTATTAGTTACATGAGTCTAGCAGCCCCCCTTGGTTTAGCATTTGGGCCTGCCTTGGGCGGTTATTTACAAGCGACAACTGGTTACGGAATCTTATTTTTGTTAGCCACAGAAATTGCTTTTATTGGGGTGTTGGCATCTATACAAGTGATCAATCCACCTCCTGTACAGAGACAATCGCCAGTCCCAAGCAAAAAAACTAATTTCTGGCGAATTTTGATTAGCCCACGAATCAGAGTCCCCGCTATAGTCATGTTGTTTGCGGGTTTGTCCCTTGGTAGTGTACACACCTTTTTACCATTATTTATTCAAGAAACTGGCGTCGATTTGAATGCAGGCTTGTTTTTCACAGTTTCAGCGATCGCTAGTTTTACTCTGAGAATATTTGTCGGTCGAGCCAGCGATCGCTTCGGTCGTGGTTTGTTTATCACTTTTGGCATCCTAGCTTACACTCTGACGACGCTGCTATTATGGCAAGCTAGGAGTAGTAGTATATTCTTGCTGGCTGGAATCACTGAAGGGTTGGGCGGGGGAACGTTAATCTCCATGATCACCACTTTGATGGCAGACCGTTCATTACCAGAGGAACGGGGGCAAATTTTTGCTCTGTGCATCGCTGGTTTTGATTTCGGGCTAGCGATCGCAGCCCCGATTTTAGGTTTTGTTGCCGAACAAGTCGGCTACCCCAACATGTTTGCTGGTACTGCCTGTTTAACTTTCCTGGGATTGATTATTTTTCTCACCCAGTCCAATAAAAATGTACCAAGTTCCCTGCGTTTTGCGTTGGGTCGAGGTGAAGATTCCTACTCATTAAATAAGTTGTGAGCTGAGTAACTAGTCACTCCTAACTCACAACTCCTAACTTTAAAAAACGGGCGAGGAGGGATTCGAACCCCCGACACCGTGGTCCGTAGCCACGTGCTCTAGTCCACTGAGCTACACGCCCTTTCCAGAAATTCATAATAACACGCCCTAGCAAAATAATGCAAGAGAATATTCCATCTAATTTTACGAACTTAACCCATCTAGATAGCCAGGGACAAGCACAGATGGTAGATGTATCTGCCAAAGCGGCTACAGTACGCCAGGCTGTAGCAGCAGCTAAGGTACGGATGTTGCCAGAAACCTTAGCCGCGATTCAAGCTGGCAATACTCCCAAAGGGGATGTCTTGGCAACTGCCAGATTAGCTGGAATTATGGCAGCTAAACAAACGGCTGCTTTGATTCCCCTGTGTCATCCGTTGCCTTTGCAAAAAATTACAGTCGAGATCACACCAGATTTTGAACTACCAGGTTATCAAATTCATGCCACAGTCAAAACCAAAGCTGAAACTGGTGTAGAAATGGAAGCTTTTACTGCCGTTTCGATTGCGGCTTTGACTTTATACGATATGGCAAAAGCTTTAGAAAAGTCGATTCAAATTGAATCGATTCGATTAGTCAGTAAAACTGGCGGAAAATCAGGAGATTATTACCTGCCAGAACTATAGCCTACTCAATTTCACCTAAAGCTTTGTTGAGATCTGCTGGATTCTTATACTGCTGGTTGTCTGGCAATTGTTCTAATAATGAGATCACATCTTGATCAGCTTTGTGCTGTTTAGCATGTTGGATCAATTCTTGCTTGTCAGCAGGATAGTCAACACCCTTCAAGTGTTTTTGTACTTCAACTGGATTTGCTTTAGCCATTGTCATTCACCTCTCAAGGTTATTTACATATTCACGAGTCTATGTATTGCTTCCCTCTATCAAGAAGATGAATCATTTTTTACTCGCAATAATTAAAAGGTCACTCGATGGGTTGATGACTGGGGACTGGGTAATGGGTAATGGGTAATGGGTAATAGTAGAATCCAATTACCAATCCCCAATCCCCAGTACCCAATCCCTAGTCACCAGTCACCAATCCCCAATCCCCAGTACCCAATCCCTAATCCCCAGTCCCCAATCCCCAATCCCCAATCCCTAGCAACTGCATCCCCAAAAACCTTAAAATAAGTGCAGTATATTCAATTCTGTAACAAATATTTATGCCTCCTCGTTGGCCTCGTAAACCCGATCGCAAAGACCCAGAATTCCGCAAGTTAGATGACCGGATGAATTTTGCCGTACATGTGGCAGTTGCGGCTGTGACTAATTCCGGGTTGTGGTTTGTCCATAACCTGAAAGCAACAAGCTGGGAATGGCTGCCGTGGTTGACTGCAAGTTGGCTAGTAGTAGTATTGGGACATCTGATTTATATTGCTGCGATCGCTAACTACTCGCAAACACCGCCCAAATCCACCTGAAGATGGACTGCACAAGCTGGGGCAACTGTAACCTGTGGCGGTAGAATCAGTCTGATAAATTGAGCGATAATGGTAGTAACTTGAGAGTTTCCGACTCTCTGTTAATATAGGGGTTATTTTTATGGCTAAGACTAACACCACAGAACTACTAGAAGCCCTAGCATCAGAAATTGGCGAAAATGTTTACATAGACATTGCTAAGTGGCATCTTTATTTATCGGATGCCAAGCTACATACCGTAGTTGCTGAACAACTTTATCCCCTAATGACTTCCAATACTGTAACTGAAGATCGAGTTATCCAAGTATTGGAATCCATACCTGTGAAAATTGGCGGCGGCAGAAGAGAACTGCCTTTACTTGATTTACTGCCTCTACAATGTCAAGTTAACCTAGTGGATATTTTAGAGAAATATCAACGCGAATTGTAATTTCTGCGTTTTGAATGTCCATTAATTTGCTTTGAGGGCAACCCTCTTTTAGGAGGTAAAGGACATGACTACATATCAGTTTCATGATGGATATACACTAGCAGAAGTAGCAGAAAAACTTGGTAAAAAAGCTTTGAAATTGGGTTTGATACCTAGTTTTGTTGTACGTTATTTTCCTGATAGCAGGCAATACTACATTCCTAATGAAAAGGAATGTGAACCGCTGACACCAGAACAGGCATATATGCGGTTTAAGAAATTAGTTGAAAATTCTGCTAAGTAAGCATTGCCAATAATTCACGCACACGAGTTGACAGTGAGACTCGTGCAAATTTTTCATGGAAATTTCTGGAGGCTAATTATATGTTTTTACAAATCAAAGGTACTAGCGATTTAGTAAAAATTCTTGACATTCAAGAATTGCTTGACCCCAATATTGATATTGTTCACGGACAAGACCAAGAAGGTCAAGAAGAACAGGAACCTGATTCTTTTCAAAAACAAAATCTTGTTTTCCCATCTGGTGAAAGTCTACCACGTTGTTGGTTAGATGCTAACTATAGATATGCCAAAGCTTCATAATTTAAGCTAATGTGCATCCAAGTTGCATAACCACTCGTCAACATCGTCATTTGTCATTAGTCCTTTGTCCTTTGTAAATACAAATGACGAATGGCATATGAAAAAGAACGACCAAAAATTAAAATGTAGTGGAGTGTTTCAGCTAAAATGTTGCAATAGATTTTCTTGTGGGGTGGGCTTCTAGCCCGCCATTAGGACGGGCGGGACGCCCATGCCACAATAGTTTATCAATGCACTAAATTAGCTGAAACATTCCACTACGTTAAATTTATATTTATTTACATTATGCTTCTTCTGCAACCGTTGCAGTTGGATTGTGTAGAGAATTGGGGAAAAATGCCTTAGAAATCCAGTAGGTCAAAATATGAGACACTAATCCTAAAGGGCCAGCAAACAAACACAGACTCAAAGAGTGAATTGTCCAAATACCTGTTTTTTGACCTTCCCAATATATCCAGCGTCCGACAAATAAATCCATCACGAGAAAATGAATCCAACCTGTAGCAGCAGCTGTTTCATCGGAAAAAAATCTAGCAATATCAGCTAATTGAGGATTCGATAAAGCTTGGGCGTTTTCTGGTGTAATGCTACTGATGAACAAATACAAATACGCCCCAGCTAAAACCACAAAAGGCAAATAAGATTCCATTACCCGCCGTGTCACTTTCCAATTTGGCAGGAGAATCATCAAAGCCCAAAAGGGTAAAACAAAAAGGTTGGCAATATTAAACAATTGAGTAATATTCATGGTTTTGCAGAGTAACTTATAAAGCGATTAGTTGTGATTCTATTTCGCTGGATTTTAAATCACGTCCAATGAAAACTAAACGGGTTTGCCTTGCTTCTTGGGGTTGCCAAGGGCGATCATAAAATTTATCAAATCTTGTGCCTACACCTTGCATTACTAAACGCATTGATTTGTTAGGTACTGCAACAAAGCCTTTGATGCGGTATATTTCTTGTTGGTGTACCAGTGTTTGCAGTTGTTGTTGCAGTTTTTCGGGGTCAAAGGTACGGTCTAAAATTAGATGTGTTGAACTAATTTCATCATCATGGTCGTGTTCTTCTTCGCTGTCATGATGACTGGGACGGCTATCTAAATTGTCTTCAACGGCGGCTTGTAATCCTAATAGTATAGCTGGGTCGATTGTGCCGCGATCGCTCTCGACAATTTTCACCACTCTGGGCAATTCTTGCTTAATTAATTCCTCAACTTGGGTTTTGGTTTCACCATCTACCAAATCAGTTTTACTCAACACCACCAAGTCTGCACAAGCCAGTTGGTCTTCAAATAATTCTTGCAATGGTGTTTCATGTTCTAAGCTATCATCTGCTAACCTTTGGGCTGCGATCGCTTCTAAATCACTAGCAAATGTTCCCTCGGCTACCGCAGCACAATCTACTACAGTAATCACTGCGTCTACAGTGGCACCAGCGCGAATTTCTTGCCAGCGGAAAGCTTTCACTAAAGGTTTTGGTAAGGCTAAACCAGAGGTTTCGATTAATATACAGTCAATACTGTCTCGCCGCTTGAGTAACTGCTGCATCGTGGGGAAAAATTCTTCTTGGACTGTGCAACACAAGCAGCCATTGGTTAATTCAAAAATATTACTTTCGCTATCATCATCTTCGGGGCAGATTTGACAAGATTTCAACAATTCGCCATCAATACCGAGTTCGCCAAATTCGTTGACTAAAACTGCAATGCGGCGTCCTTGGTTATTTTGTAGAAGGTGGCGAATTAAGCTAGTTTTACCACTGCCTAAAAAGCCTGTGATTACTGTGACAGGAATTTTTGTAGCCATATTTTTGCCGGATTTTCTCAGTATAGTAAGTCTCACTGGTTACAAACTTGCTTACTGAGGTTAAGCTGAGTTTGAAAATTGACTTAGTTATTTTAAGCTGAAATTCTATGCGAAGCTGCAAAATATTGGCGTTGCTTACAACATTATCTTTGGTGATCATGCCGCAAATAAGTTTTGCCCAGATTGTCGAGTTAGTGGAACAAGCACAAACTGCCCAACAAGAAGAAAATTATAAGGAAGCAGAAATTCTCTGGCGACGGGTAATTCAAAAAGAACCTAATGATGCTACAGCCTATGTGCGGTTGGGTTATGCGTTATTTTTCCAGGATAAAACAGAAGCTGCGATCGCAGCTTACCAGAAAGCCCTCAAACTCCAGCCAAGTGCTGCAATTTACATTGATTTTGCCGAGTGGCTGGTAATTAAGGAAAAACCAGCCGAAGCGATGGCGGCTTATCGTCAAGCCATCAAACTTAACCCGAAGAATGATAACCCGCACAAGGGTATTGGTGATACTTTGATGGCACAGGAAAAATACCCACAAGCGATCGCAGAATATCGCCAAGCAGTCGCAATCAATGCTAATGGTAGTAATTATCAAGCTTTGGCTGATGCCCTCTCTCAAGCAGAAAAAACCCAGGAAGCGATTGCTGCTTATCGCCAAGCCATTAAATTTGAACCCAAAGAGTATTTATATTACACCAGTCTGGCTGATATCCTGCCACTTAAGCAAGGTATAACGACGTTTGGCGAACTAACTCAAGTTGACTCCAAAAATGATGTTCCCTATCAAGCTTTGGGCTATTTTTGGAAAAAGCATGAAAACTTAGATCAAGCGATTGTGGCTTATCGCCAAGCTATTCAAGTGAAACCGAGTGTTTTTAGCTATTGGCTATTGGGTGAAGCCTTGATGGAACAGGAGAAAATTACAGAAGCGATCGCTGCTTATCGCCAAGCTATTGCCATGAAACCTGGTGATACTGAATACAGTAGCTTGGCTACGGCGCTTTTGAAACAAGAAAAACTCAATGAAGCACTAGATGCTTGCCGTCAGGTAATCTATCTCAATGATGGTGATTATAGTACTTGTGCAGTTGCGGGTTTGGGATTGTATGAAAAACAAGGATTTTCTGCTGTCAAAAACTTTTATAGCCAATTTACAACAGACATCCAACCAGAAGATATGGCTAAACTTTACGTTTCCCTTGGTAACGGTATTAAATGGCAACTGGATGGCGAAAAACAGGACACAGTAGCTGCTTTTCAGCAAGCCCTGAAATTCAATCCTGGTGATCAGTCTGCTTTAGAAGGCCTCAAGGAACTGCAACAAGAAGCATCTGACAACTAGCAAAAAACATTAGGGGCAACTTCTCTGCGATCGCCTGATTCACTCAGATCACCCCAGAGACTTTGCCCCTGTAATTGACAATTGGACTTGGGAAAACAATTAGAAAAATTACTCAGCAGTAGCCAGTTCAGTACTACCACGGCTACGACGGCGTGTGAGGCTGTTGTATAGCATTAAACCGATGGCTTTGATCAAGTTACCTTCTAATTCTTGGAACATCTTCATGTTCATCCCGAAGGCTGCGTTAGCTTCATCAACAATGCGATCGGCTGCTGCATCATCAATGGGTAGTTCATCCAAAGCTTGACGATATTTAGCTTTGAATCCTTTTTCATCAGGGATGTCTGCAAATTCATAGAAGGCAGTACCTTCTCCATCGGAGAGGTTCATTGCTGTTTGGGCAATGCCTTTGAGAATTTGTCCCCCTGATAAATCACCCAAGTAACGAGTGTAGGAATGGGCAACTAACAATTCTGGTTCTGTTTGAGATATTTCTCGGATACGTTGCACATAAGCTTCACCCGCTTTTGACAGTTTGATGTGTTCCCGCCAATTCGCACCAAAATAGTAACTCAGGTCTTGCTCTAAGGTATGCTTGCGGTTAAGTTGGGGAAAGTTAATTTTGGCAACAATCGGGTGCTGGCGATGCTTTTCCATCTCCTCTTCCATTGCCGAATAGACGAAGTAAAAGTTAGCAACTAGCTTCCGATAAGAGTTTTTCTCTACCACCCCTTTTAAAAAGCACTTGACAAAACCTACATTCTCTGCCATTGTGTGAGCTTTTTTCGTGCCTACACGTAACTTGGTTGCTAAATTGCTGCTCATGCTAAATTTCTCAACTTTAAAAGGTGAACTGCCACAGATGTGATTTACACACGGCTAAAAAAGGCCATTAAAACGTTACCTTAAAACTATTTGATGAGAATTTATATTAAAATTCTTTAAGTACGCTGAATTTATATTTTTGTTACACAATTTTGCGATTAAGGCTGAAAAAGTCTATACCTACAATGTAATTTCAGCCTCAGTAGTGTTTGCAGCGTGACATTCCAGAAATGGACAGATGAACAAGCTTTTTGACAATTCCTCTCTATTACTCAGCTTATCCTCGACATACTGCAATTATTATTTTTGATTGCGAGTTTGTTTCAAGTTAGAGTATCAAAGAAGAGAAGTTTATTTTAAAATCTTGACAAGGACAGATGAAGATTTTCAGTATTTTTACTGAAATATACATTTTAGCAATTCATTCTCAGAAAAAAACGAGTATATAGTACAGATAAACACTTATCTAATTTGAAATTGTTAAATAGAGTGTAAAGTAAGATTTTCCTGTGTGAGTGTGTGGGGTGTTTAAAATTATGGTTTCATCTATAACTCGGATTCAAGGTGACATTCGCTCAGCTGCTAATAAATCGGAAATAGGCCTTGAGGGCAATTTCACCCGGAATTTACTCTCACTGCCAGCGACTCCTTTGTTTGGTACAGATGGCATTCGTGGACGCGTGGGAGATATACTGAGTGCGCCCTTAGCGTTGCAAGTGGGTTTTTGGGCGGGTGTGATTTTGCGTACCCATGCTAAGGCGATCGCCCCCGTAATTCTCGGACAAGATTCGAGAAACTCCGGGGATATGCTGGCAATGGCTTTGAGTGCAGGTTTAACAGCAGCTGGGGTAGAAGTTTGGCATTTGGGATTATGCCCTACTCCTTGCGTTGCCTATCTGACTAGCGTCAGTGAAGCCATAGGTGGAGTGATGATTTCTGCCAGCCACAACCCGCCAGAAGACAACGGCATTAAAATTTTTGGTGCCGATGGTGCGAAGTTATCTCCAGCGTTGCAAGCAGAAATTGAAGCGGGACTACGGGGTAAAATATCAATTGCCGATAGCGTCAGCAATTGCGGCAAACATTACTCACGTTTGGAATTGATTCAGGAGTATAGCCAAGCACTGAAACAACCTTTGCAGCCCCAAGTTAATCTTCAGGGATTGAAAATTGTTTTAGATTTAGCGTGGGGTGCAGCAGTTGGTTTGGCACCAGCAGTATTTCAGGAAATGGGGGCGGAAGTCATTTGTTTGCATAACCAAGCAGATGGCGATCGCATCAACGTTAACTGCGGTTCTACCCACCTGGAAATTCTCCAAGCCACAGTACAAGAACATCACGCCGATTTGGGCTTTGCCTTTGATGGCGATGCCGATCGCGTTTTAGCTGTAGATAATACTGGTAGGCAAGTTAATGGCGATTACATTCTCTACCTCTGGGGACGCCACCTACAATCAACAAAACAACTCCCAGACAACTTAATTGTTTCCACTGTCATGGCTAACTTAGGCTTTGAAAGGGCGTGGAAACAACAAGGCGGTAACTTGATTCGCACCGCCGTAGGCGATCAATATGTGCAAGCCGAAATGTTACGGACTGGGGGAATGTTAGGCGGTGAACAATCTGGGCACATTCTTTGCCGTCATTATGGCATTACTGGAGATGGCTTATTAACAGCTTTACATATAGCAAGTTTGGTCAAACAAGCCGGAGTTTCCCTCAGCGAACTGGTAGACCAAAGCTTTCAAACCTACCCACAACTGTTACGGAACGTGCGAGTAGAAGACCGCGATCGCCGTTTGGGGTGGCAAAATTGCCAATCCCTACAACAAGCGATCGCCTTAGCCGAAGCCGCAATGGGTGACGCTGGCAGAATCTTAGTCCGCGCTTCTGGTACAGAACCAGTAGTCAGAGTCATGGTGGAAGCGGCTGATGCTGAACTTGCTAACTACTGGACAAATGAATTGGTATCACAAGTCCAACAACACTTGGTAGTTTAAGTAGGCACCTACAACACCCCTACTGTCAAGCAAAAGAATTACAGTTTGCAGCCCCTCTCCTTGCAAGAGAGGGGTTTGGGGTGAGGTCTGCCAAACCATGTAAAATTCAAAATCGTATCACTTGATTTATAGCCGTCGCCATTAGTGTTAGGACATCAACAGATAATAAAACATAGACACAAAAAGACTTTTCACCCAGTCCCCAGTCCCTATTGCCCCTAATCCCCAACGCCACTTGCTTCAAGCCGGGAAACCCGTCCAACGCAGTGGCTCCTCCCTGCGGTCGTGGGGGGCCCGAGTTCCCCAGTCCCCAGCTATATATTTGCATTGTTACTGCTGACACCTGATATTATATGCTTGGTATAATTAGCACTCTTTTCTAACTAATACGCTAACTAATACGAATTTCAAAAATGATTGCAACAGATACCTTCACAAAACCTAGAGCCAGAAAGCAATTCCCAATCTAAAATCTAAAATCCTATAATTCTTCAAAAATGCTTGTTTTTGTTATCCCACTCAAAAGTCCGCAAGCTTCCAAATCTTGGGAACATGTCTCAAAATTATTTGAGAGATCTATTAAATCAGTTTGCAATCAAACCTCAACTGATTTTCATGCTGTTGTCGTTTGTAACGAGAAGCCAAAAATCGAATTCACTCATCCTAACATCACATATATTAAAGTTGATTTTCCACCCGCCAATGAAAAAAATGTGGTAGCTCAAGGAGACACAGATAAAGGGCGGAAACTCTTGAAAGGATTAATTTATGCTCAAGAATTTTCACCTACTCATACAATGGCAGTTGATGCTGATGATTGTGTGAGTAAAAACTTAGCCGCTTTTATTAAGCAATATCCTCATCATCATGGATGGTTTATTAACAAAGGTTATAAATATCAAGAAGGTAGTAAACACATTTATCGTAAAAGAAGCAATTTTTATAAAATGTGCGGTACTTGTAACATTCTGCGTTACGATTTGAATAATTTTCCCGAAAAAGCAGAATATAATCGTGGTTATGGTTACTATAAACACTATATAGATCATGGCAAAGTCAAAGATACTTTAGCAAAGCAGGCACAACCTATTAAACCATTACCATTTCCTGGTGCAATTTATATCCTGGAGACAGGCGAAAATCTTTTTTATAATTCCACCAGGTTAGGATTTAGTATCTTCAATCGTCAATTATTAAATGAATCAATTAGAGAAGAATTTGGGTTATACAACTTATACAGCAATCCTAAATTGTTTGTGAACGCTTAATATTTATCTTAAATCTCCTCTGTGCCTGTCTGCATGAGATAAATGTATGTTCACGACCTAAATAAGATAACTGTCGCAATTACCATTAATTTATCAAGGCTGATAGGCTAAAGCTTTGCCATGCCGAAAACCAAATCAAAATCTCAGAAATCTAAAAAGTCGAAAAAACAGGTTACAAAGGAAACTCCTACCCTTAGCCTCAAAGAACAGTTAGCCAAAAAGCGTAAAGCAGCCCAAGCACGTAAAGAACTCATTAGTTTAGTCACAACTTCCCTATCTGTTGCTTTATTTGTTGGTCTGCTGCTTTTTTTAGTAGGTGGAATTAAGGTAGCACTTCCCGCTGTTTTGGGAATTTTGGTTATAAGCCTTTCTTACAAATACCCACGTCAAGCACTTTTTGCTTTTATAATTTACGTGCCCTTTGGGGGTACCATAACATATTACATCGGCAATAGTCCTATCCTGCAATTAGCTAAAGATGCCTTTTATGTTCCTGTTTTGGTTGCACTTTGGCAAAGTTGTCGCCAGCGAGGGCTGCCTTTAATTCCTATCAAAGCAATTAAAACACCACTATTTATTTTATTAGGCTTATGTATTTTAACATTAGTTTTTATCAATGGTGGGCAGCAGCTAAATCCACCTAGCCCAGGACTCTTAGAACAAGCGTCCAATGAAATCCCCATAGGTATGGGTATTCTCGGACTAAAAGTATTTTTAGGCTATGTTCCCCTCATTGGTTGTGCTTACTATCTTATCCGTGATAAGCGGGATTTTCTATTTTTAGCCCGTCTACAGGTTGTCCTCATACTTATCTGCTGCATTTTAGGAATTATTCAATATTTATTACTACTAACAGGAATATGTGAAGGTACTAGAAATGCTGAAGGAAGTGCTTTATTTAAAGCTACACTCGAAGCTAGGTGTTATTTTGGTGGTTCCTTAGTCTATAGTCCTAGCCAGGGAATCATTCGCCTACCAGGAACATTTGTTGCCCCTTGGCAGTGGGCATGGTTTTTAATTTCTAGTACCTTTTTTACCTTCGCTACAGGCTTTACTGATCCTGCGATTATTTGGCGGATTATCAGTTTAGGTTCTTTAGTTACGGTCTTTATCAATGCAGTAGTTTCTGGACAAAGAATTGCTTTAGGTTTAGTACCCACCTGCTTTGTAATTTTGCTATTGCTGACTGGTCAAATTGGCAACCTGAAACGCTTTATCCCCATAGGGGTTGGGCTTGGCTTAATTCTCAGCATAGCAGTAGTAACTAATCCTACTGTTGTACAAGAGAGGTTGGATAGTTTTGTTGGTCGCTGGGAAGCTTCACCACCCCAAGAGTTTATTGTTAGTCAGTTTGAGGAAAATTGGAGAAGTGTACAGGGCCCGCTAGGAAGTGGCTTAGGTCGCGCCACTAACTCCGCCCGTGCATTGGGTGAGACAAAGCTAGTGGAAACTTATTACCCGAAAGTACTATATGAAGTGGGTATTTTAGGATTGCTGGGCTTTATCGCTTTAGTCACCACCCTGACATTCACTGCTTTCAAAACCTATCGTTCCATAAAAAACCGTAATTTCCGCAGTTACGGAGCAGCTTTATGGGTGTTTATATTGTTTATTAGTTACAACACCTACTACTACCCTTTAGATGTTGATCCGGTAGCTGTCTACTACTGGTTTTGTGCAGGGTTACTATTCAAATTACCAGCATTGGATAAACAAGATAAGGAAGAAGCCAACCCTGAAAAGACAAAAAAGAAAAAACGTCTCAATACAACATTTTAATCATAGCAGACAATCATATGATGAGAGCAAAAAAATTATTGGAATATAAAAGTATATGAATAATTTGCCTTTAATTTCTGTCATCATACCAACCTATGGGCGAGACGAAACATTACAAGATAGTATTGTGGATGTCCTCAATCAGGATTATGCCAACTTTGAAGTTTTAGTAGTAGATCAATCTCCCAAACATAAACCAGAAATTCAAGCTTATCTAGAAGAACAAGCAGCAACAGGTAAAATTAAATGGTTTCATTTAGATTGGGCAAGTTTACCAGGGGCACGTAATTATGGTGTGCGGCGCTCAATTGGTGAAATAATTTTATTTATTGATGATGATGTCAAATTAACCCCTGGTTTTTTAGCTGCCCATGTGAAAAACTACTTGCAAAATCCAGAAGTGGGGGCTGTTGCCGGGCGGGTATTTGACAGAATGAAATTAGGCGATTCTGGGGGAAAATTGGAGATTGAATATCTTCCTCCCCAAGCTATGGATCCAGGAATTGCTTGGTATCACATTGATTTAGTACATACCATCAAACCCCAGCAAGTCCTGACAGCCAGGGGTTGCAATATGTCTTTTCGCCGCGAAATATTTTTTAAATATGGGCTAAAGTTTGACGAAAGGTTTCGCGGTAGTGCAGTACGTGAAGAGTCAGACTTTTGTTTGCGGGTGCGAAAGACGGGATATAAAATTTGGTATGACCCAGAGGCGCATTTAATACATTTAGGCGAAGAAACTGGGGGTTGTCATGATATTAGTATGCGATCGCTTAAATATCAACTCACCTTTTACCACAACCATTTCTTGTTAGGTCTAAAAAACCTCAACGTTAGCCAAGCTTTACGCCTATACGCCCGTTTATTTGACTGTCACGTCCTGGGGCGTCCACCTTGTCACAAAAGCGGTTCGCCTATCAAAATAGTTACTCGCGCCCTTTTCTATACTTTGGGTTTCCTCAAAGCCTTGGGTAGTGTCATTCAATCACCGTGGAATGATGGACAAATTTATAGTCGTCTTGATCAACAAGTTTAGTTATTAGTCATTATTTATTAGTCATTAGTCATTAGTCAGTGGTCAGTGGTCAGTAGGAAAAAACAACTGACAACTGACAACTAACAACTAACCACTACCCAATATCCATGAAAATTTTAGTTGCCAGTCACACTTATATAGTAGACCTAAATTGTGAAAAATTACGCGCTTTATCTCAATTAGAACCAAAAATTGAGGTAACAGTTGTAGTTCCCAAAAGCTGGAAACCTGGTGGCGTACAAAACAGAATCATTCAAACTCAATACCGAGATGAAGGCGCATTTAAAATAGTCCCTGTTTCTAATTTCAGCCAAAATCATCAAGGGCTTTTGACATTTGGTGCAGATTTAATCAGTTTGTTCCGGCAATTTCGTCCTCAAGTAATCCAGGTAGAACAAGGTTCAAGAGGGCTGGCATATACTCAGATGATTGTCTTAAATCAGCTATTAAATCTCAAAGCTAAAAATATATTTTTTACTTGGTGGAATTTGCCATATGAATTAAAATTGCCAATCGCATTATTAGAAAAATATAACCTTAATCATAGCCACGGCATTATCTCTGGTAATCAAGATGGTGCCGAAATATTACGGCAAAGGGGATACCAAGGCTCAATTAAAGTTATGCCACAACTGGGTGTAGATGAAACTTTATTTACTCCCAAAGCCCAGCCAGAATTAGCCGCTAAACTGGGGATAAAATCAGATGATTTTGTAGTGGGATTTGTGGGGCGTTTTGTTCAGGAAAAAGGGTTGTTAACGCTGTTGCAAGCATTAGTAACTTTACAAGATAAATCTTGGAAATTATTACTTCTGGGACGCGGGCCGCTACAAGCAGAAATAATCAAAATTGCTACAGAAAACAATATCAAAGAACGTTTGATTTTAGTAGAAAGCGTTCCCCATAACGAAGTAGCCAGTTATATAAATTTAATGAGTACTCTAGTACTGCCTTCAGAAACAACTTACAACTTTAAAACCTTAACTTCTGTTGGCTGGAAAGAACAATTTGGACATGTTCTCATTGAAGCAATGGCTTGTCAAGTTCCTGTAATCGGTTCAAATTCTGGGGAAATTCCGTATGTAATTGGTGATGATGGTTTAATTTTTCCAGAAGGAGATGCTAAAGCCTTAGCTGATTGCTTAGTTCAATTAATAGAAAAACCAGATTTTGCCCAAACTCTTGGTGAAAGGGGTTATCAAAAAGCAATGGTAAAATTCACGAATAAAGCTTTAGCTAAGCAGCAGTTTGAGTTTTATCAAGAATTAGTCAATAGTCAATAGTCAATAGTCAATAGTCAATAGTCAGTGGTCAGTGGTCAGTGGTCAGTGGTCAGACTAAACAACTAACAACTAACAACTGATAACTAACAACTGACTATTGACAACTAACAAAAAATGAAAATTTTACAAATTGTCCCCTCAATTTCCTTGATTTACGGCGGCCCTAGTCAAATGGTACTAGGGTTAGCCCCCGCTTTAGCAAAAGAAGGTGTGAAAGTTACAATTCTCACCACAGATAGTAATGGTGATAATGGTCAACAACCTTTAGATGTTCCTTTAAATAGCCCAATTCAACAAGATGGCTATGAAATAATTTACTTTCGTTGTGCCCCGTTTCGACGCTACAAATTTTCCCTTGATTTACTCAAATGGTTGAAACTTCACGCTTGTGAGTTTGACTTGGCACATATTCATGCTTTATTTTCTCCTATCAGTAGTGCTGCTGCAATTGTGTGCCGTCAGCAAAAGCTACCTTATATTTTGCGCCCTTTAGGTACTCTTGATCCAGCTGATTTGCAGAAGAAAAAGCAATTGAAACAGCTTTATGTGGAAATTATAGAACGTCGTAATTTAGCTGGTGCAGCAGCAATTCATTTTACTAGTGAACAAGAAGCAAAAATATCAGAAAGATTTGGAGTAATTACGCAAGATTTGGTGATTCCTTTGGGTGTAATTCCTCCTCGAAGAAATGACGGGAGTTTAGTTCGTGGTCAGTTAGGCATTCCACAAGATGTGCCTTTGGTGTTGTTTATGTCCCGTATTGACCCGAAAAAGGGTTTGAATTTGTTGATTCCAGCTTTAGAGAAACTGCTATATGAAGGACACAATTTTCATTTTGTGTTAGCTGGAACAAATCCTCAAGATCCAGATTACGAGCAAAAGATCAAATCCCAGATTGAAAATTCACCATTGCGATCGCACACTACAATCACAGGCTTTGTTAGTGGTGAGTTAAAAGCTAGTTTACTACAAGCTGCTAACTTATTCGTTTTACCTTCATACTATGAAAACTTTGGCATTGCCGTAGCTGAGGCAATGGTAGCAGGCATACCTGTAATTATCTCTGACCAAGTGCATATTTGGCAGCAGGTGCGCGATAGTCAGTCGGGGTGGGTGGCTACAACAGATGTGCAAGCGCTATTTGAGTTACTGCAACAAGCTTTGCAAAATCCCCAAGAATGCCAGCAACGGGGATTAAATGCCCAAAAATATGCATTGCAAAATTTCAGTTGGGATGCGATCGCTCGCCGAATAATTCAAGCTTACCAGGAAATACTGGCAAAACATTGACCCTGCCAATTTTAGATTTTAGAATTTAGCCTAATTCAACGCATACAACAGCAGCTTTTGCCAAATGGGTGCTAGAGTTGCTTTGACAATGATATCCGCAATTATAAAACCAATCCCCGCCAGCATATAAGACTTAGGAAAAACAGATTTAGGAACTTTTTTTCTCAGGCGAGTTAATAAATTTAATCCTAACGCAGCTAAAGCAACCCCAGTGGTGATATATCCGATAATCCGTAGTAAAGACCAAGGATACCATCCTAAAATTGCAGCTAACCAAGGTTTACTACTCAATTTCACCAATTCTGCAAAATAGAAATTCATATAATTTAGCATCCAAGTACCGAAGACTAACGCCACGCTACTCAAAGAGACAACGCAGAGAATACAAAAAATAGCATAGTGTAATAAATGACTGGGTAAAAATAACCGTAGTGAACCTTCTGAACCTTCTCCAGTGCGAATCCAGTGCAACATTTCTGTAGTGTATGACTGTCCACGAAGAATCACCTTTGCTGCTGTTTTTGGTGCTATTCTAGTTGCTAGAATTACACAAATACCCTGTAATAATCCCCAGATTAACATCCACCAAAAAGCACTTTGATATTTTTGTTTATGCACTTTTAACAAGAAAATAGGATAAGGAACAGCAGCACTAAAAATCGGCATCAACCAGGGAATACCAAGCAAAAAACTCACAGTTGTGCTGAAGATAATACCAATAACGAGAAATATGAATATCATCATAGAAAGTTAAAAATTTGTTAATAGTTATAACAAAGTCCTCATAAAAAATTTCATCGTCAGGCATTAGGCATGACGTATCTACATTGATATTTGTCGAAGTACGCTTTTCAACCCAGCCATTCATGGAAAAATTCCACAACCAAGCTTAAAAAAGAATATCCCCTTCTCCCACTCCCCAATAAATATGCTGACAACTTAAAATTTTGTTTCAAACTGCTAATGCCCGATTGGTGAATGAGGGTTTTATGTCATCATGGCAAAATAGAAGACACATGCCTTATTTACTACAGGGAATCTCTCATGGCTCTCCGTCTTGGTGATACAGTACCAAACTTTAAGCAAGCCTCCACACATGGCGACATAGATTTTTACGAATGGGCGGGTGACAGCTGGGTAGTGCTGTTTTCTCATCCTGCTGACTTTACACCAGTTTGCACGACAGAATTAGGCACAGTTGCCAAACTCAAACCAGAATTTGACAAGCGTAACGTTAAAGCGATCGCTCTGAGCGTTGATAGTGTAGAATCTCACAATGGATGGGTGGGAGATATCGAAGAAACTCAAAACACCAGCCTCAACTACCCGATTTTGGCAGATGCGGATCGTAAAGTTTCTGACCTTTACGACATGATTCACCCCAATGCTAACGCCGCTGTGACAGTGCGATCGGTTTTTGTTATTGACCCCAACAAAAAACTGCGTCTCTCTTTCACCTATCCTCCCAGCACTGGACGCAACTTTGATGAACTTTTGCGCGTCATTGATTCGCTGCAATTAACTGATAATTACAGCGTAGCTACCCCAGCTGACTGGAAAGACGGCGATGATGTAGTCATTGTCCCCTCTCTCAAAGACCCAGAAGTCCTCAAAGAAAAATTCCCCAAAGGCTACGAGGAAGTAAAACCCTATCTGCGGCTAACTCCCCAGCCTAACAAGTAAACCCCAAAACGATTTCATCCATTAGACGCAAAGACGTAAAACTATACAGCACTTTGTAAGTAAATGAACCACACATCTTAAGATATAAATCTTGTGGGGTGGGCATCTTGCCCGCCCCTGTGTACCTCATTTACAAGCAATCCACTTTATTTGCCATCTTTGCGTCTTCATTCTCCTACTCTGTGCAACTCTGCGCCTCTGCCTGATCATAAAAATTCTCAAACAAAGCAACAAATTCCAAAGTTAGAAATCTGTTGAAGAAGAATTCAGGAGTCAGAATTCAGGAGTCAGAATCAATCAGTCGGGGATTGGTGACCCGCGACTGATTGAAGACCTCCAAATCATAGATTTGGAGGGGGTTTTAAACCCGTTTATTCATCCGCGGCTTCGCACAGAATTCAATTTCTTATTCTGGCGACTGACGCCTCTATTCTGTTTGATAAAATCAGACCTTACAAATTACAAACTACCCGTCATAGTAAACGCAGCCCAATAGTAAGGATGACTGTAAAGCTTTTTATTTGACGGCATTTTACTATTTTTATACAGATGTGTTGCTAAATAAGCCCTAACTTTTAAATCTTCAATCTGCACATTATTGAATAACTCTTCATACCATTTTGCCAATTCTCCAGCCGTTAATTCTTTCAGCCATAGCGTTGCTTTTGCCAAAGCAGTGGTTGGCGAGTTCTCTTGCTGTAGTCTTCGATAAAATTCTATCATCACCAAAGCACTAGCAGAAGATTCTACAGTCCAAAGAGTACTCACTACATAGGGGATTCCGCCACAGAGAAAACCATTGACTAAACTGACATATTCAGTAGTAATAGTCCGGTTGCTAGTTGTTTCACAAGCTGAGAGAGTAACTAAATTGTAATTAGCTAAATTGCCTTGGTAAATCTCTTCTAAAGTAAGCTTATCTTCTCCTGCTAAAGCTAATTCTGATTTTTGAGGCTCACGGCAATTGTTCGTAACATTCCCTGTAAAATGAAATATATTATAATTATCAAATAAAGCATTTTCTACAATCTCTTTATTAGCTTTTTCGCCCTGGATGCGTTGGCGACTATTAAACATCTGGCTAACAACTTCAGATTCTAAATTGGCAAACTTCAATGTAGAATAACTTGTGCTTTTGGGATATTCAACACTGAGTAACTTATGCTCGAAAAATTGCCATGTATTTGCATTTTTTAAAGATAAACCTATTTGAATACTAGGTAGATAGGAAATCGCAAAATTTGATTCTAAATTTGGTAAATACTCTTGGTAGGAAGAAAGAGAAAAAAGTGCATGAAGAGGTAATCTGTGCAAATCACGGTGAGGAATTAAAATTAGTTGAGTAATTCCTTCTAGTTCCTGCTCAATTGTAGAAATTTGGAGGATATCTTTTAATTGTAGTAGCCTCTCTTCCATCTCTAATCGCCAGGAATAGCTACTTTTATCTTGATTAAATTGGTCTTGATTGCGATATTCCTCTTGTGCCTGATTCCAATTTTCCAACCAATCTTCAAATTCAATCAAGCGTTTCACTGCTTCAGGTAAAGGCAATTCATGGAAATAGTTAGTGGTTCCTATGGTTCCTACATTTTGTATAGGTATAAAAACCAGGATGGGTGATGGTGCTTGGTCTTTAATAATGAAAGTGTTTAAACCTACTGGGCTAATATGCCAATAAATAATTGCTGTAGTCGGATTAAGTAATTGTTGAACTGAGTCATATCTAGGTGAGTAAATTTCTTCCTGCCAACCATCTAGCAGCCAGGTTAAACATGAATTTTTACCCAGTTCTGCCATTTCCCAAGCTTCAACTAAATCACCGTATTCCACATATAAATCAACTGCTAATTGCCTAATTCCTGCAAATTTTAAAGCCAACTGTTTTTTACTTTCATCAGTGCGAGTTTGTTCACTGACTAATTGTTGAAATATATCTGCGCTGTATTCCTGCAATTCTTGTGCTTGTGCTATTTCTCCCAAACTCAAAAGGACTTTAATCATAGATTGCACAACCTCCAGATGTAACTCTGGAAAATCTTCCCTTGTGAGGGTTAATAGGGCTTGATTGTACTCAGCAAAGGCTTGATGCCAATCATCATAGAATGTGCAATGTTTCCTACCTCGGTCATAGTAAGCATTAGCGATCGCTAAATGTAACCTACCCCAACCTTCAGGATGGGTATCCGAACGGACATGTTTCAATCCTTCCTCGTAGCTGGCCAGTCTACCTTCATAGCCTCCCTGCTGCAAGGCAGGATTTGTTAGTGCTATGTCAGTGGCTAAGGAGAAATCAACATTAATTAAATGACCCGCAGCAGTACCTCGACCAATCCAAGCTTCCCAATAATCAAGTTTGATTTGTAAAGCTTTATCGTAAGAGACGATCGCTTCTGTAAATTCTTTTAAATAAAACAGTGCTACTGCCTGATTGTGCCAAGCTAAGTGAAAATCAGGTTTAATAGTTATGGCTTTGTGATAAGAGGCGATCGCTTCAGTTCGCCGTCCCAAATTATCCAAAGCTATACCCCGGTTGTACCAAGCTAAGTAGAAATCAGGCTGATTTGCAAGTGCTTTATCCCAGGACGCGATCGCATCTGACCAGCGTTTTAAATTAAACAGCACAACACCCCGGTCAATCCAGACTTCGTGGTAGTCTGATTGAATTGCCAGGGCTTGGTCGTAAGAAGCGATCGCTTCTTCATGTTGCTCACTCACAGCCAAAGCTACACCTCGGAAATACCAATTTTCCTGGTCTTGGGGTTGCAGCAGCAAAGCTTGGTCATAACTAGCAACTGCTTCCCATAGCCGCCCTAACTTCAGCAGTGCCAAACCCTTACTAGCCCAAGCTTCCGGGTGATCTGGCTGAATTTCTATAGCTTGTTCAAAAGAAGCGATCGCTTCGTCAAATAGTCCTAATTCGCCCAAAGTGCCGCCCCGATTGTACCAAGCTTTGTAGTAATCAGGTTTCAGTTCTATGGCTTGGTTATAAGATGCGATCGCTTCGGCAAAATATTTTAAATGAAACAGCGTCAACCCGCGATTAAACCAGTATTCATACGCATCAGGATTTAATTCTATAGCTTGGTCGTAAGATGCGATCGCTCTTGACAAATCTCCACTTTTAGCTTGTCGCAAACCTTGGTAAAACCAAGCTTGTGCTTCTATAGCTGCATCCGATTCACTGACTAAAGTCTGGCTGGTTTGAGTTGCCAAATTAGAAGCAAGCTGCTGGACTAAATGGGCACTTTGATCTAACCTCACCAACAATTCATCTAAGGTGTAAGCTACATTTGGCTCTAAATTCGCCAAAGACTGATCCCAAGTTCCATCTCCTGAAAAGTTTGTTACACCAGCCTCTAAAGTATGAGCGAAAAGGTCTGTTGGTGTAATTTCAGTTTTTCTCACTTCATACTCAAACGACAATTCGCTTAAATTGGTGATCACATCTTCCTCAGCAGGAGGTAGCAGAGGTATGGAAGTTGCAGTTTCAGCCGCTGCTTCATACACCCATTCCTGTGAGTTCTCCGTTGCATCTTCATCAGCAACAAAATTGGGTACAGTTGTGGTTTCAGTTGCTTCTGCTTGATATCCCCAAATCACCTCTCCAATGTTCTGGACTGAAAGTTCTTCGGGAGTAGAAATTTCAGGTACTGCACCTGTGGGTTCAACTTCTAAATCGTCAGACTCCCATAACAGTTCACCTAAATTACGTATCAACTCTTGTCCTGGAGAATTGAACAGATTTTCAGATGCTTCAAAATCTTCAGTGGTACTAGTTTCGTTTTGTGGTTCCTCGTTATTTTCGTACCATTCACTTGAGTTCAGTGTTAACAACCGTATGCCAATGTCATGGGAAAGTTCTCCAACTTTGCCAATATCAAGTTCACCTAACTGAACCATCTGCATTGCTAATTGATGATTCGGTGCAGGTGATAGAAGCAATTTTTCACCAAAGCTCAGCAGCCAATCTATCCAGCGCTCAAGGCTAATTCGATCTTCCATCCGCTGTAGGTAATTGATAGCCCACTGTTGTCCTCGTCCTTGATGTACACCTTCCAACAGCTGGATAAACAAAAGTTCCAGATCCGCATTACTCAGTTGAGGTGGTAGAACCACCTGCTGGTCTTTTACAGTCTTGAGATCGCGAGTCTGCTGACTACCAACGGGGCGTTTTGAAAACGTTTTAAGCCACTGCACTAGCTGCGTGAGCATTTGCCATACTCTTGGATTTAATTTCTCCTAGATTGTAGCGGCGTTGTCTTAAAAATATTAGCAATTACCTAAAACCTACTGAATTTAGCAGGGTTTACAGCCCTATGGTTATAAAAAATATACAAAACTTTGTCAGTTGTTATTCTCTGGGGACTGGGGACTGGGGAATTCGGGGCCCCCGCGACCGCAGGGAGGAGCCACTGCGTTGGACGGGTTTCCCGGCTTGAAGCAAGTGGCGTTGGGGATTAGGGGCAATGGGGACTGGGGACTGGGAAAGAATTTAGTTTATCAAAAAGCGTTTTTCTTCCTAATCCCCAATACCCAATCCCCAATCCCCAATCTTACGGTTGCTCTGTAGTCGATTGATTAGATGCATTATATTGATTAATCAATTCTTGGACGATAGCTTCAGGATCGTCTGTCTCAAGCGCCAGCTGTTGAGCTATCTGTTGGCGCAAGTTTTGATCCTGCTGCAACATCACAAATAACTGATCTAGGGTGACAGTTTGATATTCTCCCTCAGTTGGGATGTTTTCTTCCTCGCCTGGGATGTTTTCTCCCTCACCTAGTTGTTCTGTGACTGGGTAGCTATCTTCAAGCGACAAACTTGTGCTAACCGCATCTGGCCCATCATATTCCCATATTGGTTCGCCTTGATTACGTGTTAACACTTGCATCCCAATATCATAAGCAGTATCTCCGATTTCGCCGATACCCAATTCACCCAGTTGCACTAAACGAGCAGCTAATTCATTATTAGGTGTAGATGATGCTAGCAGTCTTTCACCAAACCGCTGTAACCATTCTAACCAACGTTCTTTGGACACACGATGTTCAATATTTTGCAGCCACTTTGAGGCCCAAGCTTCTCCTCGCGCCTGATGCACTCCTTCGAGAAGTTCGGTGAAAAGAAATTCTAGATCCGTGTCGGTTAGGGGTGGTGCTGGTTGTTTTGGTACATCTGTGCCCACATTTGCAGGAGTCTTTTGCCCACCAAACAAGCGTTGGAATAACCTTTTGAGCCACTGAACTAGCCGCCTGAGCATTTGCTGTACCATTAAATATTGTTTACCTAAGATTGTAGCGATCGCACTGTACTATCGCATTAATCCAGTCAATAAAATGTACATATTAGTCAATGGTCATTTGTCATTTGTCAATAGTCAATAGTCAATAGTTATTCCCCATCTCCCCTGCCCCCCTGCCCCCCATCTCCCCATCCCCCTGCTCCCAATTCCCTAATGTGGTTCAAATGTACTATAATAGAGAGGAATGTAGGAAATAATTAATCCTTTATAAGTACTATTCCTACGTTTAAAATAATTGAATGTTAAATTGGGCGCTTGTGTTTATAAATCCATGTCTTACGAACCCCTGCACCACAAGTATCGCCCAAAAAGTTTTGCTGAACTAGTGGGACAAGAGGCGATCGCTACTACCCTCACTAATGCGATCGCAACCGCGAAAATTGCCCCTGCCTATTTATTCACTGGGCCACGAGGTACGGGTAAGACTTCTAGCGCCCGTATTTTGGCTAAATCCCTTAATTGTCTCAAAAGTGACAAGCCTACCTCTGTACCATGCGGCGTATGCGATGTTTGTCAGGGAATCACTAAAGGCTACTCCCTTGATGTTATTGAAATCGATGCAGCTAGTAACACAGGTGTTGATAATATCCGCGAACTGATTGAAAAAGCACAGTTTGCCCCTGTACAGTGTCGCTATAAGGTTTATGTGGTCGATGAATGCCACATGCTCAGTACTGCTGCATTTAATGCGTTACTAAAAACACTGGAGGAGCCACCAAAGCACGTAGTTTTTGTCCTCGCGACAACAGATCCCCAGAGAGTATTACCGACAATTATCTCGCGCTGTCAAAGGTTCGATTTTAGACGTATTCAATTAGAAGCGATGGTTAAGCACTTAAGTGCGATCGCGTCGAAAGAACAAATTGATATTACCCCTGATGCTGTAACTTTAGTAGCTCAAATTGCTCAGGGCGGATTACGAGACGCAGAAAGTTTGCTCGATCAATTAGCGCTGCTGTCCGGTGAAGTGACACCAGATAAAGTTTGGGATTTAGTGGGATCAGTCAGCGAACGAGACTTGTTAGCCTTATTAAGTGCAATTACGCAAGATAATCCCGAAGCAGTTTTGGACTGTAGCCGTAATATCCTAGATCGTGGTCGGGAACCATTAACTATTCTGCAAAATCTCGCCGCTTTCTACCGCGACTTGCTGATTGCCAAAACAGCACCTAATCGTCATGATTTGGTAGCTTGTACTAGCCAAACTTGGGAAGCATTAGTTAAGTTTGCCCAGCAATTGGACACTAGTACAATTTTAGTAGGACAGCAACACCTACGAACAGCTGAAGTCCAGATTAAAAACACTACCCAGCCGCGTTTATGGTTAGAGGTGACATTATTAGGATTGTTACCGAGTGCGAATATTCAACCTACAGCCACAAGCGTTTCACCTAGAGTTACCACACCGCCTGCCGTATTAACTAGCACTAATCATCGGCAGTCATCGCAAGAGCAGTTCTCAAAAGCTGATCCTGCAACTTTACCTCAGCAACCTAACTCTGCCAAAACAGCTTCGACAAACGGTAATGGTTTGAGCGATCGCTCCACACCAAGCCGCCCAGCAGAGAATCATACCTCTTCTACTAACTCGATATCGCCACCAGTAGGAGAAAATGGATCTACTCGTGAGCCACTGACAGCGGTTTCACCACCAGCTGAAAATGGATCTAATCATCGACCAGTCGTACAAGAGCAGCCTGTCATCACACCTGCACAAGAAATATCTCCAGTATCAGCACAAGAAGAAGTTGTTGAAGCATCACAGTATGATTTAACTCAAGTTTGGCAACAGATGCTCGCTAACCTCCAGCCAAAATCCAGGCAAGAAATGCTGCGTCAAATGGGCTATCTGATGGAATTTGATGGTACTACAGCTCGCGTTGCTGTCAAACCTGTATGGTATGACAAAGTTAAGTCTGATTTACCTATGATTGCAGCGGCTTTTCGGCAGACTTTCGGACATGAAGTCAAGGTCAGCCTGGAGAAAGGAACTTCCTCAACCTCTACTGTGGCTAGAAAAAGTTCTCCAGCAAAGCCTTCCCCTACAGTTCAGCAGCCACCTCCTCCCAAGTACAACAATCAAAATACACAGCCAGCCACACCAGTACAGACACAAGCATCATCACCAATAAAAACTGAGCCGACAGCAAAAAATCAAACTGCATCGGTTGCGAGGAATGGGAGTGGCGGACAAACTGTATCTCCACCAATACAAAAACCTGTATCTGACTGGGAAACTGATGAAGTAGCGATCGCAGCCCAGCGTTTAGCGCAATACTTCCAAGGAGAAATTATTCGCCTCACAGACAATGGTATAGAATCATCTGACTCCACAAACACATCTGAGTGGACAGATGAATCAGATGCAGACGAAGATTAAAATCAACAATCCACGCCTTGTGATCAATGCCTGTCAACTTTCGCTAAATTGGAAAAAGGTAAACTCAAGGAAACTTTCAATGTCAGCACATTTGTTACTGGTGGATGATGAACCGGGATTACGGGAAGCTGTGAAAGATTATTTGCAAGAAAGCGGTTTCAGCGTTCAAGTTGCCAGTAACGCCCGTGAAGGTTGGGATTTGATGCAGCAAAATACACCAGATCTGGTGATTTCCGACATCATGATGCCCCAGGTAGACGGCTATCAATTCCTTAAACAACTGCGAGAAGACCCCCGCTTCCAATCACTTCCAGTAGTATTTTTAACTGCCAAAGGTATGACAGGCGATCGCATCCAAGGCTATCAAGCTGGTGTGGATGCTTATCTGCCTAAACCCTTCGATCCAGATGAGTTAGTAGCAATAGTGGAAAACTTACTCACCCGGCGCACAGCTAAGCCTCAAACTACGGGTGAAGAGGGTGAAACGCCTGATATTGCTGAACTGGCCAATCAAATTGCCCAAATTAAGGCTTTATTAACCCAAAGAAATGCGATCGCTCAATCCCCAACTCCTTTTAAAATCGACTTGACCCCTAGAGAACAAAGCGTTTTAAATTTAGTAGCTGAAGGATTGATGAATAAAGAAATTGCCCGTCGCTTAGAAACCAGCGTTCGTAATGTAGAAAAATACGTCAGTCGTTTGTTTAGTAAAACCGGCACCAATAGTCGTACTGAGTTAGTTCGTTTCGCCCTAGAACACGGCCTGGCTAAATAAACATCCTACTGAGTGAGCCTGATGGCAGAGTGTACAAAATCCAAAATACTATACATAGGTATAGTTATAGTCACATAGGTTAAGGCAGCGTTGATTGCTCAAAGCTTTAAAGCAACTTGGTTTCTACTGATACTAAGTTGCTGTTTGAAGTAAGTAGGTGGGCATAAATAAAGTTAACTGGTGAGGGTCGTCATTTGTCCTCTCTTACAAAGTTCTGAGCGGAGGAAACCTCCGCTCAGACTTTGCGCTTTGTCATTGGTCTAGGGCGCGGGTTTCAGGCGTATTTACTTTTCTTAACATAGTTTGGTTTATTTCCACCAACTTACTTAGTACGATTTATTCCCCCTTGCTCCCCTGCAACCCCAGTCGCGCGGCTGTCGGGAAACCGCAAGGGCGCGCTGGCTTCCCCTGCTTTCGCAGCTACTAAGTTAAAACGCATTTAATTTGACGTGAGTTCGACAAGTGCTGTTTTGACCTCTCCCCCGTCCCCTCTCCTACAAGGAGAGGGGAGTAAAACCCTTATTTTTTTGTTCCTCCTCCCTCGCCTAAATGGAGAGGGAGGCCGGGAGGGAGAGGTTCATCGAACTCACGTTAATTTGCATAACTAAATTTCATTAAACTCTTGTGGAGTGGGCATCTTGCCCGCCCACTATATGCAATTTAAATGTTGAACAGCTTATCTTTGAATGCAACTTAGTATGAGTACTCAGCACTTTGCTTTAAAATTAGCCCTTACTTCCTCCGATTAAAACCCCTATAAGATGAGCAGGAGCGCTGATTGACGACCAAGCCCCTGCCCAAATTACTCTATGCTTTATAATTTTGTCAAAAATGTCTCTTGCGCCAGTTGCAAAGGCAAAATGTTTTCTAACCTCGAAAATACTACCTTAAACGGTAGGAATCGCTCATAACTACCTGTTATACCAATTCTCTAAAATCCGGCAAACACATTCAAAACCCCAAAGCTAGACTATATCTGAAGTACAGAAAATTCGCCGAATCATCTCTCCAATTACGAATTGGTATTAGCTATTTTGAAGATATTTTACACCTCGGATACTTAAATTAAACTGGCACTAGTGAAGGGTATCGAAAGTAACTATCCAAATCAAAAGGGCTAAAAAGCTTATTTGACAAATAATATTCTTCCTGCCTTCTTGCGCCAGCTAATACTTCTTCAAATTGAGTAAAACCCTGGTTAGAGCAACTGCCCTCAAAGATAAATTTTCAAAGACCATAACCTTACCAAAAAAGTAAGTTATTACTTTATTTGGATTAATATGCACCCAAGGATGCCCATAGTCTAAATGGTAAAGGTCATTGTAGATACTGTTTTCAGCTTTGCAATAGAGTAGTATGCAGTCTAGTTTGTAACCTAGTAATTAGGTGATACAAGCCAAATCATACTGAAAGCGAATGCGGCTCATCTTAACAAAATTACCAATTTATGGCTTTTAAACGATATGCCACCACTCAAATTCAATCTTTGGCTTTAACTACTGGCTATTGTCCACAGCATTGCGTAAACGCATTAGCTGGCGTCGCATTTGGGGTGATGCTTTAAACTCAGAGACTTCTTGGGCTTTGACGGATGCTTGCAGCGTCTCCAGAAAGTCATCAGACCCTTCAGTCAATGCATCCAGTAGTACCTGCAACAGTTGCTCGCGATCGCTCAATAGACTCTTTTCTTCAATCAACCTAAATTTTAGATGTATCTCGCACTCATAAACACCTACTTCAATATTATTTATTTGGCGTGGTAATGCTTTCGAGTTCATAGTTTTGAGGATTCCTGTACTTGGTGGTCTTGAGGGTGAGGAGCTATATCCGAGCGCAAAAATTCTTCATATTTTTTGAATCCACAGCCTTTGAATTAAGAATTTTTCCTCAATCTATAGCATTTGTATTCCATTTACCCCTCCTGTGATTTTTTCATAGCTAGACTATACACTGTCTAAGTCGCTATTTTCTTGTACCAGATACGATTTAGTAAAGCCATAACTATTATTCAGTTTTTAAGATTCTAAACAATAAAGTTTCTGTAAGAAGTTGTTCGGCCTTTTTAAAGGTTTTTACATCAACTTTATCTAAACGTCAATAACAGTTTGAGTTTTTACTGAAATTTTGGTAGTTTTACGTAAGTAAAAACTCTGGTTGTTTTTGCTTTTATTAAAGCCAGAGGTAACTGTAACATAATTACGTAAAACTACTTGATGTACGTTTTTGATCATAAAATTCAGCAGACGTTGATAAACCAATTTATCATAGGTAAAATTCTGATTCTAAATCAGTAGAAGCTAGTCTCTACAAAACACCATGCCCTTAGTGGACATGGTGTTTGGACATTGGGAAGTAAAAGGGACTGGGGATTGGGTATTAGGGATTGGGGATTGGGTGTCAAATTGAAAAATTATGGTGGTTGCTCATAACCCACCACCAAATTTTAAAAACTTTCCCAGTCCCCAGTCCCCATTGCCCCTCATCCCCCTCATCCCCCTAGCGCCGATGCTTCATTTATCAAGAATTAAGCTAGGCTTAAAGCTGGTGAGCAAAGGATATTCAGCCCAGCATAAGGTCTACAATGATTTCAGTGTAATCAAGTTGAACCTTACACCCTTCTATGGACAATCCAATGCTGCTCAAGTCCACAACCCGACATATCCGCATTTTTGCGGCAGAAATTGACCGGGATGGCGAACTGGTTCCCAGTAATCAAGTTTTAACCTTGGATGTTGACCCAGACAACGAATTAAACTGGAATGAAGATGCGCTGCAAAAGGTCTATCGCAAGTTTGATGAACTCGTAGAAGCATCTAGCGGCGCAGATTTAACAGACTATAACTTACGCCGCGTTGGGTCAGACTTGGAGCATTATTTGCGATCGCTCCTGCAAAAAGGCGAAATCAGCTACAATCTCTCTGCTCGCGTCACCAACTACAGCATGGGACTTCCCCAAGTTGCAGTGGACGAAAATAAGTAGATTTGAGATTCACAAGTTATGAGTGATAATTTTTTTCACACCTAACTTCTTAGGGGCACGGCACACCATGCCCCTAATGACTTTACAGCGATCGCAAATAGTGCTATACCTCCACACAGTGGAACTCAATTGTGCAAGAGGTAAAGTTTGAGACAACCCAAAATTTTTAAATTAACTTCATATTTTCCTCCTCTTCACTAAATAGTAAATTGCATCAAGGGTTTTCCTAAATTAAACACAATCAATTTGTAGTAACTGTGTAGTACGAGAGTGGGTAGAGCATTCTGCTTTGCAAAACTCAAAGACTAGCGATTTGTCATCAAGACCAGACAAATCAAAAAACATCTCATTCTAAATAGTTGACTGCTGACTGTTCACGAATAACACTCAGCAGTCAACAATTAAAAGTGATGACATTTGACTCTACGCAATTTACCAATTTGCTAACTTAGTAAATCCTAAATTAAATCTAAAATTTATTACCCAGAAACAGTATATTATTGAGCCTAGATTGCTGATATCAGGGATTACCTGAAAAAACAAAAATTTCCTATTTAAAGGAGGCATAGCAAAGTGAAGCATATTGACCAATTCAAGAGAAAACTCTTAACTAGCAACAGGCAACAGGAATTTTAGATGGAGATTTATACCCCAAGAGAAACATACCCTTCTAGAAGTGGGGATCACTTACTTGTTGATCGGAAATAGGAAAAACTGTTCTCTATTCTTGATTTCCTTATTTGATGAGTAAGACAAAGATGATTCGCCCATTGCCTGAAGTGCAGTATGCCAAAAGGATACTTCAACAGACATACTCTTTTAGTATCTTAATTCTTAATTAAAGTTAATTAATGCTCAACGACTTATACACTAAAGAAATACCAGCATTATCTGCGTCTTGTTGATGGGTTAATTCACTAAAACTGAACAGTTCTAGATGTGCTTGGGTTATGCTTTGGTGACAGGGTTAGAGTTAGCTGCTCACACTTGATGGAGAGTCATAGAGCAATAGAAGCTATCATGAGGCTGTAGAGTTGACTAAGGAGTAAGTTCTTTGCATAAGTAAGAAAATTCAGCATTAATCTCTGCTGGTGTCTGCCAGCTAAAATCATGATCCCAAGTTGGATACATCGAGTTAAACAAATATGAGCGGTAAGAATTGCCGCTGTCAACGCTGTTGAAGAAATTGCCAATCGCTGATCACTGCGAACACTATGGAAAATGATGCGGCAACGCTCTACTGCTCCAATGAACTGTGTCAGGCTGCGAATCCCCTGACTCACAAGTTTTGCCAGCGATGCTCCACACCCTTACCTAAACGTTACCTTTGGGCTGCGGGAGATGGTCTTTTGGTGGGTAGCCCTGGAGAAATATTAGCCGATCGCTATTTAGTCATCAGTAAATCTGTTGTTTTAGACACTAAACCAGGGTTAATACCCCAAGCGCCGGAGTTAGATAATTTACAGAACATCAGAGCTTATCTGAGACTAATTCCCTATCGCTTACACGTACCGCAGGTGTATGGAGTGGTTTGTGTTGCTGACGGACGCTCTCAAAAAGAAATTTTACTGCTAGAAAAACCGCCACTGTTGGCAGATCATACAGCCACACAAGTACAGCTATGTAGCCAGTTAACTACTGCTTGGCGTGATGCCACATCAATGCGGCAACTCAATTGGCTATGGCAGATAGCTCATTTGTGGCAACCTTTAAAAACTGAAGGCGTCGTCTCTAGCTTACTCGACCCGCATTTACAAAGGGTAGAAGGGCCGTTAGTCCGTTTGTTAGACTTGCGTTCCGATTCTGATACAGCCGTTGACTTATCTCAATTAGGTGAATTTTGGCGTCAATTGCTCTCGCAAGCAAAACCAGCCATAGCTGAATTTCTTAACCAAATTAGCAGCCTCTTGATTCAGGGGGAGATTAACTCGCCTGAAGTATTAATTGCAATTTTAGATCGAGGACTGGCAGACTTAGGGCGATCGCAAACACCCACCATTAAGATTATCACGAAAACAGATACTGGGCCGAGCCGTCAACGTAACGAGGATGCCTGTTACCCCCCCAGTGGCACAATGGTGAGTAAACCACCACAGGCAACAGCCTTAGCTATTGTCTGTGATGGCATTGGCGGACACGAAGGTGGCAATGTCGCATCGAATCTAGCGATTGAAACGATTCAGCAGCAGGTGCAGCAACTGACAAAGGTTCCCTACGATCACCTAGAACCCTCGCTTTTACTAGCTGACTTAGAATCAGCCGTGGCAGTTGCCAATGATAAAATTAGCCAGCGCAATGATGGCGAACATCGGCAGGGACGCCAACGCATGGGCACAACCTTAGTGATGGCCTTGCCTATTGCCCAAGACATGTACATCACCCACGTCGGTGATAGTCGTGCCTACTGGATTACACAGCACGGCTGTTATCAAGTTACCCTCGACGATGATGTCGCCTCAAGAGAAGTAAGGCTTGGCTACGCCATCTACCGCGAAGCTGTAACTCAAGGTGGCGCGGGTTCTCTTGTACAGGCTTTAGGGATGAGTGCCAGCAACTCATTACATCCCACTTCCCAGCGGTTTATCCTTGACGAAGATGCTATTTTTCTCCTCACATCCGATGGATTAAGTGACTTTGACCGAGTAGAGGAATACTGGGAGACAGAAATTCTACCAGTTCTCGCTGGTGAAGATAATCTAGGAAATGTTGCTAATAAATTAGTAGAAATTGCCAACACCAAAAATGGGCATGATAATGTCACTATCGCTTTAGTACATCATCAGGTGAAATACTTTGAACCAGAGGTAAGCCTGAAAGCAGTCATGCCAGATAGTTTACCAGTCAAAGTAGCAAATCCTGCATCTATTGTAAAAACAACACTATCAGAGGATAATCCCAAACAAAAAACCAAAGTCATTCCAGAAACTAAGCCTGCCACAAATAGTCAACTACCGCTACATTTAGTAGTTGGATTTTTATTTGTTGCAGCAGCAGTTTCAGTCTTATACTTGATTATGCGGCTACGATTGCCATCAAATACAATTCCAGTTTTATCTCCTTCTGTAACTTTACAACCAACTGCCTCGAAGCCACCCCAAGAGCGATCGCTTGCTAACCTCGCTCCCGGATGGGTGATTAAAACTAATCAAGAAACTCCCTTGAGCAATCAGGAAACTTTACCCAGTGGCAGCTTTTTGAGAGTTATCCAGAAAAAACCGAATCCTCAATCTGATTCTGGTGGGCCTTCAGTACATATGCTACTTTGCTCTAGTGAAGGCACTTTAACTCCAGCAAATGCAAATAAACCACCAACTCCAGCTTTACAAATAGCAGAGAAAAAAGTCTGGATGGAATTGTCTCAACTCAAACGTTTCCAAGTCACTGTCTTGCAAGCAGGTGATAGCAGTCCATGTGATACTATCCCGCAATCTCAAAAATAGCCAACCTCCTGCACCAAACCCACAAACCGATGCAAGTGCAGGTGAAACAAATAATCGATAAACTAGTAAAAACCTGAAATAATACAGGTAATAATCCAAAGTAGAAACTCTAAGTGCTGAATGCTGAGTGCTGAGTGCTGAGTAAAAATACTAGTACCCATTCCCCATTCTCAATTCCCAATTCCCCAGTCCCTTTAGTTTCATGAATCCATGCCATCCCTGAACCTGGCGATCGCCCGTCTCATCAACACTGGCACAGATAACTATGCCATTTGGGTCGTCAAGGCTCCCTATCCCAGTGGCTATGTTCTGCGTGACTGTGTATGGCCTGTTGAACTCTCTCAAGTTTGGCAAGAATGGCAGCAGTTGTTCGCTGGTCATAGTGGTTTAAATCTTTCTTCAAGAACCACACAAAATCAGGTAAACCCATCTGCCAACTCGGTTCCTCCTCCTTCAGGTCAGACTTCTGGTTATAGTAGTCGTCTGATGCAACACTTGGGTATTCTTTTGTGGCGTTGGGTATTCGACGGGCCCATTCTCGGCAGTTTTGAACGCAGCCGCGGCATCGCTATGGGTCAGCATACACGTTTGCGCTTTCGATTAGAAATTCGTGACCCAGATCTCATCGCCTTGCCTTGGGAAATTATGCAGCGCGAACCTGGTCAATCGGCGATGTCTCTTTCCCAAGATTTGCTATTTAGTCGCACCACCAGTGAAGTTGAACCCCTGCCATATTTACGAGCTGATCAGGCTTTGAATATCCTGCTGGTTTTAGGACATGATGAGAATCTACAATTGTCACAAGAAGCCGCTATCCTAGAAAAAACCCTCTCAAATAGCGAGCAGGTAGGTAACAACTTTCAGGCTTATGCACCGTGCAAAGTGAATACACTTTTGCAACCAACTCCACAAGAACTAATTCAAGAGTTGGAAACAAAAGCATACAACGTATTTTTTTACGCTGGTCACGGACTACCAGGCCCAGACGGAGGATTGTTCTTGTTACGCTCAGGTATGACGTTAAATGGCATAGAATTAGCACAAGCATTAACCCGTGGTGGTTTAAAATTAGCAGTATTTAATGCTTGTTGGGGGGCACTACCCGCTGCTATTAATCACCAAGCTATCCCAGCCAGCAGCCTGGCAGAAGTACTAATTCGTAATGGCGTACCTGCTGTTTTAGGAATGCGCGACGAGATTACCGACCATGAAAGCCGTAGTTTTATTCAATCCCTTGCCGAAGCTTTGCGATCGCGCAAGCCGATTGATGAAGCAGTAGCAGAAGCCAGGCAAGAATTGCTGACACTATATAAGTTTAATCAGCCTGCTTGGACTTTACCTGTTCTTTACCTACATCCCGATTTTGATGGCGAACTCATTAAAAGCTTTGATGAAGGAATTACAGAACTACCAGACACAGGCATCCCCAGCTTCAATTCTAGTTTGACTAGAGCTTGTTTGCGATCGCTTTCCCCAGGCGGTAAAACATGGTTTTTACGCTCTGGTGTCACCCGCATTGGTCGTACAAGAGACAATGATATTGTCATCCCAGAACCAGCAGTTTCCAAGCGTCACGCAGAAATTCTCTGCCGTAATACTCTCACTGGCAGTAATCCTGTACGAACTTATTACTTACAAGATTTTTCTACCTATGGAACAACCTGGTGTCTAGGCCCTAACGGATGGCAACAAATCCTCCGTGAGGAAGTTACCCTGAAATCAGGAATGCAATTAAAGTTTGGAAGTTATAAATCTGAAACTTGGCAGTTTATGATTGAAGATTCCTAAAATTGGGAATTGGGAATTGGGCATGGTAAAAATAACTAATCACAATTAATAACTGGCTACTGCCTACTGAGTAGAAATTCGATTTTCCTTACCAACACTAGCTTGAAAAATCTAGTTTTATGATTAGACAAAATCGATTTATTTTTACGGAAATCTTAGAACCACAGGTGTAGCTGTCAATAACACCAATTAATTCATCAGGAGACTTCAAATGACTAACAATATTAACACTTCAGATACTTTTCAGGCTTTACGGTCTCAGGTGGAATTGGAGTTATTAGACGTTTTACTAGAACCAGAGGATGGAACTTATCCTTGGAATCCAACTGACGAACACTCACAAGCGTATTTTGACGAGCTAGAACAGCAGTTTATTAGCCATAATCTATTGGATGAAGAACTGACTACACACTCACAAACTTTTTATAACCATCTAGACACACTTTGGTCTGAAGTTTCAAATTCTTTATACTACAATTGTAGTATAAAGAATCCGGCTGTAAACAGTCTTCAAAAAACTTTACATACAGCTTTTGCTGCTATTGTACCCCAAGGCTGGCTCAACGCCATTGCTAGTAGAGCAGCTGAAATTTTTACTCCTCAACAATCGTTGGGCGATCAACTAGTAGAGTGCGTTCAGGGTGTGCTACCTGGGTGGGAAACTGATGACCTTTTTGTGTTAGCTCGACCCTTTGCCTATGCCATGCGTAGCGGCGAATCACAAAATCTGAAATCTATTATGAATAATGTAGAAAATCGTGATTGGGCAAGTTTATCAGAAATAGAGCAGGCAAAAGTCACTATAGCGATCGCTTATTATGCTCTCAAACAACTAGATGGCTTTCAGTCAAAAGCTTAACTTGTGTTTTCTGTCTCTGCTATATTTTTTAGCTTTGATGAAATCGAGATTTGGTATAACATCATTTATAGATGATGCTTGTGCTACAACTTAAACGCTCTTGAACTATATCATTTTAGACACACAGCTAGTCCAAGGTAACACAACAATAAGTTGACTAGATACTTAGATCATCTATCCTAAGACATAAAAAATAATTTTCATTGATCTTTTTCTGCAAGATTCCACACCGCAAGCATTGCCAGGTGGGGAGTGATAGCAGGTCAACTTGGGGGTTCAATAATGTTAAGTTTGAAAATTTCCAGGTTGGTAGCATGATCAACCCTGTGCCTGGCTGTATCAACCGGACTTTATTTTAACTGAACTAACCGAGCCGTTTCCAATTTCTCTCAAATAGAGACACTTGTTTTTGATGCCGCCACTGAACCAACCACAATAAGTTTTGTTACCTTTAAAGGCTTTAACTACTCTAGTCAGTTTACCGGGATTAGAAGTAATAAGTGCTAGTTCAGTGGTAGCACGTCAGGTATTTAAAACTAATAAAACATGGGTCTTCAACAGAGGCGCACCTGCGGGAAGGGTGAAAGAAACATAATTATGTTTCTTAGGGTCTTAATTGCGCTTTTGCAATTGTGATTGGTATTACTTGAGACACCATTAAATTCGGGCTTAGTCCGAATTTAATGGTGATTAACATCAGCGGGTTGGAGTTAGGTTTCGTCGAACTGACTTTTATTTTACGTGAGTTCGATGAACCTCTCCCCAACCCCTCTGTCTTGAAAAGTTCTGATGGTCGCAAACCTCCGCTCAGACTTTTCGCTCCAGCGCAAAGAGGGGCTTTAAGCTCCTTGCTTAGTAACGAAAAATTAAGCTTTTGAAGCCTCTCTCCTTGCAAGGGAGAGGAATGGAAGCGGGGTTTTTAAAATCCGTCAAACTCACGTTTATTTAGGGCCAAGAAAGCGGGTAGCAAAATTTTGCGATCGCGTCGGTGACAATGCTCGTGCCTTGAGAATCGCTGCCATCAAAAAGGCGTAAGACAAGACACCAACAACAACTAAGAGTAAAGCGTTGATAGAACCTGTGGCGTTCCATAGAGCATGGAGTGCAGCAGCACTCAGATAACCAACAGTGAGAATTTGCCAACTACGACGGGGCTTAAGTACAGCTAAGCCAATAAAGTACCCTAGATAGCCACTGTAAGCCATATGTCCGGCTACAGAGCCGAGAATACGTGGAATCAGCAACTGTAAACCCACCAGTTGACCAGCACCTACACCTACCTGTTGCGTGACACTTTGTGTGATATCTGGCACATATTGCCCTAGAGTTTCCAACAGTGTAAAGCCAACAGCGGAAGCAGTTCCCAAGAGAATGCCATCTAGAGGTTCCCAAACACCGATGCGTTCTCGCCAAGGTGAGGGTAATCCCCTAGCGATGAAATATGCTCCGATGACAGGCAATGCCTTGAGCAATTCTTCCATCAACCCTGCACCAAAAAACATCCGCACCAGTAGTTCTGTGAAGGTAGGAAAATCTTGAGGTGAAGGCAACTTACCAGGCAAGATTTCACGGAATACAAAGATAAATAAATTCAACAGGGGGCTGAGCAAGATCACTGTAGTACTCAATGCTACACCCATTAGTACCCACCAAGGCTTTTGTTTGCCGCAAAGTTGGTAAACAAAATAGTAGGCAGCAAACGCTATATAAATTGCTACTATGACTTGATTGGCTTGGGGCTGACCCACAGTAGCAAACATCAGTACTACAAATACTACAGTCAGTATTCCTGGTATGAGGTAGGCTTTACGAGTTAAATCTTTGCCAGTGGAAATAATCGGAAACAGTTGCGTAAAGCTGACCGAATCCGGCTGCTTTAATTGCGTGTGGTTATAGAGATTCATCGCCGCAGATGGCAGCGGTGCGATTTGGGTTTGGCTTGTCAATGCCGTCGGTGGAGAGGTTAATTCATACTCAAAAACGAATTGTGGCCCATCAGCACCTAAAGCAATGCGATCGCCTGCTTGCAATTCTTGACACCCATACAAGCGTTGTCCATTTAAGTAAGTACCATTAGCACTATTCAAATCACAAAGTAGCCAAGTAAACTTGTTATCTGGAGATGAAGAGAGAGGACGAACCACAGCATGACGGCGAGATACCATCCGATACGTCATGGCATCTAAGACAACTTGGCAGCTGGGGTCGCGTCCAATTACTACCTCTTTACTGGTAAGCAGCGAGTAGCGAGATTCTGACCCAAAAGCTGCTCCATTACCAGACACTAGCCGCAGAAATGCGTTATGTCTTGCGTTTTTGCCTGTCATCGAGTTAGAGTGTCTTTCCAAACTAATTCATAAAAGATTTTTGGCATTGGGAATTGTCCTTAGCCACACCAACAGCAGCATTGCTAAATACACTATAGCTTTCCTGACTGCTAATAAATTTAAAATTCACTCATTCAAAATTTAAGATTCACTAACCCAATTGAGCAAGGCATTCTGGCAATGGGGAGTATTTTTGTGCCTTATTTATCAGAAATATGAAGTTATAGCAAAGTGCTGAGTGCTAAGTTCTGAGCGCTGAGTGTAAACGCAGTTGCTTGTTGGCTTTGAACAATCAACACTATCTCAACCTATATGACTATAGCTATAAAGTGTATTGGTCATATATTTGTAAGATACTACTGTAAATTAACTGTACAGTAATTTTCAAATATTAGTAGTATTTGCCACATTTATTGAATTTCAAAAAATATAAAATCATTTATTACCTTTCGTGACTAAAGAATCATCAAAATGTGACAATAGCTCAAATTCTGAGTAATTGCATTATTCTCCATGTGTTTGAACCTCTAGAAATATTTATCTACTGTGTCCTATGTTTGATGATTAGTCCTTGTCCTAAAATATGCTTCAACTGCTATATCTGCTATGAGGAGGGTTAAGTCCTCTTCTTAAATAAATTAGGGATCTTGTTTCTGCTTTGCCTAAGTCCTATACTTGTTACTTTCAACTTTTGACTATTTACTATAGACTATTGACTAGATGAAATTCTGCCATAGCTAAAGGAAAGTTTCTGTTTTCATGTCCTGAACGGCTGAGTTTAATCAAGGCAAACCGCTGTAAAGGAGTTAAAGTTTCCCACTGTTGTAGCGTTAGGGTGACACCGATTTCTTGAGCTTTTTCTTGAAGGCTAGCTGGTATAGTATTAGCGTTCATCCATGCAGGATAAAGTTCAATGGGCAATTTTGTAGGTGGTGTACCTGTGCGTTCTAAAATTAATTGCTGGAGATACTCTTGATAAGATTGAATTTCTGTTTCCGTGTCGCAAGGTAACTCAACTAAAGCTTCGCGTTCACTTGGAGTCATCTTGTTCCAGTCAGACAATTTCAGCTTGATACCAGAGGTATCCAATTTGTAGCGTACTTGCATAGGGATGCAGCGCAATGAATCAATGAAATCTGCCTCAAATTCAAAAAAAACCGCCATAATTAGCAATTAAAAAGTCTATAATAAAATATTTATAAATTTTTATGTAGTGAGTTTCAGAAATTAAATTGTTCAATTTTCAGGGGAAAGACGATTATAAGATTCTTTCTCCTTCCTTTGCCCCGTCTGCCTCCTCTATCTGTGGGCAAGATGAAATATATATTTTTTTATCTGGAACTCCCTGACTGTGCATCTTGACTATTTAGAATTACTTGAACGAATGATCAAGTAGCTGATTGACAAAGCGAGAATGGCAACTCCTAGACCAATAATATCAATACCTGACACCTTTTCTAAGTCAAGGATAATAATTTTACGAGCAACTGCAATTAAAGAGGTGACAATGACTAATTCAACTTGAAAAACATGTTTTCGTAAATAAGCTGTAATATTCTCTAAAATTTCTAAAGCAATTAAAATATTTAAAAACAAACCAAATATTTTATATAAAGTTGTATTGAATGTCCCGTATGGTGAGTCAAATAACTCTTTAACAAGAAAGGCTGCTAAATCCGCGATCGCTACTAAAATAACTAACACCATTAAAATAGAAAGAACTTTGGAAACTAGCACCTCTATATTTTCTATAAAGTGCATAAAGTTCTCATCGTTGGTAGCTGTTGTTAGCTTTTTAAATAATCGCTTCATTTACTGCACCCGGTTTTGAATAAAGTTTTCAATTCAATACAAAAAAGAAAAACCCCATAGATAAATCTAGAGGATTAGCAAAAAATTTTTGACAGTATATAATTAATTGGTGTAATCTGATCTTCTATTCCATAGCAAAAGCCAAGAGGAATAAAAGTAATTGCTAGTAGAGATTTTACTTTTGTAATGTTAGTAATTTATCAGAGGTCGTTAGTAATAGTCGATAGTACAGGCTGCAAAATCAATAGTTAAAAGTAATGATAACCATTGATGAATTGACTAAATACTAATTTTTGTATACCTCTTGCCTGTATAGGAGTATATTTAGTAACTCACGATTGTGAGGACTGGAGTTGATAATTTTTCGCTGGAATTTGGTGAGAAATGGGTAACACTTGCACAGCACAGGCTTTTAACTCTGGTTGCAGTGAATCAGGGCAAGATTCTGGATGGGTGAGGGCGTTAGCTTCAGCATTATTTGCCCACAGCGCCCCCCAGTGCATAGGGACAAATACTGTACCTGGGGCGATCGCTTTTGTGATTTTTGCTGGAAAAAAAGCATTACCGCGACGCGATCGCACTTCCACCATCTGATTATCAGTAATTTCTAACACAGCAGCATCACGGGGATGAATTTCGATAAATGGTTGCGGATGCATAGAGCGAATTTTTTCAATTCTACCAGTACGTGTTTGAGTGTGCCAGTGTCCATAGAGTCTTCCAGTAGTTAACACCAAAGGATAATCAGGGTCTGGTGGTTCTGCAAGTCCGCGTGAGTAATATGCCCCAAATCGGGCGCGTCCATCAGGGGTATGAAAGCGTAAATCGGTGTAAAGTCTTTTAGAATCAGGGTGATGAGGAGGATGAGGAGGATGAGGAAGAAGTTTTACTCCCTCATCTCCCTTATCTTCCCCAGCTTTCCTGCTCTGTTGTGGGTGAGGCCATTGAGTGGGGCCTTGTATCTTTAATTGTTCGTGACTAATACCTGTCATATCACAGGGACGATTGCGAGTTAGCTGGACAAACTCGGCATAAACTTCCCCAGAGTTAGCAAAAGCAAATTCTTTGACAAAGCCCAGTCTCCGACCAACTTCGGCAAAGATTTCCCAATCTGCTTTCGCTTCTCTTGGTGGTTCACGGAATGCTGGACACAAAGTTACCCTGCGTTCAGAATTTGTCATCACCCCAGTTTTCTCACCCCACTGACAAGCTGGTAGTAGCAGGTGAGCATAAGCAGCGGTTTCTGTAGGGTAATAAGCGTCTTGATAAATTGTGAAAGGCGATCGCAACAAAGCTTGTTTTGTCCGCTCCAAATCTGGCATACTCACAGCTGGGTTAGTAGCAGCAATCCACAATAAACCCACTGTGTCATTTTCCAACCCTGTAATCATATCCCAAGCTGTTAAACCAGGGTTGGGAGAAATTTGCCCTGGCTTCAGTCCCCAAAAATCCTCAACTTCTGCTCGATGCTGGTCATTTTTCACCAAGCGATAACCAGGTAATAAATGTGCCAAACCTCCAGCTTCTCTTCCTCCCATCGCATTAGGTTGACCTGTGAGGGAAAAAGGCCCAGCCCCTGGTTTACCAATTTGTCCAGTCATCAAATGCAGATTAATAATAGTTCTGACTTTAGCCGTACCCTCACTAGATTGATTTACACCCATTGACCACAGTGACAGCACCCGCTGCGATTGACCCCAGTAACGTGCTGCTGTTTCTAAATCTTCAATACTGATCCCACATTGACGAGCTACAACTTCTGGAGAATAGTGGCGAATGACCTCAGCGTAGGCAGAAAAATTGCTGGTGCAGTCGTCGATAAACCCAGTATCAATGTAGTTCCAACGCATCAATAAGTGGGCGATACCATTTAACAAGTCGATATCTGTACCCGGACGAATAGCTAAATGCAAATCAGCGGCTTCTGCGGTGGGTGTGCGACGGGGATCAACCACAACCATTTTGACTTTACGGTTCTTTCTGTGATATTTCTCCAATCGGTTAAAAACTATCGGGTGACATTCTGCCGTATTGGTGCCAATTAAAAATGCACAATCAGTTAACTCTAAATCTTCATAACAGCAGGGAGGGCCATCTGATCCAAAACTTTGAATGTAGCCAGCCACAGCACTAGACATACATAAGCGGGAGTTGGCATCAAAATTGTTACTACCGAGACATCCTTTGAAGAGTTTCTGGGCGATGTAATAGTCCTCGGTTTGAAACTGACCAGAACCATACATACAGATAGCTTCCGGCCCTTGGGTAAAGCGTACTGTTTGAATGCGCTTAGTAATGATATCAAAAGCTTTATCCCAACTGATGCGCCGAAACTCTTGATCTAGTGAGTCGCGCATCATTGGGTAATGTAATCTATTCTTATCTAAAGATTCAGCGATCGTTGCACCTTTGACACAAACCATACCCTGGCTGGATGGGTGGGCTTTGTCACCCCGTACTCGCCAAATTGGATTTCCTTGGCTATCTCGATTAGTTGCTTTGTTAAATTGCGCTGGGGGTGATACTTCTAGACCACAGCCAACACCACAGTATGGGCAGAGGGTTTTGGTAAATTCACTCATGATATTAATATTTTTTATCTCACGCAGAGGCGCAGAGGCGCAGAGATACAGAGAAAATTATGTATTTTTCTTGGTGTCTTTGTGTCTTTGTGGTTTAAAAGATAATTCTTTAACCACCAAGACACAAGGGTGAATTTTATGCTTCAGACTTCAATTGAGATTGAGTTGAAGTTTCTGGTGATTCTGCTTCAGAGGCACCGGCAAATGAACCTTTGGGTTCTTTGAGGAAGAAGCCACACATAAAGGCGCAGACCATAGCAGCTATTCCCATTGTGGTAAACAGTGTTGATGGGTTGGTTAAGCTATAAATGGTCAGATAAACTACGCCACCAAAATTTCCGTAAGCGCCGACGTTACCAGCAATTTGTCCTGTGGCTTCTTTTTTAATTAAAGGGACGATGCCGTAGGTTGCACCACAGCCAGCTTGGGCAAAGTAGGCAGCTAACATTGTGACTGCGATCGCTAGCGGAATTGGCCAATTACTGTTAATAAAATGTGCCATCAAATAGCTAACGCCAATGCCAGCAGAAATAACTGTCATTGTCCATTTGCGTGAGCCAAATTTATCAGAAATTAAGCCGCCGCTGGGACGAGAGATTAAGTTTAAAAAGGGATAAGTGGCGGCAATCATGGCAGCTACTACATGCTCTAACCCAAAGGTTTTTTCAAAAAACGCAGGTAGCATGGAAACAACTGCTAATTCAGAACCAAAGTTGGTTACGTAAGTAAATTCGAGTAGAGCTACTTGACCAAATTGATAACGTTGTGCAAGAGGATAAGTTTTTTTGCCAATTAGTAATTCTTTATTGACTTGATAAGCTTTGTAAGTTTGGTATGCGAATAATCCTGCTAAGACAAACCAAACTAAATACATTTGGCTTAAAGTCAAAAAGTGAATATTTTTTTGTTCTAAGCGCCAAGCTAATAAACCCAAGGCAAATATTAAACCGAAATTCGAGATAATCATTGCCCAGAAGCTTTTAATGCTGGTTACTTCTAAAGCACCATTCTTTTTGGGTTTTTTATAAACTTTGCCAGAAGGGGTATCTTGGACAGTGTTGTAATAAATTACGCCGTAGATAGCAGCAATGATACCTGTAAGAGCGATCGCAAACCGCCAGTTGGAAGCACCACCAGTCATAAAGCTAGCAGCAACGGCAATTAATGGTAAGGCAAATTCTGCCCCAAAAGCACCAAAGTTACCCCAACCACCATAAATACCTTGGGCGCTTCCCATCTCTTTGGGAGTAAACCATTCTGCCACCATGCGGATACCGACAACAAACCCAGATCCGACAATTCCCATTAATAAACGACTAATAACTAGTTGGTTAAAATCTTGGGATAATGCCGTAGCAAAACAGGGAACAGCAGCAAATATCAATAGTATTGAGTAGGTAATTCGAGGGCCGAAACGATCCAGCAGCATACCAATAATTAGTCGTGCTGGAATTGTGAGAGCAAGGTTACAGATGCCCAAAGTTTTAACTTGTTCTGGCGCTAATTGTAACTCTTTGCCAATAGTTGTAGCGAAGGGAGCAAAGTTAAACCAACAGACAAAGGTAAGGAAGAAGGCAAACCAAGTCTGATGTAAGATGCGATAGCGATCCCTGAATGAAAATAATCCTTTGAGCATTCTGTTGTTCCTAAAAGATGGGGAGATGAGGGAGATGAGGGGGATGAGGGGGTTGGGGAGAATAACAAATGACAAATAACAAATGACAAATGACAAAAGCGGTTACTCGTCATCATGAGCAAATCGACGATACAGGAAGTCTAGGGCGTAGTTGCGTAGGTTATAGTATTCTGGGTCTTCCATGATGCGGCGACGGTTGCGGGGACGGGCGAAGGGAATATTGAGAATTTCGCCGATGTTGGCGGCTGGGCCGTTTGTCATCATCACAACTCTGTCTGCTAGGAAAAGCGCCTCATCAATATCATGGGTAATCATTAGTACAGTGACTTGATGGTCACTCCAGATTTGCAGCAGTTCTTCTTGTAATTCTTCTTTAGTGATGGCATCTAAGGCCCCGAAGGGTTCATCAAGAATCAGAACTTGAGGACGAATAGAAAGGGCGCGGGCGATCGCTACTCGCTGTTTCATCCCACCAGAAATCTGATTGGGTTTTTTGTCAGCGGCTTCTGTTAGTCCCACCATTGCTAAATGTTCTCTGACGATCGCACGTTTTTCTGCCTGAGTTTTTTTAGGAAACACGGAATCAACAGCCAGGTAAACGTTATCAAAAACACTCAACCAAGGCAGCAAACAGTAGTTTTGGAATACCATCATCCGGTCGGGGCCTGGTTCGGTGATGGGTTTGTCTTGCAACATCACGATCCCGTCAGTGGGGGTGTTAAACCCGGAAACCATGTTTAGCAATGTTGACTTGCCACAGCCAGAATGACCAATGAGACATACAAATTCACCCTCACGCACTTTCAGGTCAACTCCATCGAGTACAGTGTAAGGGCCTTCAGGAGTTGGATAAATTTTACTAACACCCTCAATTACTAAAAAATTTTCTGCTTTTTGAGTTTGCAGTTTATTAACTTGGCTAGTTGTGTTGACTATATGCATGATGGATTTAGTTATTTTTTATCTGATGACAAATGACAAATGACAAATGACCAATGACTAATGACTAATGACTAAATAAATACTTCTTCAATACGTATCTGCCGTTTGATTTCCAAGCTTTTGAGGTATTCTATGGGTTCGTAAGGGTCAAAAATCTTACCATCAAACAAGTGAATCGGGTCATCCTCTCCGATGTCGAGTAAGCCGAGGTCGCGTGCAGCAGCGCCAAAGATATCTGTACGACAGACTCTTTCAATCACCTCTACCCAGTTTTTCGGGAAAGGTGTTAAGCCCCAACGCGCTAGCTGAGTGACCATCCATAAAATTTCGGTGCGGTTGGGATAGTTGGTTTGATTGAGATAAAACTGGTTATATGCTGTCAAGTCTTGTGGTTCTGTACCGTCGCCGCGATCATAGGGATCAATAAAACCGGGACGGATGTATTTAGGATCTATATCTAAATATTGAGAATGGCAGAGTATTTCTATAATTTCTTCGCGGTTGCGGATGTCGTCACAGTATTTACAAGCTTCTAACAATGCTTTGACGAGTGCCAAATAAGTTTCTGGGTTCTGCTGCGCCCAATCTTCCCGCACTCCCAGTACTTTTTTCGGCTGTCCTGACCAAGTTTCTAAAGCTGTGGCAGCAACAAAACCTAAATCTTGATGAACTGCGAGGTAGTTCCAAGGTTCGCCAGCACAGTAACCGTCAATATTTCCGGCTTGCAGTTGAGCAACCATTTCCATCGGTGGGATCACTGCCAGACTAACATCTCGATCAGGATCAATACCACCAGCGGCTAGCCAATAACGCAGCATTAAATTGACCATAGACGTTGGATGCACTACACCCAAAGTCAAAATTTGGTCGGGAGTAGCGTTGATGGCTGCTTTTAAGTCAGTCAAGTTTCTGACACCTTGACTATACAATCTTTTGCTTAAGGTAATGGCGTTAGCATTGCGCGAGAGATTGAGGGCATTAATTACAGGAATTGGTGTTTTACCATTAGCACCCAAAGTTAAGGCTACGGGCATTCCTGCAAGCATTTGGGCTGCGTCTAATTTACCAGTAATAACTCCTTGAGATATCTCTTCCCAGTTAGAAGCACGGGTGAGGGTGATATTTTCTAAACCATACTTGGCTAAAAAGCCTTTTTCTTGAGCCACGATTAAGGGTGCAGCATCAGTTAGAGGCATAAAGCCAATTTTCAAATTGACTTTTTCTAAGCCTTTGGAGGATGTAGCTACAGGTGCTGGATTCTGCTGTGCTTTGCGTTTCTTGGCAAGCTTTTGCTGGTTGAGGAAATAAATCATTTCATTCCGCAGATTGTAGTAACTGGGATGTTTGACTACTTCCAAACGTTGACGCGGGCGAGGGATAGGTACTTCTAGAATTTGCCCAATATGAGCTTCTGGGCCATTGGTGAGCATGACGACGCGATCGCTCAACAATAACGCCTCATCTACATCATGTGTCACCATCACACAAGTAACGTTGTGTTCGTTACAGATTTTCATCAGTTGTTCTTGCAAACTACCCCTTGTCAAGGCATCCAACGCCCCAAAGGGTTCGTCTAGCAGTAACAACTTTGGACGAGTTGCTAGGGCGCGGGCGATCGCCACCCGTTGTTTCATCCCGCCAGATAACTCGCTAGGACGTTTTTTAGCTGCCGGTCGCAGCCCCACCATATCAATATGTTCTGCAATAATGCTTTGGCGTTGACTTTTGGGCTTATTTTTATATACTTCATCTACAGCCAAGGCGATATTTTCCCATACTGTTAACCAAGGCAATAAAGAATAGTTTTGAAACACTACCATCCGATCTGGACTGGGGTCTTTAACTTCTCGTCCTTCTAAAGTCACACCGCCAATACTTGCTTGATCTAAACCCGCAATGATATTGAGCAATGTAGATTTACCACAACCAGAGTGACCAATTAGAGAAACGAATTCCCCTTGGCGGATTTTCAATTCAATATTTTTTAACGCAATATACTTGCCACCATTGGGGAGAGCAAATATTTTATCAACGTGGTCAACTTCAACAAAAAAAGCCATTTTTTAATTCGTAATTCGTAATTCGTAATTCGTAATTATTAAGAGAAAAATAAGGGACTTTTAATTATCCATGCCCCATGCCCCATGCCCTATGCGCTATGCCCTATTCTGCTACAACTTTACTAGCTATAAATGCAACTAGTCTATCTAACATCAAGCCGACTAAACCAACATAAATTAGTGCCAAAATAATTTCGCTTAAGTTAGTTTCTGTGCTGGTATTGTAGGCATCCCAAATAAACGAACCAATTCCCACACCACCGACTAACATTTCCGCTGCCACAATTGCTAACCAAGACAAACCAATGCCAATACGTAAGCCTGTGAATATATAAGGAACAGTGGCGGGAAATACCACTTTCAAGAAATACTTTGCTCCTTTTAAACGCAAAACTCTGGCTACATTTATGTAGTCTTGAGGAATTTGTTGTACACCCACAGTGGTGTTAATTAAAATCGGCCAGATAGATGTAATAAAAATGACGAAAATTGCTGAAGGGTTAGCTTGTTGGAATGCTGCTAATGAAATTGGCAACCATGCTAGAGGCGGTACAGTTCGCAACACTTGGAAGATGGGATCTACGGCATTATAAATTAATTTATTAGCCCCTATCAAAATTCCCAAGACAATACCAACAATGGCAGCTAGGGAAAAGCCTAAACCAACTCTTCCTAAACTGCTAAGTATCTGCCAACCTAAGCCTTTATCACTTTCCCCATTATCAAAAAATGGATGAATTATAAAAGGATCCCAAGTTTCAGAAAATGTTTCTATGGGCCCTGGCAACTTAAAGTTAGGATTTAAACATAACAGTTGCCAAATCACTAAAAAAATAGCTAATGCTACCAGTGGCGGCACAATTTTTTGCAAAACTACTTTATTGAAACGCTTGCGATGATTTTTTCTAACAGTACGACTTCCAAGGGTTGCTGCCATGTGGTTTTTTCTCCCGTTGCCTTTGATTAAACTTTCTTAATTTTTAAAGCCTGCAAATATGCTTCTGGTTTTTCCGGGTCAAATTTCACACCATCAAAGAAAGTCTCAACTCCACGAGAACTACTCTGAGGAATTTCGGCATCAGGTACACCAACAGCTTTAGCTGCTTGTTTCCACAAATCCTCTTTATTGACTTGGTTAACTATTTCTTGAACTTTGGTATCTTTTGGCAGATATCCCCAGCGAATCTCTTCTGTTAAAAACCAAATATCGTGACTCTTATAAGGATAAGAAGCATTATCTTTCCAGAACTTCATTCTATATGGAAAGTCTTTTTGAGTACGACCATCGCCGAAGTCAATATTGCCTTTAGACCTCTCTAAAATATCTGCAACAGCAACGTTAAAATATTTGCGATCAGAGCAGATTTTGCACATCTCATCTTTATTTTCTGGCTGATCACACCACTGTTGAGCTTCTATAATTGCCATCAACAAAGCTTGTGCAGCATTGGGATTTTGATCAACCCAATCTTTCCGCATAGAAAAGGCTTTTTCTGGATGATCTTTCCACAATTCGCCTGTAACTAAAGCCGAATAACCTAATTTTTGGCTCACCAATTGAGCGTTCCAAGGTTCTCCTACACAGAAAGAATCGATAGTACCAACTTTGGTATTTGCTACCATTTGCGGTGGTGGTACAGGTTCCAAAACCACATCTTGGTCGGGATTAATACCGCCAGCAGCTAACCAATAGCGCATCCATAAATCGTGAGTACCACCAGGAAAGGTGATACCAAATTTCAAAGCTTGTTTATTAGCTTTAGCTTGAATAGCTGCTTCTTTCAGTCCTTTACTTTCTAAATTTACCTTGAGGTCTTTATATTTATTGGCAATAGAAATTGCCTGACCATTGGTATTTAACCTTGCCAAAATATACATTGGCACTTTATCGTTGATGGTCATTAGGTAAGGCATGGGGCTAAGAATGTGTGCGCCATCAATACCACCACCAGATGAGCCGATTTTCAAGTTGTCACGGGTGACAGGCCAAGATTTTTGTTTAATGACTTCAACATCGGTCATGCCATATTTGGCAAATAAGCCCTTTTCTTTGGCAATAATTAGGGGAGCAGAATCAGTTAAAGCGATGAATCCTAATTTAGCTTTAGTTGTCTCTACCTTCGGCGCATTAGCTACTGTAGAAGTATTGGCGGCTGGCGCCGCAGAGGATGCTTCACCATTTGTTGAGGCTGTATTACTAGATGAACAAGCGTGAGCCACAATAGAAGCAGCAGCAGCAGCGCCCGTAGTGTAAATAAATTTTCTTCTTGAAAGATTTGTCATTTGTTAGTTGTTAGTGGTCAGTGGTCAGTGAAGAGTGGTCAGTTGTTAACCGCTAATTACTAAGTCTTCTTGCTTGAGTTTTGCGCCAAAGTGTTTGATGAGTAAATCTTGTAATACTGGCTGTAAGTCTTCGCAGGGTATGCCTTTGGTGACACAAGTTCCTAAATGCGCTTCTTTGCCGACTTTGCCACCCATATATATGTCAACTCCTTCGACGGTTTTGCCATCTTTACGAGTTTTAGTTCCCATCAAACCGATGTCTGCAACTTGGGGCTGTCCGCAGGAGTTAGGACAACCAGTCCAGTGAATTCGCACTGGACGAGTGAATGTTAACTCGGTTTCTAAGGCTTTAATCAATGCTAAGGCGCGGTTTTTGGTTTCGATGAGGGCAAAGTTGCAAAATTGTGCGCCTGTGCAAGATACTAGCGATCGCGATAGTAAACCAGGATCAATAGAAAATCTTTCTAGTAGTGGTTCTGTTAAAAATGTTGCTAAACGTGAGTCGGGAACATTGGGGATAATGATGTTTTGCTCAACTGTCAGCCGAATTTCACCACTGCCGTAAACTTCGGCTAGATTGGCAATTCCAAACATATCTTCGGCATACAATCTACCAACAGGAATATGCAAACCTACGTAGTTTAATCCTGACTGTTTTTGTTTATATACACCGATATGATCGCGTTTTTCCCAGTCGATCTCGTCTTTTGGTGCTGCGGGTAAAAAGGATTTACCCAAACGCTTTTCCACTTCTTGGCGAAACTTTTCTATACCCCATTCATCAATGAGCCACATCAAGCGAGATTTCAACCGATTGGCGCGTGAACCGTGGTCACGAAAAACTTCTAAAACGGCTCTACACACACTTACCACATCTTCAGGAGCTACCCAAGCATTGAGAGGAATCGCCGCTTCACAACGTTTAGCAGAGAAAAATCCACCAACGAGGATGTTAAATCCGAATACTGGGGATGAGGGGGATGAGGAAGAATTTTCTACTTCCCCCCCTGCACCTCTGCACCCCTGCACCCCTGCTTCCTTAAATGCTGGGACGAAAGCCAAATCGTTAATCTCCGCGTGAACAGAATTGTCTCGTCCACCAGTAATTGCAATGTTAAATTTTCGGGGGAGGTTGGTAAATTCTGGGTTGCCTTCGCCTTTGTTGGTGAGCATGTCCTGAATTTGCTGTATCAACTCTCTGGTGTCATACAACTCATCTCCATCCAACCCAGCCACGGGATCACCTGTGATATTGCGGATGTTATCCATCCCCGACTGAATACTGGTTAAACCAACTGCGTGAAATCTATTAAAGATATCTGGTAAGTCTTCAATCCTAATGCCTCGCAATTGAATATTTTGTCTTGTGGTAATGTCAGCACTGCCTTCATCTCCGTAACGCTGCACCACTGAGGCTAAAACACGCATCTGATTACTGGTGAGAATACCATTAGGCATCCGCATCCGCATCATAAATTTGCCTGGGGTAACTGGGCGAAAGAATACACCAACCCACTTCAGTCGATGATCACGATCTGTTTCATCCATTGCTTCCCAGCCTAAAGAGGCAAATTTTTCTATCTCCTCTTTGATGGCTAGTCCATCTTTTTCGGCTTTGAATTTCTCAAACTTATTGAGGCTAGTTTTGGTGGTAGTTGCTGTGTCTGTCATGGGTGAAAAAGGAAATTGGGAACTGGGAATTACGAATTGGCTTAAAAGATATTTTTGTTAAAAGTGATTTTTCTACTCAAGTGCGTTCATCAGTGATTTTTGAGTTATTCGATGATGGGTAAGATGCTTAGATTCAGCTGAACGCGATTTTGTAATTAGTTTAGTAAGTTGTAATTTTTTACATTTATTAAATTTGTCAAGAGGGACTCATTAATGTTCATGTAACAATTTCGATACTTCTAAGGTTAAGGTGGCATTTCCGTTAAAATCGTATAAATAGCTACGAAATTGCAGTAAAATTGCTGAAACTGTATTGGCAAGATGCGTTTTCTGCATAACATTCTGCTAACAAGCGATCGCTAAATGCTTGAAAAATGCGATCGCCGTTGATCCAAACTTGCAGGATTATCCACAACTTACAATTCATTTCATCAGCCATGAAACGTCGTGATTTCATTAATTGGGTAGGTTTGGGTTGGATAGCTAGTAGCCTACCGGTGGCAATTGCCGCCTGTACTTCCCAGACAACCGCACCAACATCTCCAGTGTCTAAAGATTGGCAAGCGATCGGTACTTCAGCAGAATTAGATCAAAAAGGTGAATTATTAGCTAAAGACTCACCTGTTGGGCCTGTTTTGGTAGTTGGTACTTCTAAAAGCGAAAATCTGATCGCCGTCAACCCTACCTGCACTCATAAAGGTTGCACGGTTGAATGGAAAGCTGATGCTAACAAGTTCGCTTGTCCATGCCATAAAGCAGAATATGGGGCTGATGGTCAAGTACAAAAAGGCCCAGCCGAAAAACCCCTCAAAACTTACACCGCCAAAATTGAGGGGGATTCAGTTGTAGTCAAGCCAGTCTAGTACGGATATGTAATATCATTTCACGAAATACCTGATACGGATACATGAGTAGGGGCGTACAGCTGTACGCTCCTACTCATGTGTTGCAAATATTTTTGAAAATGGTATGAGGTTTAAATATAGCGCCGATTTTTGAAATATACGTAGGGTGGGCAAAGCTTTGCCCACCCTACATGACTACTGACTATTAATCATCGCCACAATAGTAGATAAGGGGACTTCGGCAAAGTAGTTTTGCTGAAATTGTTCTTCGCTAACGGCGGCTAAAAACTGTCCAACAGCTGCTTCGCCATTGGTTTCAAAAACGGTGCTATGATTCCAGGTGAATTGTAAATAACGGTCTTGTCTTTTGACAGTGAATCCCCAAGATTTTAAAGCTTTGATTCCTAAAAGTAAGGCTTGATCAGTTATCTCAAGTTTTTCTAAAAGTTGTACGCGTGTGACTAGTTGATTTGTACGACTGAGATATTTAGCAAGACCAACCAAGGTTAGCCAAATTTCTTTTGGTGCTTGATGGTTGGGTTTAGACCAAGCGATCGCTAATTGTTGCTGATTGTGAAGCGATCTTTTTAACCAGCCACGTAAATCATCCCAGCTAGTGGGACAGTCTTCGAGAATCAGTGGGGGAGTGGGGAGTGAGGAGTGGGAAGTGGGAAAGTTGCGCCAGTCTACTATAAGTGGTGAGTGCTGATTTAGCAAAGGCGTAAGACCTTGTACCCCTGCTGAGTTGATGCTGGGACGGACGGCGATTAATCTGATTTCATAGCGTTTTTTGAAGCTGTTGTAATCTAGTTCTGCTATGCAATCACACTTTCCTATGGGTAATTCATCTTTATAATGTCCCCACCAGACACCGGGAAAAGGACTTTTGGTAGAATCATCCCGAATATCAAACTCGGTTTTAATATACTGCACCTTTTTCCCTTGCCAATCCTGTTGATTGCGATGCCAAGCATTTTCAAACCAGCAGTTTTGAATTAGCAGTTTCGGAACTGGATTCCCCATTCCACAAGGTTCTAAGAGTTTTAATTCCAAAAATAACTCTTTCCCTAAATCTGCTACTGTCACCGTCAAATCTGCTTGCACTGTTGGCATTAAAGTTATACTGCCTAAAGATTGCCGCAACTGCTGATTAATTGCTTCTGTAAATAAAGGAATATTCTCAATTGGCAAACTCAAACCCGCTGCAAAAGGATGTCCACCAAAACGATGCAACAGATGTGCTTGGTCTTTCACCAATTGATATAAATCTACAGAATTAATTGAACGGGCGGAACCACGTGCAAGGTATTGGGGATTAGGGATTGGGGATTGGGAAAATTTCTCCCCATTCCCTAGTCCCCATTGCCCCTTATCCCCAGAGGGGGCCCCGAGTTCCCCAGTCCCCAGCCCCTCCGTGCTTAATAAAATCGTCGGGCGACCAGTTTCTTGTGCTACTTGTCCAGCAACTAAGCCCAATACACCACCAGGCCATTGGGCATCTACTAAAACAATTACACTGGTGGTTGATAAGTCTAACTGGTTGAGTTTTTGCGCTACTTGGGCTTGTACATCTTTTTGTAAAGATTTACGGCGAGTGTTTGCTAGTTCTGTGACTTCAGCTAATTCATTGCAACGTTTAACATCCCGACTAGTCAACAGTTCTACACAAAAGCCAGCATCACCTTGGATACGGCTGACGGCGTTGATTCGCGGCCCCAAACCAAAGGAAATATCTGTGGGGCGATCGCCACTTTTCTGGCACAATTCCAATAATCGCCCTACTCCTGGTCGTCGTCGCGCTGTGGCTGGCTGTTTAAAATCTTCTTGTAATCGTTGAATTCCCAATTGCGCTAAATAACGACAATCTCCACTTAGCTGTACCAAGTCGGCAATTAACCCTACTGCCACTAAATCTAATAAATTTTCTAATGCTTCTTGAGGAACATCAGGCAAAGTTTGATAAAGGGCTTCCACCAATTTGTAAGCCACCGCCACCCCAGAAAGATGAAACAACTGATGTTCTTTTGGTAGATAACGGGGATTAATAATTGCTGTAACTGGTGGGCGTTCTTCAGGTAAGGTGTGGTGGTCTGTAACTATCACATCTATACCTAACTGTTTAGCATAAATAATTTCATTAATATTAGTGCTACCTGTGTCACAAGTCACTATTAATTGACAACCTTGTTTTGCTAAATTATCAATTCCCTGATTGTTAAGTCCGTGAGATTCTGTGAGACGATTGGGAATGTAATAAACTAACTGAGTGTTTTGGCGAAAAAATTGCCCCAACCCATCCCACAACACAGCAGTAGATGTGATACCATCAGCATCAAAGTCTCCCCAAATAGCAACTTTTTCACCAAGATTACGCGCCTTTTGCAACCGTTCCACCGCTAGTTGCATTTCTTGTCCAAACTCAAAGGGACTTGTAGGTTGATAAGCTTTATAGTTAATAAAAGCTGCTAATTGTTTACTATCTTTTATTCCCCGTTGCCACAATAATTGTGCTGCATAAAGTCCACTTGATAGGGGCGTATATTCTTTTACTATTTGGACAAACCAATCAGGTGGTTTATCAGTTGTTGCTATCGTCCACTGTTGTTCTGGCATATTAATTTAGAAGTTAGGAGTTAGGAGTTAGGAGTTAGTCAATTTAAAGTAGAAAAGGCAAAAAACGGCTTGGCTGTTTCTACCGCTTTCTTGTTGTTATCAAACAGAATTCAGGAGTCAGGAGCCAGAAGAAGAAATTGAATTCTGTGCGAAGCTGCGGATGAATAAACGGCGTTTTTACACCCCCTCTAAATCTACGATTTGGTGGTCTTCATTCAGTCGGGGATTCAGACCCGCGACTGATTGATTCTGACTCCTGAATTCTAACTTCTGAATTCTTCTTCAAGTTACGGCTTTGCTATCACGCATGGATATATAGTAATCCTAAATGATTTGTAAGAAAATTCACCCCCGGCTAACGCCGTCACCCCTTACCAAGGGGGGACTACAGGGGGGTTACGACTATCTCAAATTTTCACGAATGATTTAGGACTGCTATATAACATGATGTGTTAGGCATTTTTATCATAATTTTTACCACAAATCATGTTGAAATATAAGCCTGATATACTTTACTATAAATTTAGCTTTATACACTTTTCTAAGTTATAACTCTTCACTCCTAACTCCTAACTCCTAACTATGAAATATCAGGTTGTTCCTCAGCTGTTTCCAAGTCATTGATCAGAGGATTTAAAAGTAATTCATTCGCTACATTATCAGACTTGCGTGTGCGAATTGCAGGACGCGATCGCCTATAACCTGCTCTTTCAGCTTTTTGGTGTTCATAATCAATTAATCTGCCATAATATTCATGCTTACTTAAATTCATGGATAAGAATACATGTTGGCGGACATTACCAAAACCTTTACGATGAAAAAATTTAATTGCTGGGGTATTAGCGGGGTCAGTATCTACCAACATGAACCGCGCTCCGTCTTCAATCATGCGAGCAACGACTTTATCAACTAGCTTATCTGCTACACCCTGACGCTGAAACTTGGGACTTACTCCTAACCACAAAATATATCCATAAGTCCAAGACGCTTTAGTGATAATAGTGCCTAAAATGAATCCTGCTAAACCTGCATCTGTTTCGGCAACCAGGCAATATTCTGGATCTGTGTTATAAAGTCCAATGACCTCCCATTCGTCCCATGTACGATATAAATAAGGATACGAATCACTGGTAAATAACTCTTCTCCTAAGTGGTAAACAGGAGCAATGTCATCTATTCCTAATTCGCGGACATAAATTGCCTCAGTTTCATCAAAGTTTTTCATAACTGTAGAAGTTGTGATTTTTTAATATAAATGCTTCTTTAATTTTAGCGATATCGATATAAGAATCAGTTCCAGGCAGACTGAGGAGATATACGTATAAACAAGAGTTTAATAACGAAAACTGCTGTAGGAACCACTAAGGCACTAAGATACAAAGGTGAAAAGCCCAAAATTCGCTAAATTTTTTGAGGATTTTTACTTAAATCCTCCCAATCCCCATTGCCCCTAATCCCCACTCCCTCCGGTGAGGTAGCCCCCGTCTTGGCGGTTCCCGTCGTTAGCGCAGCTAAGCCGTGTCTTCTCCCAAGGGGAGACGCCAAAGGCGAACGAGCGTCTGGGGGACTACCGAACCCGAAGGGTCGTGGGGCCGCCGAGTTCCCCAGTCCCTAGTCCCCAATCCGCAGTTCAAAATTAACTGTCAAAGAGACTAGCCATAGCCGAACTTGTATGCTATCCTAATAAAGGATTGAAAAATTTGGCTCAGTAGCTCAGTTGGTTAGAGCACGGGACTCATAAGCCTGGGGTCGTTGGTTCAAATCCGACCTGAGCCACTTTAAAAGTTATCAGTGCTGAGGGTCTACTTTACGAGTCTATCAAGACTGAATAGCTTGCTATAAATTCAATAAGTTTGCTAAACCAGTCCCCTACTATTCCCCACTCTCTACTCCCCACTGATGGATGTGGCGTATAACCTCAGCCACAGACCAAGCTTGAGCAACGGCACCTCTTGGTGCATGAGGTGGGTCGCCGTCAAAAATTTCGGAAATAGAACCAAGACAGCCATCAGATAGAAGGTGATCTAAAAGTGGTTGCCAACTAAAAGGCAGTGGTTGATTTGGGTAGAAACGCTTCCAAGCACGGATAAAAGGGCCAATCAGCCAACACCAAACAGTGCCCTGGTGATAAGCGCGATCGCGCTCCTGTAAATTGCCTATATATTTCCCCACATATTCGGGGTCATTTCTATCAAGACTACGAATACCATAGGGAGTAAGCAAACGCTCAACTGCCAAATCCAGTATCAAACGCCCCTGCTGTTCGGGAAATCCACAATGCTGCAATGACAATGCTAAAACAGCATTAGGGCGAATTTGAGAATTACGGCGATCGTCTGGCTCAATGGTGTCATAAAAGTAGTTCAACTGTGGATTCCAAAACTTTTGCAGTGAGACTGTAACCTGTTGTGCTTGCTGAGCATAACGCTGTGCCTGCTTTGCTAGACGTACCGGGTCGCCCAACTTCAGTTCACTCAATTTTTCTGCCCACTGACTCATCCAACATAATGCAGAATACCACAGTGCATTGATTTCCACAGGCTTACCGCGTCGGGGTGTGATCGGCTGTCCCTCAACCACTGCATCCATCCAAGTCAGGGCTACCCCAAGAGCATCCCAACTGACTAACCCATCAGTAGCATCAACTTGGATATTGAAACGTGTACCACCAATAAAGGCTTTATAGATTTGCTGGACGACTGGAAATTGCTCTGCCAAAAATTGCCAATCTTCAGTAGCTTCCAAATAAAGCCCTAATGTTTCAATCCACCACAGTGCCGCATCAATACTATTGTAAAATGGTTCGTCATTACCATCAGGAAAGGCATTAGGAATCAGACCTTGAGAACAGTAACGCCCAAAAGTTTGCAACAATCCTTTTGCCAGGTCAAAGCGCCGTGGTACTAACGTCAAACCCGGTAAGGAAATTAAGGTATCACGTCCCCAGTCATTGAACCAGTGATAACCAGCAATGACCGTAGGGCCACTAATTGAGGCTCGATAAACGATAAATTGATCGCCAGCTTTTAATAGTTGTTGCCAAATTAGAGATTGGGCATGGGGCATTGGGCATGGGGCATTGGGCATAGGCTTACTCCCCTGCTTCCCCATCTCCTCATCCCCCCATCTCCTCATCCCCCCTTCATTCCATCCAAAAATCTGGGAAAGCCTTTCTTGCTCTGCTTCTACAGCTTCTGCAAAAGTTTCACTGGTAAGGGCACTTTGCCGTAGGTCGGGGAAACCCATCTGGACTTCTAAAGTTACTGCATCTCCAGGCCTAAGAACAACTGTTAAATAACCAGGACTGTACAGGTCTTCATAATCGCCTAATCCTCGCTGCGTTTCTTCTGGCAACTCATAATTCCAGTACCAAACTGCGTTTGGTGCATATTCTCCTTGTGTCCAACGCAAGTGCCAAGGTGTGCCAAAGCGTCTAGAGATGATTGCTTGTAGACAGAGTTGCTTTTCACCAAGCAATTGCGAAAATTCTAAACTAGGACTAGCAGCTTGCTGGTGATGAAAATCGCGATCGCTTATCAACAGTCGTAGTCTTAAAATACCTGTATCTGTCCCATCATAACGATACTGAATTAAAAGACTATGGCAAAATTGGGTACTGGGTATTGGGGATTGGGTAAAAGTGTTTTCCCAGTACCTAGTCCTTAGTCCCCAGTCCCTAGTCCCCAAACCATAAGGCATCAACAACTGTCTACTCAACTGCCAGTGAGCTTGACTCCAAACCCATTTGGGCACGGGGTTGAAATCAAAAGAACGTAGCAGTTTGTAGCCTCTCGGTTCAATCTTACCGCTACGCCAGAAATTCGTCCCCAGTGCGATAACCTCACCTGATACTTCCAAACTTGCTTCTAAATGCGAAATTAGCAGAGTACGCCCAGAAGGGGGATTTGTAGCGGCAAATAGCCACCCGTGGTAAGTACGGGTGCGAACATCAGAAACTGTACCACTGGCAAAACTTCCCAAGCCATTGGTGAGTAACCATTCTCTTGTATCTAATTCAGCCATTTGCTACTCAAAATCGTTATGACTATGATATAGTCGTAACAGATCGTAATCAAACTGTGACACAACCCTGTTCGGCGTACTCCTAAGGGAGAACCCGTAGGGTAGTCGCTCTCGCTGGATAGGAAGGTTTAGCCCGCCTAACAGAAGGAACTGCATTCCCCGTTCGCGATCGCATCTCCCCAAGAAAAGGGTTTCTCGCATTCCGAAGGAGAACCCGCAGTGAAGAGTACCCCAAAAGGTGACAGCGTGGATGGGTAAGTTTTATCTGGCCCAAACTCCAACGCTATTAGTAAGGATATAAGTCAAAGGAGAATTAGGTTAATGTCCCTCACTTACGGAACAGAAGGAAGCCTCCGCGTTGGTCAACAAGCTCCTGATTTTACAGCAACGGCTGTAGTCGATCAGGAATTTAAGACGATTAAACTTTCCGACTATCGTGGTAAGTATGTCGTCCTATTTTTCTACCCCCTAGACTTTACCTTTGTTTGCCCCACTGAAATCACAGCGTTTAGCGATCGCTACGAAGAATTCAAGAAATTAAATACGGAAATCCTTGGGGCTTCCGTAGACAGCGAATTCTCTCACCTTGCTTGGATTCAAACTGATCGCAAGTCTGGTGGTGTCGGCGACCTGAATTATCCTCTAGTTTCCGACATCAAGAAAGAAATTAGCGCCGCTTACAATGTTTTAGACCCAGCAGCAGGCATTGCTTTACGTGGTTTATTCATCATCGACAAAGATGGTATCATACAGCACGCCACTATCAACAACCTAGCTTTTGGTCGCAGCGTTGATGAAACTCTGCGGACATTGCAAGCAATTCAGTACGTTCAGTCGCACCCCGATGAAGTTTGCCCAGCTGGTTGGCAACCTGGTGATCAAACAATGGTTCCCGACCCAGTGAAGTCAAAAGTCTACTTCTCTGCTGTTTAGAAAAAGAGTTAGGAGTTAAGAGTGAGGAGTTAGGAGTTAAGAGTGAGGAATTAAGAATTATCTTCCCCATCTCCCCCATCCCCACGGCAGTTGCTCCACTTGGGGAGACCCCAAGACCGCACTGCCTCCTCATCTTCACCTGCTCCCCAATTGACGGCAAAATCAATCAGAACCACAGATAAACACAAATAAACACAGATACCTATAGATCATCAGTGTGAATTCAAGTGTTAATCTGTGGTTTTGGTTTTAAGCGAATGTGCGTCTAAATTGCAAATTAAACATGTTTTAGTTTATCGTCTCATTTTGATATCAGTTAGGAATAGACAAATCAAAAATATCCCATCACTTTTTACAGACAAAAATCAACACTCATTAATATAAAAATTCAGGATAAGATATGCTGACTTCAACTGATTTTAGTGGCTTACTAAATGAGCGTTTTTTCCGTAATTTTCTTCCAGTACCAGCCACGAATATACTCAGATTGGAAGTAGGAACGCCAGATTTTCAACTACCAGATATTACCAACGGCACTTTAGTAAAGTTATCCAATTACAGAGGCAAGCAACCAGTATTACTGGCTTTTACAAGGATATTTACTGAAAAGCAATATTGCCCCTTTTGTTTTCCTCATATCAAAGCTTTGAATGAGAACTACGAACAATTCAAAAATCGCGGTATAGAAGTTTTGATGATTACAAGTACTGACGAAAAGCAGAGCCAAATAGTTGTGAGGGATTTAGGTTTACAAATGCCCTTGCTGAGTGATCCAAGTTGTCGTGTCTTTCGTACTTATCAAGTAGGACAAGCACTAGGCGCACCTCTACCAGCACAGTTCATCTTAGATCAACAAGGAAGACTTCGCTACTGGCATTTATTTTCTTTCTTAGATCACAACGCTAGTGTTGACACATTGTTAGGACAATTCAATTTTCTTAATGATTAAGTTCAACGTCAACGTGTTGACATGCCAAAACGTTAAAGCTATTATATAGAAGATATCTGTAAAAGATTACTAGCTTTGATGCATCAAAGCACTCAGAAAACTCAAGATGCGTTGACTAGATTAGGACTTACACGCATTGTCATGTTTTTTTCGTGTGGGTTGTACTGTATCAAAAGGAGCCAGTCGTGTGGTGTTAGCGTTAGCAAGAGCGAAGATCGCGAGTCTTTGAGCGTCAGCGGTAGCGACGTAGGAGCGTCGGCAGCGCGGTCAGCCACTTGAGCCACTGCTGTGTATGGTTTCCCAACTTGAACGAAGTGGTATTCAAGTCGGGAAACCCTGATTATTGACTATTGACTATTGACAGCTATCGCAGAAAATATCTGTGCCAGCTGCGTAAGTCCTGTAGATTTAAAACAAAAACTATTTATTAGTGAGATGCCGAAATACGTTGACCTTTCCCCTTACTGGACAGAAGACAAGAACATATCCATTCAAAAAGCTAAAGATATGACAGGTTTAGATAAAAGAACCTTGTCATCTGCCAGAAAAGGACTACTTGAGCGTGGACAGTTTGAGACTCTTTTTAAGCTCAGAGATTTAGCCTCTGAGTTAGCTGGCAAACAGCTGACATTAGAAGAGATTTTTAAAGATGACCAAGCATAACTTTGAAGTGCTGACACAAACTTCAAAAGAAGGTGAATCGAACAAGAGATTGTTTGCGATCGCACTACCTCACTTTTGTGGTAACTTCAGTTATGCTCTAAAAACTCTACTTTGGGCAACAAAGGGTCACTGACAATACCCACACCGCCAAAACCCCAGCGTTTGAGTAAGCTGCCTAACTGTGTGCCAGGAATAGATTCCACAGCAAAACGGTTTGCCACATCTGGGGCATGGGTGTTGAGATAGCTTAAAGCATCAAAGTTTTCACGAAACAGCAACAAATAACCTGACGCTTCAGCACTCGGACGAGCTGTCAAATAGCGACCGTCTGTTTTTGAACGCACTAGGTAATAAACTTCGGACAGCATGAGGATGAGGAGAGAGGGAAATGGAGAGATGGGAGATCAGGGGGAAAAGGAAGAAAATTCTTTACTCTTAGGACTTCCAAATAACAAAATATCTCATTGTAATTGTTTTAACATACTGTCCACAGTCAACAGCCATCAGTAAACAACTTCAACGAGATAATTTATCGTCTTTTATTGATCGAGACTAATGCGCGGGTCGGCAACTGTCAACATTAAATCTGCTACCAAATTACCAATAATTAGCAGCACTGCGCCCATCACAAGACTAGCCATAGCCAGAGGTACATCTTGATTAATCAGAGCCTGGTAAGTTAATCTGCCTAATCCTGGCCAGTTGAAGAATTGTTCAGTAATAAAAGCACCGCCCAATAAACCAGCCAACTCAAAACCCAATAGAGTAATTAAGGGATTGACAGCATTACGCAGAGCGTGAACATAGATAACTCGGTTTTCTGGGAGTCCTTTGGCGCGAGCTGTTTGAATATAATCTTGACGTAAAACATCTAACAATTCACCGCGAGTGATTCGCTGTAACCCAGCAAAACTAGTAATGCTCAACGCAATGGTAGGTAATATTAAGTGCCAGCCAACATCCAAAATTTTCCCAATAGGGGAAAGGTCTGCATAATATATGCTAGTCATACCTCCCACAGGAAACAGAGGAGTTGTAATTTGGGCAAAAAATAATAATATTATGGCAGTGATAAAACTGGGGAATCCTTGTCCCAGGTAACTAATTACTAGTAACACCTTACCGACTGAATCATTTTGTTTGATTGCTGCCACAATTCCTAAAGGTATAGCAATTGTCCAAGTGGCAATTAACGAAGCTATTGCCATCAGCAAAGTTGCTGGAACTCTTTCCCACAATAAAGATGCTACAGGACGATTATATGCAAAACTAGTGCCAAAATCTCCTTTGGTGACGACATTCCATAACCATAGAAAATACTGCACTATCCAAGGTTTATCCAATCCGAATTGCCGGGTAAGTGCATCAATTTGCTCTTTAGAAATTTTGGGATTTTGTTGTAGTTGAGTCAGAAAATTTCCCGGAGCAAGATCCATAATGAAAGACGATAAGATTGAAGCCAGAAACAAGGTCAAAAATGCTTGCAATAATCGTTTTACCACATAAATAAAAGTTTCACTGGTGACTAGTCTTATTAGCCAATCTCGACTTGTCTCCACAGAAATTCTTGTAGATGTCATTTGTTCTGTGTCCTTTGTCCTTTGTCCTTTGTCCTTTGTCCTTTGTCCTTTGTCCTTTGTCAGTTGTCAGTTGTTATTAATTCTTAACTCTTGACGAATGACTAATGACTAATGACTAATGACTAATGACTAATGACTAATATTCTATTAGGGAGATAATGGGCACATCTGGCAGATGTTTACGCCCTTGTAAATCCCGTAGCTCGATAATAAACCCAAAACCCACTAATTCACAGCCAATCTGTTGCACCAATTTTGCCGTTGCACTTGCCGTCCCACCTGTAGCAATCAAATCGTCTACAATCAAGACTCGGCTACCTGGGTGCAAAGCATCCTGATGAACTTCTAAACAGTCAGTACCATACTCTAATTCATATTCAATTGAGTGAACTGCTGCTGGTAACTTACCTTTTTTACGGACAGGAATAAATCCAGATTCTAATTTATAAGCTAGAAGTGAGCCGAAAATAAAACCCCGTGACTCCATAGCCATAACGTAATCTGCTTGAAGTTCAGCCTCCATGCATTTTTGTGTAAAAAGGTCAATAGTATAGCGCAATCCCTCTGGATCGCGCAGTAGAGTAGTGATATCACGAAATAAAATTCCAGGTTTGGGAAAATCAGGAATGTCACGAATTAGAGATTTTAAATCCATAAAGCTGGGAGTTGGGAATTGGGAATTGGACATTGGGAATGGGGCATGGGGCATTGGGCATTGGGCATTGGGAATGGGGAATTGGGGATTGGAAGAATTGATAGCTATATCTCTTTTCCTCTACCCAGTCCCCAGTCCCCAGTACCCAGTACCCAGTACCCAGTCCCCAGTCCCCAATCCCCGATACCTGAAAAATCGTACACTATAATGTCATACGCATGATCTCATACGCTTGGGGTCGAAGCTTCTGTTTCACAATCCATTGACGATACTGAGAATCTACACCAAGCTAAAGATGGACTAGCAATTACAACATAGAGGTCAACTTATGGGTTAAAAACCTAAATTTTAAATATACGGAAACCTTTAAGTAGAACAAGTAAGTAATGTATATATCAAGTAGTTCTACTACTGCCGCAAGTCTAATATTCTTGTTGGGCTACTTAATCTTAAATTAGTTGTACTAGTTTTATCTAGTCTATTGGAAGCGTACAAGGTATTTTAGAGAATGAACGTCTCCGCGAGCATAAAGCCGTTAAACAGTCCAACCCCTACATCACTGCCGATGATGCTGGAAGCTCTACCAGATCCTGCGATCGCGGGAGCTGGATGTCCCCCTAGAACCAGGTTGCAAATTGATCTCATTTTACTGGCAATTGAAGCATTAGAACTTGGTGGTTCTGAAGCTATCCTGACTTTTGCCGAAGAACTGGAATTAAAAGAAATTATTAAGGATCGGGTGAATTTGTGGCGAATGCGTAGCTCCAATCCCATGCGAAGAGCGCATATCCGCCGCCCTTTAAGCATCATTGAAGCTAAAGCTCTAGTTGTAATTGCTTGCTATATAGCCCGGCGTTTAACAGTTGTTATTCGCCAGATGATTATGCTATATCAGCAAATGAATGAAAAGCAGCTGCCACTAGAGCAGAATTTGCGACTATCTAATTATCTAGAGCGGTTTAGAGCGCATTTTAAAAGTAGAATGAATGCCAAACGTTCTGGTCTTTTAGCTTTAAATACTGATGAAAAATTAGACGAGCTAGCTATCAATTTGTTGGGACAATTATTATTTTGTACTGGCACAGCTGGAATGCAGCGGTTCTGGATTAGTTTGTTTGACGGTGAAGTAGATTGACACTCCCCTAGCTGAATAAATTTCGCTTAGCTCATTTATTCCCAAAGCCAGGGGATTCTAAGAAGTTGTTCCGAGGAATGGGGACGACATGTAGTTTCAAGTCAGGGGTTTCCAAACTCCCGTGAGGTTTTTTTATGAACATCCAACGTAAGTACAGTCTTCCTAACTGTACACTGCTTTTAGAGGGTTTAAGTGATGCTTCAAGGGCTGCACACTTTCAAGAACTGCGCCCAGAATTATCAATTTTAGTCAATGCAGAATGCTATTTATCTGGGCATAACCAACCCCTAGCAGGAGGACGGGAATTTTTTGAAAGTTTAGTCAGGGCCGTGAGTGCATATGCCCAAGAATTTTTGAGTAATGTGCCAAACCCACAAGCACACAACCAAGACTCAGAGTTAGTGGAATTTCAGAAAATTGACAGTAATCGACATAGATTGATTGTGCATTCTGAGAATACACAAGATAATTTAGAGTCCAACCCTAACTTTAATAAATCGCCTATTCAATTTGATTTGAATACAGTGCAGTTGTTTGATTTAGTGGAAGCTGTGGATCAGTTTTTCGCTGACACACAAACATTACCAGAGTTATCACTGGAATTACAACCAATTGCAAGACGTTACGGCGGTGGTAATCGAGTCTTGCTCAAGCAGGCATTACCTGCGACTATTGGAGTTTCCAGTTTAGCAGTTGCAGCAGTAGCTTTTAGTTTGATTCCGCCTCCAGAGGTGCGTCCACCCCAACCGAAACCACAAGATGTGAGTAGTTCTGCAACACCTAGCAGCAATCCTTCTGCACCACCAACAACAACCTCTACAGAGACTCAAACTCCCATAACTGCTGCAACTCCAACAATAACTGCCACACCTGCTACAACTTCCACAGCAGCCACAAAACCCGCAGTTACAGATTTAGAAGCACTTTTAAAAAATACAGTTACTGAAATTACCGATCCATCTCAACTGCGTGCCTTAAATCGCCAAGTTTATAATCAAATTAATCCAGCTTGGACTAATCGCTCAGCATTCAAACAAGATTTAATTTATCGTGTAGGTGTAGCAGCAGATGGTGCGATCGTTGGTTATAAGGCGGTAAATAAAGAAGCAAACGAAGGAATAGATTTAACTCCTCTGCCCAACCTCCTTTATAATCCTGCTGTCCGTCCTACCATTGCTAATGAACCAATTGCTCAATTTAGAGTAGTTTTTGATAGGCAAGGTGTATTGCAAGTTAGCCCTTGGCGGGGATATGCGAGAACGCCTGAAGTTATTGGTTCTAAAATCACGGAACCGAAAACAGTTCAAAATTTAAACACAAAGCTTTATGGTGCAATTCGCCAAACCTGGAGTGGTACTCCTAGCTTCACCCAAGATTTGTTGTATCGGGTAGCAGTCAATAAAGATAGCGTGATAGCGGACTACGAACCACTGAACCAAGCTGCCTTTGACTATTTTCGAGAAACACCGCTACCGAAAATGTTTCAAGCAGTTTACGGTTCAACTGTAGCTGCTCCTAACAACAAAGAACCTCTAGCTCACTTCCAGGTAGTATTTAAGCCTAGCGGCAAATTGGAAGTGACTCCTTGGAAGGGATACCGATAATAATTCGTAATTACTAATTCGTAATTCGTAATTACTGAATTATGAATTACGAATTACGAATTACGAATTTATCGTGTGATTCTTCCCATATAATTCCCCCACAGTTGAGCTGCTTGGGCGCTACTACCAGATGTTGGGGAATTATTATCATTTCCTAGCCAAATTCCAGTTACGAGTCGGCGACTGGGAATAAAGCCAATGAACCATAAGTCAACGTTTTTATCAGTCGTGCCAGTTTTACCGGCTTCTCCCAGTCCAATGGCAGCACTGCGACCTGTACCTCTAGTGACCACTTGCCGCATCAAACTGGTCATTTCGTCTGCTACACCAGTTGACAAAACTCGCTTGTTAGCCTTTGGATCTTGGTCAAAAGAATAGATGACACGGCAGGTTTTTAAATCGTTGCGATCGCTACAATCACTACTATCTAAAATTCGGCTAATGGCATGGGGAGGGTTCCACACCCCACGATTGCCAATGGCACCAAAAGCACCAGTCATTTCCAAAACATTAACTACGCTTTGACCCAGCACCAAACCAGGGACAGGATCAAGGGAAGATTTGATTCCCAAACGTTGTGCCATTGCCACCACTTTGTTTAATCCTACTTCCCTGGCAAGCCGCAAAGCGATGGGGTTTTCCGAAAGGGCAAGTCCTGTGGCAACATCTAAACTCCCGCCACCAGTACGACAGGGTTTGTAGGTAAAGCCTTGCCAAGGAAAAGCGGCACAAGAATAACTTTTAGATGCCGGAATTCCTTGCTCAATAGCAGCAGTGTAAGCAAAAATTTTGAAGGTAGAACCTGGTTGTCTTTTGGCTTGGACAGCCCGATTGAACTGACTTCTTCTGTAATCAGTTCCACCTACCATTGCCAAAATACCACCTGTTTTGGAGTCAAGGGTAACCATCGCTCCTTGCGAAAAACCAAAAGTTGAACCAGCGTTATTTACAGAATTACGCAATGCTGATTCTGCTTGAGATTGAATTGCCGGATCTAGCTGAGTTTCAATTATATAGTTGCCTTCTCTTGCTGCTCCTTCTCCCAAAATTGATTCCAATTCTTGGAATACATAACTATACAAGTAAGGAGCGATCGTCTTAGCTTGTTGTTCACAAACTTTCGGGCTGATTTGGATAGTTGAACGCCTGGCTCGATTTGCTTGGTCTGGTTTAATTTTACCCATCTCCAGCATCCGCTTAATAACTCGATTGCGGTATTCAGCAGCTTCGAGCTTATTGGGGCCATCCCCACAAAAATCAAAAGCATTGGGAGCAGGTAAAATTCCCACTAAAGTTGCAGCTTCCGAGAGAGTTAATTCTTTAGCTGACTTGCCAAAATAATACTGTGCAGCATCCTCAAACCCGGAGGTGTCTGCGCCTAAAAACACGCGATTTAAGTAAGTCAGCAAAATCTCATCTTTGCTGTAGAAAGTTTCTAGCTTCAAAGAAACTATTGCTTCTCGTAATTTCCGTCCTAGGGAGTCTTGAGAACCAACATACTCGCGGAACAAACTCCGGGCTACTTGCTGGGTAACAGTGCTGGCTCCTTGCTGTACATCTCCACTGCGACTATTAATCACCACAGCTCGCAAAATTCCCAATGGATCAACGCCAAAGTGCCAATAGTAGCGACTATCTTCTGAGGCTACAACAGCAGCGGGCAAATAAGGCCCAAAGTCTTGCAAGCGCTTCATATCGACGTGAGCAGTAGTTCGAGGCTCACGTAGTGGGGTGCTGCCATCACGGGCATAAACAACTACTGGGGCGCGAGTGGCTGTAGGTAGGGGTGTGACGGAAAATTTCAGCCATTCGACACCAATTACCAATGCTAAAAGGGCACTAGCACCTCCAATACCGTAACCAGCCCAAGTTGCAGCTTTAACATACCATGGGGGTGGATCTACATATTGTAGCCGTACTGAAGCGGCAAGTTCTGGTGGACCCAAAGTGAAGATATCACCATGACGCAGTTCCAAGGAAGTGATCCGTCGCTTGCCACGATAAATTCCATTAGTGGAGTTTTCATCTTTGATGACGAAAACAGGGGTGCGCTGAGTAGAATCTCGCGACAGCGACAAGTGAATTTGGCTGACAACTGGGTTACGAATAACTATATCGCTGGATTTAGAACTACGACCTAGCACATAGCGATCGCCCAACAGTGGATATACTTCCGCTTTATCCGCCCCCGCATCCTGCACCCAGATTTCTGGTACTTTGGCATTAGGCTTGAGCGCCAGCTTGGAAAAATCAACCCTAGCTTGAATTGTATGTACTGCTTGAGTCAGTTGACCAAGTAAAGTTTGTGGCTTGTGAGGGGGTTGGGGAGAACTCATCGGCTATTCACATCACAATTGATTTATTCAAGAATCGAGTAAATGGCTATCTTAATACAGGTCTTTCATCATTTTACTCATAAGCCAAAGCATTAATTTGTTGTACTGATTTATAATCGATTCAATCTTAACAACAAAAATATCTAAAATAAGTGAAATTACTTCTTGTTCGTCGTTAGTTTTTTACATAAATTAAAATTATAATCCTTACAGTGTAATAGTTATTTTATTTACCATTACTTTGTTGAGTCACAACAGCTAGCACTTTGATTTTTGTATTTCTCCAAACTAGAACCTACTGCTTTAACATATCTGCGCCTTTAGAAGCAATACTAAACATCTTCATTTAGGAAGATTTTCTGTGAACTATTGTCTGGTTTAATGGGCGGAGAGTTCCGTTTCCGTTGAGGTTAATTCAGAATGAAGGGAAAATCTCTGACTTTGATTGGTACAGCTCTAACTTTGGCACTCACTACCAGTGTTGCTGTTGCTCAATCCAGTAAATCCCAGATAGCGCAATCTAATGACTCATCTACGAGTTCAACAACGGGGAATTCAGTAAACAAATACAATCTGTCACCAGATGCATTTAAAATTCTGTGTGAGCGTTTTCCCCTAAATTCGAGTTGTCCGGGTGGTACAGCAGTCACTCCCAGCACCCCTGGCAGTACTACAGTACCAGCAACCTCGCCTTCTGATAGTGGTACTACTCCTGACACTAGCACTACACCAGAAAACATCACAACACCTGGGCCTGGCAGTCCTACTAACACAACCCCAGCACCAGGAAGTTCTAGTGAACCTACAACTCCTGAGAATACAACTCCAATACCAGGAAGCTCAACTGAACCTACAACTCCTGACAACATAACCCCAGCACCAGGAAGCTCAACATCACCTGAGCCTACAACTCCTAGCAACATAACCCCAGCACCAGGAAGCTCAACATCACCTGAGCCTACAACTCCTAGCAACATAACCCCAGCACCAGGAAGCTCAACATCACCTGAGCCTACAACTCCTGGTAGCACTAACGAACCAGGTACAAGCTCTCCTAGCACTGTTCCAGACTCTGGTTTGCCAAAAACTCCGACTACAGGCAATTAATTAAGGCATCTTCTGATACCCATTTGCCATAAATAATAATCGGTGCATCTGAGTATCTTCCAGATAAATCACCAAAACCCTTTCTTTGCCTTGCATAGCAAGACATAGAAAGGGTTTTAAAGTTTAAGGTTAATTTGATAAACTTACTCCCTACTCTCTACTCACCGAAAGTAAGTATAAAACAAGTAAAGCTACCTGTGATTTGAAGTTGGGGTTTTTTGTAAAGAACCAATTAGTAAACAAACAATACCGATACTGATAAAGGAATCTGCAATATTAAACACAGCAAAATTAATCAAGCGAAAATCAAGAAAATCAACCACATAGCCTAAAACAAAGCGATCAATGCCATTACCTACCGCTCCACCTAAAATTAAGCCATAGCCTAATTGATCCCAACGGTTTAAGACTGGGCCAAACGATGCAAGTCCTATTAATACCAAACTTACTCCCAAAGATAGCCAACGCAACCACTCTACTTTTCCACTGAACAGACTAAAAGCTGCGCCAGTGTTAGTCACGTAGGTAATATGGAATATCTCTGGTAAAAGTGGTAGTGTTTGTCCCTTGGTAAAGGTTTGCACCACCCAGTATTTTGTGAGTTGGTCTAAGAAAAAAGCAATGAAAGCAGCAATCCAGAAGAGACGATTTTTTAAGCGCATAGTGAATTAGTCAATAGTCAATGGTCAATAGTCAATGGTCAATAGTCAATAGCAACTGACAACTGACAAATTATGGACACAAGGGTTTGGGCCCTTATTGACAACTGACAACTGACAACTTACTAGTAAAACATTAAATGACGTAATACATATGCTATTACAGTAACGGCACAGACTACACTCAGTTGACCCGGTACTAAAAACCAGGAGTATGTAAATATCGCTTGGATGAATGGCAAATTTTCTGTACCTTTCCACTGAAAGAAATAACTAATCATCAGATAAGTAATACCACACAGGTGGATGGTTATTAAACCACAAACACAACTAAAAGCAAGACTTTCTAGTCTGGGTCTAGCTTTAAAGGCAATTAAGCCACAAATCCATGCTCCGGGGATAAAGCCTAGCAGATACCCAAATTGAGATAACTTGATATAACCAATACCCCCACCATTCTCAAAAACAGGTAACAAGGTCAACCCCATGACTAAATAGGCAATTTGTGACAATGCACCTGCATTTTTGCCCCCTAAGCAACCTACTAGTAACACTGCACCAACTTGACAGCTGACACCTAAAGAATAAGTCTGAATTCCGTGCTGACTCCAACTCCAAGGGAAAGTTACACCACGAGCTTCTAGCAATGTGCCACCCATTGTTAGGAGTAAGCCAATCATAGACCATAGTAATTGATTGGAAGCAGCAAACATTTATTAGGCAAAGACGAAAAGGCAAGAGTGAAAAGCAATAATAACTTGTATATGCATTAATTATCTAACTAACATTTGTGCTAAACCCTTAAGTACTAGCATTTTTTTTGCCTTTTTGGTTGGTGGCTTTTCTGTTTGTGTCATTATGGCTTAAATATTTATAATTCCTTTTCTCTTGGCTGAGGAATAGTTTATAGTTACAGCAAATATAGCAAAGTGCGCTTGTGCTAAGTAGAAACTGGGTTCATACAAGACCTTGAGCAATCAAGACTGTCCTAACTCATGTGACTACAACTATAAAAATTAATATTTAAGTAATAAGGTAAAATTTGTAACCTGTACAGTTGATTTACTGTATTGGATTGGCATCAAAGTTTTCTGTATGTTATTTGCAATTGGTATTTAGACGATCGCTCCCGTTAAGTTAAGCCACCTGGTTTGGTTATTGTGTTGAGCATCAGTAACAGTTTCATCAACTAGTCGTCTAGCCCTTGCCTTTTGCGCTGCTGAGGAAGTTGCGATCCTTAATATATAAAAAATCATAATTACTCTAGAATACCATACTTTGTTGACAAAATACGTTTTTTGATAAATAGATCTATCAAGTTACACCAGCAGTCAAGTTTTGTAAATATAAATTACAAATACTACAGATTACCTACTTTTACACTAGTAGGTATAAATTTTAGCCAAAAAAGAAAAACAAAATTTTTGAGATTTATCTAAAAAAAATATGATTTTTTCGGTTTGTTAACCTTGCGTTTACCTTGATCTCTATTTTTTAGAGGTATCTTAAAAGCGCTCCCCTGGAAATTTAGTAAAAATTGACAGCGATGCTTTCACATTTACACGTAATCAAAAATCACAAATTCACCGCTTCTTTAACAGTGTTTGCACTGACACTGAGTTTAGCCGCTTGTGGTGGACAGCAAGCCACTAATGACACTGGTACTAAAGATGCTACTTCTGGCACAGTTAAAGATGCTACAGCTTCAAGTCCAGCCAAGTTAGATATTGGTGGAAATTTAACAGTAACTGGTGCAGGTGCTTCTTTCCCAGCACCACTTTATGCGAGTTGGTTCACCGATTTAAACAAAAAATATCCCAACCTACAAGTTAACTATCAGTCAGTTGGTAGCGGTGCTGGAGTTGAGCAATTTATCAAAGGTACTGTGGACTTTGGTGCCAGCGATGTTGCCATGAAGGATGATGAAATCCAGAAAGTACCACAAGATAAGGGCGTACTTTTGTTGCCAGTAACAGCTGGTAGTATTGTCCTGGCTTACAACTTGCCAGATGTCCCGGAATTAAAACTACCACGGGCAGTTTATACTGACATCTTACTGGGCAAAATCAAGACCTGGAACGATCCAAAAATTGCTGCTGCCAACCCAGGCGTCAATTTACCCAATCAACCAATTACAGTTGTGTATCGTTCTGATGGTAGTGGAACTACAGGTGTGTTTACAAAACATCTCAGTGCCATCAGTCCAGAGTGGAAGACTAAAGTGGGAGAAGGCAAGACTGTCAACTGGCCCGTGGGAGTTGGTGGTAAAGGCAATGAAGGGGTAACCACGCAAATTCAACAAAACCAAGGTTCTATTGGCTACATTGAATATGGTTACGCCAAACAAAATAATATCAAGTTTGCTGCTTTAGAAAATAAAGCAGGCAAATTTATTGTAGATAACGACCAGTCAGCCGCTAAAACATTAGAAGCAGTAGTGCTTCCAGACAATCTCCGCGCTTTTATTGCCGATCCTGAAGGTGCAGATTCCTATCCCATTGTCAGCTACTCATGGATTTTGGCATATAAAAAATATCCTGATGCTGCAAAAGCTAAGGCTATGGAGGCAATGATTGAGTACGCCTTGACTGAAGGTCAAAAAATTGCACCAGAACTAGGGTATGTTCCTCTACCCCAAAGCGTGGTTACAAAAGTGGCTGCGGCTGCCGATCAAATTAGTCCTGAGTATAAAATCGCTGTAAGTGGTAGCAAAAACAGCGCCAGCAAATAGTATAAAGGAAGAGTCAATAACTTTGAGTCAAATCATGAGACATCTATAGTCAGCAGTAGATTGGTCTAAGCATTATCTAAGTATCAATTCTGTTGTACAGATGTCTCAGATTTAAAAAATGATGCAGCGACAACTTCACAAATCTGGTTCCTTCTCACAATTTTTTCTGATTTAATAATTAAAGTCAGTAGTCATGGCTACAAATTCTCAGAATTTGCAATCAGCAATTAAAAATCGCTCAGAAGTAGAAAAGTCGCTAGATCGAAGCTTTATTTGGCTAACTCGGATTTTTGCATTGGCAGTGGCCGCCACTTTATTATGGATAGCCTTACAGGTGACTCGTGATGCCTGGCCTGCTATCCAAAAATTTGGTTTAGGCTTTTTAGCTAATAGCACTTGGAATCCGGTTAAAGACGACTACGGAGTGCTGCCTCAAGTTTATGGAACTTTAGTCAGTTCTTTTATTGGTTTATTGATAGCTGTACCCATCGGTGTTGGCACAGCTGTTTTATTAAGTGAGAATTTTCTTCCTGCCAAGGTGCGGCTGGTACTAGTATTTTTAGTAGAACTTCTCGCTGCTATTCCCAGCGTTGTTTATGGTGTATGGGGACTTTTTGTTTTAGTGCCAATATTATCCAGTTTGGGGAAATGGCTCAATACTTATTTTGGCTGGCTACCGATTTTTAGTACAACTCCTCAAGGCCCGGGAATGTTACCTGCGGGAGTGATTTTGGCAATTATGACCTTGCCAATTATCACAGCCATATCTCGTGATGCCTTGATTTCTGTACCTTCCAGTTTACGCCAAGCATCCGTGGGATTAGGAGCAACGCGTTGGGAAACAATTTTTCAGGTTCTCATCCCTGCGGCTTTTTCTGGCATCGTTAGTGCTGTCATGCTGGCCCTTGGTCGGGCGATGGGAGAAACAATGGCTGTAACAATGTTGATTGGAAACTCCAACAATATTAGTTTGTCAGTTTTAGCACCAGCCAATACCATTTCTTCTCTACTAGCAAATCAATTCTCAGAAGCTAGTGGTTTGCAAGTTGCGGCTTTAATGTATGCTGCTTTAGTTTTATTTGTGTTAACGCTTGTTGTCAATATCATGGCAGAGTTGATCGTTCTCCGAGTCAAGCGACTGTAGCATACTTAATAAGTTATATTATGACTTCCCATTTTCCCGAAAGCAGTCTGAATCGCGCTCCCATGTCTCCCAGAACACTGTTTAATACAGTCATGACCGTGGTAGCGTTCATCTGTGGATTATTGGCACTTTTGCCTTTGCTGGCAGTACTTTCTTACGTTTTGATTCAAGGCTTTAGCAGTTTAAGCTTAGATGTATTTACCCAACTGCCACCCGCACCCCTGAGAAAAGGAGGTGGTTTTGGCAATGCTATTTTAGGAACATTGCTCATGGTGGGAATTGCTGCACTGATCAGTATTCCATTCGGTGTCATAGCAGCAATTTATTTAACAGAATTTAGCTCTGCTAAGATAGCTAGAACAGTACGTTTTGCTACAAATGTCCTTAGTGGAGTTCCCTCTATTATTGCTGGGGTATTTGCCTATGGAGTTGTAGTTTTAACCTTAGTTAAACTTAACTTAGGCTCTTACTCAGCATTGGGTGGAGGGTTTGCGTTAGCGATTTTGATGTTGCCCATTATAGTCAAAACTACTGATGAAGCTTTACAATTGGTATCGCAAGATTTGCGACAAGCATCTGTAGGCTTAGGAGCAACTAACTTTCAAACAGTAACACAGGTGGTATTGCCAGCTGCTTTACCTGCTATTGTAACTGGGTCAACATTAGCGATCGCACGAGCAGCCGGAGAAACTGCTCCTTTACTATTTACAGCTCTTTTCTCGACATTCTGGCCTGATGGCTTATTTAAACCCACAGCATCCCTTGCTGTCTTGGTTTATAACTTCGCGATTTCTCCATTTGCCAACTGGAAATCACTGGCTTGGGCTGCGTCTTTGATTTTGGTGTTGATGGTTCTCATCACCAGTATTATTGCTCGCTGGGCAACTCGCCAGAAAGCTTCTTGACATATTTGACCAGGGCGTATTGTTCATCCCTAAAACTTACACTAGACCATTTATGGCTACCAACACTAGCACCGCGAATAGCACAGAAACTGTTTTACGTACAGAAAACCTGAATATATACTACGGCAACTTCTTGGCTGTGCGGGATGTTTGGCTAGATATCCCCAAGCATAAAGCTACAGCCTTTATTGGCCCTTCTGGTTGTGGTAAAAGTACGTTACTGCGATGCTATAACCGTTTGAATGACTTAATTGAGTCATTTCGGGCAGAAGGTAAAGTTTATTATTACGATAAAAATTTGTATGCACCTGAAATCGACCCCGTAGAAGTGCGTCGGCGCATTGGGATGGTGTTTCAAAGACCTAATCCTTTCCCCAAATCAATCTATGAAAATATAGCTTTTGGTGCCAGAATCAACGGCTACAAAGGTAACATGGACGAACTGGTAGAGCGGAGTTTGCGCCAAGCAGCTTTGTGGGATGAAGTCAAAGATAAACTGCGGCAAAGTGGCTTGTCCTTGTCTGGTGGACAACAACAAAGATTGTGTATTGCGCGGGCGATCGCAGTGCAACCTGAAATTATACTGATGGATGAACCTTGCTCTGCTTTAGACCCCATCTCTACCCTACGAGTCGAAGAACTGATTCACGAACTCAAAGAGCAGTATACGATTGTCATCGTCACCCACAACATGCAGCAAGCCGCACGCGTCTCTGATATGACTGCCTTTTTCAATGTGCAGACTACAGAAAAGGGAAATCGTAGCGGCTATCTAGTAGAATACGACTCAACAGAAGTAATTTTTAACAATCCGAAACAACAAGACACAAGAGATTACGTCAGCGGTAGATTTGGTTAACAACTAGCGGCGAAATATCGAAATATAATTATTACACCCCCTCCTTGGGTATGTTAGGTGGGGGTTTTTAACTTATCAATTGGTGGCGTTCCTCTGTTTAGAGACTAGGTAGTATAGCTGGGGACTGGGGACTAGGGACTGGGGACTGGGTGAAAAGTCTTTTTGTGTCTAGGTTTTATTATCTGTTGATGTCCTAACACTAATGGCGACGGCTATAAAAGGTACTGGGGATTAGGGATTGGGGATTAGGGATTGGGGATTGGGTTAGAACTCGTAAAAATTATGGAATTTGCTCTGACCCCTCCCAAATTTTGGAATATTTTCCCAGTCCCCAGTACCCAGTCCCCAGTACCCAGTCCCCAGTACCCAGTACCCAGTCCCCAGTCCCCAGTACCCAGTCCCCAGTCCCCAGTTCCCAGT
>NZ_AP018288.1:6221919-6329013 GCF_002368335.1 Nostoc sp. NIES-4103 | reverse complement strand
AGTCCCCAGTCCCCAATTCAAAATCCCGCCACTGGATCTGGCTGAGATTCCAAGTATCTTAAGAAATCTAACAATTCTTCCTCACTCAGCAAAGAGCGCCCCAACTTACCATAAGTTTTTTTGAGATATTCTCGTCCCTGCTCTTTTGTCCAGCCTAAGCGCTCAATTTGAACATCGGTTTTAGCAATGACATCAGATAAATTTACTGGTTCAGTTTTCTTCTTTTTCTTCCCTGTGCCGGTGTGAGGACTCACATTTTCTTGAGTATAATTGCGGGGTGTAAATGGAGTGACATTACTGCCCAAACCTCCTGAAAAAAGTGGAGTTTCTGGCTGGTTGTCAGACATGGGTTCTAAATTTTTAACTGGAGTATCGAATTCTACCTCCTGGTTGTTTGGCAAAGACAAACTTTGACTTAAATCTTGGTTATGAATTTCGCTTTTCGCGGCGCTACGCGTGTCAGTTGTGACAATATCTGAGTTAATATTCTCTTCTGGAAATGACGGTATTGATATTTCTTTACCACTGCTCAAAGACCAGTGACTACTGCCAACATCTGCATCTTTTGGAGATGAATAAGTAGATTCACGAAATCCAACTGTTGTATTTGTCGTGTTCAAGGCAGGACTTGGCTGCACTTGAGATGTTGTTTTTGGTGGAATTGCTACCGTCGCCTGTGGCGAATTAGTTATTCCCAAAACCATCAGTGCCCTAGTTCTGGCTTGGTCTTCTGCTGCTTCAATAGTTTCTGCTGCTGCCATACCAGTAGCACGGGTTACACCTTCAATTTGTACGCTTGCCCGAACAATAAATTTTCCTTGAAAAATTTGCACTAATTCAGAAATCAGATTACCGTTGGGATACAAGCTCTGGAATTGAGCCAACATAATACTGCCACCAATCTAACTCGTTGAATAAAGGGGTTGATGCTATGGGTTTGCTGCGATTAATTATCGCCCCCTGTTGATATTTTCTACCATCCGAGTTAAGGACTTCCAAATAAACAAATATCCTAAATTTGCTTGTGGTCGTGGGCATTCTGGATGCCCCAAACACTGGGACGGGTGAGGACACCCATCCCACAAGATAGATAATTTATTTTTTGGAAATCCCTAGTCAAAAAGCTTTGCTAGATTTGAAATTATCACTTAGGGCAATAATTAGCAAAAGGAACAATGGTGAAAATTAAGGGTGTCCAATAGGTCGCAAGCTGCTACTCGTACCTCTTGCTTGTATCCTAATTGTAGCAGTAGCGATTTTTGGAGTTAATTTTTGACCACTACTTGACTACTGCTGATAGACTCTAGGTAATCTGCCCTTCAATGCTATACTATTTACCCAATTCTATATCCGGAACTATTTCCTGGAAGTGCCCTCTAAATCTACAATAATGGAGATAAGGTTCGCCCTCACTGCTTGTTGAGCTGCTTAACCAATTGTTACCGATTCTACATATGGGAAAATTGGGTTTATTGGCAGTTTCTCCCAGTTAAAAGTCAGAGTCTCATGGCATCAAAGTACCTCTAAACTAGACAACCAAACACCTGTAGTTTCCCCTGATAGCGCTTTTGGGCAGCGTGGAGACTTATAACAACCCAGCCTCTCAAAAACCCGTCGCGTAATTACTTAGTGGGGGAAAATTCAACTCAGGTGTACTTTATCAGTTTGGTTAAGTGAAGAAACTTGAACCCAAGCTACTCTGAAATTGTCGTGCAGTGAGAAGTTTCAGGGTCGGCTTCCTTCCCTGGAACAGCAACCCCTGCCTCAGGGCAATTCGTTTCCAGCTAGTATCTGTAAGCCATGAGGTATACAGGAAAGAACCAGATTCAACAAAAAATGATGTTTTGACCAAAGGTCGGTTCACTGCATGGAATTTTCAATCGCTACACTCCTTGCCAATTTTACAGACGATAAATTGGTAGCTCGCAAAGTTTTGGAAAAAAAACTTGGTTGCGAGGACGAACTTAGTTTACAAAAACTTCACATTGCCTTAGAAATACTAGAAAAAATTGGCATTTTGGTGAAAGAACGCGGCAAATATCGGCGCGTTACAGAAGAGGGAATGATCGAAGCAAAATTGCGTTGTTCTAGCAAAGGCTTTTGCTTTGCCATTCAAGATGTGGAAGGTGCTGAGGATATTTATATTCGCGAAAGTCATCTGAGTAATGCTTGGAATGGCGATCGCGTTTTGGTAAAAGTTCTGAAAGAAGGTAGTCGTCGCCGTTCTCCAGAAGGAGAAGTCAAGCTGATTTTAGAACGTTCCAATCACACTTTACTGGCACGAATCAAACAGGTAGAAAGCGGTTTTCGGGCAGTACCTTTAGATGATCGATTGCTGTTTGAACTCAAACTGCAAACAAACGGCATGAAATTAGAACAAGCACTCGACCACCTGGCCCATGTAGAAGTTTTGCGTTACCCCTTAGCACAGTATCCTCCATTGGGGCGAGTGGTGCAAATTCTCGGTAGCGATGCCGAAGCTGCTGCTGATATTGATTTAGTCACATGCAAACACGACTTAGCCCGTAATTTCCCCCCTTCTGTGCTAGATGCAGCGGCAAAATTGCCCAAAAAACTGCTGAAAGCAGACCTGAAAAATAAACTAGATTTACGGAAATTATTTACCTTCACCATCACTGGGGTAAACGGTGATACCAAGGCAATTGAAAATGCTTTGAGCTTAGAAAAAACTGTCACCGGCAATTGGGTTTTAGGCTTTCACATTGCCGATGTTTCTCACTACGTGCAACCAGATGAACCCCTAGATAGAGAAGCACTCAAGCGGGGAAGGTCAGTATATCTAGGAGAATTATTACTGCCGATGTTACCCGACACCGTGGCAGAACGTTGTGCTTTAGTAGTGGGAAGCGATCGCCTAGCCATCTCTTTCTTAATTACAATCGATCCAGAATCGGGAGATGTCTTAGATTGGGAAATCCAACCCAGCGTGATTCACGTTAAAGCCTCAGTTAACAAGGAACAAGCACAAGCAATTCTAGACGGTGAATCAGAACATGAATCTGAACAAGCAGTCCAATTGCTACAAGAGTTAGGCAAATTGTATAAAGCAGTCAAACAGCTGCGGTTAGACCGTGGTAGCTTGCAATTGAATCTGCCTTCTAACCAAAATCCCTACTATGATGAAGGAATTTTGGGGGCTGTAGTCGTCAATGACTTGCCTGTGCGCTCTTTATTAACGGAGTTAGTACTATTAGTTAATGAACTAATGGCAACTCATTTAAACGCCTTAGGTGTTCCTGCGATTTGGCGAGTCCAAGGCACACCCGACCCTGAAGATGTGCAAGAAATGCTAAAATTAGCAATCAATTTAGGCGTAGAACTGTCACTAGAACCAGAAGTAGATATCCAACCACTAGATTATCAACACTTGACCAGAGCTTTTGCTGAATCGCCATCAGAGCAAGTTTTGACATATTTATTGCAGGATACACTCAAGCCAGCGGCATACAGCACAACTAAAGGGCCCCACTTTGGTTTAGCACTACAGCAATACACTCACTGTACTGCCCCATTGCGGCGTTATTCCGATTTGCTCATGCAAAGAGTGTACTATCAACTACTAGAACACGGACGCGATCGCCGCAACACCCGTGTTAAAGAACGAGTTAACCTGCGCCACTCCGCCAGCCACATTGAAATTAACTGGAACGTCTTACCCCCAGAATTGCAACAAGAACTGCAAAGCGATTTAACCAGGGTAATCATCCAAATTAACGACCGAGAAAAAGAAGTCCAAGAAGCCGAAGCCGATTTAGCAGGCTTGCAAAAAGCCCAGCTGATGAAACAGCGCATCGGTCAGGTGTTTCAAGGCGTAATTACTGGTGTCCAATCCTATGGCTTCTTTGTGGAAATTGAAGTACCAGCAGCAGAGACAAAAGTAGCCAGCAATCCAGGTATACCTTTACGCGTAGAAGGACTGGTACACGTCAGTTCCCTCAAAGATGACTGGTATGAATACCGCGCTAGACAACAGGCACTATTTGGCCGCAAAAATCGCGCTTCCTATAGACTAGGCGATCGCGTAGCTGTACAAGTCAAAAGCGTAGATTACTATCGCCAGCAAATTGATTTAGTCACAGTCGGCAGCGATGGAGTGCCTAAAGGCTCAGGTATTGGTGGTATCAACGGTGATATTTCAGATATCTACTTACCAAACGATATTGAGCCTGACGATTTAGAACCCTATGCTGATGATGAATAAAGGGACTGGGGACTGGGGACTGGGGACTGGTGATTGGGGACTGGTGACTGGGGAACTCGGGGCCCCCACGACCGTAAGGGAGTGGGGATTAGGGGCAATGGGGACTGGGGACTGGGGACTGGTGACTGGTGACTGGGGACTGGGGAAGAGTCTTCCTAATACCCAATACCCAATACCCAATCCCCAATCCCCAATACCCAATCCCCAATCCCCAATACCCAATACCCAATCCCCCCATGTCACATCACACTAAGCCTCTTATACTAGGCGTATCAGGTGCATCTGGTTTAATTTACGCTGTTCGCGCGCTGAAATATCTGCTCACAGCGAACTATGAAATTGAACTTGTTGCTTCTAAATCAACATACATGGTTTGGCAAGCGGAACAGGATATCCGAATGCCAGCAGAACCAACAGCACAAGAACAATTCTGGCGAGAGCAAGCTGGAGTAGATCTTGCAGGTAAACTACGTTGCCATCCTTGGAGTGATGTCGGAGCAAATATTGCTAGTGGTTCCTTTCGTACCTTGGGAATGATTATCATGCCATGCAGTATGAGTACAGTGGCTAAGCTAGCAGTCGGCTTGAGTTCTGACTTACTGGAAAGGGCAGCAGATGTGCAACTCAAGGAAGGGCGGAAGTTGGTTATCGTTCCTCGTGAAACTCCTTTTAGCCTGATTCACCTGCGAAACTTAACGACTTTGGCAGAAGCTGGAGTCAGAGTTGTTCCTGCCATTCCGGCTTGGTATCATAATCCTCAAAACATCGAAGATTTAGTTGATTTTGTCGTGGCTCGTGCTTTAGATCAACTAGATATTGACTGCATCCCTCTTCAGCGATGGCAAGGTCATCGCTAAAGTATGAAGCGTGTAGACGCCTGAAGGGCGGCTTGCTGTTCGCCGTCAGGCGTTCAAAGAAGGGTAGGCTAGGATGAAGTCTGAAGTAGAAATTATTCAGCCTTCAGTCTTCAGCCTTCAGCCTTCATTTTTGATCCTTCATCCTTGATCCTTTGTTATGGCTGTAATTCGCTTAATTTTGTTGGTGGCTGTTCTGGGAGGACTAACACTGTTGTTAGTTCAAAATTGGTCGCCTGTCTTATCGTTAGTATTTTTGGGGATGCGAACTCAACCATTACCACTGGCTATGTGGATTTTATTTAGTACTACTGCTGGAGCTTTAACTTCTGTATTAATTAATACCTTGTTTCAATTATCAAGTTATTTTGTTAGACAACGCCAAACCCCTTTCAGGTCAACAGCAGCTTCACCTCGGACAAAAGCTACCCGCAAAGAAGAACCCACACCCCGCCCTACAAGTCCTCCACCGCCAGCTAGTCAAACAGAGTACGCTAGCAATGAAGAATTTGATGATTGGGAGACAAACCGCAGCAACGATGATTGGGACTTTGACGAAAATCCCCCAAATACACCTAACCCCAGTCCTAAAACTCAACCCTTTCAAGACTCTCAAACTTACGAACGTCAACAAGAACCTAAAAGCAGTTCTCAGTCTGGTTCAGTCTACTCCTACAGCTACCGTGAGCCAAAAAATACTGCGGCGGGAAAAGCGGAATCTGTTTACGATGCTGATTATCGAGTAATCATCCCACCTTATCAACCACCGTCTACCAATCAAGCCGATAACGCCGATGATGATGACTGGTCTTTTTTTGATGACGACGATTTTGAAGATGAAGACAAGCGATCGCGCAAATAAAACCCCAGCACATCAAGGCGTTAACTAATTACGAATTACGCAAAGCGGCACTGTTCACGGGACTCTTGCTTAACTTTACCGTTCATGGCCGCTTCCTGCAAAGTCATAAAAGCATTAAAATCTTCCAGGTCATACCGGGTAGTTAATAAACGCCGTAGTTGATTTTCTGCTTCTAGGGTCAAATAGCCACTTGCTAAAGCTTGTTGCACAACGTCACGAATTCGAGTCATGGTTGATGCCTCTCACATACCACATTGATCTATTGGTGCTTACTCAGGTGGAATATGCAGTAGTTTTTGCGCCTAAATCTTCAAGTTGACAAAACTTTTTTGTGCAATAATCAGAAATAGAGTCATCTTTTACACCTTGAAATGCAACAGTTTTTGATTAAAGCTTGCTGCAACTAAATTTTAGAAGTAAAATATTGTGCTGTGGAAAACACAGTATGTGTACATCTAAAATTTATCCACCAGAGAACGAGTCCTCTTGATTTGTATAGACAGATTTTGTTCACTTAAAGTTTCAAACAAGCTTCATAAAATTTCCGTTAAGCCTAAACATACCTAAGCAACAACTGCCAAGTCACCTAACGACAGTTATTAAATTCGTTAGAAATTCATCTTTTATTTATTCTGCTTTCATCGAAGAATCGTTAAAATCTTGCCTAAGTTACATTAAGTACATCAATAACCGTAATGGCAGCAAATGATTCAACTCAAGTAGAAGAATTTGTAGAAGCTAGAAATAATTGGGAGTTAGAAAAGTTATACGTAGACTTGGCTTCAACAAAGAGTAAAGCCTTGACATCTGTAGAAAAGAAATTCCTCAGAGGTTTACTTTGTGGCTATAGCCCTGCGGAAATTGCCACTTTAGTTTATCAAAGTCGTAATAGCAGTACTGTCAGGGTTTATTTATCTAATGGATTATATAAATACATAGAAGAAATGCTGAGTAATCAAGCAGGATACTCAGTTAAGGTAAAAAATTGGAGTCGTGTAATTCATTTACTCGAAAAAGCTGGGTATAAAAAAGTTAGATTTGAATCAGAATCAGCAATTGGCTTGGGGAAATCACATCAAGAACAAGAGATTGATGTAGAAAAAATTAAATCAAACCAAATTCAAGATTGGGGAGAAGCCATAGATGTTAGTGTGTTCCACGGAAGGACAACAGAACTAGAGAAAACTCAACAATGGATTGTGCAAGAGCGCTGCCGATTAGTAGTACTCTTGGGTATGGGAGGAATTGGTAAAACAGCTTTTTCGGTCAAACTTGCACAAGAAATTCAAGATCAGTTTGAATATGTTATCTGGCGATCGCTACGGCTTACCCCTTCCCTAGAGGTGATATTAGAGCAACTACTTGAGACTTTATCTCCACAACCACAGACAAAAAGTCTGCAAACATTAGAAAGCAAAATTTCACAATTTATAGATTGCTTGCGTGGTTCAAGATGTCTAATTATCTTAGATAATTTTGACTCGATTTTAGTTAGTAGCGAGGAATATATTCAAACCGAATCTTCCACTACCCCAGTCACGAATTCCAGCATCAAAAACTCTGCTTTTGTCCCCCTTTCATCTCCAATTAAATATCGTCAAGGATATGAAATTTATGGAGAATTGATTAGACGAGTAGCAGAATCACAACATCAAAGTTGTTTAGTATTAACTAGTCGAGAAAAAACTCAAGAAATTGCTGCTTTAGAAGGGGAAAATCTGCCTGTTCACTCTTTAAAATTAATTGGGTTAAGTAAACAAGACAGCCACTTAATTTTCAAAGCAAAAGGCTTGTTTGATATCTCAGAGAGTGCAAATAACATATTATTCCAGCGGTATGGCGGGAATCCTTTATTTGTGAAATTGGTTGCTAGTGCAATTCAAGAATTATTTGGTGGCAATGTTGACGAGTTTATCGAACAGGGTACTGTCGTTTTTGGAGATATGCGAACGATTTTAGACCAACAGTTCAATCGTTTATCTCAGCTAGAACAGTATATGATATACTTGCTAGCTATCAATCAAGATTCTATTTCGGTGCGGCAGTTACAAAAAAATACTATCCCAGGGTTGTCACAACGACTCTCTCAAAGATTAATCTTAGAAACTATAGAGTTATTGCAGAGGCGATCGCTGATTGAAAGACAAGCATCAAGCTTTTTTTTGAGTCCAGTCTTGATGGAGTATATCATTGAACGTTTAACAGAAGAAAATTTGAAATACAGTGAAGAGCCAGAGGGGTATGTATCAATGAATCCGACAATTTTTGCAGCCAGCCTCAAAAACGGCATCAAATAAAGTAGTCTCGATGCAAAGATTTAAAGTAAAGTTATGAGTTAGGGGTGATACCAATTCTCCGTGAAGATGTACTTAATATAAAAAACGTAGACACGAAGTGGCTTGCCGCAGGCTACCGCAAAGAACGCAAAGAATGCCAAGGAAGAGAAATCAAGTTATTGAGGGATTACCAAGAAATAAATTATTCAATCTTGTGGGGTGGGCGTCTCGCCCGCCCTTTGCTTGGGGAAAACAAGATGTCCACCCCACAAGAAAAATTTTATGTTTTTTAGAATGCAAGTCCCTTAGTACAAGTTTATAGAGCAATACGGTTCAGTTAAGCTTTTTCCCTACTCTTTGCGCCCTTTGCGGTTCGTTAAAAAAATTGATTTTGACAAAAAGTTTTAGCCTTAACTGAACCGTATTGGTTTATAGAGAATTAGTATGAGAAATTAAAAGTTAGGAGTCAACACGACTCACAACTGATAACTGATAACTGGAGTGAAGTGACTAGTGAACAGCTTATTGCGAGGAGTTAACCTGTATTTAATTGGGATGATGGGCGTTGGTAAGTCTACAGTAGGAGATTTACTCGCAAAGCATTTAGGCTATAGGTTTTTAGATACAGATGATTTAATCGTCAAATTAGCAGGAAGATCCATCAATCAGCTATTTGCCGAAGAAGGAGAAGCAGCGTTTCGCCAGTTGGAAAGTGATGTACTAGCACAAGTTTGTGCGCGTAAAGAGTTGACCATAGCAACTGGCGGCGGTATAGTTATGCGGCGAGAAAACTGGAGTTACCTGCATCACGGTTTAATTGTGTGGCTAGATGCACCATTAGAGTTACTTTACAACCGCTTAGCAGAAGATACCACAAGACCATTACTACAAGACCCTGACCCCAAAGGCAAACTGCGATCGCTCCTCGAACAGCGTCAACCACTTTACGCCCAAGCCGATTTACACATCATCTTGCGTGAGGGTGATACACCTGAAGAAATCGCCAATCGAGTTATGGAAGCGATTCCCAGCGTTTTGAAACAGCCTGATTCTTACAATTAAGAGAGCGATCGCAATAATTAGGACAAGTCTACAATAATGAAATAGCATCTAGACATGGGAACTAGCATCTCCCTCATCCTCCTCATCTCCCTCATCCCCCTCATCCCCCTGCTACCTTCAAATACAACTCGGTATGACTTCAAGCGCGGATGGGTAGGTGTTCAAGACGAGACTTTGGCAAGTGAAGCTTAAATCTCGACTGTGTAAGAGTTTTGAGTAAAATTGCCTCAAAAGTAGCCGCGCAGCTTATGTAGACTGGGTTTTAGCCATTTCGTTTCAGTTCAATTTTAATTTCACATGCTATGATTGCCTCATCCGCGCAACTGAACCTTGAAAACCAAATACAGATTGTCTTTCCAGCTTCCGCACTTGAAATTTCACCTAATCCCTATTAGGGATTGAAACATTTTATCCCCTGAGAATAATGGCCCGTAATAGTCTTGAAATTTCACCTAATCCCTATTAGGGATTGAAACTGGAAAGCGATAAAGGACTCCCTTGATGCTTCCCAGAACCTTGAAATTTCACCTAATCCCTATTAGGGATTGAAACAATTTTTCGTCAATATCGTGAGCTTTAGTAATAGCCCTTGAAATTTCACCTAATCCCTATTAGGGATTGAAACAACTGTGTTTCATTTAGTAATTGTCTATCAATTGAACTTGAAATTTCACCTAATCCCTATTAGGGATTGAAACTTGAAATGCGGCGAATGTACCACGAGGGTCTACCTTGAAATTTCACCTAATCCCTATTAGGGATTGAAACACTAGTTTTACCTGGGTAGGATAAAGCGCTGTGTAAACTTGAAATTTCACCTAATCCCTATTAGGGATTGAAACACTCCCAAAATAAAAGCATTGGGATAACGCTCCATCAAACTTGAAATTTCACCTAATCCCTATTAGGGATTGAAACAGAGCATTAAGCCCAGATGCCATTGATAATCTTAACTTGAAATTTCACCTAATCCCTATTAGGGATTGAAACTTTCATTGAAACAGCCAACGATTGTACATTCTTGAGTCTTCTTGAAATTTCACCTAATCCCTATTAGGGATTGAAACAATAAATTTGGCGATAAAAAGGGACGCAATTTAACCTTGAAATTTCACCTAATCCCTATTAGGGATTGAAACGCACGAGTAGCGCATCGTACTCTGTCCATGCGTCCTTGAAATTTCACCTAATCCCTATTAGGGATTGAAACACAGAAAATTTACTAATCAGTACTCGCTGTAGCCACTTGAAATTTCACCTAATCCCTATTAGGGATTGAAACTAGATAAACTTTTTACCAAATAAATCACTGTAGCTACAGGAAAAAAAGTTACCAAATTTTTGTCATTTTTAAAATAAATTCTGGCAATTCTGGATTTCCACTAACTGTTTCAGGATTATCTAAAATCTCAACTTGTTGATGAGGACGGTAAATATAAACCTTTCGATTCTTGCGATCAATCAACCATCCTAGTGATGCACCGTTGTCAATGTACTCCTGCATTTTTTGTTGTAATTCTTGGAGGCGATCGCTAAAAGAGCGTAGCTCAATTACAAAGTTAGGACAAATTGGTGCAAAAGAAGCTTTTTGTGCTTCAGTCAAAGCATTCCAGCGTTCTAATTTAATCCAAGATGCATCGGGGGAACGAGTAGCACCGTTGGGTAATGTAAAACCTGTACTAGAGTCAAAGCCAATCCCAGTGCCATCTTTTTCTGTCCAGTAGCCTAGCTGTACAGCTATATTAAAGTTACGGTTGCCCGTATCAGAAAAAGCTGGTGGCATTATTATGACTTCCCCAGTAGCATTGCGCTCAATTCGTAGATCTCTATTAGCTTGGCAAAATTCGTAGAACTGCTCATTTGTCATCTGCACAAGCGAGGGAAAATTGACTGTTAGGGGTGTGCTTTCAGTTTGAATTAGCAGTCTCGTCATTTTTGTTCGTGCTTCTTCAGCCCTCGCTCTTGTCATGATTTCAATTTTAGAGGTTTGATGCAGCGATCGCATTTTGACTTTACCCCTAAGCATGGCTAGTTAAAAAGCAGAATTATTAAGATTTTTATTTAACGTGAGTTCGATGAACCTCTCCCTCCCGGCCTCCCTCTCCTAAAAGGCGAGGGAGGAGAAACGAAAAAATCACGGTTTTACTCCCCTCTCCTCGTAGGAGAGGGGCCGGGGGAGAGGTCAAAACAGCGCTTGTCGAACTCACGTTTATTTATCATTCAAAGGCACAAAATCATATCCACTAGAAGATTTACTACTCGGTTGCACTTTGACTAATATTGCTGTGCCATTGCGATCGCCTGATGGGAGAAATTCGATCTTACCTGTAGCACCAAAAACTGAAAAACTGGGACTATGCAGCACTTGTTGTAATTCATCGCGGTTTTTGCTTTGCTGTAAACCTTTGGCGATCGCTATAGTTGCATCATAAGCCGTAGCCGTTCGCCAATTAACAGTTCCACCCCAAAGTTTCACGGCATTTTGAGTAAAGTCATTGCCTGGAATTGCATTAGGATGCCAAGTTACAGACAATACCATGCTATTCACATCAGCTTTTCCTACCTGTAGAGTTTGAAATGTGTAAAGCGTGGGACTACTAAATAGTGTCAATTTTCCTTGATTTGCTGCTGCTAGTTCTAAAGCTTTGTTAATTCTATCGACATGGGGTGCTAACACCAAACTATCCGCCCCACTGCTGATTAATTGAGAAATGACTGCATTAGGATTAAAGTTGGGGGCAAAAAAATCGCAATTTGTCGGATTCACTTTGCCACCTGTGGCTAATATGCCTTTAACAAGCTCATCTTTAAACGACACATTATCAATTGCTTTAGAATCAACACAAATACCAATATTAGTTTTGCGAGCTGTTTTGACGATATAAGTAGAAAGTCGCTCAGCAACAGCGCCAATACTGGGAATAGTGCGGAATATATAGCTACCAATGCCAGAAAGATTTTGAGCAAAACTGGTGGGAGAGATCATCACTAAACCTCCTTGTTGATACACTGGAGCAGCTGCAATTGAAGCGTTACTAGCGTTATGTCCGACTACAGCAAGAATGCTGGAATCTTTGACAAATTGCGTTGCTAGCTGTTGAGCTAAGGCAGGATCATTGTCATCGCTGGCGATCGCTACCTGCAAAAGCTTACCATTAATGCCCTCAGTGCGATTCACCTGATCTTGAGCTTGAGCTACACCCCGCAATATCTCTTTTGCTACGTCAAGATTGCCACCAATAGGCACACTAACTACTATTTTGACATATTGACTATTATCTTTTTGAGAATTATTGAAATAAATTAATGTTTCTGGATCATTACGGTCTTTGAGCAACGATGCTTTAAAATAATTGGCAGCAGTTACAAAATCGCCCTTAGCAAAAGCTTGCACTCCTGCTTCTTTATCAGGGTTAGTATTAGCAGTAACTAAAATTTTTTCACCTAAACTGATTCGGTCTTGTGCTGAACCTGTAGTAATTAGATTTTTATTATCTGATGGTAAAGAAGTTATTCTTTTTCCAAAGAATTGATTCCATAACCAAAAGCCAATGCCCAGCACAAACATAGTGGAAAGCAGAGATAAAATAAGAAGTTTTGTTTCCTTCTGGGAATTCATAAGTTAGTTAACAATATGCGCTCAATAAATGTGTTAATTAAATTACTTTATACCAATCTTATTTAATTTCTGAAATTTTTCGCAAAAATAGGAAATATGGATACTGGCAATAGACAATAGGGAAAGACGAATTGCCTCTTGACTTTGAACTTATTGTTACAGGTTCCAAAGTCTTCTACACTGACTGAAATAGGTTTTAATTTTCAATGGCGGCTCCTCATGACAGTCAACGATACTGAGTACATTAGGCAAGCTGAAGCCACTCGCGTACAAGTGCTAAGCGAAGCTCTACCTTATATTCAACAATTCGCTGGTCGCACTGTTGTTGTGAAATATGGTGGCGCAGCGATGAAAGACAGCACCCTCAAAGATCAAGTCATCCGCGACATTGTATTTTTATCCTGTGTCGGCTTGCGTCCCATACTAGTACACGGCGGTGGCCCAGAAATTAACAGTTGGTTAGATAAACTGGGAATCGAAGCCCAATTTAAGAATGGTTTGCGAGTCACAGACGCCCCCACAATGGATGTGGTGGAAATGGTTTTAGTTGGGCGAGTTAATAAAGAAATTGTCGCCCTGATTAACCAAGCTGGAGGTTTGGCGGTAGGTCTTTGCGGTAAAGATGGTAATTTGATTACAGCTCGTCCCCAAGGTCAAGAAGGTATTGGCTTTGTGGGGGAAGTGAGTAATGTAAATATTAAAATTTTAGAAACCCTCTCCAGCAATGGGTATATCCCCGTAGTTTCCAGCGTAGCCGCAGATGAGACGGGACAACCTTACAACATTAACGCTGATACTGTAGCTGGGGAAATAGCAGCAGCACTAGGGGCAGAAAAGTTGATTTTACTGACCGACACCAGAGGGATTTTAACAAATTATAAAGACCCCTCAACTTTGATTCCAAAAGTAGATATTCGTGAAGCCCGCGAGTTGATTGCCGATGGTATAGTCAGCGGTGGCATGATTCCTAAAGTCAATTGTTGTGTGCGATCGCTTGCTCAAGGTGTACGTGCAGCACATATCATCGATGGTCGCATACCTCACGCCCTATTATTGGAAATTTTTACAGATGTTGGTATCGGTACGATGATTCTCGGTTCTCAGTTTACCTCATAGAAGATGCAGGGGTGCGGGGGTGCAGGGGAGATGAGAGGGATGAGGGGGATGAGGAAGAAATTCTTTCCCAATCCCCAATCCCCAATCCCCAATCCCCAATCCCCAATCCCCAGTTCTTCCTACAATGGAATTGGCAAAATTAAAATAGTGCTGAATTATATCTAAAACGTGAGTGCAGAAAGTTTAGAAATAGCCAGAAGTATCTACCAGACTGGGAAACTTGCCTTTGAAAATGGGCAATATCGAGAAGCTGTGGAAAACTTGGAAAAGGCAAGCGCCCTTTTGGCTGGCAATACTCGCCTTAAGGGTGAAGTAGATATTTGGCTGGCAACAGCTTATGAAGCATCTGGACGTACTGAAGATGCGATCGCCCTTTGTCAACAACTCAAACGCCATCCCTTTGCAGAAACCAGCAAACAAGCAAAGCGATTGCTTTACATCTTACAAGCACCAAAGCTGAAAAGACCGAGTGAATGGATGACTGAAATCCCAGATTTGGGCAAACTACCGGATAATGATGACAAAATTCGTGTTACTGTCAATCCGCGTAAGTCTTCTGGGCAAAAAAAGGCAGCTCAACCAGAATTTGTAGACCTTAGTCAGGTAAATACTAAAGATAATCGCTTTATCTTGGTGGCACTAATTGCCATTGGTTTAACAGTCTTGTACTTGTTTTGGTTGAATTTTTATTAAATAAGTCAGTCGGTGTAAATAAACTCCTCTATGTTACGAAACATCAATGTGCTTGAAACCCGAACAACTGACAACTAACAACTGACAAATGACAAAAAACAGACAAAATTCCCTCGCGTCTATGCGATTCAAAAAACGTAGAGCAAGCATTACACAGCCTATTTTGTGGCTAGTGTTGTTAACATCACTGCTGCTGTCAGGTTGTGTGCAGTACGACGTGGGAGTGAACTTTGGCAACTCGAACAGCGGTGAACTGGTGCAGCATATTAAATTAGAAGAACGGCTAACCAGTTTCAGTGGTGACTATGTATACGAATGGTTAAACAGTATAGAGCGTCGTGCCCGCAAGCTGGAAGGCAAAGCAAAGCGGGTTTCTAAAGAAGAGCTAATTGTGACAATTCCCTTCAGTAATGGTCAGGAGTTGCAAACCAAGTTCAACGAATTTTTTAATTCCCGTGCTAACCAACAAGCTGAAGCTGTACCAAGTGAATCTGAATCAGAATTACCAAAGATTGAATCAAACTTACTTTTGGAGCAGAACAACTTTTTACTGTTAGTACGGAATCGATTAATTTATGATTTAGACTTGCGATCGCTCGCTCTCATCGCTAGCAAAGGTAACGTTCTTGCTGATGCTGGTTCAATTCTCAATTTGAAATTTAGCCTGACAACTCCTTGGGGCGCTAAAAACATTCAAATACCTGAAAATGCAGAAACTGCCATTGAACCAGCAAAAAATGGTAATCAACTCGTATGGCAACTAAAGACTGGTGAACTCAACCACATAGAAGCCGTTTTCTGGCTTCCCAGTCCCCTTGGTATTGGTTCATTGTTGATTATCTTGTTTATCTGGGGAGGATTGTATCTCAGATACACATTCATGCCAGACCCCAGAATTCAGTTTGCACCTAAAGCAGCAGCGACGGAATAGGGAATGGGGGGAGATGGGGGAGTGGGGGAGTGGGGGGAGATAGAGAGGAAAAAAGATAATTCTTAGATAATTTCTCCTCATCCCCCTCATCCCCCTCATCCCCCTCATCTCCCTCATCTCCCTCATCCCCCCATCTCCCCATCACGGTGACAACCGCTCAATTTTCCAACTGCCATCAATAGAGTGAGTATACAGCAAGCGATCGTGCAGACGACTGGAGCGTCCTTGCCAAAACTCAATTTCTGCGGGGATCACTCGCAAGCCTCCCCAATGGGGTGGTCGGGGAATCTCCTGATTCTCATACTTGCTCTGAAATTCCTGCATTCGTTGCTCCAGCACTTCTCGGCTTTCTATGACTTCGCTTTGATTAGACACCCACGCACCCAAGCGACTCTTAGCAGGACGACTTTCAAAATACTGATCTGACTCGATTTCAGAAACTTTTTCAACATGTCCAGAAATCCGGACTTGACGTTCGAGTTCAGCCCACCAAAAAACTAAAGATGCTTGGGGATTTTCTGCCAGTTCTTGTCCCTTACGACTGTTGTAGTTAGTAAAGAAAACAAAACCCCGTTCATCAAAATCTTTCAGTAATACCATTCTTGCCGAAGGTTTACCATCTGGCATAGCAGTAGCAAGAGTCATGGCATTTGGTTCAGGAAGTTGGGCTTTTAGTGCTTGGTCGAACCACTTTTTAAATTGTATGAAGGGATTGGAATTAATTTCAGTTTCGCTCAAACCTTCTAAGGTGTAATCCTTGCGGAGGTCTGCTATGGTCTTGTCCATCGTGATTTACTTCCTTATTATCAGATTCGCTGATACACGTCTTTGATAAAAATATCTATGATGATGATTAGCGCCAACATCAGTTTTATTAATTATCTCAAGGAGTCGAGATTCTCGATTGCATCAAATGCGCCGTTCGGCCTCCCTTCAACGTTTATTAATTTATGGTCTGAGCGGCCCGATAATTGCTCTCAATATCTGGCTGCTGTCGTTACTGTTTAGCTATTTCCAACATCCCATTACTATTTTGAGCGTTGCGGCGATTTTAGCTTTTTTACTGAACTATCCAGTTAAGTTTTTTGAACGCGCTCACATGACTCGCACACAGGCGGTTGTCATAGTTTTACTCGTCACTTTAACTTTATTGGTGATTCTGGGCGTCACGTTGGTACCGATGGTAATTGACCAAACAATCCAGCTTCTCAATAAGATTCCAGATTGGTTGACAACTAGTCAAGCAAATATAGAGCAATTTGAAGCCTTTGCTAAGCAAAGACGTTTGCCTATTGATCTTAGGGTTGTCAGCAATCAAATCAATGCCAACATTCAGAATTTAGTTCAACAACTTGCTTCTGGTGCAGTGGGATTTGCGGGAATACTGCTGTCTGGCTTACTCAATGTAGTATTAGTGGTTGTCTTGGCATTTTACATGCTCTTATATGGCGATCGCGTATGGTACGGTCTAGTCAATCTCTTACCTGCTAATGTTGGAGTTCCCTTAACCAGATCCTTACAACTTAATTTTCAGAATTTTTTCCTCAGTCAGTTGTTGCTGGGGTTATTCATGATCATAAGTCTTACTCCTATTTTCTTATTTTTGAAAGTGCCATTTGCTCTATTGTTTGCCATACTCATTGGTATATCTGAACTCATTCCTTTTATCGGAGCGACTTTAGGTATTGGTTTGGTAACAATTTTAGTATTGCTGCAAAATTGGTGGCTAGCAGTTCCAGTTGCTATAGCGGCCATTCTCATGCAACAAATTAAAGATAATCTTTTAGCTCCCAACTTACTGGGCGATTTTATCGGACTTAATCCTATCTGGATTTTCGTTGCTATTTTGATGGGATTTGAGATTGCTGGATTCTTAGGCACACTAGTTGCTGTGCCTATTGCCGGTACTATCAAAGGCACATTCGACGCTCTCAAGAGCGGCAAATCCGATCAATTTGTTTCAACTGTCACTATTAATCATGACTCCCCCGTTGATCCAGACACGAATTGAGCAGGGGGATGGGGAGATAGGGGAGCAGGGGAGCAGTGGAGCAGGGGAGCAAGTATATTCCCAATACCCGATGCCCAATTCCCAATGCCCAATTCTCAATTCTCAATTCCCACAAATAGAGTATAATTTTCGACACTTATTACTGAACTTAGAACTGATTAATGGATGCTTCCGAGCTATTGGAAACAATTACGATCCTGATTGACCAAGCTGAGCGGGGGGAAATTGATCCTTGGGATGTCCAGGTAATTGAAGTGATTGACCATTACCTAGAACTAATGACACCACAAGCAACAGTCCGGGGCTATGAAGCCGACTTGTCTCAATCTGGACAGGCTTTTTTATCAGCATCGATGCTGGTGTTATTCAAAGCTAATACCTTGATGCAATTAACAACAGTAGAAGATTTACAGGAGGATTTAGCAGATGATGTCATGTCAGAAAATGAAGACGGGATGTTACATCAAGCTCATCGTCTGCAATTAGAACGACACTTGCGTCGTCGCCCGGCTGCTATGCCGCCACCAAAACGCCGCGTCACCTTACAAGAGTTGATCGAGCAATTGCAACTCATGGCAAACCAACTCAAGTTGGTACAAAAAACAAGCAAACCTGTGCGCCCTAAGCGTCAGCCCAGTGCCCAAGCGATGCGGGAAGCACTAGAGTTAGCTCACCAAGAAAATCTGACGGAAGTAGCCAGGGAACTAGAACAGGTGCTGCGTCTAGCGCCAAGAGAACTACTGCTAGAACAAAATTGTTTGAATTTAGAGCAACTTGTACAGTTGTGGACTCAGACAAAGCAACCACACCAGAATGGGTCTGCCCATGAGTCAGAACATAGCCACATAGTTAGCGTTTTCTGGGCGCTGCTACTACTCTCTGCTCAATCTAAGGTAGAGCTATTGCAAGAGGAGTTTTACCAGGAGATCAAAATTCGGTTACTCACCGATTCAGCTAACGCCTACCAATCTTGGGAACAGCCGTTGAATTAAACAGGTCTAAACTACTACTAAGGATAGCTTATAGACTTTCGCTTCAGCAAAATCCAAAATCCGAGTAAATTGAAGAGATGACTAATTACTTTTTATCTGCCATCCCTATTGATTCAGGACTGACGCAAACAATAGCCAAAAACCTTATTTTGACCTAGCAGCAATTGATGAATTGCCGCTACAGCGCTTTGTTTCGCGTCAGTTCAATGGTTGCAACAATCAGCAAATTCCTGTTATCCCTGTTGTTAGGGGTTACTTAGAGCAGAAATAAAAACTGATGATTAAGTCTCACTCAATGAAAGTAAACTGGCTGGTGGTTGAGGAATAAACTTTTATGAAAGCGATGATTCTCGCGGCAGGTAAAGGTACTCGTGTGCGACCGATTACCTATACAACTCCCAAACCGATGATTCCCATCCTGCAAAAGCCAGTGATGGAATTTTTACTAGAACTTTTGCGTCAACACGGATTTGACCAAATTATGGTCAATGTTAGCCATTTAGCTGAAGAAATTGAAAACTATTTCCGTGATGGTCAGCGCTTTGGCGTACAGATAGCCTATTCTTTTGAAGGTAAAATTGATGACGGTAAACTGGTGGGCGAAGCAATTGGTTCTGCCGGAGGTATGCGGCGCATCCAAGACTTCTCACCATTCTTTGATGATACTTTTGTGGTGCTATGTGGTGATGCTTTAATTGATCTGGATTTGTCCGCAGCCGTTAAGTGGCATAGATCCAAAGGAGCGATCGCTACTATCATCACAAAATCTGTGCCACAAGAAGAAGTATCCAGTTATGGTGTGGTTGTCACCGATGAAGATGGACGTGTCCAAGCTTTCCAAGAAAAACCTTCCACAGAAGAAGCTCTCAGTACTAACATCAACACAGGTATTTACATATTTGAGCCAGAGGTGTTTAAGTACATACCTTCTGGAGTTGAATATGACATTGGTAGCCAACTATTCCCCAAATTAGTAGAAATTGGCGCTCCCTTCTATGCCATTGCTATGGATTTTGAATGGGTAGATATTGGTAAAGTACCAGACTACTGGCGAGCAATCCGTGGTGTGCTGCTAGGCGAAATCAAGAATGTGCAAATCCCTGGTCATGAAGTCGCACCTGGTATTTATACTGGCTTAAATGTGGCCGTGAATTGGGACAAGGTAGATATCACAGGCCCAGTTTATATTGGTGGCATGACGAGGATAGAAGATGGAGCTAAAATCGTTGGCCCAGCTATGATTGGCCCTAATTGCTGGGTATGCAGTGGGGCAACGGTAGAAAACAGCGTCATTTTTGAATGGTCACGATTGGGGCCGGGAGTACGGCTAGTTGATAAGCTGGTGTTTGGGCGTTACTGTGTAGATAAAACAGGGGCTGCGATCGATGTACAGGCCGCTGCTTTAGACTGGCTGATTACCGATGCCCGGCAGATACCACCATCTCATACCCCTCTTGAAAGGCAAGCCATTGAGGAACTGCTGGGGACAAACGCAAACTAAAGTTAGGAGTTCAGAGTGAGGAGTTAAGAGTTTAAATTCATAACTCCTAACTCCTAACTCCTAACTCCTAACTATTAAGATATGTGTATCTTCTGAGACTTTGTTCGTAGGTTTGCAGCAGCCGTTGTGACTCTGCTAGAGTGATGCGCTTTTCTTCTAGGGCTTGCTCACAACGCTGGCGAATATTTTCTACCATATCTTCAGAGTCGTATTGCACGTAACTTACTACTTCACTCATGGTATCACCTTTGACTACATGTTCAATTTGGTAGCCTTTGGGGGTTAACTGGATGTGAACGGCGTTGGTATCGCCAAATAAGTTGTGCAAATTACCCATGATTTCTTGGTAAGCTCCATTCAAGAACATCCCCAGATAGTAGGGTTCTCCTGGTTTGAATGAATGTAGTTCTAAAACCGATTTGACATCGCGCAGGTCAATAAAGCGATCAATTTTGCCATCACTGTCACAAGTCAGGTCTGCTAAAATGCCTCGCCGTATGGGTTCTTCATCTAGGCGGTGGATGGGCATAATTGGGAATAGTTGGTCGATCGCCCAACAATCTGGTGCCGATTGGAACACGGACATATTAACATAATAGATGGAAGCCATGATTTTTTCTAGGTCTTCCAATTCATCAGGTACGTATTCCTGCTGCCTAGTAATGTTAAGAATTTTTTGGCAACAAGCCCAGTAGAGGCGTTCTGCTTTGGCTCGTTCTCTCAGGCGCAAAATTCCCAAGTTGAAGCGGCTGATGGCTTCTTCTTTGAATTGAGCAGCGTCATGGTAAAACTCTTGATAATTTTCTTTGTTGATGGATTGGTAAGTTTCCCACAGATAATTGATAATTGGGGATTCTCCCTCTTGAGGAGGTTCCGGTGGATCGAGTGGCACATCGCTAGTACTGAGAACGTCAAAAATCAGCACTGATTGATGAGAAGCGATCGCTCGTCCACTTTCGCTAATCAGTGTTGGTACGGGTATCTGCCGTTCTGCACAGGTATCTTTTAACTCTGCCACGATGTCGTTAGCATAGTTTTGCATGTTGTAGTTTTTCGAGGCGTAGAAATTAGTTTGCGAGCCATCGTAATCTACACCCAAGCCCCCGCCAACATCGAGGTATTTCATATCTGCCCCCAGCATTGCCAACTCCACGTAGATGCGGCTGGCTTCTTGGATGGCATCTTTAATCACATTGATGGCAGAAATTTGTGAGCCAATGTGAAAGTGCATCAACTGTAAAGAATCGAGCAAATCAGCTTCGCGTAACTTGTCAACAGCCTCGATGACTTCAGGCATTGTCAAACCAAATTTAGCGCGATCGCCGCTGGAAGTTCCCCAGCGTCCCATACCTTGGGTGCTTAATTTTGCCCGCACTCCCAAAAGAGGCTTAATACCTAACTGGCGGTTAGCAGCAATTACCAAATCGACTTCTTCAATCTGTTCTAAGACGATAATTGGCGTTTGCCCTAATCTTTGGGCTAACATTGCCGTTTCGATGTATTCTTGGTCTTTGTAGCCGTTGCAAATGAGCAATGCACCTGGTGTATCCAATATAGCCAGAGCAATCATTAATTCCGGCTTAGAACCGGCTTCTAAGCCAAATTGATGCGGTTTACCAAACTTGACTAAATCTTCAATCAAATGCCGCTGCTGGTTGCACTTGACAGGAAACACCCCACGATAAACGCCAGGGTAGTTATAACGGGCGATCGCTTTGGCGAAACAAGCATTCAAACGTTCAATTCGGTCTTCCAAAATATCGGAAAAACGAATTAACATCGGGAGTCCCAAATTGCGCTGCTTCAGGGCGTTGACTAGTTCAAATAAATCTAGAGAACCGCCGCGATCGCCTTTGGGAGAAACAGTGATATGACCAGCAGCATTAATCGAAAAATAAGGTTGTCCCCAACCTTCAATCCGGTACAGGGCTTCACTATCTTCAATTTTCCAGGAGCGAGGTGATTCTCCTGTGATAGTACTAGGCGGTAACAGCTTTTTCTGCTTATGATTTTTCACTTCTAATTTATGTCCATTGGACGGTAGTTTGACCACCCCATCAGCTGTAGCAGTTGCCTCAAGATCCATTTCTAATCACCTGTGTGTTTCACCCACGAATAAACAATTTAACGCATTCATCTTGTAACGGATATGCAACCAGAGATAATTTCTGAGATAAACTCTGATTGGTCAGTAGTCAATGGTCAGTAGTCAATGGTCATTGGTCAATGGTCAATAGTTAAAAAATCCTCGCCTGTAGACTTTGGACTTTGGACTGTGGACTGTAGACTTTTGACTATTGACAAAATAAAAACTTTATTAAGTTTTGGGAGATAGCTTTGGAACGCACATTTTTAGCAATTAAGCCTGATGGCGTACAGCGTGGACTGGTTGGTGAAATTATCAGCCGCTTTGAAACTAAAGGCTTTACCTTGGTTGGTTTAAAATTCCTCAAAGCCAGCCGGGAATTAGCTGAACAACATTATGCTGTTCACAAGGAGCGGCCATTTTTTGGCAGCTTAGTCGATTTTATTACATCTGGGCCAGTGGTAGCGATGGTTTGGGAAGGTGATGGCGTCATTGCTTCTGCCAGAAAACTCATTGGTGCAACCAATCCCTTAACAGCAGAACCAGGGACTATCCGGGGCGATTTAGGCATTAATATTGGTCGCAACATTATTCATGGTTCTGATGCTCCAGAAACCGCACAATACGAAATAGGGCTATGGTTTAAGGAAGAAGAACTAGTAAATTGGCAACCGCACTTAACACCTTGGTTGCACGAATGATGGAAGTTAGGAGTTAGGAGTTAGGAGTTAGGAGTTAGAAGTTAAGAATTCATAACTTTTAACTCTTCACTCTTAACTGTTAACTTACTTCGGCACTTCGCTTTTTTCCACTTCTACTTGGGGGGTTTCTGTGAGATTACGCTTGGAAAATCCCCAAGTGAAGATGATAGCGATCGCAGTAATCATCACCCATTCTGGTGGGACTAAGTTGTCGTTTACCACTTTCAGCAATAGACGCAAACCCACGAACGCCACAGTGATGTAGCCTGCATCCTCTAGATTTTCAAATTCATCTAACCAACGGATAAACAATCCTGCCATGAATCGCAGGGTAATAATCCCAATTGTTGCGCCTGTCAGTACCAACCATCTTTCTTGAGAAACGGCGATCGCGGTTGTCACACTATCCAAGGAAAATGCCAAATCTGTAAAGGCAATCACAGGTATAGCTTGCAACAAAGAGTTAAAACGTGGCCCGTGATGATGATCGTCTTCAGTTTCTTCAGAGGTAAAGTGTTGGAATACCAGCCACAGCAAGTAAGCAGCACCTAAGAGTTCAAATTGCCACAATTGCTGCACCCAAGTGGCAGTTAAAATCAGAGTGATTCGCAGCACATAAGCAACAACTAAACCAAAGTTAAGGGCGCGACGCTCAAGTTCTTTGTCTTCCAATCCTTGGGCGATCGCAGCCAGGGCGATCGCATTGTCAGCAGATAACACCGCCTCTAAAAACACTAAAATCAGTAGGACTATCGGTGCTTCAACGCTGATATGAAAGTGCAAATAATCAAAAATTTGGTCTAGCATTCCAGGTTACTCAAGCAGGGAAAATTAAAAATTAACAGTAACAGCAATTTTCATATAAAGAACGTAATATTTTGCTACTTTCATCCAGCTTAACGCGGTTAAGGCACATTCTGAAGTCCATGTCTAAGCATCAGTCATGCGATCATGACCTTTGCAAGAAGACTGGCGCTTCACTGTTGCGATCGCAGTCCCCAGGCAGAGAAACCCTACTCAGAGTACTGTTTTACCATTGTGCATATACGCCTATATGCCATTTCATATATTTTAACATAAGTACTTTTTTATACAAAATGTTTAACTTATACACATCAGCGTACTGACTTCAATAAATTACTAGTAATAGAAAACATCACAGCCAACCATACCACAAGTAAAATTCCTACTCTTTTTTCGCTGTAAGATTACCGATCCAAATTTTTCTCTTCTGCTTTGAAAGCTCCCCCGCTCCCCTGCTCTCTACACGGTAATCTTCAGGTGGGAAAGGAGTAACTCATTTCCCATTCCCAATTCCCAATTCCCTACTCAATACTTTCAAGTTGTGGTATCTGTGGAAATTACCAGTGCGACTTATACCAGGATACTGGCAAATTCTTAAGGGATGCATCATTACCAATATGACTGACAGCCATGATCACAACTTCGCTAGCTCTGCGAAGCCTAAAAATTTTTCTTTGAGCTTAATCTTGGGATTTGTCATATTTTTTTCTATTATCAATTTCCAATACAGTGCCCCTGTAATTCCTATTTTTGGCTTTCATGGCATTATTAATATTAAAAATAATGCTTCTGCTTTCTATTCAGGTGAAATGCATTATCCTAAAGAAGAAGTAGAAGTTTTTTTAGAAAAATTAATTATTAATAATTATTGGTTTTTAACCACTCAAGATTTATATGACTTTTTCTTAACTAAATCAAAGAAAATTTCTGCTGAGCAATATAAACAAAAGCCTATCATGATTTCTTTTGATGATGGATATAAGACAGTACATACAAATTTACTACCAATTTTACATAAGCTCGAAAAAAAATATGGTAAGAAAGTAAAAGTTGTTTTATTTATAAATCCAGGTAATTTATCTAGACCAGGAAGTTTGAATTCTACTAACTTAAGTTGTAAAGAATTGAGAGAAGGCTTGAAAAAAGGATTTTATGACATTCAATCTCATGGATTAAATCATAAAGATTTAACTAAACTTAACCGTCGGGAGTTAGTTAAAGAACTAGTACAAGCTAGGACTGATTTAAGGATATGTACACAAGATTTAGACCCAGATCAACAAGTAGCATCTCACTTTGCTTACCCCTATGGAGCTTATAATCAAGAGGTAGAGGATTTTGTATCTAAATATTATTTATCTAGTTATTTGTATAATAATGGAATATTAAATTATGGTTGTTTTAAAAACCATTATCAAATTCCTCGCTTAATGATTAACCGCCACAATACCGCGAAAGAACTAATAGATATTGCAGAGACATTTTATCCAATAGATAACAAAAATTTTCATCAAGGAAAATGCTAAGAGCCTATTTATAAAGTCAATATGAAGTAGGGAAGGCAAAAAGCGCTGTGGATGTTCCTCACCACTGAACTTCAGAGCGGCTTTTGCCGCTCTGAAGTTTTCGCTTTATTGCCGTTGTGTTACAGCTATGCAAGAATTGCCGAGTTTCAGAGAGTGAGGATTAGCCGCAGGACACCATCTTTCCCAGTGCGTTATAGCAACACTTAACGCACCCTACAATTTCCGGTTTACTTTATAAATCATATATAAACAATAAGTAAGGTAGTGCTAATTATGTTAAGCTGAAAATTTTAAATGTAGGGTGCTTTATCGCCAAGCGCCGCAATACTAATAATTAAAGTGCAATAGCCACGGCATAATACAATACCACTGACAACAATGCCGGAAACTCGCAAAATATCTGAGTAATAAGAACTTTGATGAAATTGTACTTTACACTTTTATCACATCAAAAAAGATGACTTTCTTAAATTTGTCAATAATTAGCATTAATGGTATAATGCACCACAAAATATAAAATTAGCAGTAGTGTATAAGGTAAAGTTTGTGGCAAAGAATATTAAGTTAAATTTCTGGAATAGAATTCCCTATTGGTTATTAGCATCTCGGATCGCTATCACCATGTTAGGTGTTGTATCACCTTTAGCTGTGGCTAGTACAGGCTGGGCACAAACTACAAACCAATTGAACGTTGATCAGTTAATACAAAACTTTAAAAATGATGATTTATTAGAACGGCTTAACACAGTTACAACATTAGGAAATCTCAGAGACGAAGTATTTATTAGAGAAGCATTAGCTAAACTCAATCAAGCTTTGAAAGATCCTGATTGGCGAGTGCGTAGTGGTGCGGCGTTAGCTTTATCTCAAAAAGGTGGTGGAGCAATTAAAGACACATTACCTAATTTAGTTGAAAATCTCAATGATCCATATATATTTGTACGTAGTAGTGCAGCTAGAGCCATTGGTAGCATTGCAGGCGAAGATAATAGCGATGGTACTGGAAATATATCAGTTGAAGCTGCTAGGTTTGCCCCTTACTTAATTAATGCTCTTCAAGACCCAGATTTTTCAGTACGCATCAATGCTAGTGTGGCTTTGGTGAAATTAAATGCTAAATCTTACCTAACTGTATCTCGTCTAATTACAAACCTCAATAACACCGACGAACCCACCCGTATCACCACTGCTCAAACGTTAAATACAATTAGTAGAGCAGCTGCTAATGTTGCTCCGAATATTGCTAAAGCACTGCAATACCCAGAACCATCGGTGCGTGGGCTTGCTATTCAAACAATTGGTAGTATTGGTACTGATACTAAAGTTGCCATGCCCTATTTAATCCAAGGTCTTCAAGATCCTGATTGGTCAGTACGTAACCTATCTGCTAGAACTGTGGCGACCATAGCAGGGAATCTTCAAGAAAAAGCGAGGGCTAATGTTTTAACCCAATCTGATGTAAATGCAATACCAGAGATGGAAGTTGCTTTGCAAATTTTGCAAAACCCTCAAAAAGGCTTTTATAACAATGAGAGAGAAACTGTAGGTCTTTCTATTAATGCGTTAAAAGCAGCAAGAAGGAGATGATGGGAGATTATCACAGCTAGCTGGGCATTGGTGTCAAAAATCTAGCCTGAGTAGGGTGTGTTGTCGCAAAGCGCAACGCACCATCAATGATTTTAGGTGCGTTAGGACTTGCGTCCATAACGCACCCTACTGGCGTGACAAGGCTAAAATAGTGCAATTGTCTTGTGGGGCGGACATCTTGTCCGCCAGTTAGGACGGGCGAGACGCCCATCCCACAAGAGAAAAACTAATGCACAACTTTAGTCTAGACACGCCACTACCAATGCTGCTTTTTCAATTCAAAAGTCTAATTTGCTAACCACAAAGCGACATTTCGCACATAAGTTTTGATATCTTCTAAAGCCTGTGGTTCTTTTCTCATTCCGTCTCCTGGTGCTTCATCAACAAAACTGGGACAGCCTTTTTCAACATCCCAGTTATAATCTACTAAATGATGAAAACTAGAGTTAGCCACTGCACGTCCTAAAGTATTACCTTGTGCATCTTTGTGATGTTCTATGGCAACTACAAGATTGAAATTACGACCTGTAACTAAACTTTTCCCCAAAGCAATTACCCGCACATTGGGATTACTTAAAGGCGCTCCAATCCCTCCTTCGTGGGGATGAGAAGGGAAAAACTCGATAACTCCTGAAGGTGTATTGGGATTTTTTAACAGTTCGTGAACAGGTTCAACAATAGTAATTTTTTGATAGTCACCATTCGCCCCAGAATGATAGTTAGGCCAAGAGATATAAGTTGTATAAGGGTCATCTCGATTCCAGCGAGATTCATCAGGATCGGGATTTTTGGTATTGAAGTAATGGACATCACCAATATCAATTAAACCGCACATTGAACAGCCCATATCTTGATGATCGCGTGTTGTCAAAATACCGCCGCCACGTTGCCGAAAAGCATTTATTCCAGCGATATCTTTTTGGGTTAAACCTTTATCGACTTCTAAAGCAAACAACCAAAGTTCATCAAACTCTGACTTGTCAAGGTTGCTTAAAACTGAATCATTACCTTCTGCATCTGATTCATAATCACGTGCTGTAACTGCAAATAAAGGATTTCCCCCTTCGTCTTTAATCGATGCAAGATAATCTTGTAACAAAGAGAAACGCCCAATACTCCAATCATCCTCTGTAGTCGGAATCGTAGTTTGCAATAGAATCTTAATTAGTTTTGCCATAATCTGTGCTAGACGAACACCACAATTGAGTATAGCGATCGCCCCACACCAATATTTCGATTCTTCAAATCCCTAAATATCTTTCTTAGGTATGAAATCAACTCATAACTCCAGGTAGTCGCCCAATAATTTGAGATTAGCTATTGTAAATGAAGTGTTTGTTGCCAACAATCATCCTCGGTTGCGCGTGCTGAGGATTTTCTATCTGTTTGTCTAGCTGGAATTACCTTCATAAGTAGTTACGCAAAACTACACAGTCTGTTCGGTAGTTAATGAATTGCCGCTACATAAAAATTAGTGTTTAGCTATTGTTTGCCTAACTCCTGACCTCAAATCAACGTTCCTTAACATAGCGACGATATGAAAGCAGATGAACTCCTAAAAAACTATGCCGCAGGCGTAAGAGACTTTACTGCTGTCAACCTCAGCGAAGCCAACTTGAGGGAAGCCAACCTCAGTGGTGCAATTTTGGATAGAGCTATTTTAGATGGTGCTAATCTTAGTCATGCTAATTTAGCGCAAACTAGCCTAGTTGGGGCAGACTTGAACGGTGCTAATTTAAGCGATGCCAACCTCACTGGGAGCAATTTAGCTGGAGCCATCTTAGATGGAGCTATTTTAGACGGTGCAGTTTTAGACGGAGCTAATTTGAGTCAAGCTGATTTGACTGTCGCCAACTTGATTGAAGCTCATTTGAACGAGGCAGAATTACATGAGGCCAAATTAAACGCAGCGAATCTAGATAAAGCTGATTTGAGTGGCGCAGACTTAACTGTAGCTGACCTAACTCAAGCAAATCTCACCGATGCAGATTTAAACAAAGCTAATTTGAACGGGGCAAATTTAGAAGGAGCGAATATAGAAGGAACAATTTTAGATGGGAATGGGGCATAGGGAATGGGGAATGGGGAATGGGGAATGGGGAATGGGGAACTCGGGGCCCCCTCTGGGGATAAGGGGCAATGGGGAATTGGTTTAGTTATTCTCTCCCTCATCGCCCTCATCTCCCTTATCCCCCTGATCTCCCCTACTCCCCTTTGTTGATTACCTTCTGATATACTGACTAGCCAACTGGATAGCGTCAGCGATATCGACATCACCATCTCTGTCCGCATCTAGGAAGGAATTCAAGACAGGATTCCCACCACCTTGAGGATTTTGAGCGTTTGCGCCAGATTGGAGGAAATTCAGGACTACGGGCACTGCTAAAGGCAGCAATTGTTGGATAATACCAGCATCTAAGCCTGTGCGTTGGGCAGCAACTTCTGCCACCTGTTGCTGCATTGCAGGAGAAAAAAGGGAATCAACAGCTTCAGGGTTGGGAGAAGTACCACTATATTGATTTACCAAAGCTTGGGCTTGTTCATTGCCACCTGTGGCTTGCTTCTCTTGTAAAGAAGAACGTACATAGTTACCTACAACACCCAATACAGATTGTATTGTTGAAGGATCTGCCCCAGTGCGATCGCTGAGCTGATCCACGGCGTTGATAATATTTCCGATTTGACCCAAGCTACCTTGCTGATTGGGATTACTGACTGCACCAATAATTTGATCGAAAAGTCCCATAGGTTTGATTTGTTTCTGGGTTATTTTCATTCCTAAGACTGACCTGATAGCTGCTCAAACTGTAAGTTTGAGACAATACAAACCAAGCCTGCCTTCGGGTATACATTACTTTATTGCAGGAAATTGCACATGGAACAACTTCCCAAAGTCTAGGGAATTGGGAATGGGGACTGGGACGGGGATTGAAACCCCGCCCAAGTCCTATAAAAACATTTTCCCAATCCCCAATGTTCCCCATCTCCCCATCCCCTCATCCCCCTCATCTCCCTCATCCCCCCACTCGCTATCCATAACTTCTTCCTGACTACTCTGATAAAAAAAACTGAAACTATTAATATAAAAAGCATGTGCGTGCTGAATATATCCACTCATTGTTGCCACCCATGCCTCTGTCCCGCATAGTCACACTAATTGTTGGTCTGATCGTCATTTTGGGGCTAGCCCTGTGGCTGATTGATTCTCTATCACGCCTCTATTGGCAGTTGTCTTATTCTCCTCTATTAGGCAATTTGCTGCTGTTGCTGCTGGTTGTGCTGATTGGAGGCTTGGTTGCAGCTTTTGTTTATTATGTGCTGGTGCTTCAGGCTGGGGAGAAACGTTCCCGTCGCAATGGCCCCCGTGTGACTCCGGCGCAAATTCCTGCTGCCAAATCTGATGCTGCTTCTTCCACACTCAAAGCTGTGCGACAACAGGTAGCCCAAATTCAAGATGAAGTCGCAAGGCAGGCTTTACTCAGCCGATCGCGTGAAATTGAAGTCAATTTAGCACGCGGTGAAATTCAAGTGGTAGTATTCGGCACTGGGAGTGCTGGCAAAACTTCTTTAGTAAATGCGGTTATGGGACGCATGGTAGGTCAAGTAGATGCACCTATGGGTACAACCCAGGTCGGTGAAACCTATTGCCTGCGGCTAAAGGGATTAGAACGCAAAATTTTAATTACAGATACACCAGGAATTTTAGAAGCAGGGGTAGCAGGTACGGAACGAGAACAGTTAGCAAGAGAACTAGCAACTTCAGCGGATTTACTATTATTTGTAGTAGATAATGACTTACGGCGTTCAGAATATGAACCACTACGGGGGTTAGCGGAAATTGGCAAGCGATCGCTGCTTGTCCTGAACAAAACTGATTTATACACAGATGAAGATAAGGAAGTCATTCTCGCACGCTTGCGTCAACGGGTGCGGGGATTTATCGCCCCCATTGATGTAGTCGCGATCGCGGCTAATCCCCAATCTGCACAACTGGAAACTGGCGAAATTTTCCAGCCAGAACCTGATATTGTCCCATTGCTGCGGCGCATGGCAGCTATTTTAAGGGCTGAGGGTGAAGATTTGGTTGCAGATAATATTCTTTTGCAATCGCTGCGGCTGGGAGAGGAGGCGCGAAAACTCATTGATAGCCAACGTCGCCGTCAGGCTGACAAAATCGTGGAAAGGTTTCAATGGATTGGTGCGGGTGTAGTTTCAGTCACGCCGTTACCAGTTGTCGATTTATTGGCAACTGCCGCGGTCAATGCTCAAATGGTTGTGGAAATTGGCAAAGTCTACGGCTGTGAACTGAATATGGAACGGGGACGAGAGTTAGCCCTTTCTTTAGCAAAAACCATCGCCAGTCTGGGTATAGTCAAGGGAGCAATTCAATTACTTTCTACTGCTTTGCAAACTAATCCTGCCACTTTCATTGTGGGTCGTGCAGTTCAAGGTGTGACCGCAGCATATTTAACACGAATTGCTGGGAAAAGTTTTATTGAGTATTTTCGTCATGATCAAGATTGGGGCGATGGTGGTATGACCGAGGTTGTACAGCGACAGTTCCAAATTAATCGCAGAGATGAATTTATTAAAGCTTTTGTACAAGAAGCGATCGCACGAGTGGTAAAACCGTTAACAGATAAATCTGAGGTAGTTGAACACGATGAAGAATCCCAAACTTAGGATTATCATTTAATTTGCTATTTGGACACACATTAGCTTATTAATTTCATTGTTATACCAATTTTGTTTAGTGTCAGGACTTACGCAAAAATCACGAAAAAGCTTAATTTATCGAACCGCCAAGACGCCAAGAACGCCAAGAGTTCGTCGACTGTGCGTAAGTCCTAGATGTATCATTTTCTTTGCATTCCCTATCTGACTTTTCAGTGTTACATAAGTACATATAATCTCATTATTTAGTTATAAATAACCTTATATAAATACACTTTGCCTTGTGATCAAAAATTTTATTGTATATAAATAATTAATAATTATGAGTTTTTAAGTAAACTTACTTAAGATAGATTGTTTGTTTTTGGTTGGCTAGATATAATAAGCTTAAATAAATTCACGTAATGTAAAAGTCAAATTTTTGGTTTTATTTTACTTGCTTACTACACAAAGGCGAGTATGTTGACTAAAATTGGCTGTATTTAACGTAATCAGCAAATAAGTGAGAGGCAATGACTACTTCTGAACTGAGCAATTCTGAACAAAAAACACAAAGAGGTAATTTCGATACAGTAGAAAATTTATCCTCTACATCACCCCAAAAAAGGTTATTTACCTTGAAGGTAATTGAATATTTATTAGTTGCAGCTTTTGTTTCAGCCCTGATTTTGGTGATCATTTTCTCAAATGAGAAACAAATTGTAATTGCTGGCATAGGAACTTTAGTTTTTTCGCTTTTTTTGTTTCTTTTGAATAGACAAGCACTTCAGGAATCCCAAAATGCGGCTGATGAATATAATCTAAGCAAAAAAGCCGAACTTTATTCTTATCTGTTGAGTAATAGTAATTCTGTGGATAAAAATACGTTCAGTCCAGTCAGAGGCAAGGCTTTACAGTATTGCCAAGACTTGATTAATGATTATAAAAAAACTCGCAATTGGGCAAGAACTCTTTACTACACTTTGCAAATTGCAACTGTAATTTTGTCAGGTGTAACACCAATTTTAGTTTTAGTAGACAAATTAGAAGCAGGACAAGCTTGGCTCAAGTGGCTGCCAGTAATTTGTCCGGCTGTTGCTTCGATAGTCGCTAGTATTGTGACTTCTTTTCCTTTTCAAAAGAATTGGATTGCTGCTAACACAGCCGTTGAATTGTTAGAGGCTGAGCAAGAGAAATTTATATTAGGGGTAACTCAGCCTTATCGCTGCTATGATCTTTCTGATAAAATTAAACAGCAACAAAAAGCAAGCCAAGCATTAGAATACTTTATTACTCAAGTGAATAATATTCATCTCAACCAAGTGCAACAAGCGGGTGAGACACAATCAGATAAAACAGAGAAAAAAGACAAGACAGAAGCAACTCCATCTAGTGAGCCCAAGCAGGAACAGAGTTAGCAAAAGTTAGATAAGGGAATGGGGGTATGTCTTAAATACAGAAATTTGTGTGAATAGCGCTACCCCTTTCTACAATTGGTGTCAACTTAAGCTAACGTGAGTTCGACAAGTGCTGCTTTAACCTCTCCCCCAGCCCCTCTCCTTGTAGAAGAGGGGAGTAGAACCCTTATTTTTTCCTTCCTCCTCCCTAGCCTTTTAGGAGAGGGAGGCCTGGAGGAAGAGGTCATCGAACTCACGTTAATTTACCCTAGCTTTCTCCAACATATAAGTTTTTTAATCAAAATGTTTGCAGTTTTTATAAGTGAGTATTACGAGATTCTAAGGTATTTGTTAGCCGATTTAATGCGCCAGTCAGTCTTTCTTGAGCTGTTATGTTTGGGTCTGTTGGTTCGGATTCAATAGTGGTATCCTCTTGCCTCTTGAATTTTTGTAAAGCTTGAATTGCCACAAATAAGATAAAGGCAATGATTAAAAAGTCAACAATTGAGCCGAGAAACTGACCAATAGCAATTCCTGGCCCTACAGTAATAGTTCTCCAGTCTTTGCCACTCAAACCAACCAAGGGGTTAATCAATGGCATAATAACATCCTCAACAAAAGAAGTGATAATCTTGCCAAAAGCAGCCCCAATGATCACAGCGATCGCTAAGTCAACTACATTACCTTTAAGGGCAAATTCCTGAAAATCTCTGAGAAAGCCGCTGGCTCTTCTTCTTGCTCTAGCCATACTTGACTCTGGAGAAATTTAGTATAGTTTTTTGATGCCACTCAGCTTTTTGCCAACTCAGTTGAGCTAGATTTCGCTAAGTACCGAAATATTACAAGTCTTGACTCAAAAGAGCATCATACTTTGGCGAGAGGAAAAAATACGCTTAAAAGCCATTAGCAAAAAGGGGAAGGGGAAGGGTAGAAGGGGAAGGGGAAGGAATTAAAGTTAAAACTTTTCCCCGCATGGGATAGAGCTACTATTTTTAAATATGATGAATATTAAAATCAGATTTGACCAGACACGTAGTGCAATCAAAATCAGTGTCCATACTTGAAACCCCTATCTTAATTGTGGGGTTCCCAACCCCAATCCCCCTTCCCCTTCTTCATGCACATTGTCATATTTTTTTCATCTGGGTGATTGTAGAAAATATGGTGTCAGTTGCATAATATTTGAGGATTTTTAATTGAAATTCAAATATACAGCAGATTCGATGTTTATGAGGTACAGTAATTAATTCAAATCCCAAGGTTTAAAAGCTACCCAGCAATTGGTGTACCTCACGTACCTCAAAAGCGCTGTATCAGGAATAGAGGCACAAAATCGCTTTAATTTATTGTTTCAAAAATTTACCCAAGTTTTTACCAATGCTGAACATCCCTTAGTCATCTTTCTAGATGATTTGCAATGGGCAGATTCAGCATGATTGAAATTAATGCAGCTATTAATGGCTGATCAAGGTCATCTTTTCATCATTTTGGGGCGATCGCGCTGAATTTACTACAAATATCTGGATTTAAACCCCGCCCTTAAGGGCGAGGTCTTCATTCTTTCTATTTAGAATTTAATAAGAGATAATCAAAGGACGGGGCTTAAAGCCCATTTTTTTTGGTAAAAAAGATAGTTCAATGCAAACTGACTTATGACCGCTGCTGTACAAACTTCTCCCAACTTAGCCACTCGCTTGGTAAACAGCATACTGGCAATTAAGCCTTTAGCCAACCTAGCCAAGCACCAAGCCAGACAAATGATGATTAAACGCGCCGAGGATATGGGCGTGCCTTGGACGAAAGAAGTACAGAAGTTACAAGCGCGTGACTGGCAAACTGAATTAGCTCAAGTCCAAAATCCTGAGCTTTCTTACCCAGATTACTATCTCACCTCATTCCACGCCTACGAAACCGGAAATCTCAGTTGGCAAGCTGCTTTTGAAGTAGAACCTGCTGCTTACGCCGTCCACGCGAAGATTTGGCAAGGCGCTAAAGCTCAAGGTGATGCTAAACTACGCCAAAGTTACCACGATATTCTCAAACGCTCTCTTGCCTATGAACCCCAAGACATCCTCGACTTAGGGTGTAGTGTGGGACTCAGCACCTTTGCCCTACAAGAAGTTTATCCCCACGCCCAAATCACAGGCTTAGACTTATCTCCTTACTTTTTGGCTGTTGCTAACTACCGCGCACAACAACGTCAAGCAAAAATTAACTGGGTTCATGCCGCAGCTGAATCAACTGGGCTACCAGATGCTTCATTTGATTTAGTCTCCATTTTCTTGGTGTGCCATGAATTACCGCAATTGCCAACCCAACAGATTTTAGCTGAAGCCCGGCGTGTGCTGCGTCCTGGTGGCTACTTGGCAATCATGGATATGAATCCCAAGTCTGAAGTTTTCCAGAAAATGCCGCCTTACATTTTAACTTTGCTCAAAAGTACTGAACCTTATTTAGACGAATATTTTGCTTTAGACATTGAGCAAGCAATTATTGAAGCAGGTTTTCAAGCTCCCGCTATCACCAGCAATAGCCCTCGTCATCGCACTATAATTGCTCAGGTGAGTGGCTGATTTCTCTTTACTGCTGTGGGCTGCAATTCCACCACTGCTGCTTCTGGGCTGTTACTATTGCCGTGTCCAGTTTGCCCCATCTTTGTTACGCTTGCTATTGCCATTTGTCTTGGGGGCAATATCTGGTTTCCTTGCCCTCAACCTAGAATTGGTTTTTGAAAATGTAGCCAACTCGGTTGTGAACTGGCAAAAAATCCAGTATTCGCTGCTTGGTGTAGCCCTACGGCAGCTTGTGGAAGTAGGCCCAATTGAGGAAGGCTGTAAGCTACTGGCAGTTGTTGCCTCAAGCTATTATCTTCAACGCAGGTACCAACTACGCCCCAGTAGCGTTTTCCTTTTCACTATAGCCGTTGCCCTTGGATTTACCGCCCAAGAGAACTGGATTTATTTTTACCACGGCACAGCATCAATTTTTGAACGCAGTATTGGTACACCAGTCCACGCCATGTTCTCTGCGCCTTGGGGATATGCCTTGGGAATATATTTTTCCTCCACAATGGGGTCACATCGATTTAGGAAATTAATTCCCAAGGCTTGGATAAATTCTGTAATTTGTCATGCTTTAGTGAATGTTCTATCTGCTGCTTGGCGTTATTCACCACCTTTGAATTTCCTCAGCTATGGTTTATTTCCATTTCTGTTGTGGATGTTTTGGCGACTGGAACAACTGCTAAGAAAAGTGCAAGGTAAACCTTCTATTATTTTGATTTCTGGATATACACCGCAATATCGTTATTGGCAGCGGGGTTTAGTGCTATTTGCTCTCATGCTGGGTGGAAATGCGATTTTTGGGCTGTTTTTGTTAGGAAAAATTCTTAGCCCTCTGAGTCTGTCGCAAGTTTTTTATCCTGATGTTTTATATTTTATATTGAGCCGCTTTATGCTCAATTTTATCTTTGGATTTTTAGCTTGGGTTATCTATCGTTATCTGCGACATTTTGCTGAGCGTCGATATTTGACTCGTAATTTATAAAGTAGGGGGGTACAGATGTCATACGTGTCAACTTAACAAAAAAGTGATATCCCACAAGGAACTTCAGTTCCTTGCTAATAGCTCAAGTCATCTAAAGATGACTAAATAATTCCAAAAATATTTAGTCTACTTCAGTAGACTTGAGCTATTAGCCTGGAAATTTATTTCCAGGCGGGTAAGGTAGCCAACTGTCAAGCTATTTCAGCTTAAATTGACACCAATGTACAGCTGTACGCCCCTACAGTTAATTCATGTGTTGTAAAGATTTTTGGAAATGGTATTAGGCTGCGGCTTTTTCTTCAAATGGTTGGAAGGTTTTTTTAGTAGCACCGCAAATTGGACATTTCCAATCATCAGGAATTTCTTCAAAAGGTGTACCAGGGGCAATTCCTGAATCAGGATCGCCAACCACAGGATCGTAAATCATGCTGCATTGTCTGCAAATCCATTTACGAGTTTGGGGATCGTTACCTGTAACTCGCTTTGCTGCTTGTCCTCCGTTTAATACTTCTAATGCTTCAGAATAGCGATCGGCGTGGTAATTTTCGATGAATTTCAACAAACCAAAACGGTGTGCAGCTTCACGAAATGTATCCGCATGATCAGTAGATTCTTTAACTTGTTTGAGAAATTCTTCAGCAGCAGAATTATCGCGATCGCGTTGAGCATCTGCGGCAAACTCTGGATACATTGTGGTATACTCGTATGTTTCGCCTTCAATCGCCAAAGATAAGCACTTCGAGACAATTTCTTTTTTTTGTTCGTCACTTAAAGCAGATGGATCTTCTACAACAAGTTCTGGGTGCAGCAACCTAAAATGAGCAAAGGCGTGTTCTGTTTCTTGTTCTGCTGTTTCTCTAAAAAGTTTCGCCAGGTCTGTGAATCCAAGTTTACGCGCTACATCAGCAAAAAATAGATACTTACGATTTGCCATCGATTCACCGCCAAAGGCAGCTTCTAAGTTTTGCAGTGTAGTAAAGTTTGATAAATCCATACTCTTTAAGTGTGTGTTGGGTAATTTCTTGTGAGAAACACAAGATGTGAAAACCGGGTAAATGAGCAGAGACTCCCATGGCTAAAAACCTTTACTCCTTTCCCGCTCAAAAAATACCTAAATTTTTTCAGGTTGACGCGTTAGCTAAGCCTTATCGTTCACCGGAGGTGTTCTTTCCATGATTCTGCAAAGAACGCAAAAAACAGGAAGGATGAGATAGGTAAAATGATGGCGTCAAGGGAGTTATACAAAGTTTTTCTCCACATTGATTTACCAGTTTTTTAGCTGCTACAAGATAATTATAAAACTGAAAATGAATCATGCAAGGTCTTATCCCAATTCTGACAAATCTAACAATAGATTCAAACCTAGAAACTGAGATTATATTTGAGTAGGGTTACAATCAATAGCACATTTTATTAAAAATAACCAGTTAAGAATTAGTAGTTAAGCCAATACTTATTGATATAGTACTCGAAAGATAGTTGAGGACAGCGCTGATTGATCAAAGCTTTGAAATAACTTAATTTCACAAGTGCATGAGCGCACTTTGCTATAGTTAATCAGATAATTTGTGATTTCAGTAGCTTGCAATTATCACAATGGGGAGTCAGTGTATCCTGCGGCATCAGAGTTATATGTTTTCGGATTTGGTTAGAACTTAGGTATAGCTAGGGACTAGGGACTGGGGACTGGTGACTGTGTGAAAAGTCTTTTTGTGTCTAGGTTTTATTATCTGTTGATGTCCTAACACTACTGGCGACTGCTATATTGATAGAAAAACCCAAATTTGTAAGATGAATTCCAGGAATTAAACCTTGATTTTTCCGCCTCTTTTAGGCGATCGCTATTTATCAAAGGATGATTGATCAAAGACTGAAACGAAGTATTTTCGCTGATACACAAGATAATGAAGACCTCGCCCTTAAGGGCGAGGTCTTCATTATTAATGCACTAAATTAGCTCAAACAGTCCACTACTGTAATTACATCGTTATTTTTTGCAATGCTCGGTATTTTGATACCTCTCAAAATCCAAGCTGGAAAATAGACACTAAAAGAAAAATCGATGCTCCTAAAATTAAGCAATACCACCATTGACACGAATGTTTTGCCCAGTAATCCATCGTGCTTCGTCGCTAGCAAGGAAGGCTACCACATCAGCGATTTCTTGCACATCTCCGAGTTTTCCAAAGGCTGCCATTTGGGCTAAACGGTTAATTTGCTCTTCTGTTTTGCCTTCTCGAAACAGTTCTGTATCTGTAGGGCCTGGAGAAACCACATTAACAGCAATACCTTTTGCGCCTAATTCTTTAGCCAGTACCCGCGTAATTTGTTCAACAGCACCTTTGGTTGCCACATAAGCACTATAAGTAGGCAGCATCATCGCTGTGGTTGAAGAAGAAAAGTTGATAATGCGTCCCCCTTCTGCCATGTGTAGCGCAGCTTGTTGACAAGCAAAATAAGTGCCTTTGACATTAATAGCAAAAAGTTTGTCAAAATCTGCTTCTGTAACCTCAGTAATTAGCTTATAGATGTTAATTCCGGCATTATTTACCAGAATATCGACTCTACCAAAACGTTCTATTGTTTGCTGAAACAGCCGTTGGATTTCAGCTACTTTGCTCACATCCGCTTGTACAGCCAAGCCTTGTACTCCCAGCTTGTCAATTTCCGCAACAACTTCTTGTGCTTTAGTTGTATTACCTGCATAGTTAACGACAACAGAGGCACCGTTACCTGCTAGTTTAAGAGCGATCGCTCGTCCAATACCACGCGATGCACCAGTAACAATTGCAACCTTTCCTGCTAAAGCTGCCATATATTCACCTGTTTAGTTTTGGTTAACTGAATATCTAGGAGATCACAGTCAGGAACTAGAATATTTACCTTCTAACTCTACCTTTATTAATGCGATTTTGGATTTTGGATTTACGATTTTGGATTTAAGTTAAGAAAAATTGGCGTTGCTTATTAAATGTACTCTTCCCACGCCAGTAGGGTGCGTTGTTGCACAGCGCAACGCACCCCTAATAATTAAAGGTGTGCGATTCCTACACCCCACACCCCGCGCCCGTTGCGGGCTGGTCAAAACAGCGCTTGTCGAACTCACGTTATTTACTGCTGAACCCGTAGGGTAGTTCGTAAAAAAAATCCCCATCCAGGCAAGTGCTTGGATGGGTAATCTGAATTAGGGATAAAGTAATTATCCCTAAATAATCAGTAAAATTATTTCGACTCAGTGAAATCTGCATCAATTACATCATCACCGCCACCAGAAGAAGCAGAACCACTATCTTGAGGGCCAGGGCCAGCAGAACCATCAGCACCAGCTTGTTGATAGATGTTGCTACCAACAGCAAACAATGCTTGTTGTAGTTCTGGAGTCAGCTTCTTGATTTGTTCATCGTCTTCCTTAGCAACTGCTTCCCGCAGTTCTTTCACCAAACCTTCGACCTTAGTCTTGTCGGCTTCTGGAACTTTATCGCCCAAGTCTTGGAGTTGTTTCTCTGCTTGGTATGCCAAGGAATCGGCTTGGTTCTTACGTTCGATTTTTTCACGCCGTTCTTTATCGCTAGAAGCGTTTTGTTCGGCTTCTCTGACCATCCGTTCAACGTCAGATTTATCTAAGGTGGAAGCACCAGTAATGCTGATGGACTGTTCTTTGCCAGTACCTTTGTCCTTAGCAGTAACGTTGAGGATACCGTTAGCGTCAATATCAAAGGTAACTTCAATTTGGGGTACGCCGCGTGGTGCTGGCGGAATACCATCTAAGCGGAAAGTTCCCAAACTCTTGTTATCGTTGGCGAATTCCCGTTCACCTTGGAGGACGTGAATTTCCACGTTGGTTTGACCATCCACGGCGGTAGAGAAGACTTCTGATTTCTTGGTAGGAATTGTGGTGTTGCGGGGGATAATTTTTGTCATTACACCGCCCAAGGTTTCTACACCCAAAGACAGCGGTGATACGTCTAACAGTAAGATACCTGTAACATCACCAGCCAATACACCCGCTTGAATTGCTGCACCAACAGCCACAACTTCATCAGGGTTAACACTTTGGTTGGGTTCTTTACCCAATACTTGCTTCACCACTTGTTGTACAGCGGGGATACGGGTAGAACCACCAACTAATACAACTTCATCAATATCGCCTTTGCTTAACTTGGCATCCCGTAGCGCATTTTCAACAGGGATACGGCAACGGTCGATTAAGTCAGAACAGAGTTCTTCAAATTTAGCGCGAGTTAGGGTTGTATCCAGGTGCTTTGGCCCGTCCTGGGTAGCGGTGATAAATGGTAGGTTGATTTCTGCTTGGGTGACGCTGGAAAGCTCAATTTTTGCTTTTTCTGCGGCTTCAGTTAGACGTTGTAAGGCTTGTCTATCTTTGCGTAGGTCAATGCCTTCATCTTTCTTGAATTGTTCAGCTAAGTAGTCAACTATTTTTTTATCAAAGTCGTCACCACCAAGGTGAGTATCACCAGAAGTCGCTAACACTTCAAATACGCCATCACCTACTTCCAACACTGACACGTCGAAAGTACCACCACCTAAGTCAAATACGAGAATGGTTTCGTTGCTCTTTTTGTCAAAACCGTATGCTAGAGAAGCGGCGGTAGGTTCGTTGATAATCCGTAGAACTTCAATACCTGCGATTTTACCAGCGTCTTTTGTAGCTTGCCGCTGGGAATCGTTGAAGTATGCGGGAACGGTAATTACAGCTTGGGTTACGGTTTCGCCAAGGTATTTACTAGCGTCTTCAACTAGTTTGCGGAGAACTTGGGCAGAAATTTCTTCAGGGGCAAATTGCTTACCTGCACCTGGAGAGTCTAGTTTAACATTACCGCCGCTGCTTACGACTTTGTAAGAAACTTCGGTGGTTTCCTTGGTTACTTCATCAAAGCGCCGTCCGATAAAGCGTTTGACTGAGTAAAAGGTATTTTCCGGGTTCATCACCGCTTGACGCTTGGCGATTTGACCGACTAGGCGATCGCCATTTTTTGCAAATGCTACCACTGATGGGGTTGTGCGAAAACCTTCTGCGTTAGCAATAACCGTGGGTTTACCACCTTCCATCACTGCCACGCAGGAGTTAGTCGTACCTAGGTCAATTCCAACTACTTTTGCCATTTTAGTTGCTGGCTCCGTATAACTACAAATGAACGAATGGGAATATAAAGGACTAAATTTTGAACCAACTGGTTGAAGAAGGCAGTCATTTCAGCATCCATCACCTTTGGTTCGGCTTTGCTGGGGTTGAAACTCCAGGTTATGCTGATATATATACTGAAGCTCGATATAGCCAGTCCATGAAGGGGGGTTTACCGAACCTTACATGTGACGGTTGATTTTAAAGATTGTGTTTAGTTGGTTCATAGATTAATTTGCTTTCACTTCGTCTAATGTATGAGAATTAATACCTTGAGGAATTGGGGTGAACCGTAACGTCAAAGTGGTGTTTGCCGTCTTTAGCTGTCACAAACTATAGAGTTACTGAGGTATCCCTGGCACTAAGACCTGCGATCGCTCGAATAATTCAGTTAAATCGCGGACATTTCTCAGCAGAGCTTTTGTGTTATATTTGTATTATTTTTGTATACAAGTAATGTCAGCCCCACAGGGAAACATGTTTAATGATGGCCGTAGTTGGATTTGCATAAATTCACTAGCCAAAGTGTTGGCTGTGATTGGATTATCTAAATTTTTAATTAATAATTATTAATTTTTAATTATTTATGCGTCATGCTTCTGGATGTTTATTTGGGCTTGCTTTTGGTGATGCTTTAGGGGCTGTCACCGAATTTTTATCAGTTGACGAAATTCGCCGTCGTTTTCCGCCAAATGGCCCCCAAGAACTGATAGGAAATCCAGCACTTGTAACTGACGACACACAAATGACTTTAGCGGTGGGGCAAGCACTGGTGGAAACGACATCATCAAACCTAAATATAGCTAAATTAGAGGCAGCACTACACCGTAGTTTTATTGAGTGGTTACGTAGCCCAGACAACAATCGTGCGCCTGGTATGACTTGCTTACGGGCTTGCGAAAATCTAGAAACTGGTGTGCCTTGGCAGCAAGCAACTAAGCCTAACTCCAAGGGTTGTGGCGCAAATATGCGTGTTGCGCCTGTGGGTTTATTGCCATTGGATGAAACAAACCGTGCAGCAATTGCCCAATTCCAAGCTGCACTAACTCATGGTCATCCCACAGCCCTTGCTGCGTCAGATTTAACCGCGATCGCTATTGCTGACCTTGCTAAGGGAGGCGATCCTCAAGGGTTACCTTCTCGACTTTGCACTTATGCTTTGAGCCAGCGCTCAGTCTACCACGAAAATTGGTTAGGTTCTTTATGGAAACGTCCTTACATCAATACACCAGAGGAATTTATTAGCCGTGGGTGGGACGAATGTCTAGCAGTGCTTGACCGTCTCGACGCTGCATTAGTCAACCCCAACCGCGACATTGACCCCTGTTTAGCAACGGGTGAAGGTTGGGTAGCAGAAGAAGCCTTAGCAACCGGTCTTTTATGCTTTTTGCTATTTCCAGAAGAACCACTGGCAGCACTGCGTCGGGCGGCACTCACAGCGGGCGATTCTGACTCAATTGCTTGTTTAACTGGTGCTTTTGCTGGGGCTTATTTGGGGATGGCTGCATGGCCAGAAGATTGGGTGGTTCGCATTGAATACCGCCACCAACTGGCAGCATTAGGTCAACTTTGGGATTCATATCAAGTCTAAATAATCACTTGTCCTTAACATCAGGCGATCGCTTCAGCGTGACGTAATGGGTATCCATGCTGAGAACAAGTGGTTTGATGTTGTTCTCATGGGGCGAAAGACCTACGAGGTAGGATTGAAGGATGGCATAACCAATCCTTACTCACACATGAAACAGTATGTCTTTTCACGCAGTATGCCAGAAAGCCCAGATGAGAATGTTGAACTTGTTTCAGAGAATGCTGTTGAGTTAGTCACAGCTTTGAAGAGCGAAACAGGTAAAGGCATTTGGCTCTGTGGTGGGGCGGATTTAGCCACAACGCTTTTTGCTCACAAATTAGTTGATCGGTTAATCCTGAAAATCAACCCTTTTTTGATGGGTTCAGGCATTCCACTTTTTTCTGGAGTGATTGGGCAAACTGCTTTAGAACTTGCCAACAGCAATATCTATGAAAACGGAGTCTTGCTACTCCATTACAGGGTGAAGTGATTAAGTTATTGAGCCGAGATAATTCCATTTCTCTCTAGTAGTTCACAAGTCCAAAGCAGAGAGCGGGCTTTGTTGGCTTTGTTTCTTCATTATTATGTGTGTCAGCGTTCGCTTGGGAGATTGCCTCTAACAGAAGTAGGGGTTCTGGTAGCAATCGTACAGAAACTTACGCGCTTGACTAACTTTGCCTAAAACAGAACCCAGGCAGCACCTCCCGTAGAAGCTACAACCCTGATTATTTCGTGAAAAAGTGATTTGATATTGCCTAAAAGAATATAAATTAGGCAATGTTTAACAGTTGCTAGAAGGCTTGCTAGTCATAGAGCAAAACAAATTATTATCATCAATAATATCAATAATAATATCAATTGCGTCTCCCAGACTAGCTATGTTAAGGTATGTAAAGAAATTAAAGAAAGTTTTTGTAATTATCAACAAGTAGTGGCGCTGAATGAGGTAGCAAGAGCAATCCAGAATAAATTAGGAATACAAAAAACAAGACAAATTGAAAATAAATTATTATTTTAATAAAGATGCTTAAGCATTTTTATTAAACAATATCCATGGTTATTTTGGAAGATTTGAACAGCTTGATAGACTTGCACACTGTTCATATTCTTCACATAAACACTACGGTTTTTAATACATAATTTACTGTGTATTTAGCATAGTAGTTACTGAAGAATAACACTATTTAATGTTTGGGAAATAACAGAAAAAATAAGGTGTTTTCTCAACTTAAATGTCTACCACTGCAATATCTATAGCCCTATACATAAAAAGTATTTGCGATGTTTATCGCATAATTTTTTATGCGGAATAAAGCTTGCTCATTTGTTATTTCCGTTTCACGATAGGAGGAAGAGATGTTTCTAACAAAACGATTATTCTTGGGTGCTTTGGCATTATCTTTAATGAGTTGGACTAGTTATCCATCCAAAAGTTTAGCCAATCCTCAACTATCTACAAAGTCTTTACAAGAATTTACCACTGCAAGCCTACTAGGTTCTATTCTAGATCCTCTTCTAAATCCTCCTAAACCTTATTTATGCACTACCAAATTAAGAGTTATTAATGCTGCGGTTAGTACTGCATCACCAGTTGATGTTATTGTCAACGGTAAAAGAGTTTTGCAGAATGTAGATTTTCGTCAAGCTAGTAAATATGTAGATGTAGTACCAGGAAATATTGAGGTACTTTTTGTGCGCTCTGGTACTTACAGTACAATTGCTTCTAGAACCTTTACGGGAGCGCCTAATGGTGCTTATACAGTAGCGATAACAGGAACACTACAAGGCCCCTCAGGTCAACCATTATTTAATCAATCACCCTTTGTGATTCCAGAGGATTTAACACAGCCTAATCCAGGTAAATTTAAAGGACGTTGGTATCGCTTTTCGGAAACTAGCGCTGTTATAGATTTCCGTATTAGCAAATCCTCTAGCCCAAATGTGGATGAAACTCGTATCACAGACCTAACACCCAAAACTGCTATTCCTTACCCAGAACTTACGGCTGGTACATATAACTTCAATCCAGTTCTACCTGACCAATTTGACCCATTGATCAATAATGCCTTCAACCCACCAATCACAGTAGAAGTTGCGAATCAACAAGTCCCGGCCGGAGTCATTTTTGATGTAATTGCTACAGGTAATGGCTTAGGCCAAGCACCTAACTCACTGCTACTCACAACTGCTTCAACACAAACAGCGCCTCCTGATGCTAATGGGTGTAATCAGATTGTGCAGTAAGCAATATCAACTCAGTGAGGCATTTTTAGCCATAGCAATCTTATTTAATTTTTGAAAAAACCGTATAACTATTGAAGCGGAAGCGGCTGATTCAATCAGACCCGCTTCAATAGCTATTAATGCGACTGCCAACCAACTGACCACAGGACGATTGAATAATAGTTGGGACAGCAAGTACATTGCAGGCAAGATTAATAAACGCCCTACTTATATTGAACACTAAAGGCATCGCAGCCCAGTCAATTTTTGTGTTAATGTTCTGTGCGGCTTAATCGCTTATTGTCAACAACCTCAGAAACCTAGCCTTCAACTTGAGTGGCTTTTACCTTCTTATCTTTAACCCGAACTCAGGTTTATTAGTAAACTTCTTAAAACCGCTCAATTCCATAGTTAATTTCATCATTATTATTCGATAGGCATTGATTAACACTTATGTAAGATCATCGCCTCTGTTGTTGCGATCGCGGCTTAATTTCAATGCCTCCTTTGCTAATAAAGTTTTGGTATTGTCAGTTAGCTTGAGTCTGGATGCTAACTTCATAAACAGTAATATTTTGGACGCAGATTATATCATCTATATCAATTAACAGACACTTCAAATGGTACGCAAGCATGTACTAAAGGTAACAGCGGCCCTAATAGTTCTTGCCCATTCACAGCTAAATCGCTGTGACACAAATAAACTTTATCAGAAACACGAGAAAGCAAATCTGCCAAAATCCTTCTTAGTCTTTCTGACTCTGCCATTTTTTCATCTTCTGCTGTCCAAGGTTCTCCTAACCTATCTTGCAAGAAAAATGGCGCAGCGAATAAAGTAGCTGCACCGCCTTTTGCCCACAGCGGGGAACCAGCATCCAGCCAAAAATGCCAACGGTGAAATCTTCTACTAGAACGGTATTGGAAAATTGTTGCTAAGGTGACAGCCTTTCTGGCTGGGCCAATGGGACGTAAGGGATAGGGGTTAGCGGTGATAGTACCACGCCGTAGTAGTTGAATGAATTCGGCAAGTGCTGATTGGGGCGATGAGGGAGATGAGGGGGATGAGGGGGATGAGGGGGATGAGGGAGATAATTCTGAATCTTGAATTTTGAGTTGGGAATTAGTTTGTTTAAGTCTAGTATCTATTTCCCAATAGTGTTGGGCAGTTTCTAGTAATTCTCGTAGTGCTGCTAGTTGGTCATAGGGTAAATTGCTACCATTCCACAAAAATTGCTGAATTGCCCTATCTAATAGGGAAATAGGGCTGGGAATCAGTCGCAGTTCTTGTTGCGATCGCTGTTTGTCTAACCAGTCTAATATCTGACTATAGGCATTACTAGCTGCATAGCCGATTCTATCCCAGCGCTCGAAGGTTGTCACTGGCAGCAAGTTGGGGCGGTCGGGATGGGGTACAAAGCAGTAATCTGCGATTAATCCAGCGCGTACTGGGTCGATGTCAGTGCTGAATGCGGAGTTAGTATTAAGTTCTAAAGAGTTTTCTGGTGGTTGTTGTCTTCTACTTAAGACTACAAGCATCTCTGCTACGGCATCCCGGTCTACTAGACGACCTAATCCGGGATACACTAAAGCTAGCATGGTGAGTAATGCTCGGATGACGGGTGAACTAATTAGCGGGCGTTGGTCGTTAAGGGACTCTACGAGGATGTTTTGCTTGTTGAGGATTTCTACTATAGTATAACGAGCGATCGCATCTAAACCTGGTGCAATAATTGCTACTTGGTCTGCTTGTACTTGCCCTGATTTGATGGCATTAACGATCACTTCTGCTGTTTGCCGCAACAATTGAGCGCGGGAAGTCGTTTGAATCGACTGCACTGTATCTGGTAAAGTTGACAGCACCATCGATTCTGTGACCAATTCCGCCATTGGTGTAGCCAGTCTATCCGCTAAAGTTCTTACGGGTGGCTTGGTCAAGCTTTCTATACGACAACGTCCTGCTAACCCTTCTAGGTAGTTGGGGTCTGCCCCCAATCCCAGACGCACTGCACCATCAGGATTATAACTAAATGCCCCCACTGCACCTTGATCCAAGAGAAAATCGAATAAATGACGCGCTACCCCAGGATATTCATCTACATCATCTGCTAGCACCGCCTGGTAACGTTGAGTCAGGCGTTGTTGGTAATTGCGATCGCTTAATAAGTGCTGGGTGTAGAGTTCGGTAATAATCCCATAAGTTAGTAATCCTCTCTCTAAACACCAGTTACGCCAATCTCTTAGCAATGACGCTAGAAATTCTGGCTCTAAATTTAAGGTATTTTCCTGTAAACCTCTTTGCAAAATCTTAGCAATATCTTCACAATGTGTGCCACTGTAAGCTGCTAATTGTAATATATCCAAAATGCTCCGCACTAAGCGATACTCATTTACTCCAGCACGGCTAATAGTTGCTTCATCTAATTGAGAACGCCAGAGTTTTGTTGCTAATTCTTGCTCTGTTTCTGGGCGTAACCTAACCGGAAATTGTGCTTTCAGATTCAACAACTGAATTAATAAAGGCCAAAATAAAATAACTTCATCTTGAAAAAAACCTAGAATAGTCTTAGCACGAACAGGATATTTCCCTAATGTAGCTGTGACAATTTTATCGCCTAATTCTCGGCGATTTTCATCATTGGCAGCCAGCACTAAAACTCCTGGCTCTGTTTTGTGAAGATACAAAGATTTTCCTAAGCTAGTACCTTCTTTCTTTACACCATTTTTAGTATAAAATAATTCTGGCTCATGGTTGTCATTTTGTAACCATTGACAAAAATGCTCTAATAACCGAGTAGTCTTACCACTGCGGCTACTGCCCACAATCCAAACAGAATAAGAAAGCACAAACCAACTCCTAGTAAATTTGTTAGTATACATTGTGCGTTAACTTAGGGTTAAGAATCACCAATAAATGCTGGATGATTGCCTACAATGAAAAATTCTGTTTTTAGCCAAAAAATATACTCTTTTTTGCTATCTGCTTACCGATGGTATTTACAGACCCCAGAACGTTCTCTGGAACAAGCTTACCAGGCTGCATTACAAATTAAGGCAATAGAGGATGAGCATTTTAATGGCCAGAAAATAGACTACAAATCAACTATCCACAGCAATAGTGTGATGGATTATTTTGAGTCAGACTTGAAAAAGCAATTGAAAATTGCTCAAATGCGACTGACAGAGTTTAAAGCTAGCCGCTGGTTCTCAAACGAATCTCATCAAAAAGCAGCCCATAAAGCAGGTATAGAATATCCCAGTACTTCCTTAATTTTAGAAAAATTAAGATTCATTGATGAAGTCATATCAAAATACACCAACTTTGCTATAGAAACTACTTCTCCCCCTATAGTAGATAAACCGATAGTAGATAGACCACAAATTTTACAAGTTGATCGAGCAGTCACTCAACCATTACAGCCTAAGTTAGCAAATCAAAATAGAGAACTAAATCCAAAAAAGTTTCGGAAAGTTGATACAACAGGAATATTGCCTCGGTCAATTTTAAATACTATTACTCGTTTGCAAATTGAATTAGATCCAAATTCGGAAGAAGATGTTGTTAAAAATTTCCGTCAAGCTCAAAAAAGAACAATAATATCGATTAGATTTATTTTACTACTAATTATAGTACCTTTGTTAACTCATCAAATAGCTAAAACATTAGTGGTAGGGCCAATTGTTCAGCATTTTAGAAGCCCCGAAACAGAAGAAGTTTTCCTCAATGAGGAAATGGAAGAAGAAGCACTACGAAAGCTACAAAGGTTTGAAGAAGAAATTAAATTTCAAAGTTTTATTACCAATGCATCACCGTTATATCCAGAAGAGTTGGAAAATAAGTTAAAAGAAAAAGCTAGTGAAATAGCTGAAGAATTTCGTGTCGAAAGCGCCAATGCAATTAAAAATGTTTTTGCTGATATTTTCGCTGTTGCTGCCTTTATTTGGTTATTAGTTGTCAGCAAGTCTTCTATTATGGTATTTAAGGATTTTATTGATCATGTGGTCTATGGTTTAAGTGACAGTGCTAAAGCATTTATTATCATTTTGTTTACTGATGTCTTTGTAGGATTCCACTCTCCCCATGGCTGGGAAGTAATTCTAGAAGGGATATCGCGTCACTGGGGATTACCAGCAAATCGAGATTTTATCTTCTTATTTATTGCTACATTTCCAGTGATTTTAGATACTATTTTTAAATATTGGATATTCCGCTACTTAAACCGCATATCGCCTTCTGCTGTTGCTACCTACCGTAATATGAATGAATAGGGGATTGGGGACTGGGGACTGGGGAACTCGGGGCCCCCACGACCGTAAGGGAGTGGGGATTAGGGGCAATGGGGACTGGGGACTGGAGACTGGGGACTGGGGACTGGGGACTGGGGAATGGGGACTAATGACAACTGACAACTGACAACTGACAACTGACAAACGACAACTGACAACTGACTAATAACCAATTTTTAGATGAGAAAGCAACTAGCAGCTATTGGCATTAGCTTACCTGTAATTCTGTTGATTTTTCTGGCACGTATGCAAGCTGTAGCCAATCGAGAAGTTAGTCCAGCAGAATGTCGGGTGAATAAGTGGGATATTCCAGTGTCGTTGCAAACCCAACCACAAAATATATCTACTAAAAATCAACAACTACCAAAACTACCAATACTTATCCAAAGATCAGCAGTTAGTTGTTGTCAAGATGATACTTCTTGTTTGGATGAGGTTCTTGATCAGGGAGAAAATAATCAATTACCGAATAAAAAAGCATTGGTGACAGCTATCGATCGCAGTCTACAATATTTGCAAACCTCTAATGCGATCGCTGCTTACCAAAAATATCAGGTGGCTGGAATTACACGCGATCGCGTTTTGCATAGTTTAAAAAGATTCCGCGAACTCTTACTCAAAACCAATTCTGCAACAGAATTACACAAAGCTATCGAACGAGAGTTTGTTTTTTACCAGTCAGTCGGCAAAGACGACAAAGGTTCGGTTTTATTTACTGCTTACTACGAACCACTTTATTTAGCCAGTCGCGTTCCTACAGCGGAGTTTCGCTATCCTGTTTATCGATTACCGCTTGATTTAGACTTTTGGTCTAAGCCTCATCCGACACGCTTAGAATTAGAGGGAGCAGATGGTTTACAAGCAGCAAAAGGCAAGCTTAAGGGATTAGAGTTATTTTGGTTTCGCGATCGCCTCGAACCATATTTAGCTCAAATTCAAGGTTCAGCCCGTCTGCAACTAACAGATGGCACTCAGACAACAATTGGTTATGCAGGTCACACTGCTTATAATTACAAAAGTATTGGGCGAGAACTAGCAAACGATGGCAAATTACCGCTAGAAGGCATGACTATGCCCATTATTCTCGACTATTTTACCAAATATCCCCAACAATTAAATATTTATATTCCCCGCGACCCCAGCTTTGTGTTTTTTCAAGAAAACCACGGGGCGCCAGCACAAGGTTCCATTAACGTACCAGTCACAGCAGAACGTTCCATTGCCACCGATAAATCTCTCATGCCTCCTGGTGCTTTAGCTTTAATTCGTGCTGCCATTCCCTTTGCCGATGCTAACGGCAAAATGGAACATCGGGTTGTCAGCCGCTATGTTTTAGACCAAGATGCGGGAGGTGCAATTAAAGGTGCAGGGAGAGTAGATTATTTTTTAGGTACTGGCAAATTAGCAGGCGATCGCGCTGGTGTCACAGTGAGTAATGGACATCTATATTATCTGTTGCTGAAGCCAAAGGGGAGATAGGGGGATGGGGGGATAGAAAGATGAGGGGGATGAGGAGGATGAGGAGGATGAGGGGGATGAGGGAGATGAGAGAGATAATTCTTCAACTCCTAACTTCTAACTCCTAACTCCTAACTTTTAAAAAGTTTGCTCTAACCGTTGAAAGTCCCGCTGTACCTCAAGCCACAAAGTTTTGTTGTTAGGGTCTGTTTTTAGGGCTTTTTTGAGATAAATTCGGGCTTTGAGTAGTTGATTTTCGCTAATTAGCGCCCTTCCCCAAATTTGATAGGCGACTGCTTGCCATTGGCGTACTTCCGCGTCTTTTGGTAAACGTTCTGCTAAAGCTTCCGCCAGTGCGATCGCTTGGGGAAATCGTTTTTCTTTTAAAAACCGTTGCAGTTGCTCATAAGTCTTCCACTTTAACCGCTGTTCTATTTCCACAATATTAGGCGGCTTTGGTGTCGGTGGCTTTTCGGCTGTCACCGTGGTTTTGGGTGCTTTTTCTTGGCGAGTAGCCTTTGTCGCTTTACCATCAGTCCCAGATGCAGGGGATTTACTTGTTCGCTGGGTTGTCTCCTCTTGCGGTACAACTGTCAAAAGCAATCTGTAAGCCTCTGTCAAGGCAATAAATTTATCTTTAGCTTTTGCGTCATCTGGGTTGATATCGGGATGATATTGTTGAGCCAGGCGTCTATAAGACGCTTTTATGTCGCCAAAAGAAGCCCCTGACCTTAATCCCAATAAACGGTAGCAATCTCCAAGATCCATTTTGATCTCTTAGCTTTCAAATATTTAGCTATCAGCTATCAGCTTTTAGCTTGAGGTTTTAATAATAAAGACTAATCTACTAATTTATAGTTCAAATTTGACAGTTTTTCTAGGGAATGGGCAATTGGGAATTGGGAATTGGGAATTGGGAATTGGGAATTGGGAATTGGGAATGGGGCATGGTAAATGTTCTCCCTCATCTCCCTCATCTCCCTCATCCTCCTCATCTCCCTCATCCCCCCTACTCCCTACTCCCTACTCCCTACTCCCTACTCCCCACTCCCCAATCCTACGGGCGTTCCTCAATTACACGGTCAATTAAGCCGTATTCCTTCGCCTCTTGGGCAGACATGAAAAAGTCGCGATCCATATCTTTTTCAATCTTGGCGATAGTTTGTCCCGTGTTGTGAGCATAAATTTCATTGAGCTGGTTACGAATCCGCAGAATCTCTCTAGCTTCAATTTCGATATCCGTTGCTTGTCCACGAGTGCCGCCAGAAGGCTGGTGAATCATGATCCGAGAATGGGGCAATGCCATGCGTTTGCCTTTAGTGCCAGCTGACAATAGGAAAGACCCCATTGAAGCAGCTAAACCTACACAAATAGTTACAACATCTGACTTGATATGTTGCATGGTGTCATAAATCGCCAAGCCAGATGTCACCATACCACCAGGCGAATTGATGTATAAATAAATATCTTTGCCTGGATCGTCCGAATCCAAATACAGCATTACAGCGATGATTTGGTTGGCAATCTCATCATCAATATCTCGCCCTAGGAAAATAATCCGTTCCCGGTAAAGGCGATCGTAGATGCTAATCCAATCTGTATATTGTCCTCCGGGCATCCGGTAAGGAACTTTAGGAACGCCTATAGGCATTTTCGTTACTCCGATATTAATAGACTGGGGGCGATGAGAGAGTTAAAAGTTAGGAATAAGGAGTTTTCTATAACTCATAACTCATAACTCATAACTCCTAACTGAATTTAAAGGACACTAGCCGGGAGTGGAGGATTTGCGAGTTCTTCTTTTTCAAAAACTCTGTCAATCAGCCCGTATTCCTTCGCTTGGTATGGTGTCATGTAGAACAGCCGATCCATATCTTTGGTAATTTTTTCTGGGGGCTGTCCGGTGGTGCGATGTAGGATATCAACCATTGAGGCTTTATTTGCCAAAACTTCCTTCGCCCGAATTTGAATATCCGTGGCTTGACCTTGGGCGTAGCTCTTGGGTTGGTGCAGGATAATGGTGGAATGAGGCAAACTAGCGCGGCAACCTTTTGTGCCAGCACTGAGTAACATTGCTGCCATACCCATTGCCGAACCAAGGCAGATGGTGTAGATGGGGGGCTTGATGTATTTTATGGTGTCATAGATGGCAAAGGCTTCGGTTTCAAAGCCAATAGGATCGCCACTATAACCGGATGTGCCGGTGGAGTTGATATAAATTTTAATCGGCTTTTCGGGGTCGTCGGACTGCAAGTACAGTAGTTCGGCCACGATCAATTCCGTTACAGCAGGCACCAGTGGCATTCCCAGATAGACAATTCTTTCCTTTAATAACAAGGAAGGCAAATCTGGCGGCGGTGTCCGGTAGAAATTATCGCCGTAATAGGGGGCTTGAACAGCCTTGATGGGGGAAATGTCCATAGCAACTGATTCGCCTGAAATTATGCCGTTAACTGTAATACATCCTAGCGTGATGCCAGCTTTGTTCAAGTTCGGATTTCTCCCTAGTGGGTAAAAAGACTAAGCATCTGCCAAGGGGTGGCTACTAAGATATTCTGAATATATTATCCGAAATTATTAATGGATATGTGTTGGCTGGGTTTTCCGTAACACTGATGTTACGCTTTGAAGTTATTTATATATATGTGTATCTTATCTAGGAAGTTTCGTTATGAGAGTTAACTTACAGCCTGTCCTCAATGATGCTAATTTAGACGCAAATCAACACAGTAGTCAACGTCAGTTAGCAATTTCGATTTCTGCGATCGCAGAAAATCTCGACCGGAATGTGCCGCTAAATTTATGCTTAATTCTCGACCATAGTGGTTCGATGAATGGGCGACCGCTAGAAAATGTCAAAAAAGCAGCAAATCAACTGGTTGACAAACTCAATCCTGGCGATCGCCTGAGTGTTGTAGTGTTCGATCATCGGGCGAAAGTCTTAATACCTAATCAAATTATCCAAAACCCAGAGCAAATTAAAAACCAAATTAACCGCTTGTCTGCTGATGGCGGTACTGCCATTGATGAAGGCTTACGCTTGGGTATTGAGGAATTAGCAAAGGGCAGAAAAGACACGATTTCTCAAGCCTTTTTGTTAACCGATGGGGAAAATGAACACGGTGACAATAATCGATGCTTGAAATTCGCCCAAGTGGCTACTGGCTATAATTTGACTTTGAACACTTTGGGTTTTGGCGACAATTGGAACCAAGATATTTTAGAAAAAATCGCTGATGCAGGCTTGGGAACTTTATCTTATATTCAAAAACCCGATCAGGCAGTGCATGAGTTTAGCCGCCTGTTCAGCCGAATGCAAACAGTGGGATTGACTAATGCTTATTTGTTATTCTCCCTCATGCCCAATGTCCGGCTAGCGGAACTCAAACCCATCGCCCAAGTTGCACCAGATACCATTGAATTACCAGTGCAACAAGAAACCGATGGACGGTTTGCCATCCGTCTGGGGGATTTAATGAAAGACGCACAACGGGTGATTTTGGCTAATATTTATTTGGGACAGTTGCCAGAAGGTAAACAAGCGATCGCCAATGTACAAGTCCGCTACGATGACCCCAGCCAGAATCAAATCGGGTTGAAAACTGCTAATATCCCCGTTTATGCCAATGTTGTCAGGGTTTACCAGCCAGACCTCGATCCTCAAGTGCAAAAGTCGATTTTGGCATTAGCCAAATATCGCCAAACCCAATTAGCCGAAACAAAATTGCAACAAGGCGATCGCGCTGGTGCTGCTACCATGTTGCAAACTGCTGCGAAAACTGCTTTGCAAATGGGAGATACAAGCGCGGCGACGGTGTTGCAAACTTCTGCGACTCAATTACAATCTGGTGGAGATTTATCGGAAAGCGATCGCAAGAAAACCAGGATTGTCTCAAAAACCGTGTTGCAAGATAATTCTGCCAAATGAAAGTTCAATTGCTCTGGGCATTAAATGATACTAATGTTGATGTTGCTCAATTAAGTAATCAACGTCAATTAGCGATTTCAATTTCGGCGGTCGCTGGTGAGTTGCCTCTGGCTTTGCCACTCAATTTATGCTTGATTCTGGATAAAAGTGGTTCGATGCATGGGGAACCAATATCAACTGTGATTCAAGCAACAGAACAATTATTGGATAGGTTAAAGCCAGGCGATCGCATCTCGGTTGTGGCTTTTGCTGGTCATGCTGAAGTAATTATTCCTAACCAAGTAATTGACAACATTGATAGTATTAAATCCCAGATTCAAAAGAAACTCAAAGCTAGCGGTGGTACGGTAATTGCTGAGGGTTTAGAACAGGGAATTACAGAATTGATGAAGGGAACAAAAGGAACTGTTTCCCAAGCTTTTCTACTGACAGATGGTCATGGTGAAAGCAGCTTGCGAATTTGGAAGTTTGAGTTCGGCGCAGATGACAATAAGCGCTGTCTGCAACTTGCCCAAAAGGCAGCTAAAATCAATCTGACTATCAATACTCTCGGATTTGGCGATCGCTGGAACCAGGATCTTTTAGAAAAAATTGCCGATGCTGGTGGTGGTACTTTAGCTCATATTGAACGCCCAGAACAAGCACTAGAGCAGTTTAGCCGCATATTTAGGCGGATTCAGTCTGTGGGGCTAACTAATGCCTACCTGCTATTTTCTTTTGTACCCAATGTGCGACTCGCAGAACTCAAACCCATTGCCCAAGTTGCCCCAGATACAATAGAGTTACCAGTAGAAACAGAAGCCCATGGAGGCTTTGCTGTACGCTTGGGAGATTTAATGCAGGATGTGGAACGGGTAATTTTAGCGAATATTTATCTGGGACAATTGCCAGAAGGCAAACAGATAATTGGGCATCTGCAAATTCGTTATGATGACCCAGCGGTAGATAAACAGGGTTTACTGTCGCCGATGATACCGATGTATGCAAATGTGGTTAAGGCTTATCAGCCTGCGATTAATCCCCAAGTGCAGCAATCTATTTTGACATTAGCCAAGTATCGACAAACACAGTTAGCAGAAGTGAAATTGCAACAAGGCGATCGCACTGGTGCAGCTACAATGCTACAAACAGCAGCTAAAACCGCCTTACAAATTGGTGATACTGGTGCAGCCACAGTTTTGCAAACTTCCGCCACCCGCCTGCAAGCTGGAGAACAACTTTCCGAAGCTGAACTGAAGAAAACTAGAATTGTCTCCAAGACAGTTTTACAGGAATAGTTTGTCGCATCGGTGTATTGCCTGTCATTAAAATATCTGCTTTCTGGCAGAAGCGATCGTTTTTTGGAGAAATACAAAAGGCTTAGAAAGTATCATCATTTTTCAATAATTATATTGATTTTTACACAGTCCAAATATTTATTCACATAATATGAAACAAGATATATCTCTTTTGAGAAAGAGGAAAGATGTTCAAGCCTAAAGTTGTTCTCCTGACAGCGAGTCTATTTTTAATCAGCGGAATTACAGTAACGAAGGTAGTACAAGCTCAAAATAATCAAAATAATTTACAGACATCGACATCACGCAAAAAGACAGAAACTGAACTGATAAGTATTGCCGAAACTGCTTTAAAAACAGAGAATGATATTTTAGTTAATGGTAATATTGAAAATGCTTTAAGTCGCAATCCCCTAGCATTAAGAGCCAGAGAAGCATTCAAAAAGCGTTTTGAAACAATATTGGAGCGACGAAAATTTTTAACTGCCCGCAAAATCGGTTTTAGAGGCTTTCAAACTCAACTAGAGGTGAAAAAAATTCAAATTGATGGAGATATGGCAACTTTAGAGGCAACAGAAAAAACTGTTCGCAATTATGACTTGTCTATTATGCCTCCTGATACTCCTAACACAACTGCATCATACACAGACCATCTGTTTACTTTTGTTTTACGCAATGGTCAGTGGGATTTGTCTTCAAATCAATTACTGAATGTACCTAGTCCGCCTACCAAACCTGATGAAAAATCAGTACCAGTTGATCCGAGTGTAACTCCAGCAGATCCTCTAGCCCCTCCAACAGATGTAAAATCTAACTTAGCTTCTCAACAGGTAGCCTCAGCCTGGAAAAGCATTTTTAATATTTTCAAAAGTTTCTCTAAACAAAAACTCGCAAAAGTATAACATTTTGATTTTTCCCTTTATTTTAAATGAAAACCACTGGCATTCATCACATAGCTATTATTTGTTCTGATTACGAACGTTCAAAAAAGTTTTATGTAGAAACTTTAGGTTTTCCTATTATTCACGAGACTTTTCGCGCTGAAAGAAAATCTTATAAATTAGATTTACGTGTAGGAGAAAATAGCAAAATAGAGTTATTTTCGTTTCCAAGTCCTCCCCAAAGAGTTGGCAATCCAGAGGCTTGTGGTTTAAGACATTTGGCTTTTGAGGTTGAGGATATTGAGCAAACTGTTGTTTATTTAACCTCCCATAATGTTGAGGTAGAAAATATTAGATTTGACGAGATTACAGGTAAGAAATTTACTTTTTTTAAAGATCCTGATAATTTACCATTGGAGATTTATGAGCGTTAAGCTTGATAGCGAGCAATCCAACAGGAAATGGGAGCAACTTTCCCTGAAGCGAGTTGCTCCCATTTCCTGTATTTTCACGCTATTTTAACGCGAGTTCGACAAGTGCTGTTTTAACCTCTCCCCCGGCCCCTCTCCTTGTAGGAGAGGGGAGTAAAACCCTTATTTTTTCGTTTCTCCTCCCTCTCCTAAAAGGCGAGGGAGGCCGGGAGGGAGAGGTCATCGAACTTACGCTATTTTAAAAACCACCAGGACATTCCAAGTTTGTCCCTGCGGTGTAAGTTTCTGAATAGCTATTTTCTCCTTCCCCAACCGTGATGGTAACTGTTCTGGCTATGCTATGGCAGTTTTCATAGGGATTGTTGCTCCCGTACTCCCCGCCATCTGACTCAAAATACCCCCCACCTCCTCCTGAGCCACCGCTATTGAGGGCTGGTTGTTGAGTACCAGGAATTGGAGTGGTTCCCACTGTCGAAAATAATGAAACGATTTTCCCTTTCTCACTACTGCCATCTTGCCACTTAAAAGAGACAACATCATCCCTTTGTATAAGCGTTTGTCCGTTGGCGAGGCGGATTGAATTTTCTCTTCCAACCAAACTAGTCATTCCAGCGATTCGCACTTCAACTATGTCAGTTACACCAATTCCTTGTGCTGCTGGGACACCACTATATTGTGGTTTGCTTGCATCAATAGTGAAGGTAGCTGTTTGAGCAATTGTTGGTTGCATTGAAACTAATGCAAAAGAACAAGTTGCAACAATAGTTGCCGTATTTCTAAGAAATGCGATGATCATGAATTTTCTTCTTTTTTTTTAATGATTGTAGTGTTAGTAGGCTGAAATTACTTTAGATTCCATGAATTAAGGAACCAATGAACATCTCAGCAAAATAGATGTACATATCTTCAAATAAGCCTAGATTAATTGCGTAAAAAAAGCTGACTCTCAGAGCTATGTAACTACATTATTACTGATGTTTTTAATACAAACAAGTTCCCGTGATATCAATATAGAATAGAACTTCAAATACACGGTAGTGTTGAAACACTGATGAAGAGAGAAATATAATTTTCCCAAAAGCATCTTGGCATAAGGATTTCAGTTTTTACTGACCCATTAAAAATAGGGCGTAGGAAGCCAGCGAACCGCTTTTTGTTTTCTACATCCCGTGAAAATTCAGTATCGCTTAGGTATAGCTTCACCGTACTTAATTAAAAGAGCGATCGCAATACTTACAGCTAAAATTAAGGTCATACTCAAAGCGGAACCAAATCCCCAATTTTGAGTCCCTCCCAAAAACTGGTTATAAATTAAACGCGCTGCTGTCATACTAGAAGCACCACCAAGTAATTCTGGGTCAATAAAATCTCCTAATCCTGTGATTAGAACTAGCATTGAACCGGCAGCAATTCCTGGCATAACTTGGGGTACTGTAACTTTCCAAAAAGTTTGTATGGGATTTGCACCTAAATCGGCTGCTGCTTCTAGCAAACGTTTGTCTAACTTTTCCAAAGACGCATATAAAATTACAATCATATAAGGTAGTAAGCTATAGCTCATACCAATTAATACGGCTGGAGTCCGGTTAAGTAATTCTAAAGCAGGCAAACCTAAACTAGTTAAGAAAGTATTCAATAAACCAGTAGGACGAAGAATTGTAATCCAAGCGTAAGACCGGAGTAAAGAAGAAGTCCACAGAGGTAATACAAAACCTAGTAGCAGTAAATTTTGCCAACGTTTTGGTGCTTTTTGAGCAATCCAATAAGCAACAGGAAAACCTAAAATTAAGCAAATTATAGTTGTACCAATCGCTAACCATAGCGATTGCATAATTACATATAAATAAAGTGGATCAAATATTCGTTGATAATTACTAAATCCACTAGGATTAACTAAATCTCCTGGTCTAATGTCTGGTACTAAACTCAACTCAAAAATTATCAGAGTTGGCAATACTAGTAAAAGCAATAACCAAATACCAGCTGGTGCAAGTAATACCAAAGGTTGAAGCCAATTTAACGGTGGACGATGCAATTTTTGCATTTTGGGGGCATCGCTTGTTAATTTCAGTTGAGAAGAACGATTTATTGTTGACACAATGGTAAATAAAATGTGGTAGTTAAAAGTTAGGAGTTAAAAGTTAGGGGTTAAAAGTTAGGAGTTAAAAGTTAAAAGTTAGGAGTTAGAATTGATTAAAACATGAAATTTTCTTTCTGTTCATTGAGATTATGATGATTACCATTTAAAATAAATATTATTTTTAGTAACTATTTCATCCATATTTGTATGCAGCTATAATACTTACTAATTTAATTTATAACTTCTAACTCCTAACTCCTAACTATTTTAGCTACTGGTTAATTTAGTCCAATAACGATCATAAACCTCTTCAAATTTTCCTAAAGGAGTAATGCGTTCACATTTTTCTAATAGGAGATTTGGGGGAAACAAATTGACATTATTTTGAATTTTATTTGGTAATTGTTCAAAGCCTGCACTATTGGGTGTAGAAACGCTGATACTTTGGCTAATTATACTTGCGATATTTGGTTGTAAAATAAAATTGAGCCAAGCATAAGCTGCATCCAAATTAGGGGCTGTTTTAGGAATTACAATGGTGTCTGTCCATAACGAAGAACCACTACGAGGAATTATATACTTGAGTTTGGGATTTTCCTTAATAATTCGGATAGCATCAGCCGAGTAGCACATTGCTATGAGTAAGTCTCCTGCCAAAATTTGGTTTTGCCAAGCGTCAGTGTCAAAGGCTGCGATCGCTGGCTTCAGTTCTGTTAATTTTTCATAAGCTTGCTTGACTTGATTTTCATCTTTTGAGTTATAGGAGTGACCTAGCATTCTTAACACAGCACCCATCACCTCGCGGACATCATTCAGCAATGTGATTCGCTTATGAAGTCGTTTTTGATTTTGCCAAAGATAATCCCAATCTCTTGGTGCATCTTTAAGGATTTCGGAATTGTAAATTAAACCTGTCGTTCCCCAATTGAAGGGGATACTGTAACGGTTATTGGGGTCATAACTAGGATTTTGGAACTGAGGAAATAAATTATTTAAACCAATTAAGCGATTGTGATTTATTTCTTTGAGCAAACCTTTGTCTACCATCTTTTGCACCATATAGTCAGAAGGATAGACAAGGCTATAACTTCCACCGCCTCCAGCTAATAGTTTAGCTAGCATCACTTCATTAGAATCGTAGGCATCTATAAGTACTTTTATGCCGGTTTGAGTACTAAAGGTTTGCAACAATTTTTGGTCTGAATATTGCGTCCAAGTATAAATATAGAGTTGGTCACTTTGACCAGAGTTAGTAGCATTCGCGCGCACTTCAGCCAGTCTCCAGCCGCAACCCGCTAAAGACAAACTAGAAATTGTAGTCATTGCTTGTAAAAATTTTCGTCTGTTAGTCATTGGTCAATAGCTAAACAATCACTTTCTGCCCAAGAAGCATAAATAGGTGTGTCCCGGTCTGGCAAATTCCCAAAAGTATTGGGCTGTAAAACACTTATGTTAATACCGTTTTTTAATTCCACAACATAATTAACATGAGTTCCCAAATACATAACATTAACTAGCCGTCCCTCAAAGCAGTTATTCAACACAGTCGGCTGATAAAGTGAAAGTTGAATTTTTTCTGGGCGCACACTAACTACTACTGTTTGTGCTAACTCAGTTGGTGTATCTTCAGTGCGAGTCACAACAATTTTTAGTCCTGTTTTTGTGACAATTTGCACACAAGAAGATTCAACCACAGCGATTTCACCACTGAATAAATTAGTATCACCAATAAAATCAGCGACAAAAGATGTTAGGGGACGTTCGTAAATTTCGCTGGGAGTGCCGATTTGCTCAATTTTGCCTTGATTCATTACGGCAATACGATCGCTCAAGGATAACGCTTCTTCTTGGTCATGTGTCACCATGACAAAGGTCAATCCTAACTCTCTATGTAAATTTGATAACTCGACCTGCATTTCCTTACGCAGCTTTAAATCTAAGGCCCCCAACGGTTCATCTAGTAATAGAACAGCAGGACGGTTAACTAAGGCCCTAGCTAAGGCGACTCGCTGCTGTTGTCCACCAGATAATTGATGGGGAAAACGCGATCGCAAACTTTCCATTTTTACCAGCTTGAGAGCATCTTTAACTCTGTCCTCAATTGCTGATTTGTGTATTTTTTGCAGACGCAACCCGAAAGCAATGTTATCCCACACATTCAAATGGTTAAACAAAGCATAGCTCTGAAATACGGTATTGACGGGCCGACGGTAAGGGGGCACATTGTTCATTGGCTGACCCTGAATTAATAATTTGCCGGCATCAGCTGTTTCAAATCCAGCGATTAAGCGTAGTGTTGTTGTCTTGCCGCAACCAGAGGGGCCAAGAATACTAAAGAATTCCCCCTGCCTAACATCCAAGTCTATTCCGTGTATAGCTGGTTCATCGTTAAAAAACTTGAACACGTTACGCAGTTCAACATCAAGTGCTTGAAAAGCTGTTATCCCCCTCTGATTCTGCATGACAGTTTGAGCCATAATCCTCAGTAGAATGCCGTAAATTGAAGTATGAAGTATCAAGGATGAAAGATGAAATGCCTATCCTTCGGTGTAAGTTAAGGGGCACAGCTTTATCCGTGGCATCTTAACTTTACAGTATGGGTGCAAGACCTTACACCCTTTCACTTTTCATCCTTAAGTAAACACCCTGATTTATTGTATCCACCAAAAACTCTGGATTGGGAATATACATTCTGGATTGTTACACGATGAATAACAAGTGGAAGTTTAGGGGAAACATATACAAGTGATACTAATTTTGAGATTTCTTTGATGTCTTTATTTCCATCCTCTCTACCGAGTAGCAAAAAAAGATATATGAACAGTCAGGCGTGGTTTCCAGCCAATATTTTTAATCGTGCTTTGAGTGCTTCTCCACCCGCCAGCACCTTCAAAATTATTACTACAACCGCTGGCTTGGAATCAGGTGGATTTTCTCCTGATACAGTTCCCCTGCTTCCCCTACTTCCCCTAAGTGAAAGTTGCTGTATATCAGAGGGGCGTTCCTCAATAAAATAAGAAGTGTAAAGGCTCAAAGTTGATCCTTTATAATTGATACTTCTCCCAATTGCTTTTTAGCTAAATACCTGGAGTAAGTATAGCGGCATTGTATACAGATAACACTTATTTAAGAAGTCTCTTTGTCTTATGGCTTTATTGCAACCAACTCCAATTAGCGTCAAAAAAGATACTCGGACAGTAGGACGGAGTTTTCAATCTCTATTTTTAATTATATTTACCCTTTCAATGACTACTGGTATAGCTATTCGTTTAGCATACTTGCAAATTGTTGAAGGGCCGAAACTCAGACAGAGAGCAGAAGCGAACCGAATTCGGATTATTCCTAAACAACCGGAGAGAGGTAATATTTTTGACCGCAAGGGCAAACTTTTAGCCAGTACACGCTATTCTCGTTCTGTATATTTATGGCCGATGGCACATACCAAGCGATCTTGGTCGATTGTGGCTCCCCGTCTAGAGAAAATTCTGGGGATTCCCCAAGAAGAGATAGAAAAGAAACTAGAAGAGGCTGGTGCTAATTCTTCTTCACTGATCCGTATTGCTCGTGACCTTAATGAAGCGCAAATCACAGCTTTAAAAGAGTATGAAAACGAACTCCAAAATGTAGAAATCCATACTGATGCAGTTCGTTATTATCCCCATGGTAAAGAATTGGCTCATGTATTAGGTTATACGCGAGAGTTAACCCCAGAGCAGTTAAAGCAAAAGAAGGAAGAAGGTTACCAACTGGGAGATGTGATTGGTCAAATGGGGGCTGAAAAAGCTTATGAAAAAATGTTAAGGGGCGAATGGGGAGGTCAGCAGGTAGAAGTAGATGGCGCTGGACGACCACTGAGAGTTTTAGGAGAAAAACAGGCAAAAGCAGGTAAAGATTTACACTTAACTATAGATTTAGATTTGCAAAAAGCAGCAGCTAAGGCTTTAGGCGATCGCGATGGAGCGATCGTTGCAATCGACCCAAAAAACGGTGCTGTCTTAGCAATGGTATCTCACCCCACCTTTGATCCCAATATTTTCTCCAAACAAAAACTCTCCCAAAAAGATTGGGAAATGGTACAAGGTGCAGATCATCCTTTGGTTAATCGTGCCTTGAGTGCTTTTCCACCCGCCAGTACCTTTAAAATCGTCACTACAACCGCTGGACTAGAATCGGGTAAATTTTCTCCCAGCACAGTACTACAAACCTATGGTTCTCTAACCATTGGCGGCACCCGCTTTGGTGAATGGAATCACGCGGGATTTGGCCCATTGGGTTTTGTAGGAGCAATGCAATGGAGTAGTGATACTTTCTTCTATCAAATTGGTAGGGGAGTCGGTGGCCCAACTTTAATTGAATGGACTCGCAAGTATGGATTTGGCAAGAAAACCGGCTTTGAGTTCGTCAATGAAGAAGCAAAAGGTTTAGTGCCAGATGAGACATGGAAGCAGAAAGTTTGGAAAATGCCTTGGACTGTTGGCGACAGCATCAATATGTCAATTGGTCAAGGTGCTTTACAAACCACACCATTACAAGTCGCGGTCATGTTTGCTGTACCAGCCAATGGTGGCTACCGAGTGCAACCACATTTGCTCAAAGACAATGAACAAGCAAAAAGTTGGCGAGAATCCTTGAATATGAAACCAACAACCGTAAAAATTCTCCGCGACGGATTGCGAAAAGTAGTGTCTGAAGGTACAGGTAAGGCTTTGAATCAGCCAACAATTCCGACCGTAGCTGGTAAAAGTGGCACAGCTGAAGCATGGAAGGGTCGAGTCAAGCAAAATCACGCTTGGTTTGGTGCTTATGCTCCCGCCGATAAACCTGAACTCGTAATCGTAGCATTTGCTGAACATTCCGGTGGCGGTGGTGGTAGTGTTGCTGCGCCAATGATTCTAAAAATCATGGAAGATTATTTCCAACGCCAGTCTCCCGGCAAGTATGAAAAGCCAAAAACTGAATAATAAGCTTTAGCTCGACTTTATCCATCTCTTAGAATTGTAATCGTTGAGCAAGCACACTCAAATGGCGGGGACTGATCCAAGCTACCTTAGGTGCTGTAAAACCAGCTCCCACCATAAAATACCAAAAAATTAATATTTAATTTATTATTAACCGCGTATCAAGATAAGGCATTTACAAAAAAATATCTTATTTTGAATTCCATTTTATAGGCGAAATGCAACCTAAATCCATCAAGCATTACAGGATATTAATAAGACTTTTAAAATGTTGTTTGCTATGAAGTATTGGACACTTTAGAAGTGATAAATGTAGCATAAAATTGAGTGCTACATTTATCAAATGTTATTTAGAAATTGCTTCAATAACCGTCTTTTTTGAAAGACTAAACTCTCATGATTCTAAGATTAATGAGAATAATACCAATTCACAAAATTACTAATACAAATCACTTCCTTTGCTCCCTCTGCTTGCCTAGACGTATCATTTTTAAAGTAAAATGGTATAACTGTGGATTTCTAGAACAGTGCAAAGAGTGTATGAATAGGTTTGTACATTAAATCCGCAACTAAGAACCGAATATTATTCTTCCCAAGCCCTCTCTTAGTTCCCTTGATGTCACGCCTAACGCCACAAAAAAGAGTCCAAGATTATCATATGTATTTTCGACTTCTCCTACTACATCAGAGGTTGTACCACCTATGATTTTGTCAAGTTGTTCATCATTTAGAGCTTCACACAATTGGTTTGACGTTGATTGGAAATCAGAAATTTTAAACTTGCTCATGAGTTCTCTGTCCTTTATTTATATTGAGTATAGTTCTGCACCTTAAAGACTTTAATGAAATGTGCAATTACCTTAAATCTTTATGGTTGCTATGTACTATATATTAAATTACAACTTATCAAAAATAAAATCAATGGTTACTACAAAACATCCTACTAAACCCACTTTTCCCACTTTTCCCACTTTTTCGACTTAACAGAATAAGTGTTTTCGTAAGTAAATAGACACTTACTATTAGCCCATCAAATTTATTTGGGCAGGTTTAGCTGTAAACGAGGTAATAGTATAAAAACCCTTTTCAAAGTACGTCAGCTAAATATACTGTTAACCTAACTCAAGAAGAACATTGTCAACTATTGGATTTAACTAAAAAAGGTAAAAATTCTGTTCGTGTTTTCTTTGCAAGCGCAAATTCTACTTTTAGCAAATGAAAAATATCAATACGGATGCAATCACGGACATGTTAATGGTAGGAGAATCAACAGTCAGTAGACCGAGAACTTTTGCGATCGCTCAGTGATGGATAGGGATTTGCGATAATACAGCTGTTTGTTAAACAGTTTGTGCAGTTTGCAATGAACTATCAATCTGGGGATGAGTTTTTACAGGACATGCCGCTAATTTTGGCAGGGCCAATCCTAAAACATATAGAACCCGAATCGGTTACGGTATGGGTAGCACTGAAATTGCCTTGTCAGGTAGAACTCAAGGTTTATGACACCACAAACAATGGTACGGTTATAGGCAATTCTCTACTAGAGGGAAAACGCTCTACTGTTGCTTTAGGAAAATCGCTGCATGTTGTGGCAGTAACAGCTCGATTTACACAAAGGGAATGTCTGAGTAGCGATCGCATCTACGCCTACGACCTTCAATTCACTCACCAGGCTTCCCAGACTCAGCAAACTTTGCAACAAGCCTTGCTCTCCAATCGCTTTAAGAGCGTTAACATCAGCTATTTTGCACATCAAAAACCAACATTTGTCTTGCCACCTTTGCGTCTGGAAGATTTACGAATTGTCCATGGTTCCTGCCGCAAACCCCATGGACATGGGTTTGATGCACTACCCATCTTAGATTGTCTCATCGAAGAAACTGCAAATCAGCCCCGACTGCGCCCCCATCAACTTTTCCTGACTGGCGACCAAATTTATGGAGATGATGTTGCTGAACCTTTGTTGTGGGCGTCCACTATGCTTGGTGATGCGCTATTAGGTTGGGAAGAGCAACTACCAGTGGTGCAAAAGCGAGCCACAGATGTTGCCTATTACAAACCCAAGCAGTTACCTCCTGGACATCGGGCTGAGGTAGTGACTCACCAAGCTGGTTTCACCGCAGGATTAGACAATAAACACGCCAAAGTTGCCAGTCACCTCCTCAGCCTTGGTGAGTATTACGCATCTTACTTGTTAACTTGGTCGCCCATGTGTTGGCCTGCCGCTTTCCCCAAGGGACGGGAAATAATGGGGACTGGTAAACCAAGTCGGCAATGGAATCGACAAGTTCGCACAATGCAGCAATTTATCCACACCCTCTGGAAAGTGCGGCGGGCACTGGCAAATATTCCCGTGTATAAAATCTTTGATGACCATGATGTGAGCGATGACTGGAACCTCAATCAAGCATGGTGTCTACGGGTGCTGGGGCGACCCTTGGGGCAACGAAGCGTACAAAATGCTTTGTTAGCTTACGCAGTTTTTCAGGCATGGGGTAATACACCCCATCAATTTGCAGCTGGTACATCTGGAGAAAAATTATTGACGGCGGCTCAAGACTGGTCTGCTTCCCAAGGAATGGACACAGCTGCTTATAATGCGATCACTCGTTACCTGGGGATGCCACCCACTAACCCACACACTGGTTTACCTGAGTTTGTCAAAGATGGCTCCGTATTTATCCTCAAGCGACACCCAGAAGCACTCACCTGGCACTATACGGTACAAAGTCATTGCCATGAAGTGATTGTTTTAGATACACGCACATGGCGAGGCTACCCGGTTGACAAAAAAACAACTGCACCCCCCATGTTGTTATGTCCACAAGCCTTTGAGCGTCAAGTCTTCTTGCCTTTACAACAAGCATCTGGGATGCAAACCACATTGCTGATTGCACCTACCAATCTATTTGGATTGCAAATAATCGATTGGATTCACCATTGGCAATTGGAACGCGATCAAGTTTTTTCTACGGATGTTGGCGATGCTTGGAACATTAACTTAGAAGCATTGGCGCAATTTCTCACTATTCTCTTTGAGCAACGTCATCAAGTTGTAGTTCTGTCTGGAGATATTCACTACAGTTCTGCTGTCCGCATGTCTTATGCGACCACCGATCCTGATTCTCAAGCGAAATCTGTTTTAGTCCAGTTAACTGCTAGTGCATTGAAGAACGAAGAGACTATTACTCGCATTTTGCATACACGCCTGAAAGACTGGCTTTTACCCGAAAAAGTGCGACATTGGATTGGCTGGTCTGATCCACCGAATATGGTAGAACAAAAAGCAAGACTATTCCGCCGCCAGCTACAGCCGCGAATCAAACCCGACTGGGTTTGTGCGCTAGAGTGGATTCCTCGACAAAGCACTCAGCTACCTGAGTTTGGAGCAAATTTGCCGTGGCTGTTGACTCCGCAACAAAAAGCCAAAAATTACAAATGGCGATGGTTACAGCGCCTGATGTTTTGGAAATCTCCCCGGTTTCAAGATGGGCGAGAAGTCGTTGGATTTAATAATTTAGCTCTAGTTCAGTTTGAGTTAACAGCCAACGCTTCTTACAAAGTTATTCAAGATTTGTACTGGTTTTCTTCTTGGTATCCTACCCAAATTGTTTATAGCCGCTTTCAGAGCGAGCTTGTGCATAACGAGTCTTTGTGGAAGTGATATCATATCCGGCTAATTACTTACAATAACCTGAGTTCGGGATAAGCCCAAACCATGATTCTATCGTTGGCTGAAACTCCTAAAACTGACGCAAAATATCTCTCAAACTCTCATAACTCTGTGATTTCTGTGCCTCTGTGAGTCCAGTCCCCGTCTTGGTGAGGCAGCCCCCGTCTTGGCGGTTCCCGGCGTTAGCGCAGCGTTAGCGAGTCTTCGAGCGTCTGGGGGACTGCCGAACCCGAAGGGCTTCTGCCGAGATGGGGAACTGGCGTTAGCGAAGCGGTAGCGACGAAGGAGCGTCACCCGAAGGGTGGTTCGATAAAATCTTCTTAACCCGAACTGAGGTTACAATATAGTCGGTTTGCCTGGTAATAGGTAATGGGTAATGGGTAATAGGTAATAATAAAAACCAATTACCAATTACCAATTACCATTTACCTCTTGTTTATTTGCTTCTGGTAGGAGCTAAAACAAGCAAAATATCAAATTGTTCTCGCTCTGTTGTTGTAGAAGTGGTGGCGCTAATACTGTAAACTGACCCCAATACTTGTTTATAAGGTTGGAAGTATTCGTTATTAAATACCGACGGCATAAAACCGTAAACCCATGACAACAAAGACCCCATATTCACATAAAAATATCCGTGGTTTGGATATGGTAAAGAATTGGTAGCATTTTTGAAATTATAAGTTGTAGGCAACAAAATATAAGGCTGGGGCACCAAGTCTGCGATCGCTCCAAATCCAGTTGTCACAACGACGGTGTTATCATTTACCCAACTATAGGCAAGCAAGCTCTGGGAAGAATCACCTCCAATATCCCAACTAGTCACAGATTGACCTTTAATATTGTGGGTGTTAACCACCACTCCCCCTGCCAGGAAGGATTGGATCAATTCATTTAACTTGTTGAGAGTTGTATCTGCTGCGGCTCGATTAGTTGTTTGCACAGCCAAGCCTATGCCCAGATTAAAGTCAGGGCTTACGAATTTAAATAATCCTCCCTTTGTGGGAAAAGAGAAAAAGCCGTAGTCCCCGTCCATCCAACCGAGAATGTCCTTGTCGAAATCTAGCCCTGTACTACTACGGAAAAAATCGCGAAACTTTTCTAGATAGTCTTTTAGTTGAGGTTCGCTACTGAATCCTTTAGCTAGCTGTTGCCACTGTAAGTTGAGATTACGACCAGTAAAAGCAGAGTAGGTAGCACCAGGCATCCGATCTAGGATAGTTTCGGGTTTTTTCGTATTATCTTTATTTTGTTTGGATTTTACTATCGGGCGGTGAGCGTTAATTTGGAAACGCAGTCCTTCTGGTTGTAGGCTCACAAAGCCATCTGCACTGGCGTAGTCTTTCACTTGTTCCAGTTGGATTTTGTCAGCACCAAAGATGGGAACAGACAAACTTGGATCTTTAGAGATGTCGTTGATTAAGGGAACAAAGGTAGCGAAGTTTTCATAAATTGTAAATAGCACTTTATCAGATTGGGACTGCTGAAATGTCTGCTGAAATTGAGGATTCTGTGCCAAAGTATTGTTTGCTTGGGAAGCATCAATTAGCTGCTCAATAGGTTGAGCAGTGATGCCCGTAACAACATATCCTGGGAAGGTGGCGATCGCAAAACTACGTTTCCTCGTTAAGGAATTGGGCTTCAGTAACTCCGTCTCAAACTCCGTCTCAGAAGGCGACTTGAGTTTTCGCACCGCAGAGGGTAGCGCCTTTGGACGTGGAGCTAGTTCACGGTTCCTAAGTTCCAATGAGGGTGGCGTGTTTCGACGTGGAGCTAATTCAGGCTTCTTCATTTCCAATGAGGGTAGCGTGTTTTGAGGTGGAGCTACTTCAGGCTCTTTCATCTCCAATATCGTAATCCCCTTGTACTGCCGCACCGTGACTCGTGGAGTGTCGGTTTTGAGTTTTTCCAAAAACGGTTGCAAACGTGTGTCATCCTTTATCGGAGCCACCAACAGAAAGCTGGAATCTATAGTGGCAGTAGTAGATCCAACCTTTGGCATGAATGCAAAGGCCACTTGATCTCCCAACCAAGACTCAATATCTTTTGCATAGTCAAAGGTGAAGGTGGTTGGTAAAAACTGTGATGCTGCTGTAAAAGCTGTTTTAAACAATTGAAACCGATTTAGCTTTGCCCAGGATTCTCCTTTTGTATTAACCAACCCTACTATTGGTGTATCGGCTGGTAGAATATTTGCGACAGCAGGAGTAGAAGTTAAAGATGGTTTCGTTGTCTCAGGAACGGAACCGACTGTCAAAGTAGACAGCAATGCCAAGGTACTAACTGGTAATATCATCATTATGTTGTGACTTTTGTATTACTTACTAGTCTGGTATTTTTGCTACAAATAACTCAGTATTTTCAAGAAGTCTTAGAAATTAACCTGCCTCGTTTTTAGCAAGGCAATTCACTCTCGTGCGCGGATTAATAGCGCTTAGAGGATGTTTGAAAAGTATGATGCGAAACATCAAAGTCATCCAAGACCTAACCCCCTGCCCCCTTTTCGACGCAAAAAGGGGGAATTCAAAGCCTATCGACCTTTCGGTGAGAGGTTGGAAGAGGGGTTTTTAGTACGCTTAAGGACTTTTCAAACATCTTGTTAGAGAAGTGATGTGAGACGGCGCTACTTAGTGGGTGAATATATTGCAGCTTGACAAAGAAATGGTGTCAGTTGGCTAGGATTTCAATTATTTTTAATATTTAACAACAAGTTACTTTGTGTATAAGCAAAAAGCCACTAATAAACATAACTAAATTAAGAAAGATAAACTAGGCTCAAACCGTCTTATCTTCTAGCTTGAAAATTAGAAGTGGGGAGTAGCGAGTAGGCAAAGTTCCCAGAGTTACTTGCGTTCTCAGTGTGCCGTTGGAAATTTCGCCTACAAACACTCAGGAAAAATGTTTGTTACCCATAATCACGCCATACCAGTACCTAACACCAATATTATGGCTGGCTTTTAGATCAACTTGTACTGATTTCGCTAACCCTACCTAAACATAGTTAAAAGTAGGAACTGGATTCAACATTCTCTTCAAACTATGCAGATATATTATCAGCAATACAAAGATTTAATCCACTGCCATTCCTGGGTTAAACCTTCTGTTAAGGAAATTTTCGGTTTATATTCAAGAATTCTCCGTGCCTTAGATACATCAGCAGCAGTATGTCGTGCGTCTCCCATAGCCTTTTCTATGTAGTTCTTTTTGATGGGTTTGCCAATAATTTCTGCCATCGTGTCCAGGACTTCTGACAAAACTACTCTGCTACCACCGCCAATATTGATAATTTCCCCCACTGCTTGAGGTGCAGCAGCAGCAGCTAAATTGGCAGCGATCGCATCGCTCACAAATGTAAAGTCCCGCGTTTGTTGTCCATCACCGTAAATAGGAATTGCCTCATCTTGCAAAATAGATTTGAAAAACTTATGAAATGCCATATCAGGGCGCTGTTTGGGGCCATAAACTGTAAAGTACCGTAATGCCACACAAGGCACACCAAAGTTTTTGTGATATAAACCACATAAACGCTCAGCCGCTAACTTAGTAATTCCGTAAGGAGAAACTGGTTGCGGGCAAATTTCTTCATGGGTAGGCAAAGTTTCAGCATCACCGTATACACTTGAGGTTGAGGCAAATACTAATCTTTTCAGGTGTTGAGCATCCTTTGCTGCTTCCAGCAACACTTGTGTAGCGCTGATATTGCGTTCTGTGTAAAAACGGAAACCTCTGCCCCAACTTGCTCTGACCCCTGCTTGTGCCGCTTGATGGTAAACAATATCAACATCTTTAAGTAGTGTCTGCCAATCTAAAAACTGAATATCTCCTTCAATTAAGGTAAAGTTCGGCAATGAGCGTAAGTGTGCAATATTTTTATACTTCAACATCGGATCGTAGTAATCATTGAATTCATCAATGCCGATTACTTCTTCACCTTGTTGCAGTAAGGCTTCTGCAAGGTGAGAACCAATGAATCCTGCTGCTCCAGTAACGATAATTTTAGCCATGACCCCTATTTAATGGATATATTATTATTCTCAATATTCACAGGTTAATACTTAAAACGATTAAACGTCATTATCTGCTCAGGATTTTTCAATTAATTCTTTGAATCTGTGAAAATTAATCATAAATACTTAATATTTTTCATGAGATTGAGCAATTCCAGTAAATATATTGATATTCAATACACCTAGCAACCATAAATACACTAATTAACTAAGCAAAATACTAAAAAAACGTTAGTGGAAATTCCGTATTCAAACTAGCAGTAGGTGATATTAATCAAATTTAAATATGCAATGATATGGTGAATTTAATACCCAGTTATCCTATTGTAGCTATGTGCCTATTCAGGCGATCAGGGGAGCAGGGAAGACAACAGAGGAAATTTTTCCTTGTCTTTCCATTTCCCCATCTCCCTCATCTCCCTCATCCCCCTCATCCCCCTCATCTTCTTTTCCTCACCAAGGGGCTTGCATAAGTATCAAAATTGGTGAAAAATTGATCCGCGAGTAGCCTCACAGGGCATTCTCGTTTCGCAAGGAACGCACGAGGAAATCAGTGAAAGTTTTAGTTGTTGGGAATGGAGGGCGCGAACACGCTCTAGCATGGAAGTTATTGCAGTCAAAGCAGATTGAGCAAGTTGTTTGTGTACCAGGAAATGGAGGTACAGCAAGCATGGAGCGTTGCCAGAATTTGCCCTTAGCAGTAGATAATTTTGAGGGCATGAGTCAATATGCGCTCTTAAATGGCATAACTCTTGTGGTAGTGGGGCCAGAAGTGCCCTTAGCCAAGGGAATTACAGACTACCTCCAAAGTCAAGGATTGATGGTATTTGGGCCTACTAGAGCAGGAGCGCAGATTGAAGCAAGTAAAGCCTGGGCCAAAGCTCTCATGCAGGAAGCAGGAATTCCTACAGCCAAAGCTGCGGTATTTACTGAGGCAGTGGCAGCAAAATCCTACGTGAAAGCACAAGGAGCGCCAATAGTTGTAAAAGCTGATGGCTTAGCTGCTGGTAAGGGTGTAATAGTTGCCGAAACAATCGATCAGGCAGAAATGGCAATTGATACGATTTTCCAAGGGCAGTTTGGTAGTGCTGGTAATTTTGTCGTTATTGAAGAATATTTGGTTGGGCAAGAGGTTTCAGTTTTAGCATTGACGGATGGGTTAACAATTCGACCTTTGTTACCTGCTCAGGATCATAAACGGATTGGTGAAGGCGATACAGGAGAAAATACTGGAGGTATGGGAGCATATGCCCCAGCGCCTATTGCTACACCAGATTTGATGGCACGCATTCAAACAGAAGTTTTAGAAAAAGCGATCGCATCCTTAAAAGCCAAAGGTATCGATTATCGAGGTGTGCTTTACGCTGGGTTGATGATTGCACCTGATGGTGATTTTCAAGTTTTGGAATTTAACTGTCGTTTTGGCGATCCAGAAACCCAGGTGATATTACCACTGTTGTCTACACCTCTAGAAGAGTTGATTCTAGCTTGTGTACAGCAGCGTTTAAGCGAATTACCTCCCATTGCTTGGCATCAAGGCGCATCTGCCACTGTCGTTGCTGCTTCTGGTGGTTATCCTGGTGAATACGAAAAAGGCAAGGTAATTACTGGCATTCAACAGGCAGAAGCAGCAGGTGCAACTGTATTCCATGCAGGTACAAAATTGAACCAGCAACAAGAAGTAGTCACAGATGGAGGGAGGGTATTAAATGTGACGGGAATTGGAGAAAATTTCGAGCAAGCGATCGCTCAAGCCTACGCCGGAATCAAAGCAATTCAGTTTGAAGGCATTTATTACCGCAGAGATATTGGTCATAGAGTGTTGACTAATGGCTGATGACTCTTTGGGAGATGAGGAAGATGAGGAGGATGAGGGGGATGAGGGAGAAATTATTTAAAAATGCTCTCCCCTGCACCCCTGCGCCCCTGCTCCCCCGCTCCCCCGCTCCCCATCAGCCATTAACCATCTACTTCAAGCGGAATAATTTATTTCTTACTGTTCCACTAACATGTTTGCCGAATTAACTGTTAATTTTTAAGTTGTTGGAGTTTATAACTAAAGACTACTGACAACTTTATTTAAAATGCTGGCTCTTTTAACAACAATTCGAGAAGCGATCGCCAATTGGTGGTCAGAGTTTACACTCCAGACCAAGCTTTTGGCTGTTGCCACTTTAGTGGTTTCGTTAGTGATGAGTGGTTTGACCTTCTGGGCTGTCAATACAATTCAGCAGGATGCGCGGATGAATGACACCCGTTTTGGTAGCGACCTCGGACTGCTACTGGCTGCCAATGTGGCCCCCCTAGTGGCTGACCACAACCTCACAGAGGTTGCCCAATTTTCCCAACGCTTCTACAGCAGCACCTCTAGTGTGCGTTACATGCTGTATGCTGATGAAACTGGGCAAATCTTTTTTGGCATTCCTTTTTGGGAACCAGAGGTAGAAAACTCTCTCACCATCAAGCGGCGCGTACAACTGCCAGAAGGTTTCCCTGCTGATGGAGACAAGCCAATGGTACGGCAACACATGTCTCCTGATGGAGTAGTCACCGATGTATTTATTCCGCTGATTGCCAATAAAAAATATCTAGGTGTATTGGCTATTGGTATCAACCCCAACCAAACCGCTGTCATCTCTACAAATTTTACTCGTGATGTCACAATTGCTGTTTTCATCACAATTTGGGTCATGGTGATTTTGGCAGGAGTAATTAATGCTTTAACTATTACTAAACCAATTAAAGAACTCTTAGTTGGGGTTAAACAAATTGCTGCTGGAAATTTCAAACAGCGGATTGATTTACCTCTAGGAGGCGAACTAGGAGAATTAATTTTTAACTTTAATGAAATGGCAGAACGCCTCGAAAGTTATGAAGAACAAAACATTGAAGAATTGACAGCAGAAAAAGCCAAACTAGAAACACTGGTTTCGACCATTGCTGATGGTGCCGTCCTGATTGATAACAGTATGCAGGTGATTTTAGTCAACCCCACAGCGCGGCGAATTTTTGGCTGGGAAGGCGACGAGGTGGTAGGCAGTAATGTTTTGCATCACTTGCCCTCAGCAGTAGAAATGGAAATTACTCGTCCTTTGTCCGAAATGGCAGCTGGCGAATGCGAAAGTGCAGAGTTTCGCATTCATTTAAACCAGCCAATCAAACGGACAATCCGTATTCTTTTGACTACAGTACTGAATGTACAACGGGAAAGTATTAAAGGTATTGCCATAACTGTGCAAGATATAACTCGTGAAGTAGAACTGAACGAAGCAAAAAGCCAATTTATCAGCAATGTTTCTCACGAACTGCGAACACCTTTATTTAATATCAAATCATTTATTGAAACTTTGCACGACTACGGCGAAGATTTGAGTGTAGAACAACGACAAGATTTTTTGCAGACTGTTAATCATGAAACTGATCGCTTGACTCGTTTAGTTAACGATGTTTTGGATTTGTCAAAACTCGAATCTGGTCGCAATTATAACTTTGATGGAGTGGATTTGGCCCAGGCGATCGAGCAAACTCTGCGGACTTACCAACTCAATGCCAAAGATAAAGGCATTGAACTAATTCAAGAAGTTGCCCCCAACTTGCCGCTAGTTATGAGTAATTATGATTTATTGCTGCAAGTATTAGCTAATCTAGTTGGTAATGCTCTCAAATTTACTAAGGCAGGCGGCAAAGTCGCTATTCGTGCCTACCAATTAGATCCTAAGCCCACCCCTCATAATCAATCATCTCAAGTACGAGTAGAAATTTCCGATACTGGCATTGGTATCGCCCCAGAAGACCAACAAGCAATTTTTGACCGCTTCTTCCGCGTAGAAAACCGAGTTCACACCCTAGAAGGTACTGGCTTAGGTTTATCGATTGTCAGAAACATCATGGAAAGGCATCGCAGTAAAGTACATTTGGTAAGTGAAATTGGGGTGGGTACAACTTTTTGGTTTGACTTAGCCTCGATTTGATCAAGCTGTGAAGTGGGGATAGGGAAGAAAAGAGTCAGCTATTCCAATGCATATCTAAATTGTATTGACTGATGACTGTAATTAGTAGCCCACGGATGAATCCGGGGGCTTGGAATATTGATCCTACGCTTTTTTGGTTATTCATAAATAAATTCAGTTGCTCTGTACCCTTTTTAATTACGAATTACGAATTACGAATTAGTAATTATTTGGTCAGTGGTCAACGACCTTTACCAGCGATCGCAGCTTAAGATAATGACATAGCTATGAGCAAACAGACGAATAATAAACCTAGTAGCAGTACCAAAGCTTGATTCTGTTTCATCCAGCTTCTGATAGTTCCGCCAAAGCTGCTGCTGTAACGCTGTTGTTCCAAGTTTAACTTGCTTTGTTCACGATTTTCATACAGAGTACAGTCTTTGGCGTAAGGGCGTTGGGGAAAATTACAGGTATTGTCATCATGATAGGTGCAGCTATCACAGAGATAACCATCCCCTTTAACACGGTGCAATGGAATACCAGGATGACCGTAAGCTTTGAGAGTTGTACGGCAGTATGGACAGCTAATAGCTTGACTATCGACGAGTTGATGGCAGCGCGGACAAGATACAGTAGCCACAACCTAAGTGTAAATGGGTAAACATTTTGATTTTAGCTCTTTTGAGCATGAGAAGTCGGTAGTTGAGCGTTGGCAACAGAAATTTTCATCTAGGGTAGCAGCGTTTCTCCGGTGACCGACTTAGCGAAATGCGATCGAGTAAAGTACACCGTAGAGGCAATTAGCGAATTACCTCTACAATTAATCCGTATTTTACTTTCATCTGAATTTTAGTGACAACTTATACCGTTTCTTGATGAAGCTGCAATATATTTTTACCCCCCGGCTAACGCCGTCCCCCCTTACCAAGGGGGGACTACAGGGGGGTTTATAAGGCGCATCTTCATGCAGAATTGGTGTATTATAAATTCATATGATGATGATAGATAAAATTCTTCAACAACAAATAGAGTACTATCGTGCTAGAGCCAAGGAATATGATGAGTGGTTCTATAGAATAGGGCGCTACAATCGCGGCGAAGAAAATAACCAGCGCTGGTTTCATGAAGTAGCTATTGTCAGAGAAGCATTACATAAAATTCCAGATGTAGATGATATTTTAGAGTTAGCAAGTGGCACAGGTATATGGACACAAGAGCTTTTAGATATCGGTAAGAAAATTACTGCGATCGATGCTTCTGAAGAAGTGATTGCTATTAGTCGCTCTAAGTTGGCTTCATCAAAGGTTGAATATTACAAAACTGACTTATTTACATGGCAACCCAACGCTGAATATGATTTGGTGTTCTTTGCCTTTTGGCTTTCCCATGTTCCCCCAAACTTACTTGATTCATTTTTAAGTAAAGTTAATCAATCTGTTGAGATTGGTGGACAAATATTTCTTATTGACTCTTGCTTTGAACCTACATCTACAGCTACAAATCATATTATTGAAGATGATGACAATTTTTATAAAACCCGTAAGTTAAATAATGGGCAAGAGTTTCAGATAGTCAAGATTTTCTATCAACCTGATGAACTCCAAAATAAACTAAACCAAGCAGGATTTCAGGCTGAAGTCAAGATTACAGATAACTATTTTATCTATGTACATGGAAAAAAGTTTAGATAGAAAGGTTGGTCTCAAGGTGTAAAAAACTAGTATTAAAGCAAATTACTGTACAAATTAACTACTTTTGTATCCGTAAATATTTAGTCAGGGCGGTTTACCCGTCCTGACCAAATATTGTATGTACTAACGCCCAAAAAAGATCACCCAGTTTTGCAAGATTTGACTATACAGGGTTTGGATAACCACTGTTAGGGTCGATTCTCCACAGTTGTGTGCTATTTATACCGTTATCAGCATTAAAGTAGAGAACATTATCTAGCACTTGCAGATTACTAGGATTGGAAGAAGCACTTCCTAGATTAATGTCTTTGACCAATTGAGGATAGCTATTACCATCGACTTTCCATAACTCTGTGCCAGAGTAACCATCATTGGCAGTAAAGTAAAGAACATCTTCTAAAACCGTAAAATTGTTGGGGTTGGAAGAACCATAAAATGGATTGATGTTAAAGTTTATAGGGCTGTTAGTAGTAGAGTTAATTCTCCACAGTTCTGAGCCATTCACCCCCTCTGATGCAGTAAAGTAGAGGCTATCTCCAACAACAGTGAAATTGCTGGGATTGTCCAACCCGCCAGGAACCTCTAAGCTTTTTGCATAGCTATTTTGCTCAATTCTCCATAAGTTGTTGCCACTGTAACCATCATAAGCTGTGAAGTAGAGAATATCATCTACTAATGTCAAGTTACTAGGATTGGAAGAAGCATTTCCAGCATTAATATCTTTGACCAGTTGTGCATAGCCATTGGCATCAATTTTCCACAACTCTGTGCCATGGTAACCATCGTTGGCGCTAAAGTAGAGAACATCATCTACTACTGTCAAGCTACTAGGATTGGAAGAAGCATTTCCAGGATTAATGTTTTGCACAAGTTGGGGATAGCCGTTGCCATCAATTCTCCACAACTCTGTGCCAGTGTAACCATCATTGGCAGTAAAGTAGAAGGTATCACCTACAACCGTAAAATTACTGGGATTGGCAGAACCATTGTTGGAATTGATGTTGAGGTTGATGGGGTAGCTAGAGTTGGGGTCAATTCTCCACAATTGGTTGCCATTTGTGCCATTGGATGCAGTGAAGTAGAGTTTTTCATCTAAAACTATAAAGTTACTGGGATTGGATAGACCACCAGTCACCTCTATGAGTTGTACATAGCCATTAGCATCAATTTTCCATAATCTATTGCCACTGTAGCCATCATTGGCAACAAAGTAGAGACTGTTGCCTATTAATGTCAAGTTACTGGGATTAGCTGAACCATTACCAGGGTTAATGTCTTGTACGAGTTGGGGATAGCCGTAAGAGTTGACTTTCCACAACTCTGTACCAGTGTTACCATCAGTGGCGGTAAAGTAGAGAGTATCACCAACAACTGTCAAATTACTGGGATTAGAAAAATTACTGTAGTAATTGAGCCTGAGGTTGATGGGGTAGCCAATGTAGGGATCAATTCTCCACAGTTGATTGTCATTCATGCCATCGAATGCTGTGAAGTAAAGGCTATGTCCCAGGACTATGAAGTTGCTGGGATTGTACAAACCGCCACTATCCTGTATGCGTTGTGCGTAGCCGTAGGAGTCTATTGTCCATAAGGCTGTGGCAGTGTAACCATAGTTGGCAGTAAAGTAGAGAGTATTATCAACGACTGTGAAATTACTGGGATTAGAGGAACCATATCCAGGATTAATGTCTTGTACCCTTTGGGGATAGCCGTTAGCATCTATTTTCCACAACTCTGTGCCAGAGTAACCATCGTCGGCTGTGAAGTAGAGAACGTTACCTAGAAGTGTAAAATTGCTGGGATTGGCAGAACCGTTGTTGTAATTGATGTTGAGATTGATGGGGTTGTTGGTATTGGAGTCGATTCTCCACAGTTGATTGCCATTTGTCCCATTTGATGCGGTGAAGTAAAGGCTATTTCCTAAAAGTATAAAGTTGCTGGGATTGGACAGACCACCAGTCACTTCTAGGCGTTGTGCATAGCCATTGGCATCAATTTTCCACAACTCTGTGCCATGGTAACCATCGTTGGCGCTAAAGTAGAGTGTATCGCCTAGTACTGTCAAGCTACTAGGATTGGAAGAAGCATTTCCAGGATTAATGTTTTGTACAAGTTGGGGATAGCCGTTGCCATCAATTCTCCACAACTCTGTGCCAGTGTAACCATCATTGGCAGTAAAGTAGAAGGTATCACCTACAACCGTAAAATTGCTGGGATTGGCAGAACCATTGTTGGAATTGATGTTGAGGTTGATGGGGTAGCTAGAGTTGGGGTCAATTCTCCACAATTGGTTGCCATTTGTGCCATTGGATGCGGTGAAGTAGAGTTTTTCATCTAAAACTATAAAGTTGTTGGGATTGAATAGACCACCAGTCACCTCTATGAGTTGTACATAGCCATTAGCATCAATTTTCCATAATCTATTGCCACTGTAGCCATCATTGGCAACAAAGTAGAGAGTGTTGCCTATTGATGTCAAGTTACTGGGGTTAGCTGAACCATTACCAGGGTTAATGTCTTGTACGAGTTGGGGATAGCCGTAAGAGTTGACTTTCCACAACTCTGTACCAGTGTTACCATCAGTGGCGGTGAAGTAGATAGTATCACCAACAACTGTCAAATTACTGGGATTAGAAAAATTACTGTAGTAATTGAAGCTGAGGTTGATGGGGTAGCCATAAGGGTCGATTCTCCACAACTCTGTACCACTGTAACCATCGTTGGCAACAAAGTAGAGAATATTGTTGACAACTGTCAAGTTACTGGGATTAGAAGCGCCATACCCAGGATTAATGTCTTGTACCAGTTGGGGATAGCCATAAGGGTCAATTTTCCATAACTCTGTGCCACCATAACCATCATTGGCAGTAAAGTAAAGAATATTATTGACAACTGTCAAGTTACTGGGATTAGAAGAGCCATATCCAGAATTAATGTCTTGTACCCTTTGGGGATAGCCATTGGCATCAATTTTCCACAACTCTGTGCCAGTGTAACCATCGTTAGCTGTGAAGTAAAGTACATTACCTAGAAGTGTAAAATTGTTGGGATTGAAGAAGTTATTGTTGTAATTGATGCTGAGGTTGATGGGGTAGCTAGTGTTGGGTTCAATCTTCCACAGTTGATTGCCATTTATGCCGTTGGATGCAGTAAAGTAAAGGTTATTTCCTATAACTATCAAGTTACTGGGATTGGATAGACCACCGGGAACGTCTATACGTTGTAGATAGCCATTAGCATCAATTCTCCACAAGTCCGTGCCATCGTAACCATCATTGGCAGTAAAGTAGAGAGTATTACCGACAACTGTAAAATTACTGGGATTAGAGGAGGCGCTACCGGGATTAATGTCTGCAAATAATACCGGATTGCCAGTATTGGGGTCTATTGTCCAAAGTTCTGTGCCGTGAGTATTGTCGTAGGTGGTAAAGTAATACTTATTGCCGACTAATATGGGGTTAGTCTGCTCAAAAACTGTAGAATAACTTGCCATTGTAGATGGCAGAAATGCTGGATGAAATTCTACAGACCCTAAATTTTTGTCTAGTTCCCAGTTACCATTAAAGGCTGCACTTCCAATTGGTGTTGTAGAAGCTGCGATCGCAGCACCGGTTAAATAGTGAAGTTTGTTCAGGAATTCCTCTCCTACATCACCCATAGCCACATTACAACCATAAAGTAACAAGGATGGCGTCAACCAAGTCTTCAGGTGTTCGCTGTAGCGGTTTAGAGTCCTAAGACTCAATTCTGTGTTCCCCAGATAAAGAGTTCCTGGAGAACCGTGAGAAACAATATGGATACAGCTTGCGCGATCGCGGCTTTGTAAAGCTGCGGTAATTTGTTCTACACCATCTTGCTGTGAGGTGAGAACAATCACCTCTGCTTGAGGTACTACACCTTTAATTAAGTCTTCGTGGTTTTCAACAGCAGAATCAATAAAGACAAGAATATGCTTAGAATTCAAATGTAAATGTTGATTATCCATTTCAGTTGTTATCTTCAGATACTTGTGTGTTAGAAACTATTTATCAAGTAAACTTTTAGCCAGTAAGGCAGTGCAGCATAATCCAAGCCATAACGCATAGCAACAATGGCAGTCTTGCTCATTGCTGCTAAACGCTCATTATCCTGAGTCAAATGATGATATGAGTCATATTTGATGTAATGTAATAGTCAAAAGTATGACTAAAATAGTCAGCTTTTTAATGCAAATATTCCAGAAAATTTCGGTATTATTAAGCTGAAATAGACTGGCTTGTTATGCTTTAATAACCATTTTGGTTAATTTCTTGCTTTTAAGTCATCTGGAAGATTACTGAAATATTGTTTCAAGAAATAATAAATATAAAGTCAAGAAGTAAAACACATTTTTAAATCAAGAGACAATAAACTTGATAAATATTATCAAGCTAATAACATAAGTAATCTTATTGATTTGTAAAGATGCGCTTATAAAACTTACTCAAAAATACATGCTATATAGGGCAATTCATGAATTGCCCTACGTGAATAGCGTACAGCTTCACATTAAATTGGTATAAATCTCGTGATTTCCGAAAAGATACGCGATTGCACAAATTATATGTACTTCAGTTTTTTATAGGTTCTTGCTTATAAATACAAAGCCACGACTTTTATTTGATGCAGGATCAATTGTTAGCATTGCTTTCCACAAATCTGTTGTTTTTACCCAAACTGGTGGATACTTATAACGAGAAACATCAAGAATTAAAAATCTATCTGTTTTCTCATTGTATGCTGCTAAAGGTGAAATGTGCCCACCTTTTTCTTGACCAATTTCTTTACGTAAATAGTTTACTAAAACAAAATTTTGTGATTGTTTTAGGTTTTCTGATGCTTGTCTACGAAACTGTTCTAAACTGCTGTTGGCAGCATGGTAAACATTAACTTTAACATCATAGCTGGCTATTAGATTTCCTAACTGTTCCAAAGTCATACCTTGGCGAGAGACGACTTCAGAAGTTAGAACTTTTTGTGTATTTTCATTACTAAAAAAGTTGTCTTGAGTGAATACTCGATATGGCTTGTACTGTGGTGCTTCTGGCGCAGAAATCCCCAGACTATTCAGCACCATAACAATACTGGCAACACCACAATAAGCCTGATTACTTTGGGTAACAAACTGCATACTTAGTGGAAAGAAGTCTTCTTTTGATTTACTGTCCAGTAACAATTTTTTACCTTCAGGCTTATTAAAACCAATTAAATTCGGCGGAAGAGGTAATGTTTGTGAGAGAACAGTTCCACCAGATATACATACCCCAATAATTAAAAAATTGAAAGATTTTTTGCCAATTTTTAATAAGATACCATTCATAAGCACCGTAAAACTCTCATATCATATAAGTAAATAGTCTCACATCAAGATGCTAATAAAGTATCAAATTTTCTAAACGAATATGTAATTGTCAGTTTTGCTACTTGTGGTTGCTTGGGATGTTACGTAATATCTAAGACAAGCCATTTCCACAGTCTGGATATGAGGATGATACAGAGTTGCATTCAACGGTAGTAGGGGGGATTGGGGAAATGAGGGCGTTGTTAATTCAGTATTTCCAAATGCGATTTCTGAATGTAGTTTAGTATGAATGTTAACTTTAGCTCCAGTACAATTGTGATCAAAGTAATCAACTGAAGAGAGTATTCAGGCTATACACTTAATAAAATCGCACAAGTAATGTATTCTTGATGGTGCGATCGCGTTTTCCGGTTTGAGTACAGCACTCTAATTTTGGTAGTAAAAAAACTCGTAATCAGACTAAGTGCGATCGCTTTATTACTAGGTACTAGCCTCAATTGCTCTGAAGGTTTGATTAACTCGAAATCCTTACATATTCATGAATTTCTATTGCTTAGCAAGCACTATCAAATATAATAGCTACCTAAAATAAGGTTGCAATGCAAATTCTTAAAGTACTAACCAGAGTTTATCTCAGTCCAGCAGACTTAGATGATGCGATCGCTTTCTATGAAAACCTGTTTACAGAAAAATGCTGGTTATGGTTTGAATATTCCGAAACTGGCTTAGAACTCGCCGGTGTCGGTTCTATTCTTTTAATTGCTGGTTCGGCTGAAGCACTTTCTCCATTTAAGAGTACACAAGCAACATTTCTTGTTGATTCACTCAATGATTTTCGAGAAGCACTGGCTTCGCAAGGTGCAGTAATTCTGGCGGAACCAAGCAAAGTTTCAACTGGTGCTAATATGCGAGCGATACATCCTGATGGAACAATTGTGGAATACGTTGAATTTGGGTAATTATGGTGGGGAAATGAGGGAGATGGGGTGATGGGGAGATAGTTCTTTACTGTTAACTCCTAACTCCGCGCCTCCTAACTATTTACTAAGGTGAACTGGCTGTGAAAGCTGCAATTAGACTGGCTAATGAAAGCGATGCAATGCAAATGCTGGCAATTTATGCACCAATTGTTCAACAAACTCCTATTTCTTTTGAAATAGAACCTCCCAGCGAAACAGAATTTCAACAGCGCATCAAAAGCTATCAACAAAGTCTGCCTTGGCTGGTGTGCGAAATCAACGGTGAAGTATTAGGTTACGCTTATGCTAGCCCCTACCGTACCCGTGCTGCTTATCAATGGTCTGTAGAATCATCAGTGTATGTGAGTGTTGACCATCGCCAAAAAGGAGTGGCTAAAGCTTTGTACACTTCTCTTTTGCAACTGCTGCGACTCCAAGGATTTTATAATGTTTTTGCAGCGATCGCTTTACCCAATACGGCAAGTGTGGCTGTACATGAAGCTGTTGGTTTTACGCCTGTGGGTGTCTTTGCCAAAGTTGGTTATAAATTCGGTGTGTGGCATGATGTTGGGTGGTGGCAACTATCTTTGCAGCAAGAACGATATCTATTGACTGTTGACTGTGCGTCTATTCAATCTGTAAGTCCACCTCTTCCTTGGCTAGAAGTGCAAAAATCTGCTCTCTGGAATGAAGCGTTAAATAGTGGACTGCTACTACTGCGAGTTTAAAATCTAAGTAGCCGTTATGAATTACGTATAGCTGTCGTCAGTAGTGTTAGGACATCAACAGATAATAAAACCTAGACACAAAAAGAATTTTCACCCAGCGATGCACTAAGCTTGTCGAAGTGTCCCCAGTCCCTAGTCCCCAGTCCCCATTACCCCTAATCCCCACTCCCTCCGGTCGTGGGGGCCCCGAGTTACCCAGTCCCCAGCTATATTTTGCGTAAGTCCTGAGTATTTTCAAGTCACGTTGGTGTCAATATTTATCGTTACAACTCAGGACTCAGCACTCCTCACCTATACAGGCTGTGGTTTAAGTAAATCTGTCTTGGTGAGAAATTCATTAAACGGAGTCGCAACTTGGTCTGGTATGACAACTGTAGGAGTTTGTAGTGGCAAGCGGGGAAAGACTAATTCAGCGACTCGATAAGCTTCTTCGAGATGAGGATAACCTGAAAATACAAAGGTATCAATTCCGAGGTCGGCATATTCTAGCATTCGCGCTGCAACTGTATCTGGATCTCCTACTAAGGCAGTACCAGCGCCTCCACGCACTAAGCCAACACCAGCCCATAAATTGGGACTAATTTCTAAGTTGTGGCGATCGCCATTATGCAGCTGTGCCATGCGCCGCTGTCCTTCTGATTCAGATTCAGCAAATCGCCGATAAGCAGCGGCTATAGTTTCATCATCTACATACTGAATCAGTTCGTTAGCTGCATCCCATGCTTTTTGTGTGGTTTCGCGCACTATAACATGCATCCGAATCCCAAAGCGTACTGTTCTCCCTTGTTCTGCTGCTAATCGCCGTACCTTAGCAATCTTTTGGGCAACTTGTTGTGGTGGTTCACCCCAAGTTAAATACACATCAATATGTTTGGCTGCAACTTGAAGGGCAGCATCGGAAGAACCACCAAAATATAAGGTAGGATAAGGCTTTTGGACTGGCGGAAATTGCAGTTTTGCACCTGCAACTTTCAAATGACGACCGCTAAAGGTAACTTCTTCACCTTGCATAAGCGATCGCCAAATGGTTAAAAATTCATCTGTCAGTTCATAACGCTGGTCATGGTCTAAAAAAACCCCATCTTTAGCCAGTTCTTTTGTATCGCCACCTGTCACCACATTTAAAATAATTCGACCGTTAGAAATTTGGTCAAATGTAGCAGCCATCCTCACTGCTAAAGAAGGCGACATAATTGCCGGACGAAAGGCTACCAGAAACCGCAGGCGTTGCGTAACTGCTATTAAAGAGGTGGCAACAATCCAAGTATCCTGTTTTTGTCCAGTACCAATCAACATGCCACCATAGCCCAACTTATCAACAGCTTGGGCAATTTGCTGCATATAAGGATAAGTAGCTGGTCGTCTGCCAATTGTTGTGCCTAAATAACGCTCGTCTCCCTGTGTAGGTAAATACCAAAAAACTTCCATAATTCCTCTATTTTACATTTAAACTACATCAACAAAAATTTCTAAGTTATTGGATTACTTTGATAGGAATTACGCAATAACAAACCACAGAGACGCAGAGAACACAGAGAAATAAGAGTTTGAGATATGTTGCGCGTAAGTCCTATTTTAAATACACTTATAGTGGGCAAAGCCCACCCTACATTGATATGTTTTTAATTACTCCCTATTTTTGACTAATAGTTTCTGGTGTAATTGCTGCATATTGTTCGCTAGTCAGCATTGCTTCTTTAATATTTATGGGCTTGGGAATTACTTTTTCTTGGGCGAATAAATCTGCTATTTTCTGCTGATTTAACATAATTTTGGGAGTAATTGGTCTTAAACCATAAGTCCGCCTTTTGACCATCTCTGTTAAAATATCTTCATCCAGTTTTAGTTGAGGAGCAATCAATTTCACAACTTCTGCTGGGTTGTTTTCAGCCCATTGTCCAATATTATTTATTTCTTCAAGAATCAAGCGAACTAACTTTGGGTTTTCTGTGGCAAACTGGCGCGAAGCCATGTAAAATCCCCCTTGAGTAGCAATGCCGCTTGCATCTCTTAAAAGCCGGGCCTTTGCAATTTTTTGTGCCAATGCTAAATTAGGATCCCAAGTTACCCAAGCATCTATTTTACCTTGAATAAAAGCGCCACGGGCTTCAGTGGGAGGCATACTGATAGCTTGAATATCACTGTATTTTAAACCAGCCTCTTCTAAAGCTTTGATTAATAGATAATGGGAAGCAGAACCTTTTTGAAAAACTATTTTTTTGCCTTTGAGGTCAGCTAAAGTCCGAATTGATGAATTATTCTGAACTACAATTCCACTTCCTTTACCACTGCTAGGTTTGTTACTAGCAATATATACCAATGATGTACCAGCTGCTTGGGCAAATATCGGAGGAGTTTCACCTACGGAACCAATATCAACTCTACCGACATTCATTGCTTCCATTAGTTGTGGCCCTGCTGCAAATTGCGCCCATTCAACAGAAACACCCAAGGGTTGCAAACGTTTCTCAATCACACTTTTGAGTCTGACAATATCCCCAGCACTTTGATATCCCATGTGGACAACTTTGGTTTTAATGCCACTGTTTGAGTTCTCTGCTGTTGGAGTTCTTAATGAGCAACTAACTAAAGTTGTTGATAGGCTAAATAAGCCAGGTATTACTAATAAGCTAAAACGCTGAAAAATGTTAAATTTTGGCTTTTGAAATGAAGCGGTCATGGCAGGGTAAATGTATCCTTTTCTAGACTCATCTGATACTTTGCTTTAGGCGACTAGAAGTCGCGGTTCATCTTGCACATAGACAAAACCCGCGCAGGCGGGTTTGAAAGCAACTTTATTGACAGTCATCAGTCATCTAATACCAAAATTTAGACTGTTTGAAGTTGAAGGTTCTTTTGGAACAGTTCTTGAACGTGTTTCCAAGCGTCAGCAGCAGCTTCGGGATTGTAGCTAGCGCGATGGTTGCAGAAAAAGCCATGTCCTGCGCCCGGATAGCGGAAGATGGTATGAGGAATTTGATATTTCTTCAATTCAGCTTCAATTTGTTCTGTATGTTCTAGAGGGATTCCTTGATCTTCTAGACCAAAAAAGGCGTAAATGGGGCCTTTAATCTCTGGAGTACGGGTAATGGTTGGTTCTCCACCACCAGGAGTTGAGTTGGTAATACCGCCACCGTAGAAGGAAGCTGTAACTTTAATATCTGGTAGTGTGGCGGCTAAGTAGACCACATGACCACCAAAACAGAAACCAATAGAACCGATCGCATCTTTTTGGACGTTTGGTAAAGTTCTCAAATAAGCGATCGCAGCTTGAATATCACTTAATATTTCTTCTGCTTTGGTCTGTTCCTTATACTGTCTGCCTTTCTGGATATCTTCAGGGGTGTATCCAGCCTCAAAACCAGGTGCAGTCCGTTGAAAAAGAGTAGGTGCGATCGCCACATACCCTTCTTGTGCAAACTTCTCGGCTACTTCCCGAATATGAATATTTACCCCAAAAATCTCTTGAATCACGATGACAGCCGGGAAAGTCCCCGCTTTTGCAGGTTCAGCCAGATAAGCATCAATTTGCAAATCACCGTTGGGGACTTTAACTTGAGAGGTGCGAATTTCTGTGTTTGTCATTAGGGATTAGCCTGCAATTGCTGTTGGGACAGAATTACCTGTGGTAAGTTTTTTGTAAAAACTACATTAACTTTACCGATTTACCGTATTTTAAAGGTAGTATTTCACAAAGCATGTGCAAAGGCAAGTATTTTTTTGAAGGGGAAGAGGAAAGGGGAAGGGCAAAAGTTTTTTTGATAGCCAGGTGAAGGCTTCTGGTGGTGTTATGGCTGAGAACTTAAGGCACTAAGAGATTGAACGTTTGATTTTGTAGCTTTTTTGTTTGATATTTACTAACGGGAGAATCAAGATGACGCTAAAGGCAGTTCATCATGTGCAGGTGACATACCCTGTAGAAATGGAGTCAGCAATACTGTTTTTCTACAGCCAAGTTTTGGGACTGACTGAAATACCCAGACCGGAGGTAGTCAAAAATAATTCTGGGGCATGGTATAAGTTGGGAGACATCGAGCTACATGTCAGTAGAGAAAACAATGCCAATAACCAAGCATCTAGAAGACATATAGGTTTTGCAGTTGACGACTTGAAAGCCTTTGAACAACACCTCAAGGCGCATGGAGTAGAAATTATACCAGACCAAATACCGCTTCCGGGATGCGATCGCTTTTTCCTCCGCGATCCTGGTGGGAATCGTATAGAAATAGCACAGTTCATCAACGATTCACCCGTCAAGCTGACAACAGATGAATCGTCATTTTATAGACCTTCAGCGGTGGCGCGTTAAAATACAAAGCCTGTTGTGCGATCGCAGGCTTTAGGTTTTTTCGTGCGATCGCACTTTTTACCTTATGCTTCAATTGGTACTGGGTTCAGGCTGTAAACTCGCCATTTATTTCTTCGCAGATGTAAAAAAACCTGAGTTCGGGATAAGCCCAAACCATGATTATATCGTTGGCTGAAAGTCCTAAAATTTATGCAAAACATCTCTCAAACTCTCATAACTCTGTGATCTCTGTGCCTCTGCGGTTCGATAAAATCTTCTTAACCCGAACTGAGGTTGTGATAAAACAAAGGCGGGTGCGGGACTTGAACCCGCTAATCCCCAAATGGTGGAGATATAACCGATAACCCTAAATTCATCGTCCCCGAAAGGCAAGGTACGAACCAGGATAACCCGCCATGAAAAAGGATAAAAGAAGTTGTTGTTATCTTCTATCCTTTATGATTCAGCTTTCTTACAACTCACCAGTAGCTAGCATCTGGATGATCCGCGGAGTTCCTGGATCGAACCCCGCCAAATCCCAAGACAACGGATCTTGAGGATCTACCAAAGTAATGCGGTAAGGTGTGAGAGTCACATACACAGCCTTGACGTTGGGATTCACCTTTTTACGATACTTCGCCAACGCTTGGCTAGGATGCTGATATCCAGCCCATGATTCACTGTCAGTCCAAAAACAAATTACATCTGCTTTGAACTGATTCTTAATCATCCAGTCGTAAGCTACAGATGCATCAGTTCCGCCGAAGTTTTGATTTCTAGCTTTACCAACAGCAGAACTAAAACTATCTTTAGCAGTGATGCCTAATTCCCGGAATTCACTAGCAAAGCCGCGAATCATATAGTTTTTCTCTGCTTTTGCTGTCACCAGTGCCATTGTGGTGGCAATTTCACAGCAACTTAGCCCCATGTCTGCAACTAAGCTACCCATAGAACCGGAAACGTCTACGGCGTGCATGAACACTTTGCCAGTGGGTTGCACAACATCAAAAGACAATTCCACAGCTTTTTCTAAAATGTCCACAATGCGAGAAACAGGTTTCCAAGTTTTTTGGCTACGTCCTAATCTTCCTCCAGATTCATAAGTTTTGAGTGCTTTCAAAACATCAATCGGATGGATACGACCTTTACGCAGATGTTCCTTGTTGTTGAGAACAGCTTCCACACGCGATAAATTAGCAAGGCAGTCCGTTGCGGAGGTTCCCTCCGTTGTAGGAACTGCCGTGGTTTCATCAGTTCGCAACACACCCAGTTCTGTAAGTGAACCCAGGTTACGCAGCATTGCACCTATTGGCATTTCTTGAAATAGCAATTGCCAAGCTTGCTTATCCATCTTGCCCACAGGCGCAGCCATTTCATGGGTTAAGCGCCCTTGCAAAATCGCTTCATGAGTTTCGCAAGGATTTCGCTTCAGCCACTCATACCACCAAATCTGCGCCAATGCTTCAGAAGGGATTTCTGCTGGCAAATCTTCCCAGCCTTTAACTACCCACTCAAATAGTTGACGATGATTTTCTGTAGGTGGTTTGACATGGAACAAGCGCAATGCATCTCGATGAGAGAAGCCTTGACGCTGTTGATATTTCAACAACTGATAAGCTAATGCTTTCACATCTTCTCGTGAAAGCCAAGTTTTACCAGCTTCGCGCACCACCTTACCAAATCCTCGCAAAGATTTGGTGTAATTCAACCATTCATAGAAGTGGCTACCGGTGCGGACAACTTGCCCAAAGATTTCACCAAAAGCCTGTTTTGCTTGTGGTGCTTCACCCATAGATAGTAGTACCAAAGCCAGAATCGGCGCACTGTTATTGATGGCGCGTCCGTCGCTAGCATAGAGAATTTCTTGGGCTACAAGGCTGGGATTTTCAGCAACAGCTTGTCTGACAACCGTTACAAAATCTTCTGTTAATTCTTGCTTACCAGCATAGTAAGTGCTTTTTGCTGTACCAACCAAAAGACAACGGCGTAGCATCTTCCAAATGCCAGCGTCAAACATCCAACCACCGGAACGTCCTTGAATCATTTCTGCTTCTCGTCCAGGGATAGGCTGTGATTGTGGTGTAGTTGTCTTCTTTTTAGTGAAGAAATTGTAATTCATGGCTTCATCTCCCAGCCCTTTCGGGCAAAAATGAAAGGTGGCAGGGCAGGACTCGAACCTGCGACATCCGGCTTATCAGGCGATAACCCTAATTCTTCGGCCTTTTCAGGCAAGGGGTGAACAAGGATGTTTTTCGGCGCTCTAACCACTGAGCTACCTGCCACAAAATAAAGTTAGGAGTTAGGAGTTTGGAGTTTGGAGTTTGGAGTTTGGAGTTTGGAGTTAGGAGTTAGGAGTTAGGAGTTAGGAGTTAGGAGTTAGGAGTTAGGAGTTTGGAGTTTGGAGTTTGGAGTTTGGAGTTTGGAGTTAAAAGTTTTTTGATTTAAAACTTCTAACTCTTCACTCTAAACTCTTAACTTTTCACTCAGCACTCAGCACTAATTTTGTGTAGCGGGGCGGGATTTGAACCCGCGACCTCTCGAACTCAATCGATAACCCTCGATTCTTCGGCCTTTTCAGGCAAGGGGTGAATAAGGATGTTTAGCGCTCTGCCACTGAGCTACCCGCCACATATTAAAGTTGTGAGTTCAAGATTCCAAACTTTTTGTCACCCCAGCTATTCGCTAGGTTGAAAGTTAATTTCTTTTGAACATCAGCATGTATTACAAATGTAGTATTAGTAGTACTAGATGTCAAGTGTCTATAAAGTCAATTTTTAGAATTTTTTCTCAGTAGTCAATGCTGGGGCTATCTCTTTTGGCTATTTACCTTGGTGTCTTCGTGTCTTTGTGGTGAAGAGTATTTTTTTTACCACAAAGTCACTAAGACACGAAAAAAAACAGAGTTTTTCGGGTTTTGTTCTCAACCTAAATTTGACATAGTTTATTGGGTATTAGGCAAAAACTTTTGCCTAACGTTTCGTCGCTGGTATGTGCATTAGAGTGGTAAAAACATAACACTTAACTAGACTGTGTTATACTTTTGCCGATAAATTTGCCGTAACTTTGCCAAACGATACAAAAAAGTGACCAAATTTTTGCCAAGATAGTATATCATTTGCAAAAATTCACTTGGCAAGAATCGGCATGAGTGAAAAATTACTAGAAGGCAACGGGAAGGCTTTTCTCGTTCTACTTTTGCCAATCTCATTTTTGATTATTTTCCTGGTTACTACCTGGAAATTTTTGCTGGCGCTAATTGTGCTGGCGATCGCTTTCAATATTTGGCAACAATATCAATGGCAACAATGGTGTCAGAGAGTTAACCCAATTTTCCATCAGTTAATTCGGGAAAACCAGGGTAAGATTACGCCTGTAGACTTGGCGCTGAGAGGCAATTTTCCTGGCCCAGCCGCAAAACGCTACCTAGATAGTAAAGCTTCGGAATTCGGTGCCAGTTTCATCAACTCTGAAGAAGGAGGTGAAGTTTATTACTTTATAACTGCGAGTATTCTGGGCAATATACTCGATAGTAGCGAGCCTGTTAAACAACTTCCTGCTCAATCAGTTAGCAATACAGCGCGTTCGTCTCAAGCTTTGGCGCAGCCATCGCTTTTAGCACCGCCATCACCACCGCCACTGGAAGAAGAACCAGAAGCGGAATTACCACCGCCAGCAGTTCATACGGAAGCGCAACCAAATCTGGCAAAACAGCTAGTTTTTGGTTCTCTCATCCAATCGGAACTAGCTAAACGGCTAAATGTATATTCCAGTACGGTATACAAACGACGAAACGATCCAGAATTTCCAGAATGGAGTCGCAGCCGCGATCCAGATGGTATTGCTTGGACTTTCTCGGAAAAAACTAAGGAGTTTTTTCCACTGGAAGAAGGCTAAAGAATTAAAAATTAAAAATTAAAAATTAAACTTTAATTTTTGATTCTAAGCCTATGGCTTCAGTGATGGAATTTAATTGATTCTGTTCTAATTTAGAAAGCAAACCAGCCAGAATTCGACGTACTATCATCGGGCCTTCATAAATCCAGCCTGTATAAATCTGGATCAAACTAGCACCAGCAGTAATTTTTTCCCAAGCGTCTTCAGGTGAAAAAATGCCACCTACTCCAATAATTGGGATTTGTCCTTGGGTTTGCTGCCAAATAAAACGAATTACCTCAGTAGAACGATCGCGTAATGGCGCCCCGCTAATTCCGCCAGCTTCTTCTTGAGGTGATTTGCCAGTTTGCTCAATTAATTGAGTTTTCAGGCGATCGCGGCTTATGGTGGTGTTAGTAGCGATAATTCCCGCCAATTGGTAGCTTTTAGCTATGGCAATAATGTCCGCGATCGCTTCCCATGACAAATCAGGTGCTATCTTGACAAAAATTGGTTTTTGTGAATTATTTTCTTTTTGTAATAAATCCAAGATAGCACTGAGCATGGAAGCATCCTGAAGCGATCGCAAACCTGGAGTATTGGGGGAAGACACATTAACTACAAAATAGTCGCCCAACTCTTTAAGTAAGCGAAAACTATTGAGATAATCTGTTGCTGCTGCTTCTAAGGGCGTAATCTTGGATTTACCTAAATTAATACCGATGGGTATCGACCAGGCTAATTTCTCCTTAGCCTCTGCCAATTGTGCTGCCATAGCCGCTGCACCGTTATTATTGAAACCCATACGGTTAAGTGCAGCTTGATCCAAAGGTAAACGAAACAAGCGTGGACGAGGATTTCCTGGTTGTGCTAAAAACGTCACAGTACCTAATTCTGCGAAGCCAAAACCAAAACTCGACCAAATACCAGCAGCAACTCCATCCTTATCAAACCCAGCTGCCAAACCTACGGGGTTAGGAAAGTGCAACCCAAACAGAGTTTGCTCTAAACGTGGATCGCACAAACATAAGGACTGCTGTAAACTACGGTTGAGCCAGCTAGCAGGAGGACGGCCAGTAGTATGTGATAGCCAGCTGAGGCTGCGAATCGTCTTTTGATGTAACCACTCTGGATCTGTTTTTACCAGATTGAACAAAAACGGACGAATTGCGACTTGATAAATATCCATTTGTCAGTTGTTAGTTGTCATTTGTCCTTTGTCCTTTGTCAGTTGTCATTTGTCCTTTGTCAGTTGTTAGTTGTCATTAACTAATGACTAATGACTAATGACGAATGACTAATGACCACTGACGCTTTTCACGATTAGTGCAAGAACCTATAACTTAAGATGCTTTTTTGGGCATCTTATATATTACAAGTTATGTAAACCAATTATCAGATGGGGCAGCCACAAAAAACTATAGCCGCCGAACAGCAGATCCAGGCCTTGGGACAAGTCCTGCAAAGCCTCAGAGAAGAGGATGATGTTGAAGTTCTGATTAAAACTACTATTTCTTATGTTCAACAGCAGTTTGACTACAACCTGATTTGGATTGCGCTTTACGATCGCCTAAAGCATACATTGTTCGGCAAAGGAGGTATCATACCCGATGGTGACACTAGATTGTTATACAAACGGTTTGTCCTCAATTCTGGCGATCTCCTAGAGCAAGTAGTGATCGAACAGCGTCCTTTGGGCATAGCCGATTTGCAAACCGAAACTCGTGCCGCAGAATGGCTAGAAGTTGGCAAAAAATTTAATATCCAAGGAACAGTTTTTTTACCAATTCGCTACAAAGACTGGTGTTTAGGCGTGCTGTTACTAGGTAGCGATCGCTGGGGTTACTTACTGTCAGGGGAAGCAAAAGCCCGGTTGATGATGGTTTTGGGCGAATTGGGGGCAGTACTTTATCAACATGAAATAGATTTACAGCAAAAGCAAACTAAACGCCCTGACGAGCCATTATTACAGTTATTAGAGAATTTACGCACCTTAAATAATCTCGATCAAAGGCTGAAAGCAGTAGTAGAGACTACACACCAATTTATCTCGCCCAACCGGACAAATATCTATTGGTTTGAACGGCAAGGGCGTTACTTTTGGTGTCGGATGAGCAATCAACTGGTTAACATGGGGCGTGATTCTAGCAATCAACAACCAGCAGCAGGCATCACAGTACAGGAATTGAGCGAATTTTATTATGCTTTAGCAGTGAATCAAATTGTCTGGATTGGTGATGCACGTAGTTCACTCAAAAGCCACTTTACAGGTAAATTGTTGCAACGCCTGCGGGTGCGATCGCTATTAGCAGCTCCGATTATGTGGCAAAATGACCTACTGGGCTTTCTCGCGGTAGAGGGCAATGAACCTCGAATTTGGACGGAGGCGGATAAAAATTTTGTCTTAGGTGCTGCGGGTTTAATTTCTTTGGTTGCTCCTACTGACAGTATGGAAAGCACTATCCAACAAATCCAAGATGATAGCCATCTTACTAGTCAAGTCGCCCAAGCCATCTATAGCCAGCAAAACCTTCAGGAAACTTTACAAAATTGTGCGACAAAAGTGTTGGCTCGACTAGCTGCTACTCGCTTTTTAATATTACAGTACCATCCTGAACAGAATAGCTATCAAGTTGTTTATCAAAGTCAACCTCAAAATCGCCGACCTTTGACATTTGTGTTCAATGTCCTCAAAGAAATAGATGTACAACTATTGAAGTCTGCAAAAACTACTGTGGAGGTAGAGAACTTAAACGAAGATTTGCGGTTTGTGAATTGGCGTCCACCCTTGCTAGAAAATGGTGTGCGATCGCTGCTAATTTGTAACTGCACTCAAGGTCATGCACCAACAACCCTTTTAGTCCTTGCCCACGAAAACTATCGCACTTGGACAACTTTAGAAAAGGAACTGCTGTGGATCGTCAGTCAACAAATTGGTGTAATTGTTCGTCAGTGGCAACTGCACACTGATACTCAGTATCAGCAAAAATTTTTGTCCAGTATTCAGAAATGCCTCAGTCTCCTGGAACCAGCCCAAAGTGAAAAAATCGCTCCCAAGCATTTAGAACGTACAGTCCTAGAACAAATAGCATATGTTCTGGATTGCCCTTTAACATTACTGCTATCTTGGTCACCTGGTGAAGCCAATGCAGAAATTATACCAGGGGTAATTGCAGATAGTAAGTTTGGTGTCAGCATCAATGCATCAGTTTCCATCCAATCTGAGGCTTTAATCCAGTGGGCACTTGCTCAAGACAATTATCTCAGTCTGAATGTAGACGATTTACCTCCAGAAACTAAAAAATGGTTGAATGGGGCCGGCATCGGTCAAATTTTAGTTATGGCTTTACGTACTGCTGCTGATTATGAACCCACTGGGGTAGTGTTAATAGCAGACCGTCGAGAACGTCAATGGTCACAGCAAAGCCTCAATGCCACAGAAACTCTTGTGACTCAATTAGCTTGGTCGCGTCGTCACCAGCAAATTATCCAACTTTTAGAGTCCACAACCCAGGAATTACAACAACTCAATTGGTATAAACACCGTCGTCTACAGGAAATCCAGAGAACAACAACCTTAGTACTTGGTCAAATAAATGATTTGGGAATTCCTACTAATGAATTAACTCAGACGCGCTACCAGCTATTGCTGCGGCAGTTAGACCACACAACAGCCTCCATGAGTGGGCTAGTGAAACTTGAGCAGTGGCATTTGCATAAGAGTTGGGAAACCATGCCCGTAGCTAGTTTTTTGAAGCGATCGCTCGAACGAGTGGAAACTTTATTCAAGCAACATAGGCTGTGGGTAGGTGTGCATGGATTAGGACAATCCATTGGAGAACAGGATGCAGCAAACAGTGGTTCATTAGTTAAAGGAATTCAAACCTCAGACTATCCATCCTCAATGGCGATCGCTGGCGATATTGTCAAATTTGAATTAGTTCTTCATGAATTGTTACTTGCAGCCTGTGAACGTTCTCAAAGCGGTAGCAGGATTGATATCTGGTGTCGCCGTTTAGATGAACGATTGTTAGAACTATCAATCACAGATAACGGCATCATTGAACCCCAGCTACTAGCAGCGCTCAATGACAATACACCCAAAGATTTGCTTGCTCCTTGCCATCTCAACCAGCCACCAGGTTTACATCTGCTAATTTGCCAAAATCTCATGCAGCAATGGGGAGGAGAATTGCATTTTTATCAGTTACCAGATAATCGTGTAGTCAGTCGCTTGCTGTTACCGCTAGCTAGTAACAATCTTTAGCCAGTTTTGACGGTTGACTGTTGACTAATGACTATTGAAAGCTAAGTCTATGGGAGGATTAGTGCCACATTGAGCCGCTAAAATTATCTTCCCTTCGTAATAAACTGGTTATAATTATTTTCCAGATCTCAGAAATCAAATTCTCACCTGCACAGTATTCATATGGGACGCGCTCGTTCTAAGTCTGACTTGCCTACAAAAATCTGTCCGGTATGTCAACGTCCCTTCACTTGGCGTAAGAAATGGCAAGATTGCTGGGACGAAGTGAAATACTGCTCAGAACGTTGCCGTCGTCGCCGTTCTGATGCTCATAATCCAACCAACGGCAACATAGACAACAAATAAGGCAAAATATAAATGAATTTACAGGTGCAACCTAAATTAATTATTCATGGAGGAGCAGGTAGTTCTCTCCACGGCAAAGGAGGATTAGAGGCGGTGCGCCGATCGCTCCACACAATAGTAGAAGAAGTCTATGCTCTTTTACTGTCAGGAGTAAATGCTTCCGTGGCAGTAGTGCAGGGGTGTCAAATGTTAGAAGATAACCCCCGCTTTAATGCTGGTACTGGTTCGGTGTTGCAATCTGATGGCCAAATCCGTATGAGTGCGTCTTTGATGGATGGCAGATTAGGACGCTTTAGTGGTGTGATTAATGTTTCGCGAGTGAAAAATCCGATTGAATTGGCACAATTTTTACAAAATTCACCAGACCGCGTACTGTCAGATTACGGTTCAGCCGAATTGGCGCGAGAATTACAACTTCCCAGCTATAACGCTTTAACAGAGTTGCGGTTACAAGAGTGGATACAGGAGCGTCAAGATAATTTTAAAAGCACAATGGCTAATGTAGTCGCTGAACCAGAATTAGCAGAAACCAGTAATTCCCGACGCGGTACAATTGGCGTAGTAGCTTTAGATGCCTATGGCAATCTAGCTACTGGCACATCCACAGGTGGCAAAGGCTTCGAGCGTATTGGAAGAGTAAGTGATTCTGCTATGCCAGCAGGTAATTATGCTACTAAATATGCAGCGGTTAGCTGCACTGGTATTGGTGAAGATATTATCGATGAGTGTTTAGCGCCAAGGGTTGTAGTGCGTGTCACTGATGGTATGTCTCTCAAAGACGCTATGCAACGCTCATTTGCCGAAGCTACCCAGAATCAGCGGGATTTTGGAGCGATCGCCCTAGATGCAACAGGAGCGATCGCTTGGGGTAAAACCAGCCAAGTCTTACTCGCCGCCTATCACAACGGTGAAAAGATTGACGATACCCTAGAACTGCCAGATGGTACAGAAATTGGTTGTATTTTGTGAAGTTAGAAGTTAGGAGTTAGGAGTTAGGAGTTAGGAGTTACTTTGAATGTGAATTAATTGTTGAAAATCTTGTAATTTGTTAATAATTCCAAAAGCATGATTTTGGAATTATCAAAACCTTTATGGCACGAAGGCCGTTTTGAATTCACATCCAGCGTGAGTTAGCAATTTTTACCTCCCAACTCTTAACTCATAACTCCTCACTCTTCACTCTTCACTCTTGACTTTTCTGCTTTTGTCGCCAACCTGGTTTAACTACCTGACGGCTACGGGCAATCACGAGAGAATCATTTGGAACATCTTCGGTAACAGCCGAACCAGCTGCCACATAGACATCATCTCCCAAGGTTACAGGAGCTACTAAAACGCTATTGGAACCAGTTGCAGTGCGATCGCCTATTTTTGTGGGGTGTTTGTTCACACCGTCATAATTGGCAGTAATTGTGCCTGCACCGATATTCACTTTAGTCCCTGTAGTTGTATCGCCCAAATATGACAAATGTGCCACATTAGTGCGATCGCCTAATTTGGTATTTTTCAATTCCACAAAATTACCCACACGGCAACCAGTACCCACTTGCGCTTGACCACGCAAATGGGCATAAGGGCCGATTCTGCTTTTTGCCTGGATAATGCTATCTGTCACCACAGAATACTTCACTGTGACATTTTCGCCTAACTGGCTATTTTCAATTAAAGTCCCAGGCCCAATACGACTCCCCGTTTGAATTACAGTGTTTCCTCGCAGGTGAGTTTGAGGTTCAATAATCACATCTGGATGCAGTTCCACAGTCTCATCAATTGTGATGCTGTTAGGGTCTATAAGAGTGACACCTGCTATCATCCATTTTTCCTTAACCCGCTGCTGCAAAATTTCGTATGCTGCTGCTAGTTGCAAGCGATCATTAATGCCGAGAATTTCTTGATAATCTTCCACATCAACTGCCATTACTTGCCCAACTTGGGTGACAGCATCAGTAAGATAGTATTCTTTTTGAGCATTATTAGCTTCTAAGTGGGGCAAAACCTCTGCTAAATTCTGCCAACGAAAGCAGTAAACTCCAGCATTAATACGACGATTTTGTCTTTGAGCAGCAGTACAATCTTTGTCTTCAACAATTTGCTGTACAATATTTTCACCGTTACAAAAAACGCGCCCGTAGCCTTTAGGTTCAGGCAAATGGGCGGTGAGGATAGTAGCGGCGTTATGATTTTCTTGATGAGTTTGCAATAACTGTTGGAGGGTTTGGGCACGTACTAACGGTAAATCACCATTAAGTACCAGCAAATCTCCGGTATATCCCTCAAGGTGAGGAAGTAATTGCTGAATAGCATGACCTGTACCCAGTTGTACAGTTTGTTCCACAAACTCCAAGCTGTATATTGACTGCATGGCTGCTTTTACTTCTTCGGCCTGATATCCCACTATCACTATCTGTCGTGAAGGTGACAGTGGTTCCACACTTTCGAGAACTCTTTCTACTAGCGATCGCCCACCCAATGAATGTAACACCTTGGGTAAGTGTGATTTCATCCTTGTGCCGCGTCCCGCCGCTAGAATTGCTACAACTACCATAATTAGCCATCAGCTATCAGTGAATAGCGCTTTCGCGCTTGGTACTTTCAGATTTAGGCTCAAATCATACCAGCTAATTATCACAGACTGAAACTATCAAAAAAGATGGGAGTCAATAGTCAATAGTCAATAGTCATTAGTCATTAGTCATTAGTTACTCATCCCCCCATCTCCCCTCATCTCCCTCATCTCCCCCATCTCCCTCATCTCCCCCATCCCCCTCATCCAGACTGCTGACTACTCTTTTTCCTGGTAGAAACCAATAAACTCTGCAAACTGCTGCATTAGTTTGGGATTACGCCAACCTATCCGGGTTTCTTCAAGCATTATCTGTAATGCTTCTTCAAAGGTCAAAGCTCTTTTGTAAGGTCGTTCGCTTGTCAGTGCATCATAAATATCAATTATCTGAAATACTTGGGCTAGATAAGGAATATCATCACCTTTAAGTCCATCGGGGTAGCCTGATCCATCCCAGCGCTCGTGGTGATGGCGAATAATGGGAACTACACCGCGCATACTACGTAGTGGTTGACAGATTTTTTCCCCAATTACAACATGCTGTTTCATAATCTCCCAATCTTCCGGGGTGAGTTTGCCGTGTTTAAGTAGCACAGCATCGGGTATGCCCACCTTGCCGATATCATGAAGATAACCACCCCACATCAAATCTCGAATTTGGTGGCGTGAGAGATTGAGGTATTCACCAAAAGCTTGTCCTAGTTTTACTAACCTTTCGCAGTGGTCGCCTGTGTTGGGATCGCGACTTTCTATTGCCCTAGCAACGGAAAACAGTACTTTTTCGGTGTGGTCTAAATCTTCGTTCAAACACTTCTGGCGCACTAAAGACTTAACACGCGCTGCCAATTCTACACGGTCAAAGGGTTTGGTCAGAAAATCATCTGCTCCTACTTCAATTCCCCGAATTCGCGATCGCCTATCATTTAACGCTGTAATAAAAATAACTGGTATCAGCCTGGTATGCTCTTCCTGCTTCAGTAATTGGCAGACTTCAAAACCATCCATTCCCGGCATCATCACATCTAATAAAATCAGATCCGGTTGTTTTTGTGTCACTAGTTCTACTGCTGTAGAACCACAGTCTGCCTCTATAACTTCGTAGCCTTCCATAGACAACAGAGCAACAGCAGTCATCCGACTGGCTGTATGGTCATCAACCACTAACACTTTCGGCAGTCCTGAATCAAAGCCGTTCACTTGAGAGCCTTTGCCTTGTGGAGTTCCAGAGATTGACGATTCGTGACCAGAACTAGTATCAGGTTTTATCCAAGATGGTTCTACCTGTTTTTGTTCCAACAAAAGGTCTTCTTTAGATAAGCCCAAGGAATAACCCTCTAAGTTTTGCAATCCTAAGGCCTGATTTGAACTAATACTATTGACTGTGTTTAGGCAGTTTGACCCAATAATATTTTGTTCAGTAGAGTTGATACTCTTCTTGGAACTCCATTGAATCACAAAGACACCCCAATCTTATAGAGAAGTTAACAGTGTTCGACTGCAAAAACAAGTTTAGTTCTTGACCATATTAGACTTGCCATGACAGCAAGCTTTATTAACCAGACAAAGCTGCTTGCTTAAATAATAGACATCATATTTTTTGTGTGTTACGAGAAAACCCACAAGATTGCTACGAGAATTTTACTGCCAGATTTCCTTGCTTTTCATTCCAGTATGATAAATTAATGCAAATGTTAAATCAGGCTTTTCACTGAGATTTCTTAACATAGTAGCGCTAGAAATATTGTAATTGCTCAATTCATATCCAAGATTAGCAGTTTGAGCTTCAATTTTTTATACCGTTTTGCCAGCATACGTATTTTTGATCATGAATTTTTGTAACACATAACACATATAAATTTTACATATTTAAATGTAGTTCTGTATACTTATTTTGTTTTTTTGTAATTTAAATATAAAAACCTGATAATTTAACTTCTAAAAATAATCTAAAATTTTGTAAATAATTTCACAATTATTTTGTAATTGGGTACTAAATCAAATTTCATTGGCGTTTGCTGTTTGGGATCTGTAACCTTGTTTTCAAAAATTGGTATTAGAGTCTGTTTCGACATACTTATTTTCCTGGTTAACTGACAACCATCGTTTGCGCCAACGCGAAGTAGGCTCAAGTGAGCAAGCTTGTTGTTCTTGTCGTCGCCGCATCACTATGACATGAGCAGGATCATTCAATTGTGGATCGCGGTAAGGAATAGCAGCACGAGTTAGCAAGTGTTCATTTTCTTCTTGGGAAAGAGGAGGCACAGAGGCAGGGGAGCTGGGGATCAGGGAAGCTGGGGGAAAAAACATACTTTTATTTATCCCCATCTCCCAATCGCCCCATTTCCCAATCTCCCCATCTCCTCGATGGACTGCAACGGTGCCCGGCGATCGCCTTCCTACAGGTGGGGTGGAACCTATGACCAAGCCAGCTAGTAAAAAGGCTGTACGTACAGCAGCAGCACACGAATAAGTCGCTAGAATGCCATCTGGATGTAGACACTGCGAAACTAGTTTAATGAATTCAACAGTCCATAACTGAGGACACTGTGGTGGTGAGAAGGGATCTAAAAAAATTGCATCTGCTTGGAAGGCTAATTGATGTACTAGTTGGATTGAGGTTCTCGCATCGCCAATTAATAACTTTGCGTTGAGATGATCTGTTTGGCATTGCTGCTTAAAAGCCAGCTGCGACAAAATAGCAGTGTATTGATAGTTCCAGTTATCGAATAAATTATGGGCGATCGCAGCCTGTGGTACTGATGGATTCAGTTCTAAACCAATCAATTCGACATGACAATTCGGATTAACTGCCCAAATCGTCTCTAAAGCGGCTGCTGTATTGTATCCTAGACCATAACAAACATCCAATAGTCGCAAAACTGGTTTTTGAGCAGCTTGAGCCAACTGCGTAGGAGCAACAAACTTGCAATAACTCTCTTGCTTGGCGCCAAAATGACTGTGAAATGATTCACTAAACTCTTGAGAAAAAAAGGTGAAAGAACCATCTGCTGTTAGCTGAGGTTGAAAATTATTCAAGTCTGACATTTTGCATTCTAAACTGAGAAAACGACTGATGACTGACAACCAATTTTTTGTTTCGCAAGCCTGGCTTTTGGAACATCTTGAAGATCCAAAAGTTGTTATTGTAGATTGTCGCTTTTCTTTAGCAGACCCACAACTAGGAAAACAGCAATACGCAGCAAGTCATATCCCAGGAGCTTACTACCTAGATTTGAATCAGGATCTTTCTAGTCCTGTGGGAAAACATGGCGGCAGACATCCTTTACCTAACCCCAATGATTTAGCTAATAAATTAGCAGCAATTGGGGTAAATTTTCAAAAAACTCTGGTTGTAGCTTATGATGATTCACGCTTTGCCTTTGCAGCTCGTCTGTGGTGGTTATTGCGCTATCTTGGACATGAGCAAGTAGCGGTACTCAATGGAGGTTTTAGTGGATGGCAGCAAGCAGGATATCCCATTACAGATGTCATTCCCCAAACCCAGATTGGTACTTTTATTCCCCAGGTACAAACACAACTGGTAGTAGATATTGAGGCTGTAAAAAATCGAAAAGATTTACCACACGTAGTTTTGGTAGATTCTAGAGAAAGCGATCGCTATCGAGGTGAACGGGAACCGATTGATAAAATTGCTGGTCATATTCCCGGCGCTGTTAACTATCCTTGGCAGGAAGTTACAGACTCTTCAGGAGAGGTAATTTCTCAAAGTCAGCAACGTCTTCGCTGGGAAAAGCTGGAAAAAGCAGAAGAAGTTTTAGTTTATTGCGGTTCTGGCGTTACTGCCTGTGTAAATTTACTTTCTCTAGAATTCGCTGGTATTCACACGGGAAAACTTTATGCTGGTAGCTGGAGTGATTGGTGTTCTTATTTGTAGTTAGGAGTTAAGAGTGAAAAGTTAAGAATTAAAACTCATAACTCTTCACTCTGATTAAAACCGACCTAATTCTATATTGTAATTGATACTGAAGAACCAATTATCAAAATCAATATTTGGATCTGTAGAACTACCCAAAGTAACTCCAGCTTGGACATTCATATTGCTAGAATCGGATACTCGGTAATTTAAGTTACCAAATAGCCGATGAAATTGATCTTCTCGATCGCGCTGGGTAAAGTCTGAAAAGTTAAACTGATAGTTCAGACCAACCTGGAGAGGTTTTTCTAAGTAGTAGTTCAGAGAAAGCCAAAAGAAATTGACTACCCGATTCCGACTTTGGGGGTCAGCAAAATCCACGCTCAATTCGTAGAAGCTATCTAGCGTCAATCTTGAAGTTAGAGGATCTCGCCGTCCTAAAGATAGTTGCAAAGAATTCTCGTTTAAAAAGCGATCGCCTGCTTTGTAGCTATCTGAGCGATCGCTATTATTGGCGTAAAATAACTGTTGATTGCTCCAACTGATTTCTCCATACATTCGTTGTGATAGCTGCTGGTAAATACTGACGTTAAATTTTATCTGGTTATAATTGTATTTTGATTGATTTATATAACGAATGATGTTCCCATCTATTGACCCGTTTAAAAAAGTCTTAGATCCTATAGGGAAATAAGCTGAGGTTAACCTCAGTCCAGAAACAATTAAACCATCTTCTGTGGGATTATCATCTGATGAAAAAATATTACTTGTCTGGAAGTAACCTACACGAGCTTTAAGAGAACCTATAGGTTTAAACTTCGCTACGGGTGCTTCTGTCCGTGGTACTGGTAGTTGTTCTAAGGGTCGTGGCCGTAGACGCAATCTTAATTCACCACTATCAGACTCAAGAGGTGGCAGTTTTTGCTCTTGCAACTGCTGCCAAAGTTTCTCTAGTCTTTCAAACTGATTGATTTCAGGTGTATTCAACAGTTCTTCCCTAGATGATTCTGGAGAAGAGTTGGGAAAATCTCTTGGTTGCACTTCTGGTTGTGGTGGTTGATTTGGCTGTTGAGTATCCTGAGTCTCTTCAGTTGGTGCTGGAACTTGATCAGTTGTTGGTGTTTGCTGTGTCAGATTTAATGTTCTATATAAGTCTGAAATATCTGACTCACTAAACTTTTGGCCACAAGACTTAATTGTATCTAGTTCCCATCTTTGGCATAACAGATGAATTATGTTGTGTGTACTTGTTAGAGATTTAGTTGTCGTCGCCAGCTGATCTTTATCAGTCCATAGATGCGTATTTGCAGCTGCTGCTACGTCTACCCTGATGCAATACCAGCTTCCACTACTGGAGGCTAATAAAATCCCAAAAAACACAATTTTCCAACTCTTAAAATGCATCTTGGGTGGCGTTGTTTGCGTTTGGCAGAGATAGACTCACAAACTGCATCAGAAGTTCCGCATCAGACAGTACAATTTTTACTCAACTATAGTGTAATTCTACTAGTGAGTTACCTTGAAAATAAACTGAGAATTACCCAAAAAAATGAATGATAATCGAAATATACTACAAAAATATCAAGGATAACTAGCGGCAACTAGTCCTGATACGCCACAATGAATATCATTCTGATTGATTGGAGATTCCACTCTTTGTAATTCTATTAATAGAATGTATTTCTTGTCTATTTCATCTATTAAATGTACACTAAACTTCAGATAAATTTACCCAAAAATCTATCATTACAATTTGAAGACTTGAATCTTAGAAATACTGCTTATCAATCAACTTAGCTGTTATTAGTTGAGTTTTACAAATATTCAAACTATGTTTTATAAATCGTTTCTACTGTCAGTTATTGGTCTATGCGGAGTTCTATTAGTGCCTTTGTCAAATCGCGCAAGTGCTGTAACTCCTCTGACACGAGCTGAGATTCACAATCTGAGAAATTTGGTGCAACTGATACCCAGAAACAACCAAAAAATCCGTCCTGCAAAGAAATTAGATGCAATGATTCCTGGGGATGGGCTATCAACTGGTCGAGCTTCTTTAGCAGATTTGCGTTTCAACGATGGCTCGTTGGCAAGAATTGGGGAACAGGCAGTATTTCAATTTTTGCCCAAGACTCGCGACTTTAGACTGTCGAATGGAACTGTGCTACTACTGATTCCCCCTGGAAGGGGGCGAACACGCATACAAACGCCTAGCGCAGCAGCAGCAATTCGTGGTTCAGCTTTATTTGTACGCTACAACAAACAAACAGACACCACCATTGTTGGTGCGCTGACAAATAGCGGTATTCAAGTTTATAACAAAGACGCTTCTCAAACTCAGGTATTGCAAGCAGGGCAGCTAATAGTTTTAGTGAAAGGTGAATTTCAAAGCTTCTATGATTTTGATTTGAGAAATTTTTATGAAACAAGCGAGCTGGTTCGTGAACTTGATTTGAATAGAGAAAATCCAGCACCTATAGTTGATCATGCTATTACTAGCGTACAAGCGGAAACTGCTGCGGCTTTGAAAGCACAGCCGCCAATAACCGGCAACGGAGTAATTGAAAATCCCTCTTTTGTACAGCTAACTAGTCCTTCAAATTCGCGTAGTAATCAAGTTATCACAGAGAATTCTTCAACAAACTCCTCAAAAAATGCAGGACAAACTTCGACAAATACTCAGCAGCAGAGTCAAACAAATGGTAAAAACAGCAATCTAAACACCCAGAACAATAACACTGGTGTTAATTCTAGTAAAACTCCAACACAGCCTCAAAGCACTACTTCAAACTCAACACCTAACCAGTCACAACCTACAACTTCAGAGTCAACACCCACTCCAGAAACACCTAACGATTCACAACCTACAACTTCAGAGTCAACACCC
>NZ_AP018288.1:6078830-6221254 GCF_002368335.1 Nostoc sp. NIES-4103 | reverse complement strand
CCTTAGCAATTAGCAATCATATGAAACTGTATTGGATTCCACCTTTACTATGCATATTTCAACCGCAAAAGAATTGGTCACAATTCTGTAATCAGAGTGATGAGGCAGCAAGTATGAAGATATATTAATATTTATTCAACAGACGATAAGTTCTAATTCTTAAGTTTTCATTCCTAATTATCTAGAACCTTGCATTACATTTATCTTCATGGCTTTGCTTCTAGTCCTAAATCTGCCAAAGCGCAGGATATAAGCGATCGCTTTACTAAAATTCAGACAAACTTAACAATTCCCGATCTTAATGCTGGCGACTTCTCCCACTTAACAATTACTCGTCAGCTAACTCAAGTCGCAGCAGAGTTTCTTGATAGTTCTGTGCCAGTAACCCTAATTGGCTCAAGTTTGGGTGGATTGACATCTGCTTACTTGGGACAGCAATACCCGCAAGTGCAACGCCTCGTTTTGCTAGCACCAGCTTTTGGCTTTTTATCTCATTGGTTACCCAAGCTAGGAGATGAACAGGTGCAGCGCTGGCAACAGGAAAAATATCTGATGGTTTACCACTATGGAGAAGGGCGATCGCTACCTCTAAGTTACGATTTTGTCACAGATGCTGCTCAATACCAAGAGGAAGTTTTACAACGTCCCATTCCTACTTTAATATTGCATGGAAAACAAGATGAAGTCATCCCGATTGCAGCTAGTCAAGACTTTGCTTTGTCACGTCCTTGGGTGAAGTTGGTAGAACTCGACAGCGATCATGGTTTAGGCAATGTCACCGAAGAAATTTGGCAAGCAATTTGCCTCTTTTGTCAGTTACCAGGAAGCTGTAAAATATGAAATCCTTATCTAACCTATGTTCTTAGTCAGTAGTTAGTAGTCATTAATCAGTGGTCAAACACAAAAAACTAACAACTGACAAATAACAATGACAAAAAACTATTGACTAATAACTAAAATTATGCTTCCATTCATTCGCTCAGATTTAGCCCAATTTACCGCTTACAAACCCCACCCCAGCAGCGATACAGCCGAACCTGTGCCTACACAGCTTGATCGGCTGGATACTAATGAAAGTCCCTATGATTTGCCGCCGGAGTTGAAAGAAAAGCTGGCTTGGACATATCAGCAGGTAATAGAAACAAATCGCTACCCCGATGGCGGACATGAGACACTAAAACTTGCGATCGCTGATTATGTCAATGAGTCAGCTGGTCTGTTGCCATCTGTTTTTACTACTGCCAATATTTCAGTTGGCAATGGTTCAGATGAACTGATTCGCTCTTTGTTAATCGCCACCTGTCTAGGTGGAGAAGGAAGCATTCTAGTTGCCAATCCCACTTTCTCAATGTACGGGATTTTAGCAAAAACTTTGGGAATTCCTGTAGTGGCGGTGGGTAGAAATGATGTCAATTTTGAAATTGACTTAAAAGCTGCACAGTCTGCCATAGAACAAACTCAAAATCCCCCAGTTCGGGTAGTTTTCGTTGTACATCCCAATTCCCCAACTGCCAATCCCTTAACTACGGCAGAATTGGCATGGTTAAAAAGTCTTAGTGAGCAAATTTTGGTAGTAATTGATGAAGCTTACTTTGAATTCAGTCAGACTACTCTGGTTGGTGAATTAGCACAGCGCCCTAACTGGGTAATATTACGTACTTTCTCTAAAGCATTTCGGTTAGCAGCTCTTCGCGTTGGCTATTGTGTTGCTCATCCAGAAGCGATCGCTATTTTAGAAAAAGTTCGTCTACCCTACAATCTTCCCAGCTTTTCAATAGTTGCGGCATTAATGGCTTTGCAAAACCGGCAGATCTTACTTGAGTCAATTCCCCAAACCCTAAGCGAACGAGCTAAATTTATCCAAGCTTTATCTCATCACTCAGAATTAGAAGTTACAGAAAGTGCCGCTAATTTTGTTTTCGTGCGTCTCAAATTAAATGGCTCTCATCCACAAGACGCTGCTTTAAAAAGTCTTCACCAAAAACTTGGCAACTACGGCACTTTGGTACGCGAGATTAGTCAAGGATTACGAATTACTATAGGTACACCGGAAGAAAATGCCCGCACCATTAATCGAGTACAAGCTGCTTTGGCAAATCTGAAATTTTCGTAATCCACTCAGTAATTAAGCCTGCAATTAACATCGCTACCCAAACGGCGTACTAATCCTACCGTTTGTGGTAACACCCCCACTAAGAGAGCAAAAGCAACATCAGGAAGACTAGCCACCATTTCTGGAGGAAAGTATTGTTCAAATTGATCCAAGATCTTTTGCACTCGCTGCTGTGGAACCGGATTTTCTGTAATTTGTTTAATCAAGCGAATCCACTGTCGCCTAATTAAGTAGGCTTTCTGGCGCTCATCATAAGATTCGGGAGTCAATAATGACAAATTACCTACACAGAGCGCTTTCTGGCAATCACAATCGTAATCACCACCAACTGCTGCTCCAGGGCCAGCAAATTCTGCATGGTAGCGTTTAAAAAGTATCAAACCATTCCGCTTGCGACTATTGACAATGAAAACTTTTCCACTGTGTAGAAGCGTGAGTATATCCGAGCTATATGATTGCTCAGTTCCATCTGACATGACAAGATGGTCAACGAAACTAGTTTCAGGGTAATATGTTGATACCATACTGGCTTGATAGCGTTGGTGGTTTTCGCTATCCATGTTTCTCAAAGTTTTGAGTAATTTAGTGGTCTTATACACTTACAGCAAGAACTTACTATCAAATCAAACCAAATTTTTGATTTTTGTTATCATCAAGAAACTTTTGGTCAATTTAACTTAAAGATAATAAATAAGTGTTGCTCGGAAATCAGGTAGTTATATTCTATGAGATTTAACTGAATTTGTCTGTAATTTACAACCAAGTTTTTTTAAAGTTTTTATAAAGATAAATTTCTAAAATACAAAGTTATTATGAGGAACTAATATTTTATCACTGTATTTTTACTTACACACAATATTATCATCTTGTTTTCCATTTTTTAAAAATATTTTTTTACTAAAAAAAAATCAATATATTTTTCTGTACAGCTAAAAAAACTTACTTTATATTAATTTTTTGAGAATTTTCATAACAAAAATCTACTTTCAAAAACCTCATATCGTTATAGTTCATAGACTAAATAGATATTTCAGTCGGAAAACAGGACGAAAGCTTGTCAACTTAAAAATTGTTAGTTCAAGATTACAAAGTACTTAAATAAAATTTAAGTAGTTGAATCAACTCTCAAATTTTTATGCAATAAAATCTGTCGAGAGCGTCTTAATAAAAATTGATTCCAGTTAGATTCCACTTTATGTACTCTATATCCCAGCTTGAAATAAAGCTGTCTTGCCTGATAGTTATTTTCTAATACGTGGAGGTACAAGTCTTGAAATCCCCATTCTTGTGAAATTTGTTGGCAACTCATAAGTAACCCAGATGCCACACCATATCTTCGATACTGAGGATGAACAGCTAAATTAGACAAATAAGGAAAACTTTTGCTAGCCTGTATCCACGAATCAGCAAAACGTACACCCAGTTCTACAGTTCCTATTAGCTTATTCGCCGAACTAGTAGTGTCAACAGCAACTAAACAAGCGTGATGGGGTGTAGGTGAGGACAAGCGATGTCTGAAGTCTTCATAAATACCTAAACGTAGTAATGGAAAAGCCCATCCCCAGAAACCATCCTGGGAGTGGAAGCTTTCAGCAATAATTTGGGCAATAGCAGCCAAATCAGCAGGTGTAGCAGCACGAATGTGGAATTGTCGAGGGGCTTGCTCTGCCGCAGATGCAATTGGCTGTTGATAGTGAGGCTCAAAAAACCAGGATGTCAAGGTTAGTTTAATAATAAAAGGAACTGGAGAATTCAGGAGGCCACGGCCACAGTAAACAACCACTGCTGTGACGTAGCCCCCATCTTGGATGCCACATCCTCTACTTTGGGAGCCACTTTGGTGACGGGTTTCCCGACTTGAGGTGAGTGGTATGAAACCCCAAGACCCTCCGGGTGACGCTCGTACTTAGTTAACGCTGACGCTCGAAAACCTTAGCGTCTCACGACACTTGACGGCAGTCTGCTCAAATTGGGAAACCATGGGCGGCAGTTGCTACCCTTGGGAGAAGACACAGCTTAGCATACGCCAAGATGGCAACCTGTTGATTGCATTCAACGAAGATTTTTTCAAATATGCTACAACACCGTATAAGCTATTTTAAAACTAAAATTAAGTTGAAATGTTGAAATTACAGTGAGATTACAACTTCTTACTTAAATTGTCGAGTAAACAAAGTACAAAATTTTCTTAACGCTGTGCTTTGGAGAGAAACTTGACCAACACAGCTAGCTAGCTGTCTCACGTTTTCCCAGAATATAGAGGAGGTCTTTGACACCTAGACAAAAACTACTATCTGGCTTGTCTGGAGGCTTGGAACTTCATATGTCGTCAACTTGACAGCAATCAAAGGTAGTATAATTAACAGTGCCAGGCAATGTCTAACTACCAGTCCCACAAATAAGTATTTACTGTGTTGCTGATATCAAGTTGAAAACTCACTTGGCTAGATGCAACTGCTCAGCAAAACTAGACCTGTACTTTATTCTAGGTAACAAACCAGCTGACAGTGATACTAACTTGAGTGATAGCGAAGTTTCTGTACCGCTAGATCCTCGACTAATTTTGCTTTTAAATAGCTTTAGTTGCTTTACTGAGTGGTTTAATTGAATTGCCACTACACTAATACCAGTTTCCATTACTAAGTGAAGTGGTGATTGTTGTGGAACCTAGGCACTGTAAAAATTATACCTAATATTCTAGTCAATGCCACTTATGTGACTTATGTTCCTGATTGCTAGATTGGTAAAGAGGTATTTATATAGATAGTATACTTTGTTTTTAAATCATATTGTTGTAATATTGCTGACCCTACCATGAATGTCATAAATAAAATTTACATGCAAGTGTTAGTGCAACTGCTGCAACGGGAAAACTTAATATGCAGCTTCATCTGGTTTTTTCAACCAGCCTTGAGTGCTGTAGAGATGATTGGAGAGTTATCACTGGAGGTGAGGGAAGATTTGGCAAACAAGCATCAACTCTATAGAAAGGCAACTAACTATGAACCCGATTGCGCTGCACTAGAGCTAATAGCGATCGTTACAAGCTACTGAGGCCACTTACTGTCAGTAAATATTCCCACACTCAGCAGTCATATAACCAAAAAGCCTCATTGGTAGAAATGCTCTGCTCTTACCTGACTCAGAACCATTCCACCCTGATCAGATTATTCTTTATCCAACTGCCGTTGCAGCAGGAAAGCGGTGCATGAAATCTCAAGTAAACAGTAAGCCGAAAATTTTGGTTGTTGATGACGAACCAGACAACCTTGACTTGCTTTACCGCACCTTCTATCGCGACTATAAGGTGCTGAGGGCAACATCTGGTCCTGCGGCGCTGGATCTGTTAGCGCAAGAAGGAGAGGTTTCAGTGATCATCTCCGATCAGCGAATGCCGATCATGAGCGGTACAGAATTTTTGAGCCTGACAGCGACTCAATATCCAGATATTATCCGGATTATTTTGACTGGCTACACTGATGTTGAAGACCTAGTAGAAGCAATTAATGCTGGTAAGGTATTCAAATATGTAACTAAACCGTGGGAAGCTGAGGATCTTAAAGCAGTTGTACGCCAGGCCCTAGATACCCACAATGTTCTCAAAGCCCGTACTCGCGAACTGACACGCACACTCCGTCAGGAATCGCTGCTGAATACCATCACAAATACTATTCGCAGTGCTTTAGACTATCGGCAAATTTTACAAGCAATTGTCGATACAGTGGGTCATATGTTGGAGGTAGATGTTTGCCTTTTACGCCCTTTCCAAGATGAACATTTGGTGGATGAAGGATTCATCTACCAGAAAACTCAACAAATTGGAACAGGTGAGACTTTAGAAGATGCAAATTCACCTCTGTCTGTTTTGGCTCAGACAGTCTGGGAAACCCGCGAAGTTCAGGTGATTAATGATGTAGCAGGCGATGAGCGCATCCAAGGTGAAACTCCGGAAATGCAGCAACGAACTTTAGCTTTCGCCACTGCTAACATTTGCTCTAGCCTAGTTGTACCCTTGATTTGCCAACAGGAATTGATGGCAGTGCTAGCACTACACCAATGTTCCCAGCCCCGCTTCTGGAGTAAGGACGAAGTACAGTTGGTGCTGATGGTAGCAGATCAAGCAGCCTTAGCTTTGTCTCAAGCTTATGCATACGAGCAGGTACGTGCCCTTGCCAAGCGAGAAGGCCTGATTAATACTATTACTACTGCGATTCGCTCTAGCCTGGACCCTCAAGATATCTTTGCTGCTATCACCTCCCAACTGGGACAAGCCCTACAAGTTGATGGCTGTGTACTATCTTTATGGACGGAAGAAGATGAGTTTGTTGATTGTGTAGCTTTGTATGATAGTTCTCAAAATTCTGAGAATTCTCAACCCTTAGGACAAGGTAAAAATTTAATTGTTAGTCATAATTCTGTAATTCAGCAATTACCCAACTCTCAAGCACCTATCCAAGAAAATCCAATATTAAAAGAAATCTTGCGTACTCAGGAGCCTGTGGTAATTAATGATATAAATACTCAACCTTCAGCAATCCAAGGGTTAGATTTGCCTTGGAAAAATCCAGCACGATCGCTCATGGTTGTTCCTTTACTAGCTGACGGCAAATGCATTGGGAGTATAACTCTTCGTGAAGGTAACAAAGCACGCCGATGGGTTTCGTCTGATATCGAATTGGCAAAAGCAGTAGCAGCACAAGCAGCGATCGCTGTACAACAGTCACGTCTATATCATAAAACTCGTGAGCAAGCTGAGCGCTTATTACAACTAGACAAACAAAAAACCGAATTTTTCCAAAATATTTCCCACGAGTTCCGCACTCCCATCACCTTAATTCAAGGGCCTTTAGAGTCAGCGGTGGGGGCTGGTGAAGGATTATCTTATGCCCAAAGTGCGATCGCTTTGCGTAACTCTCGCCGCTTGCTACGACTGGTAAACCAACTACTAGATTTACAACGTCTAGATGCTGGCAGGATGCAGCCTAATTTCCGTCCCAGTGATTTAGTCGAATTTGTCAGTCAAATCGTTGATTCATTTCGTCCCTACTGTGAGAAAAAGGGACTACATCTGGTTACAGACTTCAGTGAATGTCCCACAGTGTATTTAGATATGGAAAAATTCGACAAGGTGGTTTATAACCTCCTGTCGAATGCCATGAAATTTACAGCTGAAGGTGGGACAATTACTGTCAAATTACTATCTCAAGGCAACCATTGCATACTACAAGTACAAGATACAGGAATTGGCATTGTTACTGAGCAAATTCCCTATTTATTTGAACGCTTCCGCCAAGCCGAAGGCTCAGAGAATCGCTCTTATGAAGGCAGTGGTCTAGGTTTAGCTTTAGTCAAAGAATTAGTAGAACTACACGGTGGCAAAGTCAGTGTGGAATCAGTTTACGGACAAGGTACTACTTTTACCTTATCTCTTGTGACTGGAAACGCTCACTTACCCCCAGAACAATTGTTGGACACTCCTGTTGAAGTGAACACAAGCCGCGCTAGTGTAGAACTAGTTGATTTAGAACCATTAGAACCTACCACAGATAATATTGAGGATTTTACAAAAAACTTATTACCTACCACCGCTACTCAACATTTAACACCCAGCACAGAGCAAGCAACTAGACATTCTATTTTAGTCGTAGATGATAATCCAGATTTGCGAACTTATGTATCTGATATTCTCCGCCGCAACGGCTATCGAGTCAAGACAGCTCGTAACGGTTATGAAGGATTCGGAATAGCTCAAGAAATTTCACCCAGTTTAATTGTTACTGACTTAATGATGCCCTTGGTGACAGGGTTGGAAATGATTAGGATGATACGTAGTGAGGAAAAGTTAAAAGGAACACCAATTATTCTACTGACAGCGAAAGTTGATGAAGAAACCCGTATCGAAAGTACAGAACATGGCGCCGATGCTTATTTAGCAAAACCTTTTAATGACCGGGAACTTCTGGCAGAAGTCAGGAATCTCTTAGCCTTGAAGGAAAATGAACGAAAGGTTGTGGAGCTAAATACTTACCTTACAGAATCAGTCCTCAAGCGCTTTTTGCCAGCTGTATTAGTGGAAAAAGCCGCAGCTGGAGCTTTGACACTAGATTTGCGACCAGAACCGCGCTTGATTACAGTTTTATTTAGCGATATCGTGGGTTTTACACAGCTAGCAAATACCCTCAGATCTCGGCGAGTGGCAGAGTTACTAAATGAATATTTAGAAGTTATGACCACAGTTGTCTTTGACAATGGTGGAACCGTAGATAAATTTATGGGAGATGCTATTTTAGCTTTATACGGAGCGCCGGAAGAACTCAGTCCAAATGAACAGGTGCGTCGTGCTGTTAACACAGCAAGAGGTATGCAACGTTCACTAATTGAGCTAAACCAGCGCTGGCAAAACCAAGGTATATTCGATGCCAACGGACATAATGGTGTAGAGTTTCGCTGTGGCATCCATCAAGGTACAGCTGTTGTAGGCATGTTTGGTAGTGCTGAACGCGCCGACTATACAGCTATTGGGCCAAGTGTAAATATTGCTGCTAGGTTACAAGCTGCTGCTGTTCCTGGTACTATCCTTGTTTCCGCTGCTGTAGCAGATTATTTACAAGATGAAGAAATTACCAAAGGTAGTCCACTAAAACTTAAAGGAATAGATGAAACAGTTCTGACCTTTGCTGTTGCATCAGAGCTAATTGCTAATCGCTAAGAGAATGTTTGGAAAGTGGTTTTGAATACTCCCTCAGTTGAGGGAGTAGCGTCGGGAAACTCCAAATCAAGTAACAATATTCATCAACTCGTCCTTACTGATGACTGATGAACGTTGACTGTGAACAGTGGAATATTTATTGATTTAGGAGTCTCTAAAACAATAAATATACTGTTTTTAACTTGATTGGAACACAGATTTTACTCACCATTATCCTTATAATGCAAAATTATTAATACTTGACAAACAACCTCTAAGGTTAAAAGTGTTTCTTAGCGATTAGGCATTAGCTGTAAAAGCACCGAATCATATCTGGTTTAAAATGTACTATGACAAGATCGGTTGCAGACAAAACACCAATTTCAGATCATGTCTGGAGGCGACACACCGATCCACCCGGTTTATGGATTGCTGTAGCTATAAGTTCAATTTCCTTGCATCTGCTGGCTTTCTGGCTATTTCGCTCATCTCATGTGATTGGACTGGGATTTTCGCAGCAAGAGCAAATAGATATTCCCATTGAGTTGGTAGAAATTTCTCCCCAAGCAAAATCAAGAGAAAGAGTAAAACCTGTTGTTCCAAACCGACTATCGAGAAATCAAAATTCACAAGCAGCAAAATTACCTCAGCAAGTAGCTAAAACCGATAAATTAGCGGTACAATCTCCTGCTCCCGATATTTCAGATCAAAGAGCGATCGCATCTGCAAGTGAAAAACGAGCGATCGCATCTGCAAGTGAAAAAAGAGCGATCGCATCTGCAAGTGAAAAAAGAGCGATCGCATCTGCAAGTGAAAAACGAGCGATCGCATCTGCAAGTGAAAAACGAGCGATCATTCAACAACGCCAACTTGAGCAGGCTGAACGACAACGCCAACTTGAGCAGACTGAACGACAACGCCAGCGTGAGCAGACTGAACGACAACGCCAATTTGAGCAGACTGAACGACAACGCCAACTGGAGCAGACTGAACGACAACGCCAATTTGAGCAGACTGAACGACAACGCCAACTGGAGCAGGCTGAGCGACAACGCCAACTGGAGCAGGCTGAGCGACAACGCCAGCGTGAGCAAGCACAGCAAGATAAACCAGTGGGTACTGGCGAACAGCTACCGCCACCTCCAGAACCTCAGTCACAAACAGGAATATTTGCAAGCTGGGTTCCTGTAAGTGAAGACGAGCAAAGAAACTTGATGCGAGAGCCTTTACCCAAAAACTTGAAACTAGCTGAACACATAGGAAGCAACGAAAAACAAGTCGCCTCACTTTACATCAATAGCAACCTTGAACTTCCTGCTGTAGAGTTTTTAGTATCGTTAATAATTGATAACACTGGTCAATTTATAGAAGCTAAAGTTATAGATCCAGCCATACCAAAAGCAGAAAAAAGCAAATATGAGCAATTCGCCAATGATGTTTTCCAAGGAGAACAATTTCGGCCTGCACGCTATCCAGATGGTACAACGCCACCGGAATTGAGCAATCTGTTTGTACGTATCAAAATAGAGCGGCGTTAACTTTGATTCAGTTTTTGAATTTTGGATTGGAAATCTTGACTAAAATAGTATTTTATGCATAAAAACAATACTAACTTTCTAGATTTGGTATGATTGAATGCTTGAATTTTAGTTTCAAGTGTGTTATGTTATTTAAGTTGGAAATTTGCGGGCGTAGTTTAGTGGTAAAACTATAGCCTTCCAAGCTATTAATGCGGGTTCGATTCCCGCCGCCCGCTTTATTGATATGTTAATACATTGAGGTAAGTGAGTGTAGCGATCGCAGTTGCTTAAGTTCTGTTGTAAAGCTTTTGACGCTCTACCAGCTGCAAGCGGTTTAGAGCGTCAACTCAGCTAATGACTAATGACTAATGACTATTAACTATTAACTCACAACTGAAACTGCTGGACGGCTACCAGCAGCGTGACGGTCAATTACTTGGTCAATCAAGCCATATTCTTTAGCTTCCTCTGGGGACATAAAGAAATCCCGTTCAGTATCTTCGGCAATGCGTTCAATTGGCTGACCAGTGTGTTCGGCTAAATACTCATTGAGTCGCCGCTTGTGGTACAAAATTTCCCGCGCTTGAATTTCGATGTCAGTTGCTTGCCCTTGTGCGCCACCCAGAGGTTGGTGGATCATAATTCGAGAATGAGGTAGACTCATCCGTTTACCTTTAGCACCAGCGCTGAGAAGAAAAGCGCCCATACTCGCCGCTAGTCCTGTACAAATGGTACAGACATCAGGACGAATGTGTTTCATGGTGTCAAAAATGCCCATACCGGCTGTTACCGAACCACCGGGAGAATTTATATACATGTAAATGTCTTTCTCCGGGTCATCAGCATCCAAAAACAGCAGTTGGGCAACAATCAAGTTAGCTAAGTTGCTATCAACCTGTTGACCCAAGAAGATAATACGCTCACGCAACAGTCGTGAGTAAATATCAAAAGCGCGTTCGCCTCGACCCGATTGTTCAATAACGATAGGTATCATGATAACAACGTAAATTCCACGTTTTTAGCTTTTATTCTAGTCTTAAGTACCACGAATGTACTAATTTCAGGTTTTCGCACATCAAAAAAATAAATTAGTCAACTTTTTTGATTAGAACAAAAGTACTATCGTCATACCAAAGTCTGACCATACCATCTTTACATCAAAATTACTTGGAGTGATACTCCAAGAATTACTCCAAGTAATTTTCGGTTCTTTCCCTACAAGTGGGTGCGTGCAGCTGTACGACCCTACAGCTGGTTAATCTGTTGCTTCCTTCAGGAATTGATTAACTTTCTAGAAAGTCAAAGGCTTGCTGTAGAGCTAATTTCGCTTTGTAGGTGTTCAGAAATTTCTCCTGCTCATATCTGTCAGGTATCCTCATCCTTCTACCTTCCAGTGAGATTCTAATCAGCGCTATCTGTTCATCAGTCGGGGAATTCATCTGTTGCAGTGCCACACTTATGTTCTGGAAGCTGGTAAATGATGGTTGTCTCAACCCTCTACCCTGCTGAAATTGTTGCAAGGCTAATGCTGGAAATGCCATTAGGGTGGTAATATAGCTGACTTTGTATCCAGCATTCCCTGTGGGAGGTAAACCGTAGCGCTGACACAATACACGTAACTCCTGAAGCGTCATCACTTCAAGTTCTGTCCTTGTGAACATAAAATAGAATTGTTCATTTACTAAAGATGGACATGGTGGGCGTAAACTTTCCTAGGGTCAACACCCACCAAAAATCATTATCTAATGCGCTTCCACATTAGTACAGCTTTGTTAAGTAAATTAAAGTGAAAAAAGATAATCGTGGAAATCCAGATATTAAAAACTATGGCTTTAAGACTGACCGAGAAGAACCATTGACCGAAAAAATGAATATACGTATGACCAAGACAATGAAGGAGGAGGTACAACAGCAAGATGATCCTCCTGAATTCTGCCGTCAAGCTATCCAAGAGAAGTTAGATAGAAACAAAGGTAAGAGTAATACTTAATTAATTACCGATTGTAGAAGCGATCGCCATATCTTAATTTTCAAGTTGTTACTTTTTGTGTTAATAAGTAACAACTTTTGATTGTTGTTTTGACGACACGAAACTAATCTATCCTCTGATTGGCAGATGCGATAAATACTGATGGGCACTTTTTATAGTGAAGAGCGTCTCAAGAACTATCCTTACATGCTCAGGGAATAAGCAAAAATCCCTAGGGATATCTACAACTAGCTTTTCAGGTGATGCTTGCTGGTTGCGACTGAACCGCGCTACCAAAATAGCTGAATTCGGGAAACCAGCAAAAGTACGGCAGTATCTTTGTGAAGGAAACTTCCGTTGAACTGCTAGTGTGTCACCACTTTGTGTCTACGCTAACCTCAAAAGAGGGATTTGCTACACACAATTGTCGTAGCACGGCGGTCAGACTACCAGCCAGATAAACGCTCTTTAATTTTTGTCAGCTATTGGTAACTTTTTCAACATTTATTTGGGATTTTTGTCAGCAATTATCCAATTTTTTTCGTTAAATTCTGGTAAACCAATAGTACGGCGTGTATTTACAGTAACTGATCTTGCTTGAAATGCTATCAATCAAGGAGACCTGCCATGCCAGAAAAACTTGTGCAAGCCGCCATCATTACTTTTATCCTCCACCTGATAGCAGGACTTAGCCCAAACCCTAAACTTCAGACAAGGTTAACATCACCTACACTAGAAACCCCAACATCAATAGTCAGCTTGCTATTTCGCTCTTTTAAATAGGAGTTAGTTGTCAGTGGTCAGTGGTCAGTGGAGAGCTAGCGCTTGTAAGCTCGCTAGCGTCACCCGTAAGGGTTATTTGTCGTTTTCATTGTCCCCCCATCGCCCCATCTCCTCTTCCCCCTACTCCTTCCCCTTGAAGGAATAAGTCGCTTGTTGGGTTTTTTGGAGATGTTCTAAACATCTGGGTTAACCTCTGAGGAACAAGGTAGACTGGGCAAAGAAGGCAACTATCTGTATCTGAATTATGACTAATCGCCTTGCTGAAGCCAAGAGTCTTTATCTGCGAAAACACGCTGAAAATCCAATTGATTGGTGGCCTTGGTGTGATGAAGCTCTTGCAACTGCAAGGGCACAAAATAAACCTATCTTTCTCTCCATTGGTTACTCTAGTTGTCACTGGTGTACTGTCATGGAAGGCGAGGCTTTTTCTGATCTAGCTATTGCCAAGTACATGAACGCCAATTTCCTGCCTATCAAAGTGGACAGGGAAGAAAGACCTGATCTAGATAGCATCTACATGCAAGCTTTGCAGATGATGAGCGGCCAAGGGGGTTGGCCTTTAAATGTTTTTATTTCTCCAGAGGATTTAGTGCCTTTTTACGCTGGTACTTACTTCCCTATGGAACCGCGCTACGGTCGCCCCGGCTTTTTGCAAGTACTGCAAGCGCTACGCCGTTACTATGACACAGAAAAAGAGGACTTGCGCCAACGCAAAGCATTAATTATTGAGACGCTACTCACTTCTGCGGTATTGCAAGATGGTGTAAGTCAGGAAGTTCAAGAAAATGAACTACTCCGCAAAGGTTGGGAGACTAGCACCGGGATCATTACTTCAAATCAATACGGCAATAGCTTCCCAATGATTCCCTATGCAGAATTGGCACTGCGGGGAACTCGGTTTTTGTATCCTGGCTCGAATTGGCAACAGGAATCTCGGTATGATGGCAAGCAAATTTGTACACAAAGAGGACTAGACTTAGCTTTGGGTGGCATTTATGACCACGTGGGTGGCGGCTTTCATCGCTACACTGTTGACCCCACATGGACAGTGCCTCACTTTGAAAAAATGCTCTATGACAATGGTCAAATTGTAGAGTATCTAGCAAATTTGTGGAGTGCTGGAGTAGAAGAACCAGCATTGGCACGAGCAGTAGCTGGTACTGTTCAATGGCTACAAAGAGAAATGACTGCTCCCGAAGGCTACTTTTATGCAGCTCAAGATGCTGACAGCTTCACTAGTCCTACAGCAGCAGAACCAGAAGAAGGAGCTTTTTACGTCTGGAGTTATAGCGAACTGGAAGAACTATTAACGCCAGAGGAACTAACGGAATTACAACAAAAGTTTACAGTCACTCCTAACGGTAACTTTGAAGGCAAGAATGTCTTACAAAGACGTGATGGAGGAGAACTGAGTGCAGCATTGGAAACAGCTTTGGGCAAGTTATTTGCTGCTCGTTATGGTAGTGTGCCCAACTCACTGGAAACTTTCCCTCCCGCCCGGAATAACCAGGAAGCGAAAACTGGTAACTGGCCTGGTCGTATTCCTTCGGTGACAGATACAAAAATGATTGTGGCTTGGAATAGCTTAATGATTTCTGGTTTGGCGAGGGCTGCGGGGGTTTTTCAACAACCTTTGTATCTGGAAATAGCAGCACAAGCAGCAAATTTTATCCTGGAGCATCAGTTTGTAGATGGGCGTTTCCACCGCCTCAACTATCAAGGCGAACCAACTGTTTTAGCTCAGTCTGAAGACTATGCTTTGTTTATTAAAGCGCTGCTAGATTTACATCAAGCTTCATTGGCACGAGTTGACAATCAAGTCATTCCCAATCAGCACTCAGTTTGGTTAGAAAAAGCGATCGCTATCCAAGATGAATTTGATCAATTTCTCTGGAGCATAGAATTAGGTGGATACAATAACACATCTAATGATGCTAGTCAAGATTTAATTGTGCGAGAGCGTAGTTACGCGGATAATGCTACACCATCAGCCAATGGAGTAGCGATCGCTAATTTAGTCCGTCTTGCCCTACTCACAGATAAGCTAGATTATTTGAATTTAGCCGAGCAAGCCTTGAAAGCTTTTAGCAGTGTGATGGGTAGCGCTCCCCAAGCTTGTCCCAGTTTGTTTACAGCCTTGGATTGGTATCGAAACTCTACTGTGATTCGCACCACAAATGAGCAGATCAACTCTCTAATTCCCAAGTATTTACCTGCTGCTGTGTTTGTTGTGGGATCTAAATTACCAGACAATAGCATTGGGTTAGTTTGTCAAGGGTTTAAGTGCCTTGCACCAGCAGAAAATTTTGAGCAGTTGTTGCAGCAAGTGCAGCAGAGTCAGATTAGAGGATGACGCTATGGAGCAGGGGAGATGGGGAGATGGGGAGAATAATCGGCGCTCAGTAGTTCTAAGTGCTATTGTTTTGGCGGGTGGTAAAAGTTCTCGTATGGGTAGGGATAAAGCTTTAATTCCTATTCAAGGTGTGCCATTATTACAGCTAGTTTGTGGCATTGCGGAACTTTGTGCTGAGACTGTTTATATAGTTACTCCCTGGCCAGAACGTTATGAACACTTGGTTTTACCTCATTGCCAATTTATTAAGGAAGTATCTTTACCCGTAACAGATAAAAAGCTGGAAATACAGGAAAATACTGAAAATAACCCCATTTACCCATCGCCCCTGCTCCCCCGCTCCCCCGCTCCCCCGCTCCCCTGCTCCCCCGCTACCAACACCCACGGGCCACTCATAGGCTTTGCCCAAGGTTTGACGCAAGTACAAACAGATTGGGTGCTGCTGCTAGCTTGCGATTTGCCTCGGTTGCGGGTTGAGGTGTTGCAAGCATGGGCAGCTGGACTTCATAATGTTGGGGATGAAGCGATCGCAGCTTTGGCTGCTCATCCCAAAGGCTGGGAACCTTTGTGTGGCTTCTATCGCCGCCGTTGCTTACCACAACTTCTAGAGTTTATCAATCAAGGCGGGCGATCGTTTCAGCAATGGCTTAAGCTGTATCCTGTAGAAGTGTTGCCCTTACCAGCACCGGAAATGCTTTTTAACTGTAATACACCTGAAGATTGGGCTTTGATACGCTGAAAATACCGTTTTAGCCAGTAAGACAAGGACAAAATTAAGGTTTGACTAATCGTTAGCAGTAGTAAAAAAGTTTACTGCTATCAATTTTAAAGAATGTAATAATTGTTATCTATTAAACAATATTTTGTCAAAGTATTACTATATATTAAGTTAAGCTTTTCTCAATAAACCTTGTATACCTCACGGCGAGTGGCACAATCATGTATTCCTTGCGAAATTGTGGATTGTAGCACTACTCGCCTTTTTGTATATTTTAATTGAATTAAAGCTATCAACATTGGTATTTTATATCACTCTATTACGTAGAATTTTCTCTTAGCCAAATTTTGCTAATGACTGATGGCTATTATCCCTTAGTGGTCAACAATACTCTCATACTAATTTCAATAATGATTGCGACACATAGCAGGGGCGTACAGCTGAGCTGTACATTGGTGTCAACTTAAGCTATGGATGGTTTAATTGCTGGCTTCATAACCCGCCTTGAACTAAAGTTCAAGGCTAATAGCTCAAGTCATCTAAAGACGACTAAAGATTTTTCGGTATATTTAGTAATCTTTAGATTACTTTTTTTATCAGCAAGAACTTCAGTTCCTTGCGGGACATCAGTTTTGCACGATTGTTGACACCAATGACAGCTGTACGCCTCTACAAGGTATTTGTTGCTATGCAATTTATTACAGGACTTACGCAACGGGTCATGGAAAAACGAACCACAGAGACACAGAGGACACGGAGGAATGAGAGTTTGAGAGATTTTTTGCGTAAGTCCTATATTATTTCACTTATACATGGAAATGTGGTATAAAACACCTGTTTTAAGGTTTTTGAAGTCTGGAATAAGTGATATCTGTAGCTACGAGGAAGATTAAAGATGTATCGTCGTTGGATTGTATCTGCTTTAGCAGTTTTGTTGAGTATATTTTTAGCAGCATGTACTAATGTGACTAGTCAGCAGCCACAAGCAAATGTGATAGAGGCTACGAAAAGCCCTAATACTAACTCTCAACAAATACCAAAGGAATCTGCTAAAAGAGTTGTAGCCCTTTCCTCTTTGGCTACTGACATTATTTATCAACTTGATCAAACAAAGCTTGTAGGGATTACTGGTAGTACATTATTTAAAAATGAGCCACGTTTTAATGATATTCCTCGCGTGAGTGAAGGGCAGAATTCTCCTAACTTAGAAAAGATTATTGCCCTCAAACCTGATTTAGTGATTGGTGCAGAGGGTTTTTCTAGCCAACCAATTCAAAGACTTCAGCAGCTAGGAATTTCTACTTTTCTTACCCAAGTCAATAGCTGGAAATCTTTGGAAGAAGTTACTATTAAAATTGCTCAGTTAATTAATGCTGATCCTCAGCCTTTGTTAAATCGTTATAAAAATTTTTTACCTACTCAGCCAAAAGAAAGTTACTCTACATTAGTGCTGGTTAGCCGTCAACCAATTTTAGCACCCAATAAAAACAGCTGGGCTGGAGATTTATTAACACAATTTCAAGCTAAAAATCTGGCAGCAGAATTACAAGCTCAAAGTCCAATTGGTGGATATGTGACGCTATCGGCTGAGAAAGTTATAGAAGCGAATCCAGAGGTAATTATTGTGGTCAATACCCCACAAGGTAGTTCAGAAACCTCAGTTTTAGAATCCTTTAAAAAGGAAGGTTTTTGGCAGCAATTACAAGCGACTAAAAATAATCGAGTCTATAGTTTTAACTATTATGGATTGGTGAATCCAGGCAGTATAGATGCAATTGAAAAGACTTGTCAGCAACTTAAACAAGATTTGCTGAGAGTAGAGAAAACTTAAGTCATACCATTTTTGATAGGTCAAGATAAAGGATACCTGAAGTAATTAACCTGAGTTCGGGATAACCCCAAACCTTGATTCTATCGTTGGCTGAAACTCCTAAAACTTAAGCAAAATATCTCTCAAACTCTCATAACTCTGTGATCTCTGTGCCTCTGTGGTTCGATAAAATCTTCTTAACCCGAACCGAGGTTAATTATTGAAATTTGCGTCGGGCTGCTTCTAAAATTAAGCGTTGTTCAGCACGGGCGATCGCTTGATATGTTCGCTCAACTGCTTCGGGTTCCACAGAAATGGAAGTAATGCCCCATTGCACTAGTTGCTCGATCATTTCTGGATAAATTGCTGGTGCTTGACCGCAGATTGAACATGGTATCCCCGCAGTTTTAGCCATTTGGATCAGTTGGGCGATCGCACCCATTACCGCCGGATGACGTTCGTTAAATACTTTTGTCAGTTGTCCTTGTTCTCGATCTACTCCCAATAGTAGTTGTGTTAAGTCATTGCTGCCAATAGAAATCCCGGCTACGCCTGCTTTGACATATTCTGGTAGCAAGAATAACACACTTGGTACTTCTGCCATAATCCACAATTGAAACTGTGGGATTTGCGTTAACCCTGCTTGCTCAACTTTTTGCCGACAAAAGGAAAATTCGCTGACACTGCGAACAAAAGGTAACAAGAGGTGAAGGTTGCTGTAGCCTGCTTTTTGTACGGTTGCTAAAGCTGTCAGTTCCAACTCAAAAACTGCGGGATTGCTGACGTAGCTGAAGGTACCGCGATCGCCTAGCATCGAATGCAGGCTATGAGTTGATGATGACAACTCATGCGATCGCCAATCTAAAGAGCGGTAAAATATTGGTCGTGGTGCAAAAGCACGAGCAAACTCCATGATCCGCTCACACCATTGCTCTAACAATTCTCCTTTTCGCCCATCCATTAGCCAACTATGGGGATGTTTTCCTTTGAGTGTACCTAAGAGCATTAGCTCTGATCGCAACAATCCTACCCCATCCACAGGTAAGCTTTGCGCTTGCTCTATCAAGCTGGGCTGACTCAAGTTAACCAACAGCTGGGTGGCAATCATAGGTAAATTAGGGGTAATAAGAGCATGGGGGGATGGAGTAATGGGGTTATTGTGAGAATTCAGTTCATAATTCTCGCCCTCTGCCTTTGTGTATGCTAAGTCTTTTTTGATACGATAAACTTCGCCTCTATCACCATCAACAAGCAATCTTTCACCGTTTTCAATTAGTACTGTAGCATCTGCTGCACTTACTACTGCTGGGATGCCCAATTCTCTAGCGAGAATTGCTGCATGGCTGGTCAATCCCCCCTGCTGCGTAACAATACCCACAACTTCCTGCAATATCGGTAACCAATCTGGTGTAATTGTTGATACTACTAAAATTACTCCCTTGGGTATCTGTTCTGGTCTGTGTTGAGAATTGACAATCACATAAGCAGTCGCTGCCACACGTCCTGCTGCTGCACCTAGTCCTTTAATAAACTGTAAATCGGGAATTGCTGATTGCGGGCTACTAACTTGTGTCAAATAGAGATTGGGGAGCCAATCACGTGCAGGTGTTTTCAAGGCAGGGCCTTGAGAACATAAGTCACCAAGAGTCAGCTTTGCAGACTGGTTCTCCTGTGGGGTAACTTCCGAAGTTACCCCTGAAGGCCGCAAAACTGGATTGACTGGGGTTTGCTCAGAGATAGTCCACTTAATGGTAAAGTTTTTACCTAGTTCACTCACAAGTTGATTTCCCAGAGTGATTAATTGTTGTAGGTATTCTTCCTGTAAAGCGTACTGTTTTTGTTGAGCTTCCTCAACAACATCAGCTAATATATCAGTATTATCTACTATTGTTGCTACTTGCTGAGGTATAGATTCTGAAGTATCTACAGACAGAGCATCTTTAAGACGATAAGCCAGCATTTTATTGCCCAGATGTCTCTCTAATACAACTCCTGTGTCGCGTTGGATGTAGTATGCATCTGGTAGTACATCACCTTGGGTTATGGCTACTCCTAATCCCCATGTAGCTTCGATTTTCCATCCCGAAGAATTAGCACTAAGTAAGCCGCTAGCGATCGCGTTGTAAACTGGTTGCACTAACACTGCTAAATTAATTTGTTGCAGGCTAATTCCCAAACGTTGCCAATACACTAGACTTCTAGCACGAAATAGTTGGTTCCAAGTTTGTTTTAATGCTTTTGCGATCGCTTCTTCATTACAGGGGCAAAAGATTGATTCTAATAAACCAGAAGTATTCCCAAAACCTGGTATCACCGTCGATAATGCGAGTGTTGGACGCAAAATCAAATAATTAGCTTGCCATTGCTGAGCTGCTTGAAAAATGGTACTCACCCACTGAGGTGGTACATTTGCTGTCATGATTTCTTGACGCAAGCGGATAGCCACTTGCTGAAGTTGACGCCAATTGGCTATGTCTAGGTGCAATGAAGAATAGGGTAAATCTGCAACTAATGACTCTGAACTGTTGAGAGTTTCTAAGAATTCCCGCAAAACGTCTGCTGAAACTACAAAACCAGGCATCACCGGATAGCCATGCTGCATGATTCTGCTTAAATAGAATGCTTTGTCACCTACCTTAGTACGGTCTAGCGGTTTAATTTGATCAAGCCAGTAGAGTTTATCCACTCAATTTGTTAATTGTGATTTATCAGTTTGCCACTACAAGCATATTCTCTTGCCCACTTCTGAGATCTCATCTAGTGAATGTCTGCCAGAAGCAGCTTATACCATTAAAGTTTAGTTTTTGTGATTTAGTTCTCGATTAATTACTCATTACATTGTTTATGGCTATATTTCACTCCTTTTTTCCCTAATATTTTTCATTCATTAACCCTAACTGCATATTTGAAAAGGCATCTTACATTCATATATTTGAGTATCTGCTTAAATCTAAAAATTTGACCTAAGATATTAAGCAATAATCATTTTTTAGTCTTGAAGAGCCTTAAATAGAGTTGACCCCCGCTGCTGCTAGAGTTAATTAATCAGGACTTACGCAACTGGCACAAGTATTTTCTGCGATGGCAGTCAATAGTCAAGAGTACTGGGTCAAAAATCAGGTTTTTTGGACTTTTGACTTTTGAAAGCCAGTTCGTTCAAGTCGGGAAACCCGCCTACACGACTGGCTCCTTTTGACAACCCAAACGAAAAAACATGACACTTGCGCGTAAGTCCTATTAATATTGAAATAAATTATAAGTGAAATTTTATATATTTTTGCAAAAAATTATTTTGAGTAGATGAGCCAAATATTACAGAAAATGATTTTCTCAATAAACAAAGTATTCTCAATTATTTTCAAGCCAAATGCTAGGTAGGATTTTGTAGTAAAATTCATCATATCAGGATAATTTTGGTAACTATACTACCAATCAACGGTAGGACTTAGTACTTTGTCTGTGAACCAACATTGTTAAACACTTACTATCTTGCACCTAATGATTTTCTGAATATCCTCTTCAGGCTTTGCCTTGCTTTGCTGCTTGGGGCGATTATTGGAACAGAACGCCAGTTGAAGCACAAACCAGCAGGTTTAAGAACTCATATGCTGGTTTGCCTTGGTTGTGCTGTGTTCACTGTCATACCTCTGCAAATAGGCCCGCTACAACCAGATGCTGATACTCTCAGCCGTGTGATTCAAGGGATTGCAGCTGGTGTTGGATTTCTTGGTGCTGGAGAAATTGTCCGCCAATCTTCCCAAACATCACAGCGACTTGAAATTCACGGACTCACATCTGCTGCATCTATTTGGGTTTCGGCTGGTTTAGGAATTGCTGCTGGGTTTGGTTTATGGCAGTTAGGATTGATTGCGGCTTTCCTGACTTTTATAGTTCTCCACCTTTTTAAAAGAATAGAAAAAGCAAATTAGTCATTAATTTATTACTGTTGACTGATGACTGTGAACAATGGAATATTTTTTGACTTGGAAGTCCCAAATGACAAATGATTAATGACTAATGACTAATGACTAATGACTAATAACTATCGGTTGATATTTCTCCTGCCTTAACAAAAAGAATTTGGGAAGAATTCAACCATTGGGAATCAAAAGAACTCAGGTGAGTAGTAGTAATTAGGGTTTGAAAACGGTCTTGAATGGTATCTAATAATTGATTTTGGCGGGATGGGTCTAATTCAGCCAAGACATCATCAAGCAACAGTAGTGGCGGTTCTTTTACGACTTCTTCAATTAGTTGTAATTCTGCTAGTTTCAAGGCTAGTACTAAAGTTCGTTGCTGACCTTGAGAACCGTATTGACGAGCGGGTGTTTGGTTAATAGCTAATTCTACTTCGTCGCGATGGGGCCCCACAAGGGTAATACCTCTGTACGACTCAGCAACGGCTCTTTGTTGAATTTTTGTTAAAAACGCTTGCTGGACTTCTTCTGGTTGGTTTTTTTCCAAAGGAACATTAGGCGCATACTTGATTTGTAAAACTTCTGTACTGCCACTGATATTGGCGTGCCAAGCTGCTGCAATGGGAGCTAATCTTTGGATAGCCCGATCGCGTCTTCTAATTACCCTTGTACCTGTAGTCGCTAATTGTGCATCCCACACAGCAAGTTCCTGATGTAGAGGCGCAAAGCCTTGCGCTCCTGCCGAGTCTTGATATTTTTTTAGAAAGGCGTTGCGTTGGCGTAATACATGGTTATATTGCTGCAAAATGTGAGCATAAACTGGTTCAAGTTGAATTAACAGCGTATCTAGCCAATTGCGGCGACCTTCAGGGCCACCGCGTACTAGTTCTAAATCTAAGCTGGAAAACTGCACTGCATTCAGCACACCGAGAAAGTCCATTTGTCGCCGTAGAGACTCACCATTGAGGGCAACACTACGGCGACCATTGCGACGAAGAGTTAAAGTTAAGTCACTGATGCCAGTTTGTCGTTCTAGGGTGGCATGAATTTGAGCGATCGCTTCTCCTTCTTTGACTAAATCGCGATCACGTGCCATGCGGTGCGATCGCAATGTCGCCAACAACTCCACCGCCTCCAACAAATTCGACTTTCCCTGAGCATTATTACCTACCAAAATTGTTTTAGCAGCAGTAAATTCAACCTTTTGCTCTTGGTAATTGCGAAACTGTCTTAGGTGAATGTTTTTTAAATACATAAAAAAAAGAATTAAAAATTAAAAATTAAAATTGGGGAATTCCCCAATTTTAATTTTTAATTTTTAATTTCTAGACAGCCTTCTTGCCCGCAAACCGCAAAAATAGCTTTTCCAATTCCACCCACACAAACATCAAGGCACTGAAACCGATACAAACCCCCAATTCCTCTAAAGTCAGGTAGTGGGTACCAAAGAAGTCTCGCAGCGGTGGGACGTAAACTAGCATCAACTGTAAAATCGTTGTCACGACTACAGCACCGAACACAAAAGGATTGGAGAAGGGATTCATCTCAATAGCCAGTTGATTATTGGAACGAATGGCTATGGCATGACCCATTTGGGCAATACACAACGTTGTAAACACCATTGTTTTCCAAGCATCGGGGTTGCCTTGATACCCGGCTGCATGGGTATGGTTGTAAGCCCAGGCCATCAACGAAATGCTGATAATGGCAAAGATGATACCAATGCGAACCATATAAGAACCCAAGCCCCTAGCAAAAATACTTTCCCTAGGACTAAAAGGTGGACGCTTCATCACATCTGGTTCTGGGGGTTCCACAGCCAACGCCAGGGCTGGTAAACCGTCTGTCACCAAATTCATCCACAGAATTTGCAACGGGGTCAGGGGAACGCCTCCCAAGCCAATTAAGGGCGCGGCGGCAATTGTGAGGACTTCGCCAATGTTACTACCCAAAATGTATTTAATAAAGCGGCGGATATTGGTGTATACTACTCGACCTTCCTTAGTGGCGGCGACAATGGTGGCGAAGTTGTCATCAAGTAGTACCATGTCACTAGCTTCTTTACTGACATCAGTACCAGTAACACCCATTGCAATACCGATGTCAGCTTGTTTAATGGCTGGGGCATCGTTGACACCATCGCCTGTCATGGCTACAAATCTGCCTCGACGTTGCAGTGCTTGCACAATTCGCAGTTTGTGTTCTGGGGCGACCCTAGCATAAATGCTCACCAAGTCCACATTTTGCTCTAGTTCTTGGTCACTCATGCGTTGCAATTCTTGACCTGTCAAAACGCGATCGCCTGCTTGGGCAATACCTAAATCGGTAGCAATTGCTCTTGCAGTTAATTGGTGGTCGCCAGTAATCATCACTGGGCGAATCCCTGCTTCCCGACATTCTTGGACTGCTGCCCTGACTTCTGGGCGTGGTGCATCTAGCATTCCCACCAATCCCAGCCATACCAAATCTTCCTCGGATGTTTCGTCTGACCCTTCTGGGGGAATTTCGGTCAGGGGTTTAAAAGCAAAACCTAACACCCGCAAACCTTTACTTGCCATTTGGTCATTTTCTGCCAAAATCTTTTGGCGTTGCTCTTCTGTGAGGGGCGTTGGGTGATCGCCTAAATAAATCTGAGTGCAACGTGACAAGACTATCTCTGGTGAACCTTTGGTAAACATTAAGTACGCTTGCGATTGCACTAGCCCAGCGATCGCGGGGTCAACTGCGCTCAAAGATGGTTCACCTGTGGCAACTTGCTCGACTCGACAAATCACGCTCATGCGTTTGCGTTCTGAGGAAAAAGGAAATTCCCCAACTCGGGGTAATTTACTATTCCATTGGTCTTTCTCAATACCTGCTTTACCCGCCAGTGTCAGCAATGCACCTTCTGTAGGATCTCCCAGAATCGCCCATTCGCCTTTTTCTTTTTGCAGCACGGAATCATTACAAACGGCACAGGCGACTAACAAGGCCAAGATGTCTGGATGTGACTCTACGGGAATTTTTTGATTATCTAATTGAAAATCTCCCGTGGGAGCATAACCTTCTCCAGTGACACGAAAGGATTTGGTGTCGGTGTAAACTGACTGTACCACCATTTTGTTCTGAGTCAAAGTGCCGGTTTTATCAGAACAAATGGTGGTGACAGAACCCAAGGTTTCCACTGCTGGGAGTTTGCGAATTAAGGCATTGCGGCGTACCATCCGCTGGGTTCCCAGTGCGAGGGTAACGGTAATTACGGCGGGTAAACCTTCTGGCACCACAGCAACCGCCATACTCAAAGAAACTTCCAACAGTTCTCTGAGGTTGCTAAAACCTCTGGTCTGGATGACACCACCAACAACGACGATCGCTACAAGAATCAAAGAACCCGTCACCAAAACGTTGCCCAATTGAGTCATCCGCTGTTGCAAAGGAGTCGGTTCACTATCCACCGACTGCAACATGGCAGCAATTTTGCCTAGTTCGGTTCGCATCCCGGTGTTGCTTACCAGAACCTTCGCTCTTCCTTGGACAACTTCTGTTCCTTGAAAAACTAAATTAATGCGATCGCCTAAATCTGTTTCTTCTGGTAAAACTAGGGTTGCTTGCTTGTTTACAGCTTCGGCTTCGCCCGTCAGTGCTGATTCTCGCACTTGTAAATTAGAAGCTTCGATTAAACGCCCATCTGCGGCTATCTGTACCCCAGCTTCCAGCAGCATGACATCGCCCGGAACTAGTTCTTTGGCTGCTACTTCCACTACTCTACGGTCACGAATCACTCGCACCAACGGAGAGGCCAGTTGTTTCAACGCGGCGAGGGCTTTTTCAGCCCGGCTTTCTTGGACGTAGCCGAGTATGCCATTGAGGATAACAATGGCTAAAATGGCGATGGTGTCTTTGAATGGCACTTCACCAGGCTTCAGTTCGCCCGCCCGCCAAGACATAAAGTCTAAAAACCCAGAAATAAAAGCCACAGCAATCAGCATCAACAACATTATGTTCTTGAACTGATCCAGCAGAATTTCCCAAGCGTTGCGACCAGCACTTTCTTCTAGTTCGTTCGGGCCGTATTTCTGCAACCGCTGTTCAACTTCTTGGGGTGTTAAGCCTTGGTCTGCGTTACTATCAAGCAGGTTCAGCGCTTTATCAACTTCCAAACTATGCCAAGTGGCAGCACCTTCAGGCAGAGAATTAGCAGACATTTTGTAGGTTACAGGAAATGGTTACAAAATTCGATCATAATTTAGTGGTGGCTGGAAAACCACCAACTAAAGTAACATTAGGACTAATATCAACTTGTATGAGTTTAAATACATTTCATCACATTTTCAAATATTTCGTCTATTGACATATATGTATTATTTCCTACGAAAGAGTTTTTTGTAACACATTCTACTGATAATTAAGAGTATAGAAGTCTGAGGTTTAGTGTCAAAGGTTATGCCACAATTAATCCTAGGCGTGCTAAACCGTTGAACAAATATGCTTAATATGAGTTTTGCACTCCCTAGTTTCACTGCTAGCCAGATGTTTGGGCAAAGGATAATTCGACCGCTTACCGCTGCTACCCTAAGTGGCATTGCTTTCATTAAAGATAGACTCATTGCTATTGATACTACCAAAGGTCATCTACTAGAGATTGATCCTGCTTCTGACAACAGCAAAATTCTCAATCCTCACCAAACTAGAGAATTTACGGAAGTGACTGGTCTAGCAGTGTGGGAAGATACGTTATGGGTAACTCGTGAACACAGTGTTTATTTATCCAAACTCACCTCTTTGGGTTTGGAGCATTTTGTCACTTTACCTTATCCCGCTGACGGCATTGCTGTTTGGGAATCAACGGTTTACATCAGTTGCCAAAAGTTAGGTTCGATACTGGTATATGATCGCGAAACGCGCAAAGAAATTACCAAATTTTATGCGCCTGGCGTTGGCGTAGAAAATTTGGCAGTTAGCCAAGAAACGCTTTGGATTTGCGATCGCACAGAACAAACAGTCTACTCGATGGATCGGGCCACAGGAGAAATTAACTTCAGTGTGCTAACACCGTTTGAATCTCCCACTGGCATTGCGGTATACATTGATAGCGAGTCAGGTAAGGAAAATCTCTACATTGCCTATGCTTCCGATGAGCCTTATATCCGAGATAATCCCAACGCTGACCCCAATTATGAGTTAACGTACCGCGATCGCACTTTTATTCACCCGCTGTATTACCATTACGAGCCAGATAAACATTACGCCCTCTCTAATGGCTATCTCATTGAAATGTCCTATGCTGAGGAAATTTCTCCTTTAGAGGAGGTATATTTACCAGAAGTAGAATGGCGTATTGCTTTACCCTCAGAAACTGAGCGCCAAAAGCTCAAACACGTTGAACCCATTGGGCTACCTTTTACCGAAGAAGTGATAGATGGACAACGTGTGGCAGTGTTTAAGTTTGATGCCCTAACCCCTGGCGAACGGCACGTATTTGGCTGGAAAGCACTGTTAGAAGTGCGAGGGATTAAGTATCGCATCACGCCCAAAGATACAGAAGGCATTCCTGAACTCTCACCAGAATTTCAAAGTCGCTATTTGGTGGATGATGACGATTTGGCAATGGATACTACCATTGTCCGCCGTGCTGCTCGTGATGCGATCGGCTCAGAAACCAATTTACTGCGGAAAATGTACAGCATCCGCAATTATGTTTATGATGAGTTATCTTATGGTATTAAACCATACATTGACACGCCAGATATAGTTTTAGAACGTGGTGTTGGCTCCTGTGGTGAATATGTGGGAGTTTTGCTTGCCCTATGCCGTTTAAATGGTATCCCTTGCCGCACCGTTGGTAGATATAAATGCCCTGCTCATGGCGAACAGCAAGGTGTTCCCTTGCAACCCGACTTTAATCACGTTTGGCTAGAGTTCTACATCCCAGGTATTGGCTGGTTGCCAATGGAATCTAATCCTGATGATTTGGGGAATAATGGCCCATATCCCACCCGCTTTTTTATGGGCTTATGCTGGTATCACATTGAAATTGGCAAAGGCATCCCCTTTGAAACCTTAAGTAGCCAAGGCATCCGCCTTACTAAAGATGATATTCCCATAGGTGACTTAGCAATTAATCATATCCGGTTTACGATTCTCAAAGAACTGCCACCTTTTTGATGGAGGAGTTGGGAGTTAGGAGTTGGGAGTTAGGAGTTAGGAGTTAGAAATTATTCTCTTAGTTCCCCATCTCCCTCATCCCCCTCATCCCCCTCATCCCCCCTACTTCCCTGCAAGCAAACTAAGCTGGCTTTTGAGCAATAAAATATTTACTGAGAAAGTGGACTTGCGTCTCAATATTTTCAAACCCTGCTTTTTCTAAACGTTCTATCAAATCGTCAGTTGTGTAATGCCTGTAATAAGGTTCATGATAAACCGCGTGGAAATTATGGAATATCGGAGCCATTTCAGGACAATCATTTAGCTGAATTGAGTCACAAATAATCAGAACTCCACCTGGTTTTATCACCCGGAAGCATTGTTCAATAACTGTTTGACGCACATTTGCTGGTAACTCATGGAACAGGAAAATAGAAGTTACAGCATGAAAATAATTGTCTAAATAAGGCAACTCCTCGGCATTAGCTTGCAACAGTTGTGGCAATTCTCCTGGAATATGAGATAGTAACTCATTTGCCTTACGTAAATAAGCTGGCGATAAATCAATACCGTGTAATGATGCTTGAGGTAGAGCTGCACGAATCATCCTGAGAGTACGCCCAGTTCCACAAGCTACATCTAAAATGCGAATCTGTCGTGGAATGACATACTCAAAAGTTTTTAATCCTCGTTTTAGTGGAGAAATAACACGCCGTCGCATTGCATCAGTTGAGCCACCAAAGAGCAACTCTACTTGTAAGTCGTATAAATTAGCAGACAAATCGCTCAAATAGCCATTTGATTGATGATGAAAGTTCTGTAAGTAGTAACTCGGATAACCATCAGTCTCTATTTCTGACGAAAAATCTTGATATTTATTGAGTTGAATTCGCTCCCATATTCGAGGTATGTCGAGCCATACCTGTGGATAAAAACGGAAAAAGTCTTCCCAAGGGTTATCAAATAGTAAGGTTTTTGGATACATTCCTTTTTCCGTATCCTGCCAATCTATTTCCAGTAGATGATTGAGTCTTTCTTGTACTTTGAGCAATAACTCTTGGGAAACGGGTTTGATTTTCTGTCTCACCTTTGGAAGCAATAGATCTCTCAACTGTGTAGTTAAGGTTTGGTGAGTGAAACTAAAAAAACTTTTGCTCTGCTGAAAGGTTTGGTAGGTCAGCTTAGTCAAAGTGTCAGACATAAGAAAATATTCAAATTTATTATCTTTAGTTAAGTTTTTAATATTTTATTGATAAAACATAAAAGTGTCTATAAATACATTTTACTAAGTAGAATTACCATAAAAATATAAACTGCATAAACCCTCCGGGTTTACCGATTGCTGATGGTGGACACCAGTTTCTTCAACTGAGGAAAGCCTATGATAGGAATACTTCAGCAATAACCGACAAAAAGCTATTCCAAATTTGCATATCTAATTGTTTTACCTGATGGCTGCCATTAGTTATCAGTCATCAGCCATGGGTCAACGACTTTGAAAACTGATGGCTGCGATTTAAACCCGCTTTAAGTTGCTTTAAAGCATATATACAAGTCGCTATTAGTACGCTAATAATTATGTGAGTTCGATGAGTACTGTTATGACCTCTCCCCCAACCCCTCTCCTCGTAGGAGAGGGGGGTAAAAGAGTGATTTTATTGTTGTTCCTCCCTCTCCTTACAGAGACGCTTTGCTAACGCCTTTTAGGAGAGAGAGGTTAGGAGGGAAAGGTTTGTCGAACTCATGCTAATAATTGCTTGCTTACGTAGACTCAAGCAAAATCAAGAGTTCCAAACTCAAGGCAGGTTTTCCCTGCATAGTAGTAAGTTCTGATGATTCAATAAAGTAATAAATTAGGCTTGCCCAATTCATATTCCCCAGTAGCCAGACGAAATACTAAGCATTAGTTTTTAAACTAGGCATAGGGTAGGATTGAGATGACTGATGGGAAAATTCACAAATAGTTTGAAATGGGCAAAAACGGCAGTGAGTTCCAGGATTTGGCGGAAAAATTTCGCTGAAATTACTAGTCTTTTCCTGATATTGTTGCAAGTCGTGCTGGTGCTTGTGAGCAACATTAGCCAACTCAATTTTTAAAGATTCTAATTCGCTATTGTTGATGCTAATTAAATCTGATTTTTTACTCAGTTCTAGGTTATAAAATGAGGCTACAGCTTCACGTCCTGGGTAAAGATAACGGGCAGCTAGCAAATATACTAATGCCTGTCGTCGGTCAAAAGCAGATTTACCGGTTTTAAAATCTAGTATATGTAAAGTGCGATCGCTCTCTATAAAAACACAGTCCATCGCCGCATACAAGCGGAAGTGATAATCTTCATGGTCAATTAAAATCGGTTTGGGAAAGCCTTCATCACCAGGGGTTAGTTGAATGATTTGTTTACCCAACAACAATGGCGTCGTATGATATCTTTTCAAAATTTGCAGCACGCGCTGCTGCACTTGGTCGGTGGAGTGACTTAATTTCAGTAGCTGGGCGACTTTTTCTACGCCATCTGCTCTGTGTAACAAATGTCTATTATGATGAAACTCATAAACCCCTTTTTGGGCAAGTATCCCAATCCGCTGGGGTGCAGTGGCCTTGGCTAGTAGTGCTTTGACTTGTGGTTCATGTTGACGCGCTTTGATAAACCCCCGTCTCATCTGGCAATGCCAGCGTTCTTGCCCTATAGCTGGGGCAATTAAAGACCAAAGGTGATAACTGGCAAAAGGTCGATCAGGGGTTAACATTGCTCAACAGCAGTGAGAAAAACACGGTAGGGATACTTGCGGCTACGCACGCTTTGCGGGAAGCTTCCTATAGTATTTGGAGAAAGTGGCAAAAATGAGCGCTAGTAGCAATTCCAGTAAGATAAAGTTTGGCACTGACGGATGGAGAGGGATTATTGCTGATGATTTTACTTTCCCCAATGTGCGGAAAGTAACAAGAGCGATCGCAAGTTACCTCGAAACAGCCTACTCTAAGGACAGACCTGTTCTTATTGCCTACGATACTCGCTTTTTAGCTGACCAGTTTGCCCGTACAGCGGCTCAAGTCTTGGCTGACTTGGGTTGGACGGTCAAAATTACTGATCGTGATTGCCCCACACCAGTAATTGCTTACAACGCCCGTCACTTAAATTCCGCTGGGGCATTGATGTTTACTGCTAGCCATAATCCAGCACCTTACTGTGGGATTAAATATATCCCTGATTATGCTGGCCCTGCCACTCCAGAGATTACTGATACTATTGTGGCAAATATTGAAAGTGCATCGGATGAATTGCCCGGTAGCAACCCATCAGGTGCAATTTCTACTTTCGATCCCAAACCTGACTATCTCCAATTTATCTATACTTTGCTGGATGTGGAAAGGATTAGAAGCGCTCAACTCAAAGTCAAGTATGATGCGCTATACTCTACTTCTCGCGGATATTTAGATGAAGTTTTGCAACATAGTGGTACTCAATTAGAAAGTTTCCACACTTGGCGGGATGTGCTATTTGGTGGGGGAATGCCAGAACCCAAAGGCGAACAACTTGTAGGGTTAGTAGAAGCAGTCCGCCGTGATCAAGCAGATTTAGGCTTGGCAACAGATGGAGACAGCGATCGCTTTGGCATAGTTGATGAACAAGGCAACGTCCTCACTCCAAACACTGTGCTATTAGTACTAGCACGACATTTAATAAAAAATAAAGGTAAAAGCGGCGCCATCGTCCGGACGGTGGCTACAACCCACTTACTGGATAATTTGGCGGCTAAGTACGGTCTGCCCATTTATGAGACAGCAGTGGGCTTTAAATATATCGGGGAAAAAATGCGCGAAACTACCGTACTGATTGGCGGAGAAGAATCAGGCGGGTTAAGTGTTATCGGGCATATTCCTGAGAAAGATGGTGTTTTAGCTGACATGCTAGTAGCAGAAGCGATCGCCTATGAAGGTAAACCCCTAAGTCAGCTTGTCACTGAAGCGATCGCTGAAGCTGATGGGCCGCTTTACAACAAGCGTCTGGACTTACACCTCACCGAAGCCCACAAGAACGCTGTCATCGACTCCTATACCAAAAATCCACCCACAGAGGTAGCAGGGATTAAAGTCAAAGAAGTCGGGCGTAAAGACGGTATTAAGCTGTATCTGGAAGAAGGTAGCTGGGTATTGTTGCGTCCTTCCGGTACAGAACCCTTGGTACGCGTCTATTTGGAAACCAACTCTCCGGAAAAACTTACCCAAGTTGCTCAAGAGATGGAAAGTTCCATTGCTAAGCTAGAGGCTGTAGCAGTTTAATCAATTGAGAGTTATGAGTTAAGAATTGTAAATACATAATTCTTAACTCATAATTACTAAGTTTTATGAAGATATGAAAACTTTAGCTCCTTTTTTCACATCTCTAGTTGTAGCTATTTGGGTAGTGGCGATCGCGATTATTTCAGTTCAAAATGCCACGCCAGTATCGTTAAAATTCTTAACATTTGAATCGGTTAAAATACCAGCGGGTTTAGTGCTGGCTTTTTGTGCTGGGATTGGGTTTATTAGCGTGGGAGTATTACAACCCCTGTGGGGTCTTGGTGATTCTTCGCAGCGTAATTCTAGATATGAAGACGATGCGGAGTTTTTTGTTGATGACGAAGATTTTTGATGGATTAAATCGAAGCACACAAAGCTTATCCAACATCTGAGGCTAAAAATGGAAGCTGAGTATGATTTTAGTGAGGGTAAACGAGGAATTATTGAACCGATATCAACAGGTAAAACTCGAATTACAATTCACCTAGATGATGAAGTATTAGCATGGTTTCGTGACCAAGTTCACGCAGCAGGTGGGGGAAATTACCAAACTTTAATTAACGATGCTTTGCGTGAATACATTCAGCAGCGAGAGGAACTTGAACGTATTGGAGAATAAGGTGAAAGGCGATCGCTATTCTCTCAGTCCAAAACGCCGCATCAGTATTTTTAATTTGAGTGCTAGTATTTATGCGTTGTCCAGTCAGGCTATCGCACTCGAATTTAAAGAATATGGAGAGCTTGAATAAAGAAGAATACGAAGCAAAAGATAGGGCATTTTACAGCGCTATGATTAGCGCTTGGCTTAATACTAAAATTGAGCGCGACAAACAACTATTAGGTTTGTCATCCACTGCTATTGGATTACTAGTCACTTTACTGAGGACGTTTGGTGCTTCCAACTCACTACAAAAATTTCTTTTCGCGTTTGCTCTCCTCTCCTTTTTGATTACAGTAATCGCAGTTGTTTGTATTCTAGATAGAAATGCTGTACACATTCAGGAGGTGCTTAATAAATCTAAAACTCAAGATAAGTGTCTAATGGTTCTAGATAAAGTAGCTGCATTTAGTTTCATCATTGGTATGATATTAGTAATTATCATTGGACTTAATTCAGCAGTAATTAACTCAAGTGAGAAAAAAGTAACTATGAGTCAAGAGCAAAAAATTAATGCTCATCGTCAAGGTATCGAGGATAAGAAAAGTTTTAATGGGGTTTCTGATCTGCGTCCTCAATCTCCGAAAGACCCTCAAACTCCTCTCACCGCTCCCAACACACCAAGTCCTCCAACTTCCCCCAAAAGTAATGAATCTGGTAATTCAAACGAAACAAGTGGCAAAAATTAGCTGAACTTGTGCGCTCCCAGGACTCTGGAAATAGTACTCTGTTATTGAGTTGAGTAATTTACTTACGAACTACTGCTGATTTCTACAATTGCTTCTCCAAGCCGCAGTTGTTCTATAGCATCAGGTAAAGCGGTCGCTAGTATTTTAGCAAATACACTAATTCTGCGATCGCATTCCTCACAAGCAAACACCTCAGCGCATTGGATGAGTGATCGCGCTTTCCTTGGCGCTAAAATATGAGGCACAGTCTTGTGCAGATGATTGGTAATGAAAGTTAAAGCAGTTATCTGGCAAGAAGACGGCGTATGGTGTGGTTATGTACCAGCTTTACCAGGATGTCACACTTGGGGAGAAAGCTACGAACATCTGTTAGTGATGCTACAAGATGCGATTCAGGGTTGGTTGGAAGTTGCTAGCGAACGAGAAGAACTTGAATCGAATTATGAGCGCCAATTATAAAACAGATTTTAATTTGTGGATTGAACATACAGCCGAACTATTAAGGGAACATCGCTGGCTGGAAATTGATGTAGAACATTTGATTGAAGAGGTTCAAGACTTGGGTAAAAGCGAACGACGAGCAATTGTTAGTCAACTAACTCGCCTGTTGTTGCATCTACTCAAGTGGCAATATCAACCTCAACGTCGTTCAGATAGCTGGCTAGATTCTATCACTGACGCTCGTACCCAAATTGATTTAACTATTAAAGATAGTCCCAGTCTCAAGAATTATCCCATAGAACAACTTGAGGGAAGCTATCAAAGGGCATGTCGCCAAGCCGCCAAGCAAACAGGACTAGAAATTTCTGTGTTTCCAGAAGATTGTCCTTATTCTTTAGAGTTAGTTTTGGATGAAGACTGGCTACCATCAGCTAGCGAGTGAGTTTTGGATTCGAGCGATCGCTCTCACGATATACTCACAAAAACTAACTTTGGGTAAGTTGTAGTTTTAAATAATCAATAAAGTCCAGAAGTTCTGTATCAGTGAGTTGCAAACGCGATTTCTTACCGTACCTCTGCTGTAAATATTCCCTTCCCTGGTCTGGACTCCAATTTAATTGTGATAAATATGTGTCGCTTTGAGCTATGAAAACTTCACGCGGTTCAGCCGTTTTTGTGTTGTTAATTTTTCGGCTAACTTTTTGCCCTAAAGCTTGCCAATCAATTTCCTTATGTCCGTCCCAACTAACACCTATAGAGCGATAGGTGACAGGATTATAAATTGTACAAAATATAATTGTTTTATCACCTGGACTGACAGCTATAGTCAGTGGATGGTACAATTGTTCAGCAGTTAAAGCATCAAGTGAAAGTAAGAGACTTTTAGAAAAGTAAGACTCACTACCTGAGCGGATAACATAAGGTTTATCTGCCAAAATATGCAAGTCAGTTTTTTCTGCCTCTCCATGTGAAGTTTCTACTTTTTTGTTAACTTCTATCCCCGTTATTACCCCAGTTAAGGCTCTATCATAAATTGGAATTTGTTTTTTATCGTCAGATAACATATACCAACAATGGTCTGATTCTTTACTTACTAAAACATATTGGGGTTTGGGGATGGCTCCGAATCCTAATTTCACTTCCATATTTGCTGTCAATATTTTTATGAATGATTTTTTTACGAACAGCTTTTGCAAGCAATCAATTACTTTATAGTTATAGTTCCCTATCCAGTAAGCTAATTAACATCCAACCAGCAACAACTGCAATATCCAAGGAAATACTGATTTTTTGGGTAGAATCAAAATAAGTGACAGCAAAATTTGGTTTTATAAAAATATTGTCAAATGTCATACAGCCAATTCAGTATAGACACTATTGAAACAACCTTTGGAATTACCATTGTAGATACTGTAGGAATTTTTGCTGATATACCCTCAGTAGAATACAGCGATTTTTTGGCACAAACACTTAAAAAATACATCCCGCTAGCATTAGCTATTGGTACTGAAAAATCTCGTTCTGAATTGATTTTGACACCGATTCTAGTAGAACTAAAAGAACAATTGCAGAATAGAATCAGTTTGTTTTCTGGTCGGGAGTTTAATGTTAGTCCAGAAAAAGGTTTGACTGGTTTTTGTGACTTTCTAATTAGTAAATCACCAGAACAAATAATTATTAAAGCGCCAGTTATTGCTTTAGTAGAAGCTAAAAACGATAATATTCAATCTGGTTTAGGACAATGCATCGCCGAAATGGTAGCCGCACAATTATTTAACCAACAAAAAGGTAATGAAATTGAAACAGTTTATGGTAGTGTTACTACTGGCACTAACTGGAAATTTATGCGACTTACTGGGCAAATACTTGAAATTGATTTAAATGAATATTTTCTCAATAATGTTGGGCAGATTTTGGGGATTTTAAAAAGTTTTATTGAATCAAGTAATAATATTTAGGTTTGCTATAGTAGTTCAGACTTCGTTCAACCAATGTAAAATACTCGCTTTGCTATCTGCTAAACCTTTATAAATTAGTGACTCTGGTGACATAGACTCAATGGCAGCACACAACTTAACCCGTAGTAGTGAATCTTTTTTGAGCAAAGTACAATCTCTGAAATAAGTACGAATAGTAAATAATGCTGCTTTATACTTTGGTAATCCCCAAATGACCTGTCGTTCAATTCGCAAGTAAAGCCTGGGATTTTGGGGATCAAAGCGTCTACCTTGCCACTGACTAACTAACAAACCAGGTGGTGTTTCAGGATGATGATTAAGACGAGTATCTGTACTCAAACCCCAAGCAAAGCGCACCATTGGTTTACAGTGAATCATACTATTGACGATCGCATCAGCCCGGCGATTAATTTTTTCCATACCTGCCACAGGTGTATGTATTGCTGCAAAATCTTTACCGATTTTTTCCTCAGCTGACCAATGATTGGGATAACACAAATGAACAGCACTCAGCCAATTACAACCATTGTCACCACAGCAGATGACTGTAAGATCTTCCTGTACCTGCATTGCCATAGCATCGAGAGTAGAAGTGTAAGCAGGAAAAACTGAACTGCCCTCGACTCGCTGTAACTGCCAGTTCGCATCTAGATAAAGTATTTCTTTGGTGAGTTGGCTATAAAATATTAAGGTATTAGCTGTTAATTTTTGGCATTTAAAGTATTGTGGATGCTCTTGTGTGAGACGCTCAACTATCAAACGAGCGATCGCACTTGCCACAGTCGTAGAATAGTTATAAGTCTGGTAATATTTACTCAACCGTTCTGCACGGGCTAAAAGCTTAGCCTGACGGTAATGAGCAAAATTTTCATCGATTTGAAATACTTGCCCATCAGCTTGACCATTACCGAAACACGAGGCCAACAACATCATCCCTGGCTTGACTTCGTAGCGTCCGTTCATCAGGGGAAAATAGCAAGCCGGACTATTGAAAGCTTCGACTTTCTCCATTTCTACAAGCCAGTTATATAAAAAACTACCATTATTGATGCTTACATAGTTTACATAAAAATTTCTAGATCAATCCACAGCCCCTAAGAGGATGTCTGAGAAGTATTGTTATTAACATCAAAGCTTTAAAAACCTAACCCCCCTAGCCCCCCTTCCCTAGAAGGGAATGGGGGTTTCAAAGCCTCTCTCCGTTTCGGGGAGAGGAATGGAAGCGGGGTTACTAGTATAATTTTCGACTTTTCAGACATCCTCTAAGAGGATGTTTTAAAAGTCAAATTGAGTCAAAAATTATGCTAGTCGTCTGACCATGATACGAATCATCGCTATATATATAAAAGTCTCCGAAGTTTTGGGTAGCCTTTCATAATCTTTACTTAAACGGCGACACCAATTGAGCCATCCAAAAGTTCTTTCGACAACCCAACGCTTTGGTAAATGGACAAAACCTTTTTTCTCCAATGGTCGAAGAACAATTTCTACAATCCACCGAAACATATCCATCACCCAATGCATAAATTCTTCGCCTCGGTATCCTCCGTCCATCCAAATGATGTTTAACCTTTTGACGTGATTGCCTGTATTGTGAACTCGTTTGAGGACTTTTTTCGCTCCTTCACGTTCTGGAACACTTGCAGACGTTACCAAGACCCGCAAAACTAGCCCTAACAAATCTACACTTAGATGTCGCTTGCGCCCATGTATCTTTTTTCCTGCGTCATAGCCGACATCAACAGTAATCATCGTTGCTGTTTCTACTGATTGACTATCAACCGCCGCTTCTGATGGACTCTTATCACGTCCTGAGTCTACCCTTACCCACCGATAGAGTTGGTCATGAACCTTCAACCATGTACCATCTTTTCCCCATCTCCAAAAATAACCATAAACCGTTGACCACGCCGGAAAATCTCCTGGCAAACCTCGCCATGTACAACCTTCGCACAGAACATAGAGAATTGCATTCACGATCGCAAATAATGCTAATTTTCGGGGACGACCCCCTGGTTTTGATTCTGGGAATAGGTCTGCAATTAATTCCCATTGTTCCCATGTCAGATTACTACGGTATGCTTTAGTCATTCGCTCACAGGGTGCTGGTTTCTACAAATTTCAGCATACGCCTTGTGAGCTTTCTTACAATACCCCCTACTTTTAAAACATCCTCTAATATATGATTCTTGATTCTCACATATTTGGGCAAATTGGTATAAAAAAAGGCAGGTATTAAACCCACCTTTAAATGAATCCGAATTAAAACTATCAGTCGCTACTTAATTACCAATTGCTGGCGCATTTAAAGAAACTTCTGGCGTTTCTTTATGCTGTGCCAATGTTGGTACTGAGTCACGTAATCTTGCTGTCAATTGTACTGTTGTAGAGTCGTACATTTGAGTTAGCAATTTGGGATAGAAACCAATACCAATAATTGGTACTAGTAAGCAAGCGATGATAAAGACTTCGCGGGGTTCGGCATCTATCAGTGCTTGGTGAGAAACTAATTCTTCGTTCTCTTGACCGTAGAAAATTTCTCGCAACATTGATAGCAGATAAATTGGAGTTAATATCACTCCCACTGCCATCAAAAAGACGACAATGACTTTGAATGTAGGGTTATAAGCATCGCTGGTAGCAAAGCCGACAAACACCATTAATTCTGCTACGAAACCACTCATTCCTGGCAATGCTAAAGAAGCCATCGAACAAGCGGTAAACATGGCGAAAATCTTTCGCATTCTCTTACCAACACCACCCATTTCATCCAACATCAGGGTGTGTGTCCGGTCATAAGTCGCGCCTACGAGGAAGAACAAACTCGCCCCAATTAACCCGTGGGAAACCATTTGTAAAACTGCGCCACTCAATCCTAAATCGGTGAATGAGGCAATACCAATGGTGACAAAGCCCATGTGCGAAATTGAAGAGTAGGCAATTTTCCGCTTGAGGTTGCGCTGGGCAAAGGATGTCAGGGCTGCGTAAATAATATTAACTACCCCCAAGATTACCAACACCGGCGCAAAATAAGCGTGGGCATCGGGTAGCATTTGGGCATTCATGCGAATCAAGGCGTAACCGCCCATTTTCAGCAGAATACCTGCCAGTAACATGTGTACTGGGGCTGTAGCTTCACCGTGGGCATCTGGTAGCCAGGTATGTAAGGGAATGATGGGCAACTTGACAGCGTAGGCAATCAAGAAACCAGCATAAAGTAACAGCTGAAAATTCAGGGCGTAGTCTTTGAGACCGAGCGATCGCATGTCAAATGTGACTGTATCGCCATAAAAGGCCATTGTCAAAGCACCAACCAAAATAAACAGCGAACCACCAGCAGTGTACAAAATAAACTTGGTTGCTGCGTATTGGCGCTTCTTACCGCCCCAAATCGCCAGCAGCAGGTAAACCGGAATCAACTCCAATTCCCACACTAGGAAAAACAGCAGCATATCCTGGACGGCGAACACGGCAATTTGACCGCCGTACATCGCCAACAGCAAAAAGTAAAATAGCCTGGGCTTGAGTGTCACAGGCCAAGCTGCTAAGGCGGCTAGGGTGGTGATGAAACCTGTCAAAATAATTAGGGGCATTGACAAGCCATCTGCCCCTACTGACCATTTCAAATCGATTTGCGGTAACCAAGTGTAACTCTCTACCAGTTGCAAATCGGGATTGGAGAAATCGTACCCAGTGTAAAAAGCGTAGACAATCAGTGCAAAATCAATCAATCCCACGACCAAGGCATACCAGCGTACTGTTTTGCCATCTTTATCTGGGATGATGGGAGTCAGTAGTGACGCGGCTATCGGAAACAAGATAATCGTCGTCAGCCACGGGAAATTAGCTGTATTCATCGCAATTCGTCTGCAATCAAAATCATGTTTGGCAAAAAGTCACTAGTTATTAACTAACAGCTTTTTAGGGATTTGGTCTTCCTCGTTAGGTTGATTTAATTAAATTGACAATCCCTGGTTTTTCTGTTGGGAGTCTATTTTGACACTTGGAGATGCGGAATGTGGGTTAGGATACTCCCAGTAAAATCAGAAATTGACCCAATAGAAGCCGCTAAACTAGAGTTTTAGGGATGCGATCGCATAGCCTAACCCAGCGATCGCTAAAAATACACGATGCAATTTGGTGGTTGTCCTCAAAAGCATCACACGAGAAACAACCCTATGATAATCGCAGAAATTGAAAATCAGATTCGTTATGTAACCAACGCAGAGGGAGAAACAACAGATGTACTCGTCCCTGTAAACTTTGGCGACAGCTTATCAGTTCCATAAATTCTGATAACGTCAGTGGTTTAGCTTGGATTGATGAACAAGAACCTAAAGCACAAATATTAGCCGATCTGCAAGAATCTGTGCGACAAGCAGCAGCAGGAGAGACTTTCCCAGTTTCAGAACTTTGGGACGATATCAAAACCTAGATTTATGGCAGAAGTTAGATTTACACTTTCCTTGAAACGCCGTCTCAAAACTCTGATTAAACAATGTCTGTATCATCAGTTTCATGAATGGTGACAGAGACGCCAATAAAAAATTAAGCTGCATATCTAATAATTTCTAATTCTGCTCCATTATTAATAGCTAACTCTGCTTTTTCTAAAATTTGTTCGGTAACTGCGTCACTTAAATAATATTCACCGCAATTATCACAAATTTCTGCTGGAACTTTTTTTAAGACAATAATACATTCATCTCTTTATAATGTTACAGTTACTAAACTTGGTTTAGTTTCTCCATGCTTACAGATTACGCATTTCATCAGAGTTTGCAAAATTTGGCATTCTCAGCAGTATCTATCAATTCATCTTCCTTTGAAGCTGTTTCTATATTCTCAGGTAAACAAAGTACTTGATATTTTTTAATAGTTTCAAACTCTAAACCATATTTTTCTAGTAATTTCATACTTTTTATTAGGTATATGTAGCTCGTATTAAAAAATAATGTAATTCTTTCAGACCCAACTTTCAATTACTCTCTGCGACTCTGCGCGACGCCAGTTGCTTCAAGTCGGCAGAGCCGCCCAACGCACTGGCTCCTCTGCGTGAAATAAAAAATAATGTAGGGGCGGACATTCGCCCACCCCTATTTAAATCAGGTAACACCAAAAACAATCACCAAACCCAATACAGCCCCAAAGATGATTAAGGCATAGAATTGAGCGCGACCGTTTTCGAGGTATTTCAGACCTTCACCACTGACGAGGGTGAAAAAGCCTGTGAGGTTAACGGCACCATCGACAACACGGAAGTCAACTTCCATGACTTGTCTAGCTAACCGACGTAAGCCAAGGACAAAAACGCGATGGTAAATGTCATCAAAGTACCACTTGTTGAGGGATAGTTCGTAGAGTGGCTTGATTTTAGCAGCGATCGCAGCTGGGTCAATCTTACCCCACAAATACATTAGCGAAGCCAATGTAATCCCAATCAAGGAAATACCGACTGAAGCACCCGCCATCACATAAAATTCCGTCGGGTTAAACTCAGCAACTTTTTCCACTACTTCGGTGGGAGGAGAAATAAACTCCTCGAAGTAATTGATGTAGGGTGTACCAACCAAACCAATGAAAATTGAAGGCACTGCTAAAACTGCCAACGGTAAAGTCATTGTCCACGGTGACTCATGGGGTGTATCGCTGTGATGACCGTGGTCATCATGGTGACCACCAGTGGCGGCCAATTCACCGTGTTTCATTGCCCCAGGCCCAAAAGCTGGCGTTGGTTCTTCTGACTCTAACTCCAGAACAATTGTGGCTGCCTTCTTGAGTTTGTCCTTGATTTTCTCGTCGGTACCCCGGAATTTGCCTTCAAATGTCAGGAAATACATTCTGAACATGTAGAAAGCGGTAATTCCGGCTGTCACCCAGCCAATCAACCACAGCAGTGGGTTAGCCTCAAAAGCCTTGCCGAGAATTTCATCTTTTGACCAGAAACCAGCAAAAGGTGGAATACCAGAAATTGCCAAGCAACCAATCAAAAAGGTAATTCCGGTGATGGGCATGTATTTCCGCAGTTTACCCATCAACCGCATATCCTGCGCCAAAGCGGGGTCGTGACCGACAACGCCTTCCATACCGTGAATTACCGAACCAGAACCCAAGAACAGCATCGCCTTGAAATAGGCGTGAGTCATCAGGTGGAATAGTCCAGCACTGTAGGAACCGATTCCCATGGCCATCACCATGTAACCCAACTGGGAAATGGTGGAGTAAGCCAAGCCTTTTTTGATGTCGTTTTGGGTAATGGCAATGCTTGCACCCAAAAACGCCGTAAATGCCCCAGTAAAGGCAATGACGTTCATTGCGGCTGGGACATGTTCAAAAACGGGGTACATGCGGGCAATCAGGAAAACACCAGCCGCCACCATTGTTGCCGCGTGGATTAAGGCAGAAATGGGGGTAGGGCCTTCCATCGCGTCAGGTAGCCAGACGTGTAGGGGGAATTGGGCTGATTTGGCAACTGGGCCTAAGAAAACTAAAATCGCCAACAGGACTGCGAGAAAATTGCTCACAGTACCTGATTCTACGAGTTGAGCGAGGCGATCGCCCATAACACCAAAATCAAAGCTTCCTGTTGCCCAATAAAGCCCCAAAATGCCTAGCAACAGACCAAAGTCACCCACACGGTTGGTGACAAATGCTTTTTGGGCTGCATCGGCTGCTGACTTGCGATCGTACCAGAAGCCGACCAGCAAGTAGGAACACATCCCGACCAGTTCCCAGAAAATATAAATCTGTACTAGGTTGGGACTGACCACCAGACCCAACATTGAAGATCCAAATAAGCTGAGATAGGCGTAAAACCTCACGTATCCTGGATCGTGAGCCATGTAGCCATCGGTATAAACCATGACCAACAAAGCTACGCTTGTCACAATCACCAGCATTAGGGCTGTCAGGTGGTCAATGGTGTAGCCCATACTCAGGTGAAAATTTCCTGCTGCTGCCCATTCTAGGGTGCGGATATAAGGCGCGTGCCCTTGAATTTGACTCCACAGCAAGGCAAACGACAGCCCCATCGCTGCTCCCATCAGGGAGATAATAACCACAGCGTTCAGCTGCCGCAGGCGGTTTGTCACCTGATTTAACGAGATTAACCCTAGACCGACCAGCATTGCCCCTAAAAGGGGGAATACCGGAATCAGCCAGGCGTATTCATAGATTACTTCCATCACTGACGCGTACTTTTAGAATTCTTGACTAAGTTAGGACAATGCTAAAGACGTTTTCCGCCGTCGGCAACTGTCCAGGTCGGAACTGTTAATAATTGTGACACACACCCTTTAGGATAAAATACCCCACTCAATCGTACTTGAGTGGGGTAATTAAGCATGGTTTTAGATTTGGGGAATCGGGAATTGGGACTGGGTACTGGGTGTTGGGGACTGGTGACTAGAAAATTTTTTTTAATCTCTAGTTGCCAATCCCTAAATTTTTAATTTTTAATTTTTAATTTTTAATTCCCTATTCCCAATCACGCTGAGCGACATTCTAAGTCTGCTGTCTTTGATGTAGAGTATACTTTAGAACGGTTGCCGTAAGTAAGTTTGATTTCTTCCAAAGCTATACGTAAGTCATCTCTACCTCGAAAACCTTCTAAGCGATGCCGGACAATTCCATTTTCCACCAAGATCAAAGTCGGCAGCGACTTTAACTTATAAGTGGTAGAGAGTTTGAAATTATCATCAGCATTAACCCCGACTAATTTAATTTGCTCACCACATTGAGCTTTAAATTGCAATAACAAAGGGTGGATTATGCGGCATAAACCACACCAAGGTGCTTCAAAATTTACTAAAACAGGAACTGGAGATTCTAAAACTTCTTGTGTAAATGTCCGCTCACTAACCGACAACACCATGACGCCTCTAAAATTATAGGGTTTTAATATCAAACTAGCTATCAGTAAGAGAAATCAGCAAGCCAGGCAAAGCCTGTAATACCCCTTCGGGCAAAGACGATTACGCAACTATTGCAAAATTGATTCTGGTTCTGACTAAAAAGCCAGTGCGACTTTCACAGTAGCTTGATGATTTTTTCAACTCCTGTCTGCCCGTTGCTTTTGAGGGAATTTAGACTGCTGTGCTACTTACTCTCTTGCAAAGGCAATTGTTCAGCGCCATACCACTATAAAATAATCAACTGACTGAGCGCACCCCCACTAACAGCTGTTTCAATTCATCCTACATTGATTCGGTAGCAATTGATAAGTCAAAATTTTAGATGGTTAGTATTTTCTGATGATAGTGGGGATCGCCGCAATTTACCATCTTATCCTACTAGTTGCCATCAGCAACAGGGGATGCGACCACCAAAGTAAAGCTACAAAAATAGCGACTCCCAAGTAAGCAGGTCGGATGAATTCCTGCCATATGATAGATTGACGACCGTCAATAATTGCTCGAAAGGGAATTATTGAAGTGCGCTGTTTGACAATTTCAAAAGCTTCTCCATAACGGTAGCTCAAGCGGCGATCGCCATGCCAAACACCAAACAAGTGGTGTAACACCAAGCCAATGGAGGTGACTAAGGTAAAGCTAGTACCCAACCAAAGAGTATGAGCAACACACCAAATTATTTGTCCTACCATCTGGGGATGGCGGGTAATGCGAATAATTCCTGTCTCATACAGATGGACTTGGGGCTTTTGAATAGCAGCAATTTCTAGTAGATTGAAGGTGGCAGGATACAAAAATAAAAATGAAATCGCCGACAAAACCCAAACTAGCGATTGTACCCCAGGTACGTCTTGCACCTGCCAAAGTTGCAAACCATCATAACGATGGTTAAAAAAGTAAATAATCAGTGTTACAGCCAACGGTAAACTGACTAATGCAAAAACAATGCGATAAAGCCTTGGCCCTATGTACTTTTCTGCCCAAGGACGGAGGGCGGCTCCCCCACTGTGAGCCAGCGCAAAAGCTAATTGTAACCCTAACATGACAAAATGACTGGGAGTTAACCAAGGATTAAGCATCGTATACATTAGGTGAAGTAATTTAAAGAAAAGTTAATTCAGTACAACCAATACCACAAAGTATTCAACAGGAGACTTTAGTCAAGCTGTTATGGTACTGTCTTTTTCGAGTAAAGCCTCCAAGTTTAAAATGCAACAACTCGTGCCCAGTTGCAAAACTGTGAAACATGATTTGTTGCCAAAGCTGCTCCTTTCAAAGTTTGTGGGTTGAGCCTTATGTCTGACCTTCCTTTCACTTTAGATCAGTTACGTATCCTGAAAGCGATCGCCCAAGAAGGGAGCTTCAAGCGTGCTGCTGATAGCCTTTACGTCTCCCAGCCTGCCGTGAGCTTGCAAGTTCAAAATCTAGAGCGACAGCTGGATGTCCCCTTATTTGACCGTGGAGGACGCCGCGCCCAATTAACTGAAGCAGGGCATCTACTCCTCAGCTACGGAGAAAAAATCCTCAGTCTGTGTCAAGAAACCTGCCGCGCCATTGAGGATTTACAAAATCTCCAAGGAGGTACTTTGATTGTCGGTGCTTCTCAAACCACCGGTACTTATCTTTTGCCCAAAATGATCGGCTTGTTTCGGCAAAAATATCCAGATGTAGCAGTGCAATTGCACGTCCACTCCACTCGACGCACAGCTTGGAGCGTAGCTAATGGACAAGTTGATCTAGCAATTATCGGTGGTGAAATTCCAGGTGAGCTGACGGAATCTTTAGAAATTCTTCCTTACGCTGAAGATGAATTGGCGTTGATTTTACCAGTTTTTCATCCCCTGGCCAAACTTGAAACAATCCAAAAAGAAGACCTATACAAACTCCAATTCATCGCCCTAGATTCCCAATCGACTATCCGTAAAGTCATTGACCAAGTGCTAGCACGTTGTGAAATTGACACCAGGCGCTTTAAATTTGAAATGGAACTCAATTCCATAGAAGCAATTAAAAATGCCGTGCAATCTGGTTTAGGGGCTGCCTTTGTCTCAACAAGTGCGATCGTTAAAGAATTACAAATGGGTGTATTGCACTGCACCCCTATTGAAGGCGTTGTTGTCAAGCGCACACTGTGGTTGATTTTTAATCCTCATCGCTACAGATCCAAAGCAGCAGAAGCATTTAGTCAGGAAATTCTGCCCCAGTTTTCTAACCCGGAATGGAATCACGACGTGTTAAAATTATCGCAAAAAAAGCTAGTAGTGAATACATTGGATGGAGCAACCCCAAACTCTTCTGACGACGCTTAAGATTGGTCAGGAGTTAAGAGTCAAGAGTTAGTAGTCATTAGTCAGTAGTCAGTGGTTATTAAAAAAAACAACTGACAAATTACCCTTTGGGTACTCTTCTCCTTCAAAGACGAAGGCCGCGAACGAGAACCCCTGCGGGGAACGGCAGTTCCTCATAGGAGAAATTCCTCTCTAGTACTGCCTCAACAGTTCCTCTTGTATTGCCACTGCGGTGAGGCAGCCCCATCTTGGGCAGCACATCCGACCCTTGGAGCAACCCTGGGTGATCGCGCTTTGCCGACAGCGTTTGGTAGTGGCGTGAGACCCCTGTTTTGCACTGCCTCACCGTAATGCCTCTGTGCCCTGGCTCACAACTGACAAATGACAAAGGACAACTGACAACTGACAACTGACACTGGACAAAACAATGGAAGTTTACTGCACTCGTCCACACTGCCCACGTCCACAAAACTATTTTGCGGATTTAGATGACATTACAACGCTGAAAACAACACAGCAAAAATACTGCACTACTTGTGGAATGCCGCTACTGCTAGATGGTCGATACGTAACAAGCAAGTTGCTGGGAAGAGGTGGCTTTGGGGCAGCATTTTTAGCACGCGATCGCCGCATTCCCGGAATGCGGTCATGTGTAGTTAAGCAGTTTCAACCTGCGGGAAATTTAAACTCGACTCAGTTACAATTAGCGCAACAGCTGTTTGAAAGAGAAGCAGAAGTTTTAGCACAAATAGGTTATGAACACGAGCAAATCCCGAACTTGTTTGCTTTTTTTCCCGTGATTGTTCCTAGCCTGCAAGCAGGTCAGCAAGACCAGTTTTTTTATCTGGTACAAGAATATATCGATGGGCAAAACCTAGAGGAAGAATTACATCAAAAGGGAAAGTTTTCTGAACAGCAAGTTTTAGAAGTGCTGCAAGAAATCTTAAAAGTACTTAAGTTTGTCCATGATAAAGGTATCATCCACAGAGATATCAAACCCTCCAATATCATGCGCCGTAGGGATGGCAAACTATTTTTACTCGATTTTGGTGCAGTTAAACAAGTAACAAATGCTCCTGCGGGTGGAGCTGGTTCTTCCACTGGCATTTATTCTATGGGTTTTGCACCGCCTGAACAGATGGCTGGCAATCAAGTCTTCCCTTCAACAGATTTATATGCTTTAGCTGTAACTATTATTACCTTGCTTACAGGTCAAGAGGCCAAAACTTTATTTGATGTTTATAGTAACCAATGGCAATGGCGAACTAAAGTAACTGTCAACTCCCGCTTAGCTGATATTTTAGATAGAATGCTTCTGCCTGCTGCCAATCAACGCTTTCAGTCAGCTGATGAGGTACTTGCAGTTCTCTCGCAGCAGTTGATACCACCAACAGTCTTAACAAAACCGCCACGACAGCCACAACCACAACCAATACGACCTCAAAGTGCTTTTTCCACCTGGGAATTGTTAGGCGGTGCGGCATTTAGTGGATTTGAGGGTGCATTAATCGCGATCGCCCTCTTGAGTTTAGTCAAGTCACCAATAATTACTTTGGGTATTGCATCTGTGATTCTAGGCTTACTAATTTTTGCCCAAACTAAGCGGTGGATTGAAAAGTTTGATTTATTAATTATTCCAGGAATTACTTTTGCTATTGTTTTTTTTGTCCCTTTTTTACAAGGAAGTCTTGGTATTCAACAAATATTTATTCTAGCGGTGGCTGCTGGATTAGTAGCGATTGCATTTACATCACTATTTCGTCTCATTTATAAATTAATATCTCTAATTCTTTAGGACTTATGCAGGTGTCAGATTTTTTTCGCAGAAATTGTCCAAAGTCAAGAGTAAAAAGTCCAAAAGCTTTGACTTTTTACTCTTGATTATTGACACGAAGATAGGTGTCAATTACATAAGTCCTGTTCTTTAAAAAAACTTTTGGTACTCACAGCTACCTATGTCTAAAAATAACGAAGCGTTTAACCTTTTGTTAGCCGTTATCGTCACTAGCGGCTTCATCTTTGGTGGCTTATGGTTGTTGATGGAACGGTGGGCACAATTAATAAACACTGGACAAGACCAATCGGAGAATCGTAATCAAAATAATTCCATTAATTTTGCTAATCAACATCTCGGCTGTAATGTGGAAAACCTGCCAAAAGGCAGATTCAACTATGGTGGTAGCACCACCTGGGCACCCATTCGTAAAGACGCAGATTCAGTACTGCAAAACCTTTGCCCTCAATTTATTTTACGCTACACTCAACCTGCATCTGGCAAACCAGGATCTAGTACTGGTATTCGGATGTTGATAGACAATCAACTAGCTTTTTCTCAATCTTCTCGTTCCATCAAAGCTGAAGAAAATGTACAAGCTCAACAAAAAGGATTTAGTCTTAAAGAGATTCCAGTGGCAATTGATGGAATTGCGATCGCAGTCAATTTCAACTTGAATATCCCTGGTTTAACCGTCACCCAACTGAAAAATATTTATACTGGCAATATTACCAACTGGCGAGAGGTGGGTGGCCCAAATTTACCCATCACCCCCATCTCCCGTAACCCAGAAGCTGGAGGTACAGTAGAGTTCTTCATCGAAAATGTGTTGGAGGGAGCCAGCTTTGGGTCTAACGTTACTTATATCAGTACTACAACTGAAGCGCTACAAAAACTTGCTACCACTTCTAGTGGAATTTACTACGCTTCTGCTCCAGAGGTTGTACCCCAGTGTACTATTAAGCCTCTGCCAGTAGGCCGTATCAGTGGACAATTAGTAGCTCCCTACCGAGAACCTTATATACCTCCGTCCCGATGTCCCGCTCAGCGTAACCAATTGAATTTTCAAGCCTTTCGCAGTGGTGACTACCCAATAACCCGCAATTTATTTGTAATTCTTAAACAGAATGCTCAAACCGATCAGCAAGCAGGGGAAGCTTATGCCAGTTGGCTGTTGACATCACAAGGTCAATAACTACTCGAAAAAGCCGGATTTGTCAGAATCAAGTAAACCGATCACAGCGGTTGAATTTAGGCGATTATTTAAATAATAGATATAAATTACCTAATAAAAAATTAATTCATGTCACAAAAGAATGAAACTGCTGTTTTCGCCTTAGCTTTACTGCTGACAGTCGGGATAGTTGGCGGTGGTGCGTGGTGGTTTATTAAGCAAAATTCTCCAAGCAACAATACTATCGCCACTCCCAATCAAAAAAATGAAGACAATTCATCAATCCAACAACGGATTAGTTTTGGAGAAAAACCTTTAATTCCTAGTGATATCTCTCCCCAGAAAAAAGAGGGTATCCAAGCGATCGCCAATCAAGATTACACCAAAGCGATCGCTAGTTTGTCCAACTCTTTAAACCTCAAGCGTAATGATCCAGAGGCACTAGTATACCTGAATAATGCTCGCATTGGTTCTGGCAAGAATTATACTATTGTTGCGTCTTTACCAGCAGGAACTGACCCCAATGGCGCATTAGAAGTTTTACGTGGTATCGCCCAAGCTCAAAATGAAGTTAATACTTCTGGAGGAATTAAAGGCGTACCTTTGAAGGTGGGAATAGCAAATGATGATGATAATCCAGCGATCGCCAAACAAATTGCTTCTAGCTTAGTTAAAAATCAGCAAGTCTTAGGTATTGTCGGCCCTGTCACCAGCGATGCTATCTTAGCCGCAGGCGAAATCTATAATGCTGAACAACTTGTAGCCATTTCCCCCACTAGCACTTCCGTGAAAATTTCTAACTTTAGTCGCTATGTTTTTCGCACTGTACCCAGTGATTTTATGGCGGCTAGAAGGTTGGCTAACTACATGGTAAAAACTTTACAGAAGAAAAATGCAGTAGTTTTCTTTAATTCCCAAAGCAACTACAGTCAATCTTTAAAGTCTGAATTTGTATCATCTGTTTCTTTGGAGGGTGGACAAGTATCAAGCGAATTTGATTTGTCGAAACCAGATTTTAGTGCGGCTAAAAGTATAGAACAAGCTACCAAGCAAGGTGCAGAAGTATTGATGTTAGCAGCGAACACTGAAACTTTAGATAAAGCATTACAAGTAGTTCAGGCTAACCAAAAACGATTAGCGCTGTTAGCAGGCGATGATGTTTATGCAGTCAAAACTTTAGAAGTTGGTAGGGAGCAAGCTGTAAATATGATATTGGCAGTTCCCTGGCATGTAAAAGGCAATTCTCAGTCAGATTTTCCCCGCAAGTCTGAGCAGTTGTGGGGTGGTGATGTCAGCTGGCGAACAGCTTTGGCCTACGATGCTACTAAGGCTCTAATTACTGCATTAGAACGCAATCCTACCCGTTCTGGGGTACAACAAGGGCTTTCCTCATCTAATTTTTCTGCCAATGGTGCTGCTGGTGCGATTCGGTTTTTACCATCAGGCGATCGCAATGCTCCAGTTCAACTTGTGAAAATAGTTCCTGGTAATCGTTCTGGGGCTAGGTTCGACTTTGAACCAGTGCCATAACCAGCACTCAGTAGTTGACCTTAGCGTAAATATATTATTTATTGTCTCCACCCTCTAATCGCTTATGAGCGGGTGGAAATTTTTGTTCAAAACATCTTGGATGGTCAACTTTTCAGTTTTTTAGTGGAGTTTTTTCCACGACCACCCAAGCCTGATCAAAATTGGCACTATAGTGCTTGGGCTGTTTCAATATGCTTTGCTTCTAGAATTGTTGACTCAATGTTCAGTGTTGCCCTTGACGGTGGGGTGGACGCAAGGGCGATAAATTGCTTCCTACCAAGAGCCATTTGTACTCCCTTCTAAATGTTCTGGTAAACGCCACAAATTGAACACTGAGACTTTTAAATCCAGAAATTTCCCGATTCACACAATCTGTTTGTGGTGGTCAAACAGATTGGTCAGACCTAGCAGCAAGCAGGAGTTGCTGATGCCAACTTACTGCTAATTCATCGGGCGTAGGAACTAATGACTAAGGCTGAATTGTCAAAGTTTGCTGACAGCTACTACTGCTGGCAAGTGTAGCGGCAGTTCCTACCGTAGATGCCTGTAAGACTGGGCTGCTTCTCTTAAAGATTTGAACAGCGCTTTAGCTGGCTCGATTAATCGATTCTGCTGGCAAGCAAATGAGATTATCGCCTTGGGTGAGGATTAAGCCACGTTGACGCAACTTGCCCATCAAGCGGGTGACGGTGACACGAGTCGAACCAATCGCACTACCAATTTGGGCATGGGTGAGGGGGAAGGGCAGACAATAGCCACGAATTACATCGGGGTCAGTTTCACTCATTGCCGGCTCTCCATATTCCTCAATCAACAATGTGAGAAATCCTAAGAGGCGGTCAATGGTGCGTCGTTGTCCCAAGGCACTCAACCACAGCAGTTTACGCTGATGCTGATACCTAAAGGCATCCATAACTTCGCGGCGGAAGTGAGGCCAGTTGTCTAAGTCATGCCAGTACATCCACAGCACCGCTGTTTGGTCAACATGGGCGTATGCCTGGAGCGTGAATGGTGACTGAGCAACAATTTCAAATGGTTGTCCCGCACCTACAAAACCTAAGAATGCTTCTTCTGGGGTTCTGTTGATTCGTCGAGACGTTAGCTGACTGGCAGTAGCACTCACCTGAGCGGTTCCTACCATGCGGATTGCACCCCTTTGCACCAAATATAGCAATCCAGGTCTAGCTGGAATGCGTTCATCTTTGCTAAAGGTGCGGCAACGGTAGTGTTCTTGAGCCCAATCAAGAATTCGTTGCCAAGTTAAAAAAGGCCGTGATGCCTCAGAAAAAGAAGATGGAGATTGCATAGGTAACAAAGAGCGTTCGGCTGAAAACAAAGACGTCATAAAAAGTGCAAGGAGTGTCTTTGTGTTGGCAGTTTAGGCATAACGCCTAACAGCGCTAGCCACCCAAAGAGTGGAAAGCAATTTGCACTCCACATCTTTGTTATACTTCTTACTGTACAATGATGGTAGTAAAATTTACCCCTATTTTATACAATATTCATTAAATTTTATGCTACTCTCATTTTTCTTTATTTAGATTTATCTTATATCTAAAGATGGATGACAGAACATCCGGAAAAAATTACACGGAATTATTTATTTATAACTACGTGCCACTCAGCACACGAGTGAGTAAAGGCACAGCATTGAAACAGTTATTATATAGGCTATTAACAAATACACTAAGTATTTATACTAATAAAAATAATATTCCTTTAAAAGAATATAAAAATTTGCATCTATCTAAAGGAAGATACAAAGATAGAGTTCTGTACATCTCAGGTATGGCTCTTTGGCTATCAAAATCTCATAATCGAAATGCTATGGAGATAGCTAGTGCCATCGTCTCTGACTTATTAGGAATTGGTGGCGGCGTTTTTACTATCCAGATTGTTCCCCCGGGTTGGATTTATTTAGAATTAACTGATGCTCTTTTGGCGGCTTGGCTGCAAAGTCTTGCTGTTGGAAGTCTAGAGGAAGCGGGGGAGATGGAGGAGATGGGGGAGATGAGGGAGATAGAGAGACAAGAAATTTTAATTACAAATCCTAAATGTAAAGTTTTAAATAGTAGCCGTTTATTTAAAATTCAATATGCTCACGCACGCTGCTGCTCGTTAGTGCGGCTGGCTCAACGAGAGGGAATAATTAAACTCACAGAACCACCGCCAGATATTAACTCAGCTTTTGGGAGTGGAATTTTCACAGAGCAAATACCTTGGCTCGATTGTGATCAAAAACTTCGCTTGAATCACCCGAATGAGAGTTGCCTCATTACCAAGTTAGTGCAACTGGTAGACGACTTGATGTCTCCAGATTTAAGTCCTTCATTTGACTGGGAAAAAGCAGGGGTGAATTTGAGTCAACTGTTTGAAGACTTCTCGAGCAAATGCCGTATTTGGGGTGAAGTCAAACTTTGTTCACCAGAACTTGCTCAAGCCAGACTAGGACTGGTAATGGTTACTCAGTCTGTATTAAGATTTTTGCTGGTAGAAAAACTCAGTGTTTTTCCTCTACACGAGCTATAAGTGATACCTGTTTACATCGAAGTAGGATGAAGTAGATGTTACTTCCACATCTTTTTGTTTTTAGATGCTATTTCTGTTTGCAACCAACTTAGTTGTTTAGGTTATAAAGAAAAAATAAAAACTTTTATAATCTTCTATTGACTCATTTGATCACCTCGGTTATATTAGCAGGTGTGTGAGGAGCGAACCAGCAAGGGCACCGAGACGAAACACGGCCAGTCGTCGGTGCCCTTTCTGATTTCAGAATATTGCTGATTTAAGAGAGTGCTTTTACGACAGTAAAAATTTTTCGATCGCAGTTGCCGCTCCATCTTCTTCCACACTAGGGGCTACCCACTGAGCGATCGCTTGAACTTCTGCTGGTGCATCACCCATCGCTACACCAATGCCAGCATATTCCAGCATTTCCACATCGTTGAAGTTATCACCAATAGTCATCACGTTATTACTTTGTAAGCCCAGCAACTCTTCAGCTAGATAACGCACGGCAGTTCCCTTGTTAACAAAAGGGTTAGTTGCTTCAAAGAAAGTGGCAATAGATGTTGTCAGATAAAGTTCAGCGGGTGTGTATTGGCTACGTAAATTCCCCAATAGTTCGTTAATTACATCTGTGTCATCACACAAAGCCAGAATCTTTGTTGGTTCATTTGTTAAGACTTGGCGTAAATCACCTACAGCAATGGGGGTGATGCCAGAACGTTGTGCATAAATTCGAGTTTCTTCAGTGATTTCCCGCACATAAAGTTCATCATTGATGTAGAAGTGAACAGATAAAAGCGATCGCAATTCCGGCTGTTCAAAATAGTCTAGTAGCTGGTGTGCGTGTTCACGAGAAACAACCAAATGCCGATGCAGTTTTTGGCTAGCTGGGTCTTGAATCCAGGCTCCTTGGTAAGCCATTAATGGTAAGACAGAGCCAATTTCTTGATGGAAGCGCAAAGCCGAGCGATACATACGACCAGTAGCGATCGCTACTTGAATACCTTGGGCTTGGACTTGGGCGATCGCTTGCTTTACAGGTTCGCTTAAAGTATTAGATTTTCCCGAAATCGTACCATCTATGTCTAGAACTAATAATTTAATGTCTTTTGTAGCTATGGATTGATTAACAGTAGATGCCAAGTCAGTAGCAGAGGCTGCGTCCATAAACTTCCTGTAATTCGTAATTAACACGCACATAACAAGGCTTGATACAGGCGGTTTTCACTTACCAATCTACTGGTAAACCTAACTGGTCTAAGCTTTCTCCATCTTGTAATAGTGGCTGAATATCGCTATCTATTTGAATACGACCACCAGACAGTACCAAAGCACGTTTAGTTACTTTCCCCAACCACTGTAATTCATGGGAGGCAATTAACATGACTTGCACTGGTAGCTTTAACAGCACTTGCGCCAAGTGACGCCGCCATGCAGGATCAAGCCCATTAGTCGGCTCATCTAAAATAAGTATTGCAGGTTCCAGAGCCAAAATAGCTGCTAGAGCAGCAAGGCGTCTTTGTCCACCAGAAAGCTCATGGGCGGAACGATTGGCGTAAGCTTCTAAACCAAAATCAGCTAATAACTGGCGTGCTTGATCAATGGCTATTGCTGGTGGTACACCATAATTACGCGGCCCAAAGGTGACATCTTCCAAGATGGTGGGCATAAATAGTTGGTCGTTGGCATCTTGAAAGCTAAAGCCGATACAACGACGTACTTGGGGCAAAGTTTTTGGTTCTAGTGGGATACCATTAATCCAAATTTTTCCCGAAAGCGGTTGTTTTAAACCGATCAAATTTTCCAATAAGGTGCTTTTACCGGAACCAGTCGGCCCCATCAACGCCACGCGATCGCCTGCTTGCAATGTAAAAGAAATATCCTGTAATACTGGTTCTTGCTGGGAATAGGCATACACCAAGTTTTGTACCTCCACTACAGCAGCGTGGGGGTTACGGGTTGGAGGTTGGGGGTTAAAAGTCAAAGATTTCAAAATTTCCAACTGTGCTAAATTCTGTATGAAGTTATAGTCAAACCAGCAGCGATCGCACAAGCTGCTAGCACTGCAAAACGCTCTTTTGGTCGCAATGGCGAATCTATCGGTAAGTGACCGTTATAACCACGAGTGATCATTGCTGCGTAAACTCTTTCCGCCCTGTCTAGACTGCGGAGATACAAAGTACCAATCATGGCAGCACTAGCATAACGCAGCCATCCAGCTGCACCATTTAAACCTCGTAATTGAGCGCTACGCTGCATACGTGTGACTTCTGTCAGTAAAATTTCTAGGTATTGCCCAGCCAAAAGTAAATTTTCTTTTAAAGCTCCTGGTACAGGTAAACTTTTGAGGGCGATGCCGAAACTGTGGGGAGTTAATGTTAACAAAAAACTATTCATCACGATTAGACATATCAGGGAACGCACCAGCAAAAAACTAGCTCGTTCCCATCCCAAAGGTAATGCCAGTAATGAGAGAAAAATCAATTCGGTACCTAATAATCCTCCTAAGTGGGGAATAGGGACACGTAATAACCATGCCCAGATGAGCGCGATCGCACCATAAACAGCTAGGCAAGACCAAGCATGATGCTTTAATAAGGCTGCTCCTACTACAATCACTAGGGATAGCTGTAAACGTAATGGCAAAGCAATTTTAAGCATTGTTCGGTTTCACCACCTTGGCAATTCCAAAGGCAACAGCAAAGCAAACTGCTGCGCCTATTAGCCCAGCAATACTTGTGCCAATTTGCCCTAAACCCTCAATGCCATAGTCAGCTAACGGTGTTGGTACAGTTACCCGCACTTTCTCACCTAAGTTGATGAAACCTAAGTTTTCGGCAACTTTTTCCAAGCCATCGGGCCATGCTGAGGCAAACAGTGACAGCACACCTGCAATCAAGAAAATGCTGACTACAGGCACCAACCACCCTTTGAATTGCTGCTGTTCCCCTGGTAATAAATCTGGTCGTGCTGTGGCTAGGTAAGTCAGCACACCTCCAGTAATCAAGCCTTCACCAATGCCGATGAGAATATGGACACCTGCCATTGCTGGCAAAACTATGGCTAAGGATGCTGTTCCAGAAAGGGCTAATTCAATGGCACAAGCAATAGCCGCTACCACTACACTAACAGCACTGGCAATGCCCGCAGCTAAGGGTAAGCGCCGTTTTGAACCGCCGAATAGCCGTTGCAAGGTTTGGGTTAATACCCAGCCTACCCAAACACCAATAACTGCCATATTCAAAATATTGGCACCCAAGGCTGTGATGCCACCATCGGCAAATAGCACAGCTTGGATGATTAAAACTGTGGCGATAGATAACGTCCCTGCCCAAGGACTATCCAAGACCACAGCCGCTAAGGTTCCTCCTAACAAGTGACCGCTGGTGCCTCCTGCCACAGGAAAATTGATCATTTGGGCAGCAAAAATAAAAGCAGTGGTTAAGCCCAAAATAGGGGCGCGACGGATACCAAAAGCTGCTTGCGATCGCCCGGTGGCAATAAACAGTGCTGCCACACTCACCAAACCGGTAGCTGCTGCCACTGGTGGAGAAACAAATCCATCAGGAATATGCATTATGTCCCCTGTATCGAATGTGTTGATTCACACAATTTCAATATTTTAACTACGACATTAAATTAATACAAAACATAAATTTTCTGCTTTTTTCAATGCCCTATTGGGGGATTTTACAGTGTACCCAAGGTAAGATTTACAATAAAATCTGCGTTAAATATTATACTTTTTTTCTAAATTGTAAATTTATGATAAATTACATTTTTATTGTTCACTGAAAAATCTAATATTCCCTAAGTAATATATATTTGTAAATTTTTATTCTATAAGTAAATTTTAATAATTATTGTTTGATGAATAAAGATGTAGATATTATCATTAAACTTTTTCTTATAACATTTAATTAGATGTAAATGGAAATAGATCATATTTTTGTTTGTGTTGAACCAGAAGCGCCAGAAGCTGATTTACTCAAAGATTTTGGTCTGACAGAAGGTAACCGTCGCATTCATCAAGGTCAAGGTACTGCCAACGTTTGCTTTTTCTTTCACAATGCTTATCTAGAGTTACTTTGGCTTCATGACAGCAATGAAATTCAATCTCCTGTTGTTAGTTCTACAGGTTTGTGGGAGCGTTGTCGTTGGCAAAAGACAAAAGTTTGCCCTTTCGGCATTGCATTGCGAAGAGTCACACCTAATTTATTAGAAATCCCGTTTTCTACCTGGAATTACTATGCGCCTTATCTACCATCAAATGCCTTTATTCCAATACTAGCCAACAGTGAAAATTTGTCTGAACCTCTGATTTTTATTTCACCATCCAGCCAGAAACCTGCAAATTACCCGTTAGAAAAACAACGCCCATTAACCCATCAAGCAGGATTCCAGGAGGTTACAGCGTTGCGAGTCATCTTACCTGGAGATAATAGCTTTTCTTGGGAAGTTACAAAATTAAGCGAACTGGGAATAATAAAATTTTTACATGGTGATTTTTATCATTTAGAGATTGAGTTTGATAGGGGCAAAGAAGGTAAATTACAAAATTTTCATCCGACACTGCCAATATTATTTAAATGGTAATATTCATGTAAAAGTAAAGGGTAAAGGTTTTTTATTTTTACCTTTACCCTGATCAAGATATTATTGTTTTTCTCGCCAGCCTAAAAATTGTCAATTACTGCTCAATATCATAAAAACTAATTTTGCTAATTTGCTCTTGAAATTGGTGTACGTCGTTGCTGTATTAGCAATCCAATAGCCATACCAATACCAACAATGGCTGTAAAGTAGAATAAACCAATCAATCGGATATAAATCGGCGGTGCAATTCCTTCTACTTCAACAGACTGCGCTACTTTCACAGGTGAAAATTGACGGCTAGACCCAGGTTTGGGAGTTGCTTCTATTTCAACTTTGTGAGGGGAACCATCAAAAAATTGTTCCAACCATGTTAGCTTACCTTCTTGGTCAGGAACTCCTTTATAAGTAAAAACTGTTAAATTATCTTCTAAAGCGATCGCTTTAATAAGCAACACTACATCGTTAATAGGTTTTCCTGTTGCAGCATCCTTCACCTGTACCGCTAAATTCGCCAGTTTTCCCACAGTTGCATTTTTATCTCCCTCAATGCGGACTTCTAAATCTTGAGATTTTTGCACTGATGGTGCAATCACTTCAGTATTTTTTGAGTGTCCGCTACCATGAGCCTCTGCAACTTCTGCACTAATATTGATAAACAATAGTGTGATTATCGCTACTGCTGTCAATGTACTTAACAATAAGCGCACAGACTGCGGTGCAATTTCACCTTGTTGGAGTTCTTCTTGTCCGCCGATAATCCAACCACCTAACAATCCAACTGATAGTAAAATAGCTGCAATGACAGCAAAATACTTATATTTAACTGGATTTTCTCGGACTTTCAGATTCAAGGTTTGTTCATAAGGAGCAAAAGTATTGGCTACCAAAGGCGATACATTTACCTGTAGTTGGTAATTACCGCGAATGGGTAATATTTGCTGAAATTCTAGCTTACCATCAGGTGCGATCGCATCCATTTGCAGTAATTTTGTTCCCTCAACAATGGGAAAATCCGTACTCAACCAAGGATTAGATGGCGGTGTCAGAATTGTTAAGCGAATTAAAGCATCTTTTAACGGTTTATTAAAAGCATCAACAGCCTGTAGTGTCAGGGTAACAGGGGATTCTGGTTTTTCTGCTGCTGCTTCAAAGGGAAGAATACGTTCTAAAGGTGGGTTGGTGGAGAGTTGTACTTTGGGTGCGGGAGTTTGAGAAACTCCTACCAAAGAATAAAGAATTGACAACGCTATGCAAATAGCACTAATAACTCCAAACAGTTGATACTTTTTCATGAAACCTAAATGTAAGCGGGGCAACTCAGTAACTTTTGCAACTTAGACTAATTCTGTATGAAGATGCGGCTAATTATCTTAGACTTTCACAACAAATTAACAACTAATCACAAAAAGCGTTAAAAAATGGAAGATTCACACGATTTAGAGCAGCTTTATTAAGTAGGACTTACGCAAGTGTCATATTTTTTTGGTTTGGGTTGTCAAAAGGAGCCAGTCGTGTGGGCGGGTTTCCCGACTTGAACGAACTGGCGTTCAAGAGTCAATAGTCCAAAAATCAAGGTTTTTTGACCTTTGACTGTTGACTATTGACTTCTATCGCAGAAAATATTTGTGCCAGTTGCGTAAGTCCTGTTAAGGAAACAGTATGATAACTTGACAGTCTTAGCTTTTCTTTACTTGATAGGAAATAAATGACGCATCAATAATTAGTTATAAATCAGACATGGCTTGAAATAGAATTAAGTAATATAAAGATGTTTTTCCCATCTCTACATTACTTAAAATTCTTTTCAAGCAAAAATGTTGGCGCGGAGTCCGCGCTATATTAGCTTCATAACTTTGTCACATGTCTGAACACAGCACAACGCACTAACAAATCTTGAAATAATTATTTAGTGACAGGCAACGCCTAAAGTGTGGTGACGCAGCGAGTGTGCTGTGTTATGAGCTGCTGGATAGGTAGAGAACAAGGCAGTCCAGATAACTAATGAAGATAGCAACATATAAAGCGTTACCTGCACAGGCTTGGACAGAGTAATACTTGCACTCTTCTGCAATGCTGCACTATTAGAAAAATTAGCCATTGATGACCTCCCATAATTCATTTGGGTAATTAGTGAATCAAAGGGCATTATCGCACTTGATTGCAAAAAAGATATCCGATAAACTTTGGATTTGACAACGGTGTATAAAATGTATTGGATAGTTCGGTTTTGCTAAAAATTATAGAATAAAAAAATTTTATAGCGAATGAAATGCTTCAATATAGGCGGTTTCGACTATTAGTGTTAGCATAATTATTTTTTTAAGCATTTCTCTTGCAATCAACATAAAGGCATAGCCATATACACCTTACTATCAGTTGACCTTCAATTTATCCAAATGCAGAAATCTACACATCAAGTCCATATAAATAACAAAAGAATGACACACAGTTTTGACTGATAGCATTTTGAATCCTGAACAGAATGCTCAAAAACTCCATCCACAAGGGCATGGGGCATGGGGCATGGGAAGAAGTTAGCTCTGTTACCTATCCTTGTTCCTTCCCTAAAAGGTCTTGGTAAAGGCTCTTGCGAATTTCAATAGCATATCTGATGAAATTTGTTGCAAAATTTTTTGATCAAGGTAATGCTGTGTCAAGCAAGGGCCTGAGTAAAGGAGGCATGGTAATGGAAGAAGGCATACTCTAGTTTTCTTTCTCCTAGGCTTTTTCGTTCAGTAAACTTCTAGATTACAACTTTTATCTTCTACCTTGTTTTGGAAAATAGTTCAACGTAAACCAACAAGTTTATTGACAATAATTATTGATTGAGATAGTATGCGAAGTAATTGGGAATTTATTGCAATTTTTTGAACTGTAAAACTTTGATAATGCGATGCCAAAGCACTGGATTTTGGGGCAAGAAAAACTTTGGAACCGCCGTCAAATGCTGAGATTGGGTTTAGCAGGTGTCGGCGTGACTGGGGCGGCGGCGCTTTGGCAAACTCTAAATGTACAAAGTAAGTCAACAGTCAGAATACCACCTATGGAGATGGAAGCACCTGAAGGTGCTGCGAATCCCATGCAGGTGCTACGGAATTTTGATTATGGAACAGTGAAGAAAGAAAATGGACGCACCATCCGAGAATTTCAGTTAACTGCTGGTACATCGGTGATTCAGCTAAATAGTGCTGTTTCCTACAACATTTGGGATTTAAACGGGCGTATCCCAGGGCCAACGCTACGGGCAAAACAGGGCGATCGCGTTCGAGTACTCTTTCTTAACCAAGCTGGACATTCCCACTCTTTGCATTTTCATGGTGTCCATCCCGCAGAAATGGATGGTGTGCGCCCAGTTGGCAATGGTAAAGCGACAATTTATGAATTTGATGCTGAACCTTATGGAGTTCATCTATACCACTGCCATATTGAACCAGTCACCCGTCATATTGCTAAGGGACTGTATGGGATGTTCATCATCGATCCACCCACGCCGCGACCTGCGGCTGATGAGATAGTGCTAGTGATGGCTGGATATGATGTGAATGACGATAGTCATAATGAATATTACGCCTTCAACGGTTTGCCTCATCACTACATGCATCACCCAATCCAGATTTACCAGAATCAGTTAATTCGGCTGTATGTGCTTAACATCATCGAATACGATACGGCAGTAACGTTTCATCTCCATGCCAACTTCTTTGATGTGTATCGCACAGGTATGACTCTGACACCCAGTGAGAAAACTGATGTAATTACCATGGGTATAGCAGAAAGGCACATTTTGGAATTTGCCTTCCGCTATCCAGGTAAGTATATGTTTCATCCCCATCAAGATGCGATCGCTGAGAACGGGTGCATGGGTCAATTTGAAGTAGTCGCTAACAATAAATCTAAAAATTCTTAGAGGATGTTTGAAAAGTGAAATGGCGGTTGGAAAGCGCGTCTACACGACGCTTTATCCCCCTGCGTAGGTTTCAAACCTTTAATTTTTTGTTATATTATTTCACGGAAATTCTGATATGTATAGATTTTTTGTAGGGTAGTACAGCTAGCTGTGCTGCCCTACAAACGTATTTATATGATTATGAAAGTGAAACGGTATTAGTCTGTGAGGCGGTGAAAAAGCGCTACAGAAGGTTTCTTGACCCAGCGAACTGCGTTAGCACTATGTTTCTGAAATGGACGGGTAGGGTTATAGCATCCATACCTAAGTATTTAAGTGCAAAAGCTTAACTAAAAGATATTTAACCTCAACTTTTAATTTCCTCTTCCTCAACAGAAAGGGGAATTTTGACGTTAGCCAAAACAGGGTAGAGTTCTTTAGAAACTGATTGCTAATTAAGTAGACTATCTACAACATCTTTACAAAACTTTCACATTAAGTTAATACCAATGGCTGTTTTCGTAATTTTACTTTGGTGCATTTAACTTAAAAAAGTACTAAACCTACTTTTTAATGATATCTATCAGCCTATTGTTTATGACTTTGTTTTGGGATTGACCATTTGGTTTACGCATCAAGCTCCGTATATTTACAAGATACTTCACAGTTTATATATATAAAATTTCTTTTCCCACTTTTCCCACTTTTCTTACTTTTGCAGTTTCCAAAAAAACCTCCTTTTCTTCCTTTTACCTATCTTTTCAATAACATTTTTTCACTTTAAAAACGATTGAGCTTTAAGTGAAGTTTACTAATTCTTTAATTGACTTTTTCTGAAAAAATAGTATTGTAATAAACATAGTGAATTTCAAATACACAATCAATTTCGTCAGATGTACCCATTTGAGTAAGTACTACATAGTAAATGTTTGTATTCAGAAGCTGATGAATACTCGTTGAATTGTAATACTGTAAAACAGCTTTATCTGTGGAATTTGGTTAGTTAATGAAAAAATCACTAGTATAAACACTTTTTTTTGAGAAGGCAGGATTGGTTTATGTCTCATAACACTTTTGCTCAAGAAAACGTTGCAGCTATGACAGAGTTGAATGATGAAGAAATCACTAACCTAGTAGGAGGAACTTACGGTTATCTCGGTTATCTCTATGATGGTGACTTGGTAGATTTAGATTTAAACACAGGTGACATCCTCAGCAATAACAATGTGAACGTACTGAGCGTAGCTCAAAATGTTATCGGTCTTGGATTACTTGGTTCTGGTAAGGCTTTCGGTATCTTCTAAGCTTGCTCAAAGTAAGCGAGCGGGTTATGCTGCTAAAAGTTTTCCATAATAAATTGTAGCGTTATACAAGTTCAAACAGCACTACAATAAATAGTAATTTGGAAAGCCATAGCAGCAAAACCTAATACCATTGACATCAAAAAAACAGAAGTTTTATCAAATTTTGAAGTTTTGGTTTTCACGAAAATATGGGTGTAAGAAAAAATTAGATTTTCAAATTTTAACAGAGCTAAAGTGTGTTCCCAAAATGATTGATATGCACCTATATTCTTACACCCTTTTCCTCATACAATGAATAGCTAGACTGACAATTAATATGTCTTTAGCACAGACCAAAAATATCAAATAAACATTTGATATTTATCACTCTCATCAAAGATAGATTTATTTGTATATCGAAATTAATATTGTTATTACTTACGTAGATAAATTTGATTAGGAAAACACAAAATATACGCATAAAAAAAGCTTTTACTTAAATTATAGTTATAATCAAATAAATCATTTGATTACTTAGTTAATAATTAATGCTGCAACTCGCAAAGCAGAATTTTACTCCCATACAAATTGGGATGGTGTTCGGTGGTTAGGCAAAAAAGTGAGCTGTTCCGCAAAGAAGCTTTAGAACGTGCTTCTTCGCCAGAAGAATTAGATCAAATCATGCAGGTAGTCAATCCTCAAAATTGGCTACCTTTAGTCGCTGTTGGTTCCTTGGTGGCGGCGGGGCTGAGTTGGAGTATTTTAGGGCGAATCCCCATTACAGTCACGGGTCAAGGAATAATAGTCTATCCCAGTACGGTTAGTTCATTCCAATCACCGATCGCAGGTAGATTACGAACAATAAACGTGCGTGTTGGCGACTCAGTGAAAAGAGGCGATGTGCTAGCGACGCTAGATCAAAGCGAACTCCTCAAACAGCTACAACTAGTACGCGCTAAATTAGAGCAACTACAAGCACAAGAACGCGATGCTAACTCGTTGCAACAACAGCGGCAGAACGTAGACAAACAGGCAATTCAACAGCAACGCCAAACTTTGCAGCAAAGCCTGCAAGCAGTACAAAAGCTCACACCGATTTTAAAAGAAAAAGGACTAGATTCAATTGGGCGCGATCGCATCAACCAAAAACAGCGTTTGCAAGCACTCCAGCAACTTTTGCCCACTTTCAAACAGAGATTAGACAACCGTCAGCAACTATTGAAGCTGGGAGCAATTTCTGGTGATACAGTCTTACAGGCACAGCAAGACTATTTAAATGCTGTGACACAAATTAATGAAGCCGAATCACAGCTAAAGCAATTGGATGTCAAAGAAGCGGATGCCCAACGACAATATCTAGAGAACCTCAACTCAATTAGAGATTTGCAAACGCAGTTAAAACAACTAGACAGCAAAGAAGCGACAACCGCACAACAAGACCTAGAAACTGCAACCAACCGTAAAAAAGAAATTCAAGAAGTCCAGCGGAATATTGCTCAATTGTCACTGGAATTATCAACCAACAGCCTAATTAAAAGCAGTTACACCGGACGTGTTTTAGAAATCTCCGCAAATCCAGGGCAGGTTGTTCTCCAGGGTACACCCATAGGAGCGATCGCTGCACAACAGCCATCAGCCAAACCAGTCAGCATCATATTTTTTAACATAGGCGATGGTAAAAAAATTCAACCAGGAATGAAGTTACAAATCACACCTACTACAGTACAACGAGAACGTTTTGGTGGCATCATTGGTGCTGTTACAGATGTTTCAGCTTTTCCCGTGACTAAAGATGCTGCATTAAGCGTAGTGGGCAATTCCGAATTCGTGGAAGGTTTGATGTCACAAGGGCCACAAATCCAAGTAACTGCACGACTGCAACCAGATACTTCCACCTTCAGCGGTTACAAATGGTCTTCTTCTCAAGGGCCACAGTTGGCAGTAACTTCTGGAACTACAACCACCGTACAAGTTACTGTGGAAGAACGTGCCCCGATCAGCTTTATCATTCCGCTTTTGAGATCGTGGAGTGGCATTTCCTGATACTCAGGGGTGAAGGAGATGAGGGAGATGAGGGAGATGAGGAAGTGGAAAAGTAGAAAGTTTGAGCCTTTGAAGGTGGAACTTGAGCTTTTGAGGCTGGTACTTGAGCCTTTAAACATTAACTTCCGACCTTTGAACATGAATTTTCAGCCTTTGAGGTTGATGCTTGAGCCTTTGAACATGAATTTTCAGCCTTTGAACCTCAGTTTACAGTATTTGATACTGACGCTTGAGCCTTTGAAGCTAAAGCTTCAAGTTATAAGCTTTCCTCATCCCCCTCATCCCCCTCATCCCCCTCATCCCCCTCATCCCCCTCATCCCCCTAACTTCTAAATATTTTTATCAACGTAGCTGAGTACAAACATGATGTGGTGGCGAAATCTGCAAAGTCTATTGGGGCGCAAAGATAAGCGATGCCGTACTCCCACACTACTGCAAATGGAAATAGTAGAATGTGGTGCTGCTGCTTTGGGAATTATTCTAGGTTACTACAATCGCATTGTCCCACTGACAGAACTTAGGCAAGCGTGCGGCGTGTCCCGTGATGGGGTTAGCGCCTTGAACATCCTCAAAGCTGCCAGAAATTACGGACTTACCGCGAAGAGTTTTAAGACCAACTTAGCTGCACTGTCACAGATTAAATGTCCCTTCATTGTATTTTGGAACTTTAACCATTTCTTGGTAGTGGAGGGGTTTGGCAGACAGCAAGTTTATCTCAATGACCCGGCTAGCGGACGGCGCACCGTCTCTAATGAAGAATTCAGCGGTGCTTACACTGGTGTAGTGCTAGTTCTAGAACCTGGGCCAGACTTCCAGCCAGGAGGACGCAAACCCAGCACTATCCTGGCTTTATGGTCAAGGCTACGAGGCTCCGTTGGTGCATTGGTTTACTGTGTGCTGGCAGGATTTTTGTTGGTAATTCCTGGTTTAGCCATACCTGCATTCTCACAAGTATTTGTAGACAATATATTAATTCAACGTCGGGATGAATGGCTGCGTCCGCTAATTTTAGGGATGATTTTCACCGCCGTACTCAATGGATTTTTGACACTGCTACAGTTGCAGTTTTTGCGTCAGTTGAAAATCAAACTGTCTGTAGGCATGAAAAGTAAGTTTCTATGGCATATTTTACGCCTACCCGTCAGTTTTTACGACCAGCGATTTGCTGGGGAAATCAGTAGCCGCGTACAACTCAACGATAGTATAGCCAACCTACTTTCAGGTAAATTAGCTACCACAGCGATCGCAGCAGTTTCAGTATTATTTTATGTAATGGTGATGCTGCAATATGATGTAGTACTAACCTCAATTGCGATCGCTTTTGTCGCCATCAACCTGACTGCTTTACAGTGGGTAAGAGGACGGCGTGTAAATGCCAACACTAAACAGATTCAAGAATATGGCAAAGTCAGCGGCGTAGCAATTTCTGGTCTTCAGAGCATGGAGACACTAAAAGCATCTGGTTTAGAGTCAGATTTCTTTTCTCGCTGGGCGGGTTATTATGCCAAAGCCATCAACACACGCCAAGAATTAGAACAAACCAACCAAACATTAGGAATTTTACCAAGCTTCTTGTCTGCGATCGCCTCCATGCTCATCTTAGCTGTGGGTGGGTTGCGAGTTATGGATGGAGTTATGAGCATCGGGATGTTAGTAGCCTTTCAAGGGATGATGCAAAGATTCCTCCAGCCAGTAACTAATCTCGTCAACCTGGGAAGTGAGTTACAAGAGATGGAAGGAAATCTCAACCGTCTCGATGATGTTTTACGTAATCCCATTGATCCGCAGTTGGAGCAAGGCGGGGGAGCGGGGGAGCAGGGGAGCAGGGGAGATAGGGGAGTACAGAATTATAAATTAATCCCCTTATCTTCCTCATCCCCCTCATCTCCCTATCCCCCCATCCCCTCATCCCCCTACCTCTCACCCAAACTCCAGGGCTATGTGGAATTACGCAACGTAACATTTGGCTATAGCCGCATTGCGCCAGCGCTGATTGAAAACTTTAATCTCTCGCTCAAGCCTGGACAGCGAGTTGCTTTAGTGGGTGGAAGTGGTTCTGGTAAATCTACCATTGCTAAACTGTTGTGTGGACTGTACGAACCTTGGCAAGGGGAAATTTGGTTCGATGGCAAACCCAGAGAGGAAATTCCTCGCCAGGTACTAGCCAATTCTATTTCTGCTGTAGAACAAGATATTTTGTTGTTTGGTGGTAGTGTCAGAGAGAATTTGACCCTTTGGGATACTACCATACCTGAAAGTCATCTCGTCCGAGCTTGTCAAGATGCAGCCCTCCACGATGTTATTCTCTCGCTACCAGGTGGCTATAATGCTGACCTCTTGGAAGGTGCAATCAATTTAAGTGGTGGTCAGCGACAGCGGTTAGAAATTGCCCGTGCTTTGGTGAATAATCCTACCATTGTCATTATGGATGAAGCCACCAGTGCCTTAGACCCCGAAACAGAAAAAACTGTCACTCGTAATTTGCGCCTGCGCGGTTGTAGCTGCATCATCGTCGCCCATCGACTCTCAACTATCCGAGATTGTGATGAAATTATTGTCCTCGATCGCGGCAAGATAGTCCAACGGGGAACTCATGAAGAATTACGGCTTGTTGAGGGGCCGTATTTGCAATTAATTCGCAGTGAGGAAGCGGGGGAGATGGGGAGCAGGGGTGCGGGGGAGCAGGGGAGATGGGGAGATGAGGGAGCAAAGGTATCCTCTTCATCGCTGTTAGATTTTAAAGGAGAATGCTATCGTTTGAAGTCCAATGAGTCGCTACTGCTTGATGATCCGCAGACAATTTGGCTAGTAAAATCTGGTCAGTTGGGGCTATTTGCGATCGCACTCAATGATGGTGTTCCACAAACAAGTCGCCGCTACTTATCTAGTATCACGTCGGGACAAGCTATGTTTGCCACTGCACCAAGTCTCAAAGGCAAGCAGCACCAAATTTTAGCAATGTCCCTTGAAGAGACAGAACTCGTCAAAATATCCAAAGCAGACTTTAGCCAGTTATTTGCTAATAGTGAAGTCGCACTATGCATAGAAAGATGGATTTGTCAACTAGGTACAGCACTTGCTGGCATCACTACACCAACAACAGCAAAATTACCTTTAGGAATCCGCCACTTTTCTTTAGCCAAAGACCAAATTTTCCAGCCGCATCAAGGCGATGTATTGTGGGTGCAAATCTTCCAAGGGCGTGCTAAATGGATGGGGTTTGCCGAACTGCCGTTAACTTCTGCTTGTGGGATGCTGCCTTTGGCTGCAAATATGTGGTTTCAGGCAGATGACACAGTGGAGGTGAAAATTGCTAACACGTCAGAAATCGAAAATATAGATTTGCTGTTGAATGGTTTGTCTCAACTACAAACTTATTTCCTCAACTGCATAGATTTGCTGCAACGTCAAGAGATAAATGCAGAATTACTGAGATTTCAGGCAAGGGAACGTCTTGAACGTCAGGTGATGCAAGAGACTTTAACAGAATTGGCTTCGGTGTTGCCAAAACCAAAGCTAAACAGTAGCTCAGGATTCAGTACAAGTCTTTATTCTGGTCATCCTGATGAAACTTTACTCATGGCTGCGGGTGCTGTGGGTAAAGCGTTGGGAGTTGAGATTCGTCCGCCGAGTGCATCAGAAGATACCAAGCGAGTCAGAGATCCTGTTGAAGCGATCGCTCGTGCTTCGCGTATCCGGGTGCGGCGCATTCAGTTGCGAAATAACTGGTGGCAAAAGGATGGCGGCCCGATGTTGGCGTACACCCTTGAGGGTAAGCTACCTGTGGCACTGTTACCAATATCTGATACTCGCTACGAACTTTACGCTCCCCAAAAACAGATTCGCATTCCTGTAGATGCCCGCATTGCAGCAGCTTTGGCGACTACCGCCTATGTATTTTATCGCCCTTTACCCGATAAACAACTCAAAACATTAGATTTACTCAAGTTTGCAGTCCAAGGACATTACAAAGAACTGATTGTAATTTTGTTGACTGGAATTACCATCACTTTGTTAGGAATGCTGACACCCCAAGCCACAGCCATCCTGATCGACAAAGCTATCCCAGATGCTAATCGGGGGTTACTCAGTCAAATTGCCTTTGGTTTAGTAGCTGCTGCCTTTGGGGCAATGCTGTTTCAACTAGCACAAGGACTAGCTACCATCAGGCTGGAAACTTTTGCAGATTCCTCCACCCAAGCAGCCATTTGGGATCGATTGTTGAATTTGCAGGCGGGCTTTTTTCGCTCTTTCTCAGTTGGTGACTTGAATTCTAGAGTTACAGCTATTAGCCAAATACGCCAGAAACTTGGGAATACCGTCTTAAAAACAATCTTCTCGAGTTTGTTCTCCCTACTCAATCTGGGATTATTGTTCTCCTACAGTGTTTCCTTAGCTTTGGTTGCTTGTCTGGTGGCGTTGCTAAATATTGCTGTCACCGTCATCTCTGGCATTTTGATTGTCCGTAAAGTTCGCCCTTTACTAGAACGAGAAGGACAAATTTTTGGTGTGATGGTGCAGTTGATTAATGGAGTTAGTAAACTGCGAATTGCCAAAGCTGAAGCCCGCGCCTTTGCCTACTGGGGTAAACAGTACACCCATCAATTGAAACTGATGCTGAGTACCCAAGGCATTGAAGACAGTCTTGCAGTCATCAATCAGGTGTTACCTGTGTTAACAACTGCTGCGTTGTTCTGGTTTGCTACTAGCTTAATTGCACAGGCTCAAACTCTGGGAGGAACTGGTTTCTCCACTGGTACTTTTTTAGCGTTCAACGTTGCTTTTGGCACTTTCATTAATGGGGCAACCAGTTTGAGCAGTACAGTTGTGGAAGTTTTACAAGTTTTACCCTTATGGCAACGGGCCCAACCAATTTTGCAAGCTGAACTAGAAGTCAATTCTGCTCAAGTAGATCCAGGTAAGCTAACAGGGAAATTACTTATAGATCACTTAAGTTTTCGCTACCGCGATGATGGCCCCTTAACGCTAGATGATGTCAGTATTCATGCTCTACCAGGAGAATTTATTGCCATTGTCGGGCCTTCTGGTAGTGGGAAATCCACTTTATTAAGGTTACTTTTGGGGTTTGAATCACCCAAATCCGGGAGAATTTATTATGACGGGCAAGACTTAGCAACGTTAGATGTTCATGCTGTGCGTCGTCAATTGGGTGTGGTACTACAAAATAGTCGGTTGATGTCAGCTTCGATTTTTGAGAATATTGCCAGCGGTGCATCCTTGACGATGGACGAAGCTTGGCAAGCAGCCAAGATGGCGGGTTTAGCTGATGATATTGCCGCCATGCCAATGGGGATGCATACAGTTGTCAGTGAGGGAGGTAGTAATCTTTCTGGTGGACAAAGACAGCGGCTATTGATTGCTAGGGCGTTGGTGTTGAAGCCCCAAATTTTGCTTTTCGATGAGGCAACTAGTGCTTTAGATAATAGAACTCAGGCAATTGTTAGTCAAAGTTTACAACAGCTGAAGGTGACCAGAGTAGCGATCGCTCATCGACTCAGTACCATCCAAAATGCTGATCGGATTTACGTACTCGAAGGTGGCAAGGTAGTACAGCAAGGTAGTTTCTCTCAACTGGCAAATCAATCAGGGCTATTTGCACAGTTGATGAAGCGACAATTGCTTTAGATACAAAGGTTTGATTAATTGAACTGAAGGCTGGAAACTCGGACTCTTATAGATGAGGATTTAAACCCCAAGAAAGTACAACCAGGTCAAGTGCGCGACGGGCAATTTGAGAGAATTTGGGTCATTTTCCCCTTTGGTGATACCTCTGTAAATCGCTGTCCAGTGACCAGATAAACACTTCACTCATAGGGAAGCGTTTGCATGACTTATTAAATTCTTCAATAATGCTGAGATCACCGAAACTTGTTCCTTCTTGTCTATCTGGAGCTTTATTCCTGCCAGCCAGATCGGGGAACTGGTCAATCCACTCCAATATCTCTGCTGTGTCGGGAAATGACGTAGGTTTCCAGGGAGCTTGGCCATTGAATGCAGCTTTGACTTGTTCAACAAAACGTATGGCTGTCTTCCTTCGTATTGTGCCGTCGCCATTCTGGGCAATGTGATTACCTGTTTCGATGATTGTCGCCATAGGTAACAGAAAAGTACAATCAGCCTCAAAATAGGTTTGAAAATCTTGAAGAACTGATACGTGTTGTTGATTGCAGTTAGGAACGTTGAGCAAGTTGAGGAATACACTGGTATCTATCAGGCAGATACTACTCATTGCTATACTCCTGCAAACGAGATAGCCATTCCATAGCTTGCTGTTTTCTATTTTCTGGTGTGTGCGGCGACTTAACGAATCGATCAACTACCCCAGCAGTTACGAGTTGACCGAGCGGCCCTTGCGATATCAAACCTGGAAATTCGTACATATCTCCAAGCCTTACAAGGCGGCTATCTCCTTCCTCTGGATTACGGAAACAAAACACTACATCTCCAAGAGCAGCATCGGGCAAAGCATCCATGAGGGCTGGGTTGTGGGTAGAAAGCAGCACTCGCAATTTACGTCGCTCAGCAATATCCCGAATGCTGGCGAGTAGATGTTTGGCGCGGTTGGGATGAACGCCGTTGTCGATTTCCTCGATAACCACTAAGCTACCTTCGGTAGCCGATAACATAGCAGCAGCTATGGCCAATACTCGCAAAGTGCCGTCAGATAATAAGGCTGCCTCACAATAGCGACGGCTATTACCAAAGGTTTCTGCTAATCGAACCATCACTTCATCCCGTGGGCCGAAAAGGAAATCTAGCCCATCTATAGCCTGTTCTGGCAGACTTTGGATGAAATTCAGAATAGCCTGTTGATTTTCGGCTTGGTTCTCCCACAGACGATATAGAACGCTGGAAAGATTAGTGCCATCTTCTTGTAATCGTTTATCAGATTTAAAACTGTACTCGCGCATTTTCGCGGGAACAGGATCTAAAAAGAGGATGTTCTTTAAAACTCGTTGATATTCGCGGACAGTTTCAGGAATTATTTTTTGGGATTTTGGATACTTGGCATCAAAATGGGCAGGGGTATCTAATTGTACAAATATAGCCATTTGATCACTGCAAGTTACTCGTGGCTTGTTCCTGCCTTTTGTAAAATTGTTATATGCAACACCAACGTCAGTCCCTACGCCTTGAGAAGCCTGATCTAAGTCATATAGTGGAACTTGACTTGTCGAGCCAAAAATGCGCTCACTACTGATGTGCAGTTCTCCGTCACGCACATTCAGGGTTATATCAAGTTGGTTCCAGTCTGCTAAGTCCAAACGACAACCAATGGTAAAACTTGATTGTCCGTGATGGCACAAATCATTGACTCGACCCCGTACAACGCGCTCTACACTATTTACTGCATATTGAATGCTAGATAGTCTTTGTCCTTGTGCCAACCATGACAGAAAGCGCAAACCCTCAAGGGCATTACTTTTACCAGCAGCATTGGCTCCGATTAGCACGGTCAGCGATCCAAGAGGCAATCGGCTTGTCTTGTAACTTTTGAAGTTGGCGAGGGTAAATTCGGTTAGCATGGCACTCATGTTACAATTTTTTCCCCGGAATACACCATGTTGAAGAGAGGCAAAGACTGCATCGAGTTTTGCCAGCGAGGTGCGGTGAGCAGTTTTGAGTTTTTCTAAAGCTTCGGCGCGATGGGCAAATTCGCTTTACAACCAAAGAGGTGGGACAACTAACACAACACCTTCCAGCATAGTCTGGTTTACTTTGAAAGTTCCATTAGTTGACCTAGCCAATGTTTCAAGTTTTGGGCGCACTGCACTTGAGTTCTAAATATGCTCCCAGAATTGACGTTACGAACTGCGACTTCTAGTCCTCCAGGCAAGTAATAAATTAGACTTTTCAAACAACCTCTTAGTGATTTTGCTCCTTACTTCTAACTTGCATATTTTAAAACCGTTATTCAGTAAGGATTTGAGAAATCTCATCCAAATAGGCTTGTTTCATATTTTGCGGGAGGTTAATCGCACCCGTTGGGCGCTCAGAAATCACTGCCGTTAATCCAACTGCGATATTACCTTAAATTACGCCTAGTTGATAAAGAGTGTCATTATATGCAACAGTAAAATCTATGACTTAGCATCAAAGCTAGACGCAGACAGTAATTTGAAATGTTGCTATTACCACCTTTTTCAGTATTTCTAGGCACAAAAATGATAAAATTTCGCTATATCTGTTTAACTGTTGCAACTGCGGCAATAATATCCTTGAGTGCCTGTAACAGCACACCAACCACAGAAAATCCTTCAACACCAGCTGCTAACTCAAATCCCCAAGCTACAGAAGCAGCAAGTCATAACAGTAATAGTAGCCACGGTGGCAAAGCGAAAATTAATATTAACACTGCTATCTTGTCACAGTTGGATAAGTTTGAAGCTCAGCTAGGTATCCCAGCGTTATCTAATAAAATTCAAGCGAATCGTCCCTACGGCAAACCAGAAGATTTAGTGACTAAAAAAGTCATTACACAGGAACAGTTCGACCAAATTAAAGATGCAGTTACTACTCAGGAAGTAGTACTCACAGGTGAGGCTAAAGATGTTGACTACATGACTAAATTGGGGTTAATGAAGGGACATCTTCTAGTTGCACAAGAACTGCTGGATCAAAATCAGCCAAAACAAGCAGAACCTCATATTGGGCATCCAGTTGAGGAGATTTATGTTGATGTAGAAGACCAACTTAATGAACGCAAAGTTAAAGAATTTAAGACATCTTTGATTAGTTTGCAAGATTTAGTTAAATCTAATCCCAAGGATGGCAAAATTAAAACTAATTTTACCTCTTCGGTGCAATCAGTTGATGGCGCGATCGCAGCTTTGTCAGAAGCTCAACGCTCGAAACCAGCATTTGTGCTACAGGTGATTAATGGATTGCTAGATGCAGCTAACTCAGAATATGGTGCTGCGATCGCAGATGGTAAAGTGTCAGCAGCTATTGAATATCAAGATTCCCGTGGCTTTGTTGTCTACGCCAATGAATTATACAAAGGAATTGCCAGCCAAGTAGCTCAACAAGATGCCCAAGCAGACAAAGCGATCAACACTAGTATGGCTGAACTGATCAAAGTTTGGCCTTCCGCCATCCCCCCAGCTAAACCAGTTAAGACACCTGCTGAAGTTACTAAGCTAGTAAAAACCATTGAGGAAAACTCTCAAAAAGCAATCGATAAATCTAGCACTCAAGCCCAACAATAACACTTTGAACTTAATGGTAAGTAAAGACTAGGAAGTTTAAAATTAGGGAATAGTTAGGAGTTATGAGTTATGAATTATGAGTTATGAGTTGTGAGTTACAAGTTATGAATTCTTGACTTTTCATTTCTAACTCTTAATTCATAACGCTCCATTCGTAATTTGAGTTGACAACTGATGCAAGAGCTTGACCATAAAAAGACCATTGACCTACTGAACGCCATCATGGAATTTGAACTAGCCGGAGTAGTACGCTACACACACTATTCTTTGATGGTGACTGGCCCTAATCGTATTCCAATTGTAGCTTTTTTCAAGGCGCAGGCGAGCGAGTCTTTACTCCATGCCCAACAAGTGGGAGAAATCCTGACCGGCTTAGATGGGCATCCCTCTTTGAGAATTGCACCAATGGAAGAAACTTACCAGCATACAGTCAAGGATATCCTGGCAGAAAGCTTATCCCATGAAAAGAAAGCGTTGGATTTGTACAAAAGCCTATTAGATACTGTCAGCAATGCCAGCATCTATCTAGAAGAATTCGCCCGTAGCATGATTGGTACTGAAGAGATGCATAATCTTGAATTGAAAAAGATGTTACGCGATTTTAGCTAATAGTCATTAGTCATTAGTCAACAGTCAATAGTCAATAATTTAGACTTTCCACTGTTGACTGATGATTTTGAACTATTGACTTTGGACTATTGACTTTGGACTATTAACAATGGACTTTAGTACTGCCTTACCTACTTTTTTTATTACACTCCGAGAAGGAGTAGAAGCTGCCCTTGTTGTAGGCATTGTGCTGGCTTTGTTGAAAAAAGCCAAACAATCTCGACTCAATGTTTGGGTGTATGCTGGTGTCGGCGTTGGCATTATCGTCAGTGCTTTAATAGGAATATTATTCAGTTGGGTGACTCAAGCACTAGGCAAAGCTTATCCGCAATACGCGGGAGTAATTGAGCCAATGCTGGAAGGTACATTTAGTGTACTGGCGATCGCTATGCTCAGCTGGATGCTAATCTGGATGACTAAACAAGCCAGATTTATGAAAGCACAAGTTGAAGGAGCTGTTAACAGCGCTCTAACACAAAATGGCAATGCTGGATGGGGTATTTTTAGCTTAATTTTTATTGCTGTCCTACGTGAAGGTTTTGAAACTGTTCTGTTTATTACAGGTAGTTTTGAACAAGGATTTATTCCTGCTATTGGAGCTTTTGGCGGTGTTGTCACAGCAGTAGCAATAGGTGTGCTTTTATTTAAATGGGGTATCAAAATCAACATCCGTCAATTTTTCCAAGTCATGGGAGTTTTATTGGTGTTGATTGTAGCTGGGTTAGTAGTAACAGCTTTGCAACGTTTTGACGAAGCAGTTGCTACCATTGCTTTGAGTAACCGCGCCTCAGAAAGCCTTTGTTTCTACTACGAACGCTTCACCAAAATCCACTCTTGCATTTTAGGCCCAATGGTTTGGAATACTTCTAAAGTATTGCCTGATCATCAATTCCCTGGCATTGTTCTGAAAACTTTGTTTGGCTACAGAGAAAATCTTTATCTTGTGCAAGCAATTGGATATGTGATCTTTTTACTCACTGTTGGAGGGTTATATTTCCGCAGTTTAGATAGTAGTTCTCCTAAAGATGTTAAAAAGATCCCAACAACTCCAAAAACAATTAGAACTGCCAAGGATTAAAAGTAATAATTTTGACCTCTCCCTCCCAACCTCCCTCTCCTGAAAGGCAAGGGAGGAGCAACGAAAAAACAATAGTTTTACTCCCCTCTCCTCGTAGGAGCTACGGTGTACACACAAGTCTGAAATAGCTTATTAACCTGAGTGTGGGCTTAGCTTTACCCCACCCTAACCCTCCTCTTATAAAGGGGAGGGAACTAAATTGTCTAGTCTTCCCCCTTTCCAAGCAGGGCTGTTTCATTCGTTCAGATCGGGATTTTGTCAAGAGTATCAACCAGAAATTTTAGTGGGTTGGGAACGCGAAAAATTACTGTTTCAACCAGTAAATTTAAGTGCGTACACCGAAGGGGTTGCCGAAGGCATCGCCTGGTTCATAAGCAAATAAAATTTTTGAACTATAGCAGGAGGCAGGAGGCAGGAGGCAGGAGGTAAAAACCTTACTGTTACTGTCATTGACGATTTTAAAATGTCCTAATCTATGATTCGACTGCTATACCTGATTTTTTTTGGTTGATACGCTTGTAAATCAAGCCCTTTTAGGGAATGAAACAGCCCTGCCTTTCCAAGGGGATTAAGGGGGGTATAGCAGTAGCCAGTAGTGTTAGGACATCAACAGATAATAAAACCTAGACACAAAAAGACTTTCCACCCAGTCACCAGTCCCCAGTCCCTAGTCCCTAGCTATAAATCCGACAAAGTGTGTACACGGTAGCCTCGTAGGAGAGGGGCCAGGGGAGAGGTCAAAACAGCACTTGTTGAACTCAAGTGAATTTATTTTATGTATCCAGTTTCACCCAAAAACTTGCGTAAATCTGCGAAATATTGATTGCGATCGCTTTTTTTATAAGCCTGTTGTACCCGTTTCCAACCATCCTGTCCTTGACCTAATAAATATTTATCAGCCAAGTAGGCTGCTAAAAAGCCTTTACCATCATCTCCCTGCTGCCGCGCTTCGGTGTAAGTTTGCCATAACTCTGAGGCATGATTGGCGATTAATTTCGGATAGCGGCGAGTGACATCAATCATTTTTCCTTGACGATATTGCCAAATTTGTAGAGGATAGCCAGAAGCAGCATAAGCTGTAAAAGCGTAGGCAAAGCGATCGTCTCGGCTATCAAATTCCGGTAGTCCGTCCTTGTCTAAATCTTTGAGTCGATAACCACCATTACCCCATTCATGGCGAGTCTGAGTATACTGCTTAGATCTACTGTTGTATTGGTAAATTAAAGAATAAGTACAACAATGTGCGCCACCTGTAAAGAAATCGGCAATTACTTCTGGTTCTTTGTTGCCATCCAAGTCTAGTACTGGTAGTTTACTGTCTGAAAATTCCCCAATAGGTCGGTCATATTCACTTTCTTGGGGCAGCTTTTTATTTAAAGCAGTTTGACCCGCCCGAATAATTCGCAACCGCACATTTTTGTATTGGTATTCCTCCGGTTTTTCATAAGATATTTCCGCCCGGACATTGCCAGATTGTCCAGCGATGGTTTCTGCACTACTAGGCTGGGACAAGACAGCAGTTATGCTCAAAATAGCTAGACCGATTAAAGATTGATGAATCAGGGTGCGAATAGTATTCATTATTAGTGTTGTATATAGCTCGTTCAACTGTATACAACACTACAAAAATGGTCAATATCGGAAAATTGCTGCTGCTGGTGCGTCATTAGGCATTTGTTCTGGCTCAACAGTGTAGACATTGCCACCGTTTAGAATAGTATGAATAGCAGCAAAATCTAACATATCTTGATCATCCGGTTTTGGTTCTGGGTGCAAATCTACTGCCATATTATCGGGGTCAAATTCACCCCAGATTTGCTTACCTAGTGGTACAAATAAAGAATCAACTCTTTGATAATAAGCAGCTGAAATGATTTCTTTAAGATCACTAGAAGCTTTGCCAGTACCTTCGCCAGCAAGTTGTTGAAAAAGCTCAATTGCATCTTTTTCTGGCTTATGGAACAGAGGTTCAAGGATTTGCCAGGCTTCTGTGTGCAATTCTTCTGGCTGGAAAAGTTCTGGTCTTTTGGTAATACCTTCCTCGTGCAAATAAGGATAACTATTTGCCTCACGGTAAATTGGATGGAGATATTCAACCCCCGCCAAAATTAAAGGTGCTGTTTGCTCTTGCAGTTTCTCATGCAATGCGGCATCAACAGCATGAAAGTATTGTAGAATAGCCTCTTGGTGTTGATCTCTGTCTGGACTTCCTTGACCGTGAAATGCACCTGGTTGTGAGCGTGTAAAAGGATTTGTATTACTACCTTTGGATGTAGCGATGCGAAATTGACCTTCTTTGGCGGTTTCGTCGTATTGAAGAGCTTCATCAATGCTTTTAGGCATATTCTCTACTTCTAACTCATTCAGACCAGCCCGTGTACCCTCAAAAAATTTCGCATCCTTTTGGCTAAGGGCGAGAACGTAGAATTTGCCATCATTATTGATTAAATGTAGCAGCGGCTTGAGATGGAAGCGATCGCTCACAACCACTAATTCTTGAAACTCTATTGGTAGACGGTAATAGCGAAATACTTCTGGAGAAATAAAGATTGCCAAGCTGTGGTCTTGGTGTTCCCAGAAATCACTGGTGTCAAGTTCCCTAGCTGGCTGAAGAAGATTTTCCGCCTCAGTCTGGCTAATTCCAATTGCATCTAAACGTTCTTCAGCTTCACGGATTAAATTTTTAAAACGAATTGGGTTTTGTCGAATCTCTGGCCCTGCTTTTTGCATAGGCATATACAGTGAGACACAGTGATTTTGAGGTTGTTCAATTAAAGTTTTTAGTTCATCAATAGACAATAGTGTCATATTATGTAACTCCTATCCCTTTCAATTAAAGCTGAACAATCTATATTCATTTCAATACCTAAAATATAAAAGTACATCTTTCTTTTGATAAAAAATTACCCGCCAGGTACACCATTCTTTAGATGGATATACAGGCGGGTATAGACATAGATCGCTTTCAAGGTAAACAGTTATCAATTCCAAAATAACTGATGAAATTTTTTAACCGCTAACCATCTTCAGGGGCCAGTACGTTGTTGAAACATTGCGTTACATGGGTTTTCAAGGCATTATTTTATCAAATTGCCGACTTGAATAAGTGCAACCACGCTGAAGCAATTAGCATTCATCAGTCAACAATTATCACTCAATTATCCAACATTTCGAGTATTAGTTTTTTGTGCCTTAATTGCCATTCCCTTGTTTAGTGGTTTCACAAAACCCAAAGTTACCCGTTTCATAATCCAGTGCAAAGCCAGTAGTATCACAAAAGTAATGCCGATTATTACCACAGGCTGTTTACCTAACAGCTCTTCTACACCTTTGGTCAGTAAAGCATCTGGTTGAGTAATGAAATCCCAACTATTGAAACGTAAAAAACGCCCCCAATAAATACCAATGGCACAAAGGGCATGAGTAATCAACTCAACCCCTAAAATCCACTGACTCTTACCAATACGATGTAAGTAGTAACCAAGATTAATTAAAGATATTACATAAGCTTCTAATCCAGCCAAAATTACCAGAAGGTAAAGGGGAATTAGTATCAAAGTAATCATCCACACAGATTGAATTGTGCGGATATCATCTATCAAGTGAATTATATCAGTCAATAAATAAGGTGCATTTGGTAAAAAAGCATAGAAAACAAGAAATCCTAGCCACCAAACCCAAGACCAACTCCGTCTGGTGCGAAATAGCCAAACACTCAAGGCTAAAGGTATAAAAGCTAGAAATAAATTCCAAGTCATCCAGCTTTTATTAATACTCAAGACGTGCAAAACTCTGGCTATTAATTCAATCAATTCTTCTTTCATAAATGCTTACTGGCAAGACGTGTGATTGATGTGGATTCGTTCTGTAGTCTTAAATTTGTGATTGTTTGACATTACTGCCAAAATTTAGCTGGGTTTTTGTGTGTTATGTGCTGGACTGTAAAAATAGCTAATGCTTAATTTTTCACTTAACCAGCTTAGGACTTACGCAACTAGTACATATATTCGTGTCACAAGTCTAAATTTTTGAACTTTGGACTTTTGACTCTGGAAGATTTTTGCGGAAAACATAACACTTGCGTAAATCCCACAGCTTAAAAACCTAGTATAACCAGAAAAACTTCAAAGACATATCTGTCATAGAAAGGAAGTTCTTATCAGCGAGAAAAGCAGCTAGTAAGAACTTCCAGAAGAATTTACATATTTTAGGAGTCGCCTTTTTTATAGGCATAAGAGTAACTACTATCTGCCTGAGTTCGATTCCTGAATAATTTGGTAACTTTCTAGAAATACTTTCCAAATCCTCATCAAATCGAGCTTTTTTCTTGCAAGTGTTTTTTGGAAGCGTTTAACAGTCGGCATCAAGCACCACTTTTCCCACTCCTTACTCTCTACTCCCTACTCCCTACTCCCTACTTTCTGTGTGTCGTCAATTGTTTGGAAAAAATTACCTTTTGATAGTAATCTTGTAGCTGGCTTGTAGCAGCTGCCCATCCCCACCTTTCTGCTTCCCTGCGGGCATTTTGGCGGATCATATCTCGTTCTTGTTTTTGCTCTAAAAGGCTGACAGTAGCAGCGATCGCATCTTGAATATCTGCTGTCGGATCAAAAAGGTATCCATTTACACCTTCTGTCACAATATCAGGAATTCCGCCAGAACGGGCTGCCACCACTGGACAACCAGCTGCCATTGCTTCTAACAGTACTAAGCCTAATGTCTCTGTGCGGGAAGGGAAAATAAAAGCATCGGCGCTAGCAAAGGCAGAACCTAACTCTTGCCCCATGAGATAGCCTACAAAATTGGTGTTTGTGCCAGCAAAGTGTTTTTCTAGGGCTTGGCGGTGGGGCCCATCTCCCACCAGTGCCAATCGCGCTTGGGGAATTGCCTCTAAAATTGGTTTGATGCGCTCAATTTCTTTTTCAGCGGAAAGACGCCCAACATACAACAGCAAGGGTTTTTCTGGGTGATTTTGGGAGAGACGCGATCGCATATCCATACTGGCTAAATCCGGGTGAAATAATTCTGTATCCACTCCCCGTTGCCATACTTGCACCCGTTCAATGCCGTGTGCAGTCAATTCCTCCATCATCGCTGTGGAGGTACATAAATTCAATACTGCTTGATTATGTCCGGCTTTCAGCAATTCCCAGAGAAGTCCTTCTAACATACCCAAACCGTAATGTTGGAGATATTGAGGTAAATGTGTATGGTAAGACGCTACTAGGGGAATATTGAGAATTTTACTATAAAAAATTCCAGACAATCCTAAAACTGCTGGATTCACAACATGAATAATATCTGGCTGAAATTCTTCTAGAGCGTAACCAATGCTGGGGCGGGGTAGCGCCATTTTTAACTCTGGATACAATGGAAGCGGAAAGCCAGACACACCATAAACTTTAGCTCCTTTGTGTTCAGTAATACCACCATCTGGGGCAATTACTAATACTTGGTTTCCATTGCGCTGTAGATGGTCAACGGTGTGGCGTAGGCGTGTCACAATGCCGTCAACCTTGGGCAAAAAGGTTTCGGTGAATAGGGCTATTCTCATAAAAAACTATTCAGTAGAGGCAGATAATCTCAGCTTTTTTTGGGTTTCGCTATCAATCACAGAGTAAACTGTCTCCTGTGGCGTAATCAATTCTCTACAGCCAGAATTAATGTTTTGCCGCTGCTTTTGTACAAAAGCTGAAATATCTTGAATGTTGATTATCCAGTCTTTGGCGTAAGCAGCTAATACTTGACCACGTAACCCTAACTGAATAGCACGTCGTTCTAATTTGGCTCCAGATGGATGATGATCTGGATCCCATTGCAGGCGAACTTGTGATTGTTTGAGTGCTTTTTGCCATACATTTGTATGCGGATAAAGTTCTGGAACATAGCTGGAATGAACAGCTTTAGCTAAAATTTCATCAAAAGCCGAACGTTTTATCCAAATAGCTAATACCACCTCTTGCCCTTCTTTTGTACCCCATCCTGAACGGTACATCATCCATAAGAAGTTAGTTTTAATCCAACTCATCCGGTCGAGACTAAACTCACCACCAAAATAATTATTGGTGGCGGCGAAGTGACCAATAGCTGGACGATAAGCCTGATAAACAACAATTGACTGGTCGTCATATTGTGCTATAATATGACGACCAATTTTAGGCCAGCGACTTTCTTGAATTAAATAAGGTTCTGTCAGCATAATTCGTAATTGTTAATTCGTAATTCGTAATTTTTACCCCACGTCTGAAGTCGGGGGGCTTGAAACAAGGAAGAAGTTTTCTTGTTTTGCATAACTCAACTTAGGGGCTTGTATCCTAAATTAATTAATTACGAATTACGAACTACGAATTAGTAATTATTTGGTCACCAGCTCCACGCAGAGTTGCTCCTAAGTTCTATGCCAAGAGACTTTAGGCAAAATTTGCTTTTTATCAACTCGTTTTTGATACTTGATGGCAAAGTTCAACAGCGAATCGAGTAGAGAATCAGAGAGATAATGGGGTTGTAAACCTAAATCCAGCAGTTTGGTGTTTTTCGCGTTGAAGTAATGTTCTTCTTTTTCAACTCTGGGGTTATCTAGGTTATTAATTTCTACGTTCAATCCCATCGCATTACCGGCTTTTTTCACCATCAATGCCAAGTCACCAACGCTGAATTGTTCGGTAAATTGGTTGAATACACGAAATTCACCAGCTTGGGCTGGGTTAGCGATCGCTAATTCTACACATCGCACTGTATCTCGGATATCCAAAAATCCGCGAGTTTGTCCACCTTTACCATAGACGGTTAGGGGGTGAGCGATCGCAGCTTGAATACAGAAGCGGTTCAGTGCTGTGCCAAAGATGCCATCGTAATCTAGGCGGTTAATTAACAGTTCGTCCATTCCCGTTTCTTCGGTTAAGACACCGTAAACTACACCTTGGTTTAAGTCAGTAGCCCGTAAACCCCAAATCCGACAGGCAAAATGGATATTGTGGCTATCGTGGACTTTGCTTAAGTGATACATTGAACCGGGCTGTTTGGGATAAGGCAGGGTATCTTTACGCCCATTGTGTTCAATTGTGATATAGCCTTCCTCAATGTCAATATTGGGGGTACCGTATTCACCCATTGTTCCCAGTTTCACCATATGGCAATCTGGGAAATCTTCCCGCATTGCATACAGTAAGTTCAAGGTGCCGACGACGTTATTCACCTGAGTTAAAACTGCATGTTCGCGGTCGATCATGGAAAATGGAGCTGAACGTTGTTCACCAAAATGCACTAGGGCGTTTGGCTCAAATTGGTGTAACGTCTTTTTGAGAAACTCGTAATTAGTAATGTCGCCGACGAATAGATCAATCGATTTACCTGTCAAATCTTGCCAGCGTTGGAGGCGTTGCTGAATTGGTGCGATCGGAGTCAAAGTTTCGATACCCAGTTCATTATCCCAGTGTCGTCGCACCAAACTATCTAAAATTCCAACGTCATAACCTCGATTGGAAAGGTAAAGTGCAGTTGCCCAACCGCAATACCCATCGCCACCAATAACCAGGACTTTCATTTTCACTAGTGTTTACTCGCTGATAGCTAAATCTATCAGGTTTCTGTACTCTCTCAACCATCAAAAGAAAGAGAGTCGTGAAACAAGGTTGTCAGTTGTCAGTGGTCAGTTGTCATTTGTCAGTGGTCAGTTGTCATTTGTCAGTGGTTATTCTCCCCATTGCCCCCCCAAAGCCCCAGGGCTGTTTCATCCGTTCAGATAGCGATTTTGTCAAGAGTATCAGCTAGAAATTTTAGGGAGTAGGCAATCGAAAAATTACTATTTCAATGAGTAAATTTAAGTGCGTACACCGAAGGGGTTGCCGAAGGCATCGCCTGGTTCATCAGAAAATCAAGTTGTTGAACTACCTGATTTTTTTGATTGATACGCTTGTAAATTATGGACTTTTAGGGAATGAAACAGCCCTGCCCAAAGCCCCCCATCACCCTATCACCCCCGCTCCCGCGCTCCCCTGCTCCCCCGCTCCCCATCCCCAAGAATCCGATACTGCTGGGCAATGTAGTAAAACAATCGGTAATAGTCTTGGAACTCTTGGCTTGGGCTTCGACCTTGCCAGTAATATTTAACTTGACCTTGAGTTAGTGTCAGCGTCATCAAGCTGACTTGCTGACCAACTTCTACAAGCATGACTCCAGATATTCCTTGGGCTGTCTGAAAGTTAGGCTTGATCGCTTTTTCAGAATCTTGGTCTTCGGTTATGGATTTTGGTAACCGAGTAACTGCCCATCCTCGAATTTCCACAGCGTTGTTTTGTGGTGGCATAAAGGCAATACCATCATTATTTTCTGGTGCTGTTAAAGCAGTCCAGTTGCTGGGATATGGAAACTCAAAGCCATAACGGGAATTACTATAAGTTTTCCATGTGATATTGGAAGCGTTAAAATTCGACGCTGAACAACCCGACACAATTGTGAACAAAGCGTAGGTACAAACCAGCTTGACGTTAGGCAGCGCTTTGCTAAGACTTTGAAGTTTAGTATAAATATTTTTTTCTAAACTAAGGTTTTTCACTGTTGTCGATGTACTGGAACTTTTTGCCAAAGTTAATCTAGAAGGTGTTTAGAGAAACTCTACCGCGATTTGATTCTATCTGGAACCAAATTGTCTGGTAGTTTTCTAGATAACTCAGTTTAGTGACTGTGGCATTCAAACAGAAGTCGGCTTTGTAAATGTATGTAACAATAAAGCCGTCAAAACGTCTTGCTGTCTTGACAACTGAAAAGGCAGCCGATAACGTAATATACATACCCGGGTAAGACCGCCAAAGAGTTATATGCAAGCTAAGCAAAAGGTTACTTTGTATTTGTCGCCAGAACTGCACAGGAAACTGAAGATTCGTTCAGCCGTTGATTCTGAACCAATGTCAGACCTTGCTGAACGCGCCCTCGTATTCTACCTGTCCAACTCAGAGCTAGTAGAGGAAGTGGAAGCTTCTTCTTTTGGACGAACTCATCGAGTCTACTCATGTCCAAATTGTGAAAGTTCATTAGTTCTGCGCGATGGAGAGCTGGTTGCTTTGGGTAATCAACCAGGAATAATTGGTCAAGAACATCTTTCCATTGATGAAATGGAAAAAGATGAAACACATCCCAAGGGTGAGGAAGAGTTGGTTCCTTGCTGATACGAATGAATAATGAATGAGTAGCTGATAATTTCGATTGTCGTTACCAGCAAAGCGATGTCTGTACTGTATAAGGTCTCAAGTAGGTCGATTGTATGAAAGAAGAGCTCAATATCCTAATTCAAGCTCAATACCCTCTAATCTACCTTGTGACCTCCGAGGAAGAGCGGGCTGAGCAGTCAATTTCCGCAATCGCCCAAGTATTAAAACCCCAACGTCGTATATTTGTTTGGACAGTAACTCACGGCATCGTAGAGTATGGTCAACCTCGGAATGTTACCCAACACAATACTGTTTCTCCAGAGGCAGCTATTGAGTGGATCATCCGGCAGAGAGAACCCGGTATATTTATTCTTAAAGATTTACATCCATTTATTGATGCACCCGCGACGGCAAGGTCTTTACGTGATGCGATCGCTAGCTTCAAAGGTATGCAAAAGAACATCATTTTGATGTCACCTATGCAGCAAGTACCTATTGAACTGGAAAAAGAAGTTGTTGTACTTGACTTCCAATTACCAGATATGGCTGAGTTGAACAAAGTTTTGACTCACCACTTAGATCAAAATCGCGGACGGCGGTTGACAACGGAGGCGCGGGAAAAACTTCTCAGGGCAGCTTTAGGATTAACTAAAGATGAAGCTGAGAAAGTATATCGTAAAGCCCAAGTAACTACAGGGCGTTTAACGGAAGAAGAAGTAGATATAGTTTTATCTGAGAAAAAGCAACTAATTCGCCGCAATGGTATTTTAGAATACATTGAAGAAGATGAAACCATTGATGCTGTAGGTGGATTAGAAGAACTGAAAAAATGGCTCAAACAGCGTTCTAATGCTTTCACAGAAAGAGCTAGAGAGTATGGTTTGCCCCAACCAAAAGGAATGTTAATTTTAGGAGTTCCAGGTTGCGGTAAATCCTTAATCGCCAAAACCACATCCCGGTTGTGGGGTTTACCACTGTTGCGCTTGGATATGGGGCGAGTCTACGATGGCTCGATGGTAGGGCGAAGTGAAGCCAATCTGCGTAATGCCCTGAAAACAGCAGAATCTATCTCTCCAGCAATTCTGTTTATCGATGAATTAGATAAATCCTTTGCAGGTAGCACAGGTTCATCTGATTCTGATGGAGGAACATCAAGTAGAATCTTTGGTTCTTTCCTGACATGGATGCAAGAAAAGAAATCTCCAGTATTCGTGATGGCAACAGCCAACCGAGTGGAACGCTTACCTGGAGAATTTCTGAGGAAAGGACGTTTTGATGAAATTTTCTTTGTGGATCTGCCCACAGCAGAAGAAAGGCAGGATATATACAAAATCCACCTCACCAAGCGTCGTGAAGACATCTCTCGCTTCGATTTGGAGCAATTAGCTAAGATGTCCGATGGCTTCTCTGGGGCAGAAATTGAACAAGCGCTAGTTGCGGCAATGTACGAAGCATTTGCCCAAGACCGCGAGTTCACCCAATTAGATATTATTGCTGCGCTTAAGGCTACCCTGCCGCTGTCTCGTACAATGCAAGAACAAGTTACAGCCCTCAGAGACTGGGCTAGACAGAGGGCAAGACCCGCAGCATCCTCCGTTGCTGAATATCAGCGAATGGAGTTCTAAAAGCTTTCCCTTGCTAACCCAGGGGGAAAGGCTAGCAGAAAATGCTAGCAGTTACGAAAAAAGCCGCATTTAGGTTAGCGCGGCTTCGCCGAAGATAAACCGTTGTCGTTTTTTCTCAATCTTCTCATTGGAGGAAACCCAAATGTCTCACTTTAGCACCCTGCGTACCAAAATTACCGATGCTGAAATCCTCAAAGCTTCCTTGCGCGACCTGGGTATCAGCGTAAAGACTGAAGCTGATGTTCGTGGTTATAACGGTCAGCGCGTTCGTTCCGACATCGTAGCTGTTTTGGACGGCGAATATGATTTAGGTTGGTCTCGCAACAGCGATGGTTCTTTTGACCTAATCGCTGACCTGTGGGGCGTTGCTAAGAAGCACAACCAAACCGAGTTGATCAACTCCATCAACCAAAAATACGCTGTTAACAAAACCTTGGCTGAAGTAAAACAGCGCGGTTTGCAAAACGCCAATGTGAAGTTGGTATTGCAATAACAATTTCTCTGCGCGTTCCCAAAGCTGCACGGGTTAACCATGTAATTAGCGGTTAGCCCGCTTTTTTATCAGGACTGAGATTGATTTCTCAGTCCTTGTTTTTATGCTTTGTTTCACTTCAAAAATGAAATTAAAATTATGTGGACAAGAATAAACTTATTTCGCCTAAACGTAACAACTCGTTGATAAAAGGGGAGCGCTCACAATTGGTAAATCCTAGTTTTAGATAGCTTCTTCTAAATTCATCAAATCCTGGCATACTGTTGAGGATGATATAAGGATTAAAAAATATTTTGGAATTTCCTCCATACACAACATAATCGTAACCAAAGCAATTAGACTCTTCATATCCATACGGAATGAAGCGACTTATAAGAAGATAAATCCTGTCTTTTTTGTATGGTAATAGTTGATAAAGATGAGGATAATCTGCCATTTCATAATCCTTGTAAGTTCCAGATGCTATCAATAAAATAGGACGATTTTCTCCGATAGCTCTAGTCAGTAAGGCTAATCTACTTGAGCTAATTGCCAATTCATCACCATCTTGTGCATTAAGATGTGTACAGTAGCCTGCTTCTTGAACTTTATGAGTTTGAATATAAGTCGGCCCATGTACGGTTGTGAATTTTGGTTGATTTGGTATAGGTGTGTAATTGAGAGATGGTTTGTAGTAATTAATAGCCTGCTTCTCCAACTTCCTGAGAGCCTCTGTTAGATTTGAGATTCTAGCTAATAAATTTTCTGTGACAACACGGTAGCGTATCACAGCATTTTCAATATGCTCAAACTGTCCTTGGCGATGATGGTTCAGATGACGATTTTTCAAATTACGGGAAAGCCCGACATAAATAACAGGACAAGCATTGTTACCTACATAATAGATACCAGGTTTGGCTGGTAGTTCTTTACGTTGAATGTAGGGTAAAACTGGCATATCCTTATAATTGAGATTCAACTTCATAATTTTGTATTTATTCCTAGCGATTATGACCTGATCACTAGGTTAGTTTGCCCATAATATATGCTTAAAAATCTCTTCGTTGGAAATTTATTATCTACCAAATTTGACTTAAATCTAAAACAAATCCAGGTAGTAATGCTTCACCACTCAGGATTTTAGGGTTATCTATTACTTCAATCGCAGTATTAGGACGATAAATAAAAACTTGGCGTTGCTTTCTATCAATTAACCAACCAAGTTGTGTGCCATTATCGATATACTCTTGCATCTTGTCTTGCAAAACTTGCAAATTATCACTATCAGAACGCAATTCAATTACAAATTCAGGACAAATCGGTGCAAATTTTTTTCGCTGTTCTGGTGGTATCGCTTCCCAACGTGTGCGTTTTATCCAGGCTGCATCTGGTGACTTAACTGCACCATTAGGCAAAGTAAACCCACCACTGGAACCAAACCCTACACCTGTACTATCTTGCTTTGTCCACGCCCATAACTGTCCAATCAAGTCAAAATTGCGCTCATCAGTTTCAGAACCAGTAGGGGGCATAATGATTAATTCTCCAGTGGCGTTGCGTTCGATACGAAAATCCCGATTTAATTGACAAAACTCGTAAAACTGATCGTCAGTCATCGCGATCGCAGGCCACAATTGCAAGACAATAGGTACAATTTCACTGGCTACAGGTAAGTTTGCATTCATAATTGCTTTTGAGCTATTTCATCCATCTTCACCATATCTGTTCAGACTCTCAGATGGAACGTTACTATAGCTGTACCAGTAATAGACGTTGTATAAATATTTTTTGCCTCACGCAAAGACGCAAAGGCGCAAAGAAGAACGCCAACAAAACGACTTTTGCAATAAGTTTAATGAATTAAATGAAATTTCAGCCCATCTTTCCACCGAAGTACTCAGATTGTGGCATAATAAGCCGGTCGCATACAGTAGTTAGCTATCAATCGTGCCAGATACCGACTCAATCAACGACCTTGCTGCGGCTTTGCAACAGCCAGCGGACTTAACCTTTGAATTGCCAGATCCGGAAGATGAAGAGATTCCAGAGTCAGATTTTCAACAGCAACTTGATGTAGCATGGCAAATATGCGATCGCTTTGACCTGCAAACTGAAATTTGGCGGGGGCGAATTTTACGGGCTATCCGCGATAGAGAGAAAAAAGGCGGTGATGGACGTGGAACTGGCTTTCTCAGATGGCTCAAAGAACGAGAAATTAGTAAAAGTCAAGCTTATGCTTGGATTCAATTGGCTAACAGTGCTGATACACTCTTAGAAGAGGGAAAACTTGACCCCAGCGCGGTAAATAACTTTAGCAAACGCGCTTTTGTGGAAACCTCCAAAGCAGCCCCAGAAGTACAACAGATGGTGAGTGAAGCTGCACAAAAAGGCGATCGCATTACCAGGCGCGAAGTGCGTCAACTCACCGACGAATGGACAGCCATGTCTTCGGAGTTGCTACCCGAACCAGTGAAGGTGAAAGCAGCAGATAACACCCTACCTCCACGCTACATCGCCCCATTGGTGAAGGAAATGGAGAAGCTACCAGAATCACACCAAAAATTTATTCAAAAAGAAATTGCTGCTAACCCTGATGTCGATACCCTCAAACAGGTAACTAGCGAAGCGCGCCAATTAGCAAAATATCTTAAATCTGCTGCCCAAGTCCAGGCGCTAGCCCAAGAAGATGTTGACATTGAAACAGCTTTAGAAGAAGCCCAAAGAGTAGGCTGTTTAAGCGTAGCTGCTGACTTGGTAAATCAAGCTTCTCAAATAGAACAAACAATTGCCAAGTTGTACATGACTTGGAAACGTATTGGCAACTTAGCAGATCGTTTATATGTTGATACTGGTGCAAGTACGCCGAATTTGCGATCGCTCCTCAGTTGTATAGAACCCCTTGGTGGTGAAGTCATGGAACTACAACTTACTGGCGCTACTGAACACACCATCCGCCTGCAAATTCAGGAAAGTAATTAGTCAGTTGTCATTAGTCAATAGTCAATAGACATTTTTCCCCCTCATTCCCCTATCTCCCCTGCTCCCCTGCTCCCCTGCTCCCCTGCTCCCCTGCTCCCCTGCTCCTAATTCACAGCACAAGATGCAGAATTGAGCGCTGAACTATGCGCTGTTGCAGTGGGCACTTGAGCGACCAGGACTAGGTTACCATTGCTATCTACGACCCATTCTTGGGCTTCGACAATTTGAGTAGGAGTATTGACAGAACTCATCTTTTGTGTATGAGTATGATTTGTAGTCACTGGTCTATTCTGGAGACCAGCAGCACGATTCTCATCCTGCCCTTCTAGTGCAATCCAATCTGTTAGTATGGCATCACTGATCAATGCGTCCGTGGGACTAGATGCTATTCCTCCACGTCCTGTAGTAATAAATGAAGCCCTTGCTATTCTCTGTGCAGAATTGCAGCCAGCGACAATTTTATCTTGAGCATCAACTGCATTTACTGGCAGTTCTACTAATCCTTTACTGGGATCAACATCAGGTGAGTTGATTTCTATCACGCCACTTAATGAAGGGTTTTGCTGAGAAAAGGCGGTGATGTCGTTTGTTGGTAGGTCATTTGGGTCTAGTTTGTCTGGGTTTTTAGTTTGCAACAGCCTCTCCAAGTCGGCGCGATCGCGCTGCACAAATCCAAAGATACTATCTGCGTTGATTGTAATCTTACCACCAGAGCCAAAGAAGGCGTTGGCAGTGATATCGCTATTTTCTCTGGGAGCAGCAAAGACTAAGCCATTAGGTGCATTGATAGTGATATTACCGCCATTCCCACGAATCCCTAACTGACCTGAATTAGTGGATATTTTACTGTTACGGCGCATTGATAATAAATCCTGCACCTGTAGCGTAATATTTCCACCCTGACCAGACTCACTGTTAGATGTGATTTGTCCGTTGTCAAGAAGTATCGAGCGAGCAGTTACATTTATTGCACCTGGTGTGTTTGTGTTAGTTATTTCATTTGAGAAAATCGTATTTGGTGGAATATCAACATTCGCACTTATTACAGCCCCGTCTTGAATAATCAATTGCCCTGTGTTTAAGTTAATTGTTCCTGCATTTTCATATATAGCCGAAGCAAACAAGCCACTAGCTATGGAATTATCTATTGCCCAAGTTCCAATTAGTTCTACGGACTCAGAGGCATTTACGGTCAAATTCCCTCCTTTTCCTTCAGCTGGTCTTACTCGTGAGTCCCCTATTATTCCACTAGCTCCTGCTGATATTTCTGCCCCATTTTGAACACGCAATCTTTTAGTGTTGATTGTCAGGTTACCCGCATCTCCTTCACTAAAAGTTGCTGTAAAAAGTGAAGTAATACTAGCTGGAGTATTACCTGGTGAGCTATAGCTGCCGGTCAACTCTACTGACTCGGAGGCGTTCACAATCAAATTTCCCCCAGATCCTTTATCTATAGTAGAAGTGACTACTTGTGCGCCATCCTGAACAATTAAGTTTCTAGAGTTAATTGTTATATCTTGGCCATCACTAGTATTTGTAGTCAAACTGAACAAGCGTACAAAATCACCACTTAGTTTCACTGTATTGCCTTGTAAGTGGATACTTCCACCACCCTCACCACTAACATCTACAATAGATGGAATTTCAAAACTGTCTTGGATTAGTTGGATATTCTGGAAATTCCGGACACTTTCATATCCCAAAATCCAACCTTGGTTCGTTGGTTTGAGACTGACTAGACTATTACTAGCAACACTTCCTAGCTCAATTCGTCCTGAAGCTGCTGTTAAGTTTCCGCTCTGTAGTGTTATGTCACCACCTACAAGTGCCAAGGTTTTGCCTGGCTGCACTTGTAGTCCAACTGGTTGGTTGAAGAAATTAGTTGTTCCATCTGGACTAGGTGCTTGAGATTGATTGCGAATGGGAGCCGCAGTTGTTCCAAATTGTAGACCAATGGGAATACTTACTGTCAGCAGGGGTGTGGTTTGGGGATCTATGGCACTAAACTTAGTCCCATCAGCAAAGTTCAAACTACTGGCTGTACTCGCTATAAATGAGCCTCTGATATCTAAAGAAGCATTAGAACCAAAAATAATTCCGTTGGGATTAATCAAAAATAGGTTGGCTGTGCCATCTGCTTTGAGAATGCCTTCAATATTAGAGATAGACTTACCTGTCACCCTGGTAATTATGTTTTGAGTTTCCGTAGGATTTTGCAATTTGAAGTGAGCCGTACTTCCTTGAGAGACAGAAAACTGCTCAAAACTATGGAACAAATTGCTTCCAGATGGGGTTCCACCTTGAATAGTTGTGATATTGTTTTGTGTTGAAACTTGAGAATTATTAGGTAGAGTATTATCTGGGATAATTTGGGCAACAGCACCATTTGCAGAAAAAGCTATTGCACTACCTACTAAGATTCCCAGTCCTTGAAACCAGCCGCAAATATCATTCATCTCTGAGGTTGCACCCTTATAAAGATATAGTAGTTGCTAAATAACAGTGACACTGCACGTAAATATTGAAGTCAGATTTATGAAAAGACTGTTATCTGATACCGAGCAAAACCTAGTGTAGTGGATACACCTAGAGTACATCATGTAGACTCATCAAAATCTGTAATTTATTGTTTGCTTTTCCCAAAGCTGAAGTTCTTTATATGTAAGATTAGTGATGGCTTTGTTTAGAATCAGCAGATATCTTTTTTAACAATTTGATTTCAAATACTACATCAAAATCTGTAATTGATTTTGGGATTTTATCAATAAATAATTATCAGCATATTTGTCAAATTTACTGCTGACAAATATGCTTATTGCATTGCAGATGAAGACCAAATGTCAACAACTGAAATACATTCAGAAAATTAACAATATGCAGGACTGCCGCCAAAATCACTCTTGAGCTTAATTTATCGAACTGTGTAAGACAAGCCAGTGCTGTGCTTTGCTTGCCAAAGTTTAGACCACTGGTCTGCCAAGAATGGCGATAAATTGTAGAGTGTGCGTCAGTCTTAACATTGAGATGGACAAGGACAAATGCCTTTACATGGACACCAGCAACCTGATAAAGCTGCTGTTAAGTTTCCGCTCTGTAGTGTTATGTCACCAGAACCAAAAATAATTCCGTTGGGATTAATCAAAAATAGGTTGGCTGTGCCATCTGCTTTGAGGATGCCTTCAATATTAGAGATAGACTTACCTGTCACCCTGGTAATTATGTTTTGAGTTTCCGTAGGATTTTGCAATTTGAAGTGAGCCGTACTTCCTTGAGAGACAGAACACTGCTCAAAACTATGGAACAAATTGCTTCCAGATGGGGTTCCACCTTGAATAGTTGTGATATTGTTTTGTGTTGAAACTTGAGAATTATTAGGTAGAGTATTATCTGGGATAATTTGGGCAACAGCACCATTTGCAGAAAAAGCTATTGCACTACCTACTAAGATTCCCAGTCCTTGAAACCAGCCGCAAATAAGATTCATCTCTGAGGTTGCACCCTTATAAAGATATAGTAGTTGCTAAATAACAGTGACACTGCACGTAAATTCTGTAATCGATTTTGGGATTTTATCAATAAATAATTATCAGCATATTTGTCAAATTTACTGCTGACAAATATGCTTATTGCATTGCAGATGAAGACCAAATGTCAACAACTGAAATACATTCAGAAAATTAACAATATGCAGGACTTCCGCCAAAATCACTCTTGAGCTTAATTTATCGAACTGTTAAGACAAGCCAGTGCTGTGCTTTGCTTGCCAAAGTTCAGACAACTGGCCTGCCAAGAATGGCGATAAATTGTAGAGTGTGCGTCAGTCTTAACATGTAGATGTACAAGGACAAATGCCTTTACATGGACACAAGCAACCTGATAAAAAGGTACGCTTATTTGAAATAGTCAGTGAAGGAGGCATATCAACAACTTTAATTTTACTGAGGTCGATACCACACTCAATTTCTAAGATTTTTTCTGAGATCCCGTACTTTTCCATTAACTGACCTAACTTAGAATTTTTCAAAACCTCAGACAGTTCTTGCTTAATCTCGTCTTCTAATTCCTGTAATTTTTGGAGATCGAAGGCTGTTGGTTGTAAAGTTGGAGATTCCATGAATTTTACTTTCCTTCTTGCAGAATGGTAGATGAATGAAACTGTTTTGCGCGCTACTACTGAACTGGAGTTTTATGAATCAACTCTGGCAATTAAAGAATTATGGATATAGGTATCGTGGATTACGATAGAATTCAAAATTCCAACGCTTCCTCGAATTCACACTAATTATTTATTCAGTTTGACTTACGAGAATTATGCAGTACTTCACACAACTTTATATTTTTCTGCCTAAATTCCTTAAAGCCTTTATGAACTTGATGAAACTCACTGCTAGCCGTCCTTTACTTCAGAGGTTTGAGTAACTCATACGTCCTTAACTCACCTTTTTAAATCCGGTTTGGATGAGCTTACAGGTGAAAGCCTGCTATTACGCAGATATTTGTTGAATCGTTACAAGTTTTTGTGACCCGCATTGCCAAGTTAACGATGTATACAGCAAGTAGTATCTTTGATACACTTAGATTGTTTGTGTATTATCCGCTGAATTTATACAAAATTATCAAAATAAAAGTTACAAATTATTACTTAGCTTTTCATTAATTCTTCATACCCGTGGCAGCAATACCCCGGATAAACTGACGCTGACCGATGAGAAATAGTACCATCACTGGCACCGTGGCAATTGTCACCGCTGCCATCATCAAAGGCCAGTTATTGGTAAATTGCTCCTGAAACTCCGCCAAAGCTAGCTGCACTGTTCTTAATTCTGGGCGGGTTGTAAACACTAAAGGCTTAAATAAATCGTTCCATTCGCCGATAAAGGTAAACAAAAACAGCGTCACCAAAGCCGGACGGGCTAAAGGTAACATTACCCGCCACAAAATTTGTAATCGGTTCGCCCCATCTATAGCTGCGGCTTCTTCTAACTCCACAGGAATTGTTTGGAAATACTGACATAACAAGAAAATACCAAAGCCGTTGACAGCAGTTGGTAAAATTAGCGCCCCGTAGGTATTGATTAAGTGCCCCCACTTCAACACCAAAAATATGGGAATCACCAATAACTGAAACGGAATTACCAAAGTTGCCAAAATAACTAGTAACAGCGCTTGGCTACCTCGAAATTTCAGACGTGCTAGGGCGTAACCTGCCAATGCGGAAGTGACTATTTGAAACGCAGTCACAGCGATCGCCACTAAGGTAGAATTAGCAAACGCCAGCAAAAATTTACCTCGTTGCCATGCTTCGCGGTAATTTGCTAAAGACCAGTTATTTTTGGGTAAAACTTCTAAAGCGGCTCCTGGAGGTGCAAAAGAGGTGAGAAACACTATAAACAGCGGCAGTAAAACAATAAATCCCCCTAGCATTAGCACACCTAGGCTGACAAAATCGCCTGATTTGAGATTCCAGTTTGGTTTAGACATGAGTTGAGCATCAAAGTATTTATTTCTCTAGTACTAGAGCAGCGCCCCCAGCAACAGCTAATCTATAACATAGTGACTTGTTAAGTTAAATTAAATCACAGTGCTTGTTACCCAAAATTGATCAGGTTAATTAAGCGTTGGTATTAAATGATTCATACTTACAGGAGTAAACGTACCATGCCGCAGCTTGCAGCCGAACAGGAAATTGATTTTAAGAGTGAAGAATACAAAGATGCTTACAGCCGTATTAATGCGATCGTCATTGAAGGGGAACAAGAAGCCCATGAAAATTACATCAGACTAGCCCAACTCCTGCCAGAACATCAAGATGCGCTGATTCGCTTATCGAAAATGGAAAGTCGCCACAAGAAGGGATTTGAAGCTTGTGGACGCAACCTGGAAGTATTACCGGATCTAGAATTTGCTCAGAAGTTTTTCGCAGGACTACACCAAAATTTCCAAACAGCAGCGGTAGAAGGTAAAGTTGTTACTTGCTTGCTGATTCAATCTTTGATTATTGAATGTTTTGCCATAGCAGCATACAACATCTACATCCCAGTAGCTGACGATTTTGCTCGAAAAATTACTGAGGGAGTAGTAAAAGATGAATATAGCCACCTCAACTTTGGAGAAGTTTGGCTAAAAGAACACTTTGAGGAATCAAAAGCTGAATTAGAAGAAGCAAATCGCCAAAACTTACCCATTGTCTGGAAAATGCTTAATGAAGTAGCAGACGATGCCCAAACTTTGGCCATGGAAAAAGACGCTTTAGTAGAAGACTTTATGATTCAGTACGGTGAAGCATTAAGTAACATCGGTTTTACTACTCGTGACATCATGCGTCTCTCTGCTTACGGTCTTACAGCCGCTTAAAAAAGTTCACAGTTATGAGTTATGAGTTAGAAATAAAACTCATAACTCATAACTCCTAACTCCTAACTCTACCCATTACACGCTTTCTACAAAGCACACGCCTAGTACATCACTACATGTTTGGTCTAATTGGACATCTGACTAGTTTAGAACACGCTCAAGCGGTAGCTCAAGAATTAGGCTACCCAGAATATGCCGACCAAGGGCTAGATTTTTGGTGTAGCGCCCCGCCGCAGATTGTGGATCATATTACCGTTACCAGTGTTACTGGACAGAAAATTGAAGGACGGTATGTAGAATCTTGTTTTTTGCCTGAAATGCTAGCCAACCGCCGTATTAAGGCAGCAACGCGCAAAATTCTCAATGCTATGGCTCATGCTCAAAAGCATGGCATTAATATAACTGCTCTTGGTGGGTTCTCCTCAATTATTTTTGAAAATTTTAAATTGGAGCAATTTAGCCAAGTCCGCAACATCAAATTAGAGTTTGAACGCTTTACTACAGGAAATACGCATACTGCTTACATTATTTGTCGGCAGGTAGAACAAGCTTCAAAACAATTAGGAATTGAGTTGAGTAACGCCACAGTTGCTATATGTGGGGCCACTGGGGATATTGGCAGTGCAGTTACGCGCTGGCTAGATGCAAGAACAGATGTTAAAGAACTCTTATTAATAGCCCGTAACCAAGAACGTCTCAAAAATTTGCAAGATGAACTGGGGCGGGGAAAAATCCTAGCTTTAGATGAAGCATTGCCCCAAGCTGATATTGTGGTTTGGGTTGCCAGTATGCCCAAAGGTGTGGAAATTGACCCCAATGTGTTGAAAAAACCCTGTCTGTTAATTGATGGTGGCTATCCTAAAAATTTAGCTACTAAAATTCAACATCCTGGGATATATGTGCTAAATGGTGGTATTGTCGAGCATTCTTTGGATATTGACTGGAAAATTATGCAAATCGTCAATATGGAAGTGCCAGCACGCCAATTATTTGCTTGTTTTGCTGAATCAATGCTCCTGGAATTTGAGAAGTTATATACGAACTTTTCTTGGGGACGCAATCAGATTACCGTAGACAAAATGGAACAGATTGGTCAAGCATCGGTGAAACACGGATTTAGACCATTGTTAGTTTAGGGAATTGGGGATTGGGAATTGGGGACTGGGTATTGGGTACTGGGGATTAGGGATTGGGAAATGGTGACTGGGCAACGGGGACTGGAGAATGGAGAATGGCGACTAGGATATAATTTCCATTGCTCCCAATATTAAATTCATCATCTCTAATTCCTAACTCCTCATAAGTTATGCCCAATCTCTTATCCCCAGTACTTTATACCCAATCTCTAATTCCTAATACTTATGCCCAGTCCCCAGTACCAAATCCCTAATCCCCAGTACCCAGTACCCAGTCCCCAATCCCTAATCCCCAGTACCCAGTACCCAGTACCCAATTCCTAACTATGGCAACTAGTGAGCGCAAACCACTACTGTTAGATTTTGAAAAGCCGCTGGCAGAACTTGCAACCCGGATCGATCAGATACGGCAGCTAGCAGAAGAAAATGGTGTCGATGTATCTGGTCAAATTCGGCAACTAGAAACACGCGCCACGCAACTGCGTGAGGAAATTTTTAGTAGTTTATCGCCGTTCCAACGACTGCAAGTTGCTCGACACCCCCGTCGGCCCAGTACTCTTGATTACATTCAGTTTATCAGTGATGAATGGATGGAGTTGCATGGCGATCGCAACGGCACTGATGACCCAGCTTTAGTTGGTGGCGTGGGTCGTTTGGGTGGTCAACCCGTAGTGATGTTAGGTCAGCAAAAAGGGCGGGATACCAAAGATAACATTGCCCGCAACTTTGGTATGGCTGCCCCTGGTGGCTATCGCAAAGCACTGCGGTTGATGGAACATGCCAATAAATTCGGAATGCCCATTTTAACTTTTATTGATACCCCTGGCGCTTTGCCTACAGTCTCAGCAGAACGTCAAGGTCAAGGTGAAGCGATCGCTTACAATTTGCGAGAAATGTTTTCTCTAGATGTGCCTATTATCTGCACAGTCATCGGTGAAGCCAGTTCTGGCGGTGCCCTTGGTATTGGTGTAGGCGATCGCCTATTGATGTTTGAACACGCCGTTTATACCGTGATTAGCCCCGAAGGCTGTGCCGCCATCTTGTGGAAAGATGCAGCCAAAGCCCCCCAAGCAGCGGTAGCCCTGAAAATTATTTCCTCTGACCTGAAAAATTTAGGAATTATTGACGAAATATTACCCGAACCCATTGGAGGGGCCCATGCTGACCCCCTGAAAGCCGCCACAACTCTCAAACAAGCCTTGTTAGACAATTTAGACGAACTCAATCAGCTAACTTCCACTGAACGACGCCAGCTGCGTTATGAGAAATTCCGCAAAATTGGCGTTTTTACTGAAGCTGCTCACTAACAGCACTAGAAAATTCAGTGATTAATCCAACAGCAGTGCTATAATTGCCTATGGCTCTTAAAGATTTTTAACAATCTTATCAGCCCTAGGCATTTGCATTTTTAGCAAGTCCCTCTGTTAAGGAACTCCAACCAATAGATTATTCTGCTTCAAACTATTAACTGTTCACGGTTGACAGTTAACCGTCAGTAAAGAACAATTACAAGCGGATACTCTTTATTTGTCAGTGACTTAATGAGTGGCTTGTGTAGTATTGAGTAATCTGATTTGAGTAGACAACCTCCATCTCCAGCAAACACTAGTCGTGTTAACTGGAAAAAACTAGACGGTAAAAATACCCACATTAACAAGGAATTTTAACAGTTAACACCAGAAATTATCGGATTTTAAGGTTAGTTTAATCTACGCCTTCCGAGAGATATTGATAATTGGGTGGCAAAAAGGTTTGGGAACTGCCAAAAAATTGGGAGAGAGCATGAGTGTCAAGCACAAAAGACGCGCCCTGATTACCGGGGCGAGTAGTGGAATTGGAAAAGCAACAGCTTTGGCGTTTGCCAAAGCGGGAATTGATGTCGCCTTAGTCAGCCGGGCTAGTGATAAGTTGGAGGCCGTTGCACAAGCAGCAAGACACGCTGGTGTGCAAGCCAAAGCTTATGCTCTAGACCTCGCTGAAGTATCTTTAGTAGAAAAAAAGATACAAGCGATCGCCAATGATTTTGGGGATATAGATATTCTGGTAAATAATGCAGGCATAGCATATACAGCCACTTTAATTGAAACCCCCTTAGAAGACTGGCAGCAAGTAATTAACTTAAATCTCACAAGTGTATTTCAGTGTATTTTGGGAATACTGCCAGGAATGCGCGATCGCAGCGCAGGCACAATTATTAATGTTGCCTCCATTGCTGCCAAACAACCCTTTCCCAGTTGGGGAGTATACAGCGTCAGCAAAGCTGGTCTGGTAGCCCTATCTCAAACCTTAGCCCAAGAAGAACGCGCCCACGGCATTCGCGTCACTGCCATTTGTCCTGGTGCTGTTAATACCGAACTATGGGATACCGAAACAGTCCGTGTTAACCTTGACCGTTCAAAAATGTTAACTCCAGAAATTGTTGCTCAGTCAATTCTTCACACCGCCTTGCTACCACAGCAAGCGGTCATTGATGAATTAATCCTGATGCCCAGTGCTGGGGCCCTTTGATTAGTCCTTTGTCAGTTGTGAGTTGTCAGTTGTCAGTTGTTAATCTCTTCCACTAACTAATGACTAATGACTAATGACTAATGACTTAATGACTAATGACTAATAACTAATGACTAACCTCTAACCAAAATCTAGACCATGACTATTGCTAGTTCCAACGGTGCCAACGGTTCCAATCGCTTTCAATCTCCTTTGATTCCTGACTTGGCAGAAGCCATCAACTCCAGACCAGATCGCAACACCCATGATGGGCGCGAACCTAATTTGCATTCGCCTACAGAGGAACACATGGAGCAAATGATGGAAGCCGCCAGGACATTGCTAGTAGGTGTTGGAGAAGACCCCGAACGTGAAGGACTCCTCAAAACACCCAAGCGGATGGCAGAGGCAATGCGCTTTCTCACCAGTGGCTATAACCAATCTCTAGAAGAACTTGTTAACGGTGCCATCTTTGATGAAGGACACAATGAGATGGTATTAGTTAGGGATATTAACTTCTTTAGTCTTTGCGAACACCACATGCTACCTTTCATGGGGAGGGCACACGTTGCCTACATCCCAAGGCAAAAGGTTGTAGGCTTAAGTAAACTGGCGCGAATTGTTGAGATGTATTCTCGCCGCTTGCAAGTGCAAGAAAGGTTAACCCGCCAAATCGCCGAAGCAATTCAAACGATCCTGGAACCTGAAGGTGTGGCAGTTGTAATGGAAGCTAGTCATATGTGTATGGTCATGCGAGGCGTACAGAAACCTGGTTCTTGGACTGTGACTAGCGCAATGGTTGGGGTATTCCAAGAAGAACACAAAACCCGTGAAGAATTCTTTAACTTAATTCGTCACCAAGCAGCATTCTTTTAAGTAGGGAGTGGGGAGTGGGGAGTTAAAAGTTAGGAGTTAGGAGTTAGGAGTTAGGAGTTAGGAGTTAGGAGTTAAGAATTATTCTCTTTATCCCCCCATCTCCCTCATCCCCCTCATCCCCCTCATCCCCCTACTCCCTGCTTCCTAATTTCTCAAACAACTTGGCTACCTTAGTTAAATCCTTATCTCCTGGTTTAAGTTCTACACCACTAGATAAGTCAATACCGTCGGGTTTTACCTGACTCAGGGCTGTGACAATATTATCTGGTGTTAGTCCCCCGGCTAAAAACCAAGGGCAACCAGGGCTAAATTGTTGTAACATCTGCCAATCTAAAGTTTGGCCTGTACCACCTAACTGCTGGGGATGATAAGCATCGAGTAGTAAGGTATCCACGTATTGGGCGTAGTTGATAGTTTCATTCAGATGCTCAACAGAGCGAATTCTCAAAGCTTTAATAATTTCTACTTGGGGTAGGGCTTGACGCAATTGGTCGCAAAATTCTGGAGATTCATCTCCGTGTAACTGCACGCCAGTCAACCCAGAGTTAATCACTGTGTCGCTGATTTCGCTAATGTCAGCATTGGCGAATACACCGATTCTGTCAACATTTTTTGGTAGCTGTGCCACCGCTGCTTGAATTTGCGCTGTGGTCACATAGCGGGGTGAAGTAGGTACACAAATAAATCCTAGTGCAGTTGCGCCCAGAGAGGCGATCGCAAAAGACTGATCTGGTTGAGTGATGCCGCAGATTTTAACTCGCATAGAAATTAGTAATATGGAGAACTGAAAAAAAAGTCGAATTTTTGCTAATAGTTTTCAGTTGTTTCCTGAGTAACTTTATAATTTTGGAGGTCTACATTCATTTTGCCACTTAGGAGATACAAGCTTGATATCATCAAATTTACTAGCCGCTGCGGCAAATGTTCCTGCAACCCCCGCGTGGAATCCCACAGTAGGTATAATTATCAGCGTTAGCAGCTTAGTAGTGCTGTTGCTTGCTACTAGAATTGAGAAACCCCTGGTTGGGCCTAAGTTCCCTATTCTGCCAGTAAGTGTTCCTACATTCGTCGCTGCTATGGCTTTTGGTCATATTATCGGCGTTGGTATCGTTTTAGGATTGACTAATATCGGTCGTCTGTAAGTTGGAGATGTCAAAGACGTTAATGATCGCGTCTTGATGAATCCAAAACTCTGACAGCCAATTCGAGTTCTTTCTCCTGGTATGGGACTGGCAGAATGAGTATAGCTAGCTTTTGCGTAATCACCAGTTAAGTTTTTGCGTAGCTGATAACTGACTTAATCTGTTTGTTTATGCAGGAGAAAGAATCAGAGCAAAAACAAATAATCTGTTGAAATATTAGGTCAACGTCTGCCTCACAATTTTGTTTACACCCTAGTTGTTGCAATATTTTAAATATAATTACTCATTGACAAACTTACCAAAGCATTAAACTTTCACTATTCAGAAAAAGCAAGATTTTGATTTTGTAGCGATTAACGTTGCCAAGTAAAAATACTTCATAAAAGTAAATCTAAGAGGATGTCTCTTAAGTCTAATTTCATACTGGCCCTAGCGACTAAAAGTCGTGCGCCACATGGTTCAAGTCTGGCGACCGAACGCAGTGACTTGGCTATGCAGACAAAACCAGCCTACGCGGGTTCACAAAGCCTGATTTTCGAGTAGTCGGTGTACTGCTTCGCAGAACCTGGAGGGTAGGCAGACACGCATTTTTTTAGTAGCAAACTATATTCACCCAATATTTTAAGAGACATCCTCTAAGCAGCCAAATCGTATGGGGATGGAGCATTCCACCCTTGCTTAAAACATTACATTTTTCGCAATGTCACAAACCTAGCATGAGGATGCTATGACCAAGATTGACTTTTCTAAGCACCAAATCCAAACAGTCCAAGATTTGTTGCGAGCTGATACCCGGCCAGTGCCTTCGGTGTTGCTAGAGGAATCAGTGCCCGACTTGGGAACAGAGGAGGTTTCACGAGAAGTTTTCTTCTCTCAGCATTATCACGACATTGAAGTAGACAAACTTTGGAAGAAGGTTTGGCAATGGGCATGTCGTGAAGAAGATATTCCTGAAGTTGGTGACTATATGGTGTATGATATCACCGACTTATCAGTAATAGTTGTCCGTAGTAACGCCAACGAAATCCGAGCCTTCTACAACTCCTGCCTACACCGAGGAGCGCAATTGTGCATTGATGATGGCAACGTTCTAGCGTTCCGTTGTCCGTTTCACGGTTGGACATGGAAGCTCAATGGCACACTCGCCCATATTCCCTGCCGATGGGATTTTGAGCATATAGACGAGAATGCCTTTCGTTTGCCTGAAATCAAGGTAGCGGTGTGGCAGGGTTTTGTGTTTATCAACTTTGATCCTAATTGCGAACCACTAGAAGCTTATCTGGAAAATATACCTGAACACTTTAAGCACTTCCCTCTCGAAAACCGCTTTACCGCAGTACATGTAGCCAAGGTGATGCCAGCCAACTGGAAGGTGACGCTTGAAGCGTTTATGGAAGCATATCATTCGCTAGCAACCCACCCACAAATCCTAAAATTTACTGGTGATGCTAATTCGCAATACGATGTGTACGGTCGCCACAGCCGTATGATTACACCTTTTGCAGTCCAGAGTCCGCATTTAGGTACCCAACTTGATCAACAAGCATTGGCCGAGGCGCTAGCAGCTTTTGAAGGTGCTGATCTAGCAATGATAAAGGTACCTCAAGGGATGAGCGCACGTGCGTATGTTGCTGAAGCGGCACGGGCTAGGATGTGCAATCAGCTTGGCGTTGACTGCTCGAATCTGTCTGATACGGAAATGCTCGATGCCATTCAATACTTCATCTTCCCTAACTTCATGCCATGGCCCGGTGTCGGGACACCGCTTCAGTTTAGGTTCCGACCCAATGGCAACGACCCCAATTCGTGCATCATGGATGTGCTGTTGCTACTGCCGTGCCCGCCTATGAAGCGTCCGCCAGCTGCCAAAACCCATTGGCTTGCAGCCGATGAGAGTTGGACTAATGCCCCTGAACTAGGAGGGCTTGGCGCAGTCTTTGATCAAGATACCTCCAACCTACGCCGCATCCAACAGGGTTTAAAGGCGTCTGCCAAGTCTGGTATCACGCTGGGCAGATACCAAGAATCCCGCATTCGGCACTTTCACCAAGTCTGGGAAAGTTACATCAATTATCCATGCTAATTTTTCTCAACTAAAAGCCAATACCAAAAATCAAACTTTAAATAGGACTTACGCAACTAGATTATTTGTTGAGGTCGGAAATAGGGGATAGTGCGTGGCGTACTGCTTCCCCTATGCTTAGCACAAAGCCTTAATTTCTGGTTTCTATGCGTAAGTCCTAATTCCTAAGTAATAAGCAAAGGACACGATATGAAGGAGTGTTAATTAATTTTTCTATTTTCAAAATGATTAAATAGCTTCAATTGTTTATTCTAGAATTTAGGGCATCTAAATCAGCAAAGGTTGATTCTTTGATGTCTACTAGCAAACTGATGCTTGTCTATACAAGATAGCTCAAATATTTACGTATAAAAAACTAAATAATGAATAAAAGATAACTTTTATGGAATTCAGTATGAAAAAAAACTTAATGCTACGTAGCAGAAATAGCGCTGATTTCACCTGAGTGAGGTACAAAAGGGCAGGAAAGCCTGCCTACCCCACAATATTTATCATAATTTAATATGTGTACCTCATTTAGTTGCAAAATGCTGTAAATATCAACCAGAAAAAGTTCAAAAAGCTAATACTAAAAACAATATTTATTCAGTATATAGGACTCATATTTGATTTTTGAACAAAACTCAGTACACCTTTATTTCTTCTTCCCAGTCCCCAGTCGCCATTACCCCTAATCCCCACTCCCTCCGGTCGTGGGGGCCCCGAGTTCCCCAGTCCCTTACCTCTACGAGTGATTCAGAAATTAAATCGGATTGCTATAGCTGCATTGCTGTTTTCATATTACTAATTTTAGGACAATGTGATGCAAACAAATTGGAAAATCGGGTCTTTATTTGGAATTCCGCTATTTTTAGACCCTTTATGGTTTGTAATTTTAGGGCTGGCAACCCTCAATTTTGGGGTAGCTTATCAAGAATGGGGAACTACGATCGCTTGGAGTGCTGGTATCAGTATGGCACTGCTGCTATTTGCTTCAGTGTTGCTACATGAATTAGGTCACAGTTTGATAGCACGATCGCAAGGCATTAAAGTTAACTCGATTACACTGTTTTTGTTTGGTGGCATTGCTGCCATTGAAGAAGAGTCTAAAACTCCAGGCAAAGCATTTCAAGTGGCGATCGCTGGGCCTTTAGTTAGTGTTGCCTTATTTTTTCTACTACGCGTCGTAGCTGGTATTATACCTGATACAAACCCCATCAGTGTGATGGTTGGAGATTTAGCCAGAATTAACTTAGTTTTAGCGCTGTTTAATCTCATTCCTGGCTTACCCCTAGATGGAGGACAAGTATTAAAAGCAGCACTATGGCAAGTTACAGGAAACCGTTTTCAAGCCGTACACTTAGCAGCAAGGGCAGGGCAAATTTTAGGTTATGCTGCGATCGCTTTGGGGTTTGCTGTAGACTTCTTTACCAGAGAGTTAGTAATTGGTTTGTGGATTGCACTGTTAGGTTGGTTTGGTGTCCGCAACGCTAGCAGCTATGACCGCGTAACTACATTACAGGAAACATTATTAGAGGTAGTAGCCGCCAATGTGATGACGCGTGATTTTCGCGTAGTAGATGCTAATCAGACATTACGCAGCTTTGCCGACTCATATCTATTAGATTCTAATGCCCCAGAAGTTTATTTTGCCGCTTCTGATGGACGTTACCGAGGTATGGTTGCCATTGATGATTTGCGCTTAGTAGAAAGAAGTGAATGGGAAACCCAAACTTTGCAAAGTATTGTCCATCCCTTGACAGAAATACCAACTTTTGCTGAATCAACTACCTTGGCTGAGGTAATTAATAAGTTGGAAAATGAACAGTTACCCCGCATCACTGTGCTTTCACCTGCTGGCGCTGTGGCTGGTGTAATTGACCGAGGAGACATTGTGCGGGGGGTAGCACAAAAGTTAAACTTGCGGTTTACCGATGCGGAAATTAAGCGCATTAAAGAAGAAGGTAGCTATCCACCTGGGTTGCAGTTGGCGGTAATTGCCAAATCAACTAACTTGTAATGCGACCGGAATAAAAAAATGATCAAGCAAGCGATCGCTTCATCCTCACTCGAATTGTGTAGAGGCGATCGCCTTATCTCTTCAAAATCTGGAATTCCTCATCTAGGCGTTGTAGTCGTGATTACGCTTATAAATAACTTCTATAAATAGCCTTTGGGGAATATAACCCCATCCAAAGCCCAGTTATCACAACTGGGTTTTTGGTTAATAAAGCTTCAAAGCTTGATGAAATCAAAGTTTCAGAAACTTGCTTTTATAGCAACAGCCAAGCTGGTTAGGACATCAACAGATGATAGAATCTAGACACAAAAAGACTTTTCACCCAGTCCCCAGTCCCTAGTCCCTAGTCCCCTGCTATATTATTGTTTTCCCAAAGTGACAAAACAGGGTTAATCTGCTGACACCACTATTTGTGGCATGATGCGATCGCTATCACAAACTGTAAAGTATGTCGAATTATTAACAATAATTGTAATATCTAGCAAATATTAGTATTTTATTTTACAGCTTACGCAATATTACTTAGTACAGCGCTGACCCAATGACCATTTCCCCGCGTCCTGTAATAGCTAGATTCGTAAAAGACTCGAGTTTTTTTCAAAAAGGTTATAATCGCAAATTCGTTGTCGGGACATATATCTTGTCTACCTTCCTCAATGGCGACTTTGTGGGACGTAGAGTGATCACGCTGACTCAAGACGGCAACTTTTTCGTTATCGACTCAAACCAAGGTGGCACTAGTGGTGTGCCTGCTGCTGCTCAGTTTTTCCCCAACAACCGTTTCACCGATGGACAAGGTGTTTGGAAGGTTAACAAATCCAAAGAAATTGTCGCTACCGCATTTAACTTCAATTTTCCATCTCCAGAAAGTACAGGTTCTGTTACTACTGCTAGAGCTGATTATCGTTTTACATTTAATTCCACGACTCAGACAGTGGAAGGAACATTTGAAATTCGTACCTTCGATTTAACTAAAAATCCTTTAGATGAAAACGAGCCTGTGGGTGAAGGTGAGCCATTTAAGTTCACTTTCACAGGACAACGTGTCACTATTGATGATTAGTCAGTTAGCCTCAAACGAGATTAGTAATATTTACGACTTTGCTTTCAATAGTAAAAGCAGAGTTTTTCCATTTTTTCGGGCGATCGCAACTATCCTTAACGTGAGTTCGATGAACCTCTCCCTCCCAGCCTCCCTCTTTTAAAAGGCGAGGAAGGAGAAACGAAAAATCACGGTTTTACTCCCCTCTCCTCGTAGGAGAGGTGTCGGGGGAGAGGTCAAAACAATCCTTGTCGAACTCACGTATCCTTACAGTTGTGGTACATAATCTATTCACAGTGGCAAATAATTAGTGAATGTACAACTGAGAGGAGGAATTTAACCTAGTTTGTGCCTACTTGTGTTGCCATGATTGTTGCCAACAAAGGAATTAAGATAAAGCCAACCAATTCAATTCTAATTAGCCAGATTAGACGGTTTAGCTTTCGTAATTCCAGCTTGGGAACTCGTCCCTGTCGTAATTCTAAGAGCCAACCAATGAAAGAAACAGTGGGATAAATAGACAGAGAACCTACCGCGATAAAAACTGCTACTTTGGCGTAGAAAAATGGGTTGCTCAAATAGTAATCTGTGCCTTTAGCAAAGTAGATAACACGCAAAATACCTGTTATGAAAACAACAGTTGCTGATATGCCATACACTGCATCGGCGATGACAATTTTCCAAGCTTCGTTCCGACTCAACTCTTGTTTTAAGTTGAATGCTTCTAACACCAGAGCGCCAAAACATAACATGAAGCTTAAATAATGCAAATACGCGACTATAGCACTTACCGACATATTATTTTTTGCTAGTTTGCTGCTTTGAGGTGTGATTTGAGGCGAAGACTCTCACCATCAAGTCCAAACTAGCACTAAGACAACTAGGCAAAAAGTGACCAATAATTCAGATTTTCATTGAATACGAACCCAAAATCATTAGCAGGGGTTGCTACTGCATTCCCTTGTGATTCCAGGTTTGACTCAGTTGAATGACTGGCACCGCCTTTGTTGTGACCTTGATTTAAAGTTAAATGATTGTAGATGAATATAGGAATAATTCAGCCTTACAGTAACGGGTTTTTAGACGTTGTACCAGAGGGTGAAGACAGCGACTATTGGCAGATTGCAGCTATACATATTAATGGTCAAGCCTACTGTCCTACCCCAAGGCTTTATCGAAGTGAAAAAGCAGCATTGGCAAAAGCTGCACAAATTTATGATTGGCTAGCAGACCATTCTCACCTAATCAGTAATGGGGCTTACAACTGCTCTGAATTGCAACTCATTCTATGGCAGCAATCAAAAGTATAGCTGGGGACTGGGGAACTCGGGGCCCCCACGACCGGAGGGAGTGGGGATTAGGGGTAATGGGGACTGGGGACTAGGGACTGGGTACTGGGTGAAAAGTCTTTGTCTATTAAAATTCAGATCGGCACAAGCCGCCGCTTGGACGCCAGTTGCTTTCCGACGCAAGCGCGATTGTTCGCACTGGCTCGACTTTTCGCTTTGTGTCTAGGTTTTATCATCTGTTGATGTCCTAACACTACTGGCGACCACTGTATCTTCAGTTAAGTTTGAATCGCTGTTGAGAGTCAGAGGGACTTTTGTGTTAGTTGGTATTAGTGCGATCGCTTGCAAATCAAGCAGCTTTTAAATTTTGATATCAGTGAAACCCAGCATTATGTAAGGTTAAACCTGGGTTTCACTGCATTCAACTAGGCTGATTATTTGGCGGTATTTGCTCCGGTGGTGCTTCTGCTGGAGGTGCAAGTACCGCATCGGGAGCAATTTCTTCCACGGGAATTGGTGGTTTTTCTTCAGTTTCAGGTTGTGCTGCTTCCACTAATTCGGGAGATGGGGGATGTGGTGGAATCGCTTCGGGTAGACTCTCAGTTCTGGCTTCAGTGTCGGTAGTAACTGCTTGTGTCGCTGGTTGTTCTGGTTTAGCAGTAGTTTTGTCAATAATCTCAACAGCCGGTGGCTGTGAAAGTACAGAGGTAATATCTTCAGGTTTGGGGGGTGCAGCTGTTTTTTTGCTGTCGGTCTGTTGTGCTTTATTTTTCACACCACTGAAGATACTACCAATACTCTGTTGCAACTGAGCAAGCCGTTCCTGAATTGAAAACTTATTTACTTGTTCCTGGATACTAGTTTTCACCGTCTCAGAACTAGGTACTGGGGTTTGTTGTAGCTGTGGCGTTATTTGGCGGCGTAATGAGAGAGTTTGCCAGCCAAACCAGACCAACAAAGCCACACTAGCCACATGACCCAGCAACAAACCTCCAGAAATGCGTTGTGCAAACACCCATAATACTAAAGCGTAGAAAAGCCCTACACCACTCCAAATAAAATCATTCTTGCGGTGGATTTCTGGGAAGAAAAAAGCTGATATGTAAAGGGCTAAACTACCAAGACCGACCACCAAAGCTAGGACATATGCCAGCATTTTTTGGTTACTCCTTTGACTAGAGATTGGGTACTGGGGATTGGGGATTGGGTATTGGGGATTGGGAATTGGTAATTGGTAATTGGTAATTGAGTATTAGGAAAATTTTTCCCCATTCCCCATTCCCCGTTCCCCAGTCCCCAGTCCCCAGTCACCAGTCCCCAGTCCCTCAACTAACAATTTTGCAAATTTTACCTGTCAATTGTTGAGTTAGATACAAATTAAAATTAATTATCTGTGTTAGTTGTGAATTTTTGACGTTTATCCAACTCTTAAGGTCTTCTTTAGGAGAGAAGCGAAAATCTCGGACTACCCTAAAGATAAAAGGATCTGCAAGAGTTAGCCAAACAAATTTATGACACTACAAAGCTTTGGTGTGATTGGATTAGCCGTTATGGGTGAGAATATTGCCCTGAACGTCGAGCGTAATGGCTTCCCAATTGCAGTTTACAACCGCTCTCGAGAAAAAACGGATGCCTTTATGGCGCAGCGTGCGCCAGGACGGAACGTCAAAGCGGCCTTTACTTTAGAAGAATTTGTTGCTGCATTGGAACGTCCCCGTAGAATCCTGGTGATGGTGCAAGCTGGTAAGCCAGTTGATGCAGTTATTGCTCAACTCAAACCCTTGCTGGATGAAGGCGATATCATTATTGACGGTGGCAACTCTTGGTTTGAAGATACAGAACGACGCACTCAAGAGTTAGAACCCGCTGGGTTCCGGTTTATCGGTATGGGTGTCAGCGGCGGTGAAGAAGGCGCATTAAATGGCCCATCCCTAATGCCTGGCGGTACACAAAGCTCTTATGAGTATTTATCGCCCATTTTCAACAAAATTGCTGCTCAAGTTGATGATGGCCCTTGTGTAACTTATATTGGCCCTGGTGGTTCTGGTCACTATGTCAAAATGGTACACAATGGCATTGAGTACGGTGACATGCAATTGATTGCTGAAGCCTACGACTTGCTAAAGAATGCTGCTGGACTAGACCACAATCAGCTACATGAAGTGTTCGCAGAATGGAACACCACCGACGAACTCAACTCGTTTTTGATTGAGATTACATCTAATATTTTCCCTTACATTGACCCAGATACAAATCTACCTCTGGTGGATTTGATTGTTGACGCAGCAGGTCAAAAGGGAACTGGACGCTGGACTGTACAAACTGCTTTGGAATTAGGTGTTTCTATTCCTACCATCACAGCAGCGGTGAATGCCCGGATTATATCTTCAATCAAAGACGAGCGGATAGCAGCATCGAAGATTTTGACTGGCCCCAGTGGCAAGTATGATGGGCAAACCAAGGATTTTATCAATAAGGTACGCGATGCACTTTATTGCTCTAAGATCTGTTCTTATGCTCAAGGCATGGCGCTACTTTCCACTGCTTCCAAAACATATAACTGGAATTTGACTTTGGGTGAATTGGCGCGGATCTGGAAAGGTGGCTGTATTATTCGCGCTGGCTTCTTGAATAAGATTAAGAAGGCTTTTGACGAAAATGCAGCATTAGCTAACCTGTTATTAGCTCCTGAATTTAAGCAAACTATTCTCGATAGACAAACAGCTTGGCGGGAAGTAATCATAACAGCCGCAAAACTGGGGATTCCAGTGCCAGCATTTAGCGCATCTTTGGATTATTTTGACAGCTATCGCCGCGATCGCTTGCCCCAAAACCTCACTCAAGCACAGCGCGATTACTTCGGCGCACACACTTATTTGCGTCTTGATAAGCCTGGTACTTTCCACACTGAATGGGTACCAATTGCTGAGGCTGAGAAAAAGTAATTTCTCACAGGTCTAAATTTTGAGTTGATTTGCAGGTGACTCTGGGTTTCAGGGTCACTTTTTTTTACGAACCGCAGAGGCGCAGAGGGCGCAGAGAAGGAGATGGAAAGGTGAGGGGGATGAGGGGGATGAGGGAGATGAGGGAGAATAACAACTAACAACTGACATTATGAGTTGTTATTTCCCAAATATTTAGCTTTCATTTCTTCTAATTCTTCGTCTATTTGGCTTTTACTGGAAGGTTGTGGTTGGGGATTTGGTGGTTGTTGTTTTTGATGAGATTTACCACCTAGCAGAAATTGGGTTTTCATTTCTTCTAGTTCTAAATCAATTTGGCTAGGGGTTTTATTAACAGGTGGCGCAGTATTTTGTGGTGTTTGAATAATAGGTTTGACTGATTTTGCTGGTGTGGCTGGTATTTGTGGATTTTGATTTATATCATTAATAATTTGGTCTGCTGTTTGGTAACGCCGTATGGGGATACTTTCTAACATTTTGTTGAGAATTTGACTCAACTTGTTGCTGACGGGAGTTTTTAAGTATTGTTGCCAAAGCCAAGTATCGTTATCAATATCATATGAATCGAAGGGCGATCGCTCGGTTAAAAGATGAATACAAGTAACTCCTAAACTATAGATATCACTAGCAAAGATAGCTCTACCTCTAATTTGTTCTGGTGCCACATATTCAGGTGTACCGATACTTGTACCAGTTCTGTTTAAGGCGGTTCCAGCCGCAGATTTGGAAGCACCAAAATCTACTAAAACAAATTTGTGGTCACTTGCACGTAAAATAATATTTTCTGGCTTAATATCGCGGTGAATTACTTGTCTGGCGTGACAAAATTGCAAGACTGGTAATAAATCATTTAATAATTGCCATATTTGTGCTTCACTAAAAGCACCGTGGTGTGCTAATTCTTGAGCTAAGTTTGACCCGTCGATAAATTCTTGTACAAGATACTGTCTATCATCTTGGGTGAAGTAAGCTAGCAGTTCGGGTATTTGCGGATGTTTACCCAATTCATCTAACTGTACAGCTTCTTGGTTAAATAACTCCACTGCTTTTTGCACAGTGTTAGTGCCTTGAGCTTGGGGATAAAATTGTTTAATTACACAACGAGGTTTTGAAGGTTTATCCTCATCTACAGCCAAGAAGGTTCTGCCAAAACCACCTTGTCCTATGGGTTTAATAGCACGGTAGCGTTCTTTGAGGAGTAACTTGGAACCACAACTCAAGCAAAACTTGACATCAGCAGGATTTTCCGGCTTGGGACAACGAGGGTTAAGACAGTAGCTCATTTGCAGGGTAGCGCGCGATCGCTCTTATATGTCTTTATTTTGCCCTGTTCTCAACCAAAGGGTGCTAATCGAAAATGGTGCAATGTATTTTTCTTAGTGTCTTAGTGCCTTCGTGGTTAAAAAATTGACTTATGAACCAGCCTTCGGGTTCGGCAGTTACTCCACTTGGGGAAACCCCAAGACCGTACTGCCTCACCAAGACACTAAGGCACAAAGGTATAAAGCCCTTGATTTAATGGATATAGGGTTTTCTCGTCGAGTTGCAGTTCTATTTTTTCCATGCTGCCTACTTTGAAAGCATCTGTGCTAGGGCGATTTTAGCATTTTTGATCTGGGGTGAATGAGGGAGCGATCGCGTTCTCTAATTAATATTAAGAGATTTTTTTAAGGCTTCTTGCACCAAAATCAACATATCTGATGGCAAGATTCCTAATTGTCTTTCAAAGACTAACTCATTAACAGTGGCAATTTTATCAGCCCTGATTAAAGATGTCTTTTTTAGCCCTGTTTGTGAAAATTGAGGATGTGTGTCTGAAACTAACACCCAAGTTTCACGCAAATCAGCAGCAGGAATTTTTGAGAAAATACCCAAGATAATCACTTCTTCTCGATGAACTGCTAAAACGAGGGCTGGTCTAAGTTTCGTAGAAGTCAAATTGCTAAAAGGGAAACGGACTAACCAGATGTCTAATACTTTAGAGGATGTCTGATAAGTATCGTTATCAAGAAAGAATTCAGGAGTCAGGAGCCAGAATACAGGCGCGAATTCTGTGCGAAGCCGCGGATGGATAAATGGGTTTAAGACCCCCACCAAATTGAAAATTTGGTGGTCTTCAATCAGTCGCGGGTCTGAATCCCCGACTGATTTATTCTGACTCCTGAATTCTGACTTCTGAGTTCTTCTTCAATAACATCAAAGCTTTAAAAACCTAACCCCCCTAACCCCCCTTCCCTACAAGGGAATGGGGGTTTCAAAGCCTCTCTCCGTTTCGGGGAGAGGTTTGGAGAGGGGTTATTAGTATATTTTTCGACTTTTCAGACATCCTCTTAGCCTTCGTCATTGTAAATATCTTCTTCTGGGTCGTTCCACTCTTGAAATCCAGTTTCCGCCAGTTGCATCATTGTTACTGTGTCAAGTCTTTCTTCAATTTCTACTATCAGTAACATCAGTTCTTCTACTGGTAGTTGAAAAATCATTGCTTTCATTTCTTCAATATCTGGAGTCTTGGTCATAATGAAAACTTATAAATAATAACTTACACTACTGTCTTAGGCTGTAAATCTATCATACATAAATAAAATTGATCAAAATCACCGGAGCATCAAACTGACTGTTAATGAATGTAGTAAATATACTAGTCCAATACTGAAAAAACCGTATACACTGCTATCAAACGGGTTTTCTTTAAGCAATGGAATTTGGTCTTTTGACAAGTAATTTTAGCAATAGGCGCTTTTACGAATAAAGTGTTTGTCAAGAGGAAGCGATACCTGTTTAAACTCTCTCTGCGTCCTCTGCGTCTTGGCGGTTCAAAATCTTATCCCAACCTGTCAACCTGACTTCTCATCAACCTTTGCACACTCACCAAAGCCCGATTCAATTCATAATTCCTTCTTTCACAATTCTGCAAATAAGCCTGCTGTTCCTCTTCAATCATCTGCACATCTTGAACCACCAAACCATCAAGTAACTTTTGCGCTGCACCAAACAAACTATCTTTGATAAACCGCCGAAACCATACAGGTAATTTGTGCAATCGCCAAAAAGCATTCAAAGAAGTAAAATGAATTAAATAAGCCTTAGTCTGCATCTCATTCACCGGACATAATAAACAGTAAATCTTAAAATCTTTGCCCAATGTAGAAACCCAATGCGGATAAACATAACTCACATCCAATGGTTCAGGATGTAACCGCCGTAAAGCTGGAAAAAATAACTGAGAGATAGACCAAATTTTGTCTATTTTATAATAGCTTTGGGCTGTATAATGAGCATCCACACGGTTGTCATCTTCATCAATATCTTGCAATACTGCTTCTGCCCAAGCTTGTAAATCCTGATGCAAATGTCCGTGATACATATCCATCAGGTTTTCAATTAAATATGAATAATGAGCCTGACAATTAATCACCGAAACTGTGGCAATATAATTTAAATGTTCCCATTCTGGTAAACCCAGAAGTTCCACCGATGCTTCCACATCGCCAGGAAACAACCAGATAAAACCGTCTTGTTCTTTGACTGGGTAACGGCGAATTGTGCAATTTGGTATTTTCTGATTTGCTGCTAAGTAAGGAACTGCTGCACATTCACCCAAGGAATTGAAGCGCCAGCCATGATAAGCACATTCTAAGTCATTACCAACGACTTGTCCGTGGCTGAGTTTCACTTGGCGATGGGGACAGCGGTCTTCTAAAGCGTGAATTTGTCCTTGGCTGTCGCGGTAAAGTGCGATCGCCTGTTTCCAAAGTACCACACCTACGGGTTTACTTGTTACTTCACTACTACGTGCCACCACATACCAGTGATTCGGGTTAATCCCCAATTGACGTATATCACGACTTTGCACAATTGGAGAAACAGAAGACATAGACTCGTACATCCTTTTTAGTGTTAGATTTTAATCTTTAATATAAATTCAGGTGCAGTTGAATATACCTTATATAAATTAGTATTACGACCAGACTATCACTTCAGGAAGCTCTAATTAATCATGGCTACAAGCTATAAAGTATTTGTAGATGAAACATTAACAATATTGAGAAAAAATCTGTATGGCAAGCTACCAAGAAAGCGTAACTGATAACGAATTCGTCGATGAGTTAATTGCAGAGACAGCCAGTACCAACCATGTGGAGGTGATCGAAAATGTCATTGACACTCTAGAACAAGATGACAGTGCTATGGTTAGTCACCCCCCAGAAGGTGGTTATCTATGGAAGTTTAAGTACGGTAGTGTGGAAGTGTTCGTCCAACTCACCGGGAAAAACGACGAAGACACTATAACAGTTTGGTCTGCGGTGTTAAAGTTACCTGCTAAAGATGAACCCAAGTTGATGCGGCATCTTTTAGAGTTAAACTGTTCTAGCACCTTTGAAGCACGCTTTGGTATTATTGAAAACCAAGTGGTTGTGATTTCAACGCGCCCTCTAGCAGACTTGTCTCCGGGGGAAGTCTCGCGGCTAATTACCATTGTGGCAACGATCGCTGATGACAATGATGATGCTTTACAATCTGAGTACGGTGCAGCTTGAATATAGTTGTCATTTGTCATTTGTCATTTGTCATTTGTCATTAGCAAGGAATAAGAGTTAATATTCCCAACTCCTAACTCCTAACTCCCAACTCCCAACTCCCAACTCCCAACTCCCAACTCCCCATTCCTAACTCTAAAGTGTGGCGACTAATTCCTGTGCTGGAAGCTTCTGGTAATGTGCAGATGGCTATTGACCGCTGGTTGTGGGAACAACACCAGTCTGGAAAACAGCCGCCATGTCTGCGATTTTACACTTGGTCGCCACCTGCTGTTTCTCTGGGCTATCATCAACGCCAATATCCTGAATATTGGCAGCATTTAACTTGGAAAGGTCAAAAATTAGATTTAGTGCGGCGACCTAGTGGCGGAAGGGCGGTATTGCATCAAGGTGATTTAACTTATGCTGTGATTACATCTGGTTTGACGGGTAGCCGTGTTGATGCATATCAAAAAATTTGTGAGTTTTTAATCCAAGGATGGCGATCGCTTGGCGTTGAATTACATTATGGTACAGCTGGGCGGGGTTACATCCACAACCCTAATTGTTTTGGCACCGCCACCAGTGCAGATTTAGTGACAGCAGATGGATATAAACTCATTGGTAGTGCCCAACTGCGAAGTGCTGGAGCTATTTTGCAACATGGTTCTATGCGTTTGCAACCAGATGCAGAATTATTTACTCAAGTATTTGGTGCAGAATCTTTTACAAAACCGCAACTACCCCAAAGTTTAACTGTAGAAAAAATTATTACAGCTTTGACTGCCGCAGCTAGTAATTGTTTTGCTACGGAAATAGAAGTGCAACCCTTCTCAGAGATGGAATGGCAGGCAATTTTAAATTAATTTTAGATTTTAGATTTTGGATTTTAGATTAAAAGGCTTGATCACAAGGCTGTTCTCGGAATTTCAAAGAATATAAACCCTAAATCTTGATAGCAGCCTCTTTTATGTAACCCGCTACTACACATTCATCAATTAATTGCAAAACAAATGGCCACAGTTGCGGCGCACCTGTTTCTACTGGTGCAACTCGCTTCATAACTTGGTCGCGCCTAATGCTATGAATGCGCCAAGTCCCGCCCCCGTTTTGCTGATTGTGCAGTAAAGGTTGTATTCTGTCTAAAGCTGCGGCAAACTTGGCGGTGGGTGTTTCTCCTGCTTCAAACTCATCCCAAAGTGAACGCAACTCCCTAGCTTGGTCTGCTGGTAAAAGTCCAAATAACCGTAACGCTGCTTGAGCTTCTTTTTCAGCTTTATTTTGATTAGCCTGCATATCGTAGCAAAAAGTGTCACCTGCATCAATTTCTACCAAATCGTGAATTAGCAGCATTTTGATGGTATTGGATATATCAACTCCTTCGGGAGCATATTCTGCCAATGTCAACGCCATCATGGCAATATGCCAAGAATGTTCTGCACTATTTTCTCGCCGTGAATTGTCGGTGAGTGAGGTTTGTCGGAGTATCAGCTTGAGGCGGTCAATTTCTATGATGAATTGAATTTGTTGAGTTAGACGGTTAATTGACACAGGAATTTTTTTAAATACTACCTTACTTAGCTTAACGGGTTAAAACATTTGTAAAAATATTTGCAAAACATCAATCGGATGTAGAGGCACACCAGCTGTTATTAGTGTCAACAATTGCGTGGAAGTGATGTTATTCAAGGAACTTAAGTTCCTTGCTAAAGCGCAAAAGTCATCTTTAGATGATTAAATCTTCCCAAAAATATTTAGTCTACTTCAGTAGACTTTAGCTATTAGCCGCTTAATTTATTCCCAGGCGGGTAAGTAGCCAACAGTTAAGCTATTTATAACGCAGTGGAATTTATCTGATTTTAAGACTGAATTTGCAAGCGATCGCAACACACTATATCAAAAATTGCCAAATCACAAAGTTCTAATAGACGTAAATAAAGACAAGGACGACGTAACTAAAGACAAGGACGACGTACATAAAGTCAAGCGCGACGTAAATAAAGTCAAGCGCGACGTAAATAAAGTCAAGCACGACGTAACTAAAGTCAGCTTCAATCTTCTTTACAAAACTCTAATTATTGCTCAAGCTCAGTCTCATCAACAGCAAGATTACCAGCACAAAAAAACATTGCAGCACGTTTTATGTTACAATATACTACAAAAGCAGCATCTCACCACATCCTCAATAAATCAAGATGAGTGGGATGCATTACCATTGAAAAGACTGAAATTGCGACTAGAAACGCAATCAAGTTGAAGACATTGGAAATTCTCACAGATAATAGTGAGAATCAGACTTCTATATTCCCTAACATTAGCACCGTGACAGAAACAGGAAGCTACAAAGATACTGTAAATTTACCTAAGACTAGCTTTGATATGCGGGCAAACGCCATCAAGCGCGAACCCGAAATCCAGAAGTTTTGGGAAGAAAATCAAATTTACGATCGCCTGTCCCAAGAAAATCCAGGCGAATTATTTATACTCCACGATGGGCCTCCCTACGCAAATGGCTCACTTCATCTTGGTCATGCTTTAAATAAAATTCTCAAAGATATTATTAATCGCTACCAACTCCTAAAGGGGCGTAAGGTGCGCTATGTTCCTGGTTGGGACTGTCATGGTTTGCCAATTGAACTGAAAGTTTTGCAGAACATGAAATCAGCAGAACGGCAAAACTTGACACCTTTACAACTGCGGCAAAAAGCCAAAGAATTTGCATTGGCAACGGTAAATGACCAGCGTCAAGGCTTTAAACGCTTTGGTATTTGGGGTGATTGGGATCATCCTTATTTAACACTAAAGCCGGAATACGAAGCGGCGCAAATTGGCGTATTCGGGCAAATGGTGTTAAAAGGTTATATCTATCGCGGTTTGAAGCCTGTTCACTGGAGTCCCAGTTCTAAAACTGCTTTGGCGGAAGCTGAGTTGGAATATCCAGAAGGTCACACTTCCCGGAGTATTTATGCTGCTTTTGCGGTGACGAGTTTGTCTGAGGCGGTGAAGCCTCTGTTGGCGGAGTATTTACCAGAATTGGGTGTGGCTATCTGGACGACTACGCCTTGGACTATTCCGGGAAATTTGGCGGTAGCGGTGAATGCTGACCTTGATTATGCTGTGGTGGAGGTGTCACGCCCAGACGCAGAGACGCAGAGTAGTTTTAAGTACTTGATTGTAGCGGCTGAGTTGGTGGAGAGGTTATCAGCAATTTTAGCAACTGAACTGACGGTTAAGGCTACTTTCAAGGGTAAGGATTTAGAACATATCACTTACCGTCATCCTTTGTTTGACCGTGAAAGTCCGGTGGTAGTTGGTGGTGATTATATCACTACTGAGTCTGGTACCGGGTTGGTACATACTGCACCTGGTCACGGTCAAGAAGACTACATTGTGGGTCAGCGTTATGGTTTGTCTATCCTTGCGCCGGTGGATGACAATGGCGATTTTACCCAGGAGGCGGGACGGTTTGCTGGGTTGAATGTGTTGGGTGATGGAAATCAAGCGGTAATCGATGCTTTGACGGAAGCGGGTTCTTTGTTGAAAGAGGAACCTTACCAACACAAGTATCCTTACGACTGGCGGACGAAAAAGCCAACGATTTTCCGTGCTACTGAACAATGGTTTGCTTCGGTGGAAGGATTTCGGGAAGAAGCTTTAAAAGCGATCGCTACAGTAAAATGGTTTCCAGCCCAAGGTGAAAATCGCATCACCCCAATGGTGGCGGAACGTTCTGATTGGTGTATCTCTCGGCAACGAGTTTGGGGTGTACCCATTCCTGTATTCTACGATGAAGCAACGGGAGAACCGCTACTGAATGCGGAAACTATTGCCCATGTGCAAGGAATTATCGCCGAAAAAGGTTCCGATGCTTGGTGGGAACTTTCAACAGAAGAGTTATTACCAGAATCCTATCGCCATAACGGACGGTCTTACCGCAGAGGTACAGATACAATGGATGTGTGGTTCGATTCTGGCTCATCTTGGGCAGCTGTAGCTAAGCAACGGAAAGAGTTACACTACCCTGTTGAGATTTATTTGGAAGGTTCCGACCAACATCGCGGCTGGTTCCAGTCAAGCTTGCTTACGAGTGTAGCGGTAAATGGCATTGCCCCTTACAAAACTGTGTTAACTCACGGTTTTACTTTGGACGAACAAGGGCGGAAGATGAGTAAATCTCTGGGGAATGTCGTTGAACCAGCCATTGTGATTTCTGGCGGTAAAGACCAGAAAAAAGAACCCGCCTATGGTGCAGACGTGTTGCGGTTGTGGGTGTCTTCCGTAGATTATACCTCCGACATGCGTTTGGGTAGCAACATCATCAAGCAATTAAACGATATCAGAGGCAAGATTCGCAATACAGCGCGGTTCTTGTTGGGTAGCTTGCATGATTTCGATCCTGAAAAGCATACAGTACCTTTCGAGGAATTGCCAGAACTAGATAAATACATGCTGCACCGCATCAAAGAAGTGTTTGAAGAAGTGACAGAAGCTTTTGAGAGTTTCCAATTCTTCCGCTTTTTCCAAACAGTGCAGAATTTCTGCGTGGTGGATTTATCCAACTTTTATTTAGACGTTGCCAAAGATAGATTGTACATCAGTGCTGTCGATGCCTTCCGCCGCCGCAGTTGTCAAACCGTGTTGAAGATAGCTTTAGAGAATTTAACACGAGCGATCGCGCCTGTGTTGTGTCACATGGCGGAGGATATCTGGCAATATCTGCCTTATAAAACACCATACAAATCGGTGTTTGAGTCCGGTTGGGTGCAGTCAGAGGAAAAATGGCATAACCCAGAGTTAGCAGAATTTTGGCAACAAGTCCGGCAAATTCGTACTGAGGTTAACAAGGTATTAGAGCAAGCCAGAATTGAAAAACTCATTGGTTCTTCACTAGAGGCGAAAGTACTGCTTTATATAAATAACGAGCAGTTATGCACCTCAGTAGAAAAACTGAATCCTGAGAAAGGTAACGGTATCGATGAACTCCGCTATTTATTCCTCACCTCCCAAGTAGAACTATTAGATTCTGCTGAAAAACTGCAAGAAGTGAAATACAACTTGCAGTCAGACAGTTGGGGAATTGGGGTAGTGAATGCAGAAGGGGAAAAATGCGATCGCTGCTGGAACTACTCCACCCATGTGGGAGAATCACAAGAGCATCCCTTAATTTGCGAAAGGTGTGTTGCAGCCTTAGCAGGGGAGTTTTAAAAGTTAGGAGTTAGGAGTTATGAGTTATGAGTTAAAAATACATAATTAATAATTCATAACTCTTCATCAGCTAATGTGCATCCAAATTGCAAATTACATCAAGTTCGCTTAATTACTTATAAAAAGCTCTGAACCCCACCCCGCCTTTGACTTCTGTCAAAGTTTCCCCTCCCCGTGAACTACGGTGTAACACTTTGTCGAATTACCCCCCTTAATCCCACGCCACTTGCTACAAGTCGGCAGAGCCTTTCGGCAGTCGCTCATGGGGGGAACCCCCAAGACCGCGCTGCCTCACCAACGCAGTGGCTCCCCTTGTAAAGGGGGGAAATTAAAAAATCTAATTCCCTCCCCTTTCCAAGGGGAGGGTTAGGGTGGGGTAAAACCCAGATTTCTAAACAAATTTAGACTTGTGTGTACACCGTAGCCCCGTCAACGGGGAGGGGTTAGGGAGTGGGGTGCAATGACAGTGGGAATTATAAAACCTAGACACAAAGCGAAAAGTCATGCATCGGCGGCTTTTGCCGATCTGAACTTTTCAAGACAAAGACTTTTCACCCAGTCACCAGTCACCAGTCCCCAGTCCCTAGTCCCCAGCTATATATGTGTTTTAGCTTACTAAGCGCTTCTTAACGCTACAATTGGGTCAAGTTTGGCAGCACGACGCGCAGGGACGACACCAAAGAATAAACCAATACCACCAGAAACACCAACGGCCATAGCAATGGCAATAGGAGAAATTCCCGCTTCTAAGGGAGTCAAAGCTGCTACCAAATAAATACCACCAACACCTACAGCCGTTCCCACTAAACCGCCAATTGCCGAAACAATCACAGCTTCAATAATGAACTGTAACAAAATATCTTGCTCTGTTGCTCCTATTGCCTTTCGCAATCCGATTTCTTGGGTACGTTCGGTGACGGAAACCAGCATGATATTCATAATACCAATGCCACCGACAAATAGGGATATGCCTGCGATCGCAGCTAACATAATTGTCAATGCACCTGTGATTTGACCAACTGTTTGCAAAGCATCTTTTTGAGAGTTGATGGTGAAATCATCTTCTGAGGTAAGTTTGTGCCGCAAGCGTAGCAAATTGGTCATTTGAAACTGTGCTGCATCCACACTATCAGCATTTTTAGCGGAAACGACAATAAAACTTAACTCTAGTCCATAGGGAGAAGTCCGCCCGACAATTCTGTTAGCTGTGGTGATAATCGGAACTAAAGCCGCATCATCATAATCAACACCCAAAGTGGAACCTTTAGCTGCTAACACTCCAATCACTTGGAAACTGGCATCTTTGATCCGCAACTGCTGCCCTACAGGATTACTATTACCAAAAAGTCTTTCTGTTAATTTTGCACCCAGCACAACAACTTGGTTGCTGCGTTTATTATCTACCTCGGTAAAAAACCGTCCTTTGTCAACTTCAAAATCCCGCACTATCAAAAAGCTGGGAGTTGTACCCACAATATTTACATTAGTATTTTGGTTACGGTAAGTAACCACCTGCCTACTGTTCAATTCTGCTGTGACTGCTGCTACGCTTGGGACTTGAGTTGCGATCGCTTCGGCATCTTCTAACACCAATGTTTTCGGCAAATCTCTGGTGATGCGTTGAGTTTCCCGATTCCCTGGAATAATGAATAGCACATTTGGCCCTAAAGATTGCAACTGTTGGGTAACGTACCTTTGCCCACCTTCGCCAATACCAATCATGGCAATTACTGAGGCATTACCAATAACGATACCCAACATGGTGAGGGCACTACGCAACTTATTCGACAGCAGGGTTTTCCCCGCCATTTTGACGCTTTCTAAGAAATTCATGCCAATTTGTAAGTTGTCAGTTGTCAGTTGTCATTTGTCATTTGTCAGTTGTTTTTCTTCCCATCACCCCTGCACCCCATCTCCCCTACTCCCTTACTCCCCTACTTCCTCATTGTTGCTTTTGCTTCTCGATTTTGTACTCCTTCGGTGGATTTACAAAGACGCGATCGCCTTGTTTAATTCCTTCTAAAACCTGGGTTTGGTCGTCAATTTGTGCGCCTACTGTGATTTCACGAAACTGGGGTTTATTATTCTGGTCTGGTACGAGTACGCCAGTTTTACCATTTTCTGTCACAATTGTGACTGTTGGTAATACCAAAGCATCACTGACGCGATCGCCTATGAAGGTCAGATCCACATTTAAGCCAGAACGCAATATATCTATACCAGTATCAAGAGCAACCCGCACCTGAAAGGATGTCACACCTTGTTCTACCACTGCTTCAGGAGCAATCAAGCGTACATGTCCTTTAAAAACCTGATCAGGATAAGCATCAGCGACAATTTCTACTTGCTGTCCTTGTTGAATTCTGCCAATATCGGCTTCTGGAACTTGGGCTAGCACTTCTAAACCCCGTGCTACTGCCACAATTGAACTGGAAGTTGCCGATGCACTACTAGAAGCAGAAGTTGTGGGAGTGACAAATGCACCAATATTTGCATATTTTTGCGTCACAATTCCACTAAAGGGGGAGCGAATCACTGTATCTTGTAGCTTGACTTCTGTCGCCGCCAGTTGGGCTTGAGCTGCTTTGACTGCTGCTTGACGTTGGGCAATTTCCTCTGGACGGCTGCCATTTTCTAATAGTACTAATGCTGCCCTAGCTTCGGTGACAGCTGCTTCTTTAGCAGCAATTTCTTCACTACGAGTACCACTTTCTAACAGTGATAAACGTTTTTGGGCTTCTGCTAAACTAGCTTTTGCCCTTTGGTCTTCGCTAATATACTGATCGAGTTCATTTTGAGAAGTTGCTCCAGTGCGTGTGAGTTGCCGATATCGATTTACCCGTGCTTGGGTAAAATTTACCTGTGCTTGGGCTGATTGCACCTGCGCTTGAGCTTGTTCGATTTCTTGGGAACGATTACCTGCACGGGCTTGAGATAGCTGTGCTTGGGCCTGTGCTAATCTGGCTTTGGCTTGGTCAATTTCTTGGGGGCGATTTCCCGCACGGGCTTCATCTAGCTGGGCTTGAGATTGTGCTAAGTTGGCGCGGTACTGACGGATTTGTGCTTCAATATCGCCTACATCCATACGAGCAAGAATTTGTCCCTGCTGTACGCGATCGCCCTGTTCTACATATAATTGCCCCAGTACACCCGGATTTTTGGGACTAATATTCACAGTTTGAACCGGTACTACTTTACCACTAGCAGTAATCCGCAAAGTGACATTTTTTGCTTCCACAGGGATGGTGAGTTGCGAAATATCTTCACTTTTGCCGCGATTCACCAAGTTATAGGCGATCGTTGTACCCACAATCAAAGTACTTGCCGTCATCAGCCCAAGTAGCCAGTTTAGTGGATGTTTAACTTTACCAATAAAGGGAATTTCTATCTGCGAAAACATAAAATAGCAGCCTAATAAATATTGCTTTGCTTGAGTAGCTTTGAACTTAATATGGTTATTTCAGGGGCAAAAGGGGAGAAGAAGGCTCATTTGAACCGTATTGGGCTTTAATTGGGATGGCAAGTACAGGATTTTAGAGTTGAAAGTAATTTTTGGATTAAATGTTTATCTGTTAGCAGCTAGACGAATATGTAACTTAATAGTTGCTTAATTTTACTTCATGATAGCTACTGATAATTTTCTATGCTTCACCTAAATGGGTGACTTTACTAAGCTAGTATGCATAAAAGTTGCATCTTGACTTTAAAGAGTCATCCTTTGTTATTGTTCATTTAGATATAGTTGGGCGAAATTAAGTATATATACGACTGACCTATACAACAGCCTAAACCCTTATTTTCACATAGGGTAATTAATTGCTCCTACGTGTAGTTTTACACAAGTCCCATTAAAGTATACTCTTGCTTCATAGCCACCGCCAAGAGTGCCCAACACTACAGCTAGAGCGGTTCTCGTTTGCATAAGGTACGCTTTAACCCCACCACGCCAGTGCGTTGGGGAGCCGCTCTTGTTGCATCTGGCGTGGTGGGGTCAATTACTCTGGGAATTATAACTAATTAAGCTGGAAAACATCTACATTGCATAATCAAATGAAATTAAACTCTTGTGGGGTGGGCATCTTGCCCGCCCTAATTATGCAAGTTAAATGTCGAGTAGCTTAACCAGGCTTGATATAACCAGGACTTACGCACGGGCTACGATTTTACGTCATTACGAGCGAAGCGAAGTAATCTCAAAAGCTTAGTTTTTCGTCACGAGTGCGTAAGTCCTAATAACTCCTCACTCCTACCTCCTAACTTCTAACTTCTAACTGTATTAAAGTTTTTGTAACAACTCTTGAGTTAACTGATTAAAAGCTTTAGAACCGGCTGATTGAGGAGCATTTAAAACAACAGGCATAAAACTATCAACAGCCTTAGCAACATTTACATCAACTGGTATTTGTGCTTTACAAATTTTTTCCACACCAAAATCTTCAACCACACGGTGCATTACTTGTTTATAGTATCTGCCATTTAACAAATTAGAACTAGCCATACTAAATACAATTCCCAGCATTTTGATATCTATCTTTGCTTCTTGTTCATGACTGTCTTTTAATCGCGCAATGCGTCTTTCCAGCAATTGAATACCCACTATGGATAAAGGTTCAGGTTTTGCTGGCAGGATATAGAAATCACTGGCAGCCAAAGCACTACGAGTTAAAAGATTATAGCCAGGCGCACAATCTAAGAGAATAAAATCATACTCTTGACGAACTGGTTTCAAGATATTATTTATCAAAACTCTTTCAAACCGATTCCAAACAGTTTCAAAATCTTGTTCACCCAAGGCAGTGGCTTGTTGATGCAGCATTTCTGACACTACAAACTCATCATACAAGTCGATATCACCCGGTAATAAATTCAAGCCTGGAAGATTACAAATCTCAGATTGAATAATCTCCTGAATTGCCATTTGAGCTTGTGATCCAGGATTAATCACGTCATCTATTAAATATCTAAATGTCTTACTTTGTTTGCGACGCTTGGCAAACTCCAAAGGCGACATCAGACTCAGCGTGGCACTAATTTGGCTATCTAAGTCAAGCACCAGCACTCGCTTACCGTGATTTTTTGCTAAACAAGTAGCTAAATTAACAGTGATGGTAGTTTTCCCCACCCCGCCTTTCATATTTGCAGTAGCAATTACATATCCCATTGATTTATTCCTCTGATGACGCATTCCCACCTAGGTAGCGTACACCCATCTTAAACATTTAAAACTTCCGCTAAATTTAATATTTTCCGGAAGCAAATGTAAAGGTGGGCGATTCCTACGACATAACACACCATACTGGCGCGACCGGGCTAATTTAGTGCATAAAATTTAGCTCTTGTGGGGTGGGCATATTGCCCGGCCGGACGGGTGAGGATACCCATCCCACAAGAGTTTATTTAAACCCTGCCCTTAAGGGCGAGGTCTTCATATATAGAAAGTTTCCCCATATTAAATTAAATAATTCTGGGACTGATGTAAGTTCAGATTTTTGTTTTCAAAGCCCAAGCTAGAAAGCGCTCTGTATGGTAAAGTGCCAGCTGATTACTTGGCCCGTTAAAGATATAGTCAAAAGCGTGTTCTGCCCAAGGAATTTCTAATAGAATGGCTTGATTACCAGCTGTTTGCAAAGCTTGGAACAATAACCTGGGAAAAATTATGCGAGTGATGTGATCACGACCACCATGAATTAGCAAAGTTGGTGGAACTGAGCGACTAGCATAGTGAATGGGCGAAGCTTTGGTATATTGCTCTGGAAGTTGATCTGGTGTACCTCCTAAAAAAGCTTCGAGTACAGACCGTACATTCAAGGGGTCTGGTGTAGGTGGTTCTTGGTAGCCTTTAGCTAGATTGGATGGGCCGTAATAACTAATCACAGCACGGATGGGTGGGGTATCTTGTTGATAGGCTGCTAACATGGCCAAATGTGCCCCAGCAGAACGGCCGAGTAAGGCAATGCGGTTGATGTCTGTTTCATACTCGGCGGCGTGTTGCTGGATAAAAGCTAAGGCACTGCGAACATCATCAAGTTGTGCGGGAAATTTGTAAGTAGGTGCATAGCGGTAAGTAATGGCGAAAACAGTATAGCCCCTAGCCGCTATGTAACGACTGAAATCAGCATTAGTGGTAGGACTGCCACTTTGCCATCCTCCACCGTGAATGACAACAATTGCTGGGTATTGTCCAACTTGGAGAGGACGGTAAATATCTAAGTGTAAAGGTATATTATCGGGGGATGCAAATTCAATGTTAGGTGTGTAACGAATCTTATTAGTAGCAATGCCTTTAAACGCGTCTACTAGACTAAAAGGATGCGATCGCTCAAAATGTTGTTGTTCAATTGATGTGAGATAATCCTTCCCTAATTCTTTTTCCATTGCCAACTGCATCTGCTGTTGTGTCGCAGATAGTTGCAGAAATGGCAGCATACTCAGCACAATTCCCACTACGCTGATACCCAAAGCAACATATTGCAGCCAGTGACTACGTATTCCGAAAAACGATACTCCAAAAGCTGTGAAATTCAACAATAGTAGCCAATGGCAGACTTCTGGCGCTCCCACCCCCAAAGGTAGCAGAAAGGCAGTAGGTACTGGAACTACAATCCAGATACTTAAGAATAGACCAATAACACTCAAAAATATTTCATACATAGCAAGCTTTTTGCGTTTTCCTATGCGTCGAATGCACATTAACTTAACCCAAGGCTGACATCTGTAAAAGCATTTGTAATTTATATTTTTTTTTCAAAATGAATATTAAAGGCTAATAGTCTACTACCCAAACTGTATAACTTTAGTTAAGAATTCTTTTACTAAAATAACCGAGTCATGAAACAAGCTTTGTTCTGGGGTAGCTGGTTTACAACACTAGGGACTACTGGTTTACTGTTTTTGTGGTCGTTACCACTGTCACCATTTACATACCCTGGAACTACTGCCAATGAAGCTGCTATTATCTTCTTTCCGGTTATGGGTCTGCGCTGGCTTAGTATTGCTAGCACTTTGATTATAGTTGTCATGGCTTGGGGGCGACGGTTGAATTTAGCAACCAGTTCTGTTATTGGTTTGACAATTCTGGTATTAGCCCTACACTTGATTCTTGGGTTAGTAAATATAGGAATAATGAATGTTTGGCTATCTGTCGAGCCGATGAAGACACGTACCACTAATGCTGTGTACGCAGGAATTTATTTTGGTTTGCCGATGTTTTGGATACTGCTGACAGCAAGCTTAATGCTTAGATTTACTCAGCTTCGTAACTGAAGCAAAGGGTAATATTATGTCCGGCAAATTACTTATGATACGTCCGCAGCGAGCGCACGAGGTAGGTAGAATCTAACCAGACTCAAACAGACTATCCCCAAGACAAATGTATTCATCAGTTGTTTGAAGAACAAGTAGAACGTACTCCCGATGCAGTAGCTGTGGTCTTTGATTCACAACAACTCACCTATCGACAATTAAACGAGCGTGCGAATCAATTAGCAAACTACCTGCAAACTTTGGGTGTAAAACCAGAAGTACTAGTAGGAATCTGTTTCTTTGCCAAGCTACCAACAATCTCCTAATCGTCATGTTCGCAGAACTTCCATGAATTAACAAAGGCAGTTAAGGACTCAAAAACCCTCATTGATCAAAAAGGGATAAGGCAGAAGGCTCTGCAAGTTGTATCTCGCTTTGCAAAATTCAAAGATAACTTCTATAGCAATCCTATGTTTGTTGTGACAACTACCTTTTTCACGAACAGAGTATTTCATTGTCAGCTAAAACAGAGAAAGCTTTGGAAGAACTAGCACAAAGCTATGCAGACTTCTTGGCAGTTCATCCAGAAACACCTTTAGCAGACATTTGCTTTACTGCTAACACCGGGCGATCACATTTTGAACACCATCTTGCGATCCATACTCAATCTACAAATTGACATCATTTCTAATATTATTGGAGAGCGGCTAACAGCTGAAGCGATCGCTCCTGAATACTGATGCCGTCTACCCGCATTAGCTTTCCCCATAACGATTGGCAAACTGTAGATCAGATACTTACCGAACAGCGCCGTCGTTACAAACGGGTATTAATTATCATCGAAGGTGTTTACAGCATGGATGGTGATATTCCTGATTTGCCCCAGTTTATCGAAATTAAAAAGCGTCACAAAGAGTTTTTAATGGTAGACGAAACCCATTCTATGGGTGTGATTGGCGATCGCGGTCGTGGTATCGCTGAGTATTATAGCGATCGCATTAATCCTACTGACGTAGATTTGTGGATGGGGACAATTAGCAAATCATTCGCTAGCTGTGGAGGCTATAAATAGCCAACCCACCGCCGCAACCCTGTGCCAATTTCACACTGCCCCAATCTTAGCTTCAGACCAACCTTCAAGCACCAGAACGCGATCGCTCTGGTGTTACACTGTCCACTGGACAGTATATGACAGTAGATATTAACCCATTCCCGGTTGCTGCGCTTCAAGATAGGTACAATCAAGGGCTACAATGGTAATTAAATTTATCTGACTAATCGAAATTTTTTTAGTTTGGTTCCACTCTTAAATAAAATTGTGTACCCACAAATTTAATATCTCTTTTGGTCGGATCTAAGTTGTCTACTACCTCAGTTCTACCTACAGTAATCAAACCCTTACCGAAAATTTCTTTTCTTGCTGCTTCAATTTGTTCTGGTGTTGCACCGGTTTGACTCAAATCGATTGACGAAACTTGAGTAATCTGAGGCTTATTCAAAACAAGCTTATCTGTGGAGAAGCAAGGAGTGGTGATACAGACAATGCCATTGTCTTTAAGTACCACAAAAGTACCTTTGGGTTGGGAGTCTGTAGCGGCTATAAAGGCTTCTTTAACTTTCAAATTCCCAAACTCACCGAATCCAGGAAATTCCACTGGAACTATGTTACCTCTAAGAATCAAACGGCTACCATTATCATTTTCGATTTTTTCCAGTTCGTCAGGTGCTAATTTCAGGGAACTCCAATCAATTGCAGATACATAGCATTCCTTGCGAAAAACACCATCGATGCAAGGAGTAGCTTTCAGGTTGTTCTGCTTGATGAAAAATCCACCACATATGGGAGAAACACATTTGCGAAAATCTCTTCGTACCGTGTAATATCCCCACTGGGGAAACTCTTGATTTTTAACAGTACCTGCAACCGAATCAGTAGTGTCTGGAGTAGAAATGTTTTGAGCAGATACTTTCAAGAAAAATCCGAAACTAGCTATTATTGCACCTGATAGGAGAATGAATGAGTATTTGTAGTCAAGTAATCTTTTGTTCATGGGATGTTTAAATTTTGTTTTATAGCTTACATACTGGTCAAAATCAGAATCTACAAAGTTTTTGGCAAAAACTAACAAAATTCCTCATACATTAGGCGTTTAGTTGAGAAGGTAAGTTGGAATATCAAAATTTTTATACTGCTGACAAGACGTTAAAAAACCTTGTTGTAAACCTTAAATAAATTTTTAAGACTTACTGTTTTTGCTAAACCTCACAGAAAAGGGAGTTAATCATGAAAGCATCATCAACTCATCCTGGTAAATTGACAGAGGTATCGAGGGTTATAAAGGCTTTTAATAATGAGATGCAAAAAAATAATACCACCATCATCTATGTATTTTTTTTGCGAATTGTTACAATTTTTGGAATGAGTAATTTGCTAGATGCAGTCCAGACTAGGAAATCACTTTGAACTGACCTGGTGCAGATGATTGCTATTTATTTATGATTGGAAACCGCCGCATCATCTCATCAACTCCCACCGCCTCACCCTCCACCCTATACACAACTCCACCCGACATCGCCAGCGCTGCGACGCTGTTTTCTGGCTGAGCAAAACCAAGCACTAACATTAGAAGTAAGGCATTTTTCCCCTTTGCCCTACAGTGCAGTCTTGGGGTTTCCCCCTTCGGGTTCGTGAGTTCGCCATCGACGCAAAGCGCCAAGACGGCGACTCACGAACCAAGTGGAGCATCTGGCGTGGTTTCCCCCATGAGCGACTGGCGTTAGCAAGAGCGTTAGCGAGCTTGCGAGCGTCACCCGAAGGGGAATTGGTAATTGGATTTTACGCAACGCTTTTGGGGATTACCAAGAAATAAATTATTCAATCTTGTGGGGTGGACATCTTGTCCGCCCCCAAGCAAGAGCGGGCGAGACGCCCACCCCACAAGAAAAATTGTATGTTTTTTTATTTGGAAGTCCCTTGAGCGCGATTATGTTGTCGCCAAGCGCTGCACCGCCAAAAAATAAAGGTGCGCGCTTCCTACGGCATAACACTACATTAAATTTATGTGTGCCTAAGCACATTGCATTTATATAGCAGTGAATTCTATTTGCTGAAATTTTCTGACAGTAAATTTACTAAATAGAATTTAACATTTATTACATATAAAATTAAGTAACCTTTGTGACGCAATTAACCGTGCTTATGCCATAATCGAACAAATATCAAGTTATTACCCATATTTTTATTTTTTAGAGGTAAAAAATATTGCCTTTTAATCCTGAACTGTGCCGTAACGAAAGCGAAGTTGAAAGCAAACTTATAGTGCAATATTTACTACCACAGCTAGGGTATACTCCTGACACTTGGCATCAAGAAGTTGCTGTTGGTAGCATCCGCCTAGACTTCTTAGCATTTGCTGCACAAGTAATTCCTTTTGTCTTAGATACCAACTCACCATTGAGTGTGGTAATGGAGGCAAAACATCCTAAACAAAACTTAAATACTCACATTCGCAGACTCAAGCATTATTTAACAAGCTTGAATGTGAAATATGGATTGCTGACTAATGGCAAAGAAATCAGAATTTATGAAAAATTATCAGACGATATCCAGCTAGTGTTTCAGTGTTCTGGTAAGGAAGTTGAAAAACAGATAGAAAAAATTACAAGTTTAATTGGCAGGGATACTTTAAAAAATAAACATTTGAAAGATAAGTTTGTAATTCAAGTAATTGACAATAACTCAAATTTGGAAATTAAGAGGCAAGATTCAATGAAAATAATTGCAATTTACCACAATAAAGGTGGTGTAGGTAAGACGACAACAGTAGTTAACCTGGCTGCTGCTATCAGAAAAAAGGGTAAAAGAGTTCTAGTTATTGATTTAGATAGTCAAGCTAACACTACATTTGCTACAGGTTTAGTAAAATTTGATGATGAAGTATCAGATAATATAAAAGACAGTTATATTTATCATATACTACGTTCAGTTGAACTTGATACTATCTCTGAAGTAGCTAGAAAATCTTCATTTACGAATCCTGAGATTGATGTAATTCCGTCACATATTAAGCTGATGAAGACGGAGAGAGAACTAAACGAATTGAGATCAAGTCAGATTAGGCTAATAAATAAACTGAAACAGGTGGAGGATAAATATGATATTGTTATTATCGATACACCGCCTTCTTTAAATTTGTTTGCATTTATTGCACTTATTACAGCTGACTATCTAATCATCCCTTCAGATTTGAAACCATTTGCGAATCAAGGTCTAACAAATGTCAAAGAATATATTAAAGATGAAGTTAATCAATATAGAAATTCACTAAATAAACTGCCTCTGAAAATTTTAGGAGTTCTTCCTTGCAAAATTGCAACTTTTCCCAAATTTGTACAGCATACTTTACCCAGACAAATAGCAGCAATTCCCCAACGCTATGGTTTACCTATACTAGATACAGTTATTTATCAAAGAGAGGAGCTTGCGAAATGTCTTGAACAAGTTCAACAAATAGGAGACATGGAAATTCCTGATCCTAGATCTGTATTTGAATACAAGCCACATGGTGACTCGGCTAAAGAATTTGAGTTACTAGCTATGGAAGTTTTACAAAAAATAGGAATTTAGTCATGTTATTATCAGTTTCATTTGTACCTGTCAAAGAGATTTCATCAAGTGTTCCCCGTTCAAATTTTCCAGAAGATGATCTGAATCGTGTTGCAGAGTTAATTTTAAAAGGTGAAGGAATTATCAATCCCCTAATACTTCGTAGTACTAGTCTAGAATCCTATGAGGTAGTTGATGGACACTTTGAATATTATGCTGCTGCTAGAGCAAGGGAAATAGACCTGCGAAAAGGTGAAATGATTGGTGCATTCATTATTGAACCAGATAATAAAAAAGTCATTGAAGATCAGATTAAATTGCTTAGAGCGCAAAATACTAATACGAATAAAGTCTCTAATGCTCCAAATACCAAAGAATCAGTATCAACAGATATAGATTTACGGATTATAAATACAGAAACTCACATAACAAACATGGAATCTCGTATAACAAATATAGAATCTCGTTTTGAAACCCGTAGCACTGAGTTACAGCAAGAGTTGAGACGTGAAATCAAAAACATAAATGACAGACTCAAGGAAATAGAAAACAGAATTCCTAAGCCAATTGAGCCATTAGAAGCACTTAACACCTTGAGTTTATCTGAACTTACATCGAAGTTAAAACGAGTTAATGTTAAAACTCAAATAATTGAAAAGATAGTAAGTGAGCGAAAAAATGGAAAATTTAAATCTTTTAGTGATGCTGTTGAGCGTGTTAACGGCTTAGGTGACAAAACAATGTTAAAGATTATCGACAGCTTCTCTGAGAGTATTAGCTAGTTTCAGATATTTTAATTTGTTACAAATAATTGCTAAATATGGATAACCTAAAATCAAAAATTATTGAGATTTTGAAGCGTGGTACTCCCTTGAGAGCAGTAAAAATAGCTGATATGCTGGGAGTTTAAAGACGAGAAGTAAACCACTACTTATACTCTTCCTTAAAGAATTTGGTTGTACAAGACAGTGATTATAGATGGTCATTAAAGACAAATCAAATCGGTACTAACCAGCGTCTCCCAACTCAACCCCAAAAACCTCAAAATCAATCATCAATACCTACAAAGCAAAATAGTTCGTATAGATTTACAAAAACAGAGATTCAACAAGATATACCAATCAAACCGCGAAGTTCTTCACCTACAACCCCACAACCAATACCACAAAGTAATCCGTATGAAGTTGTAAAAAGAGAACTTGCTCAAGTATCTTCAGAGGAAAAAGTAAAAATTCTAGAAAATGCTTTTCGACAAGATAGATTTGCAGAACTAGAAGATGAGCAAATCAATGCTCTTCAATCAATTTTAGAAGAAGCTAAACGAGAAGTAAATATAACTAACACTGCGTATAACCAAGGCAGATTAAGCATTTGGAAGAATAATTATATAGCGATCGCAGTTATATCCATTGCTCTAGCCATGTCTGGATTTTTCATAATTAATCAACTAAAATCTAACTCCACTAACCAACCGACCCCAACTATCCCACAAAATAGGTAGCGTCACCACTATTTGCGTTCTTCCTTTGCGCCTCTGCGTCTTTGCGCGAAACAAAAAAATGGGCAATTCATAAATTGCCCACAAAAATCAACAACTGAAATCGAAATAACTTATTTCTTCAACTTCCCTAACTATTCAGCTTCTTCTCTACCAACTCATTAGTTAGTTTAGGATCAGCACGTTTGCTAGTCTTTTTCAGAACTTGTCCCACAAAGAAACCCTTGAGATTAACGTTACCATTGCGATACTTTTCTAATTCTTTGGGATTAGCAGCAATCACTTCATCAATAATCGGTTCCAGCACCGTAGGATCAGTAATTAACTCTTGTCCAGCAAAAGCTTTTTCAGGAGAAACACCCGTCAGTAAATCTGCTAGCTTTTCTTTCGCTTGAGCATTGCTGATTTTACCTTTTTCAATGCGAGTGATCACATCAGCCAGATTTGCAGGACTCAGCGCAATTTCAGTAATATTGAGTTTTTGCTTGTTGAGATATGCCGCAATATCTTGAGTAATCCAGTTTGCAGCAGCTTTCGGATTTGCACCTGCTTTGATCGCTCCTTCAAAATATTCAGCCACGGCACGCTCTTCTGTCAACACCCGCGCATCATAAGGCGAAAGCCCCAACTCACTTTCATAATGGCGGCGTTTTTGCGCTGGTAGTTCTGGTAATTCACTACGCCACTTGTTTAATTGTTCACTTGACACCTCAATTGGTGCCAAATCTGGTTCGGGGAAGTAGCGATAATCGCTAGAACCTTCCTTAGTCCGCATACTAATTGTCCGTTGCGAACCTTCTTCCCACAGACGAGTTTCTTGTATAATACGCTCACCGGCTTCAATTGCTGCAATTTGCCGTTCAATTTCATATTCAATGGCTCGTTGAATCGCACTAAACGAGTTCATGTTTTTAATTTCTACCTTGGTGCCAAACTCTTTTTGTCCCACGGGACGCACAGAGATGTTGACATCACAACGTAGAGAACCTTCTTGCATGTTGCCATCACTCACACCGAGATAGCGCACAATGCGGCGTAATTCTTCGGCATATTCAGCAGCTTCTTGTCCGGAACGTAAATCTGGTTCTGAGACAATTTCCACCAGCGGTACACCTGCGCGGTTGTAGTCTACCAAAGAATAGGTAGAACCAGACAAGCGATCGCTACCTGCATGTACAAGTTTGCCAGCATCCTCTTCCATGTGCAAACGTGTAATCCCAATACGCTTGCGAATGGGATTACCATCAGCATCGACTAATTCAATTTCTAACCAGCCATGTTCTGCAATGGGCAGGTCATATTGAGAAATTTGGTAGTTTTTGGGTAAATCAGGATAAAAATACTGTTTACGGTCAAATTTGCTATATTTAGCAATTTGGCAATTCAGCGCTAAACCAGCTTTGACAGCATACTCTAGTACTTTTTCGTTAAGTACAGGTAAAACCCCAGGTAAACCCATACACACCGGGTCAATATTAGTATTGGGGTCAGCACCGAATGCTGTGGAACTGTTGGAAAAAATCTTGGTATTGGTACTCAGCTGACAATGGGTTTCTAAACCAATAATCGCTTCGTAATCTGTTTTGACGGTTGTAGCAGAAGTCATATCACTATTTTGGCATAATCATTCATTAGGGTACTATTGTAGCGGTGTCGTTGCCTGGCGGGGGAGCGGGGGAAGATGAGGGGGATGAGGGGGATGAGGGAGATAAAACTCTTAACTCCTAACTCCTAACTCATAACTCCTAACTTTTAACCGAAGCCTGCGCTTCCCAGTGCAATCTTGTCGCTATACGGAACATTTCTTGACCTGTGTGTAAATAACGTTCATCGTAGTTCAACGGGAAGTAGCCCAATTCGTCTAATCCATCTCCTACTTGACTGAGGCTGTAGTACAGATGAGCCGCTGTTCTTGCCAGACTGGGGGGATTTGGTAGGGAACGAAAAGTCACTTGTGCCTGTTTGAGGTTTTCTCGGCAAGTTTTTAAGTATTCTTGAAATTGGTCTAATAATTCATCGTCAAAGGGATCGGCCGCTAATTCATCCATTTGTTCTTCTAGGGAATAGAGAATGTTACAAAGCAAGCGGTTGACTGGTTGATAAACTAGCCGCAGCCATTCCTCGACTTGCTCATCCGCATCCCGTCCTGTTTGCCTTGTTGTTTGGTAATGCTTTTGAGCGGATGCTGTACGTTGTTGACGGCGATCGCTATTTAATTTATGAGAGCCATCCCGCAGTTGTTGATCGTAACTATGCCGATTTTGACTATCGCCCAAAACCTCGTATGCAGCATTAATCCTGATAATCTGCTCGTTATCCGCTGTATCCTGATTGCTATCAGGATGAAATAATTTCACCAAGCGGCGATAAGCTTGCTTAATCTCCGCTTGGCTGGCATTAGGACTGACTTTGAGTGTGTCGTAGTGGTTAAAATTTTGTTTAGAATCGACCATTCATCCAAATTTATCGTTAGCTGATGCTAGCGGCTACCTTTGCTTCCAGGTCTTGGAACAACGGTGTACTTAAATACCTCTCTCCAAAACTGGGTTGAATCATCACAATTAAGCGCCCCTCATTTTCTTGGCGTTGGGCAACACGAATGGCGGCACATAAAGCTGCTCCGGTAGAAATACCAGATAGTAGTCCTTCTTCTTTTGCCAAACGCCGGCCGTAAGCGATCGCTTCTTCATCGGTGACGCTAATCACTTCGTCAATCAATTTCATGTTTAGCACTTGGGGAATAAAGCCAGCGCCAATTCCCTGGATTTTGTGCGGCCCCGGTCGTCCCCCAGATAAAACTGGGCTATTGGCTGGTTCGACTGCGATCGCCTTAAAGCTCGGCTTGCGTGCTTTAATCACTTCTGCCACACCTGTGATCGTACCACCTGTACCGACTCCTGCGACAATCATGTCAACTTTACCATCAGTATCTTCCCAGATTTCAACAGCTGTAGTTTCACGGTGGATTTGTGCATTCGCTGGGTTACGGAATTGCTGCAACATATAGGCATCTGGGGTATTATTCACTATTTCCTGCGCCCGTCGAATTGCCCCACTCATGCCTTCGATTCCCGGTGTGAGTTCTAGTTCAGCTCCATAGGCTCGTAACATTGCTCGTCGTTCACCACTCATCGTTTCTGGCATTGTCAAAATTAAACGATAACCTTTAGCTGCTGCTGCCATTGCTAAAGCAATTCCTGTATTGCCAGAGGTCGGTTCTACTAATATTGTTTTTTTAGGAGTGATTAACCCTTCCTCTTCTGCGGCGTTAATCATGCTCACCCCAATCCGGTCTTTCACTGATGCCGATGGGTTCATACTTTCCAGTTTCACCACAATCTCAGCCACACATCCTTCTTCTTGAGGGATACGGCTCAATTGCACCAAAGGTGTACGACCAACAAGTTCTGTAATATTACGAGCAACCCGCATAATTACTCCTTATTTAATAGTCAACAGTCAATAGTCATTAGTCATCAGCCATCAGTCAAAAAACTTTGGACTCTTGACTTTGGACTATTGACTAAATGTAGTACATAACATCTAACTGCCGTCGGGAATTTCGTTTTTCACACAAATCCTGAAGCGTGTATTTTTGCAACACTGAATTTGCTGCTTGACAAGCTTCTATCCAGATTTCATCCACAACAGCACTATCTAAATTTTTGTGATTAACGGCTTCCTCAGATGGCCTGACATCTAACCCTTCCAAACATTCTAAAATTTGTAAAAGGGTGATTTTCCAAGGTTCCCGCGATAACAGGTAACCACCTTTTGAGCCGCGTTGACTCTTAACTATACCCGCACGCCTTAATGTTGCCAGTAGCTGTTCGAGATAGCGATCGGGTATATTTTGTTGTGCGGCAATTTGTCGAATTTGCATCGGTTCGCCGTTTTCGTAATGAGTCGCCATCTCTAACAAGGCAAGAAGAGCGTATTCAGATTTACATGATAGTTCCACAAGCAGTAATAACTAATAAGTTAGGAGTTAGAAGTTAGGAGTTAGGAGTTAGGAGTTATGAGGTCAGTAATTTTATGGCGCTAGCTTTTTGAAAAAAGTTCGCTGCTCAAAAGTTTTGTCAAGTCCACTTCATTACTTATGATTACCTGATTCAACCCACCCGCCTGATTAGACACCCTGCTTTGACAATGGGCAAGGTTGTGGAGAGTAGTTTTTTATCAGTTTTTATCTGGACATGATATGACTTCTGGTGTGAGTCAGGATTTTTGAATTCATAACTCACAACTCCTCACTTTTCTAGTATACTCCGGTTCTCCACTGGGGTTTTTTATAATCTTCATCAAAAATAAAAAGCCCCGCCTGATGGCGGGGAGGAATTAAGTTGAAAATTGTTAAGTGATTTGCAACCCTCTAGAAGGTAAAGGTTGTTCTGAGGGTACCAATAATTGCATCATCGTTATCGCTGTTTTGACCAGGAGAAGTCAAGTAGATAACGCCAGGGGTGATTGAAACGTTATCAGAAACGCGATACTTGTAGAAGCCTTCAATTTGGTATGGTGTGTCTCCACCATTTCTGCCGGTAAAGCCTGGACGGTTAAGAGCATAGGGCACTGCACCAGCGAAAATACCCAATACGTTACCCTTTTTACCAAAATCAGGTAAAGCTACACCAGCACCGTAAGACCAAGCTTCATAATCATTACCACTACCTGTGAGGGTAACATCGTGGTAAGAGACGAAGCCACTAATTGACAATTTGTCGCTCGGTCTGAATGCAGCGGATATACCGTAAGAATTACTGCTAGCTGAGCTATCCAATCTATTAGCTGTTTCAGTACCTACTAAAGCAACGTTGTCACCATTAAAACCACCTGCATCAAATAAGGTACTGCCTGCACCACTGTATCCATGAACGTAGGTTGCAGCTAAGGCTATGCGATCGCCAACACTAAAGTTCAACTGTCCTAATGCAGCATAGTTACCATCGAACAGACCTGAGCCACCAGTCGGGGTGTTAGCTTCCGATGCCAAGTAACCTAAGGTGAGAGAGCTGGGTTTGAGGATACCGCCGCCTTGACCAAAAGGTATATTCAGCGCTAAACCAGCACCGCCACCAATGCGGTAGATGGGATTTTCCGAAGAGAAGGTAGACAACGCGCCGTTACCACCGTCAGTTTTGTCAAAGAAGTAAGGGTTGTTAACAGCGGCGTAATGACTGTGTTGTCCGCCAGCCGCAGCTAGGTAAACTTGGGCTGGGCCAATGGGGGCTTCATAGGTCAACCTGTCTATCTGGACATTATTGGAAGTTGAGCCACCATTAACTTGAAATGTTTGTAAGCCTTCTCCGCTAGTATCGTTAATATTAGCGCCAGCGCTGTCTTGGATGTCAAAGGGAGTTGTATTGCTAGCAGATAGACGGGTGGTCAACACGTCTCTACCAGTGAAGCTGCTTTGCAAACCTAGACGAACTCTGTTTTGGAAGACTGTATTGTTGGCGTCACCTGTGTTATCGCCAAAGGCGTCGGTCACTGCAAAAATTGCTTCACCAACTAGTTTGGTGGTAGTTGAGAACTGGTTTGCTTCCAATTCAGCAGTACGAGCTTCTAAAGAATCTACACGTCCACGTAGGGTTGCTAATTCTGCGGAAAATTCTTCTTGTAACCGCTGTAAAGTCGCTAAGTCTTGTTTGGTTACCAAGTCAGCTGTGGCTGTGGCAATCAATTCGTTAACCCGATCCAAACAAGCATTTAAACCAGCGGCAAATTCGTAACGGGTCAAAGCACGGTTACCACGGTAGACGCCACTGGGATACCCAGCAATACAACCATAACGCTCAACCAAGGACTGTAACGCTTGGAATGCCCAATCTGTTGGTTGCACATCGGAGAACTGAGACACCGAGGTGACTTGAGACACAGAAGTGTTTTGTGTGCCTTCCTTGCTGTAACGGTTAACTTGATCTAAAACTGCGGCATCGTTGGATGCTGGAGCTGCTTGAGCCAAAATTTCTGGTGTTTGGGCAACTTCTGTTGCGGCTGTTTTTTCAGCTGCTGCTACTTCCTTGGTGGCATTTGGAGCCGCCATTGCTGTTGCTGAAACTAGTAACGTTGCTCCCAAAACTGCTGGGCTAACCGCTAGGGTTTTCCACAATAGATTAGACATTTTTCCTTTTCTCCTCACACCTTGTATAGATAATTGTTTTTGCTGCACCTATTCTCAAAAATCCGACATCATGTTGAAATCTATTAATGAGCGCTAGTTGCTACTATTACAATTTTAGTTTTTGCAAAGCTAATAACCGATTAATTTCATGTTAAAAACCCATGTGATTATCTTATGCAAAAACATAGCTTCATAGCATATCATTATAAAGCATCTAAAGCAGATGGCAACATAGCAGCGATCGCCTGATTAACTGTCACATGGAATCGCCTACACATCTCAATTAGGACTAGGTTTTCAGGTACTTATTAGTCCTTACCGATTTTAACTAGGGAAAACACAGATAATGACAGCTGATTATAATAAATCTTTTAATTGATTTGCGAAATTACCGCTGCTACATCAAAGTCCTTTTGTGTCAACCCACCTGCGTCATGAGTAGTCAGTGAAATTTTAACTTTGTTATAAGAAATCTCTATATCTGGATGATGTCCTGCTGCTTCGGCAGGTTCTACCAGCTTATTAACAAATTCAATTGCTGTAATAAAGTCTGGAAATTTGCGAGTAGTCTGTAACTTAGATCCTTCTACTGTCCAACCTGAAAGATTGCTGGCCTGTTCAGTAATTTGTGCATCACTCAGTAGTTGTGCCATATCACAAAATCCCTGTTTTAAAACTAAAGTTACCCATAAAAACTATCCGCTCTGATTTGGATCAGTTGATCTAAATCAGAGCGGTCTAGCGGGTCTTCAGGTTGCAACCAGACTGCCGGAAGGAACTCCGAGCTTTAGCCTAGCTAATTGAGCTAACTTAGTATCTCAACGATAACTAAGGCTAACTTTTAGAGAACAGCCCCGGCGCACAGCCGGCTAACTGCAACCTGATGACCCATGCTTTTACTACTTTCTATCATGGGCATCACCTCCTTGTTGCCTAAGCGGTCTTAGTTTCAAAAAGGCGGAGTATTTTGACTCCGGGTTGTTGACCTTAAATCAATATAACACACTTTATTTGATATTTAGAACAATTAAGTGAAGTACCTACACTTACTGCGTCAGCACAAGTGTAGGCTTCCTGTATCACTTGCTATTGCTCTGTTAGGAACATTGTAAAAATAATGTGCGTTACCAAAAACGCTCGCCCGTCTTACACAGCATCTTTGGAGTTTCCCCCTTTATCTGGTCAAAGCCAGAACCCAGGCAGCCGCACGCCTCCCGCAGGCAGTTAAATTGTTTTACGTACAACGTTACTTGGAATTACAGCAATGGCTTACCAGTTGGCAACGCTCCTTCCCCTTTGCTCACGCTAGTTACTGAGGTCGCGCGTATTACCGCTACTGTGACCTGTTGTTTACAGCCGTGTAGGTGGGTCATTGACCATTTATATACTACTATAGATATGTTCATGTTATGTACATACTTATGGAGAAAAAAGATTTACATATTCGTATATCTTCTAGGAGACACGATAAGCTCAAGGCTTATGCACAGGATAAAGAAAAAACAGTTACTCAACTTATTGAAGATTGGATCGATAGGTTGCCAAGTCAAAAAATAGAAAATCCTCCGCTAAATTGCGGAGGATCACTGGAGAATCATCAATGATGAAATTCTAGTTAATTAAGCCTTAGAGAGCGTTACCGCGAGGTAGTACTTCTTCAGGGAATACAAATTGTTCGTGAGGCTGGTCTTGAGGAGCCATCCAAGCA